>JAUYQR010000004.1 GCA_030697175.1 Paracoccaceae bacterium | reverse complement strand
TCGGCCAGGAAGAAATGGCGCAAACTCGATGGTCAGAACCGCCTGCCCGAAATCATCCAGGGGGTTGAATTCCGCGACGGCATCAAGCACGAATTCAAAGCCGCCTGATCAAACCGTCACCAACTTTCGGTCATAGCTCCGGCGGCGGTCAGAACCGGGTCAAATCCTTCGGCGTAAAGGTCGCAAAGGTCGACCTCCCAGCCGCGCGCGGTCAGCCGCTCGGTGACGGTGCGCAAGATCGCTGTGGACAGGCTTTCCTCGCAGGGATGGGCAAAGACGACCAGCACGCGGATCATGCGGGCTTCATGCCCCGGTAGGCGTAGACGGACTGGTAATCGAACCCCGGCTCGTCCCATGCGATCATCTTGCCGGGGTTCAGCAGGCCCTTCGGATCGGCCTCGCGCTTGAAGGCAAGCTGCCGGTCGTCGACGGTTTGGCGCCCGCCTTCTTCCAGCGTGTAGCGGTGCGGGTTGAAGATCATGCAGCCCATGGCTTCGTGCGCGCGAATGATTGCGTCCAGCCGGGCTTCGGTGGTGAATTTGACCAGCGACAGGCCCGCGAACATGGTGAGGCCGTTTTCCTGCATCACCTCAAGATGTTGGATGACCTCGCCGGGGAAGGCGGCGCGAATAGCCTCGACCCGGTCCAGGTGGTCAGGGGCGGCATAGCGGACTTGCAGGTAGGTGATTGCCGGATCGACCTTCAGCGCGCGCAGCGTGGTGTGGTTCCAGCCGTATTCAAAGGCGGGGCCGGGGTCGCGCGGCCAATCGTGCGCGTCGGAGCGGTAGATCACGCGGGCGCCGGGATGCCGGGCGGCAAAGGTCATGAAACCGTCCAGCGCGTGCGGCGCGATCATCAGCGCCAGAAGCGCCTGTCGTGGTTGCAGGTGCGGCGAGACGCGCTGGAAATAGTCCTGTGGCAAGGGCGCCTCGAACACCGTGATCAGCTTTTTCAGGATACCGTCCTCGTTGCCAAGATCGGCAGCAAAGCGGGCGGCGTCCGGGAAGGTTTCGGTGGTGACGAAGATATCGACCCAGTCATAGGCCGGGACGAGGGGCAGTTCCACTTCGGTGATGATACCGTTGGTGCCGTAGGCGTGGCTGACGCGGTGCAACTCCTCGCCGGTGAATTCAAGGACGCGGGGTTCGGCCTCCATCGTTACGATGCGCAGGCGGATGATGTTGCCAAGGTCGCGCAGCGCCCCCCAGGTGCAGGAACCGACCCCGCCGGACCCGCCCGCGATGAAGCCACCGATGGTGGCGGTGGTGTAGGTCGAGGGGTGCATCCGCAGTTCCTGCCCGGAATGGGCGCGGGTGGCGGCATCGACGTCTCTCACAAGGCAGCCGGGTTCGGCGATGACGCGGCCGGGATGAATGTCCTTGACCGCGTTCAGGTGCCGCATGTGGAGCATGATGCCACCCGCCAGCGGCATGGCCTGACCGTAGTTGCCGGTGCCTGCACCGCGTGTGGTGACGGGAATGTCGTGGGCGTAGGCTGCCTTCAGCACTTCGATCACCTCCGCCTCGGTCCGGGGCGAGACGACGAAATCGGCGCTGATATGGTCGAGGCGGGCTTTCAGGACCGGGGAATACCAGAAGAAATCCCGGCTTTTTGCCTTTACCGACACCGGGTTGTCGTCGATGTCCAGATGGCTGAGGGCAGCTTTGGCGGCGGCGAGGGTCATGGGCGCTCCATCAGCGGGTCAAGCTCGGCGTAGTCGGGCAGGGTGCGGTCGATCGGACGGCCGTGGCGGATGACGATGCGGTCCGACTGCGGGCGGGCGAGAAGCTCGTTCCAGGTCCGCGCGCGGAAGATCACGCAGTTGGCCGGGTCCAGCGTGGTGGCGGTGCCGATTGCGGTGGCGGGGTTGGTGGTGAACGCCTTCACCCAGTCGGTGCCGGTATGGTCCAGATGCCCGATCCGGGTTGCTTCACGCATCACTTCAAGCATGTCCATGTCGCCGTAGGCGTAGAACGGATCGCGGGTGTTGTCAGAGGAAAAACTGACGTTGATGCCGCGGGCCTTCATTTCATGCACCAGGGTGATGCCGCGCATCCGGGGGGTGCAATGGGGCTGGCGGTCTTGCAGGTAAAGGTTGCACATTGGCAGGCTGACGACGTGAAGGCCGGCCCTTGCAACGAGATCGAGTGTGGCGAGGGCGTCGCCTTCGGGCATCGCGGAAAGCGAGCAGCAATGGCCGACAACGACCGGGGCGGAAAAGCCGGTTTCAAGCACCGCTTCGGCAATCAGGCGCAGCGTGTTCGAGGCAGGGTCGAGCGTTTCATCGACGTGGAAATCGGCGCTGAGATTGCGGGCTTCGGCCATGCCGAGGAAGTCGCGGATGCGCTGGGCGATGTCGGGCAGGGGGTAGGTGACCATGCCGAGCACGCCTTGATGCGCGGCGACAATGTCGGCGGTGGTGCGGAATGTGCCATCGGTCGAAAAATCCTCGGCCCCGATCAGGCAGGCGGCTTGCAGGGTAATGCGACCGGCCCATTCCTCGCGTTTGGTGGCGAACACGGGAAAGCTGATCGCGTCCTGTGGCGCGATGGCGTCGAGGTGGGTGCGGATCGCGACCGTGCCGTGGGCGTAGGCGGAGCGGAGCGAGAATTCCATCCGGGTGGCGACGTCCTCGGCGCCCCAACGGGCGGTGCGGTCGGCGCCAACGGTGGTCAGCGCGCCCATGAAGGTGCCGTCGGGGTTCGGGCTGCGCGGCCAGATGTGACCCTTGTCGAGATGGGTGTGCATGTCGGTAAAGCACGGCAGCACCATCGCGCCGGCCATGTCGACCGGCTGACCTTCGCCAAGACTGGTGCGCACCAGATCGCCGGGTTGGCCGATAAGGCAGCCGGGAACGGTGACATTATCCAGCCGCAAGGGGCCCGGCGGAAGGGTTTTGAAATCCATCAGGTTTCCCGCTTGATCGCGCTTTCGTGCCACTTGCGCAGCAGCATGTGCGACAGGAACGACAGCCCGGCAAAGATCACAACTCCCGACGCCGCGATAAGGAGAAGCGCTGCGAACATGCGCGGAATGTTCAGCCGATACCCGGCTTCGAGGATGCGGAAGGCAAGGCCCGACCCGATGCCGCCGGTGCCTGCGACATATTCCGCCACAATCGCACCGATCAGGGACAGTCCCCCGGCGATGCGCAGGCCACCGAGGAAATAGGGCAGGGCCGAGGGCAGTTGCAGGAACCGCAGCCGCTGCCAGCGCGTGGCACCATAGATACGGAAAAGGTCGCGCAGATTGTGGTCGGTGGAATTGAGGCCAAGCGTGGTGTTGGCAAGGATCGGGAAGAACGCGACGATCCAGGCGCAGAGCAGAAGGCCGACAGTGCGGTTGTCGACATAGATGAAGATCAGGGGCGCGATGGAGACGACCGGCGTGACCTGCAGGATCACCGCGTAAGGGTAGAACGACATTTCGGCAAAGCGGCTCTGGTTGAAAAGGATCGCAAGTCCGACACCGCCGATCACCGCAACTGCCAGCGCCATCAGGGTGATCTGCAGGGTGACAAGCAGCGCTTCGAACAGGATCGGCCAGTCCTTGACCAGCGTCTGCATCACCAGACCGGGTCCGGGCAGGATGTAGTGCGGGATATCGTTCCAGACGACCAGACGGTCCCAAAGGACGACCATGATGACAAAGACCAGCGCGGGCAACACCCACTTTGCCACGCTTTCGGTGCGGGCGGCGCGGGCGCGGCGGGCCTCTTCGGCGTCAACTTCTGCCTCGGCGCGGGTCAGGGGGGTGTCGGCCATTGTCATGCCGCCTCTCCCATCGCGGCGTGCAGCGCGCGCGACGTGACCTGACAGTGCGCGGCATAATCGGCCGAGGTGCGGAACGCCTCGTCGCGTGGATAGGGGGCTGTGATCTGCACCTCTTCGATCACGCGGCCGGGGCGGGCGGCCATCACGACGATGCGGTCCGACAGAAAGACGGATTCAAAGACGGAATGGGTGACGAAGATCACCGTGCAGCCGATGTTGGCCTTCAAGGCCAGAAGGTCGGTGTTCAGCTTGTGGCGGGTGATTTCGTCCAGCGCTGCGAAGGGTTCGTCCATCAGGATCAGCCGGGGGTTCGTCACCAGTGCCCGCGCGATGGAGACCCGCATCTTCATGCCGCCCGAAAGTTCGCGTGGGTAGGCGTTCAGGAAACCCGAAAGGCCGACCAGAGACAGCGCCTCTTCCACCTCGCCGCGCACCTGCGGATAGGTCTTGCCGCGCAGGCGGAAGGGCAGCCAGACGTTTTCGGCCACGGTTGCCCAAGGCATCAGCGTGGGTTCCTGAAACACCACTCCAAGGTCGTCCCGGCCTTGCCCGCCTTGCCACAGGATGCGCCCCGTTGTCGGGTTGGACAAGCCGGCGATCAACCGCAGCGCGGTGGATTTGCCGCAGCCTGACGGGCCGAGGAGCGAGATGAAATCGCCTTCGTTGACGGTCAGCGACATGTCCCGCAAGGCGGTTACGTTGCCGTTGAACACCTTGGCAACGCGGGACACTTCCAGCACCTTGGGGCGCTGACCGAGGGCAAGGGTAGGGCGGTGAAGCAGGTCTGACATGCAGGGTCCGAAGGTGGTGGGAGGGCCAACAGGCCCTCCGTTGACAAGGGCGTCTTACATCTTCGGCTTCAGGTCCATTCCGACGCCCTTGTTGACGAACGAGGTGTTGATCGTCGATTTCCAGTCGATGTCGCCCGACACGACGCCAGCGGTGACCATCTTGTCGAAGAAGTCCTTCACATGCGCTTCCGACATCGCGCCGATCCCCAGCGTTTCGGTATCGCCGGAATCAACGATGCCCGCCGATTTCATCTTGTCGATGGCATAGGCGATGGCCTCGTCGGTGATGTCGGGATTGTCCTGCTTGATCATCGCGTTCGCCGCGGCGTTGTCGTTGTAAAGGTAGTTGTACCAGCCCTTGATCGACCCTTCGACAAAGCAGGTTACCTGTTCGGGCTTTGACGCGACGGTGTCGGCCATCGTCTCGATCAGCGTCGAATAGGTGGAATAGCCCGCGTCCGCGATCAGGAACACGTCGGGTTCCCAGCCGGTTTCCTTGGCCACCATGTAGGGTTCGGACGACAGATAACCCTGCATCCCCCAGTTCTCGTTCGCAATGAACGGGGCGGGGTTGAAGGTGTAGACCTCGCGCTGTTCATCGGTAAAGCCGTAGGCGGCCTTCATCCATTGGTAAAAGCTGGCATAGCCCTGATCACCGATCAGGATCTTGTCGAGGTTCTTCAGGTCTTCAAACGTCTTGGCCTTGCCGGGATGGGCGATGATGACCTGCGGCTCCTTCTGGAAGGCAGCGGCCACGGCGACGATCGGGATGCCTTCCTGCGCGGCGGAAAACGCCTCCAGCAGGTTGCCGCCCATGTGATAGTCGACCTTGCCGGCGATCATCAGCGCGCGGTTGTTCACCTGCGGCCCGCCCGGCTGGATCGTCACGTCAAGCCCGCAGGCGGCGTAGGTGCCATCGGCGACAGACTGGTAGAACCCGCCATGTTCGGCTTGCGCCAGCCAGTTGGTGCCAAAGACCACGGGCACGTTTTCGGCCAATGCGGGTGCTGCGCACAGGATGGTGGTCAGGGCGGTGGCGCAAGCAGCGCGGGCCTTGAGAGACATTCGGATTCCTCCTGTTGGACGTGTTTGACCTGGCAAATCCTAGAGCGCGCCTTGGCCAAAGCGAGCCGTTTGGCGACAGCAGGCGCGCAGAAGCCGCAGAAAGGCTGCAACAACGGGCAGCGGCACCACGCCTTTGCCCAAAACTTACGCAATTATCCGGTTTCGGCAAGGAGTGTCTACCGCCGCTCCCGATTGCGCGGCACTCTGGCCGGAACACGGAGGCCCACCCCATGACACCGCTTGCCCCACCAACCATCGCGCCACCCTTTGCCGCCTATTCACATGGCGTGGAGGTTGCGGCTGGCCACCGGCTGGTGGTCACCTCAGGACAGTTGGCGCTGGGCGCGGACGGGTCGGTTCCGCAAGGGGCCGAGGCACAGGCGCATCTGTGTTTTGCCAACTGCGCTGCCATTCTGGCCGAAGCCGGGATGGGGCCGGACAACGTGATCCGGATCAATGCCTTCGTCACGGGGCGCGAGCATATGGCGGGCTACATGGCGGCGCGTGATGCCTGGCTTGGCGGTTTGGCAAAGCTGCCCGCATCGACGCTGGTGATCGTGTCTGGGTTCACCCGGCCCGAGTTTCTGGTCGAGGTCGAGGTGACGGCCGCGGGCATCTAGGCGTCAGTAACCCGTCATTTCCAGATAGCCGCGCCCACTGTGGCTGCCGCTGAACCGGATCGGACCTTCCCAATAAGGCACCGAGGTTGCCATCCATGCCTGCGGGTTCAGTGCGGCGAGCGTCACGTCGAGGCCACGGTCCGGCAGGGTCAACCGCCATTCAACCGGGATCTCGCGCCCCGCCACCCGTGCCGTCATCAGCGGCTCTGCCGTCAGCGCGCCGGGGGCGAGGGGCGCAGGCGTGCCGTCAGCGGCGATCCAGGTGCCAGAGGTGAAGCCCGCAGCATCATCGCGCAGCACAAAGCCCATCAACCGGGTGCCATCATCGAACATCAGCGAAAACCAGTCCCACCCGGTCTGGTTTTCCGCCAAGGGTTGCGACGACCATTCCCGGTCGATCCAGGCTTGCCCGGTGACGGCAACCTCTCCCTCCGGCAATCGCAGCTTGCCGGTGACGGATAGGAACGGCTGCGAATAGTAGTGGCTGGCCTGACCTGCCTGCGATTTGACCGAGTAGCCCTTGTCACCCTGCAGCACCAACGGCGCGTCAGTGCGCAGTTGCAGCGCATAGCCGAAATCCGGGCCGGTGGCGGTAAGGGAAAAGTCCGAAAGCACATCGGTGCCGGGTGCGGCGCGGCTTGTCAGCGCCCAGTCGTCGATCCAGGCCGTGAACGGCTCCGGTTGCGGTCCAGGCGCTACCCCGGCCTGCCCGATGCCGCCGCGCGCAAGGCGTTCGGCGACGAAATGGTGGTCGGGCGTGGTGACGGCGGCATGGCCCATCCAAAGCTGCGGGCTTGCCCAACCCTCGCCTTCGACCGGGGCCAGCGCGCTGCGAAACAACGTCCACTGCACACCATAATCCGTGCCGTCAGGCCCGGAAAGAACTGCCGTCAGATACCACCATTCGATGCGGAAATCCCAATGCGGGCCGTGGTCTGCGGGAAACGTGAGCGTCCGGTCCGGGTCGGGCAAGGCAAATCCGGGCGCGGCGCTGCCCAAATCGGCAAAGCCTTGCGCGGCAACCGGGGATGCAAGAAGAAGGCTCAGGATCAACGCTTTAGCGTTCATGTGCAAACACCCGCAAAAGATCAACCGGTGCGCGGCGGGCGAGTTTGAGCGTGGGGATCAGCGCCGCAAGACCGATCGCCAGCAGCGCAGCCCCGAAGAGCCCAAGCCAGTCGAGCGGAAAGACCTGCATCGGAAGGCGCCAGCCAAACGCTTCGACGTTGACGACCGCCAGCAGCACCCAGGCCAGCGCAAGCCCCAAGGGCAGCGCGGCAAGGCAGGCCACGGTGGCAAGCACAAGCGTTCGGCAGAAGTCCAGGAGCGCAATGTGGCGAAGCGTCAGGCCCATCGCCCAGACCGGCGCCAGTTGTGGCTGGCGAAAGGTCGCTAGCGTCAGGAGGCTGGCGAACATCGCAAGTCCGGCGACGCCAAGCGTCAGCACGTTCAGCGCGGCGGTCACCGTAAAGGTGCGGTCAAACACCCGAAGCGAAAAGGCCTTGATCCCGGCCTGATCGACAAGCGCCGTTTCCGGCAGATCGAAGGTCTGGCGCAGGTCGGCGGCAAGGCCGGCGGCGCGGTCGGGGGCGATGCGCAGGCCAAAGCGCAACACCTCGGTGTCGGGGAAGCGGCGCTGGAAGGCGACAAGGCCGATCAGTGCCTGCGGCGAGGGGTTGCCGTAATCGGAGTAGACCCCCACGATCGGCAGCGCGCCGTGCGGCAGTGCCACTTCGACCCCAAGGCCAAGCCCGCCGCGGCGCGCCATCTGTTCGTTGACCAGCACGCCCGTTCCGTCGGCCACGCGGTCCCAGACCCCGTCAACCGACTGCAACAACGGCCAGTGGTCGCGGTAGGTGGCATGGTCGGCGACGCCGTAGATGCTGCCCGGCTGCCCGATCAGATCAGCCTCGGCCGACACGATCGGCAGGATGGCATCGGTGCGCGGGCGCAACCACAAGGTCAGCCGCGCGGCCTCGTCCGCCGACGCCGCAGTGAGATACAGTTCCGACGCAAGGCGCTGGTCAAGCCAGCCGACAAAGGTGGTGCGAAAACTGGTGACCATTGTGCCCACACCGATGTTCGCAGCCATCGCCAGAAGCAGCGCCATCAGCGCAAGCGACAGACCCGGCAACTGCTGGCGGGTGTCGGCCCAAAACCACTCCCACAACACGCCGGACCGCGCGCGCTGCGCCACCCTGACCACCGCATCCATGATCGACGGCAACGCCAGTGCGGCCCCCAGCAGCAACGCGCCAAGGCCACCGAAGGCTGCCCAGAGGCCGTGCCCGAACGCCACCAACCCCGCCGAAGCCGCAAGCAGCGCCACCGCCGCCCCGAACTGCAGTCGTCGCGTTCTGGTCGATGCCAGCGCCCAGGCGCGCGCCTGCGCTGGCGCAAGCACCGGCAGGTGCCACAGCCGCCACAGGCTTTGCCCGGCTGCCGCCAGCGTGCCCAAAACCGCAATGACCAGCCCCGTGGCCCACCATTCGGCCCGGATCGAAAGCGTTCCGGGAACCGTGGCGCCGTACAGCCCGCTCAGTGTTGCGCCGACATCGGGCAGCAGCGCCGCCGCGACCAGATACCCCAGCGCCACACCAAGAAGCCCCGCGATGATCGCAAGGACCAGCAGTTCCGCGACCAGCAGCCCGGTCAGCGTGCCTGCGCTGAGGCCAAGCGCGCGCAACGTGCGAAACACCGGACGGCGCTGTTCAAAGGCCAGCCCGATGGCAGAATGGACGATGAACAGCCCGACGGCAAAGGCCAGAAAGCCGAAAGCCGTCAGGTTCAGATGGAAACTCTCGGTCAGGCGGGCAAGGCTGCCGTCCCGCGCCGCTGCGCGCAAGGCGAGGTGCTGCGGCAAGGCGTTCGGGTGCGGGCCGGGTGCAAGGATCAGCGCGTCAAGCTGGCCTGGCGCCGCCAGCAACCGCTGTGCCGCGCCGACATCCAGAATGACGGTCATCGGCGGCAGGCCATCGGCGGGGGCCAGCCGAACGCCGGGCAACCCGTCGCCGCCGAGCGCTGCGATGGTTTCGGCGTCGGCGAGCCCCCTGGTTCCGCCAAGGAACCCGGCAATGTCACCCCCGACAACAGGAACAGCACCGGACACCGCAGCTTGCGGCGGAAGCGTCAAGGGGTCGATCCCGATGACCCGCAAACCCGACGCGCGATGCCGCCCCTCGACCAAAGGCGAGACCAGCCATCCCGCGCGCCGCAATGCCACATAGTCGCTGTCGCCAATGGGGCCCCCAGCCACCGCAACGATCCGCGCCAGCGTGTCCTCGCCTACCGCCGCCGCCGCCCGCGCATAGGCAGCCCGCGCCTCGGCGTTGATCGCCTGCACACCCGACCACAGCGCCGTCGCCAGCGCCAGCCCGACTAGCAGGGTCAAAAGCTGCATCGGGTGGCGGACCCAGTGCGACAAGAGCGCCCCCATCCCGGAGCGGATCACGGCCCGGTTCACGGGGCGACCTTTCCGCCGGTCAGATGCAGGCGCCGGTCAAGCCTGCCCGCCAGACGCGGCGAATGTGTGACCATCATCAGCGCGGCGCCCGATGCGCTGACCAGTTGCAGCATCAGGCCCAGCACAGAATCGGCAGTCGCCTCGTCAAGGTTTCCGGTCGGCTCGTCCGCCAGAACCAGACGCGGGCGCGCGGCGAGGGTGCGCCCGATGGCGACGCGCTGCTGCTGGCCGCCCGACACCTGTTCCGGATAGCGGTCAAGCAGCGCCGTCAGGCCTAGGGCATCTGCCAGATGTGCGCACCAATCGGGGTCATGCCGGGCTGCCAGCCGCGCCTGAAACGACAGGTTCGCCCGCACATCAAGCGAGGGGATCAGGTTGAACTGCTGGAACACCAGCCCCACAGTGCCGCGCCGCAAGGCGGCAAGCTCTCGGTCGGGCAGGGTCGCCAGCGACTTGCCGGCCAGCACGATCTCGCCCGCATCGGGGCGGTCCAGCCCGGCCACGAGGTGCAGAAGCGTGCTTTTCCCGCTGCCGGATTCGCCCGTCAGCGCCATGCTTTGCCCGGAACCAAGATCAAGGGTCACGCCGTCCAGGACGACAAGCGGGCCTTCAGAGGTTGCATAGGTCTTTTTGACATTGGTCAGGGACAGGAGCATCACCGAAAGGTGGAGCTTTCCCACGGTTTGGCAAGCCTTTAGCGCGCCGAGCCTTCGCTTGACACCGTTCGAGCCGCATTCGATGGTCAGCCCCGGGGTTCGCAGTGAAGGTATGTGCATGCGCAAGGTTTTCATCACCGGCACGGCGGGTTTCATCGGCTACCATCTGGCGAAGCATCTGCTGCAGCACGGCTTTGTGGTGCGCGGCTATGACGGGATGACCAGCTACTATGACGTGGAGCTGAAGCGGAAGCGCCATGCCATGCTGCTGCAGAACCCCAATTTCGCTGCAACCGAAGCGATGCTTCAGGATGTCGCGACGCTGGACCGGCAGATTGACGGGTTCGCACCTGACATCATCATCCACCTCGCGGCACAGGCTGGGGTCCGCTACAGCCTGGAAGATCCTCGGTCCTACGTCGATTCAAACATCGTCGGCACCTTCAACGTGCTGGAAGCGGCCCGCAGGCTCGCCCCCGCGCATCTGATGATCGCCTCGACATCATCGGTTTACGGCGCCAACCCGTCCTTGCCGTTTCGCGAAACCGACAAGGCGGATCATCCGCTGACCACCTATGCCGCAACCAAGAAGGCGGGCGAGGCACTGGCCCATTCCTACGCGCATCTGTGGAACATCCCCACGACGATGTTCCGGTTCTTTACCGTCTATGGCACCTGGGGAAGGCCCGATCTTGCCTATTTCAAATTCGTCAAGGCGATCCTGCAGGGTGAGCCGATCGACGTTTACAACAACGGCGACATGTGGCGCGATTTCACGGCGGTGGCTGACCTTGTCGAGGCAGTTCGGCTGCTGGTCGACGTGCCACCTGTGCGCCCGCTGCCCGACAGCGACGTCGAACCGGGTGACAGCCTCAGCCCCGTCGCGCCGTTTCGCGTGGTGAACATCGGCGCTTCGGAAAAGCTGTATCTGATGGATGTCATCGCCGCTATCGAAGCGGCGGTGGGTCGCAAGGCGGATTGCCGATTTCTGGCGATGCAGAAAGGCGATGCGCCTGCAACCTGGGCAGATACCGGCCTCTTGCGCCGCTTGACCGGCTTCAGCCCGAAGATTTCGCTGTCAGACGGGATGGCCGAGTTCGTGGCCTGGTATCGCGCCGAATACAGCATCTGATCTGGCGCTATGAAGTGCCGCATAGTGGACCTAAGTGCAGGCTTCGCCATGCCCGATGATGCGGACCAAGACCAGCAATGAAAGGGACTGCCATGGAAGGCTTCAGCGGAGTGAACGACATCGGCGCCGTCGTCGAGGCGGACCGGGTCCATGTCTGGCACCACCTGAGCCAGCACAAGCAGTATGAGACCGTCGATCCGCGCGTCATCGTCGAAGGCAAGGGGATGCGGGTCTGGGATGCCATGGGCAAGGAGCATCTTGATGCCGTGTCGGGTGGGGTCTGGACGGTCAACGTAGGCTACGGCCGCGAAAGCATCGCCAACGCGGTGCGCGACCAGTTGATCAAGATGAACTATTTCGCCGGTGCCGCAGGGTCGATCCCCGGCGCACTGTTCGCCCAGCGGCTGATCGAAAAGATGCCGGGTCTCGCCCGCGTCTACTATTCGAATTCGGGGTCCGAGGCGAACGAGAAGGTCTACAAGATGGTGCGCCAGATCTCGCACCGGCACCACGGCGGCAAGAAGTGGAAGATCCTGTTCCGCGAGCGGGACTATCACGGCACCACCATCGCCGCGCTTGCCTCGGGCGGGCAGGCGCAGCGGAATGCACAGTATGGGCCGTTCCCGGACGGGTTCGTTCAGGTTCCGCATTGCCTTGAATACCGCAAGCAGTGGGACGTCGAGAACTACGGCGAGCGCGCGGCGGATGCGATCGAAGAGGTCATCCTGCGCGAAGGGCCCGACACCATCGGCTGTCTGGTGCTGGAGCCGGTGACGGCCGGTGGCGGCGTGATCGTACCGCCTACCGGGTATTGGGAACGGGTGCAGGAGATCTGCCGCAAATACGACATCCTGCTGCACATCGACGAGGTGGTCTGCGGGGTGGGGCGCACCGGCGTCTGGTTCGGCTACCAGCATTACGGGGTGCAGCCTGATTTCGTGACGATGGCGAAGGGCGTGGCGTCGGGCTATGCGGCGATCAGCTGCACCGTGACGACCGAGAAGGTCTTTGAAATGTTCAAGGACGATGCCTCTGATCCGATGAGCTACTTCCGGGACATTTCCACCTTCGGCGGCTGCACGGCAGGGCCGGCGGCGGCGCTGGAGAACATGCGGATCATCGAGGACGAGGGGCTTCTGGCCAATACGCTCGCGATGGGCGACCGGCTGATGCACAATCTTTCGGCATTGATGGACAGGCATCGGGTGATCGGCGAGGTCCGTGGCAAGGGGCTGTTCTGCGGGGCTGAGCTGGTGGCGGACCGGGGCACTCGGGAGGCGGCGGATGAAAGGAAGGTCGCGGCGGTGGTGGCCGATTGCATGGCGCAGGGGGTCATCATCGGCATGACCAACCGGTCGGTGCCGGGGTTCAACAATACCCTTTGCCTGAGCCCGGCCTTGATCGCGACGGCCGATGATATCGACGAGATCACCGGGGCCATCGACGGGGCATTGGGCCGGGTTTTTGGCTGAAACGTGCGGCTGTCCCACCGTGGGACACCCCCATGGAGTCAATGAATTCAAAGAGTTGATTGGTATGTTAAGGTCTGCTTAAGGCTTTCGGACTGCCCGTCGGCTTGCGGAGCGCCCTGCCGGGCGCAACGCCTTGTCTCGTCGTCGCGCTTGCGCGCTTCTCCTCGGACGAAGATTGAGTATTTGTAGAAAAAGGCAAATCATGCGGATTTGCGCTTTTTGAAAAATACTCCCTGCGGAGCATGCCTGAGCCGGTTGCGCGCCCGTGGGCGCGCAGAGGCGAGGCGACAGGAATGCGCCTGCCAAGGCGCGCAAATGGTGACGGGTGGCCAGACCGCCGCCCTTGACCATGCGGCCCGTGTCTGTCCAGATGGAGGCCGGTTCTAAGGCCAGCAGGGCCGTGCCGCGGGGGACGCTATGCAGATACCGCCGGAAGCGTTTGTTCTGGGGCCGCAGGGCTCTGGCACCTTGCAGCAGCGCATCCGCGGCATGGTCACGCAAGGGATCCTTGCGGGACGGTTCAGGGCCGGGCAGCGGTTGCCGTCGTCACGCGGGCTGGCCGGGCATCTGGGCATCAGCCGGATCACGGTGTCGCTGGCCTATGCCGATCTGGTCGCGTCGGACTACCTGACGGCACGGGGGCGGTCTGGGTATTTCGTATCGGAGAACGCACCGAAGGCGGCGGAGTTTCCCGATGCGGGGCGGCGGGCCGATGCGGTGGATTTCGGTGCGCTGACCGGGCGGCGGTTCTCGACCCTGGCACGGGTGGCGCGGCCGCAGGACTGGGACAGCTTTCCCTATCCCTTCATCTACGGGCAGGCTGACCCCACGCTGTTCGACCACCAGAACTGGCGGCAGTGTGCGCTGCGTGCCTTGGGCAAGCGCGATTTCGCGGCGCTGACCTCGGACTACTATGAGCGCGACGATCCGTTGCTGGTGGCCGAACTGGTGCGCACCATCCTGCCCCGGCGCGGCATCGCGGCGCGGGAGGATGAGGTCTTGTTGACCCTTGGCGCGCAGAACGCGTTGTGGATTGCGGCGACGATCCTGCTGGGCCCCGGTCGACGGGCGGTGGTGGAAAACCCCGGTTATCCCGGCTGGCGCGGCATCCTTGCCGCCACCGGCGCCGAGGTGGTGCCGGTGGACGTGGACGAGGCGGGCCTGCCGCCGGAGGGGCTGCCGGGCGCGGACGTGGTCTTTACCACGCCCTCGCACCAGTGCCCGACCAATGCGACGATGCCGATGGAGCGGCGGGTGGCGCTGCTGGCGGCGGCCAGGCGTGACGGGTTCGTCATCGTCGAGGATGATTACGAGTTCGAGATGAGCTTTCTGAAGCCGGTCGCACCCGCGCTGAAATCGCTCGATGAGGACGGGCGGGTGATCCATGCCGGTTCGTTCTCGAAGTCGATGTTTCCGGGGTTGCGGCTGGGGTATCTGGTAGGCCCGGCCAGTTTCATCGCGGAAGCGCGGGGTTTGCGGGCGACGATGCTGCGCCACCCACCGGGGCATATCCAGCGCGCGGTCGCGTATTTTCTGGCGCAGGGGCATTACGATGCCTTGGTAAACCGGATGAAGGGGGCGTTCCGGCGGCGGCGGCAGGTGATGGGCGAAGCGATCGCGGCGGAAGCGCTGGAGGTTGCGGGACAGGGCGGGTTCGGTGGATCGTCGTTCTGGATGCGGGCGCCCGGCGGCGTGGACACCGAGGAACTGGCGCTGCGGTTGCGGGCGGACGGCGTGCTGATCGAGCCGGGGCGGGCGTTCTTTGCCGGCGAGGGAGCGCGGAATTTCTACCGGCTGGCCTATTCGTCGATCGCGCCGCAGAAGATACCGGAAGGGATTGCAAGGATCGCGCGCGCGCTGCGGTAGCCGTCCGGGGGCGCTTCGCCCCCCGGAGCCCCCCGAGGATATTTGCAAACAGAAGATTTGCCGGTTTCGCTGGATATACAAGGCTCGTCACGCTGGCCCTAAGGCAGCAGTTCGCCCGGCTGTAGAAACACTCGCAACGCAAGGGGAGTTTTGCCATGAAGATGACCACCGAAGAAGCCTTTGTGAAGGTGCTGCAGCGGCACGGCATCGACCATGCTTTCGGCATCATCGGGTCGGCGTTCATGCCGATCAGCGACCTGTTCCCGAAGGCCGGGATCACCTTCTGGGACTGCGCGCATGAGGGCTCGGGAGGGATGATGGCGGACGGGTTCACCCGGGCCAGCGGTCGGATGAGCATGATGATCGCGCAGAACGGGCCGGGGATCACCAACTTCGTCACGGCGGTCAAGACAGCCTACTGGAACCACACGCCGCTTCTGCTGGTGACACCGCAGGCGGCGAACAAGACCATCGGCATGGGCGGGTTTCAGGAAGTCGAGCAGATGGCGCTCTTTCAGGACATGGTCGCCTATCAGGAGGAGGTGCGCGACCCGTCCCGCGTGGCCGAGGTGCTGAACCGCTGCATCCTGAACGCCAGGCGGATGAGCGCGCCGGTGCAGATCAACATGCCGCGCGACTACTGGACGCAGGTGATCGACATCGAGTTGCCCGCGATCGTTGAGTTCGAGCGGCCTTCGGGCGGGGAGGCGGCGATCCAGGCGGCGGCGGACCTGCTGTCTACGGCGAAGTTCCCGGTGATCCTGAACGGGGCGGGCGTGGTGATCGGCGGGGCGATTCCCGCCTCGATGCGGCTGGCCGAGCGTCTGGATGCGCCGGTTTGTGTCGGCTACCAGCACAATGACGCGTTTCCGGGCAGCCATCCGCTGTTTGCGGGGCCTTTGGGCTACAATGGGTCGAAGGCCGCGATGGAGTTGATTTCGCAGGCAGATGTGGTATTCTGTCTGGGTACCCGGCTGAACCCGTTTTCAACGCTTCCGGGATACGCGCTGGACTACTGGCCGCGTGAGGCCAAGATCATCCAAGTCGACATCAACCCGGATCGGATCGGGCTGACGAAGAAGGTCACTGTCGGTATTGTCGGCGACGCTGCAAAGGTCGCCGAAGCGGTTTTGGCGCGATTGGCCTCTACCGCAGGTGACCATGCGCGAACCGAACGCAAGGCAAAGATCGCGCAGACCAAATCGGCATGGGCGCAGGCGCTGTCGTCGATGGATCATGAGGACGATGATCCGGGCACGACGTGGAACAGCCGTGCCAGGGTGGACAAGCCGGATTGGATGAGCCCGCGGATGGCGTGGCGGGCGATCCAGTCGGCGCTGCCGCGCGAGGCGATCATTTCCAGCGATATCGGCAACAACTGCGCCATCGGCAATGCCTATCCGACGTTCGAGGCGGGGCGGAAGTATCTGGCGCCGGGGTTGTTCGGGCCCTGTGGCTATGGGTTGCCGTCGATCGTGGGGGCGAAGATCGGGTGTCCGGATACGCCGGTGGTGGGCTTTGCCGGGGACGGGGCGTTCGGGATTGCGGTGACGGAACTGACCGCGATCGGGCGGCCGGAGTGGCCGGCGATCACCATGGTGGTGTTCCGCAACTATCAGTGGGGCGCGGAAAAGCGCAACTCGACGCTGTGGTATGACGACAACTTTGTCGGCACCGAACTGGACACGCAGGTTAGTTATGCAGGCATCGCAAAGGCGTGCGGGTTGCAGGGCGTGCAGGCGCGGACGATGGAGGAGCTGCGTGACGCGCTGGCCAAGGCCATCGACGACCAGATGACCCACGGCAGGACCACGCTGATCGAGGCGCTGATCAACCAGGAGCTGGGCGAGCCGTTCCGGCGCGATGCGATGAAGAAGCCGGTCGAAGTCGCCGGGATTTCCAGGGCCGACATGCGGCGGCAGAGCGTCTGATGCCGTTTGACCTTGGGCCAATGGCGCTGCTGTGGATGGCGGTGGCGATCCTCGTTGCCGCCTTTGTCCGGGGGTATTCGGGGTTCGGGTATTCGGCGATGGTCATCGCTGCCTCCAGCATTGTCACCAATCCGCTGAATTTCGTCGCGGTTGTAGTCATTCTGGAAACGGCGATGTCGTTGCAGGCGGCGAAGGGCGCGGGGCCGGATGTCGATTGGCGGCGGGTCTGGCTGCTGCTGGCGGGGGCGGCGATCGGGTTGCCGCTGGGGCTGTGGGTTCTGACCGGTGTCAGCGAGGATACGGCGCGGGCGGTGATTTCCGGCTATGTCCTGCTGATGTGCGTGATCCTGTCGGTCGGGTGGCGACTGGCGGCGGAGGTGCGGGGCCTGCCGAATGCGGTGGCGGGCGTGGTGTCGGGTCTGGCCAATGCGCCGGGCATGGGCGGGCTGCCGGTGGCGGCGTTCTTTGCGGCGCAACCGATGCAGGCCAACGTGTTTCGCGCCACGCTGATCGCCTATTTCCCGCTGCTCGATCTGTATTCGGCACCGCTTTACTGGTGGGCGGGGCTGGTGACGTGGGACACGCTCTGGGCCGCGCTCATCGCGCTGCCGCTGACCTTCTTCGGCAACTGGCTGGGCGGGCGGCACTTCTTTTCCACCGATCCGCAGGAGTTCCGGCGCTTTGCCATCCTGCTTTTGGCGGGGTTGGCCGCGCTTGGGCTGGTCAAGGCGGTGATCTGAATGTGGCTTGTCGTCAACTCCGGCTCATCTTCGGTGAAGTTGGCGGTGTTCAACCGGGGTCTGGCCGAGGTGGCGCGGGCGAGCGTTGAAAACATCGCGCCGGGTGGTCATGCGGCGGCGCTGACGGTGGGATTGCGCAAGGCAGGGGTTGCGGTGGGCGACCTTTTTGCAGCCGCGCACCGGGTGGTGCATGGCGGTTCGGCGTTCCGCGCCGCCTGCCGGGTGACGGAGGATGTGGTGGCAGGGATCGAGGCCTGCGTGCCACTGGCCCCGCTGCACAATCCGGCGAATCTGATGGGGATACGGGCGGTTGCCGAGCTTGCGCCGGACCTGGCGCAATACGCATGTTTCGACACGGCGTTCCATGCCACGAACCCGGAGGTCGCCGTGACCTATGCGCTGCCGCTGGCAGAGCGGGAGCGGGGCATCCGGCGCTATGGCTTTCACGGGATCAGCTATGCGGCGTTGCTGCGGGTGCTGGGCGGGCGTCATGCAGCGCCGAGGCGGTTGCTGGCCTGTCATCTGGGCAACGGCGCGTCGCTGTGCGCCATTCTGGACGGGCAATCGGTAGCGACCACGATGGGGTATTCGCCGCTGGACGGGCTGACGATGGGCACGCGGGCCGGGTCGATCGACGGCAACGCGGTGCTGCGTCTGGCCGAGGTGCATGGCATCGACGGCGCCGCACGCATCCTGAACCGGGAAAGCGGGCTGCTGGCCTTGGGTGGCACCAACGACATGCGCCTGCTTGCGCCCGAGTCCTTTGCGGTAGAGCATTTCATCTATTGGGCGGTGCGCCAAGCCGGCAGCATGGTGGCCGCCATGGGCGGGCTGGATGCGGTGGTCTTTACCGGCGGGATCGGAGAGAATGATGCCACGGTAAGGCTTGGGATTGCGCGCGGCCTGTCCTACCTTGGCGCGGTCGTGGACGAGGCGGCAAACGCGAAGAACGAGGCCGTGTTGCAAGGGGCGGCATCGACTGTCGCGATCTGGACAGTGCCTGCCGACGAAGAGCGCCAGATTGCGTTGGAGGCGTCGGTGGTGCGGGCGGGGGAGGGGCGGATATGACGGTGCAGCCACGGATCGACCTGTCGCCGCCGGTGTCGGATGAAGTGCGCAAGACCACCTGCTACATGTGCGCCTGCCGTTGCGGGATCAACGTGCATCTGAAGGAGGGCCGGGTGTCCTATATCGAGGGCAACCGCGACCATCCGGTGAACAAGGGCGTGCTGTGCGCCAAGGGCGCGTCGGGGATCATGCAGATCACCGCGCCATCCCGGCTGCGCGCGCCGTTGCGGCGGGTCGGGCCGCGCGGGTCGGGCGCGTTCGAGGAGATTTCCTGGGACGAGGCTTTGAACCTGGCGGTGTCATGGATGAAGCCGTTGCGCGAAACCGCGCCGGAGAAGCTGGCGTTCTTTACCGGGCGCGATCAGTCGCAATCGCTGACCGGGTGGTGGGCGCAAGCGTTCGGCACGCCGAACTATGCGGCGCATGGCGGGTTTTGTTCGGTGAACATGGCGGCGGCGGGGATCTATACCATCGGCGGCGCGTTCTGGGAATTCGGTCAGCCGGATTGGGAGCATACCAAGCTGTTCGTGATGTTCGGCGTGGCGGAAGATCATGACAGCAACCCGATCAAGATCGGGCTTGGGCGGCTGAAGGAACGCGGCGCGCGGGTGATCTCGGTCAACCCGATCCGCACCGGGTATTCGGCGGTGGCGGATGACTGGATCGGGATCACGCCCGGCACGGATGGCCTGCTGATCCTGAGCCTGATCCACTGTCTGCTGGAGGCCGGGAAGGTCGATCTGCGCTATCTGGCGGAGTTCACCAATGCGGGGCTGTTGGTGAACGCGGCGGAAGGGCCGGAAAAGGGGCTGTTCGCGCGCAATGCCGAAAGCCAGCCTTTCGTGCTCGACAAGCGCACGCAGCACCCGGCGCCCTGGGACGGCAAGGGCGTGGAGCCGGATCTCGGTGCTGTGTGGCAGGGCAACCGGACGGTGTTCCAGCACATGGCCGAGACGTATCTGGCACCGGAGTATGCGCCTGAGGCGGTGGCGGGGCGGTGTGGCGTCAGCGCCTTGCGCATCCGGCAGTTGGCGGCGGAACTGGCGTCGGTGGCCTTTGATCAGGCGATCGTGCTGGACCAGCCCTGGACCGATTTTCGCGGCAACGAACATCCGAACATGCCGGGGCGGCCGGTCAGTTTCCATGCGATGCGGGGGATTTCGGCGCATTCGAACGGGTTTCAGACCGCGCGGGCGCTGCATCTGTTGCAGATCGTGCTGGGCACGGTGGAGGTGCCGGGGGGCTACCGCTTCAAGCCGCCATACCCCAAGCCCGTCGAAGCGCATCCGACGCCGAATTTCGTGACCACGCCCGGCAAGCCCTTGTCCGGCCCGCATCTGGGCTATGTCCGGGGGCCGGAGAACCTGTGCCTGCTGCCCGACGGCTCGCCCGCGCGGATCGACAAGGCGTTTTCGTGGGAAAACCCGTTCTCGGCGCATGGCATGATGCACATGGTCATCCCCAATGCCGTTGCGGGCGACCCCTACCGGATCGACACGCTGTTTTTGTACATGGCGAACATGGCGTGGAATTCGTCGATGAATACCGCCGCCGTGATGGAGATGCTGACGGCGAAGGAGGGCGATGACTATGTGATCCCGCGGATCATCTATTCGGATGCCTATGCGTCGGAAATGGTGGCCTATGCCGACCTGATCCTGCCGGACACGACCTATCTGGAACGCCACGACTGCATCAGCCTGCTGGACCGCCCGATTTCGGAGCCGGACGCGGCGGGTGACAGCATCCGCTGGCCGGTGGTGGAGCCGGACAGGGATGTGCGGGGGTTCCAGTCGGTGCTCCTGGACCTTGGCGCAAGGCTTGGGTTGCCGGGGATGGTGAACGAGGACGGGACGGCAAGATTCAGGGATTATGCCGATTACATCGTCAGCCACCAGCGGCGGCCGGGGGTGGGGCCGTTGATCGGGTTTCGCGGCAACGGCGAGGATGTCGGGCGCGGCGCGCCGAACCCCGCGCAACTGGACCGCTACATCGAAAATGGCGGCTTCTTTCAGGCGCATGTGCCGGAGGGGGCGCTGTACTACAAGCCTTGGAACAAGGCGTACCAGGACTGGGCGGTGGCGACCTCGTTTTATGAGGCACCGCAGCCGTATCTGTTCAACATCTGGTCCGAACCGATGCGGAAGTTCCAACTGGCCGCCGAGGGGCACGGCGCCATCCAGCCGCCGGATCATCTGCGCGAGCGGCTGAAGCAGGCGATGCACCCCTTGCCGATCTGGTATCCGCCGTTCGGCGAGGCGGAGTCCGCGGGCTGGGGTTATCCGATCCATGCGCTGACCCAGCGGCCGATGGACATGTACCATTCCTGGGGGTCGCAGAACGCCTGGCTGCGCCAGATCCGGGGCAAGAACTTCCTTTATCTGCCGACCAAGATCTGGGAGGAGCACGGCTTTCAGGCGGGCGATTACGCGCGGGTCTATTCGCCGAATGGCGGGATCACGGTGCCGGTCGCGCATATGGCGGCGCTGAATGAAAACACCGTCTGGACATGGAACGCGATCGGCAAGCGCAAGGGGGCCTGGGCGCTGGCCGACGATGCGCCGGAGGCGGTGGAGGGGTTCTTGTTGAACCATCTGATCTCGGAACTGCTGCCGGCAAAGGGGGATGGCCTGCGCTATTCCAACTCCGATCCGGTGACGGGCCAGGCGGCGTGGTTCGATCTGAAGGTGCGGATCGAGCGGGTGGGGCCGAAAGAGCATGCGGAGCCGGCCTTTGCGCCGATCCCGCGTGTGGTGCCGGAAGGGACGAGCCGATGACGATGTTGCCTGCGGCTACGGAAAAGAAACTGGGTCTGTTGATCGACCTTGATACCTGCGTCGGGTGCCATGCCTGCGTCACGGCCTGCAAGGGGTGGAACGATCAGGGCTATGGCGCGCCCTTGTCGGATCAAGACCCCTATGGGGCGAACCCGTCGGGAACCTTCCTCAACCGGGTTCACAGCTATCAGGTGCAACCCGCTGACGGCGCACCACAAATCATCAACTTTCCGCGGTCCTGCCTGCACTGTGAAGACGCGCCGTGCGTTACGGTCTGCCCGACCGGGGCCAGCTACAAACGGGCCGAGGACGGCATCGTTCTGGTCAACGAGGATGCCTGCATCGGCTGCGGTCTGTGCGCCTGGGCCTGCCCTTACGGTGCGCGCGAGATGGATGCGGATGCGGGTGTGATGAAGAAATGCACGCTGTGCGTCGACCGCATCTACAACGACAACCTGCCCGAGGCGGACCGCGAGCCTGCCTGCGTGCGCACCTGCCCGACCGGGGCGCGGCATTTCGGCGACCTGGGCGACCCGTTGTCGGCGGTATCGAAGCTGGTGGCCGAGCGCAGCGGTTATGACCTGATGCCGGAGATGGGGACCAAACCCACCAACAAGTATCTGCCGCCAAGGAAGAAGGACCGCCCCGATCAGGCGAGCCTGCTGGCGCCGCTGCTGGACATCAAGGCCACCGGATTTGCCGGCTGGCTGGACAAGGTCTTGGGAAAGATCTGAATGCATCCGGCACCTTCCGTCATCATCTTCACGGTTCTGTCGGGCCTTGGCTTTGGCTTTCTGGCCTTTGTCGCGGCCGGTGCGCTGCCGGTTTCCGGCTGGCCGGCCGTTGTGGTCTGGGGGCTTGGCTACGGCTTGGCGGTGGGGGGGCTTGCGGCCTCGACCTTCCACCTTGGCAACCCGCAGCGCGCGCTTCTGGCGTTCAGCCAGTGGCGCACAAGCTGGCTGAGCCGCGAGGCGTGGACATCGGTCATCACGCTGATGCTGCTGGCACCGATGGCGCTGTCGGATTGGCTGGGGCTTGGGCTGCCGCGCGCGATGGGCTGGGTGGCGGCGGTGATGTGCGTGGTTTCGGTGATCGCCACCTCGATGATCTATGCGCAGATCAAGGCGGTGCCGCGCTGGAACCACTGGGTCACACCGGCGCTGTTTGGGGCGTTTTCGTTGACCGGCGGCGCGCTTTTGGCGGGGCAGGTGCGGATTGCGGCGGGTCTGGCGGTGGTGCTGGCGCTGGTTCTGGTGCTGGCGTTCCGGCTGGGCGACCGGCAGTTCGCGGCGCGTGGCGCGACGCTTGGCACGGCAACCGGGCTGGACCGGATCGGAGCGCCCGAGGTCTTTGAATTGCCACACACCGGCGGCAATTACCTGCTGCGCGAGATGATTCACGTGGTTGGCCGCAAACATGCGCGGCGGCTGCGGCAGATTGCGGTGATCTTTGCGGCGGTTCTGCCGGTGATGGTGCTGGCGGTCCTGCCGGTGCATATCGGCATCGTCGTGGCGGTGGCGCTGCATCTGGTGGGAGCGTTTGCGGCGCGGTGGTTGTTCTTTGCCGAGGCAGAGCATGTGGTGGGCCTTTATTACGGGATGCGGTGAATGGGTTTGACGGCGTTCAAGGCCTACGATGTGCGCGGGCGACTGGGCGAAGAGTTGAACGAGGATATCGTGCGGCGGATCGCGCGCGCCTTTGCCGAGGTGACCGGGACCACGCGCGTGGTGCTGGGGCGCGACTGCCGGGAAAGCTCGGAGCTGCTGGCGGGGGCAGTGGTCGAAGGGTTGCTTGCCGCCGGGGTCGAGGTGCTGGACCTTGGGCTGGCCGGGACCGAGGAGATGTATTTTGCCACCTCGCATCTGCAGGCGGGTGGCGGGATCACTGTCACCGCGTCGCATAATCCGATGGATTACAACGGGTTGAAGCTGGTCGGCGCGGGGTCTGTTCCGCTGGCTCAGGCCGGGTTCGACGCGGTGAAGGCGCTGGCCGAGAGCGAGAGGTTTGCGGCGGCGCGTCCGGGTGGGCGGGTGGTTGCGGTGCCGGCGGTGCGGTCGGCCTATGTGGACCGCGTGCTGGGTTTTGTCGATGTGGGCGCGCTGCGCCCGCTGAAGATCCTGGTCAACTGCGGCAACGGGGCGGCGGGTCCGACCTTCGATGCGCTGGCCGAAGGGTTGGCGGCCAAGGGGGCGCCCCTGCAGTTCGAGCGGATGTTCCATGATCCGGACGGCAGCTTTCCGAACGGCATCCCGAACCCTCTGCTGGAGGCGAACCAGCCGGTGACGGCCGATGCCGTGCGCGCGGTGGGTGCGGACATGGGCGTGGCGTTCGACGGCGATTTCGACCGCTGTTTCCTGTTCGATGCGACGGGTGCCTTCGTGCCGGGCGAGTATGTCGTGGGTCTGCTGGCCGAGGCGTTCTTGGCCAAGGAGCCCGGTGCGGCGGTGATCCATGACCCGCGGGTGATCTGGAACACGCAAGACCTCGTGGCGCGGGCCGGAGGGCGGGCGGTGATGGCGCGAACCGGGCATGTCTTCCTGAAGCGCGCGATGCGCGAGACGGGCGCGGTCTATGGCGGCGAGATGTCGGCGCACCATTATTTCCGCGATTTCATGTGCTGTGACAGCGGAATGATCCCGTGGCTTCTGGTGGCGGAGCTGATGGGGCGGACGGGGCGGCCTTTGGCAGGGCTGCTGGCCGAAATGCGGGCGGCGTTTCCGTCCTCGGGCGAGATCAACTTTCGGGTGGGCGATGCCCGGGCGGCGGTTGCACGGGTTGAGGCGGCGCTGGCGGGCAGGGCCGTGGCGCGCGATGATACCGACGGAATGAGCCTTGATTTCGGCGATTGGCGGCTGAACCTGCGGTCGTCGAACACCGAACCCCTGCTGCGGCTGAACGTCGAGGCCCGGGGCGATGCGGCGCTGGTCGAGGCGGGCGTCGCCTTGGTGCGCCGGTTGATCGAGGGGTAAGTTCACCCGCCGCTGCGAAATTGGGCGGTTTGCCCAACCGTTGGGCGAACCGGGTGGGGAAAGGGGCGCCGCGCTTGTGACGGTCGCGCACCCGGTTGCCACTTGCAACCTCGCCGCCGGACAGTTGGCGCGAGGAGTGCCGATGACCGCGATCAGCCGTTTTCCAGTGATGCAGCGCGCCAAGGGCGAGGCGTTTGTCGGCCTTGCCTGTCGGGATGGGCGCGTGCGGCTGCAGGACTTGCGGCAGACGGGATCGGCCAAGGCGATCCTGCCACAGGTGGGCGCGGTGCCGGAGGTGGTGTTTCTGAACACCTCGGGCGGGCTGACCTCGGATGACCGGCTGCGCTATGCGCTGGCGCTGCAAGGCGGCGTTGCGGTGGCGACGACGCAGACGGCGGAGCGGGCGTATCGGGCCGATGGCGCGAGTGCGCGGATGGATGTGGCGCTGACGGTCGGGCCTGGTGGCTGGCTGGATTGGGTGCCGCAGGAGACGATCCTGTTCGATGGCGCGCGGCTGGAGCGGCGAACGCGGATTGATCTGGGCGAAGGGGCGGGGTGCCTTGCGCTGGAGGCGGTGGTTCTGGGCCGTGCCGCGATGGGCGAGACGGTGGGCCGCGTGGTGTTCCGCGACCGGCGTGAAATCTGGCGCGGTGGCAAGCCTGTGTCGGTGGAGCCTTTGGGGCTGGGCGATGCGGCACTTTGTGCCGGGGCCGCCGGCCTTGATGGTGCGCGCGCGTTTGCGACGATCGTGATGGTGGGCGCGGGGCTTGGCACCGGGCTGGGCGATGCGCTGGCCCCCTTGCGCGCCGTGTTGGACGACGACGGGGTTACTGCCGCCGCGTCGGCGTTTGACGGGAAGTTGGTCGTGCGGATGACGGCGGCGGATGGCTGGCCGCTGCGCCGGCAGATCGTGCGGGCGCTTGCGGTGCTGCGGTCGGGGCGACCCTTGCCGCGCGTCTGGCAGATGTGAGGGAGCGACGATGAACCTGACGCCACGGGAAAAGGACAAGCTGCTGGTCAGCGTGGCCGCGATGGTTGCGCGCGGGCGGCTGGCGCGGGGGGTCAAGCTGAACCACCCCGAGGCGATTGCGCTGATCAGCGATTTCGTCGTGGAAGGCGCGCGCGATGGCCGGTCGGTCGCCGACCTGATGGAGGCGGGCGCGCATGTCATCACGGCCGGTCAGTGCATGGCTGGCATCCCCGAGATGATCCATTCGGTGCAGGTCGAGGCGACGTTTCCCGATGGCACCAAACTCGTCACCGTTCACCACCCGATCCGAGAGGGCTGACCCATGAGCCGTATGCTGTTTCCTGGAGTGTTCCTTGCCACGCCCGCGCTGGCAGACCCCGGCCTGCACCACCACCCGCATGGGGTGGACCTTGCCTGGGTCGCGGCCCTTCTGGTGGGCGTGCTGGGCGGGGTGGTGATCGCGCGGCTTCGGGGCCGCAAATGATACCGGGAGAGATCTTTCCCGCCGACGGCGACCTGGTGCTGAACGAGGGTGCCGAGGTGACGGTGCTGATGGTCGCCAACACCGGCGACCGCCCGGTGCAGGTGGGCAGCCATTACCACTTTGCCGAAACCAACCCCGGGTTGGAGTTTGACCGCACCGCGGCCCGGGGCAAGCGGCTGGACATAGCGGCAGGCACTGCGGTGCGGTTCGAGCCGGGACAACGCCGCGAAGTGCGGCTGGTGCCCTATGCCGGGGATCGCAAGGTGTTTGGTTTCAATCAGAAAATCATGGGTCCGCTGTAAACCCCGCAACAACAGGAGACTGCCATGTGCCACGCCTGTGTGATCGAGAACGTGAAGCAAGGACTGTTGAGCCGCAGGGGGCTGTTTCGGTCTGCCGCCGCGCTGGGGTTGGCGACGGGGGCGGCGGGGTTGATGTCCGCGCGCCCGGCGATGGCGCAGGCGTCAAAGGTGGTGGACCTGACCCATGCCTATGACGGGGCATTTCCGACCTTCGACGGCAAGCCGGGGATCATCTATGAGCCTGCGGTGAAGTTTGCCGACGCGGGCTACCAGTTGTGGAAGCTGACGATCTTTGAACACACCGGCACGCACATCGACGCGCCGTTGCATTTCAGCGAGGATGGCGCTTCGGTGGCAGAGCTGCCGGTCGAAAGCCTCGTCTGCCCGCTGTGCATCGTGGATATCAAGGCGAAGGCGGCCGAGGATGCCAACGCGATGGTCGAACCGGCCGATCTCGAGGCCTGGGTTTCGGCCAACGGCGAGATTCCGGCGGGGGCCTGTGTGGCGATGAATTCCGGCTGGGGGGCGAAGGTGGGCGACCCGCTTTATCGCAACACGCCCGACGGCAAGTTTGCCTTCCCCGGCTTTTCCAAGGCCGCGACGGATATGCTGGCGGGGATGGAGGTTGCCTGCATCGGGGTGGACACGCTGTCGCTGGACCCCGGCAATTCGGCGGATTTTGTGGTGCATTTTTCCTGGTTGCCGGGGGGACGCTACGGAATTGAAAACCTCGCGAACCTTGAGGGGCTGCCGGCATCGGGCGCGACCGTGATGGTCGGCGCGCCAAAGCATGCGGGCGGCACCGGTGGCCCCGCGCGTGTGCTGGCGCTGGTCTGATGGCGCTGGTCTGATGGCGACAGTCCCGCTTTTGTCGGACGAAGAGGCGGGGGCGGAAGCCCTCGCCGTCCTTGACGATATCCGGGCCAAGCGGCAGACGGATTACGTGAACAGCTTCTGGCGCGCACTGGCGCATGACCCGGCGGCGTTGCGTGCAACGTGGGAGCGGGCGCAGGCGGTGATGGCACCGGGCGCGCTTGACCCGTTGGTCAACGCGTTGATCTATGGCGCGGTGTCCACCGTCAACGGGTGCAGCTATTGCGTGCATTCCCATACCGCGGCGGCACACGCCAAGGGCATGACCGACGCGATACATGGCGAAATGCCGGCCGTGATTGCGATGGCGGCCCAGACGAACGCCCTTGCGACGGCGTTGCAGGTGCCCGTTGACGACCGCTTTCTGACATAAAGGACCGAAGATGCCCGCCACGATCAGCCGCAAGACCTATGCCGACATGTATGGCCCCACGGTGGGCGACAAGGTCCGGCTGGGCGACACCGACCTGATCATCGAGGTCGAGCGTGACCTTATTGCCGAGCGCAGCGCGGGGGGGGCCAATGCGTTGCGCTACGGCGACGAGGTGAAGTTCGGCGGCGGCAAGGTGATCCGCGACGGGATGGGGCAAAGCCAGATCACCCGCGCGGACGGCGCGATGGACACCGTGATCACCAACGCGCTGATCGTGGACTGGACCGGGATCGTGAAGGCGGATCTGGGCCTGCGCGATGGCCGGATCGCCAGGATCGGCAAGGCCGGGAACCCCGACACACAAGCCGGGGTCGATGTCATCATCGGGCCGGGGACGGAAATCATCGCGGGCGAGGGGCGCATCTTGACCGCCGGGGGGATGGACGCGCATATCCACTTCATCGCCCCCCAGCAGATCGACGACGCGCTGCATTCGGGGATCACCACCATGCTTGGCGGCGGCACGGGGCCGGCGCATGGCACGCTGGCCACCACCTGCACGCCGGGGCCCTGGCATCTGGCGCGGATGATGCAGGCGGCGGATGCGTTTCCGATGAACCTTGCGTTTGCGGGAAAGGGCAATGCGTCCTTGCCTGCTGCGCTGGAGGAACAGGTGCGGGCGGGCGCGTCGAGCCTGAAGCTGCACGAGGATTGGGGCACCACGCCCGGTGCCATCGACTGCTGCCTGACGGTGGCGGATGCGATGGATGTGCAGGTGATGATTCACACCGACACGCTGAATGAAAGTGGCTTTGTCGAGAACACGCTGGCGGCGATCCGGGGCCGGACGATCCATGCCTTCCATACCGAAGGTGCGGGCGGCGGCCATGCGCCGGACATCATCAAGGTGGTGAGTTCGCAGAACGTGATCCCGTCGTCGACGAACCCGACGATGCCCTACACGGTCAACACCATCGAAGAGCATCTGGATATGCTGATGGTCTGCCACCACCTTGACCGCCGGGTGCCGGAGGATGTGGCCTTTGCCGAAAGCCGCATCCGGCGCGAGACGATCGCGGCGGAGGATATCCTGCACGATCTGGGCGCGTTTTCGGTGATCTCGTCGGACAGTCAGGCGATGGGGCGGGTGGGCGAGGTGATCACCCGCACCTGGCAGACGGCGCACAAGATGAAGGTGCAGCGTGGACGGCTGGAGGGCGAGACGGGCGAAAACGACAATCTGCGCGTGAAGCGCTATGTCGCGAAATACACCATCAACCCGGCGATTGCGCACGGGATCAGCCGCCATATCGGGTCGGTCGAGGTGGGCAAGCGGGCCGACCTTGTGCTGTGGTCGCCGGCGTTCTTTGGCGCAAAGCCCGAAATGGTGCTGCTGGGTGGCTGCATCGTGGTGGCGCAGATGGGCGACCCGAACGCCTCGATCCCGACGCCGCAGCCGGTGCATACGCGGCCGATGTTCGGTGCTTACGGCCGCAGCGTGGAGCGCAACGCGGTGGTTTTCGTGTCTGGCGCCGCGCAAGAGGCCGATGTCCGCCACGCCTACGGGTTGGCGAAGGAAACCGTGGCGGTGGAAGGGTGCCGGGGGATCGGCAAATCCGACATGAAGCTGAACGCGGCGACGCCTTTGATCGAAGTCGATCCCGAGACGTATGAGGTTCGCGCGGACGGAGTGCTTCTGACCTGCGAACCGGCCCGCGAATTGCCGCTGGCGCAGCGGTATTTTCTGTATTGAGGGTGGATCAGACGTGGGCGGCACCCTTTTGCGGATCACGGCTCAGCGGCCAGCCACGGCGGAACACCGGAATGACGGGAAAATTCTTCGCCATCGTGGCAAGCGTTTCTTCGCGCTTTTGCAGGCGGGCGATTTCGGCCCGGATTTCGGCCAGTTCATCGGCGAGGGCAAGTCTGGTCATGTCTGATGCTCCTTTGGTCCTTGGGATCAGCATCCCCCCGATTCGTGAATTTTTCGCAAAGGCAGGTCGATGAGTTTGGCGGCACAGACACTTCACCGCGCGGGCAACTGGCCTCGGCTGGCGACGGCGCGGGTGATCTTGGGGTATGACGAGCGGTTCCTGCGCCGCAAGCGGCTGGTCACGGCGGCGGGCGAGGGGTTCCTGGTCGATCTGGCCGAGACGACGAATGTGCTGGCGGGCGATGCGTTCGAGCTGTCGGACGGGCGGCTGGTCGAGGTCGCTGCGGCAAGCGAGGCGGTGCTGGTGGTGACGGGGGACCTGACGCGGCTGGCCTGGCACATCGGCAATCGCCACACGTCCTGCCAGGTCGAGGCGGACCGGCTGGTGATCCGGGCCGACCATGTGCTGGCCGACATGCTGCGGGGCCTTGGCGCGACGGTGACGCCAGCCGAGGCGCCGTTCACGCCGGAGGGGGGCGCCTACGGACTGGGGCGCACGATGGGACATGCGCACTGATCTTCTGACGCTGGTGCAATGGCTGTCACCGGCGTTTCCGACCGGCGGCTTTGCCTATTCGCACGGGATGGAATGGGCGATGGCGGGCGGTATGCGGACTGCCGCCGGCGTGCAGGCATGGATCGGCGATGTGCTGCGCTTTGGGGCTGGGCAGGCGGATGCGGTGCTGCTGGCCGAGGCGCTGCGGCCCGGGGCGGACCATGCGGGCCTCGATGCCTTTGGCCGGGCGTTGGCGGGGTCGCGCGAGCGGCTGATGGAGACGGTGGATCAGGGCGCGGCCTTTGCGCGGACCGTGGCGGGGCTGACCGGGCGCGACCTGCCGGCACGGGTTCTGCCGGTGGCGGTGGGCGAGGCGGCGGCGGGGTTGGAGATGCCGGTGGAGGATGTGATCGGGGTCTATCTGCACGGCTTTGCCGGGAACCTGGTGGCGGTCGCGACGCGGTTCGTGCCCTTGGGCCAGACCGAGGGGCAGGGCGTGCTGGCGGGGGTGCATCCGGTGATCGGCGAGGTTGCGGAGTGGGCGGCGGCGGCGGGGCTGGACGATATCGGGACGGCGGCGTTCGGCGCGGATCTGGCGGCGATGCGGCATGAGGATATGGATGTGAGGATATTCCGGACATGACCACCCAATCCAAGAACGGGCCGTTGAAGGTGGGGATCGGCGGGCCGGTGGGCGCCGGCAAGACCAGTCTGACCGAAGCGCTGTGCCGGGCGCTGGCGGGGCGCTGTTCGATGGCGGTGATTACCAACGATATCTATACCCGCGAGGATGCGGAGTATCTGATGCGGGCGCAGGTGCTGCCCCTCGACCGCATCCGGGGGGTGGAGACAGGGGGCTGCCCGCACACCGCGATCCGGGAGGATGCATCCATCAATCTGGCGGCGGTGGCGGAGTTGCGGCGGGCGTTTGCCGACCTTGACCTGATCCTGATCGAGAGCGGCGGGGACAATCTGGCGGCGACCTTCAGTCCGGAACTGGCGGACCTGTCGATCTATGTGATCGACACGGCGGCGGGGCAGGACATTCCGCGAAAGCGGGGGCCGGGGGTGACGCGGTCGGATCTGCTGGTGGTCAACAAGACCGATCTTGCGCCCTATGTCGGGGTCGATCTGGAGATGCTGGAGGCTGACACGAAACGCGCTCGGGGGGAGCGGCCCTATGTGATGGCGCGGGTGCGGCAGGGCGTCGGGATTGATCAGGTGGTGCGGTTTCTGGAAACCGAGGGCGGGCTGGTGCTGACCTGATGTCCCACGGTGGGACAGGGGCGCCGGTCCAGCCGGATCAAGGCGTTAGCGGTGCGGGTTAAGGATTTGGCAAGGCTTTGACGGCTTGCGTCGGGGCCATCGTCGCGCCCCCCCCCACCCCATCCCTCCCCCACGCGGGGGGGAGGGTGGTGTCCGTCCGTGCGGGCGGAGAAGTGGTGGCCTATTCGGTGACGGCGCCTTCGGCCGGGGCGGCAGCGTCGGTCGCTGCGGCATCGGCGGCGGGGGCAAGCGAGGCGAGGAAGGCGACCACGTTCTTGGCGTCTTCTTCCTTCTTCAGCTTGAACATCATCTTCGACTTGGCCTTCTTGTCGCCGGTCTTTTCGACCAGGAACTTGGTCGGATCCTGCACGTAGACGGCAAGATCAGCCTCGGTCCAGACGTAGCCGGTGGCCTTCAGCTCTTCGATCCCGGCGCCATATTTGAAGCCTTCGAGCGAGCCTGCGACACGACCGACCACGCCATAGAGGTTCGGGCCGGTCTTGGCGTTCTTGCCGGCGAGGGTTTCGCCGGCTTCGTTCTGCACGACGTGGCAGGTCTGGCACTGGTTGAAGGTCTTTGCCCCCGCTTCGATGTCTTGGGCAAATGCGGGCGCGGCGAGGCCAGCGAAGGTAAGGCCAGCGAGGGCGGTCAGGGTCAGTCTCATGGGGGATCCTCCCGGGGGTTTATTACGGCTGTATACTGTTGCCCACAAGCCGTTTGGCAAGGGTGATAGCGCGCAATTTTACGCGACTGCGTGGGAAATCGCGCAGCGGGTCCACAAAGCGGTGAGCGCGGTGACCAGCTTGTCGATGTCGGCGTCCGAATGGTTCGGGCCGGGGGTGATGCGCAGCCGTTCGGTTCCCTTCGGCACGGTCGGATAGTTGATCGGCTGGACGTAGATGCCCCAGTCGGCCATCAGGATGTCCGAGATCATCCGGCACTTCACCGGATCGCCGATCATCACCGGGATGATGTGGCTGTCGTTGGCCATGTGCGGGATGCCGGCGCGGTCCAGCAGTCTGCGGACCTTGGCGACATTGGCCTTTTGCGCGGCGCGTTCGACGCTGGAGCCCTTGAGGTGGCGGATCGAGGCGGTGGCTGCGGCGGCGATGGCCGGGGGCAGCGCGGTGGTGAAGATGAAGCCGGAGGAAAAGCTGCGGATGTAGTCGCACAGGTTGTTGGAGCCGGTGATGTAACCGCCGACCACCCCGAACGCCTTGCCAAGGGTGCCTTCGATCAGGTCGATGCGGTGGGCAAGGCCGCGTTCTTCGGTGACGCCGCCGCCGCGCGGGCCATACATGCCGACGGCGTGAACCTCGTCGATGTAGGACAAGGCACCGTGGGCTTCGCAGACCTCGACGATCTCGCGGATCGGGGCCACGTCGCCGTCCATCGAGTAGACGGACTCGAACGCCACGATCTTGGGCCGGTCGCCGACGGCCTTCAGCTTGCGGTCAAGGTCGCGCCAGTCGTTGTGGCGCCACAGCGCCTTGTCGGCACGCGAATGGCGGATGCCCTCGATCATCGAGGCGTGGTTGCCTTCGTCCGACAGGATCACCGCGTTCGGGATGCGCGCGCCGAGGGTGGAAAGCGCGGCCCAGTTCGAGATGTAGCCCGAGGTGAACAGAAGCGCGCGTTCCTTGCCGTGCAGGTCGGCAAGTTCGCGTTCAAGTTCAAGGTGGTGCACCGAGTTGCCGCCGATGTTGCGGGTGCCGCCCGCGCCGGTGCCGCAGGCCTGCACGGTATCGACCATCGCCTGCACGACATCGGGGTGATGCCCCATCGTCAGGTAATCGTTCGAGCACCAGACGGTGACCTCTTCGACGCGGCCATCCTTGTGGCGGGCGGCCTGCGGGAAGGCGCCGCGCTTGCGTTCGAGATCGGCAAAGACGCGGTAGTTGCCTTCGGCCTTGAGGGCATCGAGTTGGCTTTTGAAGTGGCTGTCGAAATCCATCGGGATCACTTTCTTGGCAACAGTGTGGTGTCGGTTGGCGCAGGTGCGGCAGGCAGCATCCAGCGCCAGAGCTTTTCGTCGGGAAGCGGCAGCACCATGAACCAGTGTTCAAGGAGGGCCAGAAGGGTGAGGGCGGCCAGCAGGACATGCCCGATCAGGTGGGCGTCACTGGTGGCGCTGTAGGCGCGTTCCATCCAGCAGGCGGCGGCGAAGGTGAGGGCCGTCACCGACAGCGGGAACACCCAGTTCATCCGGGCGAAGCGGAAGTGGCTGGCGAGGTGCGAAAGCGGGGTCGGCAAGAATTCGGTGTGGATCCGCGGGACGCCGAAGAAGAGGTTCAGCTTGGCCGAAAGGCGCGCGAAAAACAGGATCGCGAAGGTCCAGAGCGCGGTGGTGTTGTCAGCCCCCTGCGAGGCGTTGGCGATGAGGATGAGGCTGGCGATCAGCAGCACCTCGTGCCAGGCGATGGTGCCGGTGGCGCGCCAGAAGCGGGACCATTCGGTGGCGTAGGGCGGGCATGGGGCGGTGTTGGGGCCGGTGATGATGCCGGAGAGGAAGGCAAGCTCGATCCAGCCCCAGATCGCGAGGGCGGCGAGGAAGGCCATGTAGGTCCCGGTAACGGAATGGTCGTCAAGCGTGGCGGCGACGCCCCAGACGCCAAGCACCAGAAGCGGCAGGCCAAGGACCACCGACCAGAGATGGGCGGTTGGCCCGCCCTGATCGGCCCGCTTGACGCGCCACAGGATCGCCCCGGTGGAAAACCACCAGATGAACATCGCGATGAGCGAGGCGATCCACGGATTGGTCATGTGCGGCACCCGCAGGCGTTGCCATGACAAGTGGAAGATGTGCGGCACCCCTGGACAGGGGTGCCACCACCATGACGAGACGATGTGCGGCACCCCTGGACAGGGGTGCCGCCACCATGACGAGACGATGTGCGGCACCCCTGGACAGGGGTGCCGCACGGGTGTTTGGGACGCGCCCATCCCGCACACCAACCCGCTGCCGGAACAGCGGTATGGGGTCTGCCGGTCAATACGACGGCTCCAGCCGCACCGAGGCAGGCAGGGCGTGGTGTTTGGCCGGGATCGTGTAGAGGCTGGCGAAGGTCAGCGCGGCTTTCGCCCCGGCGATCCAGCCGTTCAGTTTGCCCGCGATGCCGCCCTGACGGTGGGCCGCATCCATCGCGATGAAGGCACGGTTCATCCGCTGAAGGTTTGGAATCCAGCGCGGGTGGTCGATGTCGAGTTCGATCGGGAAGATCTGCCGGGCGATGGTCGAGGTCTTGCGGAACACCTCCTGATCATACCAGCCGATGTTGACGCCGAGCGCCTTGTGAAACTCCGGGCGGGCATGGTCGCGGACCCACATGGTGGAGTAGACGGCGGTGAGGAAGAACTTGATCCAGAGCTTGTTGGTGAAACTTTCGGTCAGTTTCGGGTCGGTCTTCATCAACAGCGCGAAGGCCTCGCCGTGGGAGAACTCGTCGTTGCACCATTCGCGGAACCACTTGAAGATCGGGTGGAACCGCTGTTCGGGATGCGCCTCGAGGTGGCGGAAGATGGTGATGTAGCGGGCGTAGCCGATCTTTTCCGACAGGTAGGTGGCGTAGTAGATGAACTTCGGCCGGAAGTAGGTGTATTTCTTCGCCTTGGTCAGGAAGCCGAGGTTGACGGCCACCCCCGCCTCGCGCAGCGCGTCGTTGATGAAGCCGGCATGGCGGGCCTCGTCGCGCGACATGTAGCTGAACAGCTCGCAGATGTCGGGGTTGGTGCCGCGCCGCTTCATTTCCTTGTAAAGCACACAGCCGGAGAATTCGGCGGTGCAGGACGACACCAGGAAGTCGATGAATTCACGCCGCAGGGCTGGGTCCATGCCTTCCCAGTCGACCTTGTCCCAGGCTTCGGTCTTCTTGAAATGGCCCTTGTTGGGGTCGGATTTCATCTGGGCGATCAGCTTGTCCCATTCGGCGCGCACCGGCGTGACGTCGATCTTGTCCATCTCGTCGAAGTCGGTGGTGTAGAAGCGCGGGTTCAGGAGCGTGGTTTCCGTGGCCATCGCGGTGGTGTCGATCGGCGGCATGGTGGCCGCGACTTCGGCGCCGCTGTCGGGAAAGAGATCGTGCGGGGTTGCGTTCATAGCCGGATCTCCTCGGAAAAGGAAAACTCGCACAGTTCCATGAAGTCGAAATCGCCGGTCAGGCGGGTCCAGAGCCGTTCGAGCGGCGTGGCGCGGGTGATGGTGGCGGTGCGGTCTTCGACGATGACCTCGCCGTAGGCGGCCAGAACGGGCGCGCCGTGGACGAGAACCTCGTCACCCGGATAGACCACGGCACCGTTGTTGAAGCGGACGTGGGCGTGCAGCGCCTCGAAGCGGTGGGAGACTTCGACGGTGCAGGGCACCCGTTCCTGTCTGCGTTTGAAAAGAGCCATGATGTCAGTTCCCTATTTCTGGTCGAGAAGCCGTTCGAACGCGGCTTTGTTGTCGGCACCAAAGGCGTAGAGCTCGGCGCTCCACCCCGTTTCAGGGTCTTCGGCCACGAGCCGGCCATTGGCGTATTCCACTATGCGCACAGGTTTCGTCTGGTCGACACCCTGTCTGCGCCGTTCGGTGTGGATGCCGGACTGGATCACGGTGACAAAGCCGCCATGCGGCAGGTCGAGAAGCACCGAGCCATCGGCGTTCTTCACGATCACGGCCTGGGCATTGAGGCCTTCCATCACGATCCATTTTTCGCGGACCACTTCGGAGGCTTGCGGCTGACCGACAGGTTCGCGCCCGGTGAAGGAGGCGTAGCTGGCGATGGCGAGAGCGGAAAGCGCGAGGGCCAGCATGCCAAGGAGCAGCGCCTTCGGCACGGTTTCGGGGTTCTGGCTGTGAAAGCCGGGTTCGTGGATCAGGGGGGGCCGGTTCGCCATGCTGCCCCCTATTCCGCTGCCACGGCGGCCATCGGCGCCGTGCGGGTGACCTGCGGCATCGCGACCCGCGCCTCGGCTGCTTCGGCCAGAAGGCCCGCCACACGCCTGGCATCGGGGATCGAGCGCAGCGCGGGTTCGGTTTTCGACGTGCGCCACGGGCGGACATGCGGCCATGCGATCAGGTAGGAGATGCGCGTGGAGCCGAGCGTATCAAGCGCGATGGTGCCGGTGCCGTCACGGCGCAGGTCAAGGTTCGCGGCACCGACCTGCTTGAACGGCAGGTTGAAGGTGACGGGCAGCGCCGCGCCAATCCGCATCACGACGCGGGCGGAGGTCAGCGTGTAGACCGTGGTGCGCGCCTGTATCCAGGCGAGGCCGTAGACCACGCCAAGGCCAAGCACGGCCAGCATGAGGTATGGCAGGCCCATCGCGGCGGCCATCGCGGGGCCGCCGTCGCCGTAGCCGGTGGCGGCGCGCCACAGGATGATGACGGCGAAGTAACCCGCGATCCAGTGCAGCCCGTAGGCGTCACGGGCCAGCGCGTAGGTGGCAGGTTTGCCCTGCCAGAGGATGTCTTCGCCAAGCGGGGGCCGTTCCGGCAGCCCAGGCATGGCTTCGAAAGCAAAGTCGTCGTGGCCTGACATGGCAGACCCTCCATCTCTGGGGTGAAAAGCGCGGCCCGGGCGCGGGCCGCACCTGTCGGTTTTCAGAAGCCGCGCTTGCGCTTGTCGGCGTCATACATCCAGCCGGAAGCAACGTAGCCGGCGATCTTGTCTTCCTCGAGCTTGGTGACTTCGGTGGCGGATTTGGTCGCCGGGATGCTGTCGAAGCTGTCGGAGGCGAGGAAGTTTATCCGCACCCGGTCTGCCCAGATCTTGGCCATCGTCATCGGCACAAGGCGCTTGCCGCCGGAGTTGAGGTCGATCTCGAGGAACCGCACCAGTTGTTCGGGCGCATCAACCCAGAGGTCGGAGACGCGGCCCACAACCTCCAGATCACCGGCCTGCACCGGCAGACCGCGCGGGTCACGACCAGCCGACACCGAGAAGCCGTCAAGCCGTGACATCGGCACGATCTTGTTGTGGCCGTGGCCGTCGAGTTCCGGCTCGTCGCGGCGCGGAGCCCAGGAGGCGGGGCCGACGCCATCCAGCATCGGGTTGCCGGTGGGGGCGTGCGGGAAGCCTTCGGAGGTGGCGGTGCGTGCGAGGGCAAGGTTGGTGCGGCGGTGTGCTGCCTCGTTTTCGGGCGAGGGGACGGTCACGTCGCCCTGGCCGAACGACAGGCGGAACAGTTTGGGTTTCGGCACCGGGAACGGGCCCTGGTTCGGCGCGGGCAGGCCATCCTCGGTTTCCAGCGGGTAGCCTTCGCGCATGTTTTCGGTCTGCAGATAGTAGATCAGCAGGGCGAAAAAGCCCCAGAAGCTCCAGATGGCGAGGCTCGCCAGATCGAAGTCGCCAAAGAAAGTCACACCAACCATTGCGGTATCCTCCGGTGTCAGGTGGGAAACTCGACGATCCGCAGGCGGTCGTCGGTTTTTGGGGTTTCGGTAAGCGGGGTGACACGCACCAAGGGCCCGAGCGCAATGAGCGTGACGAAGATCAGTCCAATCTCAAGGTGGTAGACGAAGGTGTAGCCAAGCGATGCGTCGGTGAGGACGCTGCCAAGTTTGCCCGAGGTGGCAAGGTGGCTGACGATGTCGCGGATCGTGCCGCCAAAGAAGATCGACAGGCCCGCTGCGGTGGCTTGCGCCGCCCCCCAGGCCCCAAGCGCGATGCCGGACCCCGCGCCACGGGTCTTCAGCGTCATCGCGGCGGTGAGGGTGGAGACGGCGAAGAGCCCGGCGCCAAAGCCGATGGCGCCGGCACCGGCGTAGAACAGCGGGATGCTGTGCAGCGGCGCGGCGAAGATGATCGCGGAAAACGCCGCGATGCCGACCAGCAGCCCGCGCGCCGCCATGCGCATCGGATCAAGCCCGCGCGCCAGCCAGCGCCCGGCCACCAGAAACCCCGCCAGCGCGCCCATCGCGTAAACCGCGGTAAGCAGCGTCGTCATCGAGACGGAAAGGCCGAGGATCTCGCCGCCGTAGGGTTCCAGAAGCACGTCCTGCATGGTGAAGGCGAGGGTGCCGATCACCACCACGGCCAGCAGCCGACCGGCGGTGCCGCCTGCCATCAGGTCTGCCCAGGCATCGCGGAAGGCGGGGCGCGGTTCGGCGCGTTCCGCCTTGGTCATCGGCGCGACCTTTTCCTGCTTCCACAGCGCGATCATGTTGAGGACCAGCGTGGCAAGCCCGCAGCCCTGCACGACGCGGACCAGAAGAAGGTCGTCGAAATCGCGCAGAAGCCAGCCGACGACGACCGCCGAGACACCCATGCCGACAAGGAACATCACGTAAAGAAGTGCCACGACGCGGGGCCGGGTTTCGTCCGTGGCGCGGTCGGACGCCAGCGCAAGGCCGGCGGTCTGGGTCATGTGAAGGCCGATGCCGGTCATCAGGAAGGCAAGTGCGGCGAGGACTTCGCCGGCCCAGGCCGGCCCGAGGGTCTGGTCGCCGCCAAGCACGATCAACGCAAAGGGCATGATCGCAAGGCCGCCCATCTGCCACAGCGACCCGAACCACAGGTAGGGGATGCGCTTCCAGCCGATCGCGGAGCGGTGGGTGTCCGACCGGTGGCCAAGCAGCGCGCGGAACGGAGCGACCAGGACGGGGATGGCGATCATCGCGGCGACGACCATCGCGGGGACGGAAAGTTCGACGATCATCACGCGGTTAAGGGTGCCAAGGAGCAGGACGGTTGCCATCCCGACCGACACCTGAAACAGGCTGAGCCGCAGAAGCTGGCCAAGCGGCAGCCCCTCGGAGGCCGCGTCCATGAACGGCAGCCAGGCGGCGGACAGACCCTTGATATGCTTCTGGCGGATGATCATGGCCGCATCTCCAGACATTCGGAAATGTAGAACCCGCTGGTGACGCGGTCGATTTTCGCAAGGTTCGGCACGGCGCGCACCAGGGCCGGGAACGCCTGCGGCACCATCACGGGCGAGCGGTCTGCGCGGGGGAAGAGCTTGCCCAGGCCGAAGAACGCCATCAGGAACGGAGTCTTCGGTGCCACGGTAAAGACGATGCGTTGCGCGGTGCGGTTGCCGATCTTGCGCAAGGCGGCGGCGATATCGGGCGTGGCGTAGTAGATCAGGCTGTCCATCGCCAGCACATAGTCAAAGCGGCCATGCGCCGGATCGGTCATGTCACCGGCGGCAAAGGTCACACGGGCGCGCAAGCCTTCGGCCAGCCGCGCCTCGGCGATGCCGATCAGTTGCGGCGAGATGTCCACCGCCACCACATCGGCGCCGCGCGCCGCCAGTTCCGCAGTCATCAACCCGGTGCCGCAGCCCGCATCCAGCACCCGCGCGCCGCGCAGGTCAACCGGCAGCCGCGACAGCATGATGCCGCGCATCCGGTCACGCCCCTGACGGACGGTTTCCCGGATGCGGCTGACAGGGGCGTCAGAGGTCAGCCGTTCCCACACCTTGGTGGCGGAACGGTCGAAGTAGTGTTCGACCCGGTCGCGTGTGGCGGAGTAATCGGCCATTGCCTTGGCAGTCCTCAATCAAAGCCCAGAAGTTCAAAGATCTCGCGGTCCGGCAGCGGTTCGGGGAACATCTCCGGCTCGCTGACAGACCGCCACAGCGCTTCGGCCAGACGGATGTATTCGGCGCGGGCCATGACGATGTCCTGGTCGTCGTCCATCGCGAACAGGGTCTTCTTCTTCAGACGGCTCCGGCGGATCGCGTCGATGTCGGGCATATGTGCGAGGCGATTGAAGCCGACCTTGTTGCAGTAGCGGTCGATCTCGTCGGTGTCCTTGCTGCGGTTCGCCACGCAACCGGCAAGCCGCACCTTGTAGTTCGACGATTTCGCCTGCACGGCGGCGATGATGCGGTTCATCGCGTAGATGCTGTCAAAATCGTTGGCGGTGACGATCACCGCGCGGTCGGCGTGCTGCAAGGGGGCGGCAAAGCCACCGCAGACCACGTCACCCAGCACGTCGAAGATCACCACGTCGGTGTCTTCAAGCAGATGGTGCTGCTTCAGCAATTTCACCGTCTGGCCCACGACATAGCCGCCGCAACCGGTGCCCGCAGGTGGGCCGCCCGCCTCGACGCACATCACGCCGTTGAAGCCGACGGTCACGAAATCCTCGGGGCGCAGCTCCTCGGCGTGGAAGTCGACCTCCTTCAGGATGTCGATCACGGTCGGTTGCAACTTTCCGGTCAGGGTAAAGGTGCTGTCATGCTTCGGGTCGCAGCCGATCTGCAGCACACGCTTGCCCAGCATCGAAAACGCCGCCGACAGGTTCGACGAGGTGGTTGATTTGCCGATCCCGCCCTTGCCGTAGACCGAAAACACCTTCGCACCTTCGATCTTCTGCGAGGGGTCGAGGTGCACCTGCAAGGAGCCTTCGCCGTCGAGGCCCTTCAGGTCCGGGATCTCATCACGTGGGCTCATGGCGTTTCGCCTTTCTTCTGTTCAGAAATATCCCGGGGGTGCGGGGGCTGGCCCCCGCTTCCGGGCTTGAAGCTGGTGCATCGCTTGCTCATTCCGCCGCGATCCCTTCCAGCCGGTCTTCCAGTTCATCCGCCGCGCGTTGCAGGGCGGCCAGTGTTTCCGCATCGGGCTGCCAGTATTGCCGGTCCGACGCTTCCAGCAGCCGCCCGGCCATCCGGCTGGAGGCTTCGGGGTTCAGTTCTGCCAGCCGGCGGCGCATCGCCTCGTCCAGCACGAAGGTCTCCGACAGGCGCTGGTAGACCCAGGGGTCGACATGGCCGGTGGTGGCCGACCAGCCCATCGTGTTGGTGACATGCGCCTCGATCTGCCGCACGCCTTCGGCGCCGTGGCGCAAGAGGCCTTCGTAGAATTTCGGGTTCAGGCTGCGCGAGCGGGTTTCCAGCGCGATCTGGTCCTTCAGCGTGCGCACCTGCCCGCCGCCGCGGGTCTGGTCGCCGATGTAGACGGGCGTATCCGCGCCGCCGCGGGCGCGTTTCACCGCGCGGGCGATGCCACCGAGGGTGTCGAAGTAATGGTCGACCGAGGTGACGCCAAGTTCCACGGATTCGAGGTTCTGGTAGGCCAGATCCACGTCCTTCAGTGCCTTTTGCAGCAGCGCCGCGTTCTTCACCGATTTGCCGCTGCGGCCATAGGCGAAGGACTTGCGCGCCTCGTAGGCGTCGGCCAACTCGTCTTCCTGCCCGAAGGCCGACGATCCGACGAGGGTATTGACGTTCGACCCATAGGCACCTTCGGCGTTCGAAAATACCCGCAGCGCGGCGGTCTCGATGTCGACGCCCATCTCCTCGGCATAGGCCAGCGAATGGGCGCGGATGAAGTTCTGGGCAGGCGGTTCGTCGGCGGTGGCGGCCTTCCAGGCGGCCTCGGCCAGCATCCGGGTTTGCAGCGGCAGAAGGTCGCGGAAGATGCCGGACAGGGTCATCACCACGTCGATGCGCGGGCGGCCAAGCTCGGCCAGAGGGATCAGGTCGGCACCCGACAGGCGGCCGTAATGGTCGAACCGGGGCCTGGCACCAATCAGCGCCAGCGCCTGGGCGATCGGGCCGCCGTCGGATTTGATGTTGTCGCTGCCCCACAGCACCAGCGCCACGGTGCGCGGCAGGCGGTCGTGGGCATCCAGCAGGCGCTGCGCCTGAGCGGCACCGTCCTGCATCGCAAAGGCGGTGGGCATCCGGAACGGGTCGAAGGCGTGAATGTTGCGGCCCGTTGGCAGGATTTCCGGCGCGCGGATCAGGTCGCCGCCGGGGACCGGGGCGATGAAGCGGGCGGACAGGGCGCGCAGAAGGCCCGAGATTTCGTCATCCTGCTGGAGAAGCGTGTCGGCGCGGGCGCGGTCGGCATCCTCGGGCATCAGGGCGATCATTTCGGCCCGTGCGCGGTCGGTCATCGGGGCGCCGACGACATGCAGGCCATCGGTGATGAGGGCGCCTTCGGTTTCCAGCAGCTTGATCCAGAGCTGGTCGGGGTTGCCCACCAGATCGACGGCACGGGCCTGTTCGGCCATCAGCGTCTCCAGATCGGCGCGTTCGGGCACATCCGGGGCCGTCGCGCGCCAGCGGGTGAGCGTGTCCTTCAACTCTGCCAGACCCTTGTAAAGGCCGGCGCGGGCGAGGGGCGGCGTCAGGTGCGTCACGGTGACGGCGTTCGAGCGGCGCTTGGCCAGGGTCGCCTCGGACGGGTTGTTGGCGGCGTAAAGGTAGACATTCGGCAGGTTGCCGATCAGCCGGTCTGGCCAGCAATCGCCCGAAACCCCTGCCTGCTTGCCGGGCATGAACTCCAAGGCGCCGTGCATCCCGAAGTGCAAAAGCACATCAGCGCCGAAATCCTCGCGCAGCCAGCGGTAGAAGGTGGTGAAGGCGTGGGTCGGCGCAAAGCCGCGCTCGAACAAAAGGCGCATCGGATCGCCTTCATAGCCGAACACCGGCTGAAGGCCGACGAAGACGTTGCCGAACTGATGGCCGAGGACGTAGACGCCGCGTCCGTCGGTCTGGTGGCGGCCCGGGGCGGGGCCCCAGGCGGCCTCGACCTCGCGCAGCCACGGGGTTTTGGCGACGATCTCGGCGGCGGGGACGGTGGCGTGGACGTTGGCAGGCTGGCCGTGGCGGGCGGCGTTGCCCTTGAGGACCATCTCGCGCAGCGCCTCGACCGATGCGGGCGGCGTCAGGGTGTAGCCGTCAGCGGCCATCGCATGGAGCGTGTTGTAAAGGCTTTCGAAGACGCCAAGGTAGGCGGCCGTGCCTGCGGCCCCTGCGTTGGGCGGAAAGCCGTAAAGCACGATTCCGACCTTGCGCGACGTCTGGGCCGAGCGGCGCAGCATGGCCAGACGCAGCGTCTTGTCAGCCAGCGCCTCCACCCGTTCCGGGCAGGCAAGCATCACGCGGGCGTCGGGCGCGGCGGTGTCGGTGCTGCCCCGGCGTCCGGCAAAAACGGTGGGGTTGGTCGCGCCGTCAATCTCCGGCAGCGCGATCAGCATGGTGGTCTCGACCGGGCCAAGGCCACCTTCGGAGGCCTGCCACTGGTCGAGCGTCTGGAACTCCAAGGGGTGCGCGGCGATGTAGGGCACGTCGAGCGCCGAGAGGGCGGCCACCGCAGCGGGGCTGTCGTTGTAGGCCGGGCCGCCGACAAGCGAAAAGCCGGTCAGCGACACCATCGCGTCGATGCGGCCCCTGAAATAGGCGTCGATCGCGGGGCGACCATCCAGACCCCCGGCGAAGGCGGGCAGGACGGCAATGCCGCGCGCCTCGAAAGCGGCGATCACGGCGTCATAATGCGCGGTGTCGGCGGCGAGGATGTAGCTGCGCAGCATCAGGAGGCCCACGGTGGCGCGGGTGTCCTTCGGGCGCGGCATGTCGGTGATGTCGGTGGTGATGCGGCCCTTGAGGCGCGGGTGGTAAAGGCCGACATCGGGGTAGTCGATCGGGGCCGCAGCCTTCACCGCCTGCCACTTGCGGTCGGCCGAATAACGGCTGACGAGGAAGCGGATCATCGCTTCCAGATTGTCGTCCGACCCGCCGAGCCAGTATTGCATCGCCAGAAACCAGGCGCGCATGTCCTGCGCCTTGCCGGGAATCCAGCGCAGGATCTTTGGCAGGCGGCGCAACAGCGCCATCTGCTTCTGGCCCGACGAGGCCGAAGGCTCTTTCGGGCCGCGCATCTTTTTCAGGAAGGCCATCGCCCCGCTTGCGGGCTTGGACATATCCAGATCGCCCATCCGCGTCAGCTTGACGATCTGCGGATCGGCAATGACGCCGACGAAGGCATCGAGCCCGTCACGCACGGCGTGCAGGTCGGGCAGGATCGCGGTGATGTGCTCTTCGATGAACAGCAGGTTCGCCACGATGATGTTGGCGCTGGCCACGGCGGCCTTGGCGCGGGCAAGGGCGGCGGGGTTTTCGGCCCATTCGGCGGCGGCGTGGACGGAGACCTCGATGCCGGGGAAATCGCGCGCCAGCCGAGGCGCAATCCGCGCGGCGGGGCCGGCGGCATGGGCGTCGAGCGTGATGATGACAAAGCGGTAGCCCGTCTTGACCTTCACCTCTGCCTGATGCGACCGGTCATCGCGCATAATGGGCCTTTGCCTCATAAAGGGTGTCGATGCTGATCGCGGTCACGCCACGTTCGGCGGCGTATTTCTCGGTGTTGCGCCGCGCCTTGCCGCGCACGAAGAACGGGATCTTCTTCAACTCGCGCTCGGCATCAGGGGCCCAAGCGAGGTCGCCTGCGGCACCCGTGTCATTCTTCTGTTCAAAAATATCCCCGCCGGAGGCTTCCACCGGCTCCGCCTCGATACGGGTCGTCGCCTTGCCACCGTGGTGGCTGGCGCCGGCTGCGTCGTGAAACTCGAAATCCTCGCGGAACATGGTCAGAAGGTGTTCTTCCAGACCCATCACCAGCGGGTGAATCCAGCTGTCGAAGATCACGTTCGCACCCTCGAAGCCCATCTGCGGGCTGTAGCGGGCCGGGAAGTCCTGCACATGCACCGGCGCCGAGATCACGGCGCAGGGGATGCCCAGACGCTTGCCGATGTGGCGTTCCATCTGCGTCCCGAGGATCAGTTCGGGGGCCAGACGCTCGATCTCGGCCTCGACCTCCAGGTAGTCGTCGGTGATCAGCGCCTCCAGCCCGTGGGCCTTGGCGGCGGCGCGCATCGGGCGGGCGTATTCGCGGTTGTAGCAGCCTAAGCCTACGACCTCGAAGCCGATCTCGGTCGCGGCGATGCGGGCGGCGGCGATGACGTGGGTGGCATCGCCGAAGAGGAAGACGCGCTTGCCGGTGAGATAGGTGCTGTCAACCGAGGCCGACCACCAGGGCAGGCGCAGGCCGGTTTCATCCACTTTCGCAGAGACGCCCGTCAAGCCGCTGACTTCGTGCAGGAAATCGCGCGTGGCGCCGACGCCGATCGGGACCACCTTGGTGAAGGGCTGGCCGCAGGTCTTTTCCAGGTAGCGCGCGGCGGCTTCGCCGGTTTCGGGGTAGAGCAGCACGTTGAAATGCGCGGCCCCCATGCGGGTGATATCGTCCGGGCTGGCACCAAAGGGGGCGCAGACGTTGACGGCGATGCCCATGAGGGCGAGGAGGCGGGTCACCTCGGTCACATCGTCACGGTGGCGAAAGCCGAGGCCGGTGGCGCCGAGAAGGTTGCAGGTGATGCTGTCCGTCCGGGCCACGGGCTTGGCCAGCGTGCGCACGATCTGCAGGAACGTCTCGTCCGCGCCGAAGTTTTCCTTGCGCTGGTAGCTGGGCAGATCCAGCGGAATGACCGGGATCGGCAGGCCGAGGGCTTGCGCCAGACCGCCGGGATCGTCCTGGATCAGTTCGGCGGTGCAGGAGGCGCCGACGATCATCGCCTGCGGCTTGAAGCGGGCATAAGCCTCGCGCGCGGCATCCTTGAAGAGGTTCGCGGTGTCGCCACCAAGGTCGCGGGCCTGAAAGGTGGTGTAGGTGACCGGCGGGCGGTGGTTGCGCCGTTCGATCATGGTGAAGAGAAGGTCGGCATAGGTGTCGCCCTGCGGGGCGTGGAGGACGTAATGCAGGCCCTTCATCGCCGTGGCGACGCGCATCGCGCCGACATGGGTGGGGCCTTCATAGGTCCACAGGGTGAGCTTCATGGCTGGCCCCCGGCGCTTGCGCTTGCCCCCCCACCCCAGCCCTCCCCCACACGGGGGGAGGGAGCCGCCCCTCCCCCTTGTGGGGAGGGGATGGGGGTGGGGGGCGCGTGAAGGATCGCCTTGCGGCGCAGGGGGCGGGCGAAGAGGGCGGCGAGGTCGCCCGCCTGTTCATAGAAATGCACGGGGGTGAACACGAGTTCGATGGCCCATTTCGTGGAAAGGCCTTCGGCCTCCAGGGGGTTGGCAAGGCCGAGGCCGCAGACGGTGAGGTCGGGGCGGGCGGCGCGGGCGCGGTCCAGTTGCAGGTCGACGTCCTGGCCTTCGGAGATGGTCGGGCCTTCGGCCAGCATGTCGAGATCGGGGCCGACGATGCCGGTTTGCAGGTAGGGGGTGCCGACTTCGATCGCGGTCATGCCACATTCGCGGGTGAGGAAGCGGGCGAGCGGGATCTCAAGCTGGCTGTCGGGGAAGAAGAACACCGATTTGCCGGAAAGCGTGGTTGCGGCGGCGGCGATGGCCTTCAGTGCGCGGGCGCGGGGGGCGGCGGTGACGGCCTCGAAATGGTCGCGCGGGATGCCGAATTCGTTCGCCACGGCGCGGAGCCAGGCGGTGGTGCCTTCCTCGCCGAACGGGAAGGGGGCGGGGATGTGGCGCGCGCCGCGGCGGGTGAGGGCAGCGTGGGTGTCACCGAGGAAGGGTTGCACGAGGGCGAAGACGGTGTGGGGGCCGACCGCCGGGAGTTCGGAGTGGCGGTGTGCGGGCAGGGTGCGCGTGACGGGGATGCCGAGGGATTTCAACAGGCTGAGGGCCTGATCTTCCACAACATCGGGCAAGGCGCCGACGATGAGCAGTTCGCGTTTGTCAGTGGCGGGCAGCGAAGGCACCATGGCGGCAAGGCAGGCGTCCTCGCCCTGGGTGAAGGTCGTCTCGATGCCGGAGCCGGAGTAGTTGTAGACCCGGACATGCGGGCTGTGCTGGCCGTTCAGGCGTTCGGCGGCGCGGGCGAGATCGAGCTTGATGACCTCGGACGGGCAGGAGCCGACGAGAAAGAGCTGGCGGATGTCGGGGCGGCGGGCGAGGAGACGGGCAACCTCGCGGTCAAGTTCGACATTGGCGTCGGCAAGACCGGCGAGGTCTTTCTCTTCGAGAATCGCGGTGCCGAACCGGGGTTCGGCGAAGATCATCACGCCAGCGGCGGCTTGCAGCAGATGCGCGCAGGTGCGCGAGCCGACAACGAGGAAGAAGGCGTCCTGCATCTTGCGGTGCAGCCAGATGATCCCGGTCAGGCCGCAGAACACCTCGCGCTGGCCGCGCTGTTTGAGCACCGGGGTGTCGCGGCAGCCCCGTTCGGGCAGGTTTGCAGGCAGATCGAGGCTCATGCCGCGGCCCTTTCATCGAGCCGCGCGAGGCGGAGTTTGCGGATGAACTGGCCGGCGTTGATGACGTAGGTCGCGTAGGCGGCAAGCGCCACGACCATCTGTTGCTGCGGCGTCATCGCGCCGGTCAGGAGCGCCCAAAGATAGAGCGTGTGCAAGGCGATGACGGCGAAACTGAACACGTCTTCCCAGAAGAAGGCGGGGGCAAAAAGATACTGGCCGAACACCACCTTTTCCCAGATCGCGCCGGTGATCATGATGACAAAGAGAAAGCCGGTCTTGACCAGGATCGAGAGTGTCGCGGCCTCGTAGCCGTGGCCGGAAAGGAGGAAGCGGACGACGAGGACGAGCGATACCGCGAAGGCCAGGAATTGAGCGGGCGCGAGCAGGCCTTGCACCAGGGTCCAGCGCGTTGCATCGCGGCGGGCCCGTTCCTGCGCGGTGTAGAGCCGCTTGCGAGGGGTGCTGGTCACGGGGCGCGTCATTCGGTCGGAGGCCCTTCCTTGGGACTGCTATGCCGGTTCAGGGTAGCCAGTGAGCGGCAAGTGTCAACTAAAACTTACAACTTGGCGTGCAGCTTTTTGGACAGCAGAGATCAAATTCAAGGCGAAGGCCGTGATATCAGGCTAAAATGTTTGGAATAACTGGACGATTTGCGGGACGCTGCCGATGCAGCATTGAAGCTGTCAATTTTCTTTGACATTGCTTCGCCATTGCGGGAAACTGACGCAAACAAGCGCGGGTATCTTTGACCGATGGGTGCGGGCGCTGGTGGTGCCGGTATTGCTTGCCCGGCTCTGTCACGAGTGATGGGTCGGAGAGGCGAGATGCGGGACAGTCAGCATGACGAGCCCAGACAGCGTGACGGCAGCAGCGTATCGCTTTTGGCGGCCGAGGCGCTTGCGCGCCTGGTGGCGCGCGACGGCAAGCCTAGCGCGGCGCTTAGCGTGACGGTGCTGGAGCGGTTGACGCAAGCATTCCTGGACCCCGGCACCGGTGCGCTTTCGACGGTTCATGGCGATTTGCGCCGGCACCGGGTCACGGACGCCGATCTGGTTGATTACTATCTGCCGCAGATCGCGCGGACCCTGGGTGTGGACTGGGAGACGGACCGCATCTCGTTTGCCGCGCTGTCGATCGCGGTGGCGCGGATGCAGGCCTTCCTGCGCGAGATCAGCGCTGGCTGGGCCGGGCAGGGCGACGGTGCGGCAACGGTCGGGGCGATCCTGTTGATCGTGCCGCAGAACGAGACGCATACGCTGGGTCCGATGACCGTGCTTGGCCAGTTGCGCAGGCGCGGGCTGTCGGTCTGCCTGAAGATCGGCCCGAGCATCGAGGACTTGCGTCTGGTGATGCAGCACCAGAGTTTTGACGGTGCGATCATTTCAGTGGCGTGCCGGGAAAATCTTGACCTTTGCCGCAAGCTGGTGACAACGCTGAAGCAAGGGTCGGGGAAACAAGGATCGGGCGGCACGCTTCCGGTGGCGCTTGGCGGGGCGGTCTTGTGGTACAATGACACCGCCGCCGGTGCCTTGCCGCCCACCGGGGCCGATATCGCCACGAATGACCTGACGGTGGCCCTGGCCACCTTTGGTCTTTCGTCCGCGCCACGGGCGCTGGAACTTGAACATGGATGAAACGTCGGGGTCTCGGACCCTGCGGACAGTAGGAACAGGTCGGTACTAAGTGACAACGGACGGTCGGCATCTGCTGAGTTCGGGCAAGCTGCCCATGATGTCGCCGGATCTCGTGACCGAGATTCTGGCGACGGCGTCGGATATTGCCCTTTTGGTGGCCCCCACGCGCCGCGTGGTGACGGTTCTGGTGAACCCGCATCACCGCTCGTTCGGCCAATTGGCCGATTGGGAGGGGGCGCGGCTGAATGACCTGCTGACCGAGGAAAGCCAGCGCAAGTTCGACCTGCGGTTGGCTGATCTTGGCAGCAAGACGCATGGTCCGATGGCGGTGGAGCTGAACCACGTCAGCGCCGAGGCGTGGGATTTTCCGGTGCGCTATTCGATCCATCAGATCAGCAAGGATGGCTCGCTTCTGATGCTGGGCCGCGATTTGCGCCCGATCGCCGAGGTGCAGCAGCAGCTTGTGGCGGCGCAATTGGCGCTGGAGCGGGATTACGAGGCGCAGCGCGAGGCGGATACGCGCTACCGCGTGCTGCTGGAGGTGTCGCGCGATCCCGTTCTGATGGTGTCGATGTCAAGCGGGCGGATCACCGACCTGAACCCGGCGGCGGCGGTCATTCTTGGCGGCAGCCGGGTCGATCTGGTCGGGTCTGCCGTGGCGCAGGAGTTCGACGGGCGCAGGCGCGGCGAGTTTCTGGAGATGCTGGCGAACAATGCGGGGTCGGAGACGGCGGCACCGATGGAACTGACCGCGCGGCGGTCGCAGCGGCGGGTGCTGGTCACATCGACCCTGTTTCGCGCGGCGGGCGAGCGGATCGTGCTGTGCCAGATCGACCCGGCGGAAAAGCAGGCGGCGCAGACCGATGATCTGGCCGAAAACCTGGCGCGGCTTTACCATGAGGGTGTCGATGGCATCGTGTTCGCCGACGCCGAGGGGGTGATCCGGGCGGCGAACGAGGCGTTCCTGAACCTGACCGATGCGGCCAGCATGGCGGCGGTGCGGGGCCGGTCGATCGCCGATTATCTGGCGCGCGGAGCGGTGGACCTGCGGGTGCTCCTGGACAACGTCAAGCGCACCGGGCAACTGCGGATGTATGCGACACGGCTGACGACGGATTATTCCGGCCAGATCGCGGTCGAAATCTCGGCCTCGTGGTTGAACGATCGGCCGAACCCGGTGCTGGTGCTGGTGGTGCGGGATGCCAGCCGGGCGGAATCGCTGCGCCGGTCTGGCGCGGGGGTCACCGATGAGGGCACCCGGTCGATGATGGAACTGGTCGGGTCGTCGACGTTGAAGGACATCGTGGCCGAGACAACCGATGTGATCGAGAAGATGTGCATCGAGACGGCGCTGGAGCTGACGCGCAACAACCGCGTTGCTGCGGCAGAAATGCTGAGCCTGTCGCGGCAATCCTTGTATGTGAAGCTGCGCAAGTATGGGCTTCTGAACAAGGACGGCGACCAGGCCGTTTGACGCAGATCAAGTAAAGTTGACAGACGATGTGTCAACCTGCCCTGACAGGCAGGGGGCAGGCATGCGCATCGTCTTTATCCATCCGAACTACCATTCCGGCGGCGCAGAGATTGCCGGGAACTGGCCGCCGGCCTGGGTTGCCTATCTGGCGGGGTCGCTGAAGGCGGCGGGGTTCGACGACATCCACTTCATCGACGCAATGACCAACCACATCGGGCATGACGATTTGCGCGCGCGGCTGAAGGCGCTGGCGCCGGATGTGGTGGGCACCACCGCGATCACGCCGGCGATCTATGAGGCCGAGGCGGTGATGAAGATCGCCGCCGAGGTGGTGCCGGATGCGCTGCGGGTGCTGGGCGGCATCCACGCGACGTTCATGTTCCGCCAGGTGCTGACCGAGGCGCCGTGGATCGACGTGATCGTGCGCGGCGAGGGCGAGGAGATCGTGGTCGCGCTGATGCAGGCGGTGCGGGATGGGCGCTGGCCTGCGGACCGGCGGCGGATCAAGGGCCTGGCGTTCAGGGACGGCGAGGAGATCGTGGCGACGCAGGCTGCGTCGACGGTGAAGAACCTGGATGGCATCGACCCGGACTGGTCGCTGCTGGAGTGGGACAAGTATATCTATGTGCCCCTGGGCGTGAAGGTGGCGATCCCGAACATGGCGCGGGGCTGCCCGTTCACCTGTTCGTTCTGCAGCCAGTGGAAATTCTGGCGCGATTACCGGGTGCGCGACCCGAAGAAGGTGGTCGACGAGATCGAGCGGCTGGTCAACGACCACGGGGTGGGGTTCTTCATCCTGGCGGACGAGGAGCCGACGATCAACAAGAAGAAGTTTGTCGAGTTCTGTCAGGAGTTGATCGACCGGGGCCTGCCGGACCGCATCAAGTGGGGCATCAACACCCGCGTCACGGACATCTACCGAGATCGCGATTTGCTGAAGTTCTACCGCAAGGCCGGGTTGGTGCATGTGTCCCTTGGCACCGAGGCGGCGGCGCAGTTGAAGCTGGACATGTTCAACAAGGAAACCACCGTCGCCGAGAACAAGGAGGCGGTGCGGCTGCTGCGCGAGGCGGATATCTTTGTCGAGGCGCAGTTCATCGTCGGCCTGGACAACGAGACGAAAGAGACGCTGGAAGAGACATTTCAGATGGCGTGGGATTGGCAGCCGGATCTGGCGAACTGGGCGATGTATACCCCGTGGCCATTCACGCCGCTGTTTCAGGAGATCAAGGATCAGGTCGAAGTCTTTGATTTCTCGAAATACAACTTCGTCACGCCGATCATGAAGCCAGCCGCGTTGACCCGGGGCGAGTTGCTGGACGGGGTGATGAAGAACTACCGCCGCTTCTACATGCGCAAGGCCTTGTTCCACTATCCGTGGCGCGGGACGGGGTTCCGGCGGCGGTATCTCTTGGGCTGCCTGAAGGCGTTCCTGAAGGCCGGCGTGGGGCGGACGTTCTATGATCTGGGCAAGGCCGGATACTGGGGGCCGCAGACCAAGAACTCGGTCGATTTCCATTTCGACGAGACGCGGACCATTGCCGAGGCGCAGGTGGCCGACTGGGAGGCCAGCGCCGACAGGGCGGCGAAGGCGGCAGAGCGGCGGGCGGCGGTGAAAGCGCAGATGCAGGACCGCGCGGTGGAGCGCAAGGCGGAGTTCCGGATGCCGAACGGGGCCGAGGTGATGGCCTGCGGTGGCGGGCGCGAGCAGATGCAGGAACCGGCGGAGTAGGGCATGGACGGCGGCGGTTTTCCTGTCGCGACGACCGGGCGGATCGGGCCGAACGCGATCCTGCAACTGATCCGGGTGCTGGACCAGTGCGAGGGGCGCGCGGTGCGGGACCGGGTGATGGCAGTGGCCGGGGTCGCGGTGCCGCCCGACGCTGCGGGCATGTGGCCGGAGGCGGAGTGTCGGTCGGTGCATCTGGCGGTTCATGTGGTGCTGCCGGAGCGGGCCGAGGGGTTGCTGCGCTTGGCGGGGACAGCGACGGCGGATTACGTTTTGGCGCACCGCATCCCGCAGGCCGCGCACCTGGCGATCCGGGCCTTGCCGGGGGTCTTGGGCGCGCGGGTGCTGACGGCGGCGATTGCGCGCAACGCCTGGACCTTCGTCGGGTCGGGGCGGTTTGCGGTGGCGGGGTGGCGACCATTGACGTTTGTGGTCGAGGGGAACCCGCTTGATCCCGGCGAGGGTCGGGCCTGCGTCTGGCACGCGGCGGTGTTCGAGCGGCTGTTCCGGCGGCTGGTCTGGCCCTCGGCGATGGTGGCGGACAAGCGCGACGGGCGGGCTTGCCGGTTCACCATCCGCCCGACCGGCGTTTAGGGCGACATTCTGCGCGCTGCGACGTCGAGACGCTTGATTGGCGCGAAGTTGTAATGTTTAGTTGACACATGGCTGTCAGTGAAACCCTACACCCCCGTCAGTTCCCCGAACCGCGCGCGATGCTGCGGCTGATAAAGCCGATCACCTGGTTCCCGCCGATCTGGGCCTATCTGTGCGGATCGGTGTCGGCCGGGGTGCCGCTTTCGGGGCAATGGCCGCTGGTCATCCTTGGCATGGTGCTGGCCGGGCCGATCGTCTGCGGCATGTCACAGGCGGCGAACGACTGGTGCGACCGGCATGTCGATGCGGTGAACGAACCGGACCGGCCGATCCCCTCGGGGCGGATACCGGGGCGCTGGGGCTTGTATATCGCGCTGGCGATGACGGCGCTGTCGCTGGCGGTGGGGTGGTTGCTGGGCCCGTGGGGCTTTGGCGCGACGGTGGTTGGCGTGATCGCGGCCTGGGCCTATTCGGCGGAACCGGTGCGGCTGAAACGGTCGGGCTGGTGGGGGCCGGGGCTGGTGGGCCTGAGTTACGAGGGGCTGCCGTGGTTTACCGGGGCGGCGGTGCTGTTGTCGGGGCCGCCGCGGTTCGAGGTGGTGGTGGTGGCGCTGCTTTATGCGCTTGGCGCGCATGGGATCATGACGCTGAATGATTTCAAGGCGCTGGAGGGCGACCGACAGCATGGCGTGCGGTCCTTGCCGGTGGTGTTGGGGCCGGAGGTCGCAGCCAAGATCGCCTGCACGGTGATGTCGATGGCGCAGGCGCTGATCGTGGTGCTGCTGGTGATCTTTGGCAAGCCGTGGCACGGGCTGGCGGTGTTGGTGCTGTTGTTTGTGCAGTTTGCCGCGATGCGGGTGCTGTTCCGCGACCCGAAGGGCAAGGCGCCGTGGTACAACGGCACGGGCGTGGTGCTTTACGTCACCGGGATGATGGTTTCCGCCTTTGCGCTGAGGGGCTTGGCATGAACCTGAGCTGGCTGCAGATCGTGCGCCTCGGGCTGGTGCAACTGTGCATCGGGGCGGTGGTGGTGCTGACCACATCGACGCTGAACCGGCTGATGGTGGTGGAACTGGCGCTGCCGGCGATGCTGTCGGGGGCGCTGGTGGCGCTGCATTCGTTCGTGCAGATCACCCGGCCAAGCTGGGGTTTCTGGTCGGATGCCAGGGGCAACCGGACACGGTTCATCATCGGTGGCATGGCGATCCTGTCGCTGGGCGCGTTTCTGGCCTCGGTCGCGGTGGCGCTGGGGATTGCGGGGCAGGGTGTCGGGCTGGCGCTGTCGGTGGTGGCGTATCTGCTGATCGGGATCGGCGCCGGCGCCTGTGGCACGGCGCTGCTGGCGCTTTTGGCGACGGCGACCGAGCCGCGCAGGCGGGCGGCGGCGGCGACGATCACCTGGCTGATGATGATTTTCGGGATTGCCGTGACCTCGGGTGTGATCGGCGCGATGCTGGACCCCTACAGCCCGGCGCGGCTGATGCGGATCGTCACGGTGGTGACGGTGGGCGCGGTGATCGTGACGGCGCTGGCGATCTGGGGGATCGAGCGGCGCGTGATGGCGGAGCGTCAGCCGGATGCAACGCCGCTGTGGCAGGGTCTGGCCGAGGTTTGGGCGGAACGGAAGGCGCGGGTCTTCACGATCTTCATCTTTCTGTCGATGTCGGCGTTCTTCCTGCAGGAACTGATCCTGGAGCCTTATGCGGGGTTGGTGTTCGGCTTTTCACCGGGACAATCGACCAGCCTGTCGGGTGCGCAGCATGGCGGCATGTTCGTCGGCATGCTGGCCGTTGGCATTGCGGTTTCGGGGTTCCGGTTGGGGACGCTGAAGCTGTGGGTCACGGCGGGCTGTCTGGGATCGGCGGCCTGCCTCGCGGCGATTGCGGCCTTGGGACAGATGGGGATCGGGCTTCTGGTGCCGGCGGTGACGGTGCTGGGGGTGTTCAACGGGATGTTCGCCATCGCCTCGATCGGGGCGATGATGCAGTTGGCAGGCGAGGGACGCACGGGGCGTGAGGGCACGCGAATGGGCGTCTGGGGCGCAAGCCAGGCGATTGCGCAGGGCTTGGGCGGGTTTGCCGGGGCTGCGTTCGTGGATCTGCTGCGCATCAGCGCGGACGCTTCGGTGGCGTTCGGGTTGGTCTTCGTGTTCGAGGCGGCGCTGTTTCTGGCGGCCGCGATGATGGCTTGGCGGATCATCGACGGCGGCACCTTGCGCCGCGTCACCGCGCAATTGGTTCCGGGGGAGTGACAATGACATACGACGTGTTCGTGGTGGGCGGCGGGCCTTCGGGGGCAACGGCGGCAGAAGATCTGGCGCGGGCCGGAAAACGCGTGGCGATGCTGGACCGGGCGGGGCGGATCAAGCCCTGCGGTGGCGCGATCCCGCCGCGCGCGATTGCGGATTTCAAGATCCCGGCGGAGCAGATTGTTGCCAAGATCGAAACGGCGCGAATGATTTCGCCCACCGGGCGGTCGGTCGATATCCACATCGAGAACGGCTATGTGGGCATGGTGGACCGCGAGCATTTCGATGAATTCCTGCGGGTGCGGGCGGTTCAGGCGGGGGCGGATCGGTTGACCGGGACTTACCTGCGGATCGAGCGTGACGCGGATGGCACGCACGTCGTCTGGCGCGAGAAGGTGTCGGGCAACGAGATGCGCAGCCGCGCAAAGCTGGTGATCGGTGCCGATGGCGCGCGGTCTGACGTGGCGCGGGACGAGGTGCCGGGGGGCGACACGATCCCCTATGTGATTGCCTACCATGAGATCATCAAGGCCCCTGCGGCGAACAAGGACTACGATCCGAAGCGCTGCGACGTGGTCTATGACGGGCGGATCAGCCCCGATTTCTACGGCTGGGTGTTCCCGCATGGCGATCAGGCGAGCGTCGGGATGGGAACCGGCGTCGACGGGGTGAACCTGAAGCAGGCCACCGCCGATCTGCGCGCGTCATCCGGCCTGACCGGGTGCGAGACGATCCGCAAGGAAGGCGCGCCGATCCCGCTGCGGCCCTTGGACCGCTGGGACAACGGGCGCGATGTGGTGCTGGCCGGGGATGCGGCGGGGGTCGTGGCGCCAAGTTCCGGTGAGGGGATCTACTACGCGATGCTCGGCGGTCGGGTGGCGGCCACGGCGGCGCAGGCCTGTCTGGCTTCGGGCCGCGCGAAAGACCTGAAACTGGCGCGCAAGCTGTTCATGAAGGACAACAAGACCGTCTTCAAGGTCTTGCGGTCGATGCAGGACGCCTACTACAAGTCCGACGAGCGGCGGGAGCGGTTCGTGTCCCTGTGTCACGATACCGACGTGCAGAAGCTGACCTTCGAGGCCTACATGAACAAGAAGCTGGTCGCGGCGCGGCCCCTTGCCCACATCAAGATCGGGATCAAGAACGTGGCCCATCTGATGGGCTGGGTGAAGCCAAGCTGGACCTGAGGGATGAATGGCGCGCAGATGGAAGAGATGATCCCGGCATGGGTTGACGGGCGGCTGACGCCGGTCGGAAAGCTGGCTGTGCATCAGCAGGGGTTGCGCCACAAGGCGGTGTCGGTGTTCGTCACCGAGGGTTCGCGTGTGCTGATCCAGCGCCGTGCGCTGACGAAATATCACACGCCGGGCCTGTGGGCGAACACCTGCTGCACGCATCCGCGCTGGGAAGAGGACGCGGCCGCTTGCGCCGTGCGCCGCTTGCGGGAGGAGTTGGGGATCACCGGGCTGTTCCCGTCCTACGCCGACCGGATCGAGTATCGCGCCGATGTGGGCGCTGGGTTGATCGAGCATGAGGTGGTCGACGTGTTCGTGGCCGAGGCGGCGGCGGGGCTGGTGGTCGAGCCGAACCCCGACGAGGTGGCCGAGGTGCGCTGGGTCGATCTTTACGACCTGGCCGCCGAGGTGCGGCGCAATCCGGAGCGGTTCACGCCCTGGGTGCGGATCTACATGACCGAACATATCGACCGGATCTTCGGCGCGCGGATGCTGGCGCTGCGCTGAGGCTCAGCCGGGATCGACGAGCCAGTCGCGGATCACCGTGCCGATCCTTGCCCCCGCTTCCTCATGCGCGAGGTGGCCGAGCTTTGGCAGTTCCCTGTAGGTTGCGTCCGGCATCAGCGCGGCGGCATCGCGTGACACGCGGGCGGGCACAACCTTGTCGCCTGTGGTGGCGATGAGCAGGGTTGGCGTCGCCAGTTTTGGCGCGTCGGCCATCAGCGCGTCGAGCTTCCACTGTGCCATCATGCCAAGCGTGCCATCGACATGCGCCGCGTCCTGCACCAGCGCGATGTACTGGCGCAGCCCCGCCTCGTCCGGTGGCGAGCCGGTGGAGGTGAGAAGGCGGCGCACGGTCGGCGCGTTGCCCCAAAGGCCGCTGACGAAACGCGGCACGAAGGGCGTGACGGAGAGGACGCGCGCGAGGAGCGGGAAAAGGACGCCGGCGGCCCCCTCGAAGCTGCCGAGGGCGGCGTTGATGCCGACAATGCGGTCAAGCGGGATCAGGGTGGACAGGCGCAGCGCGAGCGCGGCCCCGGCGGAATGGCCGATCACCAGTTTCGGTGCCCAGCCTTCGTGTTCGATCAGGCGGGCGATGTCTTCGGCCATCGGGTCGATGCCGAGGCGGCCCTTGTTGCCGGCGCGGGTGAAGCCCTGTCCGGGCAGGTCGGGGACGAGGCAGCGGTAATCGGCCAGTTCAGGGATCAGGTTGCGGAAACTGTGGGCAGAGCCGCCGGCGCCGTGAAGAAGCAGGATTTCGGGGCCGCGACCAACCTCGAACACGCACCAGTCGTGCGGGCGGGCGCGGGTCATCCGGGCCGAGGTGCGGTTCGGCCAGTCCTTTGGCATCCGGTCGAAATCCATCCTACGCCCCCAGCGCCGCTTCGAGGACGGATGACAGCCGGTGTGCATCGGCGCGGGGCAGCGCGAGATAGGGCGCGTCCATCTGTTTCGACAGGGCTTGCAGCGAGGGTTGCGGGCGGTTGGCGGTGTCGATCACCAAGGCGGGCGTAGCGGTCGCGCGAATCAGGCGGGCGAATTGCAGGGCGTCCGCCTCGGCCTGTTCGCGGTTCGCCGTGCCGTCGAGCGCGATGTTGCCGCGACCGTCGGTCAGGATGGCGATGGTCGGGGTCAGGCCACGGGCGCGGGCTTGGGCGGCGGCGGCCAACGCGAGTTTCAGGCCTGCGGCGAGGGGGGTGCCGCCGCCGCCCGGAAGGCCGGCAAGGCGGCGCTTGGTTTGCACGAGGGAGCGGGTGGGCGGCAGGATCAGGTCAGCCTCGGTGCCGCGAAAGGCGAGGAGGGCGACGTGATCGCGGCGGGAATAGGCGGCGGCGAGGAGAAGTTCGATGGCGCCCTTGGCTTCGGCCAGACGCGCGAAGGCGGCGGAGCCGGAGGCGTCGACGGCGAAGATCAGGACGCGGTCGGAGGTCTCGACGAAGCGTTTGAGGCGGATGTCGGAAGGGCGGACGAGGAGGACGGCGTCGGGGCGATTGGATTGACGGCGGCGCAAGGGTTGCCACGGGGCGGCGGCGCGGAGCGTGGCGACAAGGTCGATGCGAGCGCCGGTGCCAAGGCGGCCGGGGCGCGAGGGCAGCGGGCGGCCGCGACGGTTGCCCGATTTGGCGGCCCCGGTGCCGGTGGCACCTTTCACCGCGCGGGCGGCGCGGCCTTGGGCGAGGCGGGCGAGGAGGTCGGCGGGCAGGGCGGCGCGGGCGGCCTCGACCAGCAGTTCCTCGGGCAGGGATTGGGTCGATTGCTGATCGGTCGGTTGGTCGGGCTGGTCGGGCGGCGGTTCGGGGTTCGGTTGCGGCTGGTCGGGCATCTCGGCCAGCGGCAGGGCGCGGTGGGCGAAGGCGAGGTCGGCGGCGGTCAGAAGATCAGCCTCGGTGATCTTGCTGCGCCCGGCGAGGGCGGCGGCGGCGCGGGCGGTGGCAAGTGCCAGAAGCGGCGCGCGGAGCGAGCGGATGCCAAGCTGGGTGGCGGCTTCGGTCAGGCGGTGGGTGGCCTCGGGCGGGGTCTTGATGCGGGCAAGGCGGGCGCGGGCGGCGGTGATGGCCTCGGCGTCCAGGGTAAGGGGGGCGGTGTCGGACCATTGCTGGTCGGAAAGGTCGAGGAACAGGGCGAGGCGGTCGGTCAGCGCGGGGCTGAGGGTTTCGTCCGCGTCGGCGGATTCGTCGAGTGCCACGAGCGCGTGGCCGGGGGTGTCGAGCGCGGCGGCAAGGCGCGCGGCAAGCCCCGGGGGGGAGCGTTCGGCCATCGCGAGGTGGAGGAGCGAGGGGGTGGCGAGGAGGCCGGGGGTGTAGGTCGGGCGGCCGGAGGCGAGGGTGGCGGAAAGGTCTAGACCGCCGAAGAGGGCATCGTCGGTGATGGTCGGGTGCAGGCGTTTCGCGGGCAGGGGGATGGCGGCGAGGGCGGTGGTGACGTGGTCGCGCACGGGACCGGCGCGGGCGCGCAGCCACAGCCCCTTCAGCCCCGCCGGATCAATGGCGAGGAGGGTCAGGGCCAGGTGGGCGCGGGCCCAGGGGGTGCCTTCGTCAGCTATGGCAACACCTCGGTCAGGGCGCGGGCGACGCGGGCGGCGGAGCCGGCCTCGTCCAGCGGGTCGCGGCGGAGGCGGTGGGACAGGGCCATCGCGGCCACGGCGCGGAGGTGCGGGCGTTTCACGGTGTCGGCGCCTTCGAACGCGGCAAGGGCGCGGGCGGCACGGAGGAGGGTCAGTTCGCCCCGCAGGCCATCGGAGCCGAGGGCGATGCAGAGGGCGGCGCAGTCGTGCAGGACGGTGTTCGGGGTTTTCAGCCTTGGCAACAGGTCGCGCGCGGCGAGGATCCGGGTGCGCAGGGTGGTGTCATGCGGGCGCCATGCCTTGATGAACTTGTCGTAGGCGTTCTCGTAGGCGTCGCGGCGGCGGATCACTTCGACGCGGGTGGCGATGTCGCGGGGGGAGGTGACTTCGACGGAAAGGCCGAACCGGTCGAGAAGCTGCGGGCGAAGCTCGCCCTCCTCGGGGTTGCCGGAACCGACGAGGACGAAGCGGGCGGGATGGCGGATCGAGAGGCCCTCGCGTTCCACCACGTTTTCGCCGGATTGGGCGACGTCGAGGAGCAGGTCGACGATGTGATCTTCCAGAAGATTGACCTCGTCTATGTAGAGATAGCCACGGTTGGCACGGGCGAGGAGGCCGGGCTCGAACGCCTTTTCGCCGCGTGTGAGGGCGCGTTCGATATCCAAGGCGCCAACGACGCGGTCTTCGGTGACGCCGAGGGGCAGGTCGACCACGGGCGTGGGCTTGGTGACGGTCGCGGTGGATGTGAGCTGCGCCCAGTCAGGCACCATGTCGAGGCGGGGGGAGTTGACGGGGCAACCCTCGATTGCCTCGATCGGCGGGAGGAGGGCTGCAAGCGCGCGGACGGCGGTGGATTTTCCGGTGCCACGGTCGCCGAAGACGAGGACGCCGCCGATGCCGGGGTCGATCGCGGTGAGGACCATCGCCTGCTTCATCGCCTCTTGCCCCACGATGGCGGAGAACGGGAAGGGCTGGCGCGCGGTTGGTTTGACGGCGGCCTTCACGGCCTTGGCAAGCGGTCTTGGCGGCGGGGTCATCGAGTTCATGGGCGGCTTTCCGTCAGGCGGCATGGGCAAGGGGTTCATGGCCGTTCCAGTGACCTTCGGAGCCGAGGACACGGAAGCGGGCGTAAAGTTCATCGGTGAACCAGCCTTCGTCGCGCACGGCCTTGATCGCGCGGCCATGCGGGCCGTCGCCACGGGCGAAATGCGTCATCGAGGCGGCGTCGGGCCAGATCGAGAAGGTGACCTGATGCAGAAGCGGCACCTCACCGATGCCGATCTTGAAGATCACGTTGGGGTCCTGGCCGATCACGGCGGAGATGTCGGGCACCCGGCCCCAGAACCGCAGCGCGCGGGCCGGTTTCACCGTGGCGCGGGTGAGGACGGCGAGGGGACCGGCGGGAGCGTGCGGATCGGTTTCCGGCACGAACGGGTTGACGCCGGACCACGAGCCGCGCGCGGAGAGGGGCGACAGGAAGATCGTTGTCACCTCGGTGGCGCGGGCGCGCCATTTTGCCCAGACCGGGCTGTTGAGGGTGCGGTCACGCGCCGTCGCCTCATCCGGCCAGACGGCGAGGATCGCCCAGACGCCCCAGTTCGGGCGCGGGGTGAAGCCTTCTCCGGTGCCGGAGCCGCAGAGCTTCCAGAACAGCGCCTTGCGTTCGCGGGGCAGGGAAAAACGGGCGGCACCCATCTGGCCGATCACCCAAAGGCGGGAGCCGATACCGGCAAAACGGAACAGGGTGAGGCTGGCTGTGGGCATGACCCCTCCGAAGTGTAAGGTTAGTTTTACACTTTATGCGCGCCGGGGGAAGGAAAAACGCAGTCAAAACGCCGCAGCACGAGCGATATTGTAAATTAAACTGGACACTCTATCATCCCTGCCATGTTCAAACGCACAGCACCCCCCCGCGCCAACGGCACCTCATCCGACGCCAGCCATGCCATCGTGATCGGGGCAGGGCTGGGGGGGCTTGCCTCGGCGATGCGACTGGGGGCCAAGGGCTACCGGGTGACGGTGATCGACCGGCTGGACCGGGCGGGTGGGCGCGGGTCGTCGATCACGCAAGGCGGGCATCGCTTCGATCTGGGGCCGACCATCGTGACCGTGCCGCAGATCCTGCGCGAGTTGTGGGCAGCCTGCGGGCGGGATTTCGATCGCGACGTGGCGTTGAAGCCGATGGACCCGTTTTACGAGATCAGGTTTCAGGATGGCGAGACCTTCACGATGCGCGGCGACGCGGCGGCGATGAAGGCCGAGGTCGCGCGGATTTCACCATCCGATGCAAAGGGTTACGCGACCTTTTTGAAGGGCGCGGAGGCACGCTACAGGTTCGGGTTCGAGGATCTTGGGCGCAGGCCGATGCACAAGTTCCGGGATCTGGTGAAGGTGCTGCCGACCTTTGCGTGGTATCGCGCGGACCGGTCGGTCCATGCCCACGCAGCGGCGCGGGTGAAAGACGAACATCTGCGCTTCGCGCTGTCATTCCATCCGCTGTTCATTGGCGGCGACCCGTTCAAGGTGACCAGCATGTATGCGCTTGTCAGCCACCTGGAGGCGGCGTTTGGCGTGCATTACGCGATGGGCGGGGTGCAGGCGATTGCCGATGCGATGGTGCGGGTGATCGAGGCACAGGGCGGCGAGGTGGTGGCCAACACCGAGGTGGACGAGGTCGTGGTGGCCGCTGGACGCGCGGCGGGGGTGCGGCTGGTGTCGGGCGAGGTGTTGCCGGCAGGTGTCGTCGTTTCGAACGCCGACGCGGGGCACACCTATGACCGGCTGTTGCGCAACGCGCCGAAGCGGCGCTGGACGCCGGCGCGGCTGCGGCGGACGCGGTGGTCGATGGGCCTTTATGTCTGGTATTTCGGCACCGCGGGCACCAGCGAGATGTGGAAGGATGTCGGCCACCACTCCATCGTCGTGGGGCCGCGCTACCGCGAGCATATCAAGGATATCTTCATTCGCGGGAAGCTGGCGGATGACATGAGCCTTTACGTTCACCGCCCCTCGGTCACTGACCCGTCGGTGGCACCGAAGGGCGGCGATACGTTCTACGCCCTGAGCCCGGTGCCGCATCTGGGGCATGGCGGGGTGAATTGGGCGGAAGAGGAGCCGAAGTACCGCGCCAAGATGGCCGCGATGCTGGAGGAACGGCTGATTCCAGGGTTTCAGAAGCATATTACCGAGAGCCTCGTGTTCACGCCCGACACGTTTCGCGACCGCTATCTTTCGCCATACGGGGCGGGGTTTTCGATCGAGCCGCGCATCCTGCAATCGGCCTGGTTCCGGCCGCATAACGTGAGCGAGGAGTTGCCGGGGCTGTACCTGACCGGGGCGGGAACGCATCCCGGGGCAGGGGTGCCGGGGGTGATCGGCACGGCAGAGGTGCTGGGCAAGCTGGTGCCCGATGCGGCGGTGCGGTGGAGGGCGGCAGACCTGCCGTTGGCTGCCGAATGATCGCCGAACGCGACATGGAGGCCTGCCGCGCGGCGATCCGCACCGGAAGCCTGTCGTTTCATGCGGCCTCGAGGCTGCTGCCTTCGGCGGTGCGCGACCCGGCGCTGGCTTTGTATGCGTTCTGCCGGCTGGCGGATGATGCGGTGGACGAGGGCGACGACAAGACCGGGGCGGTGCTGCGGCTGCACGACCGGCTGGACCGGGTTTATGCGGGCCGTCCGGTGGATGCCGCCGCCGACCGGGCCTTTGCCGCCGTTGTCGAAGGCTTCGAGATGCCGCGCGCGCTGCCGGATGCGCTGCTGGAAGGCATGGCCTGGGATGCGGTCGGGCGGCGCTATGACGATCTGTCGGGGGTGCTGGCCTACGCGGCGCGGGTCGCGGCGGCGGTTGGCGCGATGATGTGCGTGCTGATGCGGGTGCGCGACGGCGATGCGCTGGCGCGGGCCTGCGATCTGGGGCTGGCGATGCAACTGACCAACATTGCCCGTGACGTGGGCGAGGATGCGCGGGCCGGGCGGGTGTATCTGCCGCTGGGCTGGCTGGCCGAAGCGGGCGTGCCGCTGGAGCCGTGGCTGAATGCGCCGGTCGCCTCGGCCGGGGTGCGGCGGGTGGTGCGACGGCTGCTGGCCGAAGCGGAGCGGCTTTACGTCCGGTCGGAGGCCGGGGTTGGCGCGCTGCCGATGGGGTGCAGGCCGGGGATCTTTGCGGCGCGGCTGATCTATGACGGAATCGGCGCGGCGGTCCGGCGCGGCGGCTATGATTCCGTCGGCCAGCGGGCGCGGACGACCAAGGCGCAGAAGATCGGCTGGCTCGGGCTGGCGGTGGCGAAATCGGCGGCGGTGTCGGTGATGCCGCGGGGGGCCGTGTTGCATGCGCCCCCGGTCCCGGAGGTGGCGTTTCTGGTGCAGGCCGCAGCCCGGGCGATACCCAGCCGGGGGCGGAGCGATGCTTTGCTGGGCGTTCTGGCCCAGTTGGAGGCGCGCGACCGGGGGCTTTCGGCCTGAGCGGTTGGCATTGGCCCGGCCTTGGGCTAGGGTTGCGCGATGGATTATTACCTGTTCGGTGTCTACCTTCTGGCCTGTGGGGCCGCAGCGACCACGGGGGCGATGTTTTCGCCCGGTGCGTGGTATGAAAGCCTGAAAAAGCCTGGCTGGACGCCGCCGAACTGGCTGTTCCCGGTGGCCTGGACGACGCTTTATCTGTTGATGGCGGCCTCGGCTGCGCGGGTGTCGGGGATCGAGGGCGCGGCTTACGGGTTGGCGTTCTGGTCGGTGCAGATTGCCTTCAACACGCTCTGGACGCCGATCTTCTTTGGCCTCAGGCGCCTGCGGGCGGCGATGGTCGTGATGGTCGGGCTGTGGCTGAGCGTGGCGGCGACGATGGTGGCGTTCTTCATGGTCGATGTCTGGGCCGGAGTGATGTTCGTGCCTTACCTTGTCTGGGTGTCGGTGGCGGGGGCGCTGAATTTCTGGGTGATGCGGGCCAATCCGGAGCCGGTGGTCTGACGGCCTGTCCCATCGTGGGACACGGTGCAGATGTAGGCGAAAACAATAGCTTGCGGAAGTGGGTTACACTTTCTTTACCGTCGGGACGGCTTTCGCGTCGGAGCCTCCGGCGGGAGTATTTTTGAAAAGAGCAAATCCGGGAGCCGGTTTTCGGCGTCAGTCGAAGGTCCAGTTGCGCCGGCGCGGGACGCGCAGGGCGATCATCGGTTTCAGCCAGGGTTGACGGTAGCGGGTGAGGTCGAGCGCCTCGTGCACGCCGGTCGAGGTTTCGCCCTCGATCCGGGTTTCGACGAGGCTGCGGGCGTAGAACGGCGCGTCGAGCATGCCGAGGCGCTGGCGCGGGGTGAAGCCCGGATCGGCGCGGGTTTCGCGGCGAACGGCCCACAGGCTGCGGCGAAATCTGGTGAGCGGCGGCGGCGCGATTTCGCGCACCCGGCCGGCGGCGTCGATCTCGACCCCGAGGGCGAGGGTGGAGCCGTCGATCCGGGTTGCGTCGTAAAAGCAGACGGCGCGATCTTTCAGCGGGTAGCGACCCCAGGTCCAGAAACGGAAATCGGATTCGAGCGCGGCAGAGCCGAAATTGGCGTCGAAATAGCCGTGGCCCTGCCAGCTATGGCCCTGGGTCAGGTTCACCTCGATCTGCGCGATGGGCGCGAAGGGGCGCCAGAGGTGGCGGCCATCGGGGGTAAGGAGCACCTCGGTTTCGGTGATCGCTTGCGGGGTGAGCGTGATCGTGCCGCGCACCGGCGTGACCCTTGGCGGGGCGCCGATTTCATCCACGGTGACGATCAGTTGCCGCCCGTTCCAGTGCATCGAAGAGGGCCCGACTTGCAGGGTGTCACGCGACTGGCGCAGCGCGGGGCGGCCCCGGTCGGTCATCGTGAAGCGCGCGCCGGGGCCGTAGGTCGCCACGTTGATGCAGGCGTGGTTCTGCGGGTCGCGGCGGCCGGACCATTTGTACCACGGCGAGAACACCGAACCGATGAAGCCGATCACCGAGACCGCGCGCGTCCCGTCGTTGGAGACACCGTCGAGATACCACCAGGCGTAGCCGTCGGGCGGGACATCGACGGAGAAGTCCGGCCGTTCAGTATCGCCGCGGCCGCGTGCCTGCCGGAGAGGGCTGCCATCGGCACCCCCGCCCCCGGATGCGCGCCCCCGCCCGCCAGGTACAGGCCCGGCAGGGTGGTTGTGGCCGAAGGCCGCTGAAAAGCTGCGAGCATCCCCTCGGGGCTGCGCCCATAGATCGAGCCGTTCGAGCCGGGGAAGAGGTGGCCCAGCATCGAGGGCGTGGTCAGTGAGGCTGCCGCGGGCGGTGGCGCGAAGGTCAGGCCCATGGGCTGCAGCGGGGCGAAGGTGCGGGTCTGGCATTGGGTGAACTCCTGGGCCGAGGCGGCGTGGCCCGCGGGGGCGTTGACAATGATTTCAAAGCGTTCGACCGGCGGGATGGTTCCGCCGCTGCGGTCTTCGGCGCAGATGTAGAGGGTGGGCTGGTCGGGCATCCGGCCTTGGCCGATGGGGCCGAATTCGGCCTTTGGGTCGGGTGAGAAGAGGACGTTGTGGTGGATGAGATCGCGGGCAAGCGGGCCTTCGGGGGTGGCGGCAAAGGACCAGACCCAGGCCGAAAGGCTGCGCGGTTGGGTGGCTCCGGGCGCCACAGCGGTGGTGGGCGCGGTGCCGAGGAGACCCAGTCCGAGTGCTGCGGGATCGCCGTTGAAGACGCAGGCGGTGCAGGCCAGGGTGAGGCCGCCTTCGATCTGCACCCCGGTGACCTGGCCGCCCTGGGTGACGATGCGCTGTGCGCGGGTGGCATAGCGAAAGCGCACGCCAAGCCGGGTGGCAAGGTCAGCGAGCGCGGTGGCGAGGTGGTGCATGCCGCCTTTGACGGCCCAGACGCCCTGCGCCTCGGCCCGCCAGATCAGGGCGAGGACGCCGGGGGAATGGCCGGGGCGGCCACCGACATAGGTGGCGTAGCGGGCGAAAAGCTGGGCGAGGCGAGGGTCGCGGAAGTGCAGGCGGAGAAGGCGGGTGAGGGTCATGCCCGGCAGGAGCGCAGGCCAGAGGCGGGGTTGGCGGGCCGCGGTGCGGGCGATGGCGGCGAGGTTCGGTTTGGCGGCGTGCATCACCGGGGCGTCAAAGGCCTGAAAGAGTGCGGCCGAGAGCGCATCGAAGCGGCGGAAGGCGGCGGCCTCGCGCGGGCCGGCGAAGGCTTCGATGGCGGCGAGGGTGGCGGCGGGGTCGGCGTGCAGGTCGAGGGTGGAGCCGTCGGGCCACCAATGGCGGGCAAGGATCGGTTGCGCGATCAAGGTGAGGTGATCGTCCAGCCGGTCGCCGGCGAGGGCGAAGAGGTCGTCGAAGATGTGGCGCATCGTGAGGACGGTGGGGCCTGCATCGACCGGGCCTGCAGCCGAGGGCAGGGTGCGCATCTTGCCGCCGGGTGTGGCGGCGGATTCGATCACGGTGACGGGGCAGCCCGCGGCGGCGAGGCGGATGGCGGCGGCAAGGCCGCCCATTCCGGCGCCGATCACCACGACGTTATGGGCGCTGGGTTCCATGCGGGAAGTCTACTGTCGTGCAGCGCGGTGTAAACACGGAATTACGCATATCTGTAAGTTTTTGTTTACACCTTGGCCGCACGGTGCAAAACTGGCGCCAAGGACGCCGCAGGCTTTTCGGCGGCAAGGGGGCGCGGATGGGGCTTTCCACTCGAATCGAAGCAGCGGTCTCCGAGGCGATCCGGCTTGGCCAGGGCGTCGGCGGGCAGGTGCCGGGGCGGCTGGCGCAGGCGCTGGACTATTCGGTGACGCCCGGTGGCGCGCGGATCCGCCCGACGATCCTGCTGTCGGTCGCGATGGCCTGTGGCGATGACCGGCCGGGGTTGAGCAATGCGGCTGCGGCGGCGCTGGAGCTGATCCACTGTGCAAGTCTGGTGCATGATGATCTGCCGGCGTTCGACGATGCCGACATGCGGCGCGGCAAGGCGACGGTGCACAAGGCGTATTCGGAACCTCTGGCGGTGCTGGCGGGCGATAGCCTGATCGTGCTGGCCTTCGAGGTGCTGGCACGGGCGGCGGGCGATCAGCCGCTGCGGGCGTTGCAGTTGGTGCGGGTGCTGGCACAGCGGACCGGGATGCCGGGCGGGATTTGTGCCGGGCAGGCGTGGGAATCGGAGGCGCAGGTCAATCTGGGCGCCTATCACCGCGCGAAAACCGGGGCATTGTTCATTGCCGCGACCCAGATGGGGGCGATTGCGGCCGGGATGGAAGCCGAGCCGTGGGAGGAATTGGGCGCGCGGATCGGCGAGGCGTTCCAGGTGGCCGATGACCTGAAGGACGCGCTGCTGTCGGCGGACGAAACCGGCAAGCCGGCGGGCCAGGATGCGGCGCATGGGCGGCCGAACGCGGTGGCGCTGATGGGCGTGTCGGGCGCGGTGCGGCATCTGAAGGATATTCTGGGCGGCGCGATCGCGTCGATTCCGTCCTGCCCCGGCGAGGCGCAACTGGCCGCGATGGTGCGGGCCTACGCCGAGAAGATGACTCCGGTCAGCCTGGGTCAGCGCGCGGCGGCGGCGCGATGACCGACATGGGCCTTGGCGCGGGACGGGCGGGCAAGGCCGCCGGTCCCGGCTGGGCAGTTCGGCTGGCGATGCAGCCGTGGTTTCACAGGATTTGCGCGCGTATACCGGGGCTTGGCGCGGTTGTGCGGAGCGAGGGCGACGCGCTTTTCGAGGTGGTGCAGGGCTTCGTGCGGTCTCAGGCGCTGCTTGCGCTGGTGGAGTTGCGGGTGATGCACCGGCTGGCGGACGGGCCGCTTGGCGCCGGTGCGCTGGCGCGGCTGACCGGCGTGCCGGAGCCTCGCATGGCGGTGCTGTTGCAGGCCGGAGCGGCGCTGCGGCTGGTCAGGCGGCAAGGCGATTTCTGGGCGCTGACCACACGCGGGGCGGCGTTCCTGACCGTGCCGGGGCTGGAGGCGATGGTGCGGCACCATCCGGTGCTATACCGTGATCTGATTGATCCGGTAGCGTTTTTTCGGGGTGAGACGGTGCCGGAACTGGCCGGTTTCTGGCCCTATGTGTTTGGCGCAGGCGGTGCGGCGGACCCGGACCTGGCGGGGCGCTATTCGCAACTTATGGCCGATAGTCAGGGGCTGGTGGCGGAAGATACGCTGCGCCTGGTCAGCTTGCGCGGCGTGCGGCATCTGATGGATGTGGGCGGTGGCACCGGGGCGTTTCTGGCGGCGGTGGGCCGGGCCTGGCCGAAGATCGGACTGACACTGTTCGACCTGCCCGCCGTGGTCGCAGGGGCGCGACCGGGGCCGGGTGTCCGGATCGTGCCGGGCAGTTTCCGCGACGATCCGCTGCCGGTGGGGGCCGATGCGATCAGCCTGATCCGGGTGCTGTACGACCATTCCGACGCGACAGTGACCGGCCTTTTGGCGGCCGTTCATGCGGCCTTGCCGGTGGGCGGGCTGCTGGTGATTTCAGAGCCGATGTCGGGAGGCACGCGGCCAGACCCCGCGACGGACGTGTATTTCGCAGTTTACACGCTGGCGATGCAGACCGGGCGAACCCGGTCGGCAGAGGAAATCGCCGCCCTTGTCGGTGCTGCGGGATTTGGGCCGATCCGGATGCGTCGCGGACACAGGCCCTTCATCACCTCGGCGGTCACCGCGCGTCGGATGTGACATTTGGTAGCGGCAACGTGTCAATGCTAGTTGACACTCTGCTTTGTAAGGATAGAGTTACAGATAACAACACGGTCCTGCGATCGACTCTGAAACGGGGGCGGCGGAGGGACCGAGGGGGCACATGTTGAGAACCACCGCCGTCATCCTGCATGGGCCGAAAGAGCTGGGGCTGGAAAGCCTTGGCCTGATCTCGCCGGGAGACGATGACCTGGTGGTCGAGATTGCCTTTTCCGGCATTTCCACCGGCACCGAAAAACTGTTCTGGTCGGGCACGATGCCGGCTTTTCCGGGCATGGGGTATCCGCTGGTGCCGGGCTACGAGGCCGCAGGCGAAGTGATGGAGGCTGGCGCAAATTCGGGGTTCCGGGTTGGCGAGCATGTCTTTGTGCCGGGGGCAAACTGCTTTGCGGGCAACGTGAAGGGCCTGTTTGGTGGCGCCTCGCGGCATCTGGTGACCAAGGCGGGCCGGGTGGCGCGGCTGGACCCGGCGATGCGGGCCGAGGGCGCGCTATTGGCGTTGGCGGCAACCGCGCGTCATGCGCTGGCCGGGTTCAACACCGCCCTGCCGGACCTGATCGTGGGGCATGGCACGCTGGGCCGGTTGCTGGCGCGGCTGACGGTGGCGGCAGGTGCGCCTGCGCCGACGGTCTGGGAGATTGATCCGCTGCGCCAGAGGGGCGCGGTTGGCTATCCGGTGGTGGCGCCGGAAGATGATCCGCGCCGCGATTACCGGGCGATTTACGATGCATCCGGGGCCAGGGGTCTGCTGGACCAACTGGTGATGCGGCTGGCCAGGGGCGGCGAAGTGGTGCTGGCGGGGTTCTACACCGAACCCGTCGCCTTTGCCTTTCCGCCCGCCTTCATGAAGGAAGCGCGCATCCGCATTGCCAGCGAATGGACGCCGGACGATCTGACCGCGACGCGGTCGCTGATCGAAAGCGGCGCCTTGTCGCTGGCTGGATTGATTACCCACACCCGCCCTGCGGCGGATGCGGCTGACGCTTACGAGACGGCATTCTCGGATGCCAACTGCTTGAAAATGATCCTCGATTGGAGTGGCCACGCATGAACGACGTCCCCAACCTGAAGGATTTCGACAACCGCCTGCGCGAAGAAGCGCATGTGGAGCCTTCGCTGGAAATTCCGCAAGGCGAGCCAACGAAGAAAACCCAGATCATCGCGATCTACGGCAAGGGCGGGATCGGCAAGTCGTTCACGCTGGCCAACCTCAGCCACATGATGGCCGAGATGGGCAAGCGGGTGCTGCTGATCGGCTGCGACCCGAAATCGGATACCACGAGCCTGCTGTTCGGCGGCAAGGCCTGCCCGACGATCATCGAGACCTCGACCCGCAAGAAGCTGGCGGGCGAAGAGGTCAAGATCGGCGACGTCTGCTTCAAGCGCGGCGGTGTGTTCGCGATGGAGCTTGGCGGCCCGGAAGTTGGCCGGGGCTGCGGCGGTCGCGGGATCATCCACGGGTTCGAACTTCTGGAAAAACTGGGGTTTCACGACTGGGATTTCGACTATGTCCTCCTCGATTTCCTCGGCGACGTGGTCTGCGGCGGGTTCGGCCTGCCGATCGCACGGGACATGGCGCAGAAGGTGATCCTGGTCGCCTCGAACGATCTGCAGAGCCTTTATGTGGCCAACAACGTCTGTTCGGCGGTGGAATACTTCCGCAAGCTGGGTGGCAACGTCGGCATCGCGGGGCTGGTGATCAACAAGGATGACGGCACCGGCGAGGCTGCGGCCTTTGCCGAGGTGGTGGGTATTCCGGTCTTGGCGGCGATCCCGCAGGACGATGACCTGCGCAAGAAATCGGCGAATTATCAGATCGTTGGCAGCTATGAGAGCCAGTGGGGGCCACTGTTTGCCGCCCTTGGCGAGGCGGTTGCGATTGCCCCGCCGGTCAGGCCGAAACCGCTGACGCAGGATGGGCTCTTGGGCCTGTTCAGTGCCGAAGCGACGGGGGCGGATTTCGTGCTGACCCCGGCGACCGACCTCGACATGCGCGGCAAGAACGCAGCGCCGAAGGCCTCGCTGGAAGTGGTGTACGACAATGTGTGATCTGGACGCCCTTGCGAGGATGGAAGCCGCGTTGAAGGCCATCGCTGCCAAGGGTGGCAAGTGATGGCGGGCGAGGTTCGCTACGATCTGGCTGACAGCACTCCGGTGACGGAGGGTGTGAGCCTGCCGTCCGATGGTGCGGCACCGGTTGTGGTGAACGGCCAGGTCGTGGACGGCATGGGATGCCATGCGGGCGCTTCGACGATGGAGGCGGCGGCACGGGCGGCGGGCAATTCCGAGTTGCTTGACGGGTTCGCCCGCGACTATCCGCAGGGCCCGCATGACAAGCCGCAGTCGATGTGCCCGGCCTTCGGTTCCTTGCGCGTCGGGTTGCGGATGCGGCGGGTGGCGACGGTGCTGTCCGGGTCGGCCTGCTGCGTCTACGGGCTGACCTTTGTGAGCCATTTTTACGGGGCCCGCCGGTCTGTGGGTTATGTGCCCTTCAACTCGGAAAGCCTGGTGACCGGCAAGCTTTTCGAGGATATTCGCGACGCGGTGCACGAACTGGCGGACCCGGATCGCTACGATGCGGTGGTGGTGACAAACCTATGCGTTCCAACAGCTTCCGGCGTGCCGTTGAAGTTGTTGCCAAGCGAGATCAATGGCGTGCGCATTGTCGGGATCGACGTGCCGGGGTTCGGCGTGCCGACCCATGCCGAGGCCAAGGATGTGCTGGCGGGTGCCATGCTGAAATACGCCCGCGCCGAGATCGAGGCCGGGCCGGTGCAGGCGCCGGAACGCGGGCGGTCGGACCGCCCGACGGTCGCGCTTTTGGGTGAGATGTTCCCGGCGGACCCGATGATGATCGGCGCGATGCTGGCGCCGATGGGTCTGGCTGCGGGGCCGGTGGTGCCGTGTCGCGAGTGGCGCGAGCTTTATGCGGCACTGGACTGCGGTGTCGCGGCGGCGATCCATCCGTTCTACACCGCGTCGATCCGCGAGTTCCATGCGGCGGGGCGGACGGTCGTGGGATCGGCTCCGGTTGGCCTTGATGGCACGATGGCGTGGATGAAGGCCATCGGCGAAGCCTATGGAATCGATGCGCAAAAGCTGGCTGCGGCGCAGAACGCCTTTGGCCCGGCGATCAGGGCGGCTTTGGCTGCCAATCCGGTCAAGGGGCGGATCACGGTGTCGGGGTACGAGGGGTCGGAGCTTCTTGTTGCGCGGTTGTTGATCGAGAGCGGCGCGGATGTGAAATACGTTGGCACCGCTTGCGCAAGGAACGAATGGAGTTCTGCGGACCGCGAGTGGCTGGAAGCCAAGGGCGTGGCGGTGAAATACCGCGCGAGCCTGCAAGACGACTGTGCTGCGATGGCGGGCTTTCGGCCGGATCTGGCGATCGGCACGACGCCGGTTGTTCAGAAGGCAAAAGAGCTGGCGATTCCAGCGCTTTACTTCACGAACCTCATCTCTGCCCGGCCGCTGATGGGGCCGGCGGGGGCAGGGTCGCTGGCGCAGGTCGTGAACGCTGCGATGGCCAACAAGGATCGTATGGACGGGATGAAGACGTTCTTCGAGGGCGTCGGCACGGGCGAGACGGCGGGCATCTGGGAAGGTGCGCCGAACCTGCGGCCGGACTTCCGGGCGATCCATCAGAAAAAGCTGGACAAGGCCGCGAAGGCCGCAAAGGCGGAGGAGATGATTTGACCCATCTTTCCGTGGCCGCCGGCAGGGCGGGGGTTTCACACCCCCGCACCCCCGTGGAGTATTTGGAAAAAGAGCAAGCTGGGGGGTGTTCCTCATGCTGATCCAGGATCATGACCGGGCGGGTGGATACTGGGGGGCGGTCTATGCCTTCTGTGCGGTCAAGGGCCTGCAGGTCGTGATCGACGGGCCGGTGGGCTGCGAGAACCTGCCGGTGACATCGGTGCTGCACTACACCGACGCGCTGCCGCCGCACGAACTGCCGATTGTCGTGACCGGGCTGGCCGAGGACGAGATGAGCTCCGGCACCGAAGCGTCGATGGCGCGGGCCTGGAAGACGCTTGACCCGGCGCTGCCGGCGGTGGTGGTGACGGGCAGCATTGCCGAGATGATCGGCGGCGGCGTCACGCCTGCGGGCACCAACATCCAGCGCTTCCTGCCGCGCACGATCGACGAGGACCAGTGGCAGTGCGCCGACCGCGCGATGACCTGGATCTTTACCGAATTCGGGATGACCAAGGGGCGGATGCCACCCGAGGCGGAACGCGCCGATGGGGCGAAGCCGCGGGTCAACATCCTTGGGCCGATGTATGGCGTGTTCAACATGGCGTCGGACCTGCACGAGATCCGCTGTCTGGTCGAAGGCATCGGTGCCGAGGTCAACATGGTGATGCCCCTGGGCGCCCATCTGGCCGAGATGCGCAATCTGGTGAACGCCGACGTCAACATCGTGATGTACCGTGAGTTTGGCCGGGGTCTGGCCGAATGTCTGGGCAAGCCTTATCTGCAAGCGCCATTTGGGTTAGAGTCGACGACCAAGTTTCTGGAAACGCTGGGGGAAATGCTGGGTCTGGACCCGCAGCCCTTCATTGCCCGCGAAAAGCATTCGACGCTGAAGCCGGTGTGGGATCTGTGGCGGTCGGTGACGCAGGATTTCTTTGCGACGGCGAACTTCGCCATCGTCGCGAACGAGACCTATGCCCGCGGCGTGCGGCATTATCTGGAAAGCGACCTTGGCCTGCCCTGCGCCTTTGCCGTGGCGCGGGTGGCGGGCACCAAGACCAACAACGAGGCGGTGCGCGCGATGCTGCGCCAGCATCGGCCGCTGATCGTGATGGGGTCGATCAACGAGAAGATCTACATGGCCGAGATGAAGGGTGGGCATGGCCCGGCCCCGAGTTTCATCGCAGCGAGCTTTCCCGGTGCGGCAATCCGGCGGCACACCGGCACGCCCTTCATGGGCTATGCGGGCTGCGTCTGGATCTTGCAGGAAGTCTGCAACGGGCTGTTCGAGGCGCTGTTCCATATCCTGCCGCTCGGGTCGGACATGGACAGTGCGGCGGCGACGCCCACGACGCTGCGGCGCGATTTCCCCTGGGATGTCGATGCGCAGATGGAGCTGGACAGGATCGTCGGACAACATCCTGTCCTGACACGCATTTCAGCGGCGCGCACGTTGCGCGACGCGGCCGAGAAATCGGCGCTCGATCACGGCGCGGAACGCGTCGTGCTGGAATATGTCGCGGCGCTGCGGACCGATCCGCGCCCCGCGACGGCAAACACCAAGGGAGGGTCGCATGAGTGATCATACAGCCGGAGAGCACGGCGGGCACCATGCCCACCGCACACCCAAAGCGGAATTCCGCATCTACTTTACCCTGATCTTCCTGATGGCGATCCCGTTCGCCACGCTGGGCTGGGTCTGGAAACTGATCAGCGAACGGCAGTTGCCGGTGCATGGGCCACTGGCCCGCGCCTGGCGCGAGGCGGGCGCGATCACGCCGGCGATCTTCCGTCCCTGACGGTTACGCCCTTCGCTTTCCGCCCCGGCGGGGAGTGCAGTTCGACGGGGACCGGACAAGCCCCACGCTCGATCATCCAGCGGCCTGTGCGCCCACGCCCGCCGGACATGACATTCACCGCCACCCTTCGGGGTGCGGAGAAACTCGGGGAGGCATGACGCCAACCCGTGAACCCAGCCGCAGGGTATGCGGCGTCAGTCTACCCCTTCGGAGGATAACATGGCTGATAGAACTGACCTGAGTTTCACAGGTCTTACCGACGAGCAGGCGCAAGAACTGCACTCCGTCTACATGAGCGGGCTTTGGTTGTTCGTGACCATTGCCGTCATCGCTCATCTGGCGGTGTTCATCTGGCGCCCGTGGTTCTGAGGAGGAACAAGACATGTCAAAGTTCTACAAGATCTGGCTGATCTTCGACCCCCGTCGCGTCTTTGTTGCGCAGGGTGTCTTCCTCTTCCTTCTGGCAGTGATGATTCACCTCGTCCTGCTCAGCACCCCCGGCTACAACTGGATCGGCGAAGCGGGGGCAAAATACGCTCCGGCAGCGGCCGCAACGGAATAACCGGGTCTACCCCTGTTGCGGGCGGCCGCCGGTGGCTGGTCGCCCGTCACGACCCCTAGGGAATTCAACTTCAGGCATGGCCGCCCGCGCCCCGGTGGTATCTGGCTTGCGCAAGTGGAGAGGGAAGCATGGCACTGCTCAGCTTCGAACGAAAATATCGTGTGCCGGGAGGCACGCTGGTCGGCGGGAATCTGTTCGACTTCTGGGTCGGCCCTTTCTACGTCGGCTTCTTTGGTGTCACGACGGTGTTCTTTGCCGCACTTGGCACCATCCTGATCTTCTACGGGACGGCGATGGAGGGGGTCTGGAACCCCTGGCTGATCTCGATCGACCCGCCTCGGGTGGAATATGGCTTGGCGCTGGCACCCCTGGCTGACGGGGGCATCTGGCAGCTTGTGACGATGTGCGCCGCAGCGGCGTTCATCAGCTGGGCCCTGCGCGAGGTGGAAATCTGCCGCAAGCTGGGGATGGGCTACCATGTGCCCTTTGCCTTCGGTGTGGCGATCTTTGCCTACCTGACGCTGGTCGTGATCCGGCCGGTCCTGATGGGGGCCTGGGGTTATGCCTTTCCCTACGGGATCTGGACGCACCTCGATTGGGTGTCGAACACCGGCTATACCTATGGCAACTTCCACTACAATCCGGCGCACATGCTGGCGGTGAGCTTCTTTTTCACCAACGCGCTGGCGCTGGCGCTGCATGGCGCGCTGATCCTGTCTGCCGCCAACCCCGAAAAGGGCCGCGAAGTCCGCTCTCCGGATCACGAGGACACCTTCTTTCGCGACTTCATCGGGTATTCGGTCGGCACCCTGGGCATCCACCGCCTGGGGCTCTTGCTGGCGCTGAACGCGGGCTTCTGGAGCGCGATCTGCATCGTGATCTCGGGCACGATCTGGTTCGACCAGTGGGTCGTGTGGTGGGATTGGTGGCTGCAGCTGCCGTGGTGGGCCGACATTGCGGGAGGCGTAAATGGCTGAGTATCAAAACATCTTCAACCAGCTTCAGGTTCGCGGCGCCCCGGAAGTGGGTATGGTCGAGGGCGTGGATCTGGCGAACCGGACACGGGGGGCAAGCTTCTCGACCCTCGCGGGGTGGTTCGGCAACGCGCAGCTTGGCCCGATCTACCTTGGCACGATGGGCACGATCGCGCTGTTTGCCGGGGCGACCTGGTTCCTGATGGTCGGGTTCTGGTTCTGGGATCAGGCGGGCTACAATCCGGCGGTGTTCCTGCGCGACCTCTTCTGGTTCTCGCTTGATCCGCCGGCGCCGGAATACGGGCTGAGCATCCCGCCGCTGCGCGAAGGGGGATACTGGCTGATCGCCTCGTTCTTCCTGCTGGTGTCGGTCATCTCGTGGTGGGTGCGCAGCTACCTTCGCGCATCGGCCCTGGGGATGGGCAAGCACGTGTGCTGGGCCTTTGCCAGCGCGATCTGGCTGTTCCTGGTTCTGGGCCTGATCCGGCCGATCCTGATGGGAAGCTGGTCCGAGGCGGTGCCTTACGGCATCTTCACCCACCTCGACTGGACCAACAACTTCAGCCTTACCTACGGCAACCTGTTCTACAATCCGTTCCACGCGCTGAGCATCGCGTTCCTTTACGGGTCCGCCCTGCTGTTCGCGATGCACGGGGCGACGATCCTGGCCGTCAGCCGCTTTGGTGGCGACCGGGAGCTGGAACAGATCGTGGACCGCGGAACCGCATCCGAACGCGCCGCCTTGTTCTGGCGCTGGACGATGGGCTTCAACGCCACGATGGAAGGCATTCACCGCTGGGCCTGGTGGTTCGCCATCCTGGTCACGCTGACCGGGGGTATCGGGATCCTGCTGACCGGCACGGTCGTGGACAACTGGTACGTATGGGCCCAACAGCACGGCTACGCGCCGCTGAACTGAGGAGTGAAAGATGACTGACGACTACTTCAAGGTCAGCCGCAAGTCGCAGCTGAATGTCTGGATCGCGAACCAGATGCTGAAAGGTGCGGGCTACGCGGCGGCGGTTGTCGTCGGGTTCGGCCTGATCGTGACGGTGATCTGGGTGGTGGGGCAGTTCTTGCCGGAAGAGAGCAAGCAGTCGCCCGACCCGAACACCTGGAGCGCGGTCAGCGTCGTGACCGACACCGCGACCGCATGATGACCGGGGGGCGGCGCGCCGCCCCCTTGACCCCATTCGGGCCATTTGCCGGCCCGGATCTCGGGCGAAACCATGAGCCCGGTTCCCTTCCTGTTGGCGACAGGAACCTGGTGCCGTGTGGCTGGCCCGCACGGCACTTTTTTCAAAGGAGAGCTCCGATGGATGCCCCAAGCCGCACCCCCACCCTTGACCGTGTTGCCGGCCCCGCCGACCTGAAGGTGCTGGACGACACCGAACTGGCGCAGCTTGCCCACGAGTTGCGGCAGGAGACGATCGAGGTCGTGTCGCGGACCGGCGGGCATCTGGGGTCCTCGCTGGGGGTCGTCGAGTTGACGGTGGCGATCCATGCGGTGTTCAACACGCCGATGGACAAGCTGATCTGGGACGTGGGCCACCAGTGCTATCCGCACAAGATCATCACCGGACGGCGTGAGCGGATGGGGACGCTGCGGCAGAAGGGTGGGCTTTCGGGGTTCACCAAGCGGTCGGAAAGTGAGTTCGATCCGTTCGGCGCGGCGCATTCCTCCACGTCGATCAGTGCGGCCCTTGGCTTTGCGGTGGGGCGCGAGTGCGGCATGCCGGTGGGCGATACCATCGCGGTCATCGGGGACGGCGCGATCACCGCCGGCATGGCCTATGAGGCGATGAACCACGCAGGCCACCTGAAGGAGCGGTTGTTCGTCATCTTGAACGACAACGACATGTCGATTGCCCCGCCAGTGGGGGCGATGTCGACCTACCTCAATTCGATTGCCGACAAGGGACCGCTGGCCGCGCTGAAGGCTGCGGCGGAGGGGTTCGAGGCGGCCCTTCCCGGCCCGGTGCGCGACGGCGCGCGGCGGGCGCGGCAGTTGGTGACGGGACTGCCGGGCGGGGCCACCTTGTTCGAGGAGTTCGGGTTCGATTACATCGGGCCGATCGACGGGCATGACATGGGGCAGTTGCTGGCGACGCTGCGCGCGGCCAAGGCGCGGGCCTCGGGGCCGGTGCTGATCCATTGCGTGACGGTCAAGGGCAAGGGCTATGCGCCCGCCGAGGGTGCGGACGACAAGTATCATGGCGTGGCGAAGTTCGATGTGGCGACGGGCGCGCAGGTCAAGGGCAAGTCGAACGCGCCAAGCTATACGCAGGTGTTCGGCGAAACGCTGACGGCCGAGGCCGCGCGTGACCCGAAGATCGTCGCGATCACGGCGGCGATGCCGGGCGGCACGGGGCTGGACATCATGGCACGGCGGTTCCCGGCGCGGGTGTTCGATGTGGGCATTGCCGAGCAGCACGGCGTGACTTTCGCGGCAGGGCTGGCAGCATCGGGCATGAAGCCCTTTTGCGCGATCTATTCCAGCTTCCTGCAGCGCGGCTATGACCAGATCGTGCATGACGTGGCCTTGCAGAATCTGGCCGTCCGCTTTGCCATCGACCGGGCGGGCCTGGTCGGGCAGGACGGGGCGACCCATGCGGGGGCGTTCGACGTGGGGTTTCTGGCGAACCTGCCCAACATGACGGTGATGGCGGCCGGTGACGAGGCGGAACTGGTGCACATGATGGCGACCGCCGTGGCGCATGACAGCGGGCCGATTGCATTTCGCTATCCGCGTGGCGAGGGCGCGGGGGTGGAGATGCCCGCGCGCGGCGTGCCGTTGCAGATTGGCAAAGGCCGGGTGCTGCGCGAGGGCGGCGACGTGGCGATCCTGTCGTTCGGGGCGCATCTGGCGGAGGTGCTGCTGGCCACCGAGCGGCTGGAGGCAGAGGGTGTTCAGGTCACGGTGGTCGATGCGCGGTTTGCCAAGCCGCTGGACACCGCGCTGATCGACCAGTTGATCACGCATCACGGCGCGCTGATCACGGTGGAACAGGGTGCGACGGGCGGGTTCGGTGCCTTGGTGCTGCATTATCTGGCAAACTCCGGCGGACTGGACCGGGGGCGGATGGTGCGGACGATGACGCTGCCCGACACGTTCATCGACCAGGCGAGCCCGGCGGAAATGTATGCCGAGGCAGGGCTGCGGGCGGACGATATCGCGGCACTGGTGCGCACGCTCAAGGCCCGGATGGGCGAGCCGGCGCGGCTGGCTCCGAAGCCACGGTTGATCTGACCCGCGCGCCGGCCTGCGCCGGGCCAAACCCATGATCTCTTTATGTCCGGCGGGTTGCCCCGCCTCTGGTTCTGTGGCAAGACTGAACCAACCGCAAACCATACCGATGAGTTCAGAATGAGCGAATTCGCCACCCGCCGCGTGATGATGGTCGATACGCAGGTGCGGCCTTCGGACGTGACGAAATTTCCCATCATCGAGGCGATGCTGTCGGTGCCGCGCGAGGCCTATGTGCCGGGCGACAAGCGCGAGGCAGCCTATGTCGGCGAAAACCTGGACATCGGCGGGGGCAGGGTGGTGCTGGAGGCGCGGACACTGGCCAAGATGCTGGACGCGCTGGACATTCAGCCGACCGAAATGGTGCTGGATATCGGCTGCGGGCTTGGCTATTCGGCGGCGGTGATCGCGCGGCTGGCCGATGCGGTGGTGGCGGTGGAAGAAGACCCCGCCCTGGCTGCCGAGGCGCAGCGCCTGCTGTCGGTCGAAGGCGTGGACAATGCCGCCGTGATGACCGGCCCGCTGGTGAACGGCGCCCCGAAACATGCGCCCTATGACGTGATCACGGTTCAAGGCGGGGTCGATAGGGTGCCCGACGCGCTGCTGGCGCAGTTGAAAGACGGCGGCCGGATCGCGGCCCTGTTCATGGATGATGGCGTGGGCACGGTGAAGGTTGGCTACAAGATCGACGGCAAGATGACGTGGCGGCCGCTGTTCAATGCCTCGGCTCCGGTGCTGGACGGGTTTGCCGTGCAGCGTGGCTTTGCGCTTTAGCATTTGCGGATCGTGCGTCCGACTGCGGTTGGGCGGGCGCTGGATTGGGCATCAGGCCCGCACTGAAAGGTTGACAGGATGCGCAAGTGGTTTCGGATGGCGGCGGTGGTGCTGGCGGGTGTGGCCGCGGCACCTGTGGCAAACGCCGAGACGCTGGCGGATGCACTGATCGCAGCCTACCGCACTTCCAACCTTCTGGATCAGAACCGCGCCGTGTTGCGCGCTGCGGATGAGGATGTGGCGCTGGCCGTGTCCACCTTGCGTCCGGTGGTGCAGTTCACCGCGCAGTCGGGCTGGCGGAAGGCCGATCAGGAGACTGCGGGCGGCGTGGTCACGTCGGAGGGACTGAGTTCCTCGTTGACCCTCAGTGCGCAACTGACGCTGCTGGATTTCGGCCGCAACGCGCTTGGCGTGGCGATTGCCAGGGAAAGCGTGCTGGCAACGCGGCAGGCGCTGATCGATGTGGAACAGCAGGTGTTGCTGGCGACGGTGCAGGCCTATGTGGATGTGCGACTTGCGCAGGAAGTGGTGGCGCTGCGGCAATCGAACTTTCGGCTGATCACGCAGGAATTGCGCGCGTCGCAGGACCGGTTCGACGTGGGCGAGATCACCCGCACCGACGTGGCGATTGCCGAGGCGCGGCTGGCGTCTTCGCGCGCGGCGCTGGCGGCGGCGGACGGGCAGTTGATGGTGGCGCGCGAGGCCTACAAGGCCGCAACCGGCGCCTATCCCGGGCGTCTGGCCGGCTTGCCTTCGGCACCGCGCCTGCCGCGCAACGTGGACGAAGCGCAGTCGGTGGCAATGAAGACGCATCCGGTGCTGCGTCAGGCGCAGCATCTGGTCACCATTGCGGAGCGGCAGGTCGATCTTGCCGAGGCCGGGATGAAGCCGACGCTGGGTGCAAGCGCCTCGATCAGCCGCGATGATGACGGGCTGGACACGCAAACCTTCGGGCTGCAGTTGAACCAGACGCTGTATGCTGGCGGGCGGCTGTCTGCGGTTTACCGGCAGGCGCTGGCGGGCAAGGACCGCGCCCGCGCGGCCTTGCAGCAGACGGCGGTGGGGATTGCGCAGGGCCTGGGCGTGGCCTGGGCCAATCTTGCGGTCTCGGCGGCGTCGATCGAGGCGACGGACCAGCAGGTGCGTGCCGCGCAAACCGCTTTTGACGGCGTGCGCGAGGAAGCAGCACTTGGTGCGCGCACGACGCTGGACGTGCTGGATGCCGAGCAGGAACTGCTGGACGCGCGCAATGCCCGGCTTGAAGCCGAAGCGCAGCGGTATGTCGGCGTTTATCAGGTGCTGTCGTCGATGGGACTCTTGACCGTTGACCACCTGCAGCTCGGGATTCCGACCTATGACCCCGAGGCCTATTACAACTCGGTCCAGTCGGCCCCCTCGACCTCGGCGCAGGGCAAGAAACTGGACCGCATCCTGAAGAAGATCGGAAACTGAGCGGCAAGGTGACACAACCTTGGGTTTAATGTAGCCTTCGCATTGCCCAGTGTTAATCTGGCTCGGCATGTGATTATGTGAGCCTGCGAGACAACAAGAACGGAATGCGCTGCGATGTCGGAACCGCTCAGCAACCATGAGATCGAGGATGTCGTGTCGTCGATCAGGCGTCTGGTTTCTGCAGAGCCACGCACCCGGACGCGCGACCTGGGCTTTGACAAGCTGCTGCTGACGCCCGCCCTGCGGGTGGTGCCGGATGTGCAGCCCGAACCGCTGGTGCTGGCCACCGCGGTGCAGGAGCCGCAAGCGCCTGCCGTCGAAGCCGCCGCGGGGGCGGAAATCCATCATCTTGCCGTCGAAGCCGAAGTCGCGGCGGTGCCGGAAGCTGCCATGCCCGAGGTGCCGGATACGGTTCTGGAGCTTGTGTCTGACCCCGTGTCAGAACCGCTTGCGGCCCTGGACACCGGCAGCTTTGCGAGTGCTGGGCCGGTGGCGGATGCGAGTGCTGGGCCGGACGGTCAGACTGTCGCCGAGCCGGGCGCCGAGCCGGGCGACCAGACCATTGCGGCGATCAAGGCGGCCCTTGCCGAACCGGAGGCGGCGGAGGCTGTGACCGGGCATGACGCGGCACCCCAGGCGCAGGCAGGCGCGGAACAGGCGGCCAATCTGGCAAGCTCGCCTGTGCGGGCTGCGGCGACGCTGCACCTGATCGACGCAGAGTGGGAAGACGAGATCTGGGAGGAACCCGAGCTGACGCTTGCCGAGCTTGCCGAGGGTGTCGAGGACGCCGAACTGGTGAGCGACGCGGCAGATGGGACGGCCGACGCGCGAATGTCGCTGACGATGGGTTATCCCGAGCAACCGGTGCCGTTCTTCGCCCACCCGCGCAGCCGGGCGCCAGCCGACCTTGGGCCGGTATCCGATGGGCGTGCCGAAGAGCCAGCGGTTGCCGCCGATGCGGTTGCGGAGCCGGTGGTTGCTGAAGCGGCGAGTGCGGAGCCGGTGATTGCTGAGCCGGTGATTGCTGAGCCAGTCATTCCGGAGCCGGTGATTGCTGAGCCGGTCTTGGCCGGGCTTGCCGTCACGCCGCCGGAACCGGTGGCCGAAGCCAGCGCCGATGACCCGGACTCTGGCAGTGACGAGATGGCGTTGGCTCTCCAGGCTGAAGAGGCTGAGGGAACCGACCTTGAGCCGGGCTACGCAATGGTGGACGAGGACGTTCTGAACGAAATCGTGCGCGACCTGATCCGCGAGGAACTGCAAGGCGCGCTTGGCGAGCGGATCACCCGCAACGTGCGCAAGCTGGTGCGGGCCGAGATCAACCGCGCGCTGGCGTCACGCCCCTACGAGTGACCCGCGCGAACGCCAGCCAAACCACGGCATGAGCCAAATGAAAAACGCGCCAAGGCTGGCGCGTTTTCTTTTGCTTCGGCGATCTGCAAGGATCAGGCGGCTTCGGCCTGTTCGGCTTCCATCGCGTGGCGACGCTCGGATTCTTCGCGGCTGAGCGCGACGGAGGTGCGCACGCCTTTCGAGACGAATTCCATCAGGCCCTTCACGACACGTTCGTTCGGGTCGATCCCGGCACAGGACAACACTTCGCGCCCGTCGCGCGACCGCGCCCAGCGGGCGATCTGGTCAGGCCCGTTGCCGTATTTCTTGTCATCCGCGATCGCGTCGTCCAAAGCTGCCAGTACCACAGCCGCAAAAAGCTTGCGCGCGCGCTGACCCTGTTCGAAGTTGAAGGCGGTGCTGTCGATGGTATCGAGCATCGGGTTTTCCTTTTTTCTTGCTCTTGTCTTCTGCTGCGTCCGGCGCTTGTAACGATTTGAGCGCGATTCGGCCCTTCGTGTTTGGAATGACTGCCATGCGCTGAGTGCATGGCTCTTGGTTTACCCTACTGCATCTAGTCGTCTTGTCACCCGCTAACTGCGTAGATATAGGGACGGTTCCCAATTCTTCAACATTTGTACAAGGTTTGGCCACAATGCCGAAAATAAATGGAAACGAGATCCGTCCCGGGACGATCATCGAACACGACGGCGGTTTGTGGGCCTCGGTCAAGGTCAACCATGTCAAACCGGGCAAGGGTGGGGCCTTCGCGCAGGTCGAATTGAAGAACCTGCGCGACGGTCGAAAGCTGAACGAGCGGTTCCGGTCGGAAGACAAGGTCGAGCAGGTCGAGCTTGAGATGAAGGACCAGCAGTTCCTGTACGAAAACGACGGGCGGCTGGTGTTCATGGACAGCCAGACCTACGAGCAGATCGAGCTGGACGCCGACCTTCTGGGTGAACGGTGGCCGTTCCTGCAGGACGGCATGACCGTGTCGGTGCAGTATTTCGGCGACGAGCCGTTGAACGTGACGATCCCGCAGAAGGTGACCTGCCGCGTGGTCGAGACCGAGCCGGTGCAGAACGGCCAGACGGCCAGCAAATCCTACAAGCCTGCGGTGCTGGACAATGGCGTGCGGATCATGGTGCCGCCGTTCATCAACGTCGATGAGGTCATCATCGTGCACACCGAACTGATGGAATATTCCGAACGCGCCTGAGGTGGATCAGGCTGTGGAACGAGGTCGCCGGTTGGCGGCCTTTTTCATGTGCGCCAGAGGCGGGCGGTTCCGGCGCGCATCTCTCCGGTCGCCTGATCGAAGCGCAGGTGGGCGATGGCATGGCCGCCGCTTTGGGTGAATAGCGTGCCGACCGACTTTTCGCCGGCGGTGATGGAGGTGCCCGGCGGGGCGGAGCCTTCGATGCGAACCCGGGCCAAACCCTTGCGCAGGTCGGTCTTGTGTTTCATCCGGGCGGTGACTTCCTGACCGACGTAGCAGCCCTTGCGGAAATCGACGCCGTGCAGCCGTTCAAACCCGGCCTCGAGGATATAGGTGTCGTCGGGAACAAGTTCGATCCCGCTTTCCGGGATCAGGTGTTCGACGCGGATCGCGTCCCAGTCGATGCTGGGCGCGCTGCCTTCGGTGGCGTCATAGGCGCGCCAGCCAAGGGCCGGGTGGCGCGGGTCCGGGAAAGCGCCTTCGGGCGGCGTGCCAAGGCCGCGCTGGACGTGAAGGCGCGACAGCGCGATCTGCACATCGGCGCGCAGGCGATACATCGTCAGGCGTTTCAGGGTTGCGGGCGCAAGGGCGGTGGCGATGTCGATCAGCACCGGGCCTTCAGCCGGGCGAATGACGAAGAAATCCGCCAGATATTTGCCCTGCGGCGTCAGGAGTGCTGCCCAGACGCTGCCGGCGGCTGCCTCGAGCGGACGGATGTCATTCGACACAAGGCCTTGCAGGAAGTGCAGGGCATCGCTGCCGGTCAAGTGCCAGAGGGTGCGGTCGGGTGCGGTTTCGCCTGTCATGCGGCCAGATATAGGGCGCGTGGCGGGGGGAAGGAAAGGGTCACTCGCGCAGTTGCAGATCGTGAAGCTGCGCGTAAAGGCCGCCCTTGGCCAGAAGGTCGGCATGGGTGCCTTCCTCGGCGACGCGGCCCTGGTCCAGAACGATGATCTTGTGGGCATCCTTTACCGTGGACAGACGGTGCGCGATGACGAGGGTGGTGCGCCCCGATTGCGCACGCGCGAGCGCGTCGGAGACGGCGGCTTCGGTGCGGGTGTCGAGCGCGGAGGTGGCCTCATCCAGCAACAGCACCGGCGCATCGGCAAGCAGCGCGCGGGCGATGGCGATGCGCTGGCGCTGACCGCCGGAAAGGGCAGAACCGCGCGGGCCTGCGGGGGTTTCAAGACCAAGCGGCAGGCTGTCGATGAAGCTGGACACCTCGGCATCCCCGAGGGCCGTGGCGATGCGGTCGTCGATCAGGTCATCGCGCCCGAGGGTCAGGTTTTCGCGCAGGGTTTCATCGAACAGTGCAGCGTCCTGCGACACGCTGGCCAGTAGGCTGCGCTGGTCGGGGAGCGTCATGGTGGCGGTGTCGACGCCGCCGATCAGGATACGGCCGGAGGCGGGTTCGGCAAGCGCCGAGATCAGTTGGAAGATCGTGCTTTTGCCAGCCCCGGAAGCCCCGACGAGGGCGGTGACGCGGCCCGCCTCGGCGGTGAAGCTGACGCCGTTCAGCACCGGGCGGTCGGGGTAAGCGAAGACGACGTTGTCAAACCGGACTTCGGGCGGGCCGGGCGGCGGCAGGGCGAAGCTGACCGCCGGGCGGCGGCTTTCGGAGGGCGTGTCGAGGAGGCTGTAGATCCGCTCAAGGCTGGCCGAGGCGATCTGCCAGACGCCGGCAAGTTCGCTGAGGCGGCGGATCGGCTGGAAGGTCAGGGCCATCGCGGTGAAGAAGGCCATGAACTCGCCCGTGGTGCGGGTGCCTTCGGCGACCTCGCGCCCGCCAAGCATCAGCACGGCGAAGAACCCGATGCCGGTGACGATGTCGACCAGCCCCGGCATCATGGCACGGCCGACGGCGGATTTCACCTCGGCGCGGACGATACGGCGGACGATGCTGCTGAAACGGCCGGACTGGTAGTCTTCCATCCGGTTCAGCTTGACCGCCTGGATGCCGTGGAAGATTTCGTCCAGCCGGGTGGCGCGCAGGCCGGATTGCTCGCGCATCTGCATGGTCTTGCGGCGGATGTAGCGTTGCAGGCCCATCGCCGGCAGCAAGAGGAGCGGGGTGCCGATCATCGCGGCCAGCGTCCACCACGGGTCGATGTTGATGGCCACGACAAACAGGCTGACAAGCGCCACGACATCGCGTCCGACGCCGGTGATGACCATCGTCGCGGCGCCTTGTGCGGCCATCGTGTCGCCTTGCACACGGTCGATCAGGCTGCCCGGCGGGTGGGTCTGGAAGAACGAGGCATCAAGCGTCAGAAGGTGGCGCACGAGATCGGTCTGCATTGCCGCTGCGGCGTTCTGGTTGACCTTGGTCAGGAGCCAGCGACCGGTGACCGAGGTGATCGCACGGGTGACAAAGAGCCCGAGGATCGCGGCCCCGACGCCAAGCAGTGCGGCCTGCCCGCCTGCGGCGAAGACCTGGTCGAACAGCGGCTCGATCATGTAGCTGAGCAGGCCGAGCGTGGAGCCTTCGACCATCATCAGAAGGAACGCCACCAGCATCAGCGGCAGGTAGGGGCGCAGATACGTCCGCCAGAAGCGGGCCAGAAGATCGCGCGAACGGTAGGTGCTGGCAGGCTGCAACGGGACCGGGCCTTTCTGGCGCTGAGAGCCGGATCTAGCGGCAAAGACGACGCGGCTCAAGTCACCGATGGGTGTGGCGGGGCGGGTGGGCGGCCCGACGCGGGGCGGCGGAGACCGGTCTGGGGCGCGTCTGGCAAACGTCTGGTCCGTGTATGGCACGGGGATGGCCCGGGGGTGACCCGGGGATGGCCCGGGGATGGCCCGGGGATGGCATGTCCTGATCGGCGTGCCGTTGACGCGCCCGGCGGGGCGGCATAGCCATGGCGGGTCAATGACGGAGTATCACATGAGCCTCGCCCACGGCCGCCCTTACCTTGCCATTCCCGGCCCCTCGACGATGCCCGACCGTGTGTTGCAGGCGATGCACCGCGGGTCGCCGAACATCTACGAGGGCGGGTTGATCGAGCTGGTCGCCGGGCTGTGGCCCGACCTGCGGCGCGTGGCGGGAACGGCGGCGCATGTGGCGATGTACATCGGCAACGGTCATGCGGCATGGGAGGCGGCCAATGCCAACCTGTTCAGCCGCGGCGACAAGGCGCTGGTGCTGGCGGTGGGGCAATTCGGCCTGTCATGGGCCAACAGCGCGCGGGCGATGGGGGTGGATGTCGAGGTGCTGGATTTCGGCAAGGCCGTGGCGCCGGACATGGGCCGCGTCGAGGCGGCGTTGCGGGCCGACACGGGCCACAGGATCAAGGCGGTGCTGACGACGCAGGTCGACACCGCAAGTTCGGTCAAGACCGACATCCCGGCGCTGCGTGCGGCGATGGACGCGGCGGGGCATCCCGCGCTTCTGGCGGTGGATTGCATCGCCTCGCTGGGCTGCGATGAATACCGGATGGACGAGTGGGGCGTCGATGTCACGGTGGCTGCCAGCCAGAAGGGCCTGATGACGCCGCCGGGGCTGGCCTTCGTGTGGTTTTCGGAAGAAGCGCGGATGCGCTGCAAGGGCGGCGATCTGGCGACACCCTATTGGGCCTGGGGACCGCGCGCCGAGCCGGTGGAGTTCTGGCAATACTGGGACGGCACCGCGCCGACGCATCATCTTTACGGGTTGCGCGAGGCGCTGGACATGATCAACGAGGAAGGTCTGGCGCAGGTCTGGCACCGCCACCGGGTGCTGGCGGGCGCGGTCTGGGCCACCTTTGACGCCTGGAGCGCGGGCAATCCGGCGATCGCGATGAACGTGGCAGATCCGGGCGCGCGAGGCTGGTCGGTGACGGCGGCCCGGATGGGCGCGCCGCACGCGACGCGGCTCAGGACCTGGACGGAAAAGCAGGCGGGGGTGACGCTGGGCATCGGGCTGGGCATGGCCGCGTCGGATGACCCGGCCTATCACGGCTTTCTGCGGGTGGCGCACATGGGGCATGTCAACGCGCACATGACGCTGGGCGCGCTGGCGGTGATGGAGGCCGGGATGGTCGCCTTGGACATCCCGCACGGGCAGGGTGCCTTGGCGGCGGCAGCGAAGGTGGTGGCGGCGGGGGCCTGAGGCCTGAAGCGCTTCGGCCTGCAACGGGGCCTGCCGCTTGCCCGCAGCGCGCGGGCGGGGGCGGATGGTGCGATGCCCAGCCTGCCGGTCATGGGGCAGGCCGCCGGGGGTTTCACACCCCCGGACCCCCGTGGGATATTTTTGCAAAGAGGAAGATCAGAGTTGACTCATGTCCGCGTCGGCGGGGTGTCCTCGAGGTGGATGCGGATGATTTCGTCGAAGGTCTGCTCGGCTTGAAAACCGAGGGCGCGGGCGCGGGTCGCCTCGAACGCTTCGGCCCAGGGCTCGACGATGGCGGCGATGGCGGGGTCGGGGGCAAGGGTGATGAGGTCGACGGCCTTTTGCCCTGCGACGCGGCGCAGCGCCTCGATCATCTCGGCCACCGAGGCGGAGAGGCCGGGCATGGTGAGGGCGCGGTCGGGGCCGATCTCGACCGGGGTCAGGCTGGCTGCGCGCAGGAAATAGCGGGTGGCGGCGCGGGGGCTGGCGAACCAGTGGCGCAAGGTGTCGCGCACCGGAAGCGTGGCAGGAAGCCCTGCGAGCGGTTCGCGCAGGATCGAGGAGTAAAAGCCCGAGGCGGCGCGGTTCGGGCTGCCGGGGCGGATGCAGATCGTGGGCAGGCGGATCGCGATGCCGTCGAAGAAGCCGCGGCGGCTGTAATCGGTGATCAGAAGTTCGGTCATCGCCTTTTGCGTGCCGTAGCTGGAGCGCGGGGTAAGGTGGAAATCGTCGGGGATCACCGGCGGGAACGGTGCGCCATAAACCGCGAGCGAGGAGGCGAACACCAGTTTCGGGTGGTAATCCGGGATCGCCGCGATGGCATCGAACAGCGCGCGTGAGGCATCGAGGTTGGTGGCGTAGCCCTTGGCGAAATCCGCCTCCGCCTCGCCCGAGACGACGGCGGCGAGGTGGAAGATCAGGTCGGGGCGGTCTTTCAGGAGCCTGGCGGGGGCAGCGGGATCGGTCAGGTTGAGCGCCAGCGTCGTGGCGCCGGGGGCCGGGGACGGCATGACCACGTCGACCAGCGTCAGCCGGGTGGCGGGCAGGGCGCCTGCGGTGATCGCGGCAGTCAGTTTGCGCCCGATCATGCCGGCCGCGCCAAGGATGAGAATGTGCATGGATGGCCCCTTTCGCCACCCGACAGGATCACGAAAGGGGCGCGCCGCCAAGCGCGATCAGCCGCCGTTCCTGGCGAGCCAGTCCTGCATCCATTTGATCTCGGCCGCTTGCGCGGCGATGATCTTTTCGGCGAAAGCCTTCACCTCGGGGTCTTGCCCGTGTTCGAGCACGATCTTCGCCATGTCGACCGCGCCTTGGTGATGCGGGATCATGTTGCGGAGAAAATCGACGTCAGGATTGCCGGAATAGTCGATCTCCATGTCGCCATGCATTTTCACGTTGGCGTCCATGTAGGCCATCGTGGCGGGGCTTTCATTGCCCGACATCATGTGGCCGGAATGGTCGGTCTCTTGGGCGACGAGGGGGAGGGCGAGGGCAGCGGCGGCGAGGCCGGCCAGAATGAAGCTGCGGGGGGTCATGCGAATCTCCTGCGTTACGAACCGGGTGACCTTGCGGGCTTCCCACAGTGGGAAGGCAAGTCACCAGCGCGTGAAGCTGCCCGATAATCGGGCATTCTGCGACAGTGGACAGTCATTGTGCGCGGGCAGGCCCTTCACCCCGGCGGCGTCGGGGCGTATGCTTTGCGGGTTCGCAACCAAAACGGCCGCGCAATGCCCTGTCTTGCAAGCCGGCGACCCGTCGTCGGGATCATCGGCAACAGCTACATGATGAATGACCGCTATCCGGTACATTCCGGGGGCACGATGAATTCCGCCTCCGTGGCCGAGGTGGCGGGCTGCCTGCCGTTGATCATTCCGTCCGACCCGCGCTTTGTCTCTGTGGCCGAGCTGTTGGACCTGTGCGACGGGTTTCTGTTGACCGGTGGCCGCCCGAATGTGCACCCGAGCGAATATGGCGAGGAAGAGACCCCGGCGCATGGTTCGTTCGACCGGGGGCGGGATGCGGTGACGCTGCCTCTGGTGCGCGCCTGCGTGGAGCGCGGGCAGCCGTTTCTGGGCATCTGCCGCGGGTTTCAGGAGGTGAACGTGGCGTTGGGCGGAACGCTGCACCCGGAGATCCGCGATCTGCCGGGACGGATGAACCACCGGATGCCGCCCGACGGCACGCTGGAGGAACAGTTCGCGCTGCGCCATCCGGTCAAGCTGGCAGCGGGCGGCGTGTTCCACCGGCTGTTCGGGGCGGACGAGGTGATGACGAACACCCTGCACGGTCAGGGCATCGCCACCCCCGGCAGCCGCGTCGTGATTGACGGCTGGGCGCCGGATGGCACGCCCGAGGCGATCTATGTCGACGGCGCACCGGGGTTCACCCTGTCGGTGCAATGGCACCCGGAGTGGAACGCCAGCTCCGATCCGGTGTCGCGCCCGCTGTTTCAGGCCTTTGGTGCGGCGGCGGCGGCCTGGGCCGGGCGCAGCACGGCACCCGCCCTGAAACGGGCCTGACCTGAAACGGGCCTGACCTGAAACGGGGCTCAACTGAAACGGGCCTGACCTGAAACGGGCCTCAACTGAAACGGGCCTGACCCGAACGCGCCTTGGCAGGTTCACCTTCTGAAAATATCCCCCGCGCGGAGCGCACCGGAGACAAGCGGCCCCTGGCCACGCCGGCGACCTGAAAAACTTGCGGCGGACCGCCGCCCTGCACGATCACAGCGGGCGGAGTTTCAGGCGGGTGATGCGGTTTTCGCGCCGCGCCACCACCTCGATCCGAAAGCCGTGAAAGCGGAAGACCTGTCCTTCGGTCGGGATCATCTGCGCCTCGTGGATCACGAGCCCGGCGATGGTGTTGGCCTCGGTGTCGGGCAGACGCCAGTCGGTTGCGCGGTTGAGGTCGCGGATGGTCATCGCGCCGTCGATCAGAAAGCTGCCATCCTCGGACCGCACCAGATGCGAATCCTTCAATACCACGTCGAACTCGTCGGTGATCTCGCCGACGATTTCCTCAAGGATGTCTTCCAGCGTGATCAGGCCCTGCAACGAGCCGTATTCATCGACCACCAGCGCGAAATGCGTGCGACGGGCCAGGAATTCGCGCATCTGTTCGTCAAGCGACGTGGTGTCGGGGATGAAGTAGGGTTTCATCGCGACCTTGACGATGTCGAGCGTCTGGATGCCGGCGGTGGACTCGGCACCGCGCACCAGACGGTCCACCTCGCGCAAGAGATCCTTGGCGTGCACGACGCCGAGGATGTTGTCGTCGCTGCCCCTGAACACCGGCAGGCGGGTGTGGGACGAGGCGAGAACCTGGGTGATGATCTCGTCCGGGGTCTGGGCGGCGTCGATCATCTCGATCTGGCGGCGGTGGCGCATGATCTCGTCCACCGTGCGGTGGCTGAGGTCAAGTGCGCCGAGGAGACGGTCGCGGCTTTCCTTTTCCACCGCGCCTTCGGAATGGCCAAGCGCGATGGCCCCGGCGATTTCATCGCGTAGCGCCAGCATCTGGCCGCCGGGATCGGGCTTCAGTCCGAAAAGCCGCAGCAGGCCACGCACCAACGCCCGCACGATGCCGACGAGGGGCGAGAAGATCACGATCAGCGGGCGCACCACGGGCGCAACCCGGGCGGCGACGGATTCGGGGTAGGTGATGGCAACGGTCTTGGGCAGCACCTCGCCGAACACGAGCACCAGGGCGGTCATCGCGAAGGCCGCGATGGCCACGCCGGAATCACCGAAAATGCGGGTAAGAAGCGCTGTTGCCAGCGACGCCGACAGGATGTTGACGATGTTGTTGCCAAGCAAGAGCGAGCCGATCATCCGCTCGCGGTCTTCGCCGATGCGCATCGCAAGGCCCGCGCCGCGCGAGCCCTTGTCAGCCTGTGCCTTCAGTTTTGCGCGCGAGGCGGCGGTCAGCGCGATTTCCGACCCGGAAAAGAACGCCGACATCCCGATCAGAAGCAGGATCGCGGCTGACGTTACCCAAAAATCGGCATCAAGGGCGGCAAGGGTCATGGGTGGTCCATCATCAGGGGCGGGTCAGCGTTTTCGGGCAAGCGGGTGGTGGTTCAGGACGAGGTCTTTCAGGTGGTCGTCGAGGACATGGGTGTAGATCTCGGTGGTGGCGACATCGGCGTGGCCAAGGAGGGTCTGGATCACCCGAAGGTCGGCCCCCCCGGCCAGAAGATGCGTCGCGAAGGCGTGGCGCAGGGTGTGCGGCGTGACACGGGCGGGGTCGATGCCGGCGAGGGCCGCCACATCCTTGACCATCAGGTGAAAGTGCTGCCGCGTCATGTGCCCCGCCGCACCGGGCCCGGGAAAGAGGTATTTCGAGGCAGGCTTGCCGGCCTTGCGCGCGGCATCGTTATCGCCGTCGCGCCGTGCCAGCCAGTCGGCCAGCGCGCCGCGTGCCGGGGTCGAAAGGGGGACCATGCGTTCCTTGTCGCCCTTGCCGCGCACGAGGATCATGCGCGGGTCGCCCCGGACGGCCGCAAGCGGCAGGGTGACAAGTTCCGACACACGCATCCCGGTGGCGTAGAGAAGCTCGAACAGCGCGCGATTGCGCAGCCGGTCGGCCGGAGTGCGGCCCTTGCTGGCGGCAGCATCCAGAAGGCGGGTCACCTCATCGGCCGACAGGGTTTTCGGCAGGCGCTGCACCTTGCCGGGGCCAGAGATGCGCAAGGCCGGGTTGTCAGGGCGCCAGCCTTCGTCGAAGGCAAAGCGGTAAAGCTGGCGGATCGACGACAGCCGCCGCGCGCGGGTGGCCTTCGCCAGCCCCTGCGCGTCGCAGGAGACAAGGTAGCCCTCGACATGAGAGCGGTCGGCGGCGGCAAGGCTGATACCCTTGCGCTCAAGCCAGCCGGTGAAATCCAGAAGGTCGCGGCCATAGGCCAGACGGGTGTTGCGCGCGGCCCCGAGATCGGCGGCCTGCGCGTCAAGGAAGGTGGAAATCCAGCGATCGCCTTGCGCCCTGGACAGAGGTTTTGGCATCGGGTCAGCCACGACGTTCAAGGGTCATCAGTTCAAGCGCGGTGCGGCGGGCCACATCTTCCAGCCCGACAAGGCGCAGGAGCGAGAGCCCCTCGCTGACGCCGCGCAGGTCGCCCTGCACGCCGCGGCCGATGTTTTCGATCGCGACAAGGATCGCCTCGCCGGTGCGGTTGCCGTCGATCAGCGCCTTGGCCTCGGTCGAGGCGACGGGGGCGGTGAAGGCCGAGGCGATGGCGCGGCCAAGGCTGTCGGGCGCGGTGACGCCGTGCACCTCGCCTTTGGCGATGGCGATCAGGAAGGCCTCGGTCAGGTCGGCGGGCGTGCGGCTGCGGGCGAAGGTTTCGTATTGCGGTGCCAGCAAGGCCACGCGGAATGCGATGCGGGCGGCGTCGCCGGTCAGGGAGAGCGCGCCGAGCGGCTTGCCGTATAGGAGCGCGAACGGCACCTCCAGTTCAACCTCCTGCATCCGCGCCCAGACCGGGGGCAGGGCGGCGGCGATCCGGGCGGCATCGCCCGAGGCCAGCGCCGCGTCGAAATTCTGGAACGCGATGACCCGGTCCCACACCCCGCCAGAGGCCGCAGCCTCGCGTTCGGTGTAAAGCCCGAGGATGACGTTTGGCGGGATGGTGCCGCCGCGGGTCAGGCGTTCGGCGGCCTCGATCTGGGCTTTCCAGCCGGACTGGGGCCCGAGTTCGGCGTAGGAGAACGCCAGGGGCAGGCCGTTGGTGGACAGAGGTTCACCGATCGCCTCGAACATCTTCCAGTCGAGCGGCGTGACGGGCTTTGGCGGCGGCGGCGGGGCTTCGCCTTCAAAAAGGTCCGGGTCGAGGAAGCGGGCCAGAAGATGCGCCTGATTGGCGTCGATTTCCTTGAGCGCCTCGGCGGATCGCAAGGTCAGCGCGGCGGCATCCCAGTCGCCCGAGCGGGCGAGGCAGAAGATGCGGGCCTGAATCGTGGGGGCAAGGTTTGGCGAGGAGCGCATCGCTTCGCAGGCGCGATCCTCGGCCCCGGTCAGAAGCGCCACGTCGAACGAGCGGCGGAACATCTGGGGCGTGGTGGCACCGGCGGCGTCGATCAGGGCGGCGGCCTGTTCCAAGGCGCCGAGCGCCAGCAGTTTGTCGATCCGCGCCAAGAGAAGGTCGCCGCGACCGCCGGAATCAGCCGGGGCCTCAAGCTCGGCCAGCAGCAGCGTCAGGAACAACTGGCGCAGCGCGGGCAGGGTTTCCACCTGTTCGGACGTCAGGCGTTCGGCGATTTCGACAGTCAGGCCCGCACCCCACAACTTGTGTGGCAGCCCCGAGACGGCGGACGGGATCAGGCCCACGCTGTCTGGCGAGGGGCCGTCGAGCGTGGAAGTGGCGACCGGTTCAGGCAGCGCGCCACCGTCTGCAACGGGAGGTTCGTCAAGCGGGCCGCGCAGGGCCGAAGGGGCAGCCGCCGAGGCCGGGGTCGTCACCGATTGCGACAGCCAGTCGATTGCGGAAAGGGGTGCCTCATCCTGCGCTGCGGCCGGCACGGGCCAGAACACGGGCCAGAAGCCGAGGCCGCAGACCAGCGCGCCCGCGACAAGCAGGCCGCATCCGGCTGGCGGGTGCGTCTCAATCGCCGGCATCAAGCACCACGGGTTTGGTCACGTCGCCTTGCGGCGGGGAAAGATCGGCAAGATAGGCAAAGCCGACCAGCCCGAGGAAGCCGACGATGACGAGCAGCACCAAAAGTTTGATCACGCGTCCCATGCCCGGTGCCCTTCCTCTGCCCAGCCGCTTCATCACGGCGCTTGTTGCGAATGTATATAGCATTCGGCAAGACTTCACGCCATTCAGGGATGATTATTTCCCTTCGGCGGGGCATTGCCGCAGGGACGGCGGTATGTGCAGGGTTGCGATGGGCCGATTGGCGAAGACAGTGGTGATGGTGGGGATGATGGGGGCTGGAAAGACCGCCGTCGGAACCGCGCTCGCCCGTTGTCTTGGGGTCGAGTTCCGCGACAGCGACGAAGAGATCGTGCGCGCCGCCGACCGCAGCATCGCCGAAATCTTCGAGCGCGACGGCGAGGCGTTCTTCCGCGCCCGCGAGACCGAGGTGATCGCGCGGCTGTTGCGTGGCACGCCTTGCGTGCTGTCGACCGGGGGTGGGGCGTTCTTGTCGGAGGCGAACCGCAGGCTGATCAACGAAGCGGGGGTTTCGGTCTGGCTGCGGGCGGATCTGGAACTGCTGTGGCAGCGGGTGCGCCACAAGACGACGCGCCCCCTGTTGCGCACGGCGAACCCGCGCGAAACGCTGCGTGCGCTTTACGTGGCACGGATGCCGTTTTATGCAAAAGCCGATCTGGTGGTGGACGCCAGCCCCGAGGTTTCGGTGGATGAGATGGCCGGGCGGGTGGTCGCCGCGCTGAAGACGCGGCCGGATGTGCTGGAGGACTAAGGTGTGAACAGGGTGGCGGTTGACCTCGGGGAGCGGTCCTACGAGGTGCGAATCGGTGCGGGCCTGATTGACCGCGCGGGGGCCGAGATTGCGCCTTTGCTGGCGCGGCGGCGGGTCGTCGTGGTGACCGACGCGACGGTTGGCGCGGCCCATCTGGCGCGGCTGGAGGCGGCGTTCGCGGCCGAGGGCATTGCGGTCGCATCCCTGGCGCTGCCGCCGGGTGAAAGCACCAAGGGTTGGCCGGAGTTTTCGCGCACCGTCGAGTGGCTGTTGGAGCAGAAGGTCGAGCGGCGCGATGTGGTCGTGGCCTTTGGCGGCGGGGTGATCGGCGATCTGGTCGGCTTTGCCGCCGCCGTGCTGCGCCGGGGCGTGCGCTTCGTGCAGCTGCCGACAACGCTCTTGGCGCAGGTCGACAGTTCGGTCGGCGGCAAGACCGGGATCAACACGGGCCAAGGCAAGAACCTTGTCGGCGCGTTTCACCAGCCTTCGCTGGTGCTGGCCGATATTGCGGTGCTGGACAGCCTGCCCGCGCGGGATTTCCTGTCGGGTTGCGGCGAGGTGGTGAAATACGGGTTGCTGGGAGATGCCGCTTTCTTTGACTGGCTGGAGGTCAATGGCCCGGCCATGCGCGCCGGCGACCGGGACGCGCGGCTTTACGCGGTGACGCGGTCGGTCGAGATGAAGGCCGGGATTGTTTCGCGTGACGAAACAGAAGAGGGGGAAAGGGCGCTATTGAACCTTGGCCACACCTTCTGTCACGCGCTGGAAAAGGCCACGGGGTATTCTGACCGCCTGCTGCACGGCGAAGGCGTGGCGATCGGCTGCGCGCTGGCGTTCGAGTTGTCGTCGCGGCTGGGGCTTTGTTCGCAGGAGGACCCAAGCCGGGTGCGTGCGCATCTGCAGGCGATGGGGATGCGGGTGGACCTTGCCGACATTCCGGGCGATCTGCCGGGCGCGGAGGCGCTGGTGGCGCTGATGGGGCAGGACAAGAAGGTGATCGACGGGCGGTTGCGGTTCATTCTGGCGCGCGGGATCGGCGCGGCGTTTGTGGCCGAGGATGTGCCGATGGACGCGGTGCGCGCGCTGTTGGTGGACGCGCTGGCACGGCGGTAAGCCTCAGGCCAAGGCGGCGTTGATCGGCCGCATCTGGGCGTAAAGCTGCTGCCAGACGGCAAAACGCCGGTCGGCGAGGATTTTCGCCGTCGGGTCGGGTTCGAACACCCGGTCGCTGCGGATCATCGCGGCGGCGGCTTGCGCAAGGTCTGGCAGGATGCCCGCGCCGACCCCGGCCATGACGGCCGCGCCAAGGGCGCCGGGGTCGCGACCCTCCACCCGCAGGAACGGGCGGCCGAACACGTCGGCGCGGATCTGGCACCAGCGGTCGGACGCTGCACCGCCACCACCGGTCTGGATCTGGCCCGGGATCATGCCGGCGGACCGCTCCAGCGCCTCCATTGCCAGACGCGCGGAAAAGGCGACGCCTTCCATCACCGCGGCCACCAGTTCGGCGGGGCCCGTGGCGGTGGTCAGACCCGCGAAGGTGCCGCGCGCCGAGGCGTCCCACAGGGGCGCGCGTTCGCCTTGCAGGTGCGGCAGAAAGAGCGGGCTTTGCGCCGTGATCGGTGCGGGGTCGAGGCTGGCGGCATCGCGGCCCAGAAGCCGCGCGACCCAGTCAAGTGACGCGCCGCCGGCTTGTGTCGGGGCGGCGTGCAGGGTGATGCCGCGCCATGCGGGAAAGGTGATGACACCGGGTTCGCCGGAGATGTCGGGGCTGATCAGGCCGAGGACTTCGGAGGTGCCGGAGAGATACATCGCCTGGCCCTGCGAGGCGACGCCGATGCCGAAGAGGCTGGCCCAGGCATCCATCACGCCGGTCACGACCGGCACGCCGGCGAAGGGTTGGCCGGGCAGCACGGTGCCGGCGACGGTGAGCGGGTCGCACAGCGGTGGCAGGCGTTTCAGCGCGCCGGGCAGAAGGGCGATGAGGGGTTTGGCATACTGGAGGGCGGGCGTGACGAGGCCGACCGCCGAGATCGGATCAGACACGATGCGGCCCGTCAGCCGGGCAACCAGAAAATCGCGCGGCAACAGGACATGCGCCGTTGCCGCCCAGATTGCGGGGTGGTGGCGTTTCATCCAGGCCATGCGGGCCAGCGCGTGGCTGGCGTCGATCGGGATCGGCGCGCCGAGCCAGTCGGTCTTTTGCGCCGCCGTGACCTTGCCGTCGAGGCGGGCCGCCTCGGCCGCGGCGCGACCGTCCTGCCAGACGATGGCGGGGTGCAGGGGCGCGAGGCTCGTATCGGTGAAGACATGGGTATTGACCTGACTGGTCAGGCTGATCGCGGCAACCTGCGCCGCCTCGGGACGGTCGGCAAAGCCGGTCAGGGCGGCGAGAACGAGGCGAAGCCAGTCGTCGGGCGATTGTTCGACCGTTACGGGGCCGGGGCGACGGGTGGGGTAGGTGGCGGCGAAATCCGCCAGCCGGTGGCCGGTCGCCGTCAGCATCACCGCCTTGACCGAGGTGGTGCCCACGTCGATGCCGATGAGGACCGCGTCAGGCATGATCACTCCCCCCCGTAATCCGCTGGACGAGGCAACATTGGCCTGACAGAGTTCGCAGCGCAACCGGATAAGACCGGTCGGTTCCTTGGGGAGAGACGGAAGATGGCACTGACATTCAGCCGCCGCGCGGCGGTGGGACTTGGGTTCGTGGCAAGCGTGGCATTTGCCGGGGCGGCGGCGGCAGAAGGCGAGAGGATCGCGGTGATCACGCCTTATCTGGCGCAGCCCGGCACGCAGTTCTACGTCGAGGCTTTTCAGGCGCGGGCGGGCGAGCTTGGCTGGGAAGTCAACGTCATCGACACCGCCGGGGACGTGGCCGCCGTGATCAGCCGGATGGAGGATGTGGTCAATCAGGGCGTCGATGCGATCGTGCTGAACGTCGATCCGGCGCAGGTCGGCGCGGGGCTTGATGCGGCGGCGGCGGCGAAGATTCCGGTCTTTGGCATGGATGCAGGTGCGGATGCGCGAATCCAGGCCAACATCACCTCGAACGGGTATGCGATGGCGGCGGAGACGGCGGTCTATGTCGCCAACCGGATCGGTGGCGCGGGCAATGTGGTGATGTTCACCTTTGATCCCTTCCCGCCGGTGCAGGTGCGCGGCGTGATCGCCGACGCGGTGTTTGGCAATTACCCAGACATCAAGGTGCTGGACCGGATCACGCCGGATGTGGCCGATGGTGGCATTGCGGATGCGCGCGCCAAGATGGAGGCGGTGCTGGCCGCCAACCCAGAACCGGGCAGCATCAAGGCGGTCTGGGCGGCGTGGGATCAGCCCGCGCTGGGGGCCTTGCAGGCCATCGAGGCGGCCGGTCGGCAGGGCGAGGGCATCGTGATCACCGGGATCGACGCCAACCCGCAGGCCCGCGACGAGATCGCCAAGGGCGGCAATTTCGAAGCCTCGGTCGCGCAGGATTTCGCCGGGATCGGGCGCACCACGGCAGATACCGTGGCGCGGGTGCTGGGCGGCGAGACGCTGAAGGCCAACGTGATCTATGTGCCGACCAAGCTGATCACGGCGGCGAATGCGGCCGAGTGAACGGCTGCCGGAGGCCCTGGCTGTGATGCCGGAGTCTCCGGCGGGGATATTCTTGCAAAGAGGAAGCTGATGCGTCATCTGGTTTTGACAGGTGTGGCAAAGGCTTACGGGCCGACATTGGCGTTGCGCGGAGTGTCGTTGGACCTGCGTGGCGGCGAGGTTCACGCGCTGATGGGCGAGAACGGCGCGGGCAAGTCGACGCTGATCCGGGTGCTGGCCGGGCTGGAGCGGGCGGATGCCGGCGAGGTGACGCTGGACGCGGCACCCCTGCGGCTGACCGGGCCGGAGGTCGCGACGGCGGCGGGGTTTCGCTTTCTGCATCAGGAGGTGCAGGTGGTGCCGGGGCTGTCGGTGGCCGAAAACATGCATCTGGCGCACCGCATCCCGCAGCGGTGGGGGCTGGTCGACTGGGGCCGGATGCGGGCGGCGGCGGCGGCGGCCCTGACGGAACTGGGCATCGCGGGAATCGACCCGCGCGTCACGATGGCCGATCTTGGCCCCGGCGACCGGATGCTGGCGCGGATCGCGGCCACGTTGATTGCCGATGGCGGGCCGGAGCCCTGGCTTTATGTGCTGGACGAGCCGACCGCCGCCCTGAGCCATGCCGAGGCGGAGCGGCTGTTTGCGGTGATCGGGCGGCTGGTCGGGCGGGGGGCCGGGGTCTTGTATGTGTCGCACCGGATGGACGAGGTGATGCGGCTGGCGGACCGGGTGACGGTATTGCGCGACGGGGTGACGGCTTCGGTGCTGGGCCGCGCCGCGATGGACCGCGACCGGATCATCCGCGACATGACAGGGCGGGATGTGGATGCGCTTTTTCCGCCGCGCGCGGCAACGGTGGGGCGGGTGCTGCTGGAGGCTGACGGACTGGCAGGTGGCAGCCTTGCGCTGCGGGCGGGCGAGGTGGTGGGCCTTGCCGGGCTGGCGGGTGCGGGGCGCAATGCGCTGCTGAAGACCCTGATCGGGGCGCTGCCACGCGCGGGAACCGTGCGGCTGGACGGCGTAGCGGTGCCACCGGGGCCAACTGCGGCCTGGGCGGCGGGGATCGCCTATGTGCCGCGCGACCGTCGCGCCGAGGGCGTGATGCTGGGCCAGGGTCTTGGCCGCACCGTCAGCCTGCCGCACCTTGGGGTGCTGGCTCGTGCGGGGTTCCTGCGCCACCGGGCCGAGGCGCGGCTGGTGGCTGACAGCGGAGCCGCGGTGCGGTTGAAGGCGCGGGGGCCGGGGCAGGCGGTGGCGGAACTGTCGGGCGGCAACCAGCAGAAGGTGCTGTTTGCCCGCGCGCTGGCCGGAAGGCCGCGCATCCTGTTGCTGGACGAGCCGACGCGCGGTGTCGATGTCGGCGCCAAGGCGGACATTTACGCGCTGGTGCGGCGGATGGCGCAGGAGGGTGCCGCCGTCGCTGTCGCCTCGTCGGACCTTGCCGAACTGATCGGGCTTTGCGACCGGATCGTGCTGGTGCGGGCTGGCAGGCCGGGGCGCGCGCTGACGGCGGAAGGCCTGAGCGAAGCGGCGCTGCTGGCGGCGATCTATGACGGGGAGGCCGCCTGAATGGGGCACGCGCTGCGAAGCTACGGCACGCTGATCGGCATGGCGGCGGTGATCCTGTTTTTCTGGGTGATGCTGCCCGATACCTTCATGACGGCACGCAACTGGATCAACCTGAGCCAGCAGATGTCGATGCTGATCGTGGTTGCCACGGTGATGACGGTGGTGATGGCGGTGGGGGATTTCGATCTGTCGGTGGGGGCGATGGCGTCGCTGGCGGGCGTCGTGGCGGCGGTGTTGTTTGCGCAAGGTCACGGGATCGCCGTGGCGGTGGCTGCGGCACTGGCGGTGGGCCTGCTGGGAGGGGCGCTGAACGGGGCGCTGGTCAGCCTGCTGGGCATCCTGCCGTTCGTGGCGACGCTGGCGACGCTGACCATCTTCAGCGGCGTGGCGTTCCTTGTGTCGGACGGCAAGACCATTTCGGGCCGCGCGATCCCCGAGGCCTTTGCCGGGTTCGCGCGGGGCGGGATCGTGCTTGGCGGCGGCGAGCGGCCACTGGTCCTTTCGTGGTTGGCGATCCTTGCGTTTCTGGGGGTGGCGCTGGTCTGGCTGGTGCTGGAACAGACGAGCTATGGCCGCAGGCTTTACGCGCTTGGCGGCAACATGGAGGCGGCGCGGCTGGCGGGGATCAAGGTCGCGCGGCTGCGGCTGACGGCGTTCCTGTTCACCGGGGTGGGTGCGGCGGTGGCGGGGCTGATGTATGCCGCGCGCGTGGCGTCCGCGAACCCGACGCAGGGTGACGGGCTGATGCTGACGGCGATTGCGGCGGTGTTTCTGGGCATGACGATGACCAGGGGCGGCCAGCCTCGGGTGCTGGCGACGCTGGCGGGCGTGGTCGTGCTGGGCGTGATGGACAACGGCCTGACGCAGTTGAACGTCGACAGCTATGTGCGCGAAGTGCTGGTGGGCGCGATCATCCTTGCCGCCGTGTCGATCAGCGCAATCGGACGGCGCGCGGTGGGGATGCGCTAGCGCCGGTTTCGGGCGCAGGAACCGGACCACCCAGAGTTCGGCCGGGTGCAGAACTGCGGGATGGCCGGATCAGATCAAGGCTGGTTTTTCAGCGACACGGCTGGTCTGTCGTCCGGCGCGCCAAGAACGGTTGCCCCGTCTGATGTTTGCTGACAAGACTTTCACGATCCTCGATTGGCTCTTGGAAACTCCAGGGAAGGGCGATCAGATGAACACCCGAAACGTCTTTCTGCGCAAGATGGCGAAGCTGTATCTGTCTGAAGTTTCAGCAGAACATGCGCGTCGCTTTCCGCAACTGGCGTGTTTTGCGTTCGATACGATCACTGTATCGCTGCATCTTGACGGTCAGTATGAAAGATATGAGCTGGAGGCGCTGGAAAACTGGATCTTTCCACGCATGGATCAATCCGGCCAGGCCATCGACGTCGGGGCCAATATCGGAAACCACAGCCTGTTCTTTGCACGCCATTTCCCGAGCGTGGTGAGCCTTGAGCCGCATCCGAGGACGTTTCAGCTTTTGGCATGCAACGCCGGTCTGGTGGAAAATGTCACTGCGCTTAACGTGGGTGCCTCGAACGGGGACGCGGTGGTAACGGTTGCGCAGGATCTGCTTAACCTTGGCGCCACATCGGTTCGCCCGTCGGACCGCGTTGTCGGCCTCGGAAGCAAAGCGGTTACGTTGAAGCTGGTTTCGATCGACACGCTGCCGGAAATCACGACCAAGCGTGTTTCGTTCATCAAGCTGGATATCGAGGGGCATGAGGAGGCTGCGCTGCGAGGGGCTGAAGAAACGCTGCGTCGGGACATGCCGGTGGTTGCGATGGAAGTCCTGCCCGAAGACATCAAGGATGGCTCGACCCCGTCGATAGAGTGGCTGAGAAGCCTTGGCTATACGAGCTTTGTGGCATCGCGGCCCGCCGCCCGGATTGCCCGACTGCCGCGCCGAACGTTCAAGCGGCTGAAGGCCCTGCTGTCGCTTTTGGGCAGGGCACCAAGCGAGCGGCGCGACTTTGTTGCCGTGGAGTTTCCGCTGCAGCCTGATGCCCGCTACAGTCTGCTGGTCTGTTCGCGTGACCCCTTGGTTGACCGCTAGCCCCTAGGGGTTTGGCGTCAAGGCGCGGATTTCACGCAGAATTTGCTGATCGGGTTGGTCCAGAAGGCCGTCATCCACGGCCCTGAGGTAAGTCCGGCGCATGGCAACCGAACCCGCCGTCTGCCGTTTCTTTAGGAAAGGGAGGTTGAAGATCCGCATCGACGCCAGCGGAAAGGCCTCCTGGATATTCGCGGCCTTCGACACGTCAAGAATGTGGTCCTTGATCAGCGTTTGATTGGTCTCTTCGGCGCTGTTCAAGCCTAGCAGGCTGTTTCGGCGCTGCTCTTTCTGGCGGAGGTCGTGTTCTGCATATCTGATCGCCTCTTGCAGAAATTGACCGGACGCGTGCTTGACCGCTTCGCCAAACGCCTGGCGGGAGGCAAGGATCTTCGAGGGCACCCCGGCGTCCAGGAGCGCACGCGAGAACCCCTTTTTCACCGCGGGCGATGACCTTTCGACGTGTGCTTGAGACACGGTAGCTTTGCCAAAACCGGGAAAACGCCGGCGAGGCAAGTCCCTGTGGCCCAACCATCATCATGTAGGATTCGAAGTGTCCGGCGTGACGTCGCCCCGGTTTGCTCTCGAACACCGGCCCGGTAAGGCCGTCTGTCCCCTGCTCCATTTCCGCAAGCAGCGTCTCGTTTGACGAAAGCGGAAACCAGATGCTGTCGTTCAACAGCAAGAGCCGCGAGAACGTGAGGCCTCGGTCTTGCACCACGCGGAGGCTGTCACGATAGCCGCCAAAGTCGTGGCCGTAATTCGGTCGTTCGATCAGAAGGGTCACCGAGGACAAGAGTTCCTTGCGATCTTTGTCCGACAACGGCGCATTGGATACCGCGACAACCGCATAATCTTTCCTGGCCAGATGGCTGAGTGTCAGATGGGTGGAAGGCAGCAGGCCGTCGGGCTGGTAAAGGAGTTGGATTGCCAGCTTTTCATGTTTGCCCGGTTGCATACCCTCGGTCACCCGGACACGCCGGTTGAAATGGTGGTCGTGATGGCGCTGCGGCAGGATCTCGAACAGGGTGGTGATCGGATCGATTGCCTTGTGCAGTATCCTGCGAAGTTCCCGAACAGCTTTTCCTTCAGGCATCGTGGCCTGATTTGGCAAGGGACGCCGCGCCCGGGGGATGGCTTCGGTTCATGGGAAGGTCATTCTTGCGAGAGATGTGTCGTCCGAGGCGCCTGGAACGGCGCCAATCCGTATCAGGTATGAAAGCCGTCTCCAATAGTTGGACGCACGCAGGCCGTAGTTTGGTAAGCGTCTGTACCATTTGAACTTCTTCAGATCACCTGCTGCGAAACCGGTGATAAAGCTGATGCTTCCGTCGTCAACATGGCTTGGGAACGGCTCCAGCCCGAAAAGACATAAAATCGTGCAGGAAGAACCGGTTTATCTCATGGTCTGTGGCGCGCGTGATCGGAAGCATCCGAGGCAGCAGTTTCGCTGCAGTCTCTCGTTTGACGAGATAGGCGCCGGTGCCGGTGGCGGGGCCGATATACGCGTTCAGCGTGTAATTCCCGATCTTGCCCTGCGAGACCGGCAGCTTTGCGCGGATGCAGTTGAGCTTCAGCATGTCCCAGCGATCCGAGGCCGCCAGTGCCGCATCGACGGCGGTGACGAAGTCCGGGTGGAAGACCACGTCGTCTTCCAGGACCAGTGCGACCGGCGCCCCCGTTTCAAGGAAATCGCGCCAGACCCCGAGGTGAGAGTGATAGCATCCGATCCCACCGATCAGAACCTTGCGGCCCATGTTGCGTTCGAAAGCGCGAACATCCACCGTCCGGATCAGGTCGGCCTCGCGCGCCTTTCCATCAATGCCATCGAAAACCGTGTGCCGAAACGGCAGGAGAGAAAGCTGGGCTTCCATCTTCCGCCGACGATCAACCGCGCGCGGCAGGTTGATCAGCCACGTTTTCAGCTCTGTGCGCATGAGGGACATAGCCTCTCCTTCGTCCGAAGAACGGATGTTCAGACCAGATCTTTACTCAGGAACCAGATGAGGAACGCCTGTCAGGGGCACTCAGTCCACAAGATACCGGGTCCAGTAGGCCGCAACCCAATCAACCGGTCCCGCGATGTAATGCGGGAAACGATCACGGTTTCCTGGTCCCGGCCGCACAAGATCTCGCGGTCGGGGCAGGCCGTGAAACACCACAACCTTTACACCGGACGCAGGCAGCCTAGGAGGCAAGATGCGATCAAGCAAGAGCGGCCGTCGCAGGTGCCGCTTGAAACTTGCGAGCCACTCGTCCGGCCAGTAACTGATGCTGCCAGCCTCGCCATGCAGGAAGGTCTGCTCGTAGCCGTAGCGGTCCTCCATCCCATCGGGATCTTGTCGGATGCGGTCGACGAGATAGGTCTGCGCCCCGATGTCGAACGCAAAGATCGAACTCATGGTCGAAGGCGGGCCGCCCTTCCAGGCGCCTTCGTCGATGGCGACGAGCCCGCTGCCATGATCGAAGAATGGCTGGAGATCCCCGACGATCATCATGTCAAGGTCGATGAACAGCGCCCGACCGGAAAGCCCGTAGAGGGTATCGCCGAACACAGACAGCTTCGGCCATCCACCACCGCGCCATTGCCGGGGCGTCAGTCCGATGTCGGGAATCGGATGCGAGGATATGCCGGAGGAAAGACCCGTCGGATCATCGGTGAGGCAGACAAAGGTAAACGGTTCGGCAAGGTTCGCCCGCACAGCATGATAGAGCACGTTGACATAGGCAGCGTCATAAAGATCGCCCCACTTCATGCAGATGACGGTCTTGTCCATGCGCATCAACTTTCATGTGCCGCGGACGATTGGTCTCATGTGGCGGGGTGGATTGTCAAACGGTTGGGGCAACCGCAGGCTGGCCCCGCCGCGCCGGTTTGCATCAGACGCAGGTTTGACTTGCGCGTGTGTGGGTCGGTAAGATGGCCGACGCCAGATCCCGGCATCCGCCACTCATCCAGAAGGCGCCAGCGCGCCCGATCCGTGCGAACAAACACGATCGAACGCGCCAGCGGGCCCGGGGCCGGTTAGAACTGCATGCCGAAGCGAACGGTCAGCGTGTCGAAACCTGAATCGTCAAGCTCGAAAGTCGGCGCATAGTCCAGCGTTCCGTTCAGATCGCGAGAGTAGTATTCCGCACCGATGGAATACCGGCCTGCAATCGCAAAGTCGACGCCGACACCATATCCAAGTCCGGACATGCTCTGAAGCGGCTCTCCATCTTCGGCGAACTGCGATGTGCTGTAACCAAGTGCGCCGTAAAACAGCGCAGAGCCAACAGCGTACCCGAGCCGCGCCTTGAGATCGATGACATCTTCATACTGCTGCTCTTCGAACCCGCTTGGCGTGCCGCGGACATCGCCGAACATGGCATTCAGTTCGGCGCCGTAAACGAGGTTGCCGTTCTGGATATTGTAACCGGCAAAGAGGCCGGGCAGGTTGCCCTCAACGTCCCAGGGACCGTTGCTGAACGAACCGGGGGCATCGTAATAGTTCGTCTCGCCGGTAGCCTTGCCGTAGGACAGACCGCCGTAGAACCCCGACCAGTCATGAACGGCAGCCGGGGCAGCCTCCATCGCGGCAGGCATCGGCTCGGCCGCTACGTAGGCAGGACCACCTGCAACAGCAATCGAGGCCGACGCCACAAAAAGTGGCAATGCACAGATGACAATTTTCATGGTTTCTTCCTTGTTTGACCGCTTCCTCGCCGGCAGAATCTCACCAATGGCGCGACCTGCCAATTTCTTTGAGCAAGAGTCCGCGCAATTTTGGGTGCTGTTGCGGCGTTACACCAGTCATCTTGCGGCGCGAGTTTACTGCTGGTTTGGCTTTGACGCCAAGAAGATCATGCTGAACTTGCCGACTGTGGGCCGCAAGAGCACCTGTTGGGACACTACCGGAAGGCGGCAACCGTCTGAACAGAGCCCGAGCCAGTCAATTCGTCTATTTCTTGATTTTGTAGGTATACGTTGTTCCGGTTCCCGAGAACTTCACGGTATCGCCCCCGATCTTTACCGTCTCGCAGGCGTAAGGAAACTTCTTGCCACCGATCGATCCGGACCGGCAATACTGACCGTTCTCGAACGTCCATTTGCCCTGCAGACGCTTGTCTCCGGCGTTTCCAGAAAACGTCCCGTCCGCAAAGTATCGCGTTTCTCCGTCTTCCCAGACAAGCCTGGCGCCAACGATCCGTTCCTGAAATTCTGCTGCACTTGCGGTGTGGAAAGCAGCAACCTCGGACGCGGCCACGCATCCGAAAAGTCCGACAGCCGCCACGATTGCACTGAGTGCACCGTTCCCAATTAGAGCTATGACCGAAAGTTGGTGACGGTTTGATCAGGCGGCTTTGAATTCGTGCTTGATGCCGTCGCGGAATTCAACCCCCTGGATGATTTCGGGCAGGCGGTTCTGACCATCGAGTTTGCGCCATTTCTTCCTGGCCGA
>JAUYQR010000023.1 GCA_030697175.1 Paracoccaceae bacterium | reverse complement strand
CGAGCTATAGCTGAAAGTTGGTGACGGGGGGATTGGGTGGCATATCAAGGCGTTGTTGACGCGCCGCAGTTCTCGCAGAGAAAAGGATATGCCACATGACGAAGGATACGGTTGTCGCGTTTCGCGCACCAGAAGGATTTTCGCCCGACCCGCTGACGGATTTGCTGCGCCAGGGCGCGCGGGATCTGATCGCGCAGGCGGTCGAGGCCGAGTTGAGCGCCTTTCTCGCGGCCCATGCCGGTCAGACCGATGCGGCTGGCCACCGCCGCCTGGTCCGGCATGGCCATCTGCCGGAGCGCGAGGTCCAGACCGGGATCGGGGCCGTGCCGGTGAAGGTTCCGCGGGTGCGTGACCGGGCACCGGACGGCGCGCCGCTGAAGTTCACCTCGACGATCCTGCCGCCCTATCTGCGGCGCGCCAGGTCGATCGAGGACCTGCTGCCGTGGCTTTACCTCAAGGGGATCTCCACCGGCGATTTCTCCGAAGCTCTGGCGGCCCTGCTGGGGCCGGATGCGCCGGGCCTGTCGGCCACCACCATCACCCGGCTGAAGGCCGACTGGTGGGACGATTATGAACGCTGGTCCAGGCGCGATCTGTCAGCGCGGCGCTATGTGTATTTCTGGGCCGACGGGGTCTACTTCACGCCCCGCATGGACGAAGATCGCCAATGCATGCTGGTGATTATCGGTGCCGACGAATGGGGCAACAAGGATGTGCTGGGCCTGATCGACGGCTTTCGCGAAAGCACCCAAAGCTGGCGCGAGCTGCTCCTGGACCTGAAACGCCGGGGGCTTGAGGCTGCGCCCAAGCTGGCCGTCGGCGATGGCGCCATGGGGTTTTGGGCGGCACTGCATGAGGTTTACGGCAAGCCACGGGGGCAGCGCTGCTGGGTGCACAAGACCGCGAACGTGCTGAATGCGATGCCAAAGTCGGTGCAGCCCAAGGTCAAAGCGCATCTGAAGGACATCTGGATGGCCGAAACCAAGGCCGGGGCCGACGCCGCCTTCGATTTCTTCATCGCGGCTTACGGCGTGAAATACGACCGGGCGGTGAAATGCCTGACCAAGGACCGCGCCGATCTCCTCGCCTTCTACGACTTCCCGGCCGAGCACTGGAAGCACATCCGCACAACAAACCCCATCGAGAGCACCTTTGCCACCGTCCGGCATCGCACCACCAAGGCCAAAGGCTGCCTGAGCCGCCAGACGGCGCTAGCGATGACCCACCAGCTGATGCTGTCGGCCAGGAAGAAATGGCGCAAACTCGATGGTCAGAACCGCCTGCCCGAAATCATCCAGGGGGTTGAATTCCGCGACGGCATCAAGCACGAATTCAAAGCCGCCTGATCAAACCGTCACCAACTTTCGGTCATAGCTCATCAAGCGGCCATTCGGGGCGCAGCATGGCAGCGTTGTAGCCGCAGATCGCTTCCCAGCCCTCAGCGGGGTCAATGCGGCCGTCGTGCACGAGGCGGATGTAATGCCCGATGGCGGCGCTCGCCCCCTGAAATCGCGACCAGTCATCCACTGCGCCCTCGCGAACCGGAGTGGTCAGGACGGCGTCGACGCCGGGCTTTGCGACCGACAGCGGCGTGCTGGCCATGCCTACGCCCGGCAGCGGTGGCATGTCGGCCACCCGTTCCGCGAAATCTGCCAGATCGACCTCGACCGGGTTGTGGTCGCGGATCTGCACCAGCCGCTGATGGCCGTGCTTGTGATAGACCGTGCCCGCGACACGGATAGGCTGGTGCGCCGAGCGGAAATGGGTGTCGCCGCCGACCTTGACGGCGATGTCGCCCCGCAGGCGGCACAGGGTGGCCAGATCCTCGCCCGCGGCGGGTTCGGTCAGTTTCCACCAGACATGCAGCTTGGCAGCGCCCTCGGGCGTGCGACCGCCGCTTTCCACGATCAGGGTCGGAGTGCCGAGGTGGCTGACGATGTGATCCAGCTTGGCCGGAATGTCACCCGCATCGAGATCAACCACGAGGGCCTGCATCTGCAGCACATCCGCAGCGCGGGCCTGACCTTGTTCGTCGACCGTGCCGGGGATGACATAGACCGCAGCGCCTTCACGGTTCGCCCATGCCGCGAAGGTCACCAGCTTTTCGCGGGCGGTCCTGTCTGCCGGTATCCAGATGTTGTGGGGCTTGCCGTCCCGGCCCTGACCCTTGTCGACAAAGCCCCGGAGCGGGATCAACCCCTCGCACCAGCTAAAGACGACATCGAGGAAGATGGCGATCTGATTCGGATCGCTCCATCTGCCAGGAGAGCGCATCCAACACGCAGCCGGAATACATGGCAAAGCGCGGCACTTCCGGCATGCCCACTTCGATGGACATGCTTGGCAGGCTCCAACTGCCCGACATGAATGTGTGCGAATTCAAGCCGCCCGTGAGGGTTGCAGCCGAAACCGTACCATTGGAGGCGGGGGAAACGGACGCCGCCAGCGTGAAGGTGTTTCCGGTGCTGCCGAGGACGTCGAACACCATGGTCAGCGCGGTGGCCGTGCCGGTGTAGGTCGCCAGTGCCACGCCAGCGACGACACTGGCGTTCAAAGCCACGGCCAGCGCGGTCATGGTGGCGGCCAGGTTGGCGCCGATGTTGACCTGGTTGCCCGTCGCGCCCGAGGCCACGAAGGTGAAGGCCGTGCCGTTGATCGTCAGCGTGCTGTTGACGGCGGGCTGGGCCGAGAAAGTGATTGCGCCGGTGGCCGCCACGGTGCCAGTAGTCGTCGGCGTCCCGAAGGCCGCCTTCAGCCAGAAGCCGAAACCTGCGGCATCGATTGGCACCTCGACGTCGCCATCGGTGGTGATCGCATCCAGCAAGGGCGCGCGGGGGTCGCGGCCATAGCCCAGAAGTTCCGAGGCCAGCAGCGGCTGCTCGGCCGCCAGCGAACTGGTGATGAAGGGCATCTGGGTATATCCGGAACCCGGCGGGGTGCCGTAAACGGTCTCGAACGCAAGCGCCATCTGCGCCCGCGCCCCTTGTGCGCGTGCCATGTTGGTCTCCTCGATGTTGGATTGTCAGCCGAGTGGATCGGCCAGCGAATAGTGCAAAACCACGGTGATGACGGCAGCCTTCAGGCTGGCCGCACCCTCGACGGCCAGATCGACCGGGCGCGGCGCTTCCGCCTCGACCCAGTCGCAGAGCCCGCCCAGCGTGCGGTCGGCCGAAAGTGCCGCGCCGATGCTGGCGCAGAGCGTGTCGAAGGTGGCATCACGGGCAGCGCCCTGCACGACTGCCTCGATCTCGGCCTGGTGCTGGTAGTGGTAGCGCAGGGGCGACAGCGTGACCTCGGGCTCCCCCGGCTCTCCGTCCCGCAGGATCAGGAGGCCAGTGACAGGTACGCGTTCGGGCAGCACGTCACCGCGCAGGGCGGTGGCGGGCAACGCCGAGAGCAGCGCGTGCAGCGCGGCGAGGATCGTTTCGCGTGGTGTGGGCATAGAATCTGTCCTCGTAGACCTCGATAGCGTTGTTCTGTGTTGTTCCGAAACAGATTGACGTGGATACCAACCACCTGTAGAAAGGCGTGGAACAACGGAGAACAACGCCATGTCCGACCGCAAGTTTACGGCATCGAAGTCGAGATCAAACCGTCCCGGTTGGAGTGTTACATTCCGCCATCCGGTCCGACGGAGTCGCAACGAATGGGGCCTCAAAGTCAGGAAAGGCCTTGGGACCTCAGACGACGTGACTGCCGATCTTCTCGTCGGACAACTAAACGAACTCCTTCAAGATGACTCTTGGTGGAGTGGTGTTCGGCGCAAGGATGCGGAACTCCAGTTTGACCCGGTGGTCGTGTCGGCTTTCTTTGACGGTATCGAAGCGGTGAGCCACGATGCTGAAACCAAGCGATCCGATGTCATCCCTTTGCCAACCCGGGAGGACGGCTATGCCACCGTCCTGTTTTTGGGCACGACGGGCGCTGGGAAGACCACCCTGCTTCGCCACGTCATCGGTTCCGATCCTGAAAAGGATCGCTTCCCCTCGACATCGACCGCCAAGACAACAACCGCTGATATTGAAATCGTCGCTGCGCCAGGTGATTTCTCCGCTGCTGTCACCTTCATGCCTGAACACGAAGTTCGCGCGCACATCGATGAATGCCTCGAAGAAGCTTGCCTGGAAGCAATTCAGGGCAAACCGGAATCTAAGATTGCTGCTGCCCTCCTGGAACATCGCGAACAGAGATTTCGTCTCTCGTACATTCTGGGTGGATGGAAAGCCGCTGCTGAAAGTGACGGGGATGACTTCTCGTCCGTGGGCGACGAGCAAACCGAAACGACCGTCGGTGATGAAGAAGCGGTGTCTTCGGAGGAAGTCGAGCATCAGCAGCAGCGTCTCAGTTCCTTCATTTCGGCGATCATTGATCTGAGCCAAGAGACGGGTGCGTCTTGTGAGGCCCAACTTGGCAAGCTCAGCGACCATAAGACAGCGGATGACAAGGCCACTTGGCTCGAGCTTTTCGGGGTTGAGGCATTCCGCAACCCCAAGTTCTCGAGTTTGGCACTCGATATCATGGAGGAAGTTGCTGATCGCTTTGACCGGATTCAGGTTGGGAGAACAGAACGCTCTTCAACAGAGTGGCCGATCATCTGGACATTCGATTGCGCGGATCGGGATGAGTTTCTCTCGTCGGTGCGCTGGTTCTCCAGCAATCACCACAAGCAGTTCGGTCGTTTGCTGACCCCGTTGGTAGACGGAATTCGTGTTAAGGGGCCTCTCTACCCAGATCTTGGTGCAGACGGCGAAGATTTGAAGCTGGTCCTCCTCGATGGGCAAGGCTTGGGGCACACTGCCAGTACTGTATCCTCGGTGTCGACTCGCGTGACCAACAAATTCGCCAATGTGGACATGATCCTGCTAGTGGATAGCGCGCAGCAGCCCATGCTTGCGTCTCCGCTTGCACTCCTTCGCGCCGTCGGAAGTTCGGGCTTTGCCGACAAGCTGGCCATTGCGTTCACGCATTTCGATCAAGTCAAAGGTTCAAACCTCGGCTCTCCCGCCCAAAAACGGGACCATGTCCTTGGCTCAGTGGGAAACGCGATAGCCAGCCTTCGTGATATCGTTGGGGCCGGCGTGGCTGGTGCCATCGAGCGTCAGGTCGGCAGCCATTCCGTGTTCTTGGGCGGCTTGGATGAGTCGACTTCAAAGCTGGAACGTCTGTCTAGGGGCCAACTGGTCAAACTGATTAAGATGATGCAGGCTGCGGTTGATCCTTCTGACGAAACCGACTGCTGCCCTCACTACGACATCAAAGGTCTGGAAATCGCAATGCATGATGCGATTGATGCATTCCGCGACCCTTGGCGCGACAGGCTAGGGCTCTCGCAGCATCCCAAGCTTCACAAAGAACATTGGACGCGTATCAAGGCGCTGAGCCGGAGGTTCGCTGGGGGCCGGGAGGATGAATACGGCAACCTCATGCCAGTCGCGGAACTGAGAGCGAGACTTCAGGAAGAGGCATCAAAATGGCTCGACAGACCCGCCGCTTGGAGCCGACCTCCGAAAGACGAACGAGAGCGTGAAACTGCGCTCAGTCGTATTAGACGTGCGGTTGAAGCGAGAATTTCCATGCTCACAAGAAGCAGGCTCTCTGACGACCAAATTTCCAATTGGCAGACAGCATTTGACCTCAGGGGTGAAGGTTCAGGACTTAATCGCGCGAGAAAGATTGAAACCGTTTATGATTATGCGGCACCCCGCATCAGCGCCGCGATGTCGGCCGATGCACGCCAATTTTTGGACCGGCTGTATCAAATTCTCCATGAAGCAATTGTCGAAGCTGGCGGCAAGGTTAATTGAATGCGAGTGTGCCAAAGCTTTCCGGTGCCTCATCATAGAGGAGATGGGCGGTTACCTCCGCCCACTCATCCACCCAATCGCAATCGACCCCGGCACAGCGTCCACCGCCCGCTCAGCATCACGCGCCAGATCCAGCCGCTTCGGCAGTTTGACCTGCGGCACCAGCAGGAAGATCGGCGCAGTCACGACGCCTCGGCCGGTCTTCGACCGTGACGCAACGGCCCGGCCCTTGGTGTTCAGCCGCCCCTCGGCCACCAGCAAGCTTGGACCCCGGCGGCGATAGATGAACCGCAGGCGCAGGCCGGTGCGGCGTTCCCATTCGCCAGGGGTGATCTTGCCGCCGCGCGTGGATTTTCCTGCCGCTGGCGTGGGGATCGCCAGCCAGAAGCCGTTCTTGGAACGGATCAGCGGGCCGGTGTCATGTGCGCCGATGATCACTGGGGCGTTCGACCAGACCAGCGCGGCCGCGTTCAGGCTTTCGCCGGACTTCGGAAAGCTGGCCGAGCGGATCGAGTTGGCAAGGCGTGTGCCCAGCACCGCGCCTGTGATCTGGGTGCGCCAGGCGGATTTCAGGCTGGTGCCAGCCTCACGCATGGCCGCGGTGACAGCGCGTTCCCCCGCTGCGACCTCGGCCGCCATCAGGGCGACGATGTCGGGATCGATGGCAAGTTTCAGTTTCATTGCCATCACGCCGGACGCAGATCGACAGCCCAGACGGTAATCCCCCCATTCTTAACGGGGTGCATTCGTAGAACTTACGCAGCCAATTTCAGTTTCTGGGCGGGGGTGATGCCTCCGATGCCCATGTTCGGGCGGTCGTTGTTGTAAGTCCATAGCCATTGCGTGGCGAAGTCTT
>JAUYQR010000015.1 GCA_030697175.1 Paracoccaceae bacterium | reverse complement strand
CCGTTTGAAATGGTCTATGTGGTGACCGTCCACGTCACCAGACTTGAGGGCGAGGTTCAGGCATATACTGTTGCGGACATTCACGATAGCTTCCCCCGCCCCGACTAGCTTGGTGCGTTTGCTACATAAGGCCGGATATTTCGAAAAGGGGAAGCCGGTGAAGCGGTAGGCCTTGAGCGGCAGGGGCGGGTGCGCTAGGGCGCGGCATGGCTGCAGTGGTTGACATTGTCTTTGAAGACGCACGCTGGGAGGCGCTTGGGCTTTCGGCGCTGGCCGAGCGGGCGAGTGTCGCCACGCTGGCCGGGCTTGGCCTTGCGGCAGAGGGGTTCGAGATCAGCCTTCTGGCCACCAGCGATGCCCGGATTGCCGGACTGAACGCGGATTTCCGCGGCAAGCCCACGCCCACGAACGTGTTGAGCTGGCCGTCCGAGGAGCGTGGCCCGGATCAGCCGGGCGCGGCACCCGACCTGCCGGAGCCAGGAACAGTGGACGCGCCGGAGGCGTTGGGCGATATTGCGCTGTCCTGGGAGACATGCGCTGCCGAGGCGGTGGCGCAAGGCAAGGCGATGGCGGACCATGTGACACATCTTGTGGTGCATGCCGTGCTGCACCTTCTGGGCCATGACCATGTCGAGGAGGCGGATGCGCGCCTGATGGAAGGGCGTGAAGTGCAGATACTTGCAACCTTGGGCATTTCGGACCCATATTGACGCGGCACCCCAATGGCGGGTGCGTTCTGGACAAAGGACCAATGGGCAGTAGTAACGATGGGTCAACCGCGGCGCCAGGTGCGCTGGACGACCTGAGCGACGACGAGCGATCCGACCCCGCCCAGCGCGGGTTTTTCGGGCGGCTTCTTTCCGCGTTTTCTTCGGCGACTGACAGCGACACGCCTTCGGCGGCGGCCACGACGGCAGAGACCGCCTCGGCCAGTGCGGGCCTCGGGGCCTTGCGCCGGATGCGCGTTGACGATGTGGCAATCCCCAAGAACGAGATCGTCGCGGTGCCGTTGAGCATTGGCAAGGATGAACTTGTCGAGGTGTTTCGCGAGCACGGCTTCAGCCGGGTGCCGGTTTACAAGGTCACGCTGGACCATCCGCAGGGGCTGGTGCTGTTGAAGGATCTGGCCTTGCAGCATGGCTTTGGCGCGACCGGGCGGTTCAGCCTGAAGCGGCTGTTGCGCCCGATCCTTTACGCGCCGCCGTCGATGCCGACGGGCGTTCTGTTGCAGAAGATGCAGAAAGAGCGTGTCCACATGGCGCTGGTGATCGACGAATACGGCGGGGTCGACGGGCTGGTGACGATCGAGGACCTGATCGAAACCGTGATCGGCGAGATCGAGGATGAGCATGACGAGGATGAAGGCGCGCTGTGGAAAGAGGAAAAGCCGGGCGTGATTCTGGCGCAATCCACCGCTCCCCTTGAAGAGATCGAGGCGGCGTTGGGGATTCGGCTGCGCTCGGGCGAGGAAGACGAAGAGATCGACACGCTGGGCGGCCTTGTGTTCCTGCGCACCGGGCGGGTCCCGGCGCGCGGCGAAGTGGTGACCCATGAGAGCGGTGCGGAGATCGAGATCGTCGATGCCGATCCGCGCCGGATCAAGCGGCTGAGAGTGCGGCTGCCCAATCAGGCAGCGGACTGAGCATGGCGGTGCAGGGTCGCTGGTCGCGCCGGCGCATCGCGGTGGTTGCGTTCGGCCTGGGCGCGATCATGGCAACCGGACAGGCGCCGCTTGGCTGGTGGTGGGCAACGCTTGGCGCACTGGCGGGGTTGGTGGCGCTGGTATCGCGGGCCGAAGGGGCGCGACGGGCGTTCTGGGCCGGACTGTTCGGCGGCGCGGGATATTTCGCGATTGCGCTTTCGTGGATTGTGGAGCCGTTCCTGATCGACGTGGCGCAGCATGGCTGGATGGCGCCGTTTGCCGTTCTTTTCCTGGCGTTCGGGTTGGCGCTGTTCTGGGGCGCTGCGGCTGCCCTGTCTGCCGGTGCGCGCCAGCGGGCGCTGGGCTTTGCTGTGGCGTTTTCGGTGGCGGAACTGCTGCGGGGCTATGTGCTGACCGGCTTTCCCTGGGCGCTTCCCGGGCATGTCTGGATCGGCACGCCGCTTGACCAGGTGGCTGCCTATATCGGCCCGAGCGGCTTGACGCTGATGACGCTTCTGGCCGCCGCGCTGCCGGTGGCGTGGGGCTGGCCGGGGGCGCTGGCAGCCGGGGTGGGGCTGGCGGGGCTTGGCGTTGCGGGGCAGATGCGGCTGAACCAGCCGTTGCCGCCGGACCGTGACGTGACGCTGCGCCTGATCCAGCCCAATGCCGAGCAGCATCTGAAGTGGGATGAGAGCCTGGCGCGGCTGTATTTCGACCGCCAACTGGAGCTGACACGGGCCGAGCCGGTGGCGGATCTGACCATCTGGCCCGAGACGGCAGTTCCCTATCTGATGGAGTATTCGCCCGAGATCGTCCCCGAGATCATGGCCGCCTCGGGCGGACGACCTGTCGCCTTGGGCATCCAGCGCGTCGAGGGGGAAAGGTTCTACAACAGCCTGCGGGTACTGGAACGGGACGGCATGATCGCCGCCGAATACGACAAGCATCATCTGGTGCCGTTCGGCGAATATGTCCCGTTTGGTGATCTTCTGGGCGACTGGTTCGGGATCACCGCCTTCGCTGCACAGGCGGGCAACACCTATACCGCCGGGGCGGGACCGGCGGTGCTGAACCTTGGCCGGATGGGCAAGGTGCTGCCGCTGATCTGCTATGAGGCGGTCTTTCCGCAGGACGTGGGCGGCGCGCCGGAGCGCGCGGACTGGATCTTGCAGATCACCAATGACGCGTGGTTCGGGGTCTGGACCGGGCCATTCCAGCACGCGGCCCAGGCCCGGCTGCGGGCGGTGGAACAGGGGTTGCCGTTGGTGCGCGTGGCCAACACCGGGGTGACCGAAGTGGTCGATGCGCGCGGGCGCGTCGTGAAGGCGCTGCCGTTTGGCACCATCGGCGCGCTGGATGCGGCACTGCCGGGGGCGCTGCCACCGACACCCTTTGCGCGCTATGGCGAGGCACCGGTAATCTTGTTGCTTGCCGGCCTCGCGCTTGCCACCTTGAGACGCCGCCGGCAAGCGACCCATTGACGGTGCGACGCCCGCGTTCTACGGGGGGCCATCATGAACCGCCACAACGGCTTCCTGGCGTGGCGGGGATCTTCAACGGAGCACGTCCCCATGACCCGCAAGAACTATGTCTTCACCTCGGAATCTGTGTCCGAGGGACATCCCGACAAGGTCTGTGACCGCATCTCGGATGCCATCCTCGATGCCTTCCTGACCGAGGAGCCGAACGCCCGCGTGGCCTGCGAAACCTTTGCCACGACGAACCGGGTGGTCGTTGGTGGCGAGGTGGGCCTGTCGTCGAAAGAGGCGACCCACGCGATGCTGCAGCGGGTCGACGGGATCGTGCGCGATTGCGTGCGCGACATCGGCTACGAGCAGAAGAAGTTCCACTGGTCGAAGATCAAGGTGCACAACTACCTGCACGAACAATCCGCCCATATCGCGCAGGGCGTGGACCGCGACGGGGCGGGCGATCAGGGCATCATGTTCGGCTACGCCACGCTGGAGACACCGGAATACATGCCGGCACCGATCCAGTATGCCCATGCGATCCTGAAGGCGCTGGCCGACGCGCGCAAGTCGGGCGCGGAACCGACACTGGGGCCGGATGCGAAAAGCCAACTGACGCTGCGCTATGCCGATGGCAAGCCGGTCGAGGTGACCTCGATCGTGCTGTCGACGCAGCATACCTCGAAACGCCAGACCTCGAAGGTCATTCGCGGGATCGTGGAGCCCTACATCCGCAAGGTGCTGCCCGAGGGCTGGATCACCAAGAAGACCGAATGGCATGTGAACCCGACGGGCACCTTTGTCATCGGCGGGCCGGACGGCGACGCAGGGTTGACCGGGCGCAAGATCATCGTCGACACCTATGGTGGCGCTGCCCCGCATGGCGGCGGCGCGTTTTCCGGCAAGGACCCGACCAAGGTCGACCGCTCGGCCGCTTATGCCGCGCGCTATCTGGCCAAGAACGTGGTCGCTGCCGGGCTCTCCGAACGCTGCACGCTTCAGGTCAGCTATGCGATCGGCGTGGCAAAGCCTTTGTCGATCTATGTCGATACGCATGGCACCGGCCAGGTGGAGGAAGCAGCGATCGAACGGGCCGTGGCCGAGTGCATGGACCTGACGCCGCGGGGCATCCGCGAACATCTTGGCCTGAACCGCCCGATTTACGCCCGCACCAGCGCCTATGGCCACTTTGGCCGCGCGCCTGAGGCCGACGGCGGCTTTTCCTGGGAACGGGTCGATCTGGTCGAGGCGCTGAAAAAGGCGGTCTGACCCGCCTGCAACGAATGCGCCGCCCAAAGCGGGCGGCGCATCCCGGTCAGGTCGGTGGCACGTATTTCGCGGCGATTTCGCCAGCGCGCTTCTGTGCAGCAAGGAATTCGGCCGAGGTGAAGGCCTGTACGGTCTTCAGCCCCGAGACCGAACCCGAGGCCCCGGCGACGATCAGGGCGGCCAGCATGTCCTGAAGATTGTCGGTTTCGGTGATCATGAGGAAATCGGTATCGCCTGTGGTCATGTAGAACGAGTGCAGCTTGCCCCCGGCGGCCGCGACAAGGGCCGAGGTGGCGGCCTCGCGGTCCGAAGGCTTTGTCATCAGCCCTCGCATCGCACCCGCAGTATAGCTTCCAGTCACGATGTAACGTGCCATGTGAAGTCCTCCCTTAGAATGGCGCTGTGGCCCGATGCCTGACAGGCCGGTGCCAAAGCGAACAATATCACGGTTCAGCTTTGAAGTATTGTCCGTCCCGAATATCTGGCTGGCGCTGTATCCGTGACGCAGGCAACCCGGCCCGCTTGACCCCACAGTCCAGCTCTGCTTGAAGGCCCCGGACCAATTCCGGGGCTTGCGACATGACCGAAGTGACAGAGCGCCGCAATTTCTACGGCCGAATTCGCGGCAAGACGCTGCGGGCAAGCCAGAAGACCTATCTGGCCGAGGGTCTGGAGCCGCTGTCCTTGCCCGATGTGACGCGCGAAGCGAATCCATCGCGGGCAGCAATTGACCTGGCCTTTACCGGTGGGCGACCCCTGTGGCTTGAGATCGGTTTTGGCGGCGGCGAGCATCTGGTGCATATGGCCGACCGCCACCGGGACCGGTTCCTTCTGGGCTGCGAGCCGTTCGTGAACGGAATTGCCATGCTTCTGGGCAAGGTCCGTGAGGCCGACCTCGACAACCTTGCAATCCATCCCGGTGACGTGCGCGACCTGTTCGATGTGCTGCCGGACGGTGCGGCGGAAAAGGCGTTCCTGAATTACCCTGACCCGTGGCCAAAGGCACGCCACCACCGCCGCCGGTTCGTGACACCCGGCTATCTGGCAGGACTGGCGCGGGTGATGGCGAAAGGCGGCGAGTTTCGGGTGGCGACGGACATTCCGGACTACGTCCGCCAGACCCGCGAGGAAGTGCCTGCCGCCGGGTTCGATCTGGTGTCCGACGGCGCCGAACCCTGGTCCGACTGGCTTTCGACCCGCTACGAGCAAAAGGCGCTGCGCGAGGGCCGCCCGCCGCATTACCTGACGTTCCGCAAGCGGTAACGGCGCGACGTGAGTATTTGAGAAAAGAGCAAGCCATCACGATTTGCTCTTTTCTTCAAATACTCCCCCCGGAGGGTCCGAGGTCGTCGCGGGCGGGTCGGTGCAAGTGATGGACCGCATCGGAGGCTTGCGCTATCAGGCGCTCGGAAACGCGAGGGAGTAACCGATGTCCGGCCATGGCGATGCGCAACCGATGACCGCCCACAAGTCTGGCCCGTTGCGGGGCACGGCTTCGGTGCCGGGCGACAAGTCGATCAGTCACCGGTCGCTGATCTTTGGCGCGATGGCGGTGGGCGAGACGAAGATCACCGGTTTGCTGGAGGGTCAGGATGTGCTGGACACGGCGAAGGCGATGCGGGCGTTCGGCGCAACCGTGACGCAGCATGGGCCGGGGGCATGGTCGGTGCAGGGCGTCGGCGTCGGCGGGTTTCAGGAGCCTGCGGATGTGATCGACTGCGGCAATTCGGGCACCGGGGTGCGGCTGATCATGGGAACGATGGCAACGACGCCGATCACCGCGACCTTCACCGGGGACGCCAGCCTGCGCAAGCGGCCGATGGGACGGGTGACGGACCCGCTGGCGCTGTTCGGCACCCAGGCCTACGGGCGCAAGGGCGGGCGGTTGCCGATGACTGTCGTCGGCGCGGCGAACCCGGTGCCGGTGCGCTACGCGTTGCCGGTGGCCTCGGCGCAGGTGAAGTCGGCGGTGCTGCTTGCGGGGCTGAACGTGCCGGGCGAGACGGTGGTGATCGAGCGCGAGCCGACGCGGGATCATTCGGAGCGGATGCTGCTGGGGTTTGGTGCCACGCTGAACGTCGAGAAGACGGCCGAGGGGCATGTCATCACGCTGGTGGGGCAGCCGGAGTTGCGGCCGCAGACGGTGGCGGTGCCGCGCGATCCTTCGAGTGCGGCGTTTCCGGTCTGTGCGGCGCTGGTGGTGGAGGGGTCGGATATCCTTGTGCCGGGGGTGAGCCAGAACCTGACGCGCAACGGGCTCTATCTGACGCTGGTCGAGATGGGCGCGGAGATCGAGTTCCTTTCCCCTCGCGAGGAGGGCGGCGAGCCGGTGGCGGATCTGCGGGTGCGGTTTTCCGGCGCGATGCAAGGGATCGAGGTGCCGGAGGAGCGGGCACCGTCGATGATCGACGAATATCCGATCCTGTCGGTGGTGGCGGCGTTCAGCGAGGGGCGGACCGTGATGCGGGGGGTGAAGGAGCTGCGCGTCAAGGAAAGCGACCGGATCGACGCGATGGCGCGGGGGCTGGAGGCGTGCGGGGTACGGATCGAGGAAGATGAGGACACCCTGATCGTGTACGGAATGGGGCCGGGCGGGGTGCCGGGCGGGGCTATTTGTGCGACCCATCTGGATCACCGGATCGCGATGAGTTTCCTTGTTTGCGGGATGGCGGCGAAGGCGGCGGTTTCGGTTGACGATGCCAGCCCCATCGTGACCTCGTTTCCGATTTTCGAGGGGCTGATGGCGGGTCTGGGGGCCAGCTTGAGCCGGGGGTGAGGTCCGTGTCCCACCGTGGGACACTTCGGGGAGTGCAGGATTTCAATGGGTTGCGGGCTGGCGTTTACGCCGTTTAAATCTTTCGGAGCGGCGGGGCCGCATTGGCCCCTCCATTGGCCCCTCCACTGGCCTGCCCTCGGCGCGACGCTGCGCTTTGCACCGGGGCTGAGGGGGGCCTTTCAGCCCCCCACGCCCGTTCCGGGCTTCCCCCCCGAGGATATTTGGCAAAGGGGAAGGTGTGGACAGTGAGAGGCGGGATGGGGTGATGCGGTTCACGGTGGCGATCGACGGGCCGGCGGCGGCGGGCAAGGGCACCATAGGCCGGGCGGTTGCGGCACGGTTCGGCCTTGCGCATCTGGACACCGGGCTTCTGTATCGCGCCGTGGGCGTGAAGGGCGGTGATCCGGTCGCGGCGGCGCGGGCTTTGGTCCCGGATGATCTGGCGCGGGAGGATCTGCGCACGCTGGAGGCGGGGCAGGCGGCAAGCCGGGTGGCGGCGATCCCTGAGGTGCGGTCGGCGCTGGTCGAGTTTCAGCGCCGGTTTGCGCGCCGCGACGGCGGTGCGGTGCTGGACGGGCGCGACATCGGGACGGTGATCTGCCCGCAAGCCGAGGTGAAGCTTTATGTCACCGCGAGCCCGAAGGTTCGGGCGCATCGGCGCTGGCTGGAACTTGGTGGCGACGAGGCCCGGGTGCTGGCCGAGGTGATCGAGCGCGACGCGCGCGACATGGGCCGGGCGGACGCGCCGCTGAAGGCGGCACCCGACGCGGTTGTGCTGGATACCAGCGTGCTGCCGGTGGACGAGGCGGTGGCGCGGGCGGTTGCGGTGGTGGAAGCGGCGCTGCGCCGCGGGATGCCGCTTGCCTAGGCCGCGGACCATGCGCGGGGCTGGCCGGTTGCGCTGCCAGCACGGAGCGCAGTCATGGCATTTGGGGTTCTTGGCGACATTCCGGGGCTGGTCCGTGATCTGAAGGACGAGATCGTGAAGGATCGGTGCTGGCTGTTGCGGCGGGCGTGACGTTCTACGGGCTTTTGGCGCTGGTGCCCGCGATCACGGCGCTGATTTCGATCTTCGGGCTGGTGCTGGAGCCTGCGGAGGTGCCCGAAACGCTGGCATCGGTGACGGGCGTGCTGCCGGAGGAGGCGGCGACGCTGTTGACCGAGCAGGCGACGCGGATCGCGGCCAAGGCGGAGGGGGCGCTTTCCCTGACCGCGCTGGTGGCGCTGGTGATTGCGCTGTGGTCCGCCAGTGGCGGCACCAAGGCGCTGATCGAGGCTTTGAACATTGCCCATGACGTGGACGAGACGCGCGGGTTCGTGAAGCTGAACCTCGTGGCGCTGGGCTTTGCGCTGGCCGGGATCGTGGTGGTGAGCGTGGTGGGCGCAATTGTCGCGGTGTTGCCATTTCTGGCCGCGCGGTTGGGTGGGGTGGCGGGCGGCGTGATCCTGGCCCTGCGCTGGCCGATTCTCTTTGCGCTGATGCTGGCGGCGATCTATCGTTGGGCGCCGAACCGGCCGGATGCCGAGTGGGTGTGGATTGCGCCGGGGGCGGTGGTCGCGGCTGTCGGGTTGATTGCGACCTCGGCGGGGCTCGCTTGGGATGTCGGCAGTTTCGGGAGGTATGACGAGACCTAAGGCTCGTTGGCGGCGGTGGTGATCCTGATGCTGTGGATCTGGCTGTCGACGGTGATGGTGCTGATCGGTGCCGAAGTGAACGCCGAGATGGACCGCAGGACGCGGGTGCGGGTTTGCGGGCGGTTCCAGCCGGTGCGGCAGGGTTAGCGCTGGCGGGCGAGCCAGCCGGTTGCCGCTGCGAGGATTGCGCCGGGCAGGGCGAGAGCGGCCATCGCGACAAGGCCGAGCGGCAGGAGGCTGAAACTGCTGCCGGTGGCAAGTCCGGTTGCAAGCATCACCACCAAAAGCGGGCCGAAGATCAGGCTCGCGTGGCGAAAGGCGTGGCCGGGCCAGACAAAGCCGCAGGCACTTGTGAGGATGATCGCGGCGGGCCAGACCGTCCAGAATGCGTCAACATCCCAGATCTCGCGCGGGTAGGCGATGAAGCCCGTGGCGGACCACAGGAGCGTGCCGAGGATCAGGGGGACAAGGAACGCTGCCATGCCGCAACTTTGCCAGCCGATCAGGGCGAAAATGCGGACCGGCAGCGGGCCGCCGGCGGGGTGGGTTTTCCTTGCCTGACTGCGGGAATGGGGCTATAGCGCCGCATCCTCGCGCGGAGTCTGGTTTGGCCCGGTTTACCGGACAGGCAGGATTTTTCGCAAGAGCGATGAGCAAAGACCGGCGGAGCCAACCGCAAGGCCAGTGAAAACACGAGAAAAGGAAACTGATCTATATGTGCGCTAAAGCAACCATGGAAGACTTCGAAGCCCTGTTGAAGGAAAGCTTCGAGATTGACACGCCCGAAGAGGGAACCGTTGTCAAAGGCCGTGTGATCGCCATCGAGGCGGGCCAGGCCATCATCGATGTCGGCTACAAGATGGAAGGCCGCATCGACCTTAAGGAATTCGCGAACCCGGGCGAGCAGCCCAACATCAACATCGGCGACGAAGTTGAAGTGTATCTGGACCGCGTGGAAAACAGCCGCGGTGAAGCCCAGATCAGCCGTGAAAAGGCCCGTCGTGAAGAGGCGTGGGATCGGCTTGAGAAGGCCTATGCGTCGGAAACCCGCGTCGATGGCGCGATCTTCGGCCGCGTCAAGGGTGGCTTCACGGTGGATCTTGGCGGCGCTGTGGCGTTCCTGCCGGGCAGCCAGGTTGACGTGCGTCCGGTGCGCGATGCCGGCCCGCTGATGGGCATGAAGCAGCCGTTCCAGATTCTGAAGATGGACCGTCGTCGGGGCAACATCGTTGTGTCGCGCCGTGCGATCCTGGAAGAAAGCCGTGCCGAGCAGCGCGCCGAAGTGATCGGCAACCTGACCGAAGGTCAGACGGTTGACGGCGTGGTCAAGAACATCACCGAATACGGTGCGTTCGTGGACCTCGGCGGTGTCGACGGCCTGCTGCATGTCACCGACATGGCGTGGCGTCGGGTGAACCACCCGTCGGAGATCCTGAACATCGGCGAGACCGTCAAGGTCCAGGTGATCAAGATCAACAAGGAAACCCACCGTATTTCGCTGGGCATGAAGCAGCTGCAATCCGATCCGTGGGATGCCGTTGAAAAGATGTATGCCATCGGCACGGTCCACAAGGGCCGCGTCACCAACATCACCGACTACGGCGCCTTCGTGGAGCTGGAAGCGGGGGTCGAGGGTCTGGTCCACGTTTCGGAAATGTCCTGGACCAAGAAGAACGTGCATCCCGGCAAGATCGTCTCCACCTCGCAGGAAGTGGACGTCATGGTGCTGGAAATCGACAGCGCCAAGCGTCGCGTTTCGCTGGGCCTGAAGCAGACGCAGCGCAACCCGTGGGAAGTCTTTGCGGAAACGCATCCCGTGGGCAGCCAGATCGAAGGCGAAGTCAAGAACATCACCGAATTCGGTCTGTTCGTCGGCCTCGACAACGATATCGACGGCATGGTCCACCTGTCCGACCTGTCGTGGGACCAGCGCGGCGAAGAAGCGATCCAGAACTACCGCAAGGGCGACACGGTGCATGCCGCTGTCACCGAAGTCGACGTCGAGAAGGAGCGCATCTCGCTCTCCATCAAGGCGCTGGGCGAGGACAACTTCTCGGACGCGGTTGATGGCGTGAAGCGGGGCGGGATCATCACCGTCACCGTGACCGCAATCGAAGAGGGTGGCATCGAGGTGGAGTACAACGGCGCCAAGTCGTTCATCCGCCGCAGCGACCTGAGCCGTGACCGGGCAGACCAGCGCCCCGAGCGGTTCCAGATCGGCGACCACATCGACGTGCGCGTGACCAACATTGATCCCAAGACCCGCAAGCTGGGTCTGTCGATCAAGGCGCGCGAGATCGCCGAAGAGAAAGAGGCCGTCGAACAGTATGGTTCGTCCGATTCGGGCGCATCGCTTGGCGACATCCTTGGCGCGGCTCTGAAGAGCGGCGACAAGGCCTGAGCCGACCCTCGACCGAGGTTTGCAACGAAAAGAGGGCCTTGCCGGACGGCAGGGCCCTTTGCATTGGGCCGCCACCCCCTTGTTTTCATTTGTGCGGTGACAATTTTTGCCTATAGTCCGCAGACAAGAACATCGTGGCGGCCGCTGCCAAGGGCCGAACCACAGGGGGGACGCTAGGGATGATCCGGTCTGAACTGATCCAGAAGATCGCGGATGAAAACCCGCATCTGACGCAGCGCCATGTCGAGCGCATCGTCAACACGGTCTTTGAGGAAATCATCGACGCGCTGGCCAAGGGGGACCGGGTGGAACTGCGCGGCTTCGGCGCGTTTTCCGTAAAGGCGCGTGACGCCCGCGTCGGGCGCAACCCGCGCACCGGCGAGGCGGTCAAGGTCGATGACAAGAAGGTGCCGTTCTTCAAGACCGGCAAACTTCTGCGCGACCGGTTGAACGCCAAGTAACCGCAAGGCTGCTTGCAGCGGCCCCGGTTCGGACCGATATTGGCGTATGCCGCAAGGGAGCCGCCGATGACCCGCTATCTTCGCTATGCCTTTCTGATCGCTCTGGCGCTGGTTCTGCTGACCGTGGCGCTGGCCAATCGCGCGCCGGTGGCAGTGCGGCTGCTGCCTGACGATCTGGCGGCGCTGACCGGGCTGACCTGGGGCATGGAACTGCCGCTGTTCCTGATCATCTTCGTCGGCATCGTGGCGGGGCTTTTGATCGGCTTCGTCTGGGAATGGTTCCGCGAGATGAAGCACCGGTCGACCGCAAGTGCCAAATCGCGCGAGGTGACGCGGCTGGAGCGTGAACTGGCGGTGCTGCGCGATACGACCTCGGTGCCGCAGGATGATGTGCTGGCACTTCTGGACCGGCCGAAGTCGCGCTGATGGTCGAGGTTCGGGTCAAGATCTGCGGCCTGCGGACCGAGGCCGACGTGGCCGCTGTCGCGGCGGCGGGGGCGGCCTATGCGGGCTTCGTGTTCTTTGCCAAAAGCCCGCGCAACCTGACCTTGCCCGAGGCGAAGCGGCTGGCGTTGGCGGCCCCGGTCGGGCTGGCCAAGGTGGCGCTGACGGTCGATGCCGACGATGCGACGCTGGATGCGCTGGTGGCGGAGGTGCCTTTGGACATGCTGCAACTGCATGGCCACGAGACGCCCGCGCGGGTGGCCGAGGTGCGCGCACGCTACGGGCTGCCGGTGATGAAGGCGATGGGCGTGGCCGACGAGGGCGACCTGTCGGGCCTGATGGAGATGAGCCTTGCGGCAGACCAGTTGCTGATCGACGCCAAGCCGCCGAAGGGTGCCGATCTGCCGGGCGGCAACGGGTTGGCGTTTGACTGGCGGCTTTTGGTTGGGCGCAAGTGGCTGCGGCCCTGGATGCTGGCGGGCGGGCTGACGCCGGACAACGTGGCGCAGGCGGTGCGGCTGACCGGGGCGCGGCAGGTGGATGTATCCTCGGGCGTCGAAAGCGCGCCGGGGGTGAAGGATGCCGGCCGGATCGCGGCGTTTGTCGAGGCGGCGCAGGGCACGCGCGCCGGCGTGCCGATGTTGCGATAGCGCCTGGACCCGCGCGTGCAGAATTGAGCGGCTTGCGCCGCACGCCTTTTGTCTCGTCAGCGCGCAGGCGCACTTCCTCGGGAGTGCGCTCCGCACGGGGATATTTGGCAAAGGGGAAAACCTTAAGGGCGTCCTCTTCTCGGAATATCCTCGGAGGGCGAAGCCCTAGGGGGGTTGACGGCCCCCCTTTCCGAAGGCTGGCAGGGGCGCTACATCGGGGTCAGCAGAACACGAGGGAAAAGATCATGGCCGAGGACGGAATCAACAGCTTCATGACCGGGCCGGACGAGCAGGGGCGGTTTGGCCTGTTCGGCGGGCGGTTCGTCAGCGAGACGCTGATGCCGCTGATCCTTGATCTTGAGGAACGCTACGAGTTTGCCAAGACCGACCCGACGTTCTGGGCCGAGATGGACTGGCTTTGGAAGCATTACGTCGGCCGTCCGAGCCCGCTCTATTTTGCCGAGCGGATGACCGAGCATCTGGGCGGCGCCAAGGTCTACATGAAGCGCGACGAGTTGAACCACACGGGTGCCCACAAGATCAACAACGTGCTGGGGCAGATCATTCTTGCCCGCCGGATGGGCAAGACGCGGATCATCGCGGAAACCGGGGCGGGGCAGCACGGGGTGGCGACGGCGACGGTTTGCGCCAAATTCGGGCTGCAATGTGTGGTCTATATGGGTGCCCACGATGTGGAACGGCAGGCACCGAACGTGTTTCGGATGAAATTGCTGGGGGCGGAGGTCATTCCGGTGACCTCGGGTCGTGGCACGCTGAAGGACGCGATGAATGATGCCTTGCGCGACTGGGTGACCAACGTGCGCGACACGTTCTACTGCATCGGCACGGTGGCGGGGCCGCATCCCTATCCGGCGATGGTGCGCGATTTCCAGAGCATCATCGGCAAGGAAGTGCGCTGGCAGATGGCCGAGCAGGAGGGTGAGGGGCGGCTGCCCGACACGGTGATCGCGGCGATCGGGGGCGGGTCGAACGCGATGGGGCTGTTCTACCCGTTCCTGGATGATCCGTCGGTGAACATCATCGGCGTCGAGGCGGGTGGCAAGGGTGTCGATGACCGGATGGAGCATTGCGCCAGCCTGACGGGTGGGCGGCCGGGGGTACTGCACGGCAACCGGACCTATCTGCTGCAAGACCCGGACGGGCAGATCCTTGAGGGGTTCTCGATCTCGGCAGGCCTCGACTATCCGGGGATTGGGCCGGAACATGCGTGGCTGCATGATATTGGACGGGCAAAGTATGTCTCGATCACCGATGCCGAGGCGCTGGAGGCGTTCCAGTTGTGCTGCAAGCTGGAGGGAATCATCCCCGCGCTGGAGCCGAGCCACGCGCTGGCGCATGTGATGAAGATCGCGCCGGACCTGCCGCGTGACCATATCATCGTGATGAACATGTGCGGACGTGGCGACAAGGACATCTTTACCGTGGCCAAGCATCTGGGTCAGGACATGAAGGTCTGAGCCGCCCTGCAAGCCTTGAAGAACGCCCTGCCAAACCGGCGGGGCGTTTTCATTTTGCACGCTGAGGTTGCATAAACCTTGGTTTATGGTCGCAAACCGGCGGTCTAAAGCGGCCGATTAAACCGCCGGTCAATGGAGGTGCGCCGTGATTCGGGGTTGGGTGGTTGGGCTAACTCACCGCCGGCTCTTTGCTGGCACTCACCACTCGGTTCCAACAAAGAGGACTAGCGATGAAGCTGAGAACCAAACTGATGATGTTCACCGCGGCGGCTGCGCTGTCGGCGAACATGGCCTTCGCGGCCATTGACGCCCAGAGCCTGGCAGATTCGTACATCGCGGAAGGCTATACTTATGTCGAGATCAAGACCGGTCTGACCCAGACCAAGCTTGAGGCGGTCAAGGACCGGGTCAAGGTCGAAGTCGTATACGACAATGCGACCGGCGAGATCGTCAAGCAGGAGAGCGAGACCGCCGACGCCGAATACATCGGTCGCACCGGAATTGAGCTGAAAACCGTGAATTCGGATTTCACGGACGGCGACGATGACGATGACGATGACGACGATGACGACGATGATGATGATGATGATGATGACGATGATGACGATGATGACGAGCATGACTCGGATCACGATGACGATGACGATGATGATGATGATGATGATGATGATGATGACGACGATGATCACGAGTCTGATCACGGCGGCGGCGATGACGACAACTGATCGCTGACACGGCGATCCTGCGAGCCCCGGCCTTGCCGGGGCTTGTCCTTTGCAGCATAGTTTCTAGCGACCGGGCAATTTCCCGGGAGGACGAAAATGAAAAGACGCCAGTTTCTTGGATTGATCGGAGCCGCGGCAGCGGTTGCCGCAGCCGGGCCTGCCTTGGCGGAGGATCTGGTCGAGAACATCCTCGCGCAGTTGAAGCGTCAGGGCTACCGCGAGATTGCCGCGTCGCGCACGCTTTTGGGTCGGGTTCGGATTGTTGCCAAGCGCCGCAACGGGGTTCGCGAGATCATCCTCAATCCGAACAACGGGGAAATCCTGCGTGACTTGTGGTTGACCGAGGATGGCGGCAAGGATGCCAAGATTGTCGGAGATCGGCATGAGTCGGATGACGATGATGATGATGATGACGACGACGACGGCTCGGATGACAGCGACAACGACAGTTCGGGCAATGATGGTTCAGATGACTGAGGGTTCCACGGTGCGGGCGGGCCGGACGTGAAGCGCGCAGGCCCCATCGTTGTGGTGTTCATCATTCAGGTGGCTTGCGCCTTTTTTTTCGTATCCGACATTCTGGCTTCCGTGCTTGGTATCCGCACCACGCCGATCAGTTGGCAAATGCGCGAACTTCTGGAGGTTGGCGCCTCGGTCGGGCTGGTCATGGGCGTGTTTCTGGGCGGCGTGATGCTGCGCCGCGTCCTGATCCAGCGCAACGCCGCGGAAGAACGGCTGCGCCGCGCGTCGGGTGCGTTTCTTGACCTTCTGGAAGAACGCTTTGCCGAGTGGGGGTTGACCACCGCAGAGCGTGACGTGGCGCTGTTCGCCATCAAGGGCATGTCGACGGCGGAGATTGCAGCGTTGCGGTCGACGAGTGAAGGCACGGTAAAGGCGCAGACCAACGCGATCTATCGCAAGGCGGGCGTCACCGGGCGGCCGCAACTGCTGAGCCTGTTCATCGACGATCTGATGCGCGAGGACGGCAGCGTGCGGGCGGCGGCGAACCGGTCGCGGACTGCGGCCTAGCGCAAGCCCGGCAGGCCGTCCTGATCACCCAGGCCGAACATCAGCCCGCGTCCGATGCGGTGGGCGAGGGCGGACCATGCGGCGGCGGTGCCGGGCGGCAACTCCCGCGCGAGCGTCTGGTCGAAGAGCGCCAGCCAATCGGTGAACATGGCGGTTTTCACGTCGCCTGCCACGCGATGCACGGCGAGGGGGTTACCATTGTAGCTGTGGTCGTGAAGGATGGCGTTGCGCCAGAAGCGAGTGATCTTCGCCTCATGCGCGGGCCAGTCGTGGACGTGGGCGGCAAACACCGGGGCGAGGACCGGGTGCTGGCGGACGGCGCCGTAAAAGGTCGCGACGACGGCGGCGATGTCGGCATCCGTCGCCTGAAACCGGGGCGGGATCATGCCTTCGGGCGGGCGTAAAGCTCAAGAATGTCGAGCGGCACGATGTCGAGGGTCGCCTGATGCGTTGCATCAAGACGGACCATCGGGGCGGCGCCTTCCTCGTGCGCTTGCAGAAAACGGGCGGCGCAGAGGCACCACTGGTCGCCGGGTTTCAGGCCGGCAAAGCCAAACTCCGGGCGCGGGGTGGAAAGATCGTTGCCGAGATATTTCGACAGCGCAAGGAACTCGGCCGTCATCGTGGCGCAGACGGTGTGCAGGCCCCGGTCCATCGGGCCGGTGTCACAACAGCCGTTGCGGAAGAAACCGGTGACGGGATCGCTGGAGCATGGCTCCAAAACGCCGCCAAGGACGTTGATGGACGGTTCCTTCATGATGGCCTCGTGGTTCGGGGTGGCCTTTGGGGGCCGGACGGAAGCAGGATCGCTGAAAGGACGCTGGATGGAAAGCCTTGCCGAAGACCTTGCGACACTGGAGCGCCGCCCGTTCAGCGAGCGGCTGGTTGCAGCGCTGCGTGCGATTGGCGAGGAGCGGGACGTGCCTGAGGGCGTGATCTTCCTGCGCAGCGGCGATCCGTCGGACGAGTTTGTTCATGTGCTGGAAGGCGGGTTTCAGCTTTGGGACGAGGTGCGGGAGGCGGCGCTGAGCCCGCACACGCTTGGCCCCGGCCAGTTCGTCGGTGAGGTGGCGTTCCTGACCGGGGGCGGCAGTCTTTACACGTTGCGCAGCCTCGCTGCGTCGAAGGTGATCGCGGTGCCGCGCGAGCCGATGCTGCGGCTGATGGCGGCTGAACCGGAAATGTCGGACATCATCGTGTCGGTGTTTGCCGCGCGCAGGCGGGCGATGCTGGAACACTGGGCCAGTGCAATCACCGTGGTCGGCCCGGCAGATGACCGGGCGGTACGCGAAGTGGTGGCGTTTTGTTCGCGCAACAAGCTGCCGGTGCGGTTGCTGGAGCCGGGGACCGCGGAGGCCGGTGAATTGGCGAAGGACTGCGGGTTTCAGGGGGACGGGCCAAAGGTGATCTTTGGTGCGGGCGAAGTGCTGGAGGCCACGCCCCTGGCCTTGGCCGAGCGGATCGGGGTGGCCTACACGCCGACCGATACCGCGTTTGATGTGGTGATCGTGGGGGGCGGGCCGGCGGGGGTTTCGGCGGCGGTCTATGCCGGGGCCGAGGGCCTGCGCGCGCTGGTGGTGGAGGATCTGGCGGTGGGTGGGCAGGCGGGCACGTCGAGCCGAATCGAGAACTACATGGGATTTCCGACCGGGATTTCGGGGGCTGACCTGTGTTTCCGCGGCGAGGTGCAGGCGATGAAGTTCGGCACGCGCTTTGCCATCCCGCACCGGGTGGCGGCGATCGAGCCGGAGGATGGCGCGTGGCGTCTGACGCTGGACACTGGCGCGGTGGTCAGGGCGCGGTCGGTGATCGTGGCGACGGGGGTGGAGTATCGGCGGCTGCCCTTGGCGCGGCTGGAGGAGTTCGAGGGGGTGGGGATCTATTACGCCGCGACCGATGTGGAGGCGCGGTATTGCGGGCAAAGCGCGGTCGCGGTGATCGGCGGCGGCAATTCGGCGGGCCAGGCGGCGATGTTCCTGAGCCGCACGGCGCGGCATGTGCATGTGCTGGTGCGCGAGGAGAGCCTGGCGGAGATGATGTCATCGTATCTGGTGGAGCGCCTGGAGAAGGCGGCGAACGTGACGGTGCATTTCGGGGCGGAGGTGGTGGGGCTGGAGGGCGAGGCAAGTTTGCAGGCGATCCGGCTGCGGGGGCCGCAGGGCGAGCGGGTGCTGGAGACGCCCGCCGTGTTCGTGATGGTGGGGGCGGCTCCCAACACCGGCTGGCTGGCGGGGCGGGTTGCGGTGGATGCGGAAGGCTTCGTGCTGACCGGGGCGGAGGCGGGGGAGGCGGCACTGGCGCGGGGGCGCTATGCGACGACGTGTCCGGGGATTTACGCGGTGGGGGATGTGCGGGCGGGGTCGGTGAAGCGCGTGGCATCGGCTGTGGGCGAGGGGGCGGTGGTGATTTCGGAGGTGTGGCGGCATCTGAACGGGTGAGGTGCGTGGGGCTGGCCGCCGGGGCGCTGCCCCGGGCCCCGGGATATTTTGGCAGAGAGGAAGATGGGAGGGAGCGGCCCTTTACCGCAACGGGTGCTGCGCCTATAACGCGGCCCATGTTGAACGGGCTGATCTCGCGTCGAATTACGGGCCCGGCGGGCTGACCTGGCCGCCGGGTAGTTAGCGCTTGTCCGACCAATTCCCTTTCCGCGAGTGATCCTCCATGTCCTCCTCCATGTCTTCCGACACCACCGAGACGACCGTTCCTGACTATCGCGATACCGTTTTCCTGCCCGAAACCCCGTTTCCGATGCGCGCGGGGTTGCCGCAGCGCGAGCCGGAGTGGCTGGCGCGCTGGGAGCGGATCGGGGTTTATGACCGGTTGCGCGAAAAGCCGGGGCGGGCGCCGTTCGTGCTGCATGACGGCCCTCCCTATGCCAACGGGCACCTGCACATCGGCCATGCGCTGAACAAGGTGTTGAAGGACATGGTGGTGCGCAGCCAGCAGATGATGGGCCGCGACGCACGCTATGTGCCGGGCTGGGATTGCCACGGCCTTCCGATCGAGTGGAAGATCGAGGAGCAGTACCGCGCCAAGGGGCTGAACAAGGACGACGTCAACGTGGTGGATTTCCGCCGCGAGTGCCGCGCCTTTGCCGCAGGCTGGATCGACGTGCAGCGCGAGGAGTTCAAGCGGCTGGGTGTGACCGGCAACTGGGCCGACCCTTACCTGACGATGGATTACCACGCCGAGGCGGTGATCGCGGGCGAGTTCATGAAGTTCGTGATGAACGGGAGTTTGTATCAGGGGTCGAAGCCGGTGATGTGGTCGCCGGTCGAGAAGACCGCGCTGGCCGAGGCGGAGGTGGAGTATCACGACCATACGAGCCATCAGGTGTGGGTGCGGTTCGACATTCAAAACCCGCCCGACTTTACAGTTGAGTCAGGTGAATGGTTCGGAGGGACTTTCCGATCAATCGCGACGACACTTTTCGGTGCAACGGTGGTGATCTGGACCACTACACCGTGGACGATACCCCAGAACAGGGCGGTCGCTTATAACCCGTCCATTGAGTACGGACTCTATGAGGTGCAAGAAGTTGGTGAGAACAGCTCTGCCCAGGTCGGTGAGCGGTTAGTGCTCGCAGCAAAGTTGGCCGATGCAGTTCTCAAATCGGGACGCGTCGAAAAGTACGCTGTGGTCGCACCAGTTCCTGCTGAAGTGCTTAACTCTCTTACCCTCGCCCACCCCTTCCGCGCTGTCGAGGGCGGCAATGGCGAGTGGGACTATGACGTCCCGATGCTGCCGGGCGAGCATGTGACCGACGACGCCGGCACCGGGTTTGTCCACACCGCGCCGAGCCACGGTGACGACGACTACCAACTGGGCCTGAGGTTCGGCCTGCCGATGACCTACAACGTCGAGCCTGACGGTTCTTACCGCGCCGATCTGCCCCTGTTCGGCGGGCAGCACATCATTCTGCCGGATGGCAAGGAAGGCCCGGCCAACGTGTCGGTGATCAAGCAACTGGCATACTCCGGCGCGCTTTTTGCCAAGGCCAAGCTGAAACATTCCTTTCCGCATTCGTGGCGCTCGAAAGCGCCGGTGATCTACCGCAATACGCCGCAGTGGTTCGTGGCGATCGACAAGCCGCTGGATGACGGCCTGTCGACCTATGGCAAGACGATCCGCAGCCGCGCGCTGAATTCGATCAACCAACTGGTCGAATGGACGCCCGCGACCGGGCGCAACCGGCTTTATTCGATGATCGAGGCGCGGCCGGATTGGGTGCTGTCGCGCCAGCGGGCCTGGGGTGTGCCGCTGACGGCTTTCGTGAAGAAGGGGGCAAAGCCGACCGACGCGGACTTTCTTTTGCGCAACGCAGAGGTCAACGCGCGGATCATCGCGGCGTTTGAGGCGGAAAGTGCCGATGTCTGGTTTGTGGATGGTTTCAAGGAGCGGATGCTGGGCGGGATCGTCGATCCTGCAGAGTATGTGCAAGTGAACGACGTGCTGGACGTGTGGTTCGACAGCGGGTCGACCCATGCCTTCGTGCTGCGCGACCGGGCGGATGGGGCGGCGGACGGATTGGCGGACCTTTACCTTGAAGGCACCGACCAGCATCGCGGGTGGTTCCACTCCTCGATGTTGCAGGCCTGCGGCACCAAGGGGCGCGCGCCTTACCGGGGTGTGCTGACGCATGGCTTCACGCTGGACGAAAAGGGCATGAAGATGTCCAAATCGCTGGGCAACACCACCGCGCCGCAAGAGGTGATCGGGGAATATGGTGCCGATATCCTGCGGCTGTGGGTGGCGCAAAGCGACTACACCGCCGACCTGCGGATCGGCAAGGAAATCCTGAAAGGGGTGGCCGACAGCTATCGTCGCCTGCGCAACACGATGCGGTTCCTGTTGGGCAACCTTGCGGGCTTTGCGGATGCCGAGAAGGTGGCCGTCGAGGATATGCCGGAGTTGGAGCGCTGGGTGCTGCACCGGTTGGCGGAACTGGATGCCGAGGTGCGCGAGGGCTATGCGAAGTATGACTTCCAGGGCGTGTTCCAGAAGCTGTTCGCCTTTGCGACCACGGACCTGTCCTCGGTGTATTTCGACATCCGCAAGGACAGCCTTTACTGTGATGCCGTAACCAGCCTGACCCGGCGGTCGTGCCGGACGGTGCTGGACATCCTGTTCCACCGGCTGACGACGTGGCTGGCGCCGGTTCTGGTGTTCACCATGGAAGAGGTCTGGCTGGAGCGGTTCCCCGGTGAGGACAGTTCCGTGCATCTGGTGGATATGCCCGAGACGCCGGCTGCGTGGCTGAACCACGATCTTGGCAATGCCTTTGCCTACAAGCGCCTTGTGCGGAAGGAAGTCACCGAAACGCTTGAGCAAAAGCGCCAGGAGAAGGCGATCGGATCAAGCCTGGAGGCGCACCCGACGGTCTATTTCGCTGGGGATGCGGCCATGCTGGACCATTTCGGCGGCGCGGAAGAGTTCGCCAGGGGTTTTGCCGACCTTTGCATCACGTCCGGCATGACGATCAGGGAGGGGCGCCCGCACGGGGCGGCCTTGATCGACGGCACCCTGCCACATGCGCGCTATGTCGAGTTCGCGCTTGCCGAAGGCGAGAAATGCCAGCGTTGTTGGAAGGTGTTGCCGGATGTGGGCAGCCACAAGCACCCCGGCACCTGCGCGCGCTGTTCGGACGCGCTGGGGTGAGCCGACTTGCCGCCAGCGTCGTCACGCCCTTCGGGCCGGTGACGCTGGTGGAGGTGAGCAGGGTGATTGCTTCGCTCGAATGGCGGGATGCGCCGGGCGCGGGGTCTGACCTTCTGCGCGAGGCCTGTCGCCAGTTGACCGCTTACTTTGACGGCACGCTCAGGGTCTTTGACCTGCCGTTCGACTGGGGCTCGGGGTTGCACGAAACGGTGCGCCGACAGATGGCTGCGATCCCGTTTGGCGAGACGCGGACCTATGGCGAGATTGCCGCCGTGGTCGGCGCGCCGGCGCAGGCGGTGGGGCAGGCCTGCGGGGCCAATCCGGTGCCGATCCTTATCCCGTGCCACCGGGTGCTTGGCCGGGCGAGGCTGGGCGGATTTTCGGCACCAGGGGGCGTGGAGACCAAGGTTGCGCTCTTGCGCCACGAGGGGGCGGCGGGGCTGCTGATCTGACGTTACCGAAAGCCGGGCGCTGGCCTTATGCGGTGGCTTGTGCGGCGCAGCGGGCGGGCTTAGCCAGAGGGCAGCGGTTCGCATGGCGGGTGAGTCTTGACCCTTGGCGTTTTTCTGGCGGTTCTTGGTGCGGCGTTCCTGCACGCCTTGTGGAATGCGCTGATCAAACTTGGCACGTCCAAGGTCGGCGGGATGGTGATCCTGTCGATCGTCGAGGTGCCGATCGGGCTGGCGGTGATCAGTTTCGCGCCGCCGATTGATCCGGCGGCGATCCCTTGGGTGCTTGCGGCGGGCTGCACGCATTTCGCCTACAAGTTCTTTCTGACCTACGCCTATGACCGGGGTGACCTGTCGCGCGTCTATCCCATTGCGCGGGGGGCCGCGCCGATGGTCGTGGCGCTGGTGGGGGCGTTCGTTCTGGCCGATGTGGTGGCGCCGTTCGAGTATCTGGCGATTGCGGTCTTGGGCGCGGGCATTCTGTTGATGGCACGGGGCGTGTTCACCAGCGGCGAGGACCGTAAACTGTTGCCCTTTGCGCTGGGGTCAGCAGTGGCGACGGCCACGTATACGATGATCGACGGCATGGGCGCGCGGGTGTCGGGTGCGCCGGTGGCCTATGTGGCCTGGGTGTTCGTGGCGGATGGCACATTCTTTACGCTGGGGATGCTGGCCTTGCGCGGCTGGGACGTGATCCCGCGCAACTGGCATGCGTGGCGGATGGGATCATTCGCGTCGGCTGCCAGCTATGGCGCCTATGCGGTGTCGATCTGGGCGATGACGGTTGCGCCGATTGCCGTGGTGGCGGCGCTGCGCGAAACCTCGATCCTGTTTGCGGTGCTGATCGGCTGGCTGGCCTTTGGCGAGCGGATGACCGGGGAAAAGGCGCTGGCGGCTGCGGTGATCGTGGCGGGGGTGATGCTGACGCGGCTTTAGCGGACGCGGCGGATGCCTTCGGGCACCACCTGCTGCACGATGCCGGCGCAGACAAGGTAGAGCGAGGTCAGGATCAGCCCCCATTTCGCGAAGCTGCCTTCGGAGAAATCGGTCCAGGCGGCCCAGCCGGCAAAGACGATCCACAACACGCAGATCGTCAGCGATAGCTGGTGCCAGCGGGGCGTGCGGACCGGGTGGATAAATTTCAGGTTGGTGAACATGGCGATCGTGAGGAGGATCACCGTGGCAAGGATCACGCCCTGCGAAGGTTGCGTGGCGAACAGGACCAGCACGACCATGTTCCAGCAGGCGGGAAAGCCCGCGAAAGACTTGTCCTTGGTTTTCATCCGGGTGTCGGCGAAATAGACGACCGAGCCGTAGCAGATGACGATGATCGCAAGCCACCCGGTCCAGCCCGGCAGCAGCCCGGATTTGAAAAGCGCAAAGGCCGGGATGAACACGTAGGTGATGTAGTCGATGATCAGATCCATCAACACGCCATCGTAGGTGGGCCAGTTCTTGCGCACATCGTAGCGGCGGGCCAGCGGGCCGTCGATGCCATCGACGATCAGCGCCAGCACCAGCCAGAGGAACATCATGCTCCAATTTTCCTCGACCGCCGCCAGCATGGCGAACATCGACAGGACCGCGCCGGTCGCGGTCAGCAGATGCACGGAAAGGGCCTTGAGGCGAGGTGTCATGCTACGTTCATCGCGCAATTCCTGCATCGGTGCAAGAATCGGCATGCCGATCAGGCGCGTGGATGCGCATTTTCATAAACCTCCATCAGGCGGGCGGCGTCTACGGCGGTATAGCCTTGGGTGGTGGAAAGCGAGGCGTGGCCCAGAAGTTCCTGAATGGCGCGCAGATCGCCGCCAGCGGACAGAAGGTGGGTGGCAAAGCTGTGGCGCAGCGCGTGCGGCGTCGCGGTAGCGGGCAGGCCCAGACGCAGGCGGGTGCGTTCCATCGCAGACTGGATGAGACGCGGGTTGAGCGGGCCACCCCGCGCTCCGCGAAAGAGCGCATCCGTGCGGGCAAGGTCAAACGGGGCGAGCGCTGCGTAGCGGTCCACGGCGGCGCGGGCGGCGGGCAGCACGGGAACCAGGCGGGTCTTGCCGCCCTTGCCTTTGACGCGCAGCACATCCGGCAATGGATGGTCGGCGCCGGTGAGGGCGAGGGCTTCGGAGATGCGCAGGCCGCAGCCGTAAAGCAGCGTCACGACCGCGGCATCACGCGCGGCGATCCAGTCTTCGCGGGCATCGTCGCCCACGGTGGCCAGAAGCTCGCTCGCGCCGTCCTCGGTCAGCGGGCGGGGCAGTTTGCGGCGGAACTTCGGGCCGCGCGCCGACAGGATCGCGGTGGCGTCGCCGCCGTGCCGGTCTGCGACCCAGGCGGTGAAGGTCTTGACCGCCGAAAGCTCGCGCGCAAGCGACCGGGCGGAAACCCCGCGCGCGCGTTCAGCGGCCATCCAGGCGCGCAGGTCGCCATGTTGGGTGGTGGGGATTGCAGCAACGCCAAGGGCCTCGCCATGATGCGCCGCCAGAAAGCCGAGGTAGCGGGCAACGTCGCGCCCGTAGGCGGCCACCGTGTTGGCCGACGCGCCATCAAGCGCCTTGATATGGTGCAGCCAGCCCGACAGCGCGTCGCGCAGGCCGGGCGACAGCGTGACGGCCCCGGTCAGTTCAGCCATCGCCGCATCGTGCGTTCAAACACGCCAGCGAAGAAGGCCAGAAGGTCGGTGCCGTGCACCGGCTTGAACTGGTGCGGATCTTCCGATCCGAACACCAGCATTCCGGGCAGGCTGCCAGGCCCGAAATCGAGCCGCATCAGCGCCTCGGACCGGATGTCGGACGCCTGCTGGCCATAGATCGTGTCATTTCCCGGCACGACCTGGCGCAGCACCACGGGGCGAGCGGCGACGTTCCTGCCGTTTGCCATGTAATCGGCGACAAAGCCCGGACCGGTCACGCGCAACACATCGCCCAGCCGCTGCAAGGCAGGCTCGACATCGTCCTGCATCGATTCCAGCACAAGCCGCACGCAATCGACGCGCAGGGTTTGCGCCACTTCGGTGGCCAGCGCGCGCAGCATGTCTTCAAAGGTCAGGGGATCGAGCAATTGCAGCACGGCGCGGTGCACCTGATTGGTGCCGGCGAGGTTTTCGTAGGCGGCTGCGATCACCGAGCGGTGGGTGTCTTCCAGCCGGTCGAGGCGTGATTCCAGCCGCTGCATGGCGATGCCGCGCAGATCGACGATATTCGCCCCCATCGCGCGCTCGTTCGCGGCGACAAGGGCGTTCATCACGTCACGGTCTTCCAAGAACCGTTCCGGTTCTGCAAGGATTCGGTCGCGCAGGTCTTGTTCGATCATTGGATGGTTGCCCGGACCTGTATCAGGAGTGTCAGGGCAATATAGCGGCAAACCAAAAGGCGAGGCGAGAGGGAAAAGGTCAGAGGATCTTCTGACCGGTCTTTGCCCAGTCGGCCATGAACTGTTCCAGCCCCTTGTCGGTGAGGACGTGGCTGGCCAGCGCCTTGATCACCGACGGTGGTGCTGTCACGACATCGGCACCGATCAGCGCGCAATCCTTGACGTGGTTCGCGGTGCGGATCGAGGCGGCGAGGATCTGGGTCTTGAAATCGTAGTTGTCATAGATGGTGCGGATGTCGCCGATCAGGTCAAGCCCGTCCATGTTGATGTCGTCAAGCCGCCCGATGAAGGGCGAGATGAAGGTTGCCCCCGCCTTGGCCGCCAGAAGCGCCTGGTTGGCAGAGAAGCAGAGCGTCACGTTGACCATGAAGCCTTCGCCCGACAGCACCTTGCAGGTCTTGAGGCCATCCCAGGTCAGCGGCACCTTCACCGCGATGTTCGGCGCAATGGCGGCGAGCTTGCGGCCCTCGGCGATCATCTCGTCGGCCTTCAGCGCGACGACTTCGGCCGACACGGGGCCGGAAACGATGCCGCAGATTTCCTTGGTGACTTCAAGGATGTCGCGCCCCGATTTCAAGATCAGCGAAGGGTTGGTGGTGACGCCGTCCACCATGCCAAGATCATTGAGTTCGGCGATTGCCTGCACGTCAGCGGTGTCGACGAAGAATTTCATGGGGCGGTCCTTCGGAAGGGTTGTAAGGGATCGGGCTGGGGTTTACCCCAAACCGAACGCAAGGGAAAGGTCGCGGCTTGACGGATCGGATGTTTGCCGAGGGCGATCTGGTCGGCGTCGTGACGACCGAGGCCCTTGGCCGGTCCGGTCTGGGCGCGCTGGATTACCGTGCGCCCGAAGGCGGCTGCGGCACGGGCGACTATGTCGAGGTGCCACTGGGTCCGCGCCGGGTGCTGGGCGTGGTCTGGGGGCCGGGTGAGGGGCGGTTTGATCCCGCCAAGATCCGCGCCGTGAACCGGGTGCTGGACGCGCCGCCGATGCGGGCCGAGTTACGCCAGTTTCTGTCACGGGCCGCCGACTACACGCTGACCCCGGTGCCGGCGATGCTGCGGCTGGCGACTCGCGCGCCGGGGCTTGGCGATCCGCCGTCAACGCGGCGGGTGTATCGGCTGACCGGGGTGGTGCCGAATTCCCTCACCGATGCGCGGTTTCGCGTGGTCGAGGCGCTGCGTGGCTGGGGTGGGGCTGCGGTGACGCTGGGCGAGTTGGCCGAGGCGGCGGCCTGCGGCGCGTCGGTGATCAAGGGGCTGGTGAAGCTGGGTGTGGTGGCCGAGGAGGACGCGCCGAAGGACACGCCCTATCCGGTGCTGAACCCCAAGGGCGTCGCGCATCTGGAGGGCGATCAGGTGGCCGCTGGCGATGCGCTGGTGGCCGCAGTGGCGCTGGGTGGCTATTCAGCCACCTTGCTGAAGGGCGTGACCGGATCGGGCAAGACCGAGGTCTATCTGGAGGCGGTGGCCGAGACGTTGCGGCAGGGGCGGCAGGCGCTGGTCTTGTTGCCGGAAATCGCGCTGACGTCAGAGTTCCTGACGCGGGTCGAGGCGCGGTTTGGCGCAAAGCCCGCCGAGTGGCATTCCGGCGTCACCATGACCGAACGGCGGCGGCTGTGGCGCATGGTCGGGCAGGGTGAGGCGGGGCTGGTCGTCGGCGCCCGGTCGGCGCTGTTCCTGCCGTTTCAGAACCTTGGTCTGATCGTCGTCGATGAGGAACACGATAGTTCCTACAAGCAGGAGGATGGCGTGCTGTACAACGCCCGTGACATGGCGGTGTTGCGCGCGGCGATCGTGGGGTGCCCGGTGGTGCTGGCCTCGGCCACGCCAAGCCTTGAAAGCTGGGCGAACGTCGAGGCCGGGAAGTATCAGCGGCTGGATCTTGGCAGCCGGTTCGGGGCGGCGGAAATGCCGAAGATGCAGGCCATCGACATGCGGGCCGAGCGGCTGGCGGGGGATCGCTGGATATCGGAGGTGCTGGCCGCGAAGGTGCGGGCGGTGGTGGCCAAGGGCGAGCAGGCGCTGTTGTTCCTGAACCGCCGGGGCTATGCGCCGGTGACGCTGTGCCGGGCCTGCGGGCATCAGGTCGGCTGCGACCACTGCGATGCGCGGATGGTGGAGCACCGGTTCCAGAAGCGGCTGGTCTGCCACCAGTGCGGGGCGACGAAGCCGGTTCCCCTCGCCTGTCCCGCCTGCGGGGTCGAGGGCCGGATGGCCGCCGTCGGGCCGGGCGTGGAGCGGCTGGCCGAGGAGGTCGCGGCGCGGTTTCCCGATGCGCGGCTGGCGGTGCTGTCGTCGGACCTGTTCGGGTCGGCCCGGGCGTTGAAGGAACAGATCGGGGTGATCGCGGCGGGCGGGGCGGACATCATCATCGGCACGCAGATCGTGGCCAAGGGGCACAACTTTCCCTTGCTGACGCTGGTGGGGGTGATCGACGCCGACCTTGGGCTGCAAGGGTCGGACCTGCGCGCGGCGGAGCGGACGTTCCAACTGATGCGGCAGGTGGCAGGGCGGGCGGGGCGCACGGCGGAACGGACGGGTGAGGCGTGGTTGCAGACCCATCAGCCCGAGCATCCGGTGATCCGCGCGATCCTTGGCGGCGACGAGGAAGCGTTCTGGAGGGCCGAGGCGGCGGAGCGCCGGGCGGCGGGCGTGCCGCCTTACGGGCGGATGGCGGGGATCATCCTGTCCTCGCCGGACGTGGCGCAGGTGTTCGATTTCGGCACCGAGCTGGCGCGGCGGGATGGCCCGTTGAAGCGGATCGGGGCCGAGGTTTACGGGCCTGCGCCCGCGCCCATCGCGCGAGTGCGGGGGCGGCACCGGGTGCGGCTGTTGGTCAAGGCCGACAAGGCGGCCCCCTTGCAGGCGGCGCTGGCCGAATGGGTGGGGCAGTTCAAGCTGCCTGCCAATCTGCGGCTTGCGGTGGACATTGATCCGCAGAGTTTTCTCTAGGCGCCCCCCACCAGAGTTTTCTTTAGGCGCCCCCCCACCCTCTCCCTCCCCCACGAGTGGGGAGGGAAGCGCCTTGTGACGGACCGGGGTTCCCGTTGCCGCAGTCTGCGCCTTCGGCGGGAAGGGTCCGGGCGAGCCGGGGCGCCTGGCGGCAAGGCCGCACCGGCGGGTTCTGGGCGAGGTCTGGCGGCCGCTTCGAGATAGGACCGGACCAACGGGCCGAGGCGCAGCGGCAGGGGCCTGATGCCGCTTGCGTCACCGCTGGCGGGCCTGCCGGATGCCGCGCTGGCGGCGGCGGGAAGAATTATCCGACGGCTGGTTGAATGAGAATATTAGAAGATTATGTTGTTCTTATGGAAGTCGATCCTCGACCTTCCAACCGCAACAAAAGGACCAGATCATGACCCTTGCTGCACGACCGACGAACCTTCGCGGCCTTGTGCTTGCCTTGCTGCTTGCCTTCCCGCTTCTGGCGCTTGGCGCTTTGCAGGGGATGGCGCAGACCGCCCCGGCCTCGGGGTCGCCGCATCCGATGTTCCTGGAAGACACCAGCCCGGCCAACCTGCCGCGCACCGTCGAAGTGTTCATGGAAGAGGTCAGGGCCGGCGGCTGGAGCCACCTGACCACGCACAACATGGCCGGCATCCTGTCGACGCGCGGCTTCACGCTGGACCCGGTGCTGATCATCGAGGTCTGCTCGGGCCAGTACAGCGCCGCGCTTCTGGCAAATGACGAGACCCGCTTTGTCGCCTCGATGATCCCCTGCCGCGTGGCGATCTACCAGACCAGCGATGACCGGGTCATCATCTCGCGGATGAACGCGCCGATGATGGCCGAGATGATGCCCCCGGCAGTGGCCGAAGTGATCGCCGCCTCGGGCGCCGAAATGGAAGCCATCATCCAGAAGACGCTGGCCCGGCTGAAGTGATCGCCGGCTTCGGCCGCCGGATCGAGAAGGAAGGCGCGGGCCCGCGGGTCCGCGCCTTTCCCGTTCGCCGCGCCGCCGACCCGGTGCCCGGTGCCCGGTGCCCGGTCGCGGCCGGGTGCATCGCCGGCCCCAGATCTTGCCTGACCGACGGATCGCGGCTGCGAATTGTGCCGGGCACAAGGTTTGGGTTTGCCTTCGCGGGCGTATTGGCTAAGTCCTGCGGATGCCCAGCCCGATGCCCCTGTCCGAAACCCACCGCCTGCCTGCGTGGCGGCGGCCGGAGGCGCTGCTGTACCTGATGGCGGCGGCGATGCCGCTGAGTTTTGCGACCTGGTCGGCGCTGCTGAACAACTTCGTCATCGAAGTGGCGAGTTTCACCGGGCGCGAGATCGGCTGGCTGCATACGGTGCGCGAGATTCCGGGGCTGCTGGCGGTGGTGGTCATCGTGATCCTGCTGGCCGTGCGCGAGCAGGTGCTGGCGCTGGGGATGCTGGCGCTGCTGGGGGCGGCCACGATGTTCACGGGGTGGTTCACCAGTTTCAGCGGCCTGCTGGTGATGACGCTGCTGTCGTCGATCGGGTTTCACTACTTCGAGACGGTGAACCAGTCGCTGCAACTGCAATGGACCTCCAAGGCCCGCGCGCCGATCGTGCTGGGGCGGATCGTGGCGGTGGGGGCGGGGGCGAGCCTGGCGGCCTATGGGGCGATTGTGGCGTTGTGGGACAGTCTGGGGCTGGACTACAACACGGTCTACATGGCCTCGGGCGGGCTGACGATTGCCATCGTGCTGTTTGCGGCCCTGGCCTATCCGCAGTTTGAAAGCCCGCATGTGCAGCACAAGCATATGGTCCTGCGGCGGCGCTACTGGCTGTATTATGCGCTGCAGTTCATGTCGGGGGCGCGGCGGCAGATCTTCGTGGTCTTTGCGGGCTTCATGATGGTGGAGCGGTTCGGGATGAAGGTCAGCGAGATGACCCTCCTGTTGCTGTGCAACTACCTGATCAACATGGCGGTGGCGCCGATGATGGGGCGGGCGCTGGGGCGGTATGGCGAGCGCAACGTGATGGGGTTCGAGTATATCGGCCTGACGCTGGTGTTCCTGGCCTATGGCGGGCTGTACTGGTTCGGCTGGGGGATCGTGATTGCCGGGGGGCTTTATATCCTGGACCAGCTGTTCTTTGCGCTGAGTTTCTCTCTCAAGACCTATTTCCAGAAGATCGCCGACCCGAAGGACATCGCGCCCACGGCGGCGGTGGCCTTCACGATCAACCATATCGCGGCGGTGTTTCTGCCGGCGAGCCTGGGGTACCTGTGGGCGACTTCGCCCGATTACGTGTTCCTGCTGGGGGCGGGGATGGCGCTGGTGGCCTTCGCGCTGGTCTGCCTGATCCCGCGCCACCCCGAGCCGGGGCTGGAGACGGTATTCTCGCGCGGGGTGCCGCTGCCGGCGGAGTAGGCTGGCGCGGCGGGCAGCGCGCCCTATATCCAAGGCACAAACGGAGGTCCAATATGTTCTTCACCCGCAAATCGATGGAAATGGTCACGCCGGACAAGGCCCTGCCGGGGCGGGCGGAGCCTTTGCCGACGGCGGAGGTGCATTTCCTGAGCGGCATCCCGCTGAAATCGCCGGTCCCGGAGGGGATGGCCGAGGCGATGTTCGGGATGGGCTGCTTCTGGGGCGTGGAGCGGAAGTTCTGGCAGACCCCGGGGGTCTGGCTGACGATGGTCGGCTATGCGGGCGGCTTCACGCCGAACCCGACCTACAAGGAGACCTGCACGCAAGAGACCGGGCACAACGAGGTGGTGCGGGTGATCTTTGATCCGGCGGTCATCAGCTATGAGGGCCTGCTGAAGCTGTTCTGGGAAGGGCATGACCCGACGCAGGGCATGCGGCAGGGGAATGACGTGGGCTCGACCTACCGGTCGGGGATCTATGTCTACACACCCGAGCAGGACGCCGCCGCCAAGGCATCGAAGGCGGTCTACCAGACCGCGCTTTCGGCGGCGGGCCGGGGCGCTATCACGACCGAGATCGTGGCGACGCCGACCTTCTATTTCGCCGAGGATTATCACCAGCAGTATCTGGCGAAGAACCCCGATGGCTACTGCGGCATCGGCGGCACGGGCGTGACCTGCCCGATCGGCACCGGCGTCACCGCTTGACCCGAGCCGGGGCGGGGGCTATCCGGCCCCCGAACCCCGAAAGGCTGACCGATGCCCACCTATTCCGCCCTGACCACCCTTCCCGGCGAAGACGCCGCCCGCGCGCTTGCCGATGTGATGGAGCGGATGACGCCCGAACCCACGGGCGTGGGGGTGTTCGAGATCGAGGACGGCTCGGGCCTGTGGGAAGTGGGCGGCTACTTTCTGGAAGCGCCCGACATGGTCATGCTGGAAGTGCTGGTCACGGCTTTTGGCGCGCGGCCCTTCGCGGTGTCGGAAATTCCCGAAATCGACTGGGTCGCCAAGGTGCGCCGCGAGTTGAGCCCGGTCGATGCCGGGCGGTTCTATGTCTATGGCTCGCATGACGTGGATGCGGGGGCTGCGGCAAAGGCGGCCGGACGGGTGGCCTTGCAGATCGAGGCGACGGTGGCCTTTGGCACCGGGCATCACGGCACGACGCTGGGGTGCCTTCTGGCCTATGACGCGCTGCTGACGGCTGGCAAGCGCTTTGCCAGGGTGGCCGACATCGGTTGCGGCACGGCGGTGCTTGCGATGGCGGCGGCGGCGACCTTGCCCGATGCGCTGGTGATCGCGTCCGACATCGACCGCGTGGCGGTGGATGTGGCCGAGGCGAACGTGGCGATCAACGGGTTGCGGGGGCGGGTGGAGTGCCTGGAGGCGGCTGGTTTCCAGCATCCAAGGCTGGCCGAGGCGGGGCCGTTCGACCTGGTGTTCGCCAACATCCTGAAGGGGCCGCTGATCGAACTTGCCCCCGACATGTCCCGCCAGGTTGCCTTGGGCGGGGTGGTGATTCTCTCGGGATTGCTGGTGGTGCAGGCCGAAGCCGTGATTGCGGCATACCAGGCCGCCGGGTTCCGTTTGCAAAGCCGCAACGATCTGGGCGAGTGGTCCGCATTGGTTCTTGAGCGGGTCTAATTGCCTGCAACTGCTGGCTTTTTGTGGCGAGCCCAAGGCAGAAAGTTTGACCTGCCGCACTTTTGCCGCAAAGTGGCGTGATCGTGGTGCGGTATAGAGTTTTCTCGGCAGGGATTGATTATGTGGGTAGATCCGAACCTCAATGACTTCTACAGCCGCGTCTCGCGGATCGAGAAGGCCCATGCCAAAGGCTATGGCTTCGAAGCCCCCGGAACGCTTGGCCGCTCGGCCCTTGGCAACCGCAAGGCGCGGAGCTGGAAATTCCTCAAGCCGCTGGCGATCGTGCTGCTGATGGGCGCCGGGCTCAAGGGCATGATCCACTACTACATCGGCGCCGAAACCTACCAATTGCGCGTCGATGCGCTGGCGGTTGGTCAGGGCTTCGATCCGGTCGGCAGCTTGCTGATGCAGGCCGATCCGGTGACGGTCTGGATTTCAGGCCAGTTGCAGGCCGCCCTGCCGCGCTGAGCGACAGGTCCAGCCAATGCAAAAGGCCGCATCTTCGGATGCGGCCTTTGTCATTCTGTCAACGCGATCAGCGATGCAGCGATGGGGCCGATCAGCGCCCCATCAGATCCACATCAGCGCGGCACAGGCCGATATCGTCAAGCTCGCGGTCCGACAGTTTGCCAAGGGCGCGGCGGGTGATGCGAGCATCATTCCAGGCGCTGAGAGCGGCAAAAGCGCGGGTCATGCCGGAAACGGCACGGTAGGTGGTGATGGCGCCGAAGGGCGCCGGGCGGGTCGTATCGACGGCGGCCATGGCGGGTATCCTTTGTTCTTATTCTGCACAATACGGAGGCTTATTCCTCCATACAGTGCCAGATAGTCGTGCTGCATGTGCAAAGCAAGGCGAGCAATTGGCAATGCCGGGTTGCAGCCACTGCATGACTGAGTTCATAATTTAGTCATGTTTTTCAGGACGTTTGGGGTGCGATGCGGCAAGTCTGTCGGTTTCGCTGCCCGCCCTGTCGGTTTCTGCGTCTGCATAATCAATGCCCGCAGGCGCGACAAGGGCCGAAAGCCATTGGCGGATGTTCTCTTTTCGTGCTAATTCGGGGCCAAGAGCAAGAAAAGAGGGCAGGAATGCGCGTCATCGGGATTGATCCGGGTCTGCGAAACCTCGGCTGGGGGGTGATCGACGTGGCCGGGGCGCGGCTGAGCCACGTGGCGAACGGCATCTGCCACTCGGCAGGTGAGGATGGCGATCTGGCGCAGCGGCTGCTCAGCCTGTTCGATCAACTGAGCGCGGTGCTCAAGATCCACGGCCCCGATGCGGCTGCGGTGGAACATACCTTCGTCAACAAGGACGCGGTCGCCACGTTGAAGCTGGGCCAAGCGCGCGGGATTGCGCTGCTGGTGCCGGCCCGGTTCGGGCTGGTGGTTGGCGAATACGCGCCGAATGCAGTGAAGAAAACGGTGGTGGGCGTGGGCCATGCCGCCAAGGTGCAGGTCGACCATATGGTGCGGTTGCAGTTTCCGGGCATCGTGATCGCCGGGCCGGATGCGGCGGATGCGCTGGCGGTGGCGATCTGCCACGCGCATCATCTGCAATCGGCGGGCCGGTTGCAGGCGGCGTTGAGGGCGGCGGGATGATCGGCAGGATTTCCGGGCGGCTGGACTGGCGCGGTGCCGACCATGTGCTGATCGACGTGCGCGGCGTCGGGTATATCGTGCATGTCAGCGACCGGACGCTGGCGGGGATGCCGGGGCTTGGTGAAGCGGTCAGTCTTTATACCGAGCTGCTGGTGCGGGAGGATCTGCTGCAGCTTTTCGGTTTTCCGACGATGCTGGAAAAGGAATGGCACAGGCTGTTGACCACGGTGCAGGGTGTGGGGGCAAAGGCCGCGATGGCGATCCTTGGCACGCTGGGGGCAGAAGGTGCTGCGCGGGCGATTACGCTGGGCGACGCGCGGGCGATCCAGTCCGCGCCGGGGGTCGGGCCGAAGCTGGCGCAGCGGGTGATATTGGAGTTGAAGGCCAAGGCGCCGGGGGTGATGGCGGCGGGGGTGTCGCTGGCCGCCGCGGCGGGGGCGGACGACGTGGTGATCGAGGCCGAGGCGCCGCGTGCCGCGCCAAGGCCCGCCGCAGGGGCGGCGCGGGCGGCGGTGACGGCGGATGCGTTGTCAGCGCTGTTGAACCTTGGCTACGGGCAGGGCGATGCGGCGCAGGCGGTGGCGACCGTGGCGGGCGAGCAGCCGGAGGCGGACACCGCGACGCTGATCCGCGCCAGCCTGAAATTGCTGGCGCCGAGGTAAGCGATGGAACCCGATCCCGCATTGCGCCCCGAAAAGCTGCCCGAGGACATGGACCGTGCCTTGCGCCCTCAGATGCTGGCCGAGTTCATCGGGCAGGTGGAAGCGCGGGCGAACCTTGCGGTGTTCATCGCCAGCGCCCGGATGCGGGGCGAGGCGATGGATCACACGCTGTTTCACGGGCCTCCCGGGCTGGGCAAGACCACGCTGGCGCAGATCATGGCGCGGGAGTTGGGGGTGGGCTTTCGCATGACCTCGGGGCCGGTGCTGGCCAGGCCCGGCGATCTGGCGGCGATCCTGACCAATCTTGAGCCGCGCGATGTGCTGTTCATCGACGAGATTCATCGGCTGTCGCCGGTGGTGGAGGAGGTGCTGTATCCGGCGCTGGAGGATTTCGCGCTGGATCTGGTGATCGGAGAGGGGCCGGCGGCGCGGACGGTGCGGATTGATTTGCAGCCCTTCACGCTGGTCGGGGCGACGACGCGACTGGGGTTGCTGACAACGCCGCTTCGTGACCGGTTCGGGATACCGACGCGGCTGGAGTTTTACAGCGATGCGGAGTTGTTCGAGATCGTCAGCCGGGGGGCGCGGTTGATGGGGGTCGAGGCGGCGCCGGAGGGCTGCCGCGAGATTGCCCGGCGGGCGCGGGGGACGCCGCGGATTGCGGGGCGCCTGTTGCGGCGGGTGGTGGACTTTGCGCTGGTCGAGGAGGGCGGCAAGATCAGCCGGGCCTTGGCCGACCGGGCGTTGACGCGGCTGGGGGTGGACCAGTTGGGGCTGGACGGGGCCGACCGGCGGTATCTGACGCTGCTGGCCGAGAATTATGGTGGCGGGCCGGTGGGGGTGGAGACGATCGCGGCGGCCTTGTCCGAGCCGAGGGATGCGATCGAGGAGGTGATCGAGCCTTACCTCTTGCAGCAGGGGCTGATCTTGCGGACGCCGAGGGGGCGGATGCTGGGGATGAAAGCCTGGCGGCATCTGGGGATGGAGCCGCCAAAAGCGCCCGAACCCGGAAAGGCGGGGCAGGCGGATCTGTTCGAGCCGTGAGCCCGTGTCCCACGGTGGGACATTTTCTGGTATCAATGAAATCAATGGGTTGGGGTGGCGGTTCAGGCTTTGTTAAGCCTTTGCGATCTCTGGCGGCGCGTTCTGTGCCTTGATTTGGGGCAACGGGCAGCGCTAAGGCTGCGCCCGGGTTGCATCAGGGGTGGCACATGGAAGCGTTGGGGCCAGAGGCGGTGCAGGCGTTGTTCACGCGCGGCGACGGGCAGTATCTGTTCGCGCGCTGGGGGCGACCGATCGTGCCGGTGGTGTTCGGGGTGGAGGCGGAGACGCTGCCCATCATCAAGGGGGCCTTCGAAGCGGTGGTGACGCTGGCCGGCCACAGGATGGCCGAGACCGACCCGGAACTGGGCGCGAACCTGATGGTGTTCTTCGTGCGCGACTGGGCCGAGTTGCCTGAGGTGCCGGACCTGGACCGGTTGGTGCCGGAACTGCGCCCGTTGTGCGACAGGCTGACGGTTGCAGACGCGAACCAATACCGCATCTTCCGGTTTGATCCCGACGGGGCGATCAGGGCGGCTTTCGTGTTCCTGCGGATGGACGCGCATCTGAGCGTGGTGCCGGCCGAGGTGCTGGCGCTGGCGCAAGCGGTGCAGACGATGCTGTTGTGGTCGGACCGGGCGTTTACCGACACCTCGCCCTTGGGCCGGGTGGGCGATCAGGTGATCCTGCGGCCCGAGATCGGCGCGGTGATCCGGGCGGCCTATGACCCGGTCTTGCCGGTGATGGCGCGGGACGCGAGCCACGCGCTGCGGCTGGCGGCGCGGATCGGGCGCGTTGCCTGACCCTGTCAGGGCGCGGTGAGCGGGATCACCGACAGCGACATCTTGCCCGAGCCTTGCGTCACCTCGGAGGCGTGGGCGAGGTAGACGAGGCTGTTGCTCGACTCGTCGAGAATGCGGGTCACGCGGACGGCCTTCAGGATCAGGGACTGGCGTTCGGAGAAGATATCCTCGCCTTCCGGGCCGCGGTCGATGTCACCAAGGGTGATCGGGCCGGTCTGCACGCAATCGACGGCAGAATAGGACGGGTCTTCGAACCAGTTGCCCTGTTGCAGCCGGTCGAACACCGAGCGTTCGAAATAGGCGATGTGGCAGGTGACGCCCTGCACGGCAGGATCGGGGAAGGCTTCGATCACCACGTCGTTGCCGACCCAGTCGACGCCGACGCGGCCGACCTCTTCGGCAAGGGCGGGGGAGGCGATGAGGGAGATGATGGCGAGAAGGGGCGCGCGCATGGGGAACCTCGGATCGGGGAGGGTGTGAAGGTGGGGCTTTGCGCAGGTCGGCACAAGGGGCCTTGACGGCACGGCACAAGGGGCTTTGCCGCGCCCGGCGCAAGGGGCTTTGACGGCACGGCGCGGGGCGCGCTAAGGCTGGCGGGCCGTATTTGCCGGAGACAAGCGTGGCCCACCAGTTTTCCCTGCGCGTCTACTATGAGGATACTGACCTTGCCGGGATCGTCTATTACGCGAATTACCTGAAGTTCATCGAACGGGCGCGGACGGAATGGGTGGCGTCCCTGGGCATCGACCAGATGGCGCTGCGGGCATCTGATGGCATCGTCTTTGCCGTCCGGCGGGTGGAGGCGGATTACCTGCGGCCTGCGAAGTTTGCCGATGATCTGGTGGTGGAGACGGTGTTGCAGGCGGCAACCGGCGCGCGGCTGGTGCTGGTGCAGACCATCAGCCGGGGGGGTGAGCGGCTGTTTTCGGCGGTTGTGACGCTGGTCTGCCTGAGCGAGACGGGGGCTGCGGCGCGGGTGCCACCGCAGGTTCGGCTGCGGCTGCTGGGGCAGGTGCATTAGCGCGGTCGGGCGGCAAATCCCCGCTGCACGCAGACTTGTGTTGGCATTCGCCCTGTAACCTTGATAGAATCACGGGTAACGGAGCCGAATAACGGCCCGATCAACAAGAGCAGGCGTAATGGAAACGGACACCCTTGCGATGGCGCAGGAGATTGACTTCTCCCTGCTCGCCCTTTTTGCACGCGCGACGCTGACGGTTAAGGTCGTCATGATCATGCTGATGGTCATGTCGTTCTGGTCCTGGGCGATCATCATTCAAAAGCACATCATGTTCCGCAAGGCGCGTGGCGAGGCGACGGTGTTTGACCGGGCGTTCTGGTCGGGCGAGCCCCTGGACGAGTTGTTCGAGAAGATCGGGCCGGACCCGCAGGGGCAATCGGAAAAGATCTTTGCCGCCGGGATGCTGGAATGGCGCCGCAGCCACAAGCAGGACGGCGGGCTGATCGCAGGCGCTCAGGCGCGGATCGACCGGGCGATGGATGTGGCGATCAACCGCGAAAGCGAGCGGCTGAACAACGGGCTGTCGTTTCTGGCAACGACGGGATCGACCGCGCCGTTCATCGGGTTGTTCGGCACGGTCTGGGGCATCAAGCACAGTTTCGAGCAGATCGCGATTTCCCAGAACACCAACCTTGCGGTGGTGGCGCCGGGTATCGCCGAGGCGCTGCTGGCGACGGGCGTCGGCCTGATCGCGGCGATCCCGGCGGTGGTGTTCTACAACAAGCTGAATTCGGACAGCGAGCGCATCCTTGGCGGCTATGAAGGTTTTGCCGACGAGTTCGCGACGATCCTGTCGCGCCAGTTGGACGCCTGAGCCGTGGTGGCCGGGGTCATCAAGGGCGGCGGCGGTGGCGGCGGGCGCCGGGGGCGGCGTCGCGGCAAGGCGGCGGCGATGAGCGAGATCAACGTCACGCCGTTTGTTGACGTGATGCTGGTGCTGCTGATCATCTTCATGGTGGCCGCCCCGATGCTGACGGTGGGTGTGCCGGTGGAATTGCCGAAGACGGCGGCAAGCGCCTTGCCGACCGAGCAGGAAGAGCCGCTCACGATCAGCATCACCGCGGCGGGCGCGCTGTCGATCCAGAACACCGAGGTGGCGGACGGCGAGATGATCCCGAAGTTGCAGGCGATCGCGGCGGAGCGGACGTCGAAGAAGGTGTTCTTGCGCGCCGACGGGTCGATCCCGTATGAGCGGGTGGCGCAGGTGATGGGCGCCCTTAACGCGGGCGGTTTCAACGAGATCGGTCTGGTGACAGACGCCGAGGGACCGACCTTCGGCAGCGGCAACTAAGGGCGCAGGGTGCAGATGCGGGTGCAGCCAAGGGTGCAGACTGGCACGCTGGTTTCCGGGCTTGGCCATGCCGGGCTGATCCTCTGGGTGATCCTGGGGGATTGGCTGTTTGCGTCTGCGCCGGCGGATCAGGTGATCGTCACCCAGGTGTCGATGATGACGAGCGCGGAGTTCGATGCGCTGCAGGCGGCGGCCTCGACCCCGACACCGTCGCCAGAGCCCGCGCCGAAGCCGCAACCAAGGCCGGAACCGAAACCGGAGCCCGCGCCCGCGCCTGCGCCGGAACCGGTGGTGGAGCCGACACCCGCGCCCGAGCCGGTTCCCGAAGACCTGCCGACCGCGGCGGAGGAGCAGTTGCTGCCCTCGCCCAGCCAGGAGGAGCAGGCGGTGCCCGACGCGGCCGAGATCGTCGCCCCGGTGCCGACCGACGTGCCGGAGGATGCCCAGACCTCGGACACCCCGACGCCAGCGGTCAGCGACCAGCCGACCGCAGAGCCTGTGGTGCCGCAAGAGCCGACCGAGGCAACCGTGGCCGAGGCTACCGGAACGGTGCTGGAGACCGAGGCCAACAGGGATCAGACCGAAGCCTTGGGCATGACCGCGTCGATACGTCCGCGCGCAAAGCCCGAGCGCCCGCCGGAGCCCGCGCCGGAAGATGTGGCTGCGGAGGTGGCGGCTGCGGTCGATGCACCGCAGGACCAGCCCGCCGACGAACCGGCAGCAGCGGCACCGACCGAGGACGCGGTGGCGGACGCCCTGGCCGAGGCCTTGGCCGAGGACACCAGCGACCCCACCAGCGACACCGGCGGGTCGGACCTGCCGCAGGGGCCGCCGCTGACCGCAGGCGAAGTGGGCGATGTGCGCAGCGCCATCGGCAACAAATGGAACCTTGGATCGGCGTCGACCGACGCCTTGCGCACGACGATCGTGGTGCGGGTCAGTTTCTCGCCCGAGGGGCAGCCGACGGATATCGAGCTTCTGGAATCGGACGGGCCGACCGAGGCCGCCACCTCGACCGCGTTCAGCGCGGCGCGGCGGGCGGTGCTGCGCGCCTCGCAGGACGGCGGAATTCCGCTTCCGGCGGACAAATACGACACTTGGCGCGTGCTTGATCTGGTTTTTGACCCCAATGGAATGAGGCTGAGATGACAGGTCATGCGTTAGGCAAGGGGCACCTGCCCCACGTCTTACCCCTTCCTTGCCACGCCCAGGGCGGGCTGAACGAAAAGAAAAAACGGAGCATGAGGCCCATGAGATCAGTTTTCCGCGCAATCCTTCCGGTCGGGGTGACCCTGGCCCTTGCGGTCGGGCTTGCGCTTTCCACTGTGGCACCGGTGCTGGCGCAAAACGCGCCGCCGCGAATTGTCATCGGGTCGGGTGTGATCGAGCCGATGCCGATTGCGATTGCCGGGTTCATCGACGAAGGCGGGGCAGGCGATTACGCGCGCGAGATCAGCCGCGTCGTGCAATCGGACCTTGAGGGCACGGGTTTGTTCCGCGCGATCCCGGAGGATGCGCATATCAGCCGCGTCACCTCGTTCGACAGCACGGTGGCCTATGAGGACTGGAAGGCGATCAACGCGCAGGTTCTGGTGACCGGCGCGGTCAGCGTGTCGGGCGACCGGATCACGGTGAAGTTCCGCGCGCATGACGTGTTCAACGGCACCACGCTGGAGGGGGCCGCCTTGCAGTTTGCCGGAACCACGCAGGGCTGGCGGCGGATGGCGCACAAGGTGGCCGACGTGGTCTATTCCAAGATCACCGGCGAGGGCGGTTACTTTGACAGCCGCGTGGTGTTCGTCAGCGAAAGCGGGCCGAAGAACGAGCGGCTGAAGCGGCTGGCGGTGATGGATTACGACGGCGCCAACGTGCAGTATCTGACGGACAGCGCGTCGATCGTGCTGGCGCCGCGGTTTTCGCCCACCGGCGACCGCATCCTTTACACCAGCTACGAATCCGGTTTCCCGCGCATCACGCTGATGGACGTGGGCAGCCTTGATCGCCGCTCGCTGGATGAACAACCCGGCACGATGACCTTTGCGCCGCGCTTCAGCCCTGATGGCGGAACGGTGGTGTTTTCGCTGGCGCGGGGCGGCAATACCGACATCTACGCGCTGAACCTGTCTTCGGGCGGCTTGTCGCAACTGACCAACGCGCCGTCGATCGAGACCGCGCCCTCGTTCAGCCCGGATGGCAGCCAGATCGTGTTCGAAAGCGACCGCACCGGCACGCCGCAGATCTACGTGATGCCGGCGTCTGGTGGCGAGGGGCAGCGGATTTCGGGCGGGCAGGGGCGCTATGGCACCCCGGTCTGGTCGCCGCGCGGTGACCTCATTGCCTTCACCAAGCAGAACGCGGGCCGCTTCCACATTGGCGTGATGCGCACCGATGGCAGCGAAGAGCGGCTGTTGACGGCATCCTTCCTGGACGAAGGCCCGACCTGGGCGCCGAACGGGCGTGTCTTGATGTTCACCCGCGAGACCAGCGGTGCGGGCGGTCAGGCGAGCCTGTGGTCGGTTGACATCACCGGACGGAACCTGAAGCAGATCCCGACCGAGGGACCGGCATCGGACCCGGCATGGTCGCCGCTTTTGCCATGAATTGTGACGCGCCGCCGATTCCCTTGGCGGCGCGAAACTGCTAGAGTCCCCGCAATTCAAGCCCATCGAGCCAATAAGAAGGAAGAAATCCATGAGTTTCGCAGTAAAATCGCTTTTGCTGGTGGCCACGCTTGGTCTGGCCGCCTGTAACAATCCTGACCGCTATGGTGCCGGTGGCGCCGGTGGCGCCGGGGGCATTGGCGGCGCCGGCGGCATCGACACGACGGGTCTGGGTGACCCGAACAATCCGGCGTCGATCGCCTATTTCAACCAGCGCGTCGGGGATCGCGTGCTGTTCGCGGTGGACCAGTCGACACTGACGCCCGAGGGCCGTCAGGTTCTGGCCGGTCAGGCGCAGTGGTTGATGACGAACGCAGGCTACGCCGCGATCATCGAAGGCCACGCCGACGAGCAGGGCACGCGGGAATACAACCTTGCCCTTGGCGAGCGGCGCGCGGCGGCGGTGCAGAACTTCCTGATCAGTCAGGGTGTAACGGCGAGCCGGTTGCGCACGATTTCCTACGGCAAGGAGCGCCCGCTGGAAGTGTGTTCGGAAGAGGCCTGCTATGCCAAGAACCGCCGCGCCGTGACGGTGCTGGCGGCGGGCGCGGGGGTCTGACGTGAAGCGGCTCTGTCTTCTTTTCGTGTTGATGCTGGGTCCGGTCGGCGCTTATGCGCAGGACCGGGCGCAGACCCTGGCCGACATCCGTGCGGAACTTGCATCGCTGGCGGCGGAGTTCAACGCGCTGAAGGCGGAGCTGGTCGCCTCGGGGTCGGCGGCGAACGGCGCCGCGGGGGGCGATGCGCTGACCCGGATGGATACGATCGAGGCCGAGCTGTCGCGGCTGACGGCGCGGACCGAAGAGGTCGAGCTGAAGCTGAACCGGGTGGTGGCGGATGGCACCAACCGGCTGGGCGACATCGAGTTCCGGCTGTGCGAGGCGACCGAGGGCTGCGATCCGATGACGCTGGGCGAAACCTCGGTTCTGGGTGGCGATGCGGTTGCGCCGCCGCCCCCGGCAACCGGGACGGAAACCGCCGTTGGCACCGATACCGGGGTTGGCGGTGCCGAGATGGCGGTGGGCGAACAGGAAGACTTCAACCGGGCCAGGGAGGTGCTCGGCACCGGTGACTTTCGCGGTGCTGAAGCGCTCTTTGCGACCTTTACCCAATCCTATCCTGGCGGACCGCTGACGCAGGAGGCGCATTACCTGCGGGGCGAGGCCTTGACCAATCTGGGCGAGACCTCGAATGCGGCGCGGTCGTATCTGGAGGCGTTTTCGGGCAATCCGGAGGGGCCGTTCGCGCCGGACGCCTTGCTGAAGCTCGGTGAGGCACTGGGGGCCTTGGGGCAGGTGCAGGAGGCGTGCGTGACGCTGGCCGAGGTGGGCACGCGCTATCCGGGCAGCATGGCGGCGACGCAATCGGGCGTGGCGATGCAGGGATTTCAGTGCCAGTAGAGGCGCGGCTGACAGGGCTGGTGCGCGCCGCCCTGCCGATGGATCAGACGGTTGGAGTAGCGCTTTCGGGCGGCGGGGATTCCGTCGCCCTTTTGCATCTGTGCCGGGTGGCGGGGCTGACGGTCGAGGCGGTGACGGTGGATCACGCCTTGCGCGCGGAAAGTGCGGCGGAGGCGGTGGCCGTCTCGGCGGGATGTGCGGCACTGGGGGTGCGGCACGAGGTGCGGGTCTGGCGGCATGGCGCGGTGGGTGGCAACCTGATGGATGCGGCGCGACGGGCGAGGGTCGGGCTGATCCGGGACTGGGCGGTGCAGCGGGGGATCGGCGTGGTGGCCCTTGGCCATACGCGCGACGATCAGGCCGAGACGCTGCTGATGGGGCTGGCGCGGGTGGCGGGGATCGACGGGCTGGCGGGGATGCGGCCAGCTTGGGTGGAGGGTGGCGTGCGGTTCGTGCGGCCCTTGCTGGAGGCGGGGCGCACGGAGTTGCGCGCGTGGCTGAAGGCGCAGGGCATCGCTTGGATCGACGATCCGACGAACGAGAATGACCGCTTTGCACGGGTGCGGGCGCGCAAGGCGCTGGCGGTGATGGAGCCGCTTGGCATTTCGCCGCAGGGACTGGCGACCGTGGCGCGCAATCTGGCCGAGGCGCGCGAGGCGTTGGACGCGGCGATGGCCGAGGCGGCGGTGCGGCTTGTGCGCGAGGTGGCGGGGGCGCTGGTGTTTGACGCGGCGGGGGTTGCGGCGCTGCCGGGCGAGGTGCGGCGGCGGCTGGTGGTGGCGGCACTGGCCTGGGTGTCGCGCGCTGGCTATGCGCCGCGCGCCGATGCGGTGGCGCGGCTGGCGGCGGCGGTCACCGACGGGCGCGATGCGACGCTGTGGGGCTGCCGTCTGCGGCGGGGCGTGCTGATGCGCGAGACGAAGGCCACCGGAACCGGCGCTGGCCCACTGTGGGACGGGCGCTGGGTGGTCGAAGGGCCCTGGACACAGGGGCTGACGGTTCGGGCGCTGGGGGCCAAGGGTTTGCGGGTCTGCAAGGACTGGCGCGCGACGGGGATTTCGCGAGAGGTCTTGACAGTCACGCCGGGTATCTGGGCCGGCGAGACGCTGGTTTCTGCGCCTTTGGCGGGGTTTGCCGACGGCTGGTCGGCACGGATCGACGCACCCTTTCACCTTTTCGGACTATCGCATTGAACCCTTGGCCCGAATGTCTATCTTAGCAACAAGACCGCCGCCCGTTCGGGACGCGCGGATCATTCAGGAGATCCTTCGTGGGTAACGCACGAAATATTGCATTCTGGGTAGTGCTGCTGGTCTTGATCATGGCGTTGTTCCAGCTTTTTTCCGGCGGGCAATCGACGATGAGCTCGCGCACGCTGTCCTATTCCGAATTCATCTCGCGGGTTGATGCGGGCGAGGTGACCAGCGTCACGCTGGACGGCGAGCGGGTGATCATCCGCGCCAAGGACGGGCAGACCTACGTGGCGATCAAGCCGGACGGTGAAAACGTGACCGACCGCCTGATCGAGAAGGGTGTCGAGGTGCAGGCCGAGGCGCAGCAACAGTCGGGCATCATGTCGCTGTTGTCGCTGTGGCTGCCGTTCATCGTGCTGATCGGGATCTGGTTCTTCTTCATGAACCGGATGCAGGGCGGCGGCCGTGGCGGGGCGATGGGGTTCGGCAAGAGCCGGGCCAAGCTCTTGACCGAAAAGTCGGGCCGGGTGACGTTTGACGACGTTGCCGGCATCGACGAAGCCAAGGAAGAACTGGAAGAGATCGTCGAATTCCTGCGCAACCCGCAGAAGTTCAGCCGTCTGGGCGGCAAGATCCCGAAGGGGGCGCTGCTGGTCGGCCCGCCCGGCACCGGCAAGACGCTGCTGGCGCGCGCGATTGCGGGCGAGGCGGGCGTGCCGTTCTTCACCATCTCGGGTTCCGATTTCGTGGAAATGTTCGTGGGCGTGGGCGCAAGCCGCGTGCGCGACATGTTCGAGCAGGCCAAGAAGAACGCGCCCTGCATCGTGTTCATCGACGAGATCGACGCTGTGGGCCGGGCGCGTGGCGTCGGCATGGGCGGCGGCAATGACGAACGCGAGCAGACGCTGAACCAGCTTCTGGTCGAGATGGACGGCTTCGAGGCGAACGAAGGCGTGATCATCGTCGCTGCGACCAACCGCAAGGACGTGCTGGACCCCGCGCTGCTGCGCCCCGGCCGTTTTGACCGCACGATCCATGTGCCGAACCCCGACATCAAGGGCCGCGAGAAGATCCTGAATGTTCACGCCCGCAAGGTGCCGCTGGGCCCGGACGTCGATCTGCGCACGATTGCCCGCGGCTCGCCGGGATTTTCGGGTGCCGACCTGATGAACCTTGTGAACGAAGCGGCGCTCTTGGCGGCGCGGGTGGGCCGGCGGTTCGTGACGATGGTCGATTTCGAGCAGGCCAAGGACAAGGTCATGATGGGCGCCGAGCGCCGCAGCATGGTGCTGACCGACGACCAGAAGGAAAAGACCGCCTACCACGAAGCGGGCCACGCCATCGTTGGCATGAACCTGCCGAAGTGCGACCCGGTCTACAAGGCGACGATCATCCCGCGCGGTGGTGCCTTGGGGATGGTGGTTTCCCTGCCGGAAATGGACCGTCTGCAGATGCACAAGGACGAGGCCAAGCAGCGCATCGCGATGACGATGGCGGGCAAGGCGGCCGAGATCATCAAGTATGGCGAGGAGGGCGTTTCCTCTGGCCCGGTGGGTGACATCCAGCAGGCGTCGGGTCTGGCGCGGGCGATGGTGATGCGCTGGGGCATGTCCGACAAGATCGGCAACATCGACTATGCCGAGGCGCATGAGGGGTATCAGGGCAACACCGGTGGCTTCAGCGTGTCGGCCGAGACCAAGCGGCTGATCGAGGCCGAGGTAAAGACGCTGATCGACGAGGGCTATTCCGAGGCGCGACGCATCCTGCTGGAAAAGACGGTGGAGTTCGAGCGACTTGCAAAGGGTCTGCTGGAATACGAGACGCTGACCGGCGACGAGATCCACAAGGTCGTGGCGGGCTTGCCGCTGGATGGGCCGGACGGCGACGACAAGCCTGCCTCGGGCGGCGGTGTCACCTCGATCGCGTCGATCCCGAAGACGCGGGCCAAGGCACCGAAGCCCGGACCGGAGCCGGAACCGGCACTTTGACGGCGTGACGACAGCAGTGCAGGAGGGCCCCGCGTTCGCGCGGGGCCTTTTGTCTGAAGAGCGAAGGGGGCGGGAATGATCGGGGTTTACCGGGCGGACGCGGGGCGTCTGGTCGCGGCGGAGGGTGGGCTGGACGATCTGGCCAGTGCGGTCTGGATCGACATGCACGACCCCAAGGCCGGCGAGGAAAAGCTGGTCGAGGCGGCGCTGGGACTGGATATCCCGACGCGCGAGGACATGCAGGAGATCGAGGTTTCCTCGCGCTTGTATGACGAGAAGGGCGCGCTGTTCCTGACGGCGCAGGTGCTGGCCTCGGTCCAGGGGCAGGAACCGGTGATCGCGCCGGTGACGTTCGTTCTGGCCAAGGAGCGCTTGGTGACGGTGCGCTATCATGCGCCGGGGTCGTTCACGGTGTTTGCCGATCGCGCGACCCGTTCGTCGCTGGGCTGTGTCAGCGGTCAGGGGACGCTGCTGGCGTTGATGGAGACGATGGTGGAACGGCTGGCGGACGTGCTGGAGGGCGAGGCGCGCAAGCTGGATGCGCTGACCAAGGCGATCTTCGAGGCGCATCGCCCCAGTGGCAAGGCGGCAACGCTGGCCGTGATCTTGCAGCGGATCGGGCGGGCGGAAGATCTGAACGGCAAGATCACCGAAAGCCTGTCAACGATCCAGCGGCTGCTTGGGTTCCTGTCGGTGCCGACCGGCCATGCGGCGGAGGCCGCGGTGAAGGGCATCGACAAGGGGCGGCTGAAGGTGCTTTTGCGCGACGTGCGGGCGCTGGGGGAAACGGCGATGGTGCAAAGCCGCAAGATCCTGTTCCAGTTGGATGCGACGCTGGGGGTGATCAACATCCGGCAGGCGGACATCATCAAGATATTCTCGGTGGTGGCCTTCGTGTTCCTGCCGCCGACCTTGATTGCATCCGTCTACGGGATGAACTTTGTCCACATGCCGGAGTTGCAGTGGCACTGGGGCTATCCGATGGCGCTGGGGTTGATGCTGTTGTCGGCGGTGATCCCCTGGGCGGTGTTTCGGGCGAAGAAGTGGCTGTAGGCGGTTGTCTGCAGCACCGCGCCGATGTTTCCCCCACGTTCGTCAACCTTGAAAGGGTCTGAATGCCTGCCTTGATGCCAACCGCAATCGTCGGAACCGTTGTCTGGCTGGGCGCGCAGCCCAAGCCGGTGGAAAAGCTGGTGATCCGCGCGGTGCCGGTCGAGGAGATGCCGTTGAGTCTTGCGGGCTATGCTGGCGAAAGCCATGCAGGCGTGACGCGCCCCTCGTGCAGCCGGGTGCTGAAGCAGCATCCGCGCGGCACCGAAATCCGCAACGTGCGGCAACTGTCGGTGGTTGGGGCGGAGGAGATGGCGGAGGTTGCCGCCGCATTGGGGCTGGAGGCGATGGATCACGCCTGGGTTGGCGCCTCTGTGGTGATCGCGGGGATACCGGATTTCAGCCATCTGCCGCCGTCCAGCCGGTTGCAGGGACCGGACGGGGTGACGCTGGTGATCGACATGCAGAACCGCCCGTGTCAGGAACCCGGCGTGACGATCGAAGAGGCGCGACCGGGGTTTGGCAAGCGGTTCAAGGCCGTGGCCGAAGGCAAGCGTGGCGTGACGGCCTGGGTGGAGCGGGAGGGCGTGTTGCGGGTGGGCGACGCGCTGACGCTGCATGTGCCTGACCAGCGGGCATGGGCGCATCTGGAGGCGGTGCGGACGTAACGCGCGGTCGCCGCTTGCTGGCACCCGGAGGGTTTCACACCCTCCCGCGCCGGCCCGGCCACGAGCCGGGCGTTCTGCGCGGAAACTTTCCACAGGAGAGTATCTGATCGCACGTCACCCACCTGTGGGATATTTCCGCAAAGCGGAAGATCGGCGTTTGCATGATGGAATTGACGGCATGCGCCGGGTGACTTCGTCAGGGCTGACGAATTCGGCGCGCATAGGTCGGAAAACGCTCTTGGCAAGGCTGCCGGGCGCTGTATCACGTCGCAAACGAACATCGCCGTTGGGAGACGCACATGGCCTTCAAGACCGATATCGAGATTGCGCGGGAGGCCAAGAAGCGGCCGATCATGGAGATCGGCGCGAAGCTGGGCATCCCGGCGGAGCATCTGCTGCCCTATGGCCATGACAAGGCGAAGATCGGTCAGGAGTTCATCAAGTCGCTGGAAGGCCGCCCGGATGGCAAGCTGATCCTGGTGACGGCGATCAACCCGACGCCTGCGGGCGAAGGCAAGACCACGACGACGGTGGGTCTGGGTGACGGGCTGAACCGGATCGGCAAGAAGGCGGTGGTGTGTATCCGTGAGGCCAGCCTTGGCCCGAACTTCGGCATGAAGGGCGGCGCTGCGGGCGGCGGTTACGCGCAAGTCGTGCCGATGGAGGAGATGAACCTTCACTTCACCGGCGATTTCCACGCGATCACATCGGCCCACAACCTGCTGTCGGCAATGATCGACAACCACATCTATTGGGGCAACAGCCTTGATATCGACGAGCGCCGGATCGTGTGGCGCCGGGTGATGGACATGAACGACCGGGCGCTGCGCGATATCGTGGTCAGCCTTGGCGGGGTGTCGAACGGCTTTCCGCGCCAGACCGGTTTCGACATCACCGTGGCCTCGGAGGTGATGGCGATCCTGTGCCTGTCAAAGGATCTGGCCGATCTGGAAAAGCGGCTGGGCGACATCGTGGTGGCCTACACCCGCGAGAAAAAGCCGGTCTATGCCCGCGACATCAAGGCCGATGGCGCGATGACGGTGTTGTTGAAGGACGCGATGCAGCCGAACCTGGTGCAGACGCTGGAGAACAACCCGGCCTTCGTGCATGGCGGGCCATTTGCCAACATCGCGCATGGCTGCAACAGCGTGATCGCGACCAAGACCGCGCTGAAGCTGGGTGAGTATGTGGTGACCGAGGCGGGCTTTGGTGCCGATCTTGGGGCGGAGAAGTTCTTCGACATCAAGTGCCGCAAGGCCGGGCTGAAGCCTGCCGCCGCGGTGATCGTGGCCACGGTGCGGGCGATGAAGATGAATGGCGGGGTGGCCAAGGCCGACCTTGGCGCCGAGAACGTGGAGGCCGTGAAAAAAGGCTGCCCGAACCTTGGCCGCCACATCGGCAACGTGAAGTCGTTCGGGGTGCCGGTGGTGGTCGCGATCAACCACTTCTTCAGCGACACCGATGCCGAGATTGCCGCCGTGCAGGCCTATGTGGCCGAGCAGGGGGCGGAAGCGATCCTGTGCAAGCACTGGGCGCATGGGTCTGCGGGGATCGAGGACCTGGCGAAGAAGGTCGTCAGCCTGGCGGAATCCGGCGTGTCGAACTTTGCGCCGCTTTATCCCGACGACATGCCGCTGTTCCAGAAGCTGGAGACGATTGCCAAGCGCATCTACCACGCCGACGAGGTGATCGCCGACAAGTCGATCCGCGACCAGTTGAAGACCTGGGAGGCGGCGGGCTATGGGCATCTGCCGATCTGTGTGGCCAAGACGCAGTATTCCTTCACCACCGATCCGACGGTGCGCGGTGCGCCCACGGGCCATACGGTTCCGGTGCGCGAAGTGCGGCTTTCGGCGGGCGCGGGGTTTGTCGTGGCGATCTGCGGGGAGATCATGACGATGCCGGGTCTGCCCAAGGTGCCGTCGGCCGAGGTGATCCGGCTGAACGACGCCGGCAACGTCGAAGGGCTGTTCTGACGCGCCCGCGTTGCCCTTTGGCGGCTGCCCGATTATGTCAGGGCAGCCGTTGAAGGGAGTGCCGCGATGAAGGCGAAGGATTGCACCAGCATGACCGAGATCCGGGCCGAGATCGACCGGCTGGACGAGGCCTTGGTCAAGCTGTTCGCGGAACGGGCGGGCTATATCGACCGGGCTGCCGAGATCAAGGCCGAGGTCGATCTTCCCGCCCGGATCGAGGCCCGGGTCGAGGAAGTGGTGGCAAACGTGCGCCGCCATGCGGTGGCCGAGGGGTTGCAGCCGGATCTGGTGGAAAAGCTGTGGCGGCGGTTGATCGACTGGTCGATCGCGCGGGAAGAAAGCCGGCTTGGGCCGGACAGTTTGCGAAAAGGGTGAAGACATGACGGCCACGGTGATCGACGGCAAGGCCTTTGCGGCAAAGGTGCGGGCCGAGGTGGCGGCGCATGTGGCGCGGTTGAAGGAAGAGCACGGCATCACGCCAGGGCTGGCGGTCGTGCTGGTCGGCGAAGACCCGGCGTCCGAGGTGTATGTGCGCAACAAGGGCGTGCAGACGGTGGAGGTCGGAATGGCCTCTTTCGAACACAAGCTGCCGGCGACGACGTCGGAGGCGGACCTGCTGGCGCTGATCGGGCGGCTGAATGCGGACCCGAAAGTGCATGGGATTCTGGTGCAGTTGCCGCTGCCCTCGCATCTGAATTCAGAGCTGGTGATCAACACGATCGACCCGGCGAAGGATGCGGACGGGTTTCACATATCGAACGTCGGGCTTTTGGGGACCGGGCAGAAGAGCATGGTGCCCTGCACGCCGCTTGGCTGCCTGATGATGCTGCGGGATCATCATGGGTCGTTGTCGGGGATGAACGCGGTAGTGGTGGGGCGCAGCAACATCGTGGGCAAGCCGATGGCGCAACTGCTGCTGGGCGATAGCTGCACGGTGACGATCGCGCACAGCCGCACGAAGGATCTGGCGGCGGTGTGCCGGGGGGCGGATATTCTGGTGGCGGCTGTGGGGCGGCCGGAGATGATTACCGGCGACATGGTGAAACCGGGGGCTACGGTGATTGACGTGGGCATCAACCGCATCGAGCGGGATGGCAAGGTCAAGCTGGTGGGCGACGTGCATTACGCCAGTGCGGCGGCGGTTGCCGGGGCGATCACGCCGGTGCCGGGTGGGGTGGGGCCGATGACGATTGCCTGCCTTCTGGCGAATACGCTGACGGCCTGCTGCCGGGCGAACGGGCTGCCCGAGCCGAAGGGCCTGACCGCCTAGCGCGGCATCGGGATCGCGAGCGCACGGCTGCCGGTGAGGATGGCGAGCGCATCGGGTGCCATCAGGGCCGTGAGTTCCGGCGCGTGGCACCAGAGACCGCCGGTGTAGGCACCGTAGGCGGGCATCACGATGCGGCTGCGGTCGGCCAGAAAGCAGGGGCGGCTTTGCCCTGCAAGGCGGGCCTTCGGGTGGTAGTGGCCTGATATTTCAGCAAATCCTGTGGGCTCCGCGATATGCCGGAAGGTGAAGGGGTGCTGCGCGCGTTCGGCGCGGTGGCTGCCGCCGATGCTGACCGGGCCGGGGTCGTGGTTGCCGGTGATCCATGTCCAGTCGCGGCCAGCCATGAGGCGGGTGAGCCAGAGGGTATCGGCCTCGTCCAGCCCCTCGGCGGCGGCGTCATCGTCGAAGCTGTCGCCGAGGCAGATGACCTGGGCGGCCTTGGTGGTGTCGAGATCGGTGTCGAGTTTGGCAAGCGTGGCGCGGGTTTCGTAGGGTGGCAAAAGGCTGCCACCGCGGCGGGCGAGGCGTTCGGATTTGCCGAAGTGCAGGTCGGAGACAACGAGCAGCCGTTCGGCGGGCCAATGGAGCGCGCCGGAGGGGAGGAGGTGCAGGGTCTGGCCGTGGAAGAAGAGGGCATGCATGGCTCTGCCTTTTGCCCCGGCGGGGCGGTGCTGGCAAGGGCGGAGCCTCCGGCGGGAGTATTTCAGGAAAAGAGCAATTGGGGGGTGGGTCAGATCAGGCAGCGGTCGGGCAAGGCCCCAGTTACGCAAGGCCCCAGTTGCGCGAGGCCCCAGTTACGCAAGGCCCCAGTTACGCAAGGCCCGCAGCTTCCATCAGTTTTTGCGCGGCATCGGCGGCGAGGCGGTCGCGGCCCTGGCCGTGGACGGGGATGCGGCCGGGCTCAAAAAAGAGGGGGGCGGCGAGCGGGGTGACGCGGGGGCGGCGGACAAGGGTGATGCGGGGGCCGACGCGGGCGAGGAGGGCTTCGATGCGGGAGAAGTCGATCAGGCCGCGCAGGGCCTCTTCCCGGGTGATCTGCAGGAGGAGGTGGTCGGGGTCGAAGCGGCGCAGCGTGTCGTAGAGGATGTCGGACGAGAAGGTGGCCTGGCGGCCCGATTTGCGGCGGCCCTGGTGGCTGCGTTCGATCAGGCCCGCGATGATCGCGGTGGAGCGGAAGGTGCGCTTCATCACGGCGTTGCCGGAAAGCCAGGTCTCCAAGCCGTCGCGCAGGGTCTCAACGTCGAAGAGGGGGGCGGGGTCGATGACGGGGTCGATGCCCCAGATCAGGGTGGCGTAATCGGTGGCGACGAAGCCCAGGGGGGCAAGACCTTGGGATTCCATCTGTTTCGTGACCAGAAGGCCGAGGGTTTGCTGGGCGTTGCGGCCTGCGAAGCCGTAGACGACGAGGTGTTCGCGGCCATCGTGCGGGAAGGATTCGAGGAGCAGGGAGCGGGGGTCGGGGAGGTGGGAGACCTCGCGCTGGAGGCTGAGCCATTGGGCGGTGTGGGTGGGCAGGTCGGGCCAGCTATCGGCTTGGAAGATTTCGAGAATCCGGTCGGCAAGGAGGGTGGAGGTGGCGAATTTGGTGCCGTTGAAGACGGCGACCTTCGGATCGCGGCCGGGGGTGCGGCTGACCTCGACCGTCAGTTCCTTGAGGCCTTCGTAGCGCACCACCTCGCCGCCGATCAGGAAGGTATCGCCGGGGATGAGCGAGGCGGCGAAGCCTTCCTCGACCTCGCCCAGGGGGGTGCCGCCGAAGCGGCCCTTGAGGCGGACCTTCAGGGTGTCGATGTCGATGATGGTGCCGAGGTTCTGGCGGATCACGGCGGCGGTGCGGGGATCGCGCAGGTGCCATTCACCATTTGTCAGCTTCAATCGCTGCCAGCGGTCGTAGGCCTTGAGCGCGTAGCCGCCGGTGGCGACAAAATCGAGGCAGGCGTCGAATTCTGCTGATGTCAGAAGGGCATAGGGACCGGCGGTGATAATTTCGTGGTAGAGCTGGTCGGCGTTGAAGGGGCCGGCGCAGGCGGTGGCGAGGATGTGCTGGCAGAGGACGTCGCGCGGGCCGGGGCCGCGCGGTTCGCCGTCAAGGGTGTGGGCGCGGACGGCATCGAGGGCGGCCTGACACTCCACCACCTCGAAACGGTTGGCGGGGACGAGGAGCGCCTTGGAGGGGGCGTTGTAGCGGTGGTTGGCGCGGCCGATGCGCTGGACGAGGCGTTTCACGTTCTTGGGCGCGCCGATCTGGATCACCAGATCGACATCGCCCCAGTCGATGCCGAGGTCGAGCGAGCCGGTGCAGACGACGGCGCGCAGGGCGCCTGCCGACATCGCCTGTTCGACGCGGTCGCGTTGTTCGCGGGAAAGCGAGCCGTGGTGGATGCCGATGGGCAGGCTGTCTGTGTTCTGTAGCCAGAGGTCGTGAAAGAAGAGTTCCGCCTGCGCGCGGGTGTTGTGGAAGATCAGGGTGGTCTTGTGGCGGGCGATCTCGTTCAGGACGGCCGGGATGGCGTAGCGGCCGCCGCCGCCGCTCCACGGGGGCGGGGCATCGGTTTCGAGCATCGAGATGTCGGGGTCGGGGCCGGGGTCGGCCTGCAGGATCGTGGTTTCGGGGGCGAGGAATTGGGCGAGCGCGGGCGGGTTCTCAACCGTGGCGGAGAGGCCGACGCGGCGGAGGCCGGGGTTCAGGGATTGCAGGCGCGCGATCTGCAGGACGAGCTGGTCGCCGCGTTTGGATTCCGCAAGGGCGTGGATCTCGTCGATGATAACCCGTTGCAGGCCTTGGAAAATCCGCGGGGCGTCTTCGTAGGAAAGGAGGAGCGCGAGGCTTTCGGGGGTGGTCAGCAGGATGTGCGGCGGGTCGGCGCGCTGGCGGCGGCGCTGGGTGTAGGTGGTATCGCCGGTGCGGTCTTCGACGCGGATGTGCAACCCTGCGCCTTCGATGGGCGTGCGCAGGTTGCGGCGGATGTCGGCGGTGAGGGCCTTGAGGGGCGAGATGTAGAGGGTGTGGAGGCCGGGGGGCGGGGTCGGGCCAAGCTCGGCCAGGGTGGGCAGGAACCCGGCGAGGGTCTTGCCGCCACCGGTGGGGGCGATGAGGAGGGTGGCGGGGGTATGCGCGAGCGCCAGCATCTGCGCCTGGTGCGGGTGGAGGGTCCAGCCTTTGGTGGCGAACCATGTGGCGAGGGAAGGCGGGAGGGCGGTCATGGACAAAGAGATAAGGCGTGGGGCGGAGTTGGGGAACGGTGTGGCGCGTGCGTTGGGGTAAGGGGTTGAATTTGTGGAGAAGTCTTTGGCTGCAATGCGTCTGCCTTGGGTATGGCAGGTGTATGGCAGGTGTATGGCTGGCTGCGCGTTAACCTTGTGGGGCGAATCGGGCAGTTGGCTGGAGGCGCGAGCCGGCGGTCACGGGGCGTGGGGCAGGGTGCGGCGTGCGGAACTCGGAGCGCGCCCGCCAGGGGCAGGCAGGCGCGGCCCGATTTGTCATGGGACAAATCGGGCAAGGGGACGGTCTTCTTTCCGACCTCTGGCAGGACGATGCGATTTGGTCTAAGCCGTTCCCGCATGAGACTCCTTTTCCTTGGCGATGTGATGGGCCGGTCTGGCCGGACGGCGGTGGCGGAGCGGCTGCCGGGGCTGCGGGCCGACTGGGGGCTCGATTTCGTCGTGGTCAACGGCGAGAACGCGAGCCAGGGCGCGGGGCTGACGGCGGAACATGCGAAAGCCTTGCTGGCGGCGGGGGCGGATTGCCTGACGCTGGGCGATCATGCGTTCGACCAGAAGGACATGCTGAGTTTCATCGAGACCGAGCCGCGGATCATCCGGCCGTTGAATTTCTCGAAGGTGGCACCCGGCAAGGGGTTTCGGGTGTTCGAGGCAACGCAGGGGCGGCGGGTGCTGGTGACGCAGGCCTTGGGGCAGGTGTTCATGAAGCGGCCGTTCGACGACCCGTTCAGCGCGCTGGAGGCGGTGTTGAAGGTGCATACGCTGGGCGCGGCGGTGCAGGCGGCGATCGTGGATATCCATGCCGAGGCGACGAGCGAGAAGATGGCGACCGGGCACTGGTGCGACGGGATGGCGTCCTTGGTGGTGGGCACGCATACCCATGTGCCGACCGGGGATGCGCAGATCCTGGCGAAGGGGACGGCTTATCTGTCGGACGCGGGCATGTGCGGCGATTATGACAGCGTGATCGGGATGGAGAAGATGGAGCCGTTGCGGCGGTTCATCACCGGGATGGCGAAGGGTCGGTTCGAGCCTGCGGGCGGCCAGGCGACGCTGTCGGGGGTTTATGTCGAGACGGATGACAAGACCGGGCGCGCGACGCGCGTGCGGATGATCCGGGTGGGCGGGCGGCTGGAGCAAGCGGTTCCGTGAGCGAGGCGCAGAGCTTTTCGGCGGCGCCCCCACCCTCTCCCTCCCCCACGAGGGGGGCGGGAAGCGCGTCACGGGAACGGTGGTTTTTCGTCGCCGTGCTGGTGGTGCTGGGCGTGGGCTGGGGCTCGACGCAATCGCTTGGCAAGATGGCGACGGCGACGGGGCATCAGCCGTTCGGGTTGATCTTCTGGCAGTTGGCGGTGGGTGCGGTGGCACTGGGGATCGTGTCGCTGGTCAGGCGGCGGGGCATGGTCTTTACCCGTGAGGCGATGGTTTTCCATGTGGTGGTGGCCACCATCGGCACGCTGATCCCGAACGCGACCTTCTATGCCGCCGTTGTGCATCTGCCGGCGGGGATCATGTCGATCCTGATTTCCACCGTGCCGCTGATCGCGTTTCCGATGGCGCTGGCCTTGGGGCTGGACCGGTTTTCGACGCTGCGGCTGGGCGGGTTGCTGCTGGGCCTGGCCGGGGTGGCGTTGATCGCCAATCCGGGCGGCGGCGTGGGTGTCAGCCTTGGGTGGGTGATGGTGGCGATGATCGGGCCGCTGTTTTACGCGATGGAGGCGAATTACGTCGCACGGGGCGGCACCGCGGGGATGGACGCGGTGCAGGCGATGTTCGGCGTCTGCGTCGTGGGGATGGTGATGGCCGCGCCGATTGCCTGGGGCACGGGGCAGTGGGTCGATCCGTTTCCGATGGGCCGGGCGGAGGGGGCGCTGGTGATGTCTTCGGTGGTCCATGCGCTGGTGTATTCGAGCTATGTCTGGCTTGCGTCGCGGGCGGGATCGGTCTTTGCCTCGCAATGTTCGTATCTGGTGACCGCGTCGGGCGTTTTTTGGGCGATGATCCTTTTGGGTGAGCGGTTTTCGCCCTTGGTCTGGGTGGCGCTTGTCGTCATGCTGGCGGGTGTGGCATTGGTGCAGCCGCGACGGCTGGCGACCACAACGTCCTGAAACCGGAGGCAGAATGTTCGGATTGGCGATCCCGGTCGAAGCGCAGGCCTATGTCGCGCTGGGCATCCTTGTGGTGATGTTCGTGCTGTTCGTGATGGAGCGCACGCCGGTCGAGGTGACGGCGATCGGCGGGGCGACGGTGATGCTGATCCTCGGCATCCTGCCGATCAAGGAGGCGACCTCGGTTCTGTCGAACTCGGCCCCCTGGACGATCGCGATGTTGTTTCTGGTGATGGGCGGGCTGGTGCGCACGGGCGCGGTGGAGATGATCATTTCCACGGCGGAGCGCCATGTCGGCGACCGTCCGCGCACGACGATTGCGGTCCTGTTCGGGTTCATCGCGGTGGCGTCGGCGTTCATGAACAACACGCCCCTTGTGGCGGTGATGATCCCGGTGGTGATCCAGATTGCGGTCAAGATCGGGACGGCGCCATCCAAGCTGCTGATCCCGTTGAGTTATCTGACGGTGCTGGGGGGCATGATCACGCTGATCGGCACCTCGACCAACATTCTGGTCGATGGCGTGGCGCGCGAGCAGGGGCTGGAGCATTTCAGCCTGTTCGAGATTGCCCCCTTGGGCATTGCGGTGACGGTGGCGGGGGCGATCTACCTGGCGCTGTTCGGCGACCGGCTGCTGCCGATGCGCCAGTCGATGGGCGCCTTGCTGAGCGACCGGCGGAAGATGAAGTTCTTCACCGAGGTCGCGGTGCCGGAGGCCAGCACGCTGATCGGGCAGGCGGTGACGGATGTGGACCTGTTCAAGCGCGACGGGGTGCGGGTGATCGACGTGCTGCGCGGCGATGCGTCGCTCAGGCGCGATCTGGCGTCTGTTGTGCTGGCGGCGGGGGACCGGGTGGTTCTGCGCACCGAGATGACCGAGATTCTGGGCATGCAGACGCGCAAGGATGTGCTGCTGGTCGACAAGCTGAGTTCGGTCAAGACCGAGACGGTCGAGGTGCTGATCGGGCCGGGCTGCCGGATGGAGGGGCGGTCTCTGGGCGAGTTGCGCATCCGGCGGCGCTATGGGGTTTATGTGCTGGCGGTGCATCGGCGCAACCAGAACATCGGGCGGCAGTTGGATGACCTGATCGTGCGGGTGGGGGACACGCTGCTGTTGGAAGGCGCCATCGAGGATATCCAGAAGCTGGCCGCCGACATGGATCTGGTCGACATCAGCCGTCCGCGCGCCACGCCGTTCCGCCGGGCGAAGGCGCCGATCGCGATTCTGGCGCTGGCACTGATCGTGGGGCTTTCGGCGGTGGATGCGGCCCCGATCCTGCCTTTGGCGGTGATTGCGGTGGCGCTGATCCTGATCACGCATTGCGTTGACAGTGACGAGGCGTTTTCCTTTGTCGACGGGCGCTTGCTGGCGATGATCTTTGCGATGCTGGCGGTGGGGCAGGGGCTGGAACATTCCGGCGCGGTGGAGATGATCGTGACCGCGGTGGCGCCCTGGCTGGTCGGCCTGAGCCCGTTCTTCATGATCCTGGCGGTGTATTTCCTGGGGCTGGTGCTGACCGAGTTCCTGTCGAACAATGCGGTGGCGGTGATCTACACGCCAATCGCGATCGAGCTGGCGCAGAACCTTGGCCTTGATCCGCGGCCCTTCGTGGTGGCGGTGATGTTTTCGGCCACGCTCGCCTTTGCCACCCCGGTGGGGTATCAGACCAACATGATGGTCTACGGACCGGGCGGCTACAAGTTTTCGGACTATGTGAAGATCGGGCTGCCCTTGAACATCATCGTGATGCTGGTGGCCTGCGCGCTGATCCCGCTGATCTGGCCGCTGTGAGGAGAGATGCGATGCACAAGTTCTTGGGGCTGATGCTGCTGGCGGGCTGCGCGATGCCGATGGGCGCACCGGTGCCGCAGGCGGCGCGGCTGTCGGTCGACGTGCTGACGGTGACGCTGTCGGACGGCACGGTATGCCGGGCCGACTGGGCCGCGGCGGGCGGTGCGGGGCGGCTGGAGCCGTGCGGGCCGGGATACGGCTATGCGGTGCGGGTGGAGGAAAACCCCAACGTGCTGCGCAAGCTGTTCACCGGCCTGACCGAGGCGCTGGGCGCCGAGGGTGCGCTGGCGCCGATGGCGGAAGTGGTGATTACCGATCCGGCGGGGATCGACCGGGTGTTCGTGTCGCCGCCGCCGGTGGTTCTGGCGCGCGACTGAGCCGTTCCTGCGCGGCCCCCCCCCATCCCCGACACGGGCGGCGTCTGGCGCGGGCGGGCTGTTCTGGCGGGGTTGCGGGGACGCGGTGCGCTGGTGTAGAGGACGCCATCAATTCTAGACCGGAGTTCAGGGGTCATGGCAGGCCATTCGAAATGGGCGAACATCCAGCACCGCAAGGGCAAGCAGGACAAGTTGCGCTCCAAGATGTTCTCGAAGCTGGCGAAGGAAATCACCGTCGCGGCCAAGATGGGGATGCCGGACGTCGACATGAACCCGCGTCTGCGGCTGGCGGTGAAGGCCGCGAAGGCCGTGTCGATGCCGAAGGATGTGATCGACCGGGCGATCAAGAAAAGCCAGATGGGCGACGGCGCGGACTATACCGAAATCCGCTATGAGGGCTATGGCGTGAACGGGATCGCGATCATCGTCGAGGCGATGACCGACAACCTGAACCGCACCGCGTCGAACGTGCGGTCGTATTTCTCGAAATGCGGCGGCAACCTTGGCACCACGGGTTCGGTGGCGCACAGCTTTGACCGGGTGGGCGAGATCTCCTATCCGGCCTCGGTCGGGTCGGCCGATGACGTGATGATGGCGGCGCTGGATGCGGGCGCCGATGACGTCGAAAGCGACGAGGACGGCCACTGGATCTATTGCCAGGTGGAGAACCTGTCGGAGGTTTCGGACGCGCTGGAAAAGGCGCTGGGGGAATCGACGGAATCAAAGCTGATCTGGAAGGCCCAGACCCTGACCGAGGTCGATCTGGACACCGCGCAAAAGCTGATGCGGCTGATCGACATGCTGGAAGAGGACGACGATGTGCAGACCGTGACGCACAACTTCGACATTCCCGAAGAGGTGGCGGCGCTTTTGGAGTGATCCGGGCGTCGGCATGAGGTGAAAAGGCCCCCGGCGACGGGGGCTTTTTCGTTTCTGGCGGTCAGGTGGCCCCCCCACCCCAGCCCTCCCCCACGGAGGGGGGAGGGAGGCGCCTTTGGGTCGGGCCTTGGGGATGGGGGTGGGGCGCGTCAGCCGAGGTCGGCTTCGGTCCAGCCGAGCGCGGCCAGGTCGGCGGTGCGGAAGCGGGCATCGTCGGCCATGAAGAATTCGTCGAGTTGCGGGGGGCGGACGCTGGTGCCCGCGAGCATGGCATGCACCTGACCGCGGTGGTGCTGGCTGTGCAGGAGAAGATGCATCAGCGTGTCGGCAACCGTCTCGGTCTGGATGTGCGTGGCGCGGTGGATGTGGACGGGGCGGTCAAGGTCTGGCGCGGCGGTGACGAAAGCGAGCGCGGTGGCGTCAAGGGCATCTTGCGCGGCGGCGAGGGCGGAGGGGTCTGCGAAAGGCTCGCGGTTGGCAAAGACCGAGACGCCGAGCGTGCCGCCGTGCAGCGCGTCGATGTAGAAGCGGTCGACGAGGTGGATGTGGTTCAGCGTGGCGCGGAGGCTGGGGAAGAAACTGGTGCGCGGGGCCTCCCACTCGCCGGGCTGAAGCGCCGCGATGGCGGCCGCGAGGCGGCGGTTGGCGAGGCGGTTGTTGCGGGCAAGCTGGCGGTAGGGGCGATGCGGGTCTGTCATTCCGCCAGTCTTGCGGGGCGGGTGCCGCGCGTCAAGGCGGCTGCACCAGCAGGGCGCGGGCCGCGCGGCGGACGGCCTCGGTGACCGGGGCGAGGGCGGGCGAGGCGAGGCGGGTGAACTGCCAGTGCAGGGCCACGTCGAGGGGGGTGCCGGGCGCGAGGTCGACGAGGCTGCCGGCGGCGAGGTGGGGGGCGGCGAGGGGTTCCGGGTTCATCGCCCAGCCAAGGCCGTGGAGGCAGGCATCGACGAAGGCGTGCGACGAGGCCATGCGGTGACTGGGAAACGCGGCGCGGCGGGCGGGGCGGATGTGGCGGGCGACCCAGTCGATTTGCAGGCGGTCGTTGTCGGAGAAGGTGATCGCGGGGGCGGTGGCAAGCGCGTCGGACGTGAGGCCGTTCGGGAACCAGCGCTGAATGTAGCCGGGCGAGGCGGTGGCGCGGTAGCGCAGCGCGCCAAGGGGCAGGGTGTCGCAGCCTTGCAGCGGGCCTGCGTGCGAGGTGACGGCGGCGACAACCTCGCCGCGTTTCAGCCAGTCCTGACTGACATCCTGATCGTCGATCACGAGGTCGAAGAGAAAGCCTGTCGTCGCGGCGAGGGCCGGGATGATCCAGGTGGCGAGGCTGTCGGCATTGACGGCGATGCGCAGGGTGGCGGGGGCCGATGTGAGGCCGGGAAGGTCAGCCGCGAGGGTGGATTCGAGGAGGGCGACCTCGTCATGGTGGCGGATCAGGCGGAGGCCTGCGTCGGTGGCGGCGCAGGGCTGGCCACGGCGGATGAGGAGCGTGCCGGTGGTTTCCTCCAGCGCCTTGATGCGCTGCGAGATGGCGGAGGGGGTGACGTGCAGAGAAGCGGCGGCAAGGTCGAACGAGCCGCGGCGATGGACGGCGGCGAGGGCGGCAAGTTGGGCGGGGTCCAGCATTAGCGCAGCTTAAGTGACCAAAGGAAGATTAACTAGGCTATCTTGAAGCGGCGGCGTAGGTCAAGCCAGCAGCGGGAGGCGCAGATGGGCGAACGTGATCTGACGGTGTTGTTGAAAACGATGCAGCCGGTGTTGCACGCCGAGCCTTACGGGTATGCCGTCACGACCAGCCGCGACCTGCCGTTCCAGCCGTTCGCCACGATGGCGGAAGCGGAGGGGATCACGGTGGTTGCCCCCTTGGCGGCGATCAGGGCGGCGGGGCTGACGTCGGAGGCTTGGGCGCGGATCAGCCTGTCGGTGCATAGCGATCTTGCGGCGGTCGGGTTGACGGCGGCGGTTGCCGGGGCGCTGGCTTCGGCCGGGGTAAGCTGCAATGTGGTGGCCGGATATTACCACGACCACCTTTTCACCGCCTGGGACGAGCGCGATATCGCGATGGCCGTGTTGCAGGAACTTGCCGTTGGTTGACGCTGCCTTGCACGGCTATCTGGTGGCGCTGAGCCTGATCCTGGCGATCGGGCCGCAGAATGCCTTCGTGTTGCGCCAAGGCATCCGGCGCGAGCATGTCGCGGCGGTGGTGGCGGTCTGCGCGGTTTCCGATGCCATCCTGATTGGCATCGGGGTGGTGGGGTTCGGCGCATTTTCGGCTGCGGTGCCGTGGTTCGGCGAGGCGATGCGCTGGGCGGGGGCGGCGTTCTTGCTGGTTTACGGCGCGCTGCGCTTCAAGGCGGCGCTGGCGGGCGGCGAGGCGCTGGTCCCGGCTGCGGGATCGGGGGCATCGTTGGGCCGGGTGCTGTGGACCTGTGTGCTGCTGAGCTGGGCAAACCCGCATGTCTACCTTGATGCGGTGGTGCTGATGGGGTCGATCTCGGCGCAGTATGCACCGTATGGGTGGGCGTTCGGCATTGCGGCGGCCTGCGGGTCGCTGACGTTCTTCGCGGCGCTCGGGTTCGGGGCGCGGCTCTTGGCGCCGCTGTTTGCGCGGCCGCAGGCGTGGGTCGTGCTGGAGGTGGTGGTGGGCCTGACGATGTGGGCCATCGCGGCGGCCCTTGTCTTTGGCTGAACCTTCGGGTTCTGTCCGCCCCATGCAGAAGATGACCGACCTTGGACGCCCGGTGCAGGGCGTGGTGTGGATGTTGATGACCGGGATTGCCTTTGTCGGCGTGAACGGGGTGGTGCGGCATCTGGGAACCGACCTGCCGGCGGCGCAATCGGCGTTCATCCGCTTTGCCATCGGGCTGGTGTTCCTTGCCCCGGCGATCCGGGCCGCGCGCGCGATGCGGTTTCCGCCTTCGGTGCTGAAGCTGTTCGGCTGGCGCGGGGTGCTGCATGTCGCGGCCGTAATCTTCTGGTTCTACGCGATGGCGCGGGTGCCGGTGGCTGAGATGGCGGCGATCGGGTTTCTGAACCCGGTGGTGGTCCTGGTGATTGCGGGTTTGCTGCTGGGTGAGGGGCTGGGGCGCGGGCGGGTGATCTCGATCGTCGTGGCGCTGGCGGGGGCGCTGGTGGTGCTGCGGCCGGGGTTGCGGGAGGTGTCGGTCGGGCATCTGGCGCAGTTGGCGGCGACCCTGTGCTTTGCGGTGAGCTATATCTTTGCCAAGCAGTTGAGCGCGCTGGCCCCGGCGTCTGTGGTGGTGGCGGTGCTGTCGGTGACGGTAGCGCTGGGCCTCATGCCGTTTGCGCTGTGGGTGTGGGAGCCGGTGCGCTGGGACCAGTGGGCGTGGCTGGCGGTGGTGGCGGCGCTGGCGACCTTCGGGCATTACACGATGACGCGGGCCTTTGCGGCGGCCGCCTTGGCCGTGACGCAGCCGGTGACGTTCCTGCAGATCGTCTGGGCGGCGATATTGGGCGCGGTGGTGTTCGGCGAGGCGGTGGATGCGTTTGTGCTGCTGGGTGGCGCGATGATCGTCGGGGCTGTCAGCCTGAACACCTGGGCCGAGGCGCGGCGCGGCCGTATCCCGCCGCAGCCGGATTTGTGAGGCGTTGCGCGCGGGCGCCCAGGGCCGCGCGGTCGGGTTACGGGGCATGAAGGGCTGATCCCTAGGGTCGCGCATCAAGGCGATCCTGCGGAGGTATTCATGCCCGACGAAACCACGATCCTGTCGCTGCCCCTGATCCTTCCGGCGCAGGCGCAGAAACACGTCACCCATAACGAGGCGCTGGCGGTGCTGGACCTGATCGTCCAGTTGTCGGTGATCAACCGGACCCTGACCACTGCACCGGCGCTGCCGGCGGTGGGGGATCGCCACATCGTGGCGGCGGGCGCCACCGGGCCCTGGGCCGGGCAATCGGGCAAGATCGCGCTTTTTGCCGGGACGGGATGGCAGTTCACCGCGCCGCTGCCTGGCTGGCAGGCGCATGTGCTGGCCGAGGGGCAGACGGCGGTGTTCGACGGGGCGGCGTGGAAGGTGCCGTCGGAGGCGCCGTTCGTGGCGTCGCGTGTGGGCGTTTCGGCCACCCCGGATGCGACGAACCGGCTGGCGGTGTCGTCGCCCGCGACGCTGCTGAACCACGCGGGCGCGGGGCATCAACTGAAGCTGAACAAGGCCACGGCGGGCGATACGGCGAGCCTTCTGTTCCAGACCGGATTTTCCGGACGCGCCGAGATGGGCACGGCGGGGAGCGATGATTTCTCGGTCAAGGTCAGCGCGGACGGGGCGTCGTTCAACACCGCACTGGTGGCCGATGCGGCGACGGGGCGGGTGACGCTGCCGCAGCCCGTGCAACTGGGCGGTCAGGCCGCCGATCCGGGCGCGCCGGGGGACGGGATGCTGTGGCTGAACACCACCACGGGCGAGGTCAAGGTGCGCAGCGCCGGGGGCACGGTCGTGCTGGGCGGTGGCGGCGTGGCAGACGGTGACAAGGGCGATGTCAGCGTCTCGGGCGGCGGGGCGGTGTGGACGATCGACGCCGGCGCGGTCAGCCTTGGCAAGCTGGCCGATGTGCCGACGGATGTGCTTCTGGGCCGTGACACGGCGGGCAGCGGCTCGCCCGAGGTGCTGACCCCGGCTGTGGCGCGCACCATCCTGAACGTGGCGAACGGCGCCACGGCCAACGCGACGGACGCAAGTTTGCGCGACCGCACCACCCATACCGGCACGCAACTGGCCGCGACGATCAGCGACTTTGCCGCCGCGGTGGCGGCCACGGCAGCGGTCACGGCGAACACCGCGAAGCTGACGAACGCGACGCATACCGGCGATGTGACGGGGGCGACGGCGCTGACCATCGCCAACGACGCGGTGACCAACGCGAAACTGGCCAACATGGCGACCGCCACGTTCAAGGGGCGCGTAACGGCGGGAACCGGTGACCCGGAAGATCTGACCGTGGCGCAGGTGAAGGCCGCGCTGGGCTATACCGCCGCCGAGGTGGGCGCGGCGGCGACGCTGCACAGCCATACGGCAGCGCAGGTGACGGATTTCTCGGCGGCGGCGGATGCGCGGATCGGGGCGGCCTCGGTCAACGCGCTGGCGGATGTGACGATCACCTCGCCGGTGACCGGGCAGGTGTTGAAGTGGAACGGCACGGCCTGGATCAACGACACCGATGCCACCGGCGGCGGCGGGGTGACCGATGGCGACAAGGGCGACATCACGGTGTCGGGGTCCGGCACGGTCTGGACCATCGACGCGGATGCGGTGAGCTATGCCAAGCTGCAGAACGTGTCGGCAGCCTCGCGGCTGCTGGGCCGGGGCGATGGCGGGGCGGGCGATGTGCAGGAGATCACGCTTGGCGCGGGCCTGACGATGACCGGCACCACGCTGTCGGCGGCGGCGGGCGGCGGGACGGGCGATGTGGTCGGCCCGGCGGCGGCCACCAACCTTGCGCTGGCGCGGTTTGACGGGGTGACCGGAAAGCTGATCCGCAACAGCGTGAACCTGGTCAGCGATGCGGGCGAGGTGACCTTTCCGGCGGTGGCCAGCCCCGCCACCCCGGCGGCGGGCAACGCCAACCTGTTTGCCCGCAATGTGGGCGGGCGGATCATGCCGGCCTTCATCGGGCCAAGCGGTCTGGACAGCTCGCTGCAACCCCACATCGGGCGCAACAAGGTGGGGCGCTGGAATTCGCCGGGCTCCAGCGCGGCGGCTGTCGCCGGCGATGGGCTGATCATGTCGACCACCGGCACGCTTACGGGATCGAACTGGGCGGGTGGTTCGTTCTGGGGGCAGGTGCGCAAGTCGGAGTTCCTGGTCACCACCGCGTCGGCAACTGCCGTCGCCGGGATGCGCAGCCAGGCCAACCAGTTCACCGTGGGCGGGGCTGCGACCAACCGGGGCGGGTTTCATCTGGTGGCCGTCTGGGGGCCAGCGACCGGCGTTGCCAACCCCACGCATCGTGCCTTTGCGGGCTTGCGGCCGACCGGCGCGCCGACCGACGTGGAAGCCTCGGCGCTGACCGACATGGTCGGGATGGGCTGGGACGCCGCAGATGCGAATGTCCAGTTCATGCACAACGACAGTGCGGGCGTGGCGACCAAGATAGACCTGGGCGCCGCGTTCCCGGTGCCAGCCGCAGACCGCGTCACGATCTACCGGATCACGATGTTCTCACCGACCGGAACCACCCAGTCGGTGAGCTATCAGATCGAGAATCTGGACACCGGCGCATCGGCAACCGGAACCGTCACGACAAACCTGCCCGGCACCGCGACACCGATTGCGCCGACCGTGCAGATGAGCGTCGGCGGCACGTCGACGGTGGTGGGGGTGGCGGTTTCGCAGATCTACATCGAGACCGACAACTGAGACCAAATGCGCGTGCGGGCGGGGTAAATCCCGCCCGCCAGGCTGTTTGACAGCCCGGTTCCTTCGTGCCTAGTGATAGGCAACGAGTTGGAGTTTTTCAAAAATGCGCATTGCGATGATCGGAACCGGGTATGTCGGCCTTGTCTCGGGAGTTTGTTTTTCGGATTTCGGCCATGACGTGGTGTGCGTCGACAAGGACCCCGAAAAGATCGCGCGGCTGCGCAACGGCGAGGTGCCGATCTACGAGCCGGGGCTGGACGCGCTGTTGGCCAAGAACACCGCAGCCGGGCGGTTGACCTTCACCACCGACCTTGCCGAGGCGGTGGCAGAGGCTGAAGCGGTGTTCATTGCGGTCGGCACGCCCACGCGGCGCGGCGATGGCCATGCCGACCTGACCTATGTGATGGCCGCCGCCGCCGAGATCGGCCGCAGCCTGACGGGCTATGCCGTGATCGTCACCAAATCGACCGTCCCGGTCGGCACCAACCGCAAGGTGGCCGAGGCCATTGCCGCGGCCAGTCCGCAGGCGAAGTTCGATGTCGCCTCGAACCCCGAATTCCTGCGCGAGGGTGCCGCGATCGACGATTTCATGCGCCCGGACCGGGTGGTGGTCGGTGTCGAGGCCGACCGGGCCAGAAAGGTGATGGCCGAGCTATACCGACCGCTGTCGCTGCGCGATTTTCCGGTGATCTACACCGGGCTCGAAAGCGCGGAGATGATCAAGTATGCGGCAAATGCCTTTCTTGCCACCAAGATCACCTTCATCAACGAGATTGCGGCCCTGTGCGAACGGGTCGGCGCCGATGTGAAGGCGGTATCGAAGGGCATCGGCATGGACGGGCGGATCGGAGCCAAGTTCCTGCACGCCGGGCCGGGCTATGGCGGAAGCTGTTTTCCCAAGGACACCCGGGCGCTGGCCCGCATCGGGCAGGACCACGCGGTGCCGATGCAGATCGTCGAGACCGTGATCAAGGTGAACGACGAGATCAAGCGGCGGATGATCGACAAGATCACCGACCTTTGCGACGGCGTGCTGCGCGACAAGACCATCGCGGTGCTGGGCGTGACCTTCAAGCCGAACACCGACGACATGCGCGATGCGCCCTCGCTGACCATCGTGCCGGCGCTGGTTGGAGCCGGGGCGCGGGTGCGGGTCAGCGATCCGCAGGGCCGCCGCGAAGGCGAGGCGTTGCTGCCCGGCGTGAAGTGGATGGATGACCCGTATCAGGCGGCGACCGGAGCGGACCTGCTGGTGATGCTGACCGAATGGAACGAGTTTCGCGCGCTGGACCTGGCCAAGCTTGCCCGCAAGATGACGCAGCCGCGTCTGGCCGACCTGCGCAACATCTATGACCGCGCCGAGGTGACGGCGGCAGGTTTCACCCATTACGACGGCGTCGGACGCTGAGCAGGCGGATAAAGTTTTCGGCAAAATCCGTCTGACCGGCGTGCGAATCCGGCACCGGGGCACGGATTTGTAACCCCCTTCGCGGCACTCTGGCAGGGTGCTGACGTTGCGAGGGCTGGGACGTGTATTCCTTTCAAGTGGTCGAGACCTTTGGCAATGCTCCGCTGAACCTGCTGTCGGGCATCGGCGACATGGATCTGGCGGTGCAGGGCGGCAACGTGATGCTTTATACCGCCACGCGGGCTGGCGGCGGCGTGCTGGCGATTGACGTCGATGCCGGGATGACGCTGGTTGACCAGCGCCAACTGGCGCCGGGCCTGACGCTGCCGGCCGAGGCGACGCTGGATCTGGTCACCGTATCGGGTGTGCAGCATCTGATCGTGTCGGGGGCCAATCTGGGCTCGGTTTCGGCCTTTGCGCTGGCGGCGGCGGGCGGCTTTGGCGCGGCGGTGCAACTGCCGGGCGGCCCGGCCGGGGTGATCGCCGCGCAGACGCTGGTGCAGGCCGGCGGGGCCAGTTTTGTCTACACCGCCCGCGCAGGCGAAAGCACGATCAGCGGATTTACCCTTGCCGCTGACGGGCGGCTGACCCCGGCGGGGCAGATCACGCTGGATGGTGCGCTGAGCGGGGTCGACATTTCGGCGCTGACATCGGTGGTGGTGGAAGGGCAGGCCTATCTGGTGTCGCTGTCGCTGGAGGCCGATACGCTGCGGGCCTTTCGCATCGGTCCCACCGGCGGGCTGAGCCAGGTTGCGATGCTGGGCGGACCGCAGGGGCTGCCAATCAGCGATCCTTCGGATGTGAAGGTCGTGACGATGGCGGGAACCAGCTATCTGGTGGTGGCCTCGGCGGGATCGTCATCGGTCAGCATCGTGGCGGTCGATCCCGGCGGGCAGTTGCGGCCGGTGGATCAGGTGAACGATACGCTGGACACGCGGTTTCAGGGCACCCAAGCGCTGGCCACGGTCAGTATCGGCGACCGGGTGTTCATCGTGGCGGGCGGCGGCGATGACGGGCTGAACCTGATGACGCTGACGCCGGAAGGGCGGCTGGTGCTGCTGGCGACCGCGCTGCAGGTGCCGGGGCTGGCGCTGGACAACATCACCGCGATGACCGCGCGCGAGGTTGGCGGCGTGATCGACCTCTTTGTGGCGGGCGAGGGCAGCGGGATCACCCGGCTGCGGCTGGACCCGGGCCCGCTTGCCCCGGTGCAGTCGGGCGGCGAGGGCGGCGACACGCTGACCGGCAGCAGTGCAGGCGACATGCTGTCGGGTGGGGGTGGCAACGATCTGCTGCTGGGCGGCGCCGGCGAGGACATCCTGATCGACGGCGCTGGCAGCGATACGCTGATCGGCGGCGCGGGCAGCGACATCTTTGTGCTGGACGGCGATGGCGAGGCCGATGTGATCGGCGAGTTCCAGATCGGCATCGACCGGATCGACCTGTCCGGGTGGGGCCGCGTCTATGATCTGAGCGCGATCAGCATCACCGCCACGGCAACCGGCGCAGTGATTACCTATCAGGACGAAACCCTGCAAATCCTGTCGGCCAACGGGCTTGCGATCCAGCCGGGGGCGTTTCGGCTGCAAGACCTGTTCCAGGTGTGGCATGTGGCCTTGGAACCGCCCGCCTCGGATGCGCCGATCACCGGCAGCAGCCAGACCGACATGCTGGTCGGCACCGATGGCAACGACGAGTTTCTGGCCACGGCGGGGGCCGACACCATGCAGGGCGCGGCCGGGTTCGACTGGGTGAGCTACCGCGATGCGCCCTCGGCGGTGCGCGTCGATCTGGTCACGCCGGGGGAAAATACCGGGCTGGCGGCGGGGCAGGTGCTGGTGTCGATCGAGGCGCTGACCGGGTCGGCGTTCAACGACCAGCTTTCGGGCAACCAGGTCGACAACATCCTGAACGGGGCAGACGGCAACGACCGGCTGATCGGGGGGGGCGGCGCGGATACCCTGATCGGCGGCAACGGCAACGACAACCTGAACGGCGGCCCTGGCGCGGACCGGCTGGAAGGCGGGGCGGGGCGGGACCGCGCCTCGTACCGCGATGCGGTGGCAGGGGTGGTGGTCGATCTGGTCGCTGCGGCCCTGAACACCGGCGAGGCGGCGGGCGACGTGCTGGTGGGGATCGAGGAGGTCGAGGGGTCGCAACTGGCCGACAGCCTGCGCGGCGACAGCCTGGCCAACGTGCTGTTCGGGCTGGCCGGGGACGACGTGCTGGCCGGGCTGGGCGGCAACGACACGCTTTGGGGCGGCGACGGTGACGACACGCTGTGGGGTGGCGCTGGCGCAGACCGGATGGATGGTGGCGCGGGGTTTGACACCGCCAGCTACGCCGACAGCTCGGCAGGCATCCGGCTGGATCTGGTGACCGCCACGGTTGGCGTTGGCGATGCCGCGGGCGATGTCAGCATCGGGATCGAGGCACATGTCCTGACCGGGTTCGACGATGGCTTCTGGGGCGCAGCCGAGGCGAACCAGGCCTTCGGCGGCGCGGGCAACGACACGCTGGATGGGCGCGGTGGCGACGACCTTCTGGCCGGGGGCGCTGGGGCTGACAGCCTGATCGGCGGCGATGGCAACGACACGCTGTCGGGCGGGGCCGGGGCCGACCGGATGGAGGGCGGTGCGGGGCGCGATCTTGCCAGCTACGCCGACGCGGCGTCGGCGGTGCGCGTTGATCTTGCGCAGGCGGCCACGAACTCTGGTGACGCTGCGGGCGATGTGCTGCTGGCGATCGAGGATCTGGCCGGATCCGCCTTTGGCGACACGCTGGCAGGCGACAGCGGGGCGAACCTTCTGCTGGGCGAGGCGGGGGCTGACAGCCTGTTTGGTCGCGCGGGTGCCGATACGCTGGTCGGGGGAACGGGCGACGACATGCTGGCGGGCGGCAGCGGGGCCGACCTGATTGACGGCGGCGCGGGGTTTGACATTGCCGGATATGGCGATGCGGCGGGCCCGATCCGCGCCGATCTGGCCGATCCGGCGCAATCGCTTGGCGATGCGGCGGGGGATGTCTGGACCGGGATCGAGGGCCTTGCCGGATCAGGCTTTGCCGACACTCTGGCCGGGGATGCGGCGGGCAACCTGATCCTTGGCAATGCCGGCAGCGACCTGCTTTCAGGGCGCGACGGCAATGACACGCTGAACGGCGGTGCGGGCGCGGATCGGTTCGATGGCGGCGCGGGGCATGACATCGCCAGCTATGGCGGTGCCACAAGCGGCGTGAGGCTTGATCTGACGCTGCCCGCGCAAAGCCTTGGCGATGCGGCGGGCGACAGTTTTGTCTTTATCGAGGAGTTTCAGCTTTCCGGGCTGAACGACACCATGTTTGGCGATGCCGGGGACAATCTAATCAACGGCATGGCAGGGAATGATTCGCTGGTGGGCTGGGCCGGGGCGGATCTGCTGTATGGCGGGGCAGGCAATGACACCTTGCGCGGCAGCCTTGGCGATGACGTCCTGATCGGCGGGTCTGGCGCAGACCGCATCGAAGGCGGTGCCGGGCGCGACACGGCGTCTTATGCCGATGCGGCGTCGGGGGTGGGCGTCTATCTGGTGATGCGCCGCGCCAACACCGGCGATGCCGCCGGGGACATGCTGATCGGAATCGAGAACCTGACCGGATCGGCGTTCGGTGACACACTGGTCGGCGATATCGGCGCGAACGTCCTGCGCGGCGAGGCCGGGCAGGACGTGCTTGACGGCCGCTTTGGCAACGACACGCTGATCGGCGGGGCGGGTGACGATCTGCTGACCGGTGGCGGCGGGGCGGATACGTTCGTCTTTCATGCCGGGCATGACCGGATCACCGATTTCACGGACGATGTCGATACGCTGCTGCTGGACCGTGCGCTTTGGGGCGGCGGCCCGCCGACGGTGACGGACCTTCTGGCCTCGGCCACGGTTACCGAAACCGGAGTGGTCCTTGCGCTGGGTGGCGGCGCGTCTCTGGACATCCGCGGCATTTTTGACGCATCACTGCTTGTTGACGATATCGCCTTTTTCTAGACGCGCCAGCGTCGAGGGGCGCGGTGCGGTGACGAGTGGCCAGGGAAAGGGCGCACGATGGCAGACCGGGTTTTGGTGACGGGTGGGGCGGGCTATATTGGCGCGCATGCCTGCAAGGTGTTGCGGCGCGCAGGGTTCGAGCCGGTTGCCTTTGACAACCTGTCGACGGGCTGGGCCGACGCGGTGCGCTACGGCCCGCTGGTCAAGGCCGATCTCGCCGACCGCGAGGCGCTGGGCCGTGCCTTTGCCGAGCATCGCCCGATCGCAGTGATGCATTTCGCAGCGCTGTCGCTGGTCGGTGAGGCGATGACCGATCCGGGAAAATACTGGCGGGCGAACGTGCTTGGTGCGCTCAATCTGGTTGAGGCGACGGTCGCGGCGGGGTGCGGTGCATTCGTGTTTTCCTCGACCTGCGCTACTTACGGCGATCAGGACGGCGTGCTTCTGGATGAGCAGAGCCCGCAGCATCCGTTGAACGCCTATGGCGCATCGAAGCGGGCGATCGAGGATATTCTGGCGAACTTCGGCGCCAGCCACGGGCTGCGCAACGTGATCTTCCGGTATTTCAACGTGGCGGGGGCCGACCCTGAGGGCGAGGTCGGCGAACAGCACCGGCCCGAGACGCATCTGGTGCCGCTGGTTCTGGAAACCATCGACGGCAAGCGCGACACGCTGACGGTGCATGGCACCGATTACCCCACTCCTGACGGCACCTGCGTGCGCGACTATGTGCATGTGATGGATCTGGCCGAAGCGCATGTGCTGGGTCTGCGCTGGCTTTTGGACGGCAAGCCGAGCCGGGTGTTCAACCTTGGGTCAGGCCGGGGGTTTTCGGTGCGCGAGGTGCTGGACCATGCCCGCATCGTGACCAACCGCGAGGTGCCGGTGGTGATCGGCCCACGCCGTGGCGGCGACGCGGCCAGCCTGGTGTCAGGCAGCGCGCGGGCGATGGAGGAACTCGGCTGGGAGCCGACCCGCTCGACCATGCCGCAGATGATCACCGATGCCTGGCGCTGGAGCCGGGGCGAGGGCTACGCAAACTGACATGTCAGGACTGGCGCTTTTCGCGGTGACCCGGCAAGATCGCCGCAAATCGGGAGAACGAGCATGGGACGACTGAGCGGCAAGACGGTTCTGGTGACGGCGGCGGGGCAGGGCATCGGCCGGGCCTCGGCCATTGCGATGGCGCGTGAAGGGGCGAAGGTGATCGCCACCGATGTGAACGAGGCGGCGCTGGCGACGCTGACCGACGAGGGCATCACCACACGGGTTCTGAACGTGCGCGACCCCGCCGCGATCAAGGCCACGTTCGAGGCCATAGGCACGCCGGACGTGCTGTTCAACTGCGCGGGGTTTGTGGCCGCAGGCACCATTCTGGATTGCGATGAGGACGCCTGGGCGTTCAGCGTCGATCTGAACATGACGGCGATGTACCGGATGTGCCGTGCGGTGCTGCCCGGCATGATCGCCAGGGGCGGCGGGTCGATCATCAACATGGCCTCGGTCGTGGGGTCGATCATCGCGGCGCCGAACCGCTTTGTCTACGGCGCGACCAAGGCCGGGGTGATCGGTCTGACCAAGGCGATTGCCGCCGATTTCGTGACGCAAGGCATCCGCTGCAACGCCATTTGTCCCGGCACGGTCGACAGCCCGTCGTTGAACCAGCGCCTGCGCGACACCGGCGATTACGAGGCGGCGCGCAAGGCGTTCGTCGCCCGCCAGCCAATCGGGCGGATGGCCGACGCCGAGGAGATCGCGATGCTGATCGTGTATCTGGCCAGCGACGAGGCGCGCTACACCACGGGCACCACGCAGGTCATCGACGGCGGCTGGACCAACACCTGATCAGAGATGGGTGAACGGCCGCTTGCCTGGCTGGGCAGGGATGATCGAGGCATCGGCGCCAAGATCGGCAAGGATCGGGCAATCGGGGTGGTGGTCGCCGGCGCAGGCATCGGCCAGCGTTTGCAGCGTGGCGACCATCGCCTCCATTTCAAGGATGCGGGCCTTCAGGCCCTGAACCTGGTCCAGCGCGAGGTGTTTGACGTCGGCGCTGGCGCGGCTGCGGTCGCGCCAGAGCGCCAGAAGCTCGGCGATCTTTTCCATCCCGAAGCCAAGGTCGCGCGCCCGGCGGATGAAGCGCAGAAGCTGCACATCACGCGGCGAATAGGTGCGGTAGCCGGAAGCGCTGCGACCGGCGGGCGGGATCAGGCCGGTGTCTTCGTAGTAGCGGATCATCTTGGCCGAGACGCCGGATGCGGCTGCGGCTTCCCCAATGTTCATGCGGTTCTCCGGGGTTGGAAACTGCGCAGGCGCAGGGCATTGCCGAGGACAAAGACGCTGGAGAGCGCCATCGCCCCGGCGGCGAAGATGGGCGACAGAAGGATGCCGAAGCCGGGGTAGAGCACGCCGGCGGCCACAGGGATCAGGGCTGCGTTGTAGGCAAAGGCCCAGAACAGGTTCTGGCGGATGTTGCGCATCGTGGCGCGCGACAGGGCGATGGCGGTCGGCACGCCGGTCAGTTGGCCGGACACCAGCACCACATCTGCCGCCTCGATTGCCACATCGGTGCCGGTGCCGACCGCGACGCCGACATCGGCTTCGGCAAGGGCGGGGGCGTCGTTGATGCCATCGCCGACATAGGCAAGCCGGCCTGCGCCCTTCAGGCGGCGCACCGCGTCGACCTTGCCTTCGGGCAAGACCTCGGCCACCACCTCGTCGATGCCGAGCTTGGCTGCCACCGCCTTTGCCGTGCGGGCATTGTCGCCGGTGATCATCGCGACCTTGACGCCAAGGGCGTGAAGCGCGCGGATCGCGTCGGGGGTGGTGGGCTTGATCGGGTCGGCCACGCCCAGAAGCCCGGCGAGCCTGCCGTCGATGGCGGCATAAAGCGGCGTGCCACCTGCATCGGCCAGCCGTGCGGCGGCCTCGGCGAAGGGGGTGACATCGAGGCCGAGCTTGCGCATCAGGCGGTCTGCGCCGACCTCGACGCGCTGGCCAGCGACGCGGGCGGCTACACCGTAGCCCGGGGTTGCCACCAGATCTTCGGGCTGGGTGAGGGCCAGCCCCTCGGCCTCGGCGGCGGCCACGATGGCGCGGGCGATCGGGTGCTCGGAGCGGGTTTCCACCGCTGCCGCAAGGGAAAGCACGGTGGCGCGGTCAAAGCCCGGCGCGGGGATCAGGTCGGTCAGCGCGGGCTTGCCTTCGGTCAGGGTGCCGGTCTTGTCGACCGCGACGACCGCCACGCCTTGCAGCAGTTGCAGCGCCTCGCCCTTGCGGAACAGGATGCCAAGGGCCGCGCCGCGCCCGGTGCCAACAAGGATCGAGGTGGGCGTGGCCAGCCCCATTGCGCAGGGGCAGGCGATGATGAGGACAGCGACGGCGTTGACGAGCGCGAGGCCAAGCGCCGGGTCCGGCCCCCAGATCATCCAGACCGCGAAGGTCAGGGCGGCCAGCGCCATGACGACTGGCACGAACCACAGCGTCACCTGATCGACCAGCGCCTGGATCGGCAGCTTGCCGCCCTGCGCCGCCTCGACCATGCGGATGATGCGGGCGAGCATGGTGTCGCCGCCGACGGCTGTGGCGACCAGCGTCAGCGCGCCGGTCTGGTTCACCGTGCCGCCGATGACCTTGGCGCCAGCCTCCTTGGCGACCGGCACCGGTTCGCCGGTCAGCATGGATTCGTCGATCCAGCTTGTGCCTTCGACCACCTCGCCATCGACCGGGACGCGTTCGCCGGGGCGCAGGTCAAGCCGGTCGCCGGCACGCAGCGCTTCGACCGGCAGATCGGCCAGCACGCCGTCGCGCCAGACATGGGCCACGCGGGGTTGCAGGCCGATCAGGCGGCGGATCGCCTGCGAGGTCTGGCCCTTGGCGCGCGCTTCCAGATAGCGGCCGAGGAGGATCAGGGTGACGATGACCGCCGCCGCCTCGAAGTAGACGGCCACGGTGCCGGGGGGCAGGGTCGCGGGCAGGAAGGTTGCGACCACGGAATAGGCATAAGCCGCAGCGGTGCCGACGGCGACGAGGCTGTTCATGTCGGGGGCGGCGCGCAGCAGGGCCGGGATGCCTTTGAGGAAGAAGCGCCGTCCGGGGCCGCCCAGCACCAGCGTTGTCAGCACGAACTGGATCACCCAGCTTGCCTGCATCCCGATGGTGGAGCCGATGAAATGGTGGATCGCGGGGATCAGATGGCCGCCCATTTCCATCAAGAAAACCGGCAGCGACAGGGTGGCCGACAGGATCAGGTCGCGGCGGAGGCCGGCTTCCTCGGCGGCGCGGCGATCCTCGGTCTCATTGCGGCTGCGGTCGGGGGTTGCGGTGTAGCCTGCTGCAGCGATGGCGCGGATCAGGTCGCCGGGCGCGGCGGAGCCGGTGACGCTGGCGGTTTCGATGGCGAGGTTGACGGTGGCGGTCGTGACGCCCGGCACCGCTGTCAGCGCGCGTTCGACGCGGGCGACGCAGGAGGCGCAAGTCATCCCCTCGACCGACAGCACCTGCACGCTTTGCGGCACTGAGTAACCCGCGCCTTCCACCGCGCTGACCAGACGCGCGCGGTCGGCCGAGCCGTCGGTCACCACCTCGGCGCGTTCGGTGGCAAGGTTGACGGAGGCCTCGGTCACGCCCGGCACGGCCTTCAGAGCACGCTCCACCCGCCCGACGCAGGAAGCGCAGGTCATGCCTTCGACGGGCAGGCTGAGGGCGGGGTTCGGAAGTCTGGGATCGGCATTCATGGCGCAGCCCTTGCATTGCTTGCCTCCCCATATGGGGCTTCCCATCATGGGAAGGTCAAGGGGGTTGTTTCGGTTTTTCGGGTTTGCATTTCGCAGCGCTCTGGCAGGAGGCGGCCATGCCGTGCCATACCGAGGGCAACAGGGCCAGCGGCACAAAGGAACCAGAGCATGTCTGAAAAACCCGTCATCGGCTTCATCGGCGTCGGCTTCATGGGCCACGGCATGGCCAAGAACCTGCGGCTTGCGGGATACCAGTTGTGGGTGCGGGGACGGTCAAACCGCACGCCGGTGGAAAGCCTGCTGGCGCTGGGCGCGCGCGAGGCTGAGAACCCGCGTCAGATGGCGGAGATGTGCGATATCATCCACCTGTGCCTGTCGAACTCGCCGCAGATCGAGGCCGTGCTGCGCGGGCCGGACGGGATCTTGGCGGGTGCGCGGCCCGGTCTGGTGGTGATCGACACGTCGACCGCCAATCCCGGCTCGACCGAGGCGCTGGCGGCGGAACTGGCGGCGGTGGGCGGGCATTTCGTCGATGCGCCCTTGGGTGGCACGCCGGTGCAGGCCGAAGCGGGGCAGTTGAGCGCGATGGTCGGTTGCGAACCGGAGGTGTTCGCGCGCATTCGCCCGGTGATCGACTGCTGGGCGGCGCGGGTCAGCCACATCGGCCCGGTGGGCAGCGGCCACAAGATGAAGCTGGTGATGAACTTCATCAGCCTGTCCTACGGTGCGCTATACTCCGAGGCGGTGGTTTTGGGCGCGAAGGTCGGCATCTCGCCGCAGACGATCCACGAGGTGATCGGGCCAAGCCGGATGGGCTGCGGGTTCTTCGAGACCTTCATGGGCTACGTGGTGGAACGCAACCGCGACGCGCACAAGTTTTCCATCGCCAACGCGGCCAAGGACATGCGCTATCTGAACGACATGGCGTCGGATGCCGACATGGTGAACCTGATGGCGGGGGCGGCAAAGCACTACTACACCCACGCCATCGCCACCGGGCGCGGCGACGATTATGTGCCGATGTTGAGCGATATCGTCGGCGCGCTGAACGGCGTCGACATGGACGCCGAGGTGAAGAAGGGGCGCAAGTAGCGCCCCTTACGCACTGATGAAGTCGCGCACGAAGGGCGTGGCGGGGCGGGCGCGGATGTCCTGTGGCTTGCCGATCTGTTCGATCCGGCCCCCCGAACTTGATCCGGACATGACGACCACCAGATCGGCCAGTTCCATCGCCTCGTCCTGATCGTGGGTCACGAAGACGGTGGTCAGGCCGGTGGTGTCGTGGATGTCGCGTAGACCCTGCCGCAACTCCTTGCGCACCTTGGCATCGAGCGCGCCGAAGGGTTCGTCCAAGAGCAGCATCCGCGGCTCGATGGCCAGCGCGCGGGCCAGGGCGACGCGCTGGCGCTGGCCGCCGGAGAGTTGGCTGGGATAGCGCGCGCCGATGTCGGGAAGCTGGATCAGCTCCAGCAGTTTGGTGACGCGGCGGGCGATCTCGGCCCTGGTGGGGCGTGAGGCGCGGGGGCGGGCGTTCAGGCCGTAGGCGATGTTGTCAAACACCGTCATGTGGCGGAAGAGCGCGTAGCTCTGGAACACGAAGCCCGCGCGGCGTTCCTGCACGCTGAGGCCGGTGGCATCCTGCCCGTCAAACAGCACGCGGCCCGAGGTGGGGAATTCAAGCCCGCCGAGGATGCGCAGCAGCGTGGTCTTGCCGGACCCTGACGGGCCAAGGAGGGCAACCAGCGCGCCCGAGGGCAGCGACAGCGACACCGGATGCAGCGCCGCCGTGGTGCCGAACTGCTTTGAGATCTCGTCGATTTCGATGTGCATGGGCGTTTTCCTAGTGGCGGTGCGTTGCGGCCAGTTGATCGGCATGGCGGATTTCGAGCGCGGTTTTCAAGAGGAGGGTGAGAAGAGCCAGGAGGGCCAGCACGGCGGCAAGGCTGAACGCCGCGACCGACAGGTATTCCTGATAGAGCATCTCGATCGTGGTGGGCATCGTGGCGGTCTGCCCCCGGATCTTGCCGGAGACGACGGCGACCGCGCCAAACTCGCCCATCGCGCGGGCGTTGCAGAGGAGGACACCGTAAAGCAGCGCCCAGCGGATGTTCGGCAGCGTGACGGTCCAGAAGGTGCGCCAGCCCGAGGCGCCAAGGGTCAGCGCCGCCTCTTCCTCGGCGCGGCCCTGTTCGATCATCACCGGGATCAGCTCGCGCGCGACGAAGGGGAAGGTCACGAACATGGTGGCCAGGATGATCCCCGGCAGGGCGAACACGATGGGATAGCCTTGCGCCACCAGCCAGCCGCCAAGGGCGGAGTTCGCCCCGAACATCAGCACGATGCAGAGGCCCGCGACAACGGGCGAGACGGAGAAGGGCAGGTCGATCAGCGTGATCAGGAAGGCTTTGCCGGTGAAGTCGAACTTGGTGATGAACCATGCCGCCGCGATGCCGAAGGCCGCGTTCAAAGGAACCGCTATCGCCGCGATGGTCAGCGTCAGGCGGATCGCATCCCGCGCATCGGGGCTGGCGAGGCTTTTGAGCGAGGCTGTGACGCCATCGGCCAGCGCCTCGACGAACACCGCAATGAGCGGGGCGAACACGAGGATGCCGAGACCCGCGAACGCAAGGCCGATCAGCACCCAGCGCGCGGTGGGTGTTTCCTCGGTTGCCGAGCGGAACCGGATGTTGGGGGTGTCAGACATAGCCAATCCTCCGGCGGCTCCAGACCTGGATCAGGTTGATGACCAGAAGCATGGCGAAACTGATCAGCAGCATCGCGATGCCGATGGCGGCGGCGGCGTCATAGTTGAATTCCTCAAGCTGGATGATGATGAGGAGGGGGGCGATTTCGGTCACCAACGGGATGTTGCCCGCGATGAAGATCACCGACCCGTATTCCCCGACCGCCCGCGCCAGCGCCAGCGCGAACCCGGTAAGGGCTGCGGGGGCAAGCATCGGCAGGATGACGTGGCGCAGGGTGTGCAGGCGGGTGGCGCCAAGGGTGGCGGAGGCTTCCTCGACCTCGCGCTCGATTTCCTCGATCACCGGTTGGACGGTGCGGGTGACGAAGGGCAGGCCCACGAACACCAGGGCGATGAAGATGCCCCATTGGGTATAGGCGATCTTCCAGCCGATCTCGGCCGCCATTTGCCCGAAAAAGCCGTTCGGCGCGTAAAGCGCGGTCAGCGAGATGCCTGCGACGGCGGTGGGCAGCGCGAAGGGCAGGTCAACGGCGGCGTCAAGGATACGGCGGCCGGGAAAGCGGTAGCGCACCAGCACCCAGGCGAGGAGCACGCCGAACACAAGGTTGAAGAGGGCGGCGAACAGCGACAGGCGGAACGACAGGAACAGCGCCGACCAGACCCGTTCGCGGTTCACGGTGTCCCAGATGCCTGGAAGGCCATAGGTCGCGCCCTTCAGAAGAAGGGCGCCGATCGGCAACAGGACAACGATCGAGAGCATCGTCAGGGTGACGCCCATGCTCAGGCCAAGGCCGGGCATGGGGGACCGGTGGATCAGCGGTGCTCTCATTTCGGCACATAGATCTGGTCGAAGATGCCGCCGTCACCGAAGTGTTCCGGCTGCACCTTGGCCCAGCCGCCAAAGCTGGCGATGTCGACAAGGTCAAGTTTCGGGAAGCGGGCAACGTCTTCGGGGCTGGCCTTGGACGTGTCCCAGCCACGGTAGAAGTTCTTGAACACGATGGCCTGGCCTTCGGGCGAGTAGAGGAAGGTCAGGTAAGCCTCGGCCAGCTTGCGCTGTGCGTCGGTCTTGATGTTGCCATCGACCAGCGCGACCGGCGGTTCGGCCAGCACGCTGACCGAGGGCACCACGATGTCGAACTGATCGTCGCCCAGTTCCTTCAGCGCAAGGTAGGCCTCGTTTTCCCAGGCCAGAAGCACGTCACCGATGCCGCGCTGTGCAAAGGTTGTAGTGGCACCGCGCGCGCCGCTGTCGAGGACGGGGACGTTCTTGTAAAGCGCGCCCACGAAGGCCTTTGGGTCTTGCCCGTTCTTTTCGGCCCAGGCCCAGGCTGCCAGATAGTTCCAGCGCGCACCGCCCGAGGTCTTGGGGTTCGGGGTGATGACCTCGACGCCATCGGCCACAAGATCGCCCCAGTCCTTTATGCCCTTCGGGTTGCCCTCACGCACCAGGAACACGATGGTGGAGGTATAGGGCGAGGAGTTGTGCGGAAGTTTCGTCTGCCAGTCGGCGGGCAGTTTGCCGGCCCCGGCGATCTTGTCGATGTCGCTGGCAAGGGCCAGTGTCACGACCTGCGCCTCCAGCCCGTCGATCACGGCGCGGGCCTGGCTGCCGGAGCCACCGTGGCTGACCTCGACTGCCGGCGCCGCGTTGCCTTGCGCCACCCACCACGCAGAAAATGCCTCGTTGATCTCGCGGTAGAGTTCGCGGGTCGGGTCGTAGCTGACGTTCAGCAGGGTTTCGGCCTCGGCCATCCTGGGTGCGGCCCCGAGCGCGAAAGCCGCCAGTGCCACCGCTGACAATGTGCCGCGCAGGATGCGGGCGGTTGGCAGGGAGGCCAGCAGGCGCAGGGTTTGCGGCACGCTAGAGCGGGCCTCGGGTTTGGCCATGTCATGGGCGGTGCGGATCATCGGTCTCTCCTCTGGTTGGACGGTTGGGCGTCCTTCATGAGGACAATAACGACAGAAAAGATCGTGTATTGCAAAGGCATATTCACGTTGAATTCAGTCGTGATTAAAGAAGATTTTTCCACGAGCAGCGCCGCTGGCGGCCCAGCCATTTTCAAGAAAAATAACCGGAATCAGCTACTTGTCTGTTCCGAGCACTTGCTCTGCCACGGCGCCCGAGCGCAGCATGTCGTCCAGAGTCAGCGAGTCGATGATGACGAGGTAGGACCAGAACACCTCGGCAAAGACCTTGCGGATTCGGCAGGTTGCCTCGTCGGTGCAATCATCGCAGCGTTGGTAGGCGCGGCGCGACAGGCAGGGCAGCGGGGCAATCGGCCCGTCGATGGTGCGCAACAGTTCCGAGATCGACACTTCGGACGGTTTCTTGACCAGACTGTAGCCACCCGAGCGCCCCCGCGTCGAAGCGATGACCCCGGCGTTGCGCACTTCCAGCAGGATATGCTCCAGGAATCGCTTCGGCGTGCCCGAGCGTTTGGCGATTTCTTCAATCGTCAACGCCTCGGGCTTTGGCCGCGCGGCCTCGTCCGCCAGCGTCAGCAGCGCCTTCAGGGCATACTTCATCTTCTGCGTGATCATGCCTTAGCGTTACGCCCGGCATGGCGCGGAATCAACGGCGGCACGCCTGACGAAAGGAACATTTCGGGGGCTGTTTCCGGAATCACCCAATGACGCGGGCCGGTCCGCGCTTATACACGATAAAGAAGATAGATTTTTTCTGCGGGCCGTGCATTCTGGCGCCAGTTCCGACTCGGAAGGGGAACCACGATGAGCGACCTTGACCTGATCGACCGCAAGATCGTTGTGGAACTGATGCGCGACGCGACCATTCCGATCGCCCAGATCGCCGACAAGGCGGGCCTGTCGCAAACCCCCTGCTGGAAGCGCATCCAGAAGCTTGAGGCGACCGGCGTGCTGCGCTCCCGTGTGGCGCTGGCCGATCCGACAAAGCTCGGCTTCGGCCTGACGGTCTTTGTCGGCATCGAGGCTCCGGACCACTCGGCGGAGTGGCGGGACACCTTTGCCAAGGCGACCGAAGCGATCCCCGAGATCATGGAAGTCTACCGCATGGCCGGCGAGATGGATTACCTCTTGCGCGTCGCGGTGCCGGACATGACGGCGTTCGACCGGCTTTACAAAAGGCTGACGGACGCCGTGTCGATCAAGAACGTCACCAGCCATTTCGCGATGGAGACGATGAAATACACCACCGCCTATCCGGTGGACACGCTGTCGCGCTGAACGTTTCGGCTAGTGCGGCAGGACGTCGGCCAGAAGCGGGTTCGGGAAACGGCGCTGCAAGGTCACCGCAACGAAGGTTTCGGTGATCCCATCCAGACGCGCCGCCTCTAGCAAGAGGCCCGATTGCAACTCGTCGCGCACGACGATGGGGGGGATGATGGCAAGGCCGGCGTCGGCCCGCGCCAGAAGGCGGATCATCGCCATGTCGTCCACCTCGGCGGCAAGGATCGGCGTCACGCCCAGCCTGGCTGCCATCGCGTCGAAGGCGGCGCGCAGGGCGGTTTCCCGCGTCGGCAGGATCAAGGGCTGCGATGCCAGCAGGTCTTTCAGCGGGCGTCGGCCCGGCCCGACACGCGCTGGCGTTCCGATCAGGCCGATCGGCTGGTCGTCGATCCGGTGGACCAGCCAGTGGCTTGCCGCGTCGCGGGCCGGCGCGAGGTTCGTAAGCACCACGTCCAGCGACAAGCCCTCGAGCCCGCGCAGAAGTTCGTCCTGCGAGCCGGAGCGCAGCACCACCTCGACATCTGGCCGCCCGATCAGCGGGCGCAGGAACTGCATCTGGAAATTGCGCGACAGCGTAGCCAGTGCCCCGACCCGGAGCGCCCGCCGCGCCCGGCCGGTGTCGCGCAAGGTGGCGGTCAGGTCATCGGCAGTGCGGAAGATCGCCTCGGCATGATCCAGTGCGATGCGCCCCGCCTCGGTCAACACCAGCCCGCGACCGCGCCGTTCAAAGAGATCCTGCCCCAGTGCGGCTTCCAGTGTGCGCAATTGTGTCGACAGCGCCGATTGCGACAGGTTCAGGCCGCGCGCCGCGCCGGTCAGCGTGCCGTCGCGGGCAACCGCGCGAAAGAGGCGAAGGTGATGCAGGTTAAGGGTGGCCATTCATTCACCATATAGAACGATATGGTGCAGTATATGTAATTTTCTGGAAGTGAAGCAAGCGGTAGGTCTCGCGGCATCCGTTCCAAACCCCCCGGTGCAACCATGCCATCCCTTCCGCTGATCGCTTTCGCTCCGCTTGTGCTGCTGGCCGCCGCGACCTTGTTCCTGTGGCGTCCCGGCCGTCGCCCCGGGCAGTTTCTTGCCCTGTCCGAGGCCGCAAGCCTTGGCGCCATGGCGCTGGGCCTTGGCGGTCTGGCGCAGCTTTTGCTGGCCGGACCGCAGGTGCTGGCGCTGGGCGAAGTTGCAGCGACGCGGCTTGACCCCACAAGCGTGACGCTGACCTTGCTGGTGGCGTTCGTCGGCTGGATCGTGGTGCGGTATTCGCGCCGCTACCTTGACGGCGAGGCGCGCGAGGGCCGGTTTCACGGGCTGACGCTGGCGGCCATCGCATCGGTTCTGGTGCTGGTGCAGGCGGCAAGCCTGCCGGTCCTGATCGTGGCCTTTGTGGCGACGGGGGTGATCCTGCGCCAGTTGCTGCTGTTCTACCCTGACCGGGCCGAGGCGCGGCGGGCGGCGACAAAGTTCGTGCGGGTCTGGGGCGCGGGCGACGTGGCGCTGGTGCTGGCCGCGGTCCTTCTGTGGCAGAGTTTCGGCACGCTCGACATCGCCGAACTTTCGACCGCCGCTGCGGGGGGGCTGACTGGCCTCGCGCCGCTGGCGGTGGCGCTTCTGGTCGTGGCGGCGGCGCTGAAGACCGCAGCGTTTCCGGTGCATGGCTGGCTGACCGAAGTGATGGAGGCGCCAACCCCGGTGTCGGCGCTGCTGCATGCGGGCATCATAAATTCGGGCGGGGTGCTGCTGATCACCCTGTCTGCTCTGGTGCAGCAAAGCGCCGGTGCGATGGCGGCACTTGTGGTGATCGGTGGGTTTACCGCGCTGTTCGGGGCGCTGGTGATGCTGACGCAAAGCGCGGTGAAGACGGCGCTGGCGTGGTCCACCGTGGCGCAAATGGGGTTCATGCTGCTGCAATGCGGGCTTGGCCTCTGGGCGCTGGCGCTGCTGCACATCGTGGCCCACTCGCTTTACAAGGCGCACGCCTTCCTTTCGTCGGGCGGCGCTGTCGGAGCGGTGAACGCGATCCGCAAGCCCGGCCCGGTGGCGGTGCCCGGCCTTGGTGCGGTGGCGCGGTCCTTTGCGCTGGCGCTGCTGCTTTACGTGGCGGTGGCGACGGGGTTCACCTGGCTGGTCGGGGATAAGTCGCCACAAGCCGTGGCGCTGGGCGCGATGCTGATCTTCGGCGTGTCCTACCTGATCGCGCAGGGGCTGGCCGACGCCGCCCCAGGTGCGCTGACCCGGCGGACGGTCGCGGCCTCGCTTGGCGCGGCGCTGGCCTACTTTGGTTTTCACGTCATCGCCCTTGCGGTGTGGGGGCCGTCGCTGCCCGCGCCGCCGGTGCCCGGCCCGCTGGAATGGGCGCTGATCGTGCTTGCGGTGCTGTCCTTCGGCCTTGTGGCCTTTGCGCAGGCGCTGTTTCCGCTCTGGGCTCACCACCCTGCGACCGCTGGCCTGCGCGTGCATGCGGCCAACGGGCTTTACCTCAACGCGCTGCTTGACCGCATCACCGGCGGTTTCCGCGCCACCAACAAATCCTGAACCGGGAGAGACCGATGTTCCTGATACCCACGCAGATCGCCCCCGCCATCGTCTCGCAGCTGCTGCAGACCGCCGAGGCCGCCGCTCGTGCCATTCCGCCGGCCTTCCCGCTGGATGCAACCGTGGCGGTGAACCCGTTTCTTGGCCAGGCCGGCGAAGACCTTGCCCAAGCCTCGGCGCGGCTGGCGCGGGTGGCGGGTGTCGCGCTGACCCAGCCGCGCAGCGACCTTGCCGCAATGGTCAAGCGGGGCGAGATCGGCGATGACGATCTGGCGGCGGCGCTGATCGCCTCAACCTCGCCGGTCAAGCCGCGCGACCTGGCCTGGCTGAAGGCCCGGCTTGGCGCGGAAAGCGCCGCACCGCAAGCCCTGCCCACGGTGGCGGCGCTGGCGGCTCGCGCAACCGGCACCGACTGGCCCGCGATCATCGCCCGCAGTTTCGGGCTGTGGGCGGCGGGGCATTTCGACCGGGGGCAGGCGCTGTGGACGCCGCGTCCCGGCCACGGTGCCTTTGCGGCCTGGCGGGAGTGGGCGACGCATGACCTGACCCCTGAAATCGCCGGGCTGACCGGGTTTTCGGCGCATGTCGCCGAAGCGCCCGACACTGCCGACCGCGCCATCCTGCGCGCGGCAGACCGGCTGGGGCTGACCGCCGACGCGGCAGAGACAGCGTTCCACCGGCTGCTCGTCGATCTCGGCGGCTGGCCGCAACATGCCCGCTGGCTGCTGTGGCAGGCCGAGCTGGCAGGCGGTAGCGACGCCACGCTGACCGACATGCTGGCGATCCGGCTGGTCTGGGAAGAGGCGCTTCTGGCGCATTGCCCGGCGGTTGTTCCAGCCTGGGCGGCGACCGTTGCCGGCCATGCCGCCCCGCTGGTCCCTAGCGCCGACCAGACCATCGACGCCATCCTGCAAGAGGCCGCCGAACGCGCGCATCAGCGCCGGCTTGCCGGCCTGCTGTCTGGCCCGGCGGAACGGGCGGGGCGCCCCGCGCTGCAGGCGGCCTTCTGCATCGACGTGCGGTCCGAGGTCTTGCGCCGCGCGCTTGAAGCGCAGGACGGCGGGATCGAGACGCTGGGCTTTGCCGGATTTTTCGGCCTGCCCGTGGCGCACCGTCCCACAGGTACCGACGAGGTGCAGGCGCATCTGCCGGCGCTCTTGAGCCCGGCGATGCTATCGACAAGCCACGGCGACGACGCGGCCGAGGCGTCGGCGCGCATCACCGACCGCGCCGCGCGCGCCTGGGGTCGGTTCCGGCAGGCGGCGGTATCGTCCTTCGCCTTTGTCGAGGCGGCCGGACCGGCCTATGGCGCCAAGCTGATCCGTGATGCGCTGGGTCTTGGCCCGGAGGGACTGGCACCGGGGCCACTCCCGCGTTTTGAAACTGCCCTGACCGCAGATCAAAAGGTGCAGACGGCGGCGGCGGTCCTGCGGGCGATGAGCCTGACCGAAGGGCATGCGCGGCTGGTGCTTCTGGTCGGGCACGGCGCGCAGGTGACGAACAACCCGCACGAAAGCGCCTACCATTGCGGCGCATGCTGCGGCCAGACCGGCGAGGTTTCGGCAAGGCTGCTGGCGGCGTTGCTGAACGACCCCGAGACGCGCGCCGGGCTGCCTGCGTTGGGGCTGGCACTGGCCGAGGACACGCTGTTCGTGGCCGCACTCCATGATACCGTGACCGACCGTGTGACGCTTTACCCTGACACGCCCGCGCCCGGCCATGCCGACGATCTGGCCCGGGCCGAGGCGTGGCTGGCCGCCGCAGCCCATGCCAGCCGTGCCGAGCGTGCGGTGCGTCTGCCGGGGGCCACCGGCAAGAGCCTGGTCAAGCGGGCCGCCGACTGGGCCGAGGTGCGGCCGGAATGGGGGCTGGCGGGTTGCGCCGCCTTCATCGCCGCGCCGCGCGGTGCGACGGCGGGGCGTGATCTGCAGGGCCGAGCGTTCCTGCACTGCTACGACTGGGCCGCCGATGAGGGCTTTGCCACGCTGGAGTTGATCATTACCGCCCCGGTCGTGGTCGCAAGCTGGATCAGCCTGCAATACTACGGCTCGACGGTGGCGCCGCGCGTCTTTGGCGGCGGCAACAAGCTGATCCACAATGTCGTCGGTGGGATCGGCGTGCTGGAAGGCAATGGTGGGCTTTTGCGGCCCGGCCTGCCGTGGCAGACGGTGCATGATGGCGAACGGCCCGCGCATCCGGCGCTGCGTCTGTCGGTGATGCTGGAAGCTCCGACCGAGGCGATCACCGACATCCTGCGCAAGCACGCCGGAGTGCGGCAGTTGTTCGACAACGGCTGGCTGCATCTTTTCGCGCTGGAAAGCGGGGTTGTCGCCGCCCGCTACCGCCCCGGCCTTGAGTGGGAAGGGGCTGGCACGGCGCTGGAGGTGGCAGCCTAGGCCTTTCTTGCGCGCCGGGCCATTGCCCGGCGCGCCCGTTCAGACGACCAGTGCGCGAAGTCTTGCGCCATCGAAGTTGCCGCCACAGAGCAGGACCACGCTGGTCTTGCCCGCAACCGCACCGCCGCGCTTCAGGCAGGCGGCAAGTGCCAGCGCAGCGGCGCCTTCGACCAGCAGGTTCTCCTCCTGTGCGAGGATGCGCAGGGCGGCAAGGATCTCGGCCTCGCTGCAGGTCACCACTTCGTCGATCACCGCCGTTGCCAAGGGCAGCGTCAGGGTATCCGGGTCGATCCCGCCCGCAACCGCATCGGCCAGCGTATCGTCATGGTTGCAATCGACCACCCGACCCGCCGCCATCGACAGGGCCAGCGCCTGCGAGGCCTCGGCCGCGGCACCGATGATGCGGGTGGCGGGGCTGAACGCCTTCAGCACGGCGCCGATGCCGCTGACCAGCCCGCCGCCGCCCATCGCGATGAAGACGGTGTCGATCTGCGCTGCCTGATCCAGAAGTTCCAGCCCGATGGTGCCTTGCCCCGCGATCACGTCGGCGTCGTTGTAAGGTGACACATAGCGCGCGCCCGTTGTTCGGGCGAGGTGCTGGGCGTGCTGTTCCGCCAGCCCGGTTTCCGCGCCGTGCAGCACCACCTCGACCCCGTAGGACCGGATCTTCGCCAGCTTTTCCGGCACCACGCTTTCGGGCAGCACGACGGTCAGCTTGCGCCCAAGCGACTGCGCCGCCCGCGCCGCGCCGATACCGTGGTTGCCGGATGAGGCGGTGATCATCGGCTGGTCCGACGCGGCAGCGGTCATCACCGAGGCCGCGCCCCGGATCTTGAACGATCCGGTCAACTGGAAATTCTCGGCCTTGAACATCAGCGTGCCGCCATGCCCGTTGCGGGCCGGGATCAGCGGTGTTTCATGGATGTGCGGCCGGATGCGGCGGCGGGCCTGCACTGACCGCGCTGCCGAGGCGGTGACGATGTCGGTCATTGCGCTGTTCCTTCGCTGGATGCGCGGTGCAGCACCAGACGCGCCATTGCGATGTCTTGAGTCGCAACCCCGGTCAGGTCGGCGATGGTGATGTCGTCCGGTGACGTGCGGCCCGGCACCAAACCGCCCAGCACCGCGCCAAGTTCGGCGCAGTCAGCGGGGCCGATCAGCCCGGCTGCCCGCGCCGATGCAAACTCGCCGTGGTGCAGACTTTGGCTCAGCATGTCGGCAACCCGCAGGTCGGCCCGCGCCACGAGGGCGGTCTCCAGTTCCTGCTTGCCGGGGCTGTCGGCGCCAAGGGCGGTGATATGGCACCCCGGCTGCACCCAGGCAGATAGCACCAACGGGGTGCTTGCGGGCGTGGCGGTCACGATCACCTCCGCCTTGCGACAGGCGGCTTCCAGATCGGGTGCCAGTCTTGCCGTGACGCCCACTGCGGCCAGACGTTCCACCAGCGCCGCTGCACGGGGATGGTTGCGGCCCCAGACGCCAAGATCCGCCTCTGGTGCCAGCATGTGCAGCGCCTGCGCCAGCCAATAGGCCTGTGTGCCGCTGCCGACGATCAGGAACTGGCGCGCACCGGGACGGCACAGCGCCAGGCTTGCCACCGCGCCGCCAAGCCCGGTGCGCAGGTCGGTCAGATAGCCTTCGTCGGCCAACAGCGCCTGCATCTGCCCGGTGCGGGCCGAGAACACCAGCACGACCCCGGTGCTTGACGGCAGGCCGTGGGCCGGATTGTCGTAGAACCCCGATGCGATCTTGACGGCGAAAACGTCGTCGCCGGCGATGTGGCCATACTTGATGTGGCAATCGCCGTTCGCCTTTGGAAACCCGAGATAGCCGACCGGCGGCACATTCGCGCGCCCGTCGCTGATGGCGACATAGGCATCGCGCACGGCGTCTGCGGCAGCAGGATCGACGCCGACAAGCCGTTCGATCTGGGGGCGGGAAAGCTGGATCATCTGGTCCTCAGGTCTGGGCAAGCGCGTGCAGCGCCGATTGGGCCAGCAATGCAGCACCGGGGCCGATCGTGGCATCGTTGAAATCGTATTTCGGCTGGTGCAGGCCGGTTTCGGGACCGTGCTCGCCATTGCCAAGAAACGCATAGGCGCCGGGAATCTGGGTCAGGAAATCGCCGAAATCATCGCCGCCCATCGACGGTGCCATCGGCCCGCCCAGCGTCAGGCCGGCGGTCTTGGCGGCCTGACGCATGGTGTCGCGTTCGTGCGGCGTGTTGACCACCGGGCTGCACAGCGCCGCGTCGAAGGCAAGCGACCAGTCGCACCCCGCCATTGCCGCCGCGGCCTTTGCGACAGCCTCGACCCGCGCGCGCAGGTGCAGCAGCGTCTCGCGCCGGAAGGCGCGCAGGGTGCCGGTCAGCTCTGCCTCCTGCGGGATGATGTTCTGCGCAAACCCGCCACGAAAGCTGCCCACGGTCACGACCGCGCTTTCCAATGGGTCGACCGATCGCGCCACGGCCTGCTGGATGCCGGTCATGAAATGCCCGCCCGCCAGCAGGGGATCGCCGGTCCGATGCGGCGTCGAGGCATGACCGCCCGCCGCCGTGAAGCGCAAGGTGAATTCCGACGTGCCGGCCATCACCGGCCCGTCATGCACGACCACCGTGCCGGCGGGCACCCCCGGCCAGTTGTGCAGCCCGAAGATCTGCCGCATCGCAAAGCGGTGCAGCAGCCCGTCATCCACCATCATCCGCGCGCCACCGTAGCGTTCTTCCGCGGGCTGGAACACCAGATGCACGTCGCCCGCAAAATCGCTGCGTTGCAGGATCATCGCCGCGCCCAGAAGGATCGTCATGTGCCCGTCATGGCCGCAAGCGTGCATCACATCGGGATGGCGCGAGGCGTAGGGCAGGTCGGTCCGCTCGGTGATTGCCAGCGCGTCCATGTCGGCGCGAAGGCCCACGGCTGGCCCGCCGCGCCGCCCGCGCACCGTGGCGACCAGCCCATGCCCGCCTATCCCGGCCTCGAACGGCAGGCCAAGCTCTGCCAGACGCGCCGCGATGTAATCGGCCGTCATCGCCTCGGCGCGGGACAGTTCGGGGTATTGGTGCAGGTGGCGCCGCACCGACACCAGCCAGTCAAGCGCGCTTTCAGGCAGCATGGCGTCCCCTCATTGCGTGGAATGTCTTGTCCAAATTAAACACCATTGTATAACTGCCGCAAGCCCGCAGCCAACAGGAACCGATGCACCCCGCCCCCCCGCTCGCCCCGTTCCATGCCGTCTGTGATGCGATTGCGCTGTTGCTGCAGCCGCAGGCCGAGGTCGTGCTGCATGATCTTGCGACCGAAACCGTCGCCCATATCGCCAGCCCGTTTTCCCGGCGCGAGGTCGGTGAGCCGTCTCTTCTGCACGAAATCGACTTTCGGCCGGATGTCGGGTTGATCGGCCCCTATGACAAGCTGAACTTCGACGGTCGCCGCGTGAAATCCGTCAGCGCCGTGCTGCGCGGTGGAGACGGCACTGCAATCGGGGTCATGTGCATCAACCTTGATGTCACGCAGTTGCAAGCCGCCATCGATCTTCTGGGAGCCATGACTCGGGTGCCGCAGGCCGACCAGCCGGACGTGCTGTTCAAGGAAGACTGGCACGAGCGCATCAACCAGTATGTTCACGCCTGGACCAACCGTCGGGGTATAGTGATCGGTGACCTCAGCCGCGACCAGAAACGCCAACTGGTGCTGGAACTGGCCGGGGACGGCGCCTTTGGTGGCAAACACGCGGCGGCCTACATCTCGCGCGTGCTGCAGATGAGCCGGGCGAGTGTCTACAACTACCTGCGCGCGGCCAAGACCGCCGGATCAAGGGACCACTGAGCCATGCAATTGCAGACCGAATTGGGCGAAGGGACGATCACCACCTTCGCCGCAGGCGCGCTGGTGGCTACGGCGCAAGTCATGCTTGTGGCCGAGTTGGATGGCCGGGTGGGGATCATCACCGACCGCACGTCGTTTCACCCGCAAAGCCTGACCTGGCCCGATCAACCGGGCGACCGGGGCACCGTGACCTTGGCCGACGGTCGGCAGGCGGTGGTGGACGAAAGCCGCGAAGCGCTGTTGAACCGCGCGACCGGGGTGATCTTCACCGGCGATGACGCTGCGACCGTCAAGCGCAACGATCCTGACATCCACGCCGTCGTGCTGCATCTGGTGCAAGGTTCGCCAAAGGTGTCCCCCGGTGCCACGGTGACGCTGCGCGTCGATGAAGGCTACCGCCACGCCTTGTCGCTGCAACATACCGGCGTGCATCTGGCGGCGCTTGCGCTGAACCAGATCGCTGCCGCGTTCTGGGCCAAGGAGGCCGATGCCGCCGACAGCCTTGGTGCGCCGAACCTGGACAAGGCGGCTGTCACCGGTTCGCGCATTGCCCCTGAAGGCTCTGTCGACAGCTACCGGATCGGCAAGTCGCTGCGCAAGAAGGGCTTTGACCGCGATGCGTTTCTGGCCGACCTTCCGGGCCACACCGCCGCCATCAACGCAGTCCTGCGGCAGATGCTTGATACCCCCGCGCCCGTGCTGGTGACACCCGGCGAAGGCTACCTGCAGGACCGCCGCCTCTGGACGACCCATCTGAACGGCACCGAGGTCTCGATGCCCTGCGGCGGCACCCATCTGGCAGACCTGTCGCAGATCGGCGGTATCACGGTCGATCTTGCGGCCACCGAGGACGGTTTCGTCATGCGAACCACGACCCTGGCGGCATCCTGACACCCGCAAACCGGGACCGAGGGGTCTGCAAGCGTCTTCGGATTGATCCCAATGTCCGGTCATGAATACAAGCATTGCGCCAAGCGAGGCGAGCAATAAGAACCGATTGGTCCCGACGCGCTTTGACCGTCAGGTGCCCTGGCAGACCAGCCGCACTCTGCTGTGCTCGGCGCGGTGTGGCAGTTTCCGGCCACCGGCAGCCTTGTCTTCGGGGCGCAGTATCTGCCGGGGCGCTGGACCCGGTCGTTCAATACCGAAGCACTCTGGTTCTCGCTGCCGCTGGTTATTGCCGAAACAGGCGCCTTCATTGGGCTGATCCTGTTCACGAGCAACATCTGGACCGACCGCTCGCCCAAACCGGCCGCGCCGGCACGAATGTTGTGCGACGTCAGTGACGACCGGGCTGCGTCGGCGCGGACCTTCGTGATCGACGTCTTCTTTGCCAACTACTACGAAGCCCCCGAAATCGAGGGCAAGAGTCTGAAGGCGGCGCATCAGACAAGCTGCCCGCATCCGATCGACATAACGGTGCATGTGCTGGATGATGGCCACCGCCCCGAAATGGCCGTGGGCGCAGCAGGCGAGGGGGCAAATTACATCACCCGGCTGGACAACATCGGCTTCAAGGCCGGCAACCTGCGCAACGCGATGAGCACGACCTCGGGCGATTTCGTGGTGATCTGTGAGGCAGATACGATCCCGTTCCCGAGCGTGCCTGCCGAAACGCTTGGCTGCTTGCGTGATCCACGATCCAGCGCTTGAAATATGCAGGCGGCACGCTGGATATCCTGCGCACCGACAACCCGCTGTTTCGCAAGGGGCTGACCCTGCCGCACAGGCTGATGCATGGCGTGACGTTCTATTCCCACCTTTCGGCGCTGTGGAACGTGGTGTTCATCGTTTGGCCGATCATCTTCCTGTTCACCGGCCTGGTGACGGTTGCCACGCGGCCAGATTGTCTGGATCGTGGCGCTGGCGGTGTCTACCGCAATCATCATCCAGCCTGAGCCGCTTGACCTCGCCACCCCGCCGGCCACTGTCGCGGAAGCCCGGACCGACGGGCTGCGGGACATCCCGCTGGCTTCGGACGCGTCCGAGGCGCTTGCCGCAGCGGCCGCGCGCGTCACCGCAGCACCGGCTGATCCCGACGCTGCGGCGTCGCTGCTGCTGGCGCTGTCGGTTGCGGTCAAGGCCGGTTCGCTTGACCGCGAGGCTGGCCGCACCCGCGCGCTTGCTCGACTCCCTCGCCGGTCACAAGGGCGACACGCAGAACTTGCACGGCGAGAGCATAGGCATCGGCGTCGAAGCCCCTGAGGCCGGGGCCAAGGCCCTGATTGCAAAGCGATCCCGGCAAACCCTGAAACGGGCCGACAGACCGGGCCACGTCGGACGCGGCCTTGACCACAAGCGAGGTTTCCGGCCGCTCGGTGCGCATCTCGTCCGACGTGCCTTTCGCGATCTGTCGCGCCGCTTCGACCTCCGGAAAAGCTGCGTTCTTCATCAAATTTTTCAGCAAGATCAACGTGTTGGTGCGCGGGTGGGAACGGCCGAACAGGTGCGGGCTGATGCTGTCGTTCTGGCCCGGCAGGGAGATACGGTGGGCCAAAAGGCCCGCCGCGCTGGCCGACACCGCCTGACACCGGCGGTCCGCCGCCGCCCGCCGCGCCGCCGAAGTGACAGGAAGCGCCATCGCGTCGCGCGCGGCCTGCCGCAGCGCAGGCAGCCGGTCGGACGGCAGCACCAGAACGGCCTCGTTCTCGTCGCCGTCGCGCTGCTTGATCCGTCGATCGCCCCGCGATCAGCGCGGCCAGCCAGCGACCAACTTCGAGGGGCGTGGCCTCCGTGACCGGCCTGCCCACCGTCAGTGCAAGGTAGAAGGCCTCGCGCTCGCGTGCCATGGCAAGGGCGGACCGTGCAAGCTCGTTACGCGACAGGTTGGAGGACTTTACCCCCGGCAATCGGGCCGAGCTTCGGGAAATGGCCGGGCGCGCGGTCAGTGCCATCGCAGATCACCGGTTTGAAATCGACACCAAGACCAGTGCCCCGGCGTGATCGCGGGCCGAACGCCCTTGAAGGGCGACGACAGTTTGCCCATAATTTAGCCGTTTCTTGCGGCAAAACGCGTATTTCTGCAGGCAAGCCCTTGACCCGCGCGGACTGACGCATAGGCTTGGATACACAAATCGGCAAATCGTCGGACGGCATCAGGGCCTTGCATGCAGACCTCTTCGGATGGTCTGCGGCGGGGTTTTTGCGTTCTCGGGGGGCAAAGGCGTGAAGCGACGGATCGAACTTGGCCTGCTCTATTCCCGCTCGGGCAGCTATTCGCTGATCTCCGAAGCGTGCCGGTCCGGGGCGCTGGCGGCGATTGCGATGGTGAATGCCGACCCCGATCTTGACGTGTCCTTCCTGCCGGTGGAACGCGATCCGGGCGGCAACGTCGATGCTTACGGCCCGCTTTGCGAAGACATCCTGCGCAACACCGGCGCGCGCCATGTGCTTGGCTGCGTCACGTCCTGGAGCCGCAAGGAAGTGATCCCGACGGTCGAGAAATTTGGCGGCACACTTTGGTATGCGGTGCCTTACGAAGGTTTCGAGGCGTCGGACCATGTGGTCTACACCCATGCCTGCCCGAACCAGCACCTGCTGCCACTTCTGGACTGGGTGATGCAGTCGCATGGCCGCCGGGCGTTTCTTGCCGGCTCGAACTACATCTGGGGCTGGGAGATGAACCGCCTTGCCCGTGAACGCATCACCGCCGCCGGGGGCGAGGTGCTGGGCGAACGGTATCTGCCGATCGGGTCGCACGACGTCGGCCGGATGATCGAAGAGGTGCGCTTTGCCCGCCCCGGTTTCATCCTGAACTCGCTGATCGGGCCCTCGTCCTACGAATTCATGGCCGCCTACCGCGCGCTGGGGCAGGAGGATGCGCATTTCCGCCCGGAAAACTGCCCTGTCCTGTCGTGCAACCTGACCGAATGTGAACTTCCTGCGTTGGGGCAGGCGGCCGAGGGGCTGGTAGCCGCCGGGCCTTATTTCCGTGGGGTGGGCGGTTGGCCCGGCCCTGGCAATTTCGGCTCATCGCACGAAGCCTCGGCGTTTTCTGCGGTGACGGAACTGGCGCGGCTGTTGGCCGGGCGCGAGGGGGCCGAAGACCTGCCCCTTTCGCAGCTTCTGGCGGGCGACCGGGGCAGGGGGATCGTCGATCCCGAAACCCACCACACCGTGCTGCCGGTCCTGATCGCGCGGGTCATGAACGGCGCTTTTCACCCGATCAAGCGGCTGGAGGCGGTCGCGGGTGACCCCTACCTGACGCGCGGCCGCTCCGTCCCCGCCCCGGCCCTGCGGGTGGTGTCATGAAGCGCCGCACCATCCGCATCCCGAACCTCGGCCACGCGCAGGCGATCATCCTGCACCGCCCGCACCCGACCGTGCAGGCGCTGACCCGGCAGTTGACGGCCATCGGCCTGTCCGTCACGCAAAGCTGGCCGGAACTCGGGCCAGAAGCGCTGGCCGCCGATTACATCTTTTTCGACGCGGACATGGGCCATGACGCCATGTTCCCGTGGGAGGCCGGCCAGCCGCCGATCCCGATGATCGCCCTGATCGGCTCCGAAGCGCCGGGCCGGATCGAATGGTCGCTGAAGGCCGGTGCCCATGCCCAACTCTTGAAGCCCGTCGGCGACAATGGCGCCTATTCGGCGCTCCTGATCGCGCGCGACGCCTTCGACGCACAAAAGGCGCTGTCGGCTGAAATCGCCGACCTGCGTCGGCGGCTGGAAGACCGGCAGACCGTGGTCCGTGCGGTCACGCTGCTGGCCGCACGCGGCAAGACCGAGGCCGAAGCCTATGCGCAACTGCGCCAGATGGCGATGGCATGGCGCATCAGTTTCGAGGATGCGGCTGCGCGCATCGTCGCCAGCCACGGAGGCGCGGATGACCGATCTCAGCGCGGCTAGCGCCCAGCCTCAAGGCAGCATTGCCCGACTGATGCGGCGCAAGCTGGCGGTCTTCGGCCTCGTCCTCATCGTGCTGGTCATCGCCGGAGCGGCCTTCGCCCCGTTGATCGCGCCCTTCGATCCGAACGACCAGATGTTCGACGGCCTGACCCTGGAGGGCGCGCCGATGCCGCCCGGCGGTCAGTTCCTTCTAGGCACCGATCTTCTGGGCCGCGACCTGTTCAGCCGCCTTCTGTATGGCGCGCAGACCTCGCTTGTGATCGGCGTGGTCGCCAATGGCCTCGCGCTTTTGATCGGCACCTTGGTCGGCATCACCGCCGGGTTCTTCCGGGGCTGGATCGGGGCGGTCCTGATGCGGTTCACCGACCTGATGATGGCCTTTCCGGCACTGCTGCTTGCGATCTGCCTTGCCGCGATCTTCCAGCCCTCGCTGTGGATCGTGGCCTTGGTCATTGCGTTGGTGAACTGGGTCCAGACCGCGCGGGTGATCTACACCGAGACGACCTCGCTTGCGACACGCGACTTCATCGCCGCTGAACGCACGCTGGGGGCCAGCACCGGCCGCATCCTGTTTCGCCACATCCTGCCGCATCTGGTGCCGACGATCATCGTCTGGGGCACGCTCGGCATCTCTACCACCGTGCTGCTTGAGGCGACGCTTTCGTTCCTCGGCGTCGGTGTGCAGCCGCCCACGCCAAGCTGGGGCAACATCATCTTTGAAAACCAGACCTACTTTCAGACCGCGCCGTGGCTGGTGTTCATTCCCGGTGCGGCGATCATCCTGTTGGCGCTGGCCTTCAACCTAGTCGGTGACGCGCTGCGCGATGTCCTTGACCCCACGCAAAGGGGGCGCGACTGAATGGCCGCCTACCTGATCCGCCGTCTGGTGCAGTCTGCGCTGATCCTGCTGGGCGTCAGCTTCATCACCTTCTTCCTGCTTTTCGTGCTGCCCGCCGACCCCGTGCGCCAGATCGCGGGCCGCTCCGCCACGGCGGAAACGGTAGAGAATATCCGTCAGCAGCTTGGCCTGGATAAGCCGTTCATCGTGCAATACGCCCGCTACCTTGGTGCTTTGCTGCAAGGCGACATGGGCCGCAGCTACCTGCAAAAGACCGAGGTCGCCGAGCTGATCTGGTCGCGCCTGCCCGCCACGCTTCTTCTGATGCTGGGCGCCATCGTCTGCGAACTGATCCTTGGCCTGACGATGGGCATCATCGCCGCACTGTGGCGGGGCAGGGCGGTCGATCAGGTGCTGATGACCACGTCCTTCGTCACCGTCTCTGCCCCGCAGTTCGTGGTCAGCCTGCTCTTGCTTTACGTCTTTGCGGTAAAGCTCGGCTGGTTCCCGATCGGCGGCTACGGCACGTTTGCGCACCTTGTGCTGCCCGCCGTCACCTTGGGCATCCTCGGCTCGGGCTGGTATTCGCGGATGATGCGGTCGTCGATGATCGACGTGCTGCGCGCCGACTATATTCGCACCGCGCGCGCCAAGGGCCTGACCCGCGCCCGTGTCGTGCTGCGTCATGCGCTGCCGAACGCCATCCTGCCGGTGATCGCGATGATCGGCATCGACATCGGCATCTTCATGGGCGGGATCGTGGTGGTGGAATCGGTCTTTGGCTGGCCCGGCATCGGCCAACTCGCGTGGCAGGCGATCCAGCGCGTCGACATTCCGATCATCATGGGCGTCACGCTCGTGTCTGCCTTCGCCATCGTCATCGGCAATCTGCTGGCCGACCTGATCGCTCCGCTGATCGACCCCCGGATTACCTTACGTTGATACCCCTTCGCTGAACCCAACAGGAGAGACGCAATGAAAAGACTGCTCGCTTCCACCGCCGTCATGCTGGCGCTCGCGCTGCCCGCCGCCGCGCAGGACTACACCCCCGATCCGGCGGCCAAACCCGGCGGCACCATCACCATCACCTACAAGGACGACGTCGCCACGCTTGACCCTGCCATCGGGTATGACTGGCAGAACTGGTCGATGATCAAGTCGCTGTTCGACGGGCTGATGGACTATGTTCCCGGCACCACCGAACTGCGCCCCGGCCTTGCCGAAAGCTACGAGATTTCCGAAGACGGCCTGACCTACACCTTCACGCTGCGCGCGGGCGTCAAGTTCCACAACGGGCGCGAGATGACGGCAGAAGATGTGAAATATTCGCTCGACCGCGTCACCAACCCCGAAACGCAGTCGCCGGGCGCGGGCTTCTTCGGCGCCATCGCAGGTTTTGAAAATGCCGGGGCAGGGGGTCTTTCGGGCGTCGAAGTCGTCGATCCCTTGACTGTAAAGATCACGCTCTCGCGGCCCGACGCGACCTTCCTTCACGTCATGGCGCTGAACTTCGCTTCTGTCGTGCCAAAGGAAGCGGTTGACGAAGCTGGCGCCGATTTCGGCAAGAAGCCGGTCGGCACCGGGGCCTTCAAGCTGGCGGAATGGACGCTGGGCCAGCGGCTGGTCTTTGAGAAGAACGCCGACTACTGGCGCGCTGGCGTGCCGTTCCTGGATTCGGTGGTGTTCGAAGTGGGTCAGGAGCCGGTCGTCGCCCTTCTTCGCCTGCAGAACGGTGAGGTTGACGTCCCCGGCGATGGCATCCCCCCGGCGAAGTTCATGGAAGTGATGGCTGATCCGGCGCAAGCCGCACGGGTCGTCAGGGGTGGCCAACTGCACACCGGCTATATCACCTTGAACGTCAACACCCCGCCCCTCGACAAGCTGGAGGTGCGCAAGGCGGTGAACATGGCGATCAACAAGGAGCGGATCACCCAGATCATCAACGGCCGCGCGGTGCCAGCAACGCAGCCCCTGCCGCCCTCGATGCCGGGCTACACCGAAGGCTACGCCGGTTATCCCTACGACGTTGAAGGCGCGAAGAAACTTCTGGCGGATGCAGGCCTTGCCGACGGCTTCGAGACCGACCTTTACGTGATGAACACCGACCCGAACCCGCGCATCGCGCAGGCCATCCAGCAGGATCTGGCGGCGATCGGGATCAAGGCCAACATCCAGAACCTTGCGCAGGCCAACGTGATCGAAGCCGGCGGTGCCGGCACCGCGCCGATGATCTGGTCGGGTGGCATGGGCTGGATCGCGGACTTCCCCGATCCGTCCAACTTCTACGGCCCGATCCTCGGTTGTGCAGGGGCGGCGGAAGGCGGCTGGAACTGGTCAAAGTTCTGCGACGAAAGCCTCGACGCCAAGGCTGTGGCGGCTGACAGCATGTTCGATCCGGCCCAGTCGGCCGACCGGCTGAAGGCGTGGTCCGACGTCTACATGGGCGTGATGGAGCAGGCGCCTTGGGTGCCCGTGTTCAATGAAGAACGCTACACGATGAAGTCGGAACGGATGGGCGGTGAGGATGCGCTCTATGTCGATCCGGTCTCGATTCCGGTCAACTATGACTACGTCTGGGTCAAACAGTAATGTGCAAGGCCTGCGACTATACGATCCACGGCGCGCAGCACCATTTCGGCTGGGATAACACCCTGGCCCCGGCGCTGCGCGTCGCTCCGGGCTCGACCATCGAGTTCCATTGTCATGATTCCTCGGCGGGCCAGCTTGGCCCGTCGTCGACCCTGCAAAGCGTGGTCGACCTCGACTTCGGCAAGATCAACCCGGTGTCCGGGCCGATCTACGTCGACGGGGCCAGGCCGGGCGACGTGCTGAAGGTCACGCTGGAGGGCTTTGCCCCAAAGGTGTTCGACGGCAAGGGCTTTGGCTGGACGGCGAACATCCCCGGCTTCGGGCTCTTGGCCGACCAGTTCACCGACCCCGCCCTGTGCCTGTGGTCTTACGACCCGGCCAGCATGGCGCCCGCGCTTTGGGGCAAATCCGCCCGCGTGCCACTGAAACCCTTCTCCGGCACCATCGGCAACGCCCCGGCCGAGGTCGGCCACCATTCCGTCGTCCCGCCGCGCAGGGTCGGCGGCAACCTTGATATCCGTGACCTTACCTCTGGCGTGACGCTTTACCTTCCGGTCGAGGTTGACGGCGCCCTTTTCAGCGTGGGCGACACCCACGCCGCGCAGGGCGACGGCGAGGTTTGCGGCACGGCGATCGAATCTCCGATGAACGTGGTCCTGACGCTGGATCTGGTGAAGAACCAGCCGCTGAAGACCCCGCGCTTCACCACCCCCGGTCCGGTCACGCGCCACCTTGACGCCAAGGGCTACGAGGCGACCACCGGCATCGGGCCTGACCTGATGACGGCGGCAAAGGACGCGGTGTCGAACATGATCGACCTTCTGCAGGCGCAACAAGGCATCTCGGCGGTGGACGCCTACATGCTGTGTTCGGTCTGCGGCGATCTTCGCATCTCGGAGATCGTTGACATGCCGAACTGGGTCGTCAGTTTCTACTTCCCCCGGGTCGTTTTCGAATGACCCTTGCGGAAGCCTTGCCAATCTCCGGGGCGGCCACCGCCCCGGAGCCTGTGCTGCGAGTCGAAGGCCTGTGCGTTTCGGTCCGCACCGAAGGCGGCCTCAGGCCACTGGTCGAAGACCTGACCTTCACCTTGAACCGCGGCGAAACCCTCGCCATCGCGGGCGAAAGCGGGTCGGGCAAATCCATCGCGTCGCTGGCCATCATGGGCCTGCTGCCACCCCCCGCCGTGCGCGTCACCGGGGGGCGCGTCATGCTTGGCGACCAGAACCTCACCGCGCTTCCCGAAGCCGACCTGCGCGCGATCCGTGGCGACCGCATCGCGATGATCTTTCAAGAACCGATGACCTCGCTGAACCCGGTGATGACCGTCGGCGCGCAAGTCATCGAGGCCATCCGTGCGCATGAACCGGTCAGCCGCAGCGAAGCGAAGAGGCGCGCGCTGGAGGCGCTGAAAGCCGTCCGCCTGTCGGAACCCGACCGGCGGATGCGCCAATATCCACACGAGCTTTCTGGCGGCATGCGCCAGCGCGTGATGATCGCGATGGCGCTGGCGCTGCGTCCCGAGGTGCTGATTGCCGACGAACCCACCACCGCCCTTGACGTGACCGTGCAGCGCGAGGTGCTGGACCTTCTGCGCGATCTGCAGCGCGATCTTGGCACCGCGATCATCCTCATTACGCACGACATGGGCGTTGTCGCCGAAATGGCCGACCGGGTGATCGTGATGCGTCAGGGCGTGCTGGTGGAAGCCGCAGCAACCAGCGACATCTTCGCGAAACCCCGGGCCGACTACACCCGCGCCCTCCTTGCCGCCGTGCCGCGCATGGGGCAGGCCGCCGCGCGCGCGCCCGTCACGACCGAACCGGTTGCCAGGCTGAGCAATGTCGTCGTCCGTTACCCGCTTCGCGGCGGTCTTTTCGGCGGCGTGACGCAAAACGTCCACGCCGTCGAACACGTCAGCTTCGACATCCGCAGGGGTGAAACCTTTGCTCTTGTTGGCGAATCCGGCTGTGGCAAATCGACCATCGCCAAGGCCATCGTCGGCCTTGCCCCCCATGCCGGCAGCATCGAGATCGCCGGGCAGACCCTGTCTGGCCAAGATCCGAAAGGCATGAAGGCCCTCCGTCGCAAGGTGCAGATGGTGTTCCAAGACCCGATGGCCGCCCTGAACCCTCGCATGAAAGTCGGTGACCTGATCGCCGAACCCTTGCTGATCCACGCCATCGGCACCCCCGCCGACCGCACCGCCCGCGCCGCCGACCTGATGCAGCGTGTCGGCCTTGAACCCGACCACCTCTCGCGCTACCCGCACGAGTTTTCCGGCGGTCAGCGCCAGCGGGTCTGCATTGCCCGCGCGCTGGCCCTGCAACCCGATCTGATCATCGCCGATGAAAGCGTCAGTGCGCTGGACGTCAGCGTGCAGGCCCGTGTCCTCGACCTACTCCGCACGCTTCAGCGTGAATTCCATATGTCGTATCTGTTCATCAGCCATGACATGGCCGTGGTCGACAGCATCTCCGACCGGGTCGCCGTGATGTATCTGGGCCAGATCGTGGAACTTGGCACCCGCTCACAGATCTTCGGCAACCCGCAGCACCCCTACACCCGCCGCCTGATCGAGGCCGTCCCGCACCCCGATCCCGCCGCCAAGCGCCCGCCTTACGCCCGCATCGCCGGCGAAATCCCCAGCCCCCTGCACCCGCCGGGCAAAGAGCCTGCGCGCGTCATGCTGCGCGACATCGGCGATGGGCATCTGGTCGGCACGGTGCCACCGCAGGGCTGATTGCCAATGGTTTCAGCCCGCAATCGCGCCGATGATCAGCCCGGTCTGACGCCGGACGGTGGCGCGCAGGGTATCCAGATCCATGCTGTCGGATTTCACGAACTCGATGAACATCTGGTTGAGGGTGTTGAACACCACCTCGCCAACCACCGCTGCCGCCACGTCGGCCCGCAGCTTTCCCCTGCGTTGCAGCGCGCGGATCATGTCGCAGACCTGTTCGGTCAGCATCCGGTCCAGCTCGGTATAGCGCTGCGAAAACGGGGTATCCGGCGCTTCGATCGACAGCGCCATTGCCGTGCGCCATGTGGCCTTCGACAGGTAGACCAGCGAATGGTCGAAATAGCGCCCGATCAGCGCATCCAGCGCCTCTACCGGGTCGGCGGGCGGGTTTGCCAGCACCAGCGCCCCTTCGCTCAGCACCTCTTCCACCTCCATCGAAACGATGGCCAGCAGCAGATCGCCCTTGGTCTCGAAGTAGTTGTAAAGCGTGCCGACCGACACATCTGCCGCCGCAGCGATATCTTCCATTCGCGCAGCACCATAGCCGGCCTCGCGGAACAGCCCCGCCGCCGCTTCCTGCATGCGCCGTGTGCGATCCGCCTTGTGCCGCGCCCTCAGTCCGGTCATTTCCGCCCGTTTTCGTAATCCATGCCAATTTTGACATTGACTTCAAAAATCGCCGAACTCAATTCTTTTCCATCAGGCCCGCCAGAGGCCGTTCACAACAGGAGTCACCATGCACCGCCCCCTGACCGCCCTTGCCCTCGTGGTTCTCGCCTCGCCCGGCTACGCCCAGGAATTGAACGCTCTTGTCTGGTGTGACCACACCGACCCCGCCCTGATCGCGCCGTTCGAGGAGAAGTTCGGCGTCAAGGTCAACCTCAAGGAATACGAAGGCACCGCCGCTGGCCTGACCATCCTCGATCAGTCGCAGCCCGGTGACTGGGACGTGCTGGTGATCGACGCCGTCGACGTTCGTCGCGCGGTCGAGGCCGGCCATCTTGCCGAACTGCCCGCCGACAAGCTGGCGACGGCCGATTTCTTCCCCGAACTGGTGATGGCAGAAAACAACACCGTCAACGGCAAGACCTACGCCGTGACCGAAAAGTTCGGTTACAACACCATCGCCTACGACAAGACCAAGGTGGACCCGGCCGACATGACCGACATGGCGACGCTCACCTCTGGCAAGTATGATGGGCGCATCGCGATCTATGACTACTACCTGCCGGTTCTTGGCCTTGTCGCCCTCGGTCAAGGCACCGCCACCGCCGATATCACCGCCGACACCCTGGCCGCGCTGAAAGAGCCGCTCTTCGCGCTGAAGAAGGCGTCAAAGCAGGTGGCCGACGTGGTTTCCGCCCAGACCGCCCTTGCGACCGGCGAGGTTGATATCATGGTTGGTGGTGGGGAATGGGTGACGGCCGTCCTGATGGCCGACAACCCGAACCTCGACTGGACGATCCCCAGGCAGGGCGGTCTGCGCTGGGCGCAGTCGATCGGCGTTGTTGCGGGCAGCACGCAGCCCGATCTCGCGCTTGAATTCGTCAATTACATCACCTCACCGGAAGGTCAGGCGCGGCTTGCCACCTCGTCCTGCTACTGGGGGATGCCCGCCAACGCAAAGACCGGTGATCTGCTGACGCCGGAACAGAAGGCCACCCTGCGCTGGGACGAACAGCCTGGCTTCCTTGCCCGCGCGCAGCTTTACCCGATCCCGGACGCAGCGCTGGATACCGCGATGCAAGACCTGTGGACCGAGATGTTGCAACAGTGACCCTCGCCGCGCGCGAACGCCGGCTGGGCTGGGGCCTTGTCGCCCCGGCCCTCCTCTGGACGCTCGCGTTCTTCGTGCTGCCCTTCGTGGCGATGTTGGCGCTGTCCTTCGCGCGCATGGAGGGGCGCGAGGTAGTGGCGGGCTTCGACCCCGGCAACTACATCCGCTTTTTCACCGACTGGACGCTGTTCAAGGCGCTGGTGACTTCGCTTGAAATCACCGCCGTCGTGACGGTTGTATCCCTGATCCTCGCCTACCCGCTGGCCGCGATCATCGCCTTCCGCGTGCCGCAACGCTGGCAGCGGCTGGCGCTCCTTCTGGCCGTGCTGCCGTTCTGGACATCATACGTCGTGCGGTCCTATTCGTGGCTTCTGGTCCTTGGCCAGAACGGAGTGGTGAACAAGACGCTCCTCTGGGCTGGCCTCATCGCCGAACCGCTGGAAATCGCTGCAACCCGCACAGCCACCATCATCGGCTTTGTCCATTTCTTCGTCATGCTGCTGACGCTGACGATCTACGCCAACCTGATCCAGCTTTCCCCGAACTACGCCCGCGCCGCGCAAGACCTTGGTGCTGGCCGCATCGCCACCTTCATCCACGTCATCCTGCCGTTGACCCTGCCCGGCGTGGTGACCGGCGCGTTCCTGACCTTCGTTCTCTGCATCGGCGACTACATCACCCCGCAGATCCTCGGCGGCAACAACGAGCTGACGCTGCCGCAGCTCATCATGCTGCAACTGGGCCGTTCAGGGAACTTCCCGCTCGCCTCGGCCCTGTCGGTGATCCTGATGGCGGTGGTCACGCTGGCCTATGCCGCCTCGGCGCGCTGGCTGCGACTGGACCGGCTATGAGGGCGCTGACCTGGGCCTACATGGCCGCGCTTTACGCCTTCATCTTCCTGCCGGTCGCCGTGCTGGTGACGTTTTCGTTCCAGGATGGCCGCCTGCCGGTGCCGCCGCTGCAAGGCGTCAGCCTGCGCTGGTATGAAACCGTGCTGTCCGACCGCAACCTGATGGCAGCCCTCGGCAACTCGCTTCTGGTGGCGGTGGTCTCTTCCACCGCCGCTCTTTTCCTCGGATTTCTCGCCGCCCACGCTCTTGCCCGCGTGCGCTTGCCCGGATCGGTCCTGATGCGCGGACTGCTGATCGCGCCGATGACCGTCAGCTACCTGATTATCGCGCTTGGCCTTCTCACCGTATTCAACCAGACCGGCATCCGCCTGTCGCTATGGACCGCAGGCATCGGCCATGTGGTCATCAACCTGCCGCTCTGCTTTGCCATCACCTATGCCGCGATGGGCGACCAGCAGCGCAGCGCCGAACGCGCCGCGCGCGACCTTGGCGCGTCGGACTGGCAGGTGCTGGCGCATGTTTCGGCCCCGATGCTGGCTCCGGCGCTTGCCGCCGCGTTCTTCCTGTCGGTCACGTTTTCCTGGGATGAGTTCATCATCGCCTTCCTCCTCACCCGCTTTGACGTCACCCTGCCGGTCGAGATCTGGTCGATGCTGCGGTCCGGGCTTTCGCCCGCCACCAACGCCATCGGCTCGCTGGTCTTCCTCGTCTCGGTCAGCCTGGTGATCGCCCTCGAACTCACCATCTTCCGGAGGGCACGATGACCGCCGCCGTCTCGATCCAATCCCTATCGCAGCGCTACGGCACCGCCACCGCGCTTGACACCGTCAGCCTCGAAATCGAGGCGGGCGAGTTCATCGTCCTTCTCGGCCCTTCTGGCTGCGGCAAGACCACGCTTCTGAACCTGATCGGCGGCTTTGCCGAACCGACCGAAGGCCGCATCCTGATTGGCGGGCGCGACATGGCGGGCGTGCCGCCAAAGAACCGTCCCACCACCACCGTGTTTCAGGACTACGCGCTTTTCCCGCACATGACGCTGCGCGACAACGTAGCCTTCGGGCTGAAGATGCGCGGCATCGCTGCCCCCGCCCGCGCGGCCAAGGCTGACGCGATGCTGACCCTCGTCGGCCTGCAAGGCCGCAGCGAGCGCCGCCCGCACGAACTGTCGGGTGGCCAGCGCCAGCGCGTCGCCCTTGCCCGCGCGCTTGCGGTAGACCCCGACGTGCTGTTGCTCGACGAACCCCTCGGCGCTCTCGACATGAAACTGCGCCGCCAGATGCAGGACGAGCTGAAGGCGATCCAGGCCAAGCTTGGCACCACCTTCATCCACGTCACCCACGATCAGGAAGAGGCGATGGCGATCGCCGACCGGATCGTGCTGATGAACGCCGGCCGGATCGAGGATGCGGGCCCCCCCGCAGAAGTCTACCTGCGCCCGAAAACCCTGTTCACCGCCAGTTTCATGGGCGAGGTCAATCGCATCCCCCTGACTGCCGGCCAGACCCCCCTCGGGCCGCTCCTCTCCGGCACCGGCACGCTGGTCATCCGGCCCGAGGCGATCAGCACATCCGGCCCGCTTGCCCTCGGCCCCGCGCGCCTGATCGACCTTGCGTTCTTCGGTGGCTACCAGCGCGCCCGCTTCGCCCCCCGCGCTGCACCCGACCTTGTGCTGACGGCACACCTGCCGCAAGCCACCCACCTTGACCCCGGCACCGAACTGCCGCTCTTCGCCACCTCCCACCTGCTTCTGGAAACCGACCCATGATTCACGCCAACCCCGCCGATTGGTGGCGCGTCCGCAAACTGGACGACGGCGTCACCCACATCGACGAACCCCACATCCGCGCGTTCTACCGCTGCAACGTCTGGCACGTCCGGGGGCGCGACCGTGACATGCTGGTCGACAGCGGCATGGGTGTCGTTTCCCTGCGCGACCTCGTCCCCCTCGTCACCGAACGCCCGCTGGAGGCGGTGGCCAGCCACACCCACTTCGACCACATCGGCTGCCACCACGAATTTCCCTGCCGCTCCTGCCATGGTGCCGAGGCGCATCTGCTGCGCGCGCCGACGCGGGAAAACACCTTCGCCGACACATACGTTACTGACGGCATCTTCACCACGCTGCCGCCTGCGCCCTATTCTTCCGCCCATTACGCCGTCCCGGCCGCCCCCGCGACGCGGCTCTTGTGGGATGGCGACGTGATCGACCTTGGCGACCGACAGTTCGAGGTGATCCACACGCCCGGCCACTCTCCCGGCGGCATCGCGCTGTGGGAATCCGCGACCGGCATGCTCTTTTCCGGCGACATCGTCTATGATGGCGAGCTGATCGAAAGCACCGACCCGCGCGAACAGGCGCAGTACGCAGCCTCGATGGAACGCCTGCTGCGCCTGCCGGTCCGCATCGTCCACGGCGGCCATTTCCCCAGCTATTCCGGCGACCGGCACCGCGAGATCATTCTCGCCTGGCTTCGGCAAAAGGGTCTCTGACGCCTGCGCGCAGGGCTGGATCGCCGAGCGCCTTCAGAAATCCGTCTCTACCGTGTCCGCTTGCGCACCGGCGAAATCTTCCTGTTCGACCCCGCCGGGCGAAGGTTGGGCTGACCACGAACTCGAAAGCCGATCTGCCGAGTTTCGGGCGCCGTCAAAGCGTCCGGTCCAGCAAGCCCAGCCAGTTGGCATGTGCCAGCTTCGTCAGCAGCGCGCGGTCATAGCCGTGGTCCGACAGCGCACCAAGCAGCTTGGGCAAGCCTGTCACATCGCCGATCACAGCAGGCGTGGTGCAGCCGTCATAATCCGAACCGAAGCCAAGATGGTCTTCGCCAAGCCGCTCCAGAAGGTAATCCATCTGGCGCAGGATCGGATCCCAGCCGGTCTCGGCCAGCTGCCGCCCGTCCGGACGCAGGAAGGAAACCGAAAAGTTCAGCCCCACCATGCCACCGCTGTCGCGGATCATCGCAAGCTGCCGGTCCGTCAGATTGCGAGACGACGCGCAGATGGCGTTCGCATTGGAATGAGTGGCAACCAGCGGCGCATCCGACAGGCGCGCGACATCGTTGAACCCGGCTTCGTTCATGTGGCTGAGGTCCAGCATGATCCGCAGCCGGTTGCATGCCGCAACCAGTCGTTTTCCGGCGTCCGTCAGGCCCGGCCCGGTATCGGGGCTGGACGGATACGCAAACGGAACGCCATTGCCGAACACCGTGGGCCGCGACCAGACCGGGCCCAGCGACCGCAAGCCCATCGCATGAAAGAGATGCAGCGAATCCAGGTTTTCGTCGATCGCCTCGGCACCTTCCATGTGCATGATGGCGGCGATGATGCCAGCGTCCAGACAGGCACGCACCTCTTGGGCGGTTCGACAGATCTTCAGCGCACCTTCGGATGCGCGTTCCATCCACAGCAGATGCGACGCCATCGTCACCGCCGGCCGGACTGCCTCGCCAAACGGAATCAGGTCAGGCAAGGGCAGGTTGTAGGGAGGGTTCTGCATCTTAGCCTGATAGTCGGGCGCATCATGCGCCACGGGCGAGGGCAGGTAGATCGCAAAGAAGCTGCCCGCGAACCCCGACGCCTTCATGCGCGGCAGGTCAAGATGGCCCTTGCCCTCGCCATGCAGAAAGATTTCCTCGCGCCGCGCCGGATCAAGATACAGCCGAAGCAGGATGTCATTGTGGCCGTCAAATACCGGGATCATCGCGCTGGCTCCGTTGTGCTGCCCAGCATCCGGTCTGCGCTGGCTTCGAACAGGCTGCGGGCGTAGGGGGTGTTCATGTTGGCCTTCGCCAGATCGTCGCGGCTGATCTCCTCGACCGTCCGGCCATGTTGCAGCACCATGATCCGGTCGCACATGTGGTCGATCACCGCGAGGTCATGCGACACCATCAGGAAGGTCAGACCCTGTTCCTCGCGCAACCGGCTGAGCAGGTTCAAGACCTCGGCCTGAACCGAAGCGTCAAGCGCACTGGTCGGTTCGTCCAGCAGCAGGATGCGCGGCTTCAGCATCAAGGCGCGGGCAATGGCGACACGCTGGCGCTGCCCGCCCGACAACTGGTGCGGATAGCGAAAGCGGAACGCAGGCGGCAGGCCGACATCGACCAGCGCCTGCACGACCCTTGCGTCGCGGTCGGGCATGCCGTGGATCGCCAGCGGCTCCGAAAGCGTGCGGTCGATCGTGTGGCGCGGGTGCAGGCTGGCGTAGGGGTCCTGAAACACCATCTGCACATCTGCCGAAAACGCGCGGCCACGCTGGGCGGGCAGCACCTTCCCGGCAATGCGGATACTGCCGCCGCTGACCGGCGCCATGCCGCAGATCGCCCGCAGGATCGTCGATTTGCCCGACCCGCTTTCGCCCACCAATCCATAGCTTTCGCGTTCGTCCACCGACAGGCTGACGCCCTCGACAGCGCGCACCTCGCGGCCTTGGGCGCGGAACGTCACGGTCAGATTGTCGATCTCGATAAAACTCACCGGTCAGACCCCGGTCCGGTCAAGCACCGGCAGCGGCCCCCGCGGGCCGCCGATCCGGGGCAGGCAATTCAAAAGCCCTTGAGTATAGGGATGCTTGGCCGCGAGCAGATTCGCCGCCGCGATTTCCTCGACGACCAGGCCTTTGTGCATCACCAGCACCCGGTCGCAAAAGCGCGCAACCAGACGAAGGTCATGGCTGATGAAGATCAGCCCCATGCCGCGGTCCCGAACCAGCCCGTCCAGAATCGACAGCACCTCGGCCTGCACGGTCACGTCCAAGGCACTTGTCGGCTCGTCCGCGATCAGCAGGTCCGGTTCCGGGATCAGCATCATCGCGATCATCACCCGCTGCCCCATGCCGCCAGACAGCTCGTGCGGATAGGCGTCCATCACCCGATGCGGATCGCGGATCTGCACCGCCTCCAGCGCGGCAATCGCCTTTGCCACCGCATCCGCCCGGCCCAGCCGGTCGCGCAGGCGCAGCCCCTCGGTCAGTTGCCGCCCCACCGTCATCACCGGGTTCAGGCTGTATTTCGGATCCTGCATTACCATGCCGATCCGCTTGCCACGCAAGGCCCGCATCTCGCGTTCGGGCATGTTCAGGATATCCTGCCCGTCAAACGTCATCGCCTCCGCCTCGATCCGGCCCGGCGGGCGGATCAGCCGCAGCACGGCGCGGCCCGTCATTGTCTTGCCCGAGCCGCTTTCGCCCACGATCCCCAGCCGTTCGCGGCCAAGGCTGAACGACACCCCGCGCACCGCCTGCACCGGGCCGGTCTCGGTGTCGAAGGTGACGCGCAGGTTCCTCACCTCCAGCAGGCTCATCGCGAAGCACTCCTCGGGTCAAGGACGTCGCGCAGGCCATCGCCCAGCAGGTTGAACCCCAGCGACACGATGAAGATCGCCAGCCCCGGCATGGTGGCCACCCACCACTGCTCGAACAGGAATTTCCGCCCCGAACTGATCATCAGCCCCCATTCCGGCGTCGGCGGCAGCACCCCAAGGCCCAGGAACCCCAGGCCCGCCGCGATCAGGATCACGCCGGCCATGTCCAGCGTGACCCGGATGATGACCGAGGGCAGGCACATCGGCACCACATGCCCCGCAATGATCCGGGCGGCGGATGCGCCCTGCAACCGGATCGCGGCGATGTAATCCGACGACCGCACCGTCAGCGTCTCGGCCCGCGCCACGCGGGCATAGGGCGGCCAGGCAGTCAGCGCGATGGCAAGGACCGCGTTCTCGATGCCGGGGCCAAGCACGGCCACCAGCGCCAGCGCAAGGATCAGGCGCGGGAAGGCAAGGAAGATATCGGTCAGCCGCATCAGTGTGGCATCGACCCAGCCGCCGAAATACCCGGCCACCGTGCCGATCAAGAGCCCAAGCACCGGGGCCGTCACCGCCACCAGGGCGATGATGTATAGCGTGATCCGCGCGCCAAAGATGATCCGGCTTAGAATGTCGCGGCCGAAATCATCGGTGCCAAGCAGGTTGCCCGGCGTGCCGGGCGGCAGCAGCCGGCGCGACAGATCCTGCACCAAGGGATCATGGGGCGCGATCCACGGCGCAAAAGCCGCAACCACCAGCAACACCGCCACGATCACCAGCCCCGCCATCGCCAGCCGATTGCGCCGGATGCGCCGCCACGCCAGCCACAACTGCCCCAGCCGCGCCTGCCTGCGGGACGCGGGGTTTGGATCGCCAAGCCAGACGCGCAGCGCTGTCATATGCGCGCCCTCGGGTCGACCAGCCGGTAAAGGATATCCGACGCCATGTTCAACGTCACGAACACCACGCCGACCACGACCGTGCCACCCAGCACGGCGGGCATGTCATTGGCGAAAAGCGCGTCGGTGATGTAGCTTCCAAGCCCCGGCCAGGCAAAGATGGTCTCGGTCAGCACCGAGCCTTCCAGAAGGTAGGCGTAGCTTAGCGCGATCACCGTGATCAGCGGAACCAGCACATTCTTCATCGCATGCACCCAGATCACCCGCCATTCCGGCATCCCCTTGACCCGCGCCGTCGTGATGTATTCCTGCCCCAGTTCGTTCATCATGAAACTGCGGGTCATCCGGCTGATATACGCCATCGAGACATAACCGAGCAGCCCGGCCGGCAGGATGATGTGGCTGACTGCATTGCCAAACACGTCCCAGGCACCGTTGAGTGCAGCGTCGATCAGGATCATCCCGGTATAGGTGGTCAGGGTGAATTCCATCATCATGTCGTAGGTCGGGTCCAGCCGCCCCGGCCCCGAAACCCAGTCAAGCTGGCCATAGAACACCAAAAGGCCGATCAGCCCCAGCCAGAACACCGGCATCGAATAGCCCATCAGCCCGACAACCCGCACGATCTGGTCGGCAAGGCTGCCCGGCCGCGTCGCCGCCAGCACGCCCGCGGGCACACCGACCAGCGTGCCGAAGATCGTGCCCAGGGTGGCCAATTCCAGCGTTGCCGGGAAATAGCGGGCGATTTCGGAGGTCACGCTTTTACCGGTGCGGATCGAATTGCCCAGATCGCCCTGCACCGCATCGCGGACATAAATGAAGAACTGCTGCCAAAGCGGCAGGTCCAGCCCCAGCTTCTCGCGGATCGCGGCAATCTGCGCCGGCGTCGCGCGTTCGCCCACGATCGACAGGACCGGGTCGGTCGGCACCACGCGGCCAATCAGGAACGTCACCAGCATCAGGCCCAGAAGCGTGATCGCCAGCGCGGCCAGCCCATAACCGATCTGGCCCAGAAGGCGGGTGAATTGACGGTCTGGTGCTGGTGAAGGAAGGGATGTCATGCGTGAGAAAACCGGGTCGCCCGCCAACGGCGGCGGGCGACCCGACGGCTTACTTGGTCACGGTCCAATAGGACGCCGAGTCGGTCGCCCCACCGGCGTGGAACCCCGAAACATTGGCCCGCATCGCATCCTGCCGCGCCTGCTGGAACATGAAGACGAAGGCCGAATTGTCGCGCACCTTGGCTTGCAGGTCCTCATACATCGCCTTGCGCTTTTCGGTGTCCTTCTCAACTACGGCAGCATCGGTTGCGGCGTTGATCTCGGCACCCGGATCCCATGCGGTGCGCCAGGCCAGATAGCCCGTCGCCTTGGCCTCGTCCGAGTTGTCGGGGTTGGACGCAAAGGTCGAGGCGTTGGTGTGCGGGTCGGGATAGTCCGGCCCCCAGGTCTGCAGCGTCATCTCGTGCTGGCGACCCCGATAGATCTCCAGCCCCGTCGCGCCGTCGCCCACATCCAGCACCAGATTGATGCCGACCTGTGCGAAGGTGTTTTGCAGCGATGTGGCGATGTCCAGCCGTTCCTGGTTGTTGCGGACGGTGAACTTCACCTCCAGAGGCAGCGTCACGCCCGATTCCGCCATCAGGGCCTTCGCCTTTTCCAGATCCAGCGCATAGGGGTCTTCCGTCAGCGCCCCCAGGAAACCTTGCGGCAGGAACGCCTGATGCACGACCCACTGGCCTTTCAGGATGCTGTCGGCCATGCCGGCATAGTCGACGGCATAGCGCATCGCCTGCTGCACCTTCGGGTTGGCAAGCTCGGCCTTCTTCTGGTTCAGCGCCAGATAGTAGATCTGCCCGCCGACGTCGTTCTGCACCTTGATGTCGGCATTGCCTTCAAATCCGGCAATATCGGTCGGCGTCAGTTCACGGCCAATGTCGATGTCGCCCTTTTCCAGCAGCAGACGCTGCGTGGCACCCTCGGGAACGTGCTGCATGAATACGTTCTTGATCGGCGCATCGCCGCGCCAGTGGCCGGTCCGTGCCTCAAGCACATACCCTTCGTTCGGCTTGAAGGATTTCAGCACATAGGCACCGGTGCCCGCGCTGTTGGCCTTCAGCCAGGCGTTGCCCATGTCGCCGTCGACCTCGTTGGCCATCACGGTCTTGATGTCGACGATGTTGGCCACGCCTGCCGTCAGGCAGTTGTAGACAAACGACGGCGCATAGGCCTTGTCGGTCTTCAGCGTGACCGTATCCCCCTCGAAGGTGACCATCTGGTCGACGTTCTCTGGGGTCAGGCCGAACTGCGTCAGGATGAACGCAGGCGTCTTGTTCAGCTTGACCACCCGCCGCAGCGACAGCGCCGCGTCCTCGGCGGTCAGCGGATTGCCGCTGGAAAAGGTGATGCCGGACTTTACCTTGAACGTGTAGGTCATGCCGTCGTCGGACACCGCCCAGCTTTCGGCCAGACCGGGAACCAGTTCGCCCGGTCTGGTCGGGTCAAGCTCGATCAGCGTGTCATAGACGTTGTTGTTCAGGTCAACGCCCGAAAACTCGAACGCTTCATGCGGGTCGATCGAAACGATGTCGTCGATCGCATCAGCCACTACCAGCGTATCAGCCGGGGTCTCTGCCAGAAGCGCCATCGGCGCAGTTCCCGCCATCAGCACGGCCAAGACTGCTGCACGGCCAAATCCATGCGTGTGATGCATTGCCATCTCCCTGTGATTGTTAGGACGAACCGACCAGCGCCGGGGATCCCTTCCCATACCACGAAGCCTGAGCGGCAGAGTCAATGGCCTCTTGACGTTGCCCCCTCCACCCAATCCAGTTTGAGGTAGACTCTGGCCCAACCGAGAGGACCAGGGATGAAGCGCAGCAGGTTCGCCGAAGATCAGATCATCGGCATTCTGAAAGAGCATGGGGCAGGGGTTTCCGTCGCCGATCTGTGCCGCAAGCACGGCGTCAGCGATGCGACCGTTTACAAGTTGAAGGCCAAGTATGGCGGCATGGATGTCAGCGAGGCCAAGCGCCGGAAGGGCCTCGAGGACGAAACCGCCCGGCTGAAGCGGTTGCCGGCGGATGCGATGCTCGACAATGCCGCGCTGAAGGATCTCCTGGGAAAAAGGCGGTGACCCCCGTCGCAAAGCGGCAAGCGGTCGCGCATCTGGGGGAGGGCCACGGGATGAGCGAGCGACGGGCGTGCCGGGTGATCGGCTGTTGCCGGATGACCATGCGGTATGAGGCGATCAGGCAGGGCGACCCCGTGCTGCGCGAGCGGCCGAAAGACCTGGCCAAGGTCCGACGCCGGTTCGGCTATCGGCGGCTGCACGTGTTTCTTCGGCGCGACGGCTTTGATCTCAATCACAAGCGACTGTTCCGCATTTACCGCGAAGAACAGTTGCTCGTGCACCGTCGCTGTGGGCCTACCAGTTGCGACGTGCTTCCGCGTTCGCATCAAGGTGGTCATGGAGACCCTGCACAGCTTCCCAGACTTCTGTCCCGCCGGGTTCTTCATCAACAATGTCCACGATTTCGCGGCAGTATCGTCCAGCCAGAGCAACCAACGTCTTGTGCGGGATGCTTTCTGGCCCATTGCGGAACGCTTCCCACTGGCGTTCGGTGGCAGCCAGCGCGTTGGTGAACCGCATCTTCGCCTCATCGCAGGCCTTTGTCCGCAGCGCCACCTTGACGACTGCGCCGACCTTTGCGGGGCATAACGTGTTGCCTACGGGAACCTGAAGTATCTTTCCCCGTCCGACTGGCGCAACGTCTCTGGGAACATGAAGGCGGAGGTGCCAGACACCATCGATCAGTTTCGGATTAGGTATAGCGGATCTCATCTGCACGACCCATCTGCACTTGTGGGCGGCACAAATCCAAGATGGATCAGATGCTTACGCAAAATCAAGGGGATAAATGGTGCTGCAAGAGAGGATTGAACTCTCGACCTCTCCCTTACCAAGGGAGTGCTCTACCACTGAGCTACTGCAGCGCCGGGGGGGACGACATGTCTTCGTCTGCCCGTTCTGGCGGGCGTGTTAAACGCAAAGCGGAAGGCTTGCAAGGGGCATATGGTCAACTTCCCGCATGGGATGCGTCCCATCCAAACAGCCTTCCGCAGTCCAATCTGGACCCTGCTCCACCGCTGCGCTATGCAAGGCGACAATGCGAAAACCGACCGAACCGCCAACCACAGGGGCCGCAGGGTCGGCCCGAAAACCGCGCTCCGCCGCTGACGTGCGCGAAGAACGGTTGAAGGCGGCGCTGAAGGCCAATATGGCGCGACGGAAGGCACAGGCAAAAGCCCGGACCGCGGATGACGCAGGCCCCGGGGATACCGGAAAATCGGGGTAGGGCAGATGGATTCGATACTGGTACGCGGCAATGGCGCGCTGAACGGCGTGATCCCGATCGCGGGCGCAAAGAACGCCTGCCTCACGCTGATGCCCGCCACGCTCCTCAGCGACGAACCCCTGACGCTGACCAACGCGCCGCGCCTCAGTGACATCCGCACCATGACGCAGCTCCTGCAATCGCTCGGGGCCGAGGTTGCCAGCCTGCAGGACGGCCTCGTCCTCGCCATGTCCAGCCATTCGATCACCAACCACACCGCCGACTATGACATCGTGCGCAAGATGCGCGCCTCGATCCTTGTCCTCGGCCCGATGCTGGCGCGCTACGGCCATGCCATCGTGTCCTTGCCCGGCGGCTGCGCCATCGGCGCGCGGCCCGTCGACCTGCACCTCAAGGCGCTGGAGGCGATGGGGGCGGAACTTGACCTGCGCGATGGCTACGTCCACGCCAAGGCCCCCGGTGGCCGCCTGAAGGGTGCCATCGTCGAGTTTCCCTTCGTCTCGGTCGGTGCCACCGAAAACGCCCTGATGGCGGCCACCCTCGCCAAAGGCACCACCGTCCTCAAGAACGCCGCGCGCGAGCCTGAAATCGTCGATCTCGCCCGCTGCCTGCGCCGGATGGGCGCGCAGATCGACGGCGAGGGCACCTCGACCATCACCATCGAAGGCACCGACCGTCTGGGCGGCGCCACCCATCCCGTCGTCACCGACCGGATCGAACTTGGCACCTACATGCTTGTCCCCGCGATCTGCGGCGGCGAGGTGGAATGCCTTGGCGGCACGCTCGAACTCGTCGGCGCCTTCGCCGAAAAGCTGGACGAGGCGGGTGTTTCGGTCACGCAAACGAACCGCGGCCTCAAGGTCAGCCGCAAGAATGGCCGCGTGAAGGCGGTGAATGTCACCACCGAACCTTTCCCCGGCTTCCCGACCGATCTTCAGGCGCAGATGATGGCGCTTCTCTGCACCGCCGAGGGCACCTCCGTGCTGGAAGAAAAGATCTTCGAAAACCGCTTCATGCATGCGCCAGAACTGCTGCGGATGGGTGCCAGGATTGACGTCCACGGCGGCACTGCAACCGTCACCGGCGTCGACAAGCTGCGCGGCGCGCGCGTCATGGCGACCGATCTTCGCGCCAGCGTGTCGCTCATTCTCGCTGGTCTCGCGGCCGAAGGTGAAACCGTCGTCTCCCGCGTCTACCACCTCGATCGCGGCTACGAACGGGTCGAGGAAAAGCTGCGCGCCTGCGGTGCCAAGATCGAGCGGATCGCAGCATGACCGACGCTCGCTTCGAGGAAGGCGGCGAGGCTCCGCTGCATCTGGTGGCGGTCGACGCCGATGATCTGCGCGTCATCTCCACGCTGGTGCAGGATGCCGTCCTGCCCGTCACTGAAATGCAGCACGATCCAAAGCGCCGCCGTTTCGCCCTGATGGTGAACCGCTTCCGGTGGGAAGACCGCGTCGAGGCCGAGCGTGTCGGTCGCGCCTATGAACGCGTCCGCTCGGTCGTCGTGGTCGAAGACGTGCTCAAGGTGCAGACCTTTGGCTTTGACCGGTCCGACAAGGATCTCGTCCTGTCGCTCCTGTCGCTCGACTTTGCGCCGGGTGAGGACGGCACAGGTCGCCTCACCCTCACGCTCGCTGGCGACGGCGCGCTGGCACTGGATGTCGAGGCGCTGGAAGTCCGGCTCGAAGACGTGACCCGCCCCTACCGCGCGCCCTCGGGCAAGGTTCCAACCCACGACTGACGCGGTCTCGGGTTTGCAGTCTCCCGGACCGAAGCCTTCAGGGCCTCGCTGCGATTTCTTGAAGAAAATCCTGTCCGCTCCGCCGCCCATCCCGCCTTGAGCCCTCGGCCCTCCCGCGCTATCTGGACCTCATCCCGCGAAAGGTGCCGCCGATGCCCGTTTACCTCAGTTCCGCTGACGCAGGCTTCGAAGCCGCCTTTCAGGCCCTCCTCGGGCAAAAGCGCGAGGAGGCCGAAGACGTCGATCAGGCCGTCGCCAGCATCATCGCCGATGTCCGCACCCGTGGCGATCAGGCGGTGATCGACCTTACCACCCGCTTCGACCGCCTGACCCTGACCCGCGAAACGCTGGCCTTTTCCAAGGCCGAAATCGACGCCGAAATCGCCAAGGTCTCGCCCGACGACCGCGCCGCGCTGGAACTCGCCGCAACCCGCATCCGCGCCTACCACGAACGCCAGAAACCGCAGGACGAAAGCTGGACCGACGCCGCAGGGGCCACCCTCGGCTGGCGCTGGACGCCGGTATCGGCCGCAGGGCTCTACGTCCCCGGCGGCACCGCCTCCTACCCCTCCTCGGTCCTGATGAACGCCATTCCGGCCCGTGTTGCTGGCGTCGAACGCCTCGTCATCGTCTGCCCCACGCCGGACGGCATTGTGAACCCCCTCGTCCTTCTCGCCGCGCGTATCGCCGGGGTCGACACTGTCTACCGCATCGGCGGCGCGCAGGCCGTGGCGGCGCTGGCCTACGGCACTGAAACCATCGCCGCGGTCGACAAGATCACCGGCCCCGGCAACGCCTACGTCGCCGCCGCCAAGCGCCGCGTGTTCGGTCGCGTCGGCATCGACATGATCGCCGGACCCTCCGAAATCCTCGTGATCGCCGACGCCGACAACGATCCCGACTGGATCGCCCTCGACCTGTTGTCCCAAGCCGAACACGACGCCTCGGCCCAATCCATCCTCATCACCACCGACGCTGCTTTCGGCCAATCCGTCGCCCGCGCCGTCGCAGCCCGCCTCGAAACCCTCGACCGTCGCGCCATCGCCGGTGCCTCCTGGGCCACGAACGGCGCCGTCATCACCGTCCGCGACCTGACCGAAGCCGCCGCCCTGTCCGACCGCATCGCCCCCGAGCACCTGGAACTTCTCGTCGCCGACCCCGACGCCCTCAGCCAGCGCATCCGCCACGCCGGCGCGATCTTCCTTGGCGCCTACACCCCCGAAGCCATCGGCGACTACATCGGCGGCCCGAACCACGTCCTGCCCACCGCCCGGTCCGCCCGCTTTTCCTCCGGCCTCTCCACCCTCGACTTCATGAAGCGCACCACCCTCGCGAAAATGACCCCCGAGGCGTTGAAAGCCATCGGCCCCGCCGCCGAACGCCTCGCCCGATCGGAAAGCCTCGAGGCACATGGGTTGAGCGTGCGGGCTAGGCTTGACAGGCTGAACGGGGGCGGCGCATGAAACACTTCATGGCGCCGGTTCCGTCACTCCATTTCCCAGATGCCGTGGCGACGCACGACCGGATGGGCATTGCGCAAGGTGGGCGGCGGAGTGATCGAGGTCGCCCCGCACATGCTTGTCCCGATCGAACCACCTGAAGGTTTCAGACCATGAACCGCATCTGCCACATCGAGATCGACGAAAAAGGGCTGGTGCGCCCGACCCCCGATATCGAACAGGAACGCCGCGTCGCAATCTACGATCTTCTGGAAGACAACGTCTTCGGCTTGCCAAAGAAACCTGACCGCGTGCATCCCGAGGGCCCGTACCGCGTCCGTCTCGCCATCCGTGAAGGCCGTCTGGTGTTCGACATCGCCACCGATGGCGGCGAACGCGCGGCCGAATTCCACCTGTCGCTCGGCCCGTTCCGGCAGGTGGTGAAAGACTACTTCCAGATCTGCGAAAACTACTTCGACGCCGTCAAGCGGCTTCCACCCTCCCAGATCGAGGCGATCGACATGGCCCGCCGCGGCATCCACAACGAGGGCGCCTCGATCCTGCGCGAACGGCTGGAAGGCAAGGCCGACGTCGACACCGACACCGCGCGCCGCCTGTTCACCCTGATCTGCGTCCTGCACTGGGGCTGACCTTGGCCGGATTCCCCCAGTCGGTGCTGTTTTGTTGCGATCACAACGCCGTCCGCTCCCCCATGGCCGAGGCGCTGATGAAGCGCATGTACGGCCAGCGCGCCTATGTCCAGTCCGCCGGTGTCAAGAACGACATGGAGGTGGACGGCTTTTCCGTCGCCGTCTGTCAGGAGATGGGGATCGAGCTTTCCCGCCACCGCTCCCGCAGCTTTGAGGAGATGCAGGAATGGGGCGATGACCTCAGTCAGTTCGACCTGATCATCGCCCTCTCCCCCGCCAGCCAGCGCATGGCCCTGGAACTGACGCGCTACCACCATCTGGATATCGAATACTGGCCGATCCTTGACCCGACCGGCCTGGGTGAGACGCGCGAGGCCAAACTCGCCGCCTACCGCCAGGCCCGCGACCAGATCAAGACGCGGATGCTGGAGCGGTTTGGTCCGCCGACGGAAGGGTCAGGATAAAGCGGGCCGATCAGTGCCATTCTACCACGCGGCAGCGGATAAATTGGAAATGCTTTGCAAACCCAGAATCTTCCAGCGCTTGAACCAGGCGATTGCTTATAAAGACCTCCGAATGCAGTCTTGTATCGAACCAAATGTCCGGGCCCGACCGGGCTGTCGGTCGAACAGCAATATCCCCGTCCTTAATTGTGCTGAGTAGCCATCTTGACGGCGGGTTTGATGCGTATTTGGGAACCCTAAGCCCCTTGCTTTCGTCAGGAATGACTTCGTCTCGTCTTTGACCGCCGTAAACGAGGGTGAAGTAGTCAGCCTCAACTGGCGTTGTTCGATCGTACAGGAAGAATTGAATGGGAACCACTCCACCTTCCTCTGGATCTTTCGCAAGATCAAAGCGTTGGAATACTTTCGCCAGGGCTCTATTCACGTACACCCGACCGCCGCCAACCTTTGTACTCCGCATAAACCGGCAGGGGCAGTGTCTCAGGCGGGGGCAGCCGCTTTTTCGCAATGTCACGCCATCCTGGCGCTGTCCAGTCGACGTGATCGCCACGGACATACTCACTATCGCTGAAAAACTCACTGATCCAAACGTCGCCTTTCGCCATAAGGAACCTCAAAATCTGGCTACGCGATTGCGAAAGACGGCGGAACGGCCGCGCCTAAACTCAAGCACGAAATCGTTTCCTTACAATCCAGCGTAGGGTGGGTGCCAACCCACCTCCCTTACTCCGCCGCCATCCGCACCTGCCCCGCCAGTATCTCCGGCAACGCCCCTTCGATCCACCCCACCAGCGCCACGACATGCGCCGCGGCCTCCCGGCCCAACCCCGTCAGCTCATACTCCACATGCGGCGGCACCACCGGGTGCGCGGTCCGCAACACGAACCCGTCCGCCTCAAGGTCCTTCAGGGTCTGCGAAAGCATCCGTTCGCTGACCCCGCCGACCTTGCGGCGCAGCACGGCAAAGCGGTGCGGGCCGGTCGCAAGGGCCACCATCACCAGCGTGCCCCATCGGTTGGTCAGGTGCTGCAACACGCCGCGTGACGGGCAATCCACCGCCATCACATTGCCCCGCTGCCAGCGGTCCATCAGCGCCTGTGCGTCCTTGTCAGCCATCCTGTGCGCTCCAATCTCATACTAACAAATTTGTGCGTACTTCCTTTTCGTAAGTAACCCTCTATCTCTCACCCGTCAACCAACGGGAGAGACCAATGACCATCGCCATCACCGGAGCCACCGGCCACCTTGGCCGCCTTGCCATCGCCGCCCTCAAGGCACGCGGTGCCGCGCCCATCGCGCTGGCGCGCAACCCTGAAAGGGCCGCCGACCTCGGTGTCGACGTGCGCGCTTTCGATTACCTGACCGCCGACCCTGCCGCGCTCAAAGGCGTGGACACGCTCGTCCTGATTTCCTCCAGCGATTTCAACGACCGCGCCGGCCAGCACCGCCGCGTCCTAGACGCGGCCAAGGCCGCAGGCGTCGGCCGTATCGTCTACACCTCGATCCTCAGGGGTGAGGCGAACCCGATGATCCTGGCGCAAGATCATATCGCCACCGAAGCCGCGCTGAAATCCAGCGGCCTTGCCACGACGATCCTGCGCAACGGCTGGTATACCGAAAACTACACCGGCGCGCTTGGTGCCGCCGTCCAGCACGGCGCGATGATCGGGGCCGCGGGCGAAGGCCGCGTGTCCTCCGCCGCCCGCAAGGACTACGCCGAGGCTATCGCCGTTGCAGCCCTCGATGCGGCCCACTCGGGCAAGGTCTACGAACTGGCGGGGGACACCGCCCATACCGGTGCCGATTTCGCTGCCGCCGTCGCGCAGGCTGCAGGCAAGCCGGTGGCCTTCGTGAACCTGCCGGCTGCCGACTATGCCGCTGCCCTTGCCGGCTTTGGCCTGCCGAAAGCTGCCGCCGACATCTTCGCCGACAGCGACGTCCACGCCGGTGAAGGCGCGCTTTACGATGACAGTCACACCCTCGCGCGCCTGATCGGCCGCCCGACGACGCCCATCGCCGACACCATCGCCGCCGCCCTCTGAGCCGCGCGCGACAGGCCACACGTCGCTCCCCTCCCCCCTCGTGGGGGAGGGAGAGGGGAGGGGGGGGGGGGACGCGCCAAAGGTTAACAAGCCCTGAACGGTCAGGCTAACCCATTGAATTTGTAAGATTCACCAAAGCGTCCCACCGTGGGACACACCCACCTTGGAAACCCCGCCCCACGCGGCTAATCTGCCCAAGACCTTCAGGGAAGCCCCATGCCGCGCGCCGAAACCCTCGCCCTCATCCGCCGTTACTACGACGCCTTCAATGCAGGCGCCCCCGACGCCATGCTCGCCTGCCTGACCGACGACATCGAACACCGCGTCAACGAAGGCACCCCCCGCATCGGCCGCGGAAAGTTCGCCGAATTCTGCAGCCACATGGGCATCAGCTACCGCGAGACCCTCACCGACATGGTGCTCCTTTCTACCGACGACGGCACCCGCGCCGCCGCAGAATTCATCGTCCACGGCACCTACCTGCAAACCGACCCCGGCCTGCCCGAAGCCAGGGGCCAGACCTACATCCTCCCCGCCGGCGCCTTCTTCGAGGTGCGGGGCGGCAGGATTTCCCGCATCACCACCTTCTACAATCTGAACGACTGGGTCCGGCAGGTCTCGGCATGAACATCGACGACATCGACGTCCGCGCCCTCACCGGTCCAGACCTCGAAGCCGCCCTCGACGGCGTCGCCCAGCTACGCATCTCCGTGTTCCGCGACTGGCCCTATCTCTACGACGGCACGCTGGATTACGAACGCCAGTATCTCGACACCTACCGCGACAACCCCGGCGCGCTTCTGGTCGGCGCTTTCCACAACGGCCGCCTCGTCGGCGCCTCCACCTCCACGCTGATGGAGGATCACGCCGACGCCTTCGCCGCCCCCCTTCGCGCCATCGGGCTGGCGGTCGCATCCATCCTGTACGGCGCGGAATCGGTCCTGCTGCCCGAGTACCGCGGCATCGGCCTTGGCCACCGCTTCATCGACCTGCGTGAAGCTCATGCCCGCAAAATGGCCCGCACCCACGTTGCATTCGCTTCGGTCGTCCGTCCGTCCGACCACCCGTCAAAGCCGGTGAACGCCCGCACCAATGATGCCTTCTGGCTGGGCCGTGGTTACCAGCCTTTGCCGGGGGTGCTGGCGCATTTCCTTTGGCGCGACCTCGGCGCACCAGCCGCGACGGAAAAGGCGCTTCAGTTCTGGATGCGGGCGATCTGAACAGGCCAAGGCCGCAAGGCGACCGGCGCTCACGCAAGATTCCGCTTGAAAACCCCGCTGACCGGGCGCATACGCCCCTCCGGATGCCTGCGCTCAACCGCGGGCGAAACCCTTATTGGAGAGACCATGGCCAAGGAAGACATTCTCGAATTCCCCGGTGTCGTGAAGGAACTCCTGCCCAACGCGACATTCAAGGTCGAACTCGAAAATGGCCATGAGTTGATCGCGGTAATGGCAGGCAAGATGCGCAAGAACCGCATCCGCGTTCTGGCAGGCGACAAGGTTCAGGTGGAAATGACACCGTACGACCTGTCGAAGGGCCGCATCAACTACCGCTTCAAATAACTCGTGCGCTTCATCCTGGGATCAGGCAGCCCGCGCCGCAAGGAATTGCTGGCGCAGATCGGGGTCGAGCCCGACGCGGTCCTTCCCCCCGACATAGATGAGACGCCGCGCCGGGGCGAACACCCGCGCGCGTATTGTGCCCGCCTTGCGCGCGAAAAGGCCATCGCGGTCGACGCTGACCCGGACGATATCGTCCTTGCCGCCGACACGACGGTCGCGCTTGGCCGCCGCATCCTGGGCAAGCCTGCGGACGCGGGCGAGGCTGCAGCGTTCCTGACCGCACTTGGCGGCAGGCGGCACCAGGTCATCACGGCAATTGCGGTCCGGCGTGGAGCGCAGATCTGGACGCGGGAAAGCGAAAGCGCGGTCAAGATGAAACGCCTGTCAGACCTTGAACTGAACGCATACCTTGCCAGTGGCGAGTGGCACGGCAAGGCCGGCGGATACGGCATCCAGGGCGCTGCTGGCGCCTTCATCCCGTGGATAAGCGGCAGTTTTACCGGCATCGTCGGCCTGCCTTTGGCCGAGACCGCCATCCTGCTGCAAGCGGCGGGTCACCCATTGTGGAGGCAGGCATGATAGGCCGCACAATCATTCTCGACCAGATCGGCGGGCGCAACGCCGCCGCCTTGCTGGTTGACGGGCGGCTGGAAGATCTGGTCGTCGATCCGACAGACGATACCCCGGTGCCCGGAGCAATCTACCGGGCTATCGCCGACCGGCCGGTCAAGGGTCAGGGCGGCATTTTTGTCAAACTTCCGCACGGTTCCGGCTTTCTGCGCCAGATTTCCGGCATCTCCCCCGGCCAGCGCCTTCTGGTCCAGGTGACCGGGCCGACCGAACCGGGCAAAGCCACGCCCGTGTCGGCGCGACTTTTGTTCAAGTCGCGCTTTGCGATCATTACACCCGACGCCCCTGGCCTCAACATCTCTCGCCGGATCAAGGACGAGGACCTCCGCGCCGATCTGACGGCAATTGCAGCCGATCAGATGGCGGGTGCAGCCGAAACGCTGGGTCTGATCCTGCGCTCCGGCTGCACTGATGCCGAAGCCGCCGCGATCGCTGAGGATGTGGCTGCCATGCGCGGTCTGGCCGAAGCCGTGCTTGCCGACCTGGCGGGCGGGCCGGAATTGCTGGTCGACGGTCCTGATGCACATGACATCGCCTTTCGGGAATGGCTTGATCCGCCCGTCGACGAGATGGTCACCGACGCGGGCGGATTTGCCGATCACGACGTGCTGGAGATGATCGACGCGCTTCTGGACCCGCGGGTTGATCTTCCGGGCGGCGGCCACATGATGATCGAGCCCACTCGTGCGCTTGTGGCAATCGACGTGAACACCGGGCCGGACACCTCGCCGGCGGCCAGTCTGAAAATCAACATCGCTGCCGCGCGTGATCTGCCGCGGCAGTTGCGCCTGCGCGGCCTTGGCGGGCAGGTGGTGGCCGACTTCGCCCCGATGCCGAAGCGTGATCGCAGTATTCTGGATCAGGTTCTGAAAGCCGCCTTCAAGGGCGAGGCAGAAATCAACCTTGCCGGCTGGACAGCAATCGGTCTTTACGAACTGATCCGCAAGCGCGACCGCCTGCCTTTGGCCGAGGTTCTGGGATGACCTGCCCGGTCTGTGGCAAGCCAACTGACCCGAAGGTCATCCCGTTCTGCTCGCGTCGCTGCGCAGACGTCGATCTGGGCCGCTGGTTGAACGAGAGCTACCGTGTTCCCAGTGAACCGGCCGAGCCGGGCATCGACGACGAAAGCGTAGAGCGGTCAAAGTCCCACTGAGACGCGGTTTCCCTCTGGACAGCCCAAGCGCCGTCCAGTATCACCCCCGCACTTCCGGAAGAGACCCCGGAAGCAACGGTGCCCAGATAGCTCAGTTGGTAGAGCAGCGGATTGAAAATCCGCGTGTCGCTGGTTCGATTCCGGCTCTGGGCACCATCTTACTCTGGATTTTCCCAATAATATCAACGATTGCAGGCGCTTGCCGATGCCGAGGGTACACACCAAGGTACATGGCGGGTACAAACATGGGCATCTGCGTGGAACTGAAATACGTAAAGAACCTTGGCGGCGGAAAGTATCAGTTCCGCAAGCCCTATCCCCCGAGCTTGCAAGCTGATCTCGGCCAGCAACTTCGGGAGACTGCAATTTGGCGAACCGAGCGAGAGCTGCTTCGCTGGCATGAAGGCCTCCTTGGTCGATGGGAGAAGACAGTCGCAGCGCGGCGCGCCCTGAAGGCTGTGTCAACGGGGACCGCTCGGCAACAATGGGCGGCTGCACTTGTACGTGCCGAGTCGTTGGTGGCGGGCGCTGCTGGCCTTGATGGCGATGGGGCACGGGCAATCGTGGCAGACACCATTCTCGCCCGTCATGCCGAAGACCCAGAGGATGGACAGCCACTAGGCCTAACCACCGAAGATGCCACAATAGTAAAAGCGTTAACTAAGCCAGAAGCGTCAGCCCCAGAACCAACCTTGCGGGACGCCATGGAGGAGTACCTCAAGGAGCGTGTAGGGGGCATTGAGGGTCGCAGAGGGCGCAACTCGGCGGGCAGCATTGAGCGGACTTTCGGATATGCCTTCGAGGCACTTGGCAGGCGAGCCGATGTACCGTTGTCGCAGCTCGGTAACTCTGATGGCCTGAAGGTGCGCGATTTCATGCTTCAGCGCCCCCGCAATGGCGGAGGTGGGTGAATGCCGTTGGTTAGAGTGAATCCGCCACGGGTAAAGTCCGCCTTCATCGATGCCGTAAAGGCGAGTTTTCCGATCAGCCGGATGTGCCGTGTTCTGGGTGTCTGCCAGAGAGGCTTCAGAACTGGCAGGAAGGTCCGGCTTGTCTCCACCGCAGCGGGTAATGGTCCATTTGGCGCATATCCGCACGGACTTCGGGCTGTCGAACGGCACCTACGGCTGCCCGCGATGCACTGGGACCTCGTCGATGCGGGCCATGCGGACGGCATCGCACGGCGGGCTGATGCGCGAGGACCACTTGACCACGCTTCAGAAGCGGCGCTTCAAGCGCACGAAGGACAACGAACATGCCTAGGCCCCGGACCTCGTGGCGGAAGACGTCACGGCGGACGGCCCGGAAAGGGAATGCGGAACCGCCGCCCGCAGCCGAACTGGTCATGCACGAAATCGAGTGACCAACGGGCATTCGCGCGGGCTTCCACCAGGATCGGGGCCCGCGTTCCAATGGCCTTGCGTCGTGCCCGGCGTTTGCGCACGGTCAGGCCCTCTTCACGATACACCCGGTAAATGCGGTTGATCCCGCACGGCTAGCCCTCGCGCCGCAGCAGAATGAACAGCCGCCGGTAGCCGAACCGCCTGCGCTCATTGGCAAGATCCCGCAGCCGCGTTCGCAGCGCGATGTCAGGCGCACGCTGCGACTGGTAGCGGATCATCTTGCGATCCGCCCCGACAATCTGGCAGGCCCGCCGTTCCGACAGACCCATCCTGGCCTGCAAATGCGCGACGGCCTCGCGCTGAACGACAGGCCCTACCACTTTTTTGCCAACAACTCGCGCATTGCTGACATCTCCAGCATCGTGTCCGCCAGCAACCGCTTCAGCTTGCCATTCTCGTCTTCCAAAGCCTTCAGCCGCTTGGCGTCCGGCACCGTCATGCCGCCGAACTTGCTCTTCCAGGCGTAAAACGTGCCTTCCGACTGAGGCTACAGGCCGAGGCGGTGCCCGTAACGGGACGTGAACAAAGACCGCAGAGCTGGCTCTGGACACCACTTGAATTCCTGAAAGCACCCTCCGACCATTCGTTGATCAGCCTGGTATCGCGGGCTTTGGGCGCTTCAGTCCGACAGTCGAATCTCGGTGCCGGATTGGGCGACGAAGACATCCCTTGGGGCGAATACGACGGTCAGGACGCCAACATACACCAGCAGAAACAAGGCAACGGAGTAAACACTACGGGAAGAAGTTGCTTTGGAGCGCAGCGTGTGCGGCATTTCGGGCTCTCCTTGCGTGGCAGCGACTCGGGTCCGATTTCCAGACGGTACCACCGAGCCTTGAACCCTGCCTCCTCATCTTCCGCGTGTAGGCGGAATTTCTGCCCGGTTTATGGATATTTGGAGGAACAATATCTCTCGATCTTGCCTCTTGGGCAAACTGTGACGGCCATTGTTCTGCCAACCTGCGAGCCGCGACTCTGCGCGAGCGGAGCGCTTTAGGTCCGAACACCCGAAAAGCGCGTTTGCCAATCCAAACGCTCTTCATCAGTGATCTTGCGGAACAGGTTTTCAGGGACGCTGAATGCGTGCCCTTCGGGCAGCTTGCGCATGGCCACAGAGATGTCGTCGGGCCAGGTCCAGTCGTCGCTGTTCAGGGCGGACATCATCGCCTCGGCGGCCGTCGGGATGAACGGTCGCGACAGGATGGCGTAGACGCGGATGAGGTTCAGCGCCAGCCGGACAATCGCCTCGGCGCGATTGGGATCGGTCTTGACCACGGTCCAAGGCGCCGAGGCCTGCAGATATTCGTTGCCAATGACCCATATCGCGCGAAGCTCGGCAGCAGCCTTGCGAACTTCCATTGCGTGCATCAGGTCGGCATAGGCGGAAATGCGGCTGCCAAGATCGGCAATGAGGGCTGCCTCCATCGGCCCGAACTCTCCGCCCGGTGGGATGGTGGCGCCGAACTTCGATGTGGCGAATTTTGTGACGCGGCTGACAAGATTGCCAAGCACGTCGGCAAGATCCTTGTTCACCGAAACCTGGAAGTTTTCCCAAGTGAACTCGCTGTCGCTGCTTTCCGGGGCATGCGACAAAAGCCACCAGCGCCAGTAATCGGCGGGCAGGATCGACAGCGCCTGGTCCATGAACACGCCACGGCCCTGGCTGGTCGAGAACTGGCCGCCGTCGTAATTCAGGTAATTGAACGATTTGATGTAGTCGACCAGCTTCCACGGCTCGCCTGATCCCATGATCGTGGCCGGAAAGCTGAGGGTGTGGAACGGCACGTTGTCCTTGCCCATGAATTGCACATAGCGAACATCAGATGCACCTTTGTCGGTGCGCCACCAGCGTTCCCATGCACTTTCCGGCTTTGCGTGCGCGTCGGCCCATTCGGCGGTACAGGCGATGTATTCGATCGGGGCGTCGAACCAGACGTAGAAGACCTTGCCTTCCATGCCGGGCCAATCTGCGTCACCCTTCTTGACCGGCACGCCCCAGTGCAAGTCGCGAGTAATGCCGCGGTCTTGCAGGCCGTCGCCGTCGTTCAGCCATTTCTTGGCGATCGAGGTGGTGAGGATCGGCCAGTCGGTCTTGCTGTCGATCCAGGCCTCCAGCCTGTCGCGCAAGGCGCGTTGCTTGAGGTAAAGGTGTTTGGTTTCACGGACTTCCAAGTTCTTCGACCCCGAGATCGACGAGCGCGCGTCGATAAGGTCGGTCGGGTCAAGCTGCTTGGTGCAGTTCTCGCACTGGTCGCCACGGGCGGCAGTGTAGCCGCAGTTCGGACAGGTGCCGGTGATGTAGCGGTCGGGCAGGAAGCGGTTGTCGTCGATCGAGAAGACCTGCTTTTCGCTGACCTCTTCGATCAGCCCGTTCTCGGCGAGTTTGCCGGCGAAATGCTGGGTGAGCTTGTGGTTGCGCTGGCTGGACGATCGGCCGAAATGATCGAACGACAGGCGGAACCCGGCGGCCAGATCCTTTTGCACCTGATGCATCTCGGCGCAGTAATCCTCGACCGGTTTGCCTGCCTTTGCGGCAGCCAGTTCGGCGGGGGTGCCGTGTTCGTCGGTGGCGCAGATGAACATCACCTCATGGCCTTGGGCGCGGCAGAATCGGGCGTAAAGGTCGGCGGGCAGTTGGCTGCCGACAAGGTTGCCCAAGTGCTTGATCCCGTTGATGTAGGGGATCGCGGAAGTGATGAGAATCCGTGCCATTTTCGTGCCTTTCGTCCCGGTCCGCGCGCTTGTAGCGCGCGACCGGGCGAAGGGCCAGAGCGGACCTTGGGGGCTACTGCGCGCAGTAGCCGCCGTCGACGAGGTGGTAGGAGCCGGTGATGAAACTGGCTTTGTCGGAGAGGAGGTACTGGGTGAGGTCGGCGACCTCTTCGGGGCGGCCGAGGCGGCCTATGGGGTGGGCTGTTATGAGCGCCTCTTTGGCGCCGGGAGGGAGGGCGGAAAGGAGGGGCGTTTCGATGAAGGCGGGCCCGATGGCGTTCACCCGGATGCCTTTGGCGGAGTATTCCAGCGCCGCCGCACGGGTCAGGCCAAGCAGTGCGTGTTTGGCCGACGTATAGGCCGCGGCGTTGGCAAAACCGACGCTGCCGAGGATCGAGGCCATGTTGACGATGGCCCCGCCGCCGGCTTGCAGCATCGCCGGAATGGCGTAGCGCATGCCGTAAAAGACCGCGTTCAGGTTGACGTTCATCACATGATTCCAACCATCTACGGGATACTCGCCGACCGGAGCCGAAGGCCCGGCGATGCCTGCGTTGTTGACCAGAAGGTGCAATCCGCTGCCCCATTCCACCGCTTGCGCGACAAGTCCTTCAACCACTGCCGGATCGGACACATCGCCGCCTGCGGCCTTGGCGAGACCGCCGGTTGCGGCGATTTCATTGGCGACGCGGGTGGCCGCCGCAAGGTTCAGGTCTTGCACCAGCACCCGCGCGCCGCTGGCCGCGAGACCCTTGGCGACAGCCTCACCGATGCCGGACCCCGCACCAGTGACCAGCGCGGTCTTGTCGTGAAACACGATTTCCATGTGCCATTTCTCCTTGCCAGTTTTGGTATGGCAAACGTATGGCAAGTGTCTGGCAGCGCGGCCTTGATATGGCGCAAGGAAGCTGCCGATTTCGCGTTCAGTCTTTGGTCCGGCCACGGATCATGCGGGTCAGCGTGCCATCGCCGGCCGTTTCCCGCTTTAGCGCCGCGAGGCCATGCACGATGATGAGGCCGATCAGGAGTTTGGTCTGGATGTCGTGCAGGCGGAACCAGAACGCCTCGCCCGCCTCGGACACCGCGGCGATGGGCGGCACCACCCAGCGGTCGGCGAACATCACGTCGATGCCGGTGGCGGAACTGCCCGCCCAGCCGCTGAGCGGGATACCGATGAGAAGGAGGTAGAAGGCGATGTGCCCCGCCCGTGCCGCCAGATGGTCCCAGCCCGGCCCGCCGATGGGTCTTGGCACCGGGCTGGCGATGTGCCAGCCGATCCTGACGAGGATCAGGCCCAGCACGGTGAGGCCAAGCGTCTTGTGCAATCCGTAAAGCCAGAGGTTGGCAAGGCCCGGTTCCATGTCGGCGATGCGCAGGCCAAGCGACAGCATGACGATCACCAAAAGCGCGGTGGTCCAGTGCAGAAGGCGCGTCACAAGGCCAAAGCTGTCCGGCGTATTGCGCAGAGCCATGTCAGCCCTTGGCCTCGATCCGGGCGGTGATGATGATGCGCACCGCGTCATCGACCATGTCGGACCAGCCGGTTGCGCCAAAATCGCTGCGGTTGATCTTGCCGGTCAGGCGCACGGTCAGGCGGCTGCGGTCGCCTTCGACGGTGCCTTTCTGGCGGAAGATTTCGGCGGCAAGCTGCACCGGGCGGGTCACGCCCCGGATGGTGAGGTTGCCTGCGACGATAGCCCCGTCACCGCGTGCTTTTACGGCGGTGCTTTTGAAGACCATCTTCGGATGCGCGACCGCATCCAGCACCTTCGGCCCCTTCAGTGCCTGCGCGGCGAAGGGAAAGCTGGCCTCGGCCCCCGATACGTCAAGCTGCACCGCGACGGTGCAGTTCGCCACGCTGTCGAAATCAAGGGTCAGGTCGGCGATGTCGAGCGGGATCGTTCCGGTGATGAGATCGGGTCCGAAGGCTGTCTCGAAGGCGACGGTGGAGGCGGCGCGGTCAAGAAGGTAGGCGACCGGCGCCGCCATCAGCGGGCCGGGGATCAGCAGGGCCGCGAAGAGTGTGGAGAGGATCGTGCGCGCCATCGGAGCCACCCTTGGTTGCACCGAGCCTATCATGCAGCGGTGGTTGCGCGAAATCATGTTGCCGTGTTGTGCGCGGCGAAGGGCTGCGGCACCAGCGTTTCGGTGCCGTTCGCGCCGCGCATGAGCCGCCACTGGGCGGGCATTTCCATCCGCGCCCGCAGGCGGGTCAGCGTCCAGGCGCGCTGCGGATCGGCAAGAAGGCCGCTGCCGGGCGCGGGGGCGGCGTGCCAGCGGCTTTCTGCCCCCTGCGCGCCGCCCTGTTCGGGCAGAAGCATGACGCCAAGGGGCGGCAGGCCAGTGTCGTTGCGGGCGGCGGCGGCCCCCGCCTCGGCGGCCAGATGCAGGCGGCGCACGGGGGTCAGCGCGGGCGGGGTGTCGAGATCCATCACCACAAGGGGCGCCGCCCCCGACCGCAGCGCCTCTTCGCCCGCCCAGAGGATGTCGTCCTCGCGCGCGGCGCGCAGGAAGATCAGGCGCGAAGGATCGGCAAGGCTGCGCAGGCCACTGGGATTGAGCCATTCCGACGTCCAGCCCGGATGCACCCAGATCACCACGCCCTGAGTTTTCGCCATGAGGAGCGCGGCCAGCGTGATGCGGGCGGGGCCGCAAAACTCATGCACGCGGCCACGTTGCAGCGAAACCTCGCCGGCAAGGGGTTGCCAGAGGTGCGGGCTGCGGCTGGAAAGATCGTGAATCGGCAGACTCATGATGGGAAGGGTAGTATGTTCACGTAAAGTTCTCAATCGGCTTTGCCGTGTCTTTGCCTTGCCAGCCCTTGCCTTGCCAGTCTTTGCCTCACCGGGCTTTGCCGTTAGACAGGGGCGGCACATCCCGGAGATCACATGCAGACGCTTCGCCTTGGGAAGACCGGCCTGACGGTTTCAGAGCTATGCCTTGGAACGATGACATGGGGCAGCCAGAACACCGAGGCCGAGGGCCATGCGCAGGCGGATGCGGCGGTGGACCGGGGGATCACCTTCTGGGACACCGCCGAGATGTATCCGACCAACCCGGTGAAGGCCGAGACGGTCGGCGGGACCGAGGCGATCATCGGGACGTGGCTGGCATCGCGCGGCGGGCGGGAGCGGTTGCAGATCGCGACCAAGATTACAGGGAAGGGCGCGATCGTGCGCCCCGGCCAGCCGATCACCGGCGCCACGATGCGCGCGGCGGTCGAAGGGTCGCTGCGGCGGTTGCAGACCGATTACATCGACCTTTACCAGCTGCACTGGCCGAACCGCGGCAGCTATCACTTCCGCCAGATGTGGACCTATGCGCCGACCGGAACCGACAAGGCGACGGAAACCGCGCATATGGTGGAGGTGCTGACCACCGCGCAGGCGCTGGTTGCGGAAGGCAAGGTCCGCGCCATCGGGCTGTCGAACGAAAGCGTCTGGGGGGCGGCGCGCTGGCTGCATCTGGCCGAGACGCTGGGGCTGCCGGCGATGGGGACGGTGCAGAACGAATACTCGCTTCTGTGCCGCCAGTTCGACACCGACTGGGCGGAGTTCAGCGTGGCGGAGGACATGCCGCTCTTGGCGTTCTCGCCCTTGGCCTGCGGGCTGTTGTCGGGCAAGTATGCGGGCGGGGTGGTGCCTGAGGGAACGCGGCGCAGTTTCACGCCGGACCTCGGGGGGCGGATGACGGCGCGGGTGCTCCCGGCCGTGGCGGCCTGTCTGGACGTGGCGGCGCGGCATGGGCTGGACCCGTGCCAGATGGCGATTGCATTCTGCCGCAGCCGGCCGTTCACCACGATCCCGATCATCGGGGCGACGACGCTGGCGCAACTGGAGGTGAACATGGGGGCGGCCGGTCTGGTGCTGGGGGCCGAGGTGCTGGCCGACATCGCGCAAACCCACCGAGCCTGCCCCGCGCCTTACTGACAGTGCTTGCAGCGGGCGGGGGTTCAAGGCACTTCTGTCCACAACCCCGGAGGGCTGATGTCGCGTTTCACCTTTTCTGCCGTGCTGATGGCTGCCTGTCTGGCACTGGCCGCGTGCCAGACAGGGACGACGGCGACTGACGAACCGACAGCCAATGCGATCACCGGCGGCGAGATCGAAGTGACCGCGCTGGACGATAAGGCCACCCCGGCAGACGGGGCGAGTGATCCGGTTGCGGCGGAGCCTGCGGATGCGGTGGATACGGTCGCGCCGGACCCGGTTGCCAGCGAGGCCGAGCCGGTGGCCGAGCCGGTGGCCGAGCCGGAAGTGCCGAAGTCTGATGCGCAACTGGCGTGCGAAAGAAGGGGCGGAAACTGGACGCAGCTTGGCAGTTCGATCACGCGCACCTGCGTGAAGGCCACGAGGGATTCAGGCAAAAGCTGCACGCGGGAATCGCAATGCGAAAGCCGCTGTCTTGCACGGTCCGGCACCTGCGCGCCGTTCGACCCGCTGCTGGGCTGCAACGAGATCTTGCAGGACAACGGCGCGCGGGTGACCTTGTGCATCGAGTGATTGGGGCGGTGGCGCTGGCGCTGGCGCTGGGCGGGTGCGTCCAGCAAAGTGGCAAAGGCGGAATGGCGTTTCGCGACGCAGCGGCGCCGATCTATTCGGTGGCAGCCTTCGACCCGGGCCGGCTGGAAGGCCGCTGGGTGCAGGCAGCGGCATTTGACGCCACGACCAAGGCGACCTGTGGCCCCGGCGCGCTGGAGTTCAGCGGCAGCGGAGCCGACCTTGCGGTCAGCGGCCAGCTTTGCCTGCGCGGGCGGATGGTGCCGGTTGCCGGCCGTATCGGTGCGCTGGGACAGGGCAGGCTGACGGTGCCGGGAATGGAAAACTGGTGGGTGCTGTGGGTTGACAGCGGCTACCGCACCCTTGCGGTTGGCACGCCGTCGGGCGGGTTCGGCTTTGTGCTGGACCGCGGGCAAGTGCCGTCTGACCGGCTGGCTGCCGCGCGCGAAATCTTTGAGTTCAATGGCTACCGGGCGGACGCAATGGGGCCGATCTGACCCCTTGGCGCACCTGTTGCAACAGCGTGGTCAGGTGACCGACCATCTGGCGCGCGCCGACCTCGGCTTCGCGGACCAGTCCATCGAAATGCTGGGTGATCGTCTCGACCCGCGCGCTGTCGCGGAACGCAAGGTAATGGCGACCGAGGTAGATCACCGCAAGCAAAGGGCCAAACACCGTGACCGGGGCGGAAAACACCCGCCGCGCATCGAAAAGACAGATGCGGAGCGAAGGGTAGAGCTGGTCGCAAAGCGTGATCAGGCGCTGCAACTGTTCGGTGCGGACATCGGCGGGCAGGCCATCGTAGTAGCCGGTCGCGGTGGCGAAGGCCTGTAGTTCATGGATTGGCAGCGCAATCTCGTAATCGGACCTAGCACCGCGCATCCAGGCCAGACGGTCCTCGAACGCGCCAAAGGCCTGTTCGGCGGTGCGGCCAAGCTGCGGCGAATATTCCCATTCCACCATCGCGCGGGTTTTCAGCATGTCGGGCAGGGTGGCCGGAACATGGCGGACCTTGTAGCCCGCCGCCTCGCGGTGCCAGGCGAAGATCGTCTCGTCGATCAGGGCGCGCGGCGCTTCGGTAATCGTCATCGAGGTGGCCAGAAGGTCGGCGATCGGTTCGGGCCGGGTTGACAGGCCAAGCAGCCAGTCGGCACTGACGCCAAGCGCGCTGGCGCAATCGGCGGCCAACTGGGCGTTCGGCAGGCGCACGTCATAGGACAGCAGGGCCGAAATCGTGGACCTGTCCACCCCGGTTTGGCGGGCAAGGGCGGATTGCGTGACGCCACGCGCCGCCATCGCCTCGGCCAACCGGACGCGGAAGATCGTGGAGCGATCGCGTTTGTCGATTCTTTCAGACATTTGGTGATTATACACAACAACTGAGATGTTTTGTTGCCAATCTTTGGGATTCTCACCAAGCGGGCCGGATGCTAAGGCTCGCTTGGTAACACCCGAGGATATCTTGAAGTCTGCACACCCGCCCGTCGAATGGCCAACCCTGTTGCTTCTGGTCGCAACGTATCTTTTGTGGATGTTGGCGACAACGGTGCTGTGGGGGGTGATGCCGGCGCTGGGCCTGATTGCGGCAACGCTCGCCATCGCGCAGTTTTCATCGCTGCAGCACGAGGTGTTGCACGGCCATCCGTTCCGGTCGCAGCGGCTGTCGGAGGCGACGGTGTTTCCCGGCCTGACGGTGTTCGTGCCCTACCTGCGGTTCAAGGATCTGCACATCCAGCACCATTTCGACCCCAACCTGACCGACCCCTACGACGACCCTGAGTCGAACTTTCACGACCCGGCGGAATGGGCGCGGCGGTCGGCGTTGTCAAAGCTGATCTACCGGGTCAACAACACTCTGGCCGGTCGCATGGCGTTTGGCCCGGCACTGTCGATCTGGGCGCTGCTGCGCGACGACGCGCGGGCGATCCGAGCGGGCAACCGGCGGGTGGCGTTCGGCTGGCTGCTGCATGTGCCGGGTGTGGCGCTGGTTCTGGGCTGGCTGTGGGCGGTGGGGTCGATGCCGGTCTGGGCCTACCTTCTGGCGGCCTATCTGGGCTGGAGCCTGTTGAAGATCCGCACCTTTCTGGAACATCGCGCACATGAGGCGGCGCGGGGGCGCTCGGTTGTGGTTGAAAGCCGGGGGCCGCTGTCCTTGCTGTTCTTGAACAACAATTTCCACGCCGTGCACCATTCGCAGCCAAGTGCGGCATGGTATCGGCTGCCGGCGCTATATCGGGCGAACCGCGAACATTACCTGCGGCGCAACGATGGCTACGTGTTTCGCAATTATGCCGAGATATTCCGGCTGTTCCTGTTCCGCGCCAAGGACCCGGTGCCACACCCGATCTGGCCGGTGCGCAGGACCGACAGTGAGGCCGCGTCAGCCGATGCGGCGGAACGCCGGAACATCGGTGGAATTGTCGAAGAACGGAACGCCGGGCTGTTCGTGCCCGCCGAGTAGGGCGTCAACCTCGGCCAGCACGACCTCGGTGATGAACGGCAGGTCAAGCCGCCGCGCCGGGCCAAGGCCGATCCAGTGAAGATGCGAAAGTTCGCCCGAGGCGCGCGCGAAATCGTCGGCCCCGGGGCCAAGGGCGGTGGCATCCATCAGGAAGAAGCGGGCGTCAAAGCGGCGCGGGCGGCCCGGCGGGGTGATCGCGCGAAACACGAAGCGCAGGGCGGCGGGAGTGGGGGCGGCAGGAGTGGGGGCGCCGGGAGTGGGGGCGCCGGGAGTGGGGGCAAGGCGGAGGCCGGTCTCCTCCTCCATCTCGCGCAGGGCGGCGCGGACCAGGGCTTCGGGCCTTGGCGCATCGGGGTTGCACAGCATTGCCAGCCGTTCGGCGCACTGGCGGGCAAGCATCCCGGTGGCCGGTGCGGCGTGATCTTCGGGATCGACCGCGCCGCCGGGAAAGACGTATTTCGTTGGCATGAACGCAGCACCCGCGCCGCGCTGGCCCATCAGCACCGCCGGACCATCCTGCGTCTGGCGCGTCAGGATGATGGTCGCTGCGGCGCGGATCTGGTCGGTCACGCCTGCGGCTCGCGCTGGCGGGCGCCAAAGCCGTGCATCCGCTTGGCCCATTGCAGGGCAACAAGCGCGCCTTTCAGGCGGGGCAGAAGGAACAGCGACAGCGCCACCGTGCCGATCGAGAAAACCGAGGCCATGATCATCGGATCGGGACGCCAACGCACGAAACTGTAGAGCAGGATCGGTGCCAGCAGATGCCCGACGATCAGGATGGTCAGGTAGGCGGGGCCATCGTCGGCGCGGTGGTGGTGCAGTTCTTCGCCGCACACGGGGCAGCTTTCGCGCACCTGGAGGTAGCCACGCATCATCGGGCCGGCGCCGCAGTTGGGGCATTTGCGCCGCCAGCCGCGCAAGAGCGCCGGTTTGACCTGGCGTTCGTCCGCGCTTTCGACGCGCGCAGCCAGAAGTGCAGCTGTCATGACCCTTGTCCTTCGATACGGAAATGCGACCCCGATCAGGCCCGATCTGTCCGGCGGGATGCCTACAACAGTCCTGGGCCATCGTCGACTCGCTCTGACGTGTCAACATACGGCCGGAGCGGCCCGATCTACAGGGCACAAAGGCCGGCTGTGTCCCGATGTCGCAAGGCAGCGACGGAAAACCGGCGGTGCGTCGTTTGACTTGGCACAGGGTCGGCAAGACAGCGCCGACCATAACCAAGGAGATCGAGATGACGGGCAAGTTCAAGACAGGTGCTGCGGCAATCGCGCTGCTTTCGGCGACCATCGGCAGCGCTGCCTTTGCCGAGCGCGGCCCGCGCGGCGGCGAGGGGCCGGGCGAGATGATGGTGCAGATGTTCGACACGATCGACGCCGACAAGGACGGCAAGATCACCGAAGCCGAGATCGAGGCGCATCGTGCGGCGGAATTCACGGCGGCTGACACCAATGCCGATGGTGTGCTGAGCGCCGAGGAACTGGCCGCACGCGAGCTTGTGCGGATGCAGGCGCGGGCAACCGAGCGTGCGACGCGGATGATCGAGGAAATGGACGACAACGCCGATGGCGGCCTGTCGGCCGAGGAGTTGAGCCAGACCGTGCGCGAACGGCGTTTTTCGCGGATGGACACGGATGGCGACGGCGCCGTGTCGAAAGCCGAGGCAGAGGCCATGATGGACCGATTTGCCGAGGGCCGGAAACACCGCGGTGGCGGCGGTCACGGCATGGGCGGCTGGATGAACGACTGAAAGCGTTTGGCAGCCAGCCGGTTGACCAGCTAGACCTGACGCAGGATGACAATGGCCTTCGACGCGCATCACGATACCTCGGACGAGGCGCTGATGATCCTTTATGCAAATGGGGATCGGCTGGCGGCGCTGTCGCTGACGCGGCGGATCACACCGAGGGTCATGGCCTATGCCAGCCGGCTGTTGTCGGGTGATCGGGCCGAGGCGGAGGACGTGGCGCAGGAAACCATGCTGCGGCTGTGGCGCATCGCGCCGGAGTGGCGGCAGGGCGAGGCCAAGGTCACCACCTGGGCCTACCGCGTGGCGACCAACCTGTGCACCGACCGGCTGCGGTCACGCCAACGGCGTGGCCGCACCACGCTTGACGACGCGCCAGAGATGCCGGACCCCGGCCTGAGCGAGGTGGAACGGCTGGTCGAAACCGACCGCGCCCGCGCGCTGGACGCCGCACTGAACCTTTTGCCCGAACGGCAACGCCAGGCCGTCGTGCTGCGACACATCGAGGGGCTGTCGAACCCCGACATCGCCGCGATCATGGATCTGGGCGTCGAAGCGGTGGAAAGCCTGACCGCACGGGGCAAACACACATTGGCATCGCTGCTGTCGGGGCAGAAGGATGCGATCGGATATGAGGATCACTAGGATGCAGCACGATGATATCGACGATCTGTTTGTGGATCTGGCCAAGGCCGCTCCGGCCCCGTCAGAGGCGCTGATCGACCGGGTTCTGGCCGATGCGCTGCGCGAACAGCCAAAGCCCGCTCCGTTGGCACCGCCAAGGACGGTTGGCCGCTGGTCGCAGATGGTCCGCCGGTTTGGCGGTGTGCCGACACTGGCCGGCGTGACGGCGGCGTTGGTCGGGCTGGCGGTCGGTTATGCCGACCCGACGACTGTCGATCTGCTGGCGGGAGGACTTTCCAGCTATTCCATCGGTGACGCCGACCTGTTCCCGGCGGCAGATTTTCTTGTGACGGAAGGCTGAACCATGACCGAACCTGAAACGCGCGCTGCAACGGCTGGCTGGGTCAAGGTGGTCCTTGCGCTGTCGCTGGCGCTGAACCTTGCGATCCTTGGGATGATGGGCGGGGCGTTCCTGCGCGACGGCCCGCGCGAACGGGGGATGCCGCGCGACCTGTCGTTCGGCCCGTTCAACGAGGCGCTGTCGCGCGAGGATCGTCGCGCGCTGCGATCCGCCTTCATGGAGCGCGCGGGCGAGTTCCGCGAGGGGCGTGCTGCCGCGCAGGAAGAGTTTCGTGCGCTTTTGTCCGCGCTGCGGGCCGAGCCGTTTGACGCGGCCGCGCTGAAGGCAGCCCTGGGGGCGATCGAGAAACGCAACGCGGACCGGCTGGCGATTGGACGCGAGCTGATCGAAGGGCGCATCTTCGCGCTGTCGCCCGAGGAACGGCTGGCCTTTGCCGACCGTCTGGATGCGGCGCTGACCCGCGGTCGCCGCTGAGCGGCCCTAGGCGGCGGTCAACCGGAACGTCACCCGGTTGCGGCCAGCGGTCTTGGCATCAAGCAGCGCGAGGTCGGCCTGTTCGATGACGCTGTCGACCTGCGGCGCACGTCCCGCCGTGGGCGCAGATACCGCGACCCCGATGGAAACCGTCACGGTCAACGCGGTGCCAGAGCCAAGCCGCACCGGCATTTCCTTGATCGCACGGCACAGGCGTTCGGCCACCCGGCGCGCCTCGTGCAGGGCGGTGCGGGGCAGGGCGATGAGAAACTCCTCGCCGCCGATCCGGGCCAGCACATCGGTCATCCGCAGGTTCGAGGTCAGCCGGTTCGCCACCTCGACCAGCACCTGATCGCCAGCGGCATGGCCGAAACGGTCGTTCACCTGCTTGAAGTTGTCGAGATCGACAACCATCACCGCGAACTCCTCGCCCTCGGCTGCGGCTTGCGCGGCAATCGCCTCAAGCCGGGGCAGGGCGTAGCGGCGGTTGTGCAGTCCGGTCAGCGGGTCGATCATCGCCAGTCGCAGGTTGTCCTGCACCGAAGCGCGCTGCCGGTCGGCGTGGCGTTTGCGCCGCAGCAGGCTGCGGACGCGCAGGGCAAGCTCGTGGCCGCTGATGTCGGGGTCCACGGCATCGTCGGCGCCAAGGTCGAAGGCCATCGTGGCGCTTTGCTGATCGTCGGGCAGGTTGACGACGCAGACCGCAGAGTGGCGGGTAAGCGCGTGGCTTTTCAGTTCCGACAAAAGCCGGAGGCTGCCGTTCGCGCCGCCGAAATCATCCTTGATGATGAAGACGTCCGGGGCAGAGTGGCCATCCTCGGCCAGTGCGACATCAGCCAGCGCCTGGGTGCGCGACACGATCACCACATGGTCGCGGGTCTGCTGTTGCAGTTCCTGCTGCCAGCGAAGCAGCGTATCGGGCCGCGAGGCAACCAGCGCAATCGTCGCGCGCGGTTCGAACGTGAGGGCGGGTTCGGCAAGACCGGCGGGCTGAAGCTGTTCGTTCTGCGAAATGCCGGCATCACCGCGCGACCGCAACAGGTTGCGCAGCCGTGCCAGCAGGATGGGTTCATGCACCGGTTTGGTCAGCACATCGTCAGCCCCGGCGGCAAAGCCCTCGACCCGGGCGAGTTCGGCCCGCGCGGCGGTCAGGACGATGACGGGGATGTTGCGGGTTTCAGGCGCGGTGCGCAGCCGCTTCAGAACCTCGGCCCCGGTCATGTCGGGCAGCGACAGGTCCAGCAAGATCAGGTCAGGCTTGTCGGTGCGTGCCATGTGCAGGCAGGCTTCTCCGGTGGCCGCAAGCAACGGATCATAGAACGCCGCCGCGAGCCACGCGCGGTACACGATGCGATTTGTCGCTACATCGTCAACAATGAGGATTCGACCGTTCATGCGTGGCGTGCCATCGGTGGCTGCGTTAACCATTGCTACAATGTGTTGCCAAGTTAGTTAAGAAATCCTTTCCGATTTGACGAAAATCATCCGGCAGGGCATGAGACGGTCGAACCTTGCGGGAGACGTGCAGCCAATGCAGCAGGAAGCGGCCCAAACCGTGGCGTTGCAGGCGCTGACGTGGATACTGGGCGACCCGGCGACGCTGGAGGCGTTCCTTGGCGCAACCGGGGTGGCAGTGGGCGATCTTGGCGCCCGCGCGAGGGAGCCGGAGTTTCACGGCGCGATCCTTGATTTCCTGTTGATGGACGATCAGTGGGTCATCGGGTTTTGCGACGCCTCCGGCCTTGCCTATACGGTGCCGATGGCGGCACGGACGGCCCTTCCGGGCGGCCAACAGGAGCACTGGACATGAGCCAACCGATTGCCGGACTGGTCTTTGACAAGGACGGAACACTGTTCGATTTCCGCAACAGTTGGGGGCGCTGGGCGCAAGGGTTTATCGCCGCAATGGCGCAGGACGGTCATCATGCCGACCGCATGGGCCAAGCCATCGGCTTTGATCTGATGACCAGCCATTTCGCGCCCGACAGCCCGGTGATCGCGGGCACCGCGTCCGAGATTGCCGGGGCGCTGTTGCCGACATTGCCGAATTTCAACCACGACACGCTGACCGGGATGATCGACGAGGCCGCCGCCAAGGCCACGATGGCAGAGGCGGTGCCGCTGCATCCGCTGCTTCGGCAGTTGCGCGGGGCCGGGCTGAAGCTGGGCGTCGCCACCAACGACTCCGAGGTGCCGGCCCACGCGCATCTGGCCGCGCATGGGCTGACCGACTATTTCGATTTCATCGCTGGCGCGGATTCGGGCTATGGCGCGAAACCCGGCCCCGGCATGTGCCTAGCCTTCGCGCAGGCGACCGGACTCGCCCCCGCGGAAGTGGCGATGATCGGCGACAGCCGCCACGATCTGGAAGCGGGTCGCGCGGCAGGCATGGTCTGCATCGCGGTTCTGACCGGTTTGGCCAGCCACGCCGACCTTGCGCCGCATGCCGACGTGGTCTTGCCCGATATCGGCGAGCTGCCGGGCTGGCTCAAGCTGGGCTGACGCGCACATTCCGCTGTCGCCGTCCGAAAACGACATGTTCGCGTCGCGGACGCGGTTCCCATGCATCCTCTGCTTCCGTCATGGTCCTTCTGACATGCGAGAGGAGCAATCATGACCGAAGAACCGACCCGGAAGAAGCGCGCCGGTGGACGGGCGGGGATGAAGATCCGCGCCGGAACGGCTGTGATCGACCAGATGCCGTGGCGGATTCCGGTCAACCCGGACCGTCCGATCGAGCCCCTGGATGCCGAAGGCGTGCAGCGCGTCCACAAGACGGCGATGCGCATCCTGTCGGACATCGGGATCGAGTTCCTGAACCCCGAAGCGCTGGAGATCATGCGCAAGGCGGGCTGCCGGATCAGCGGCACCAACGTCCGGATGGACGAGGATTTCGTGATGGAAATGGTCGGCCACGCGCCGGAAACCTTTACCATCACCCCGCGCAACCCGGCGCGCGAGATCATCATGGGCGGCAACCACATGGTGTTTGTCAACGTCTCCTCCCCGCCGAATTCATGGGACATGGAGCGCGGCAAGCGGTCGGGCGACTTCGAGACGTTCAAGGAATTCATGAAGCTGACGCAGTATTTCAACTGCATCCACGTGGCGGGCGGCTATCCGGTGGAGCCGATCGACATCCACGCTTCGGTGCGGCATCTGGACTGCCTGTATGAAAAGCTGACCATCACCGACAAGGTCGTGCATGCCTATTCGCTTGGCGCCGAGCGGGTCGAGGATGTGATGGAGATGGTCCGCATCGCGGGCGGGCTGACCGAGGAGGAGTTTCAGGCCAAGCCGCGGATGTATACCAACATCAACTCGGTTTCGCCCCTGAAGCACGATTTCCCGATGCTGGACGGCGCGATGCGGATGGCACGGCGCGGGCAGCCGGTGGTGATCACGCCGTTTACCCTTGCGGGGGCGATGGCGCCGGTGACGATGTCGGGCGCAGTGGCGCTGTCTCTGGCGGAGGCTTTGGCGGCGCTGGCGCTCTTGCAATACATCAACCCCGGCTGTCCGGTGGCGATCGGCACCTTCACCTCGAACGTCGACATGAAGTCCGGCGCGCCCGCCTTCGGGACGCCGGAGTATATGCGGGCGACGCAGATGACCGGGCAGTTGGTGCGGTTCTACGGCGTGCCGATGCGGGCGTCGGGGGTGTGTGCGGCCAACGTGCCGGACGGGCAGGCGATGTGGGAGACGTCGAATTCCCTGTGGTCGGCGGTGCAGAGCCGGACCAACATGGTCTACCATGCCGCCGGGTGGCTGGAGGGCGGGCTGATCGCGTCCCCCGAGAAGTTCATCATGGACTGCGAGGTGCTGCAGATGATCCAGCGCTATTTCGAGGAGGCGACCTTTGCCACCACGGAGGATGATCTGGCGTTTGACGCGATCAGGGAGGTCGGGCCGAACGGGCATTACTTTGGCGTCCAGCATACCCAGGACCGCTATCAGGACGCCTTCTATGCGCCGATCTGTTCGGACTGGCGGAACTATGAGGCGTGGCAGATCGACGGGTCGACCTGGACGCATGAGCGGGCGCACCGGATTTACAAGCAGATCATGGCCGAGTTCGAGATGCCGGAGATGAACGGCGACCACCAGGAGGAGCTGCGCCGGTTCGTGGCGAAGCGGAAGCAGGAAGGCGGGGCGCCGACGGACTTCTGATGTCCCACCGTGGGACATCTGGCGGGCCGTTGATTTTGCTTGGGTTTTTTTGGGTGGTAAGGGGTTGTTAATGGTTGTGGGGGGTGGCCCCCCTCCCCCGGCCCCTCCCCACGAGGGGGAGGGGAGGCGTTTAGGGGTTGGGCGTGGCGCTGAGGGCCGGAAGGGGACTGTCCAGTGGACAGTTGCCCGGCTCGATTGGCTGGAGGCGCGAGCCGGAAGCCAAGGGGGTGGTTCAGACATTGTCCGATTTGTCGCGGGACAAATCTGACCGGTAGAAGAAGTTTTGGTGGGTTGGTAACTACGCCACGCTTGCTGCGCAAAAATGGAAAGGGGTTTGGCAAAATGAAACCCCCGTCGATTGCCGCCAAGGATCCCCTATTGTCTTTCTATAGTGCATAGTAGATGTATGTTCGTTGAATGTTAAGGAGTGATGCCGATGGCGAATGCGCGGCCAATTATTGAATCGGATGATGAATTCACTTACGCAGGCGTACGCTACATTACGTCGACTTCGGACTATTCCAAGAGAACTGGGCCCGACGGAGTAATTCTGCTCAAGCCAAAGAGTTGGATCGAAATGTATTGCGATCTCGTGGAGCGCGAGCGAGTAGAAAGAGTCTTGGAGCTTGGGGTATGGCAGGGTGGCATGTCGATTTTATTGCCTTCCTTCGAACCGGCTTTGCGCTACATGGGCGTAGAACACTCGCAGGCAACTGCGCCGATCATGGCTGCAATTTCTGCCTTGCCACAAATCAAGGATCGAGTTCGGATAGATTTCGAGACCAGCCAAAGCGATCCCTCACTGCCAGCAAGAATTGCCGCGCATTTCGGGTCCTCTGAGCTTGATCTTGTGATCGATGATGCATCACATCGGTATATAGAAAGTCGACGTTCGTTTGAGTTATTCTTCCCTATGCTTCGCCCGGGTGCTGCATACATTGTTGAGGACTGGGCTTGGGCGCATTGGCAGAATTACCGGCTGGACAGGCATTTCGCTTCTCAGCCAAGTCTCTCGAACCTCCTGTTCGAGGTCTCTATTCTGGCAGCCAGTGAGCCTGAAATGGTCGCTTCGGTCGAGGTCAGAAGCGCTATGTTCATTGTGCGGCGGGGGGCTGCCGAGATCAAGCCAGGCTGGCGGTTATCTGAAAGCCTTCGGTTCAATGGACAGTCAAGCCGACTGCCTTTGCTGAAGCCTTCCATAAGGTATCTTATCCAGCGCAAACTTGGCTTGGCAAAAGGGTAACCCAAGCCCTCAAACATCCAACTCCTCCACAAACCGCGCGTTCTCCTGGATATACTGGAACCGCAATTCCGGCTTCTTGCCCATCAGCCGCTCCACCAGATCGGAGGTATCGCCCGGCTCGTCCTCGTCGATGCTGACCCGGATCAGCTTGCGCGTCAGGGGGTTCATCGTGGTGTCCTTCAGGTCTTTCGCGTCCATCTCGCCCAGACCCTTGAACCGCTGCACGTCGATTTTGCCCTTGCCGCCCAAGCCCTTGGCAAGCCAGACCTCCTTTTCGGCATCATCCGCCACATACATCCGCTTTGGCCCCTGGGTCAGCCGGTAAAGCGGCGGGCAGGCGAGGTAGAGGTGGCCCTTGTCGATCAGCGGGCGCATCTGGGTGAAGAAGAAGGTCATCAGCAGGCTCGCGATATGCGCGCCGTCAACGTCGGCGTCGGTCATGATGATGATCTTTTCGTAGCGCAGGTCTTCGACGTTGAAGCGGGTGCCCATGTTGACGCCAAGCGCCTCGCAGATATCGCGAATCTCGGAGTTGTCGTTGAGTTTCGCAGAGGCCGCGCCAAGCACGTTCAGGATTTTACCCTTGAGTGGCAGCAGCGCCTGGGTTTCACGGGACCGCGCGCCTTTGGCGGAACCACCGGCGCTATCGCCTTCGACGATGAAGAGTTCCGTGCCTTCGCGGGTTTTTGACGAACAGTCGGTCAATTTGCCGGGCAGGCGGAGTTTCTTGGTGGCGGTCTTGCGCTGGGTTTCCTTTTCCTCGCGCCGTTTCAGCCGTTCCTCGGCGCGCAGCACAAGGAAATCGAGGATCGAGCCTGCGGATTTGGGATCGGCGGCCAGCCAGGTGTCGAAATGGTCGCGCACGGCGTTTTCGACGTATTTGGCGGCCTCTTCGGTGGCGAGGCGGTCTTTGGTCTGGCCGACGAATTGCGGTTCGCGGATAAAGACGGAAATGAGCGCGCAGCCGCCGGTCAGCATGTCATCGCGGGTGATCAGTTCGGCCTTGCGGTTTTTCACACGCTCGCCATAGGCGCGGATGCCTTTCAGGATCGCGGCCCAGAAGCCGGCCTCATGCGTGCCGCCTTCGGGTGTGGGCACGGTGTTGCAATAGGACTGGATGAAACCGTCGCGCGCCGGCGTCCAGTTGATTGCCCATTCGACCGAGCCGGGGACGTTGTATTTTTCGGGAAAGCCGACTTTGCCGGCAAACGGGCGATCGGCGTAGGTGGTGGTCTTTTGCAGCGTGTCCGACAGGTATTGCGCAAGGCCGCCGGGGAAGTGGAACACCGCCTCTTGCGGCGTGTCACCATCGGGAATGGCGGATTTCCAGCGGATCTCGACGCCGGAAAAGAGATAGGCCTTGGAGCGCGCCAGTTTCATCAGGCGGCCGGGCTTCAGGGTCTGGTGGCCGAAGATCTCGGGGTCGGGGTGGAAGGTGACGGTGGTGCCGCGGCGGTTCTGGATCGGCCCCAGCTTCTGGATCGGGCCGCGCGGGATGCCGCGCGAGAAGGACTGTTCGTAAAGCTCCTTGTTGAGCGCGACCTGCACGGTCATCAGATCGGAGAGCGCGTTGACGACCGAGGAGCCGACGCCGTTCAGGCCTCCGCTGGTGGAGTAGGCCTTGTTGGAGAACTTGCCGCCGGAGTGCAGGGTGCAGAGGATCACCTCCAGCGCGGATTTGCCGGGGAATTTCGGGTGCGGGTCGACGGGGATGCCGCGGCCGTTGTCGCGCACGGTGACGGAGTTGTCGTCGTGGAGTTCGAGTTCGATGCGGTTGGCGTGGCCGGCGACGGCCTCGTCCATCGCGTTGTCGAGGATCTCGGCGACCATGTGATGCAGCGCGCGTTCGTCGGTGCCGCCGATATACATGCCTGGGCGTTTGCGGACGGGCTCCAGCCCTTCGAGAACCTCGATCGAGGAGGCGTCATAGGTGTCGGCGCCGGAGAGGAGGTCGTTCATGGGGTGCTCGCGTAAGGGGAAGTGCTGGCATTAGATCACCCTTGGGGGGAGGGGCGCAAGATGTGGGGGGTGGAAGGTCGGGTGCGGGCGGCCTAGGTTTGGCAAAATCGAGGAGGATGCGAAGATGCGGGTATTGTTCACGGGCGGATCGGGCAAGGCGGGCAAGCATGTGGTGGCCTATCTGGCGGCGGCGGGGCATCGGGTCTTGAACTTCGACCGGGTGGGGTTGGGGCATCCGGGGGTGCATGACCTGATCGGCGACATCACCGATGCGGGGCAGGTCTATTCGGCGATGCGCACCCATGCGGGCTATGACGAGATGGAGAGCCCGGCAGGCGCGCAACTGTTCGACGCGGTGGTGCATTTTGCGGCGGTGCCGCGGCATCTGATGATGCCGGATACCGAGACCTACCGGGTCAACGTGATGGGCACCTACAACGTGCTGGAGGCGGCGCTGAAGATGGGGGTGCGCAAGGTGATCGTGGCCTCGTCAGAGACGACCTATGGCGTCTGTTTCAGCGACGGCGAGGTGGACCCGAAGGTGCTGCCGCTGGAGGAAGATTACGACATCGACCCGATGGACAGCTACGGCATGTCGAAGAAGGTGAACGAGGTTACCGCGCGGAGTTTCCAGCGCCGCTTCGGGGCGGATGTCTATGCCTTGCGCATCGGCAACGTGATCGAGCCGCATGAATACGCGACGGTGTTCCCGCCCCTGGCCTCCGATCCGGGCCAGCGCCGGCGGATCACCTTCAGCTACATTGATGCGCGTGATCTGGGGCAGATCGTGGACCTGTGCCTGAAGACGGACGGGCTTGGGTTCCAGGTGTTCAACGCGGTGAACGATACCAATTCGGTTCCGCAACCGAATTCGGAATTGCTGCCGCGGTTCTTTCCCAACGTCCCCTTGTCACGTCCTGTGAGCGAAGAGGAGAGCCTGCTGTCGAACCGCAAGATCCGTTAGGTTCTGGGCTTCAAGGAAGCGCACAACTGGCGCAACTACGTGCGCTGAGCCTGCGGCGGACCGGGGGTTTCACACCCCCGGACCCCCGTGGGATATTTGGCGAAGGGAAAGCCGTCAGCGTTAATTCTTTTCTAACATGAGGCGTCTAACCTTGCGTCACGGTACAGGCGGGGACGCCGATGACCGTGAAGGGGAAGCCACTCCGCCGCGCGGGTCGCCTGCGGGCGGGGTGACTGACCACTTCCTTCAAGGTTTCCTCTTCTCCAAATATCCCGCCGGGGGTGCGGGGGGTGTGAAACCCCCCGCTTCTGTCGGCAGGGCTTACGCAGGCTCGGCCATGCGCGCGCCCCACATCTTCTTGAACCCGGGGCGCGACTGGCATTTTTCCAGCCATGCCTTCACCGCCGGAAACTCGCCCAGCAGCGTGGGGTGGCCTTGCGCGTAGCGCAGGCATTCGGCGGTGTTCAGATCGGCCACGGTGAAGCGGTCGCCGACAAGCCACGGGTGCATTGCAAGGTGGGCCTGAAGCCGCGCCAGCGGGCGGCGCAGTTTCTCGGCGCAGATCGCGATGGTGGCCTGGCCTTCGGGGGTCTTGTCGCCGCCGGCCCCTGTCACGTTCAGGATCTCCAGCGCCGGGCCTTCGATCGCCGTCACGGCCAGCAGCGTCCATTGGTCGATCAGGGCGTGTTCGGCGGGGGTTTGCGGGCCGAGCGCGCCGCCACGTGTCCGGGCGATGTGGTTGGTGATGGCAAGGCTTTCGGTCAGCGTCAGGTCGCCCTCGACATAGGCCGGGACTTGGCCCAGCGGGTTGACCTGCAGGAACGCGGGCGAGGTGGTGTTCAACGGCGCATCGGGGGCGGAGGCTTTCGCCAGCCGGTAGGCCTGGATCACCGGCACATGGGTGAACGGCAGGTCCAGTTCGTAAAGCAGCCAGATCGGGCGCGAGGCGCGGCTGCGAAAGACGCCGTAGAGGGTGATCATCGCGGGATACTCCATGGTGATGGGCAAAGCCTAGGGGCAAGGCCGGGCAAGGTGAAGCCCGCTTTGCATGGTTTGACGCCGATCAAGGACAGGATGGGGCAAGTCTGCTATGGGCTGAGATGCAGACAGCGGTGGGGGGCGGGCATGGACGATCTGGACCAGCTGGACAGTGCCGAGGGTTCCGTCATCACGGCGCCCGGCGCAAGTGCTGTGCAGGCCGGGCCGCCGCGCGGGCCGCAGCAGTTTCCCGCCGTCGACGCCGACGCGATCCGTGAGGCGTTCGAGACCGGGCGCTATCCCTACGGTCGCCCGCTTGGCCGCGCGACCTATGAGGCGGAAAAGGCGCGGTTGCAGGCCGAGCTTCTGAAGGTGCAGATCTGGGCGCAGGAGACCGGGCAGAAGTTCGTCATCCTGATGGAGGGCCGTGATGCCGCCGGCAAGGGCGGCACGATCAAGCGGTTCATGGAGCATCTGAACCCGCGTTATGCCCGCGTCGTGGCGCTGACCAAGCCATCCGAAAAGGAACAGGGCGAGTGGTTCTTTCAGCGCTACATCCAGCATCTGCCGACTGCCGGAGAAATCGTGTTCTTTGACCGCAGCTGGTACAACCGCGCGGGCGTGGAGCGCGTGATGGGGTTCTGCAGCCCTTCGGAATACCTTGAATTCATGCGTCAGGCGCCGGAGATCGAGCGGATGCTGGTACGGTCTGGGATCCGGCTGTACAAATACTGGTTCAGCGTCACGCGCGAAGAACAGCGCGCACGCTTTCTGGCGCGGGAAACCGATCCGTTGAAGATGTGGAAACTGAGCCCCATCGACAAGGCCAGTCTTGAACGCTGGGATGATTACACCGAGGCGAAGGAGGCGATGTTCTTTTACACCGACACCGCCGATGCGCCCTGGGTGATCGTGAAGTCGAATGACAAGAAGCGGGCGCGGCTGAACGCGATGCGGCATTTCCTGTCGACGCTGGACTATCCGGGCAAGGATGCCGCCGCAATCGGGGTGGCGGACCCGTTGATCGTGGGCCGCGCGGCGCAGGTGCTGGGCAAGGCGGAAGGGATTTACGACACCGCGATGCATCCGGCGCTGCGGCATGGCTGATCTTCGCCTGCCCGCGTCACGTCGGGGTTGGCGCGGGTGGGGGGAATGACTAGCTTGCACGCCATGCAGGGTGTCGGGCTGGTTCTTGGAGGGGTGATGGCGGGGCTGGCAGGGCCGGCTTTGGCGCATCCGCATGTGTTCATCGACACGCGGGTCGAGGTGATGCTGGACGCCCAGAACCGGGCGACCGGGCTGCGGATAAGCTGGACCTACGATGACCTGTATTCCCTTTCGATCGTGGGCGACATGGGGCTGGACCCGGATTGGGACGGCAAGCTGACTGCCGATGAGGAGGCGCGGCTTTCGGGGTTCGACATGAACTGGGACGCGGGGTTTGCCGGCGACACCTATGCGCTGATCGCCGAGCAGGAGTTGGCGCTTTCGGCACCGGCAGAGTGGAGTGCCAGTTATGCGGCGGGCAAGATCACCTCGGTCCATGTGCGGACGTTCGAGGCGCCGGTGCCGCTGGGGGCGGAGCCGTTGATCGTGCAGGTTTACGATCCGGGGTATTACACGGCCTACACGATTGCCTTCGATCCGGTGGTGACCGGCGGCGCGGGTTGCGTGGCCGAGGCTTACGCGCCGGATCTGGGTGCCGCTGATGCGGCGTTGCAGGCGGCCCTGGCGGAATACACGCCCGACATCGACCTGGAGATGGAATTCCCGGCGGTGGGCAAGAACTTTGCCGAGGAAGTGCGGGTGACATGCGCCGCGCCGTGATGGGAGTGGGCCTCTTGCTGGCGCTGGGCCTTGGGGCGCTGTGGCTGGCGGGCGGGTTCGACGTGTTGCAGGCCTGGGTGCAGGGCATGACGCGGGCCGCGCAGGACCGGCTGGCAGGCGCGGTGCGCGCCTTGCGGGGCGGCGCGCCCGGGGCGCTGGCCGGGTTGCTGGCGGTGTCGTTCGCGTATGGCGTTCTGCACGCTGTCGGGCCGGGGCATGGCAAGTTTCTGGTCGGTGGTTACGGCGTGGCGCGGCGGGTGCCGCTGGTGCCGCTGGTGGGCATCGCGTTTGTGGCCAGTCTGGCGCAGGCGGCGGTGGCGGTGGGGCTGGTCTATGCGGCGGTCGCGGTGCTGGGCTGGACGCGACAGGCAGTGGTCGGCACGGCGGAAGAGGTGATGGCGCCGGTGAGCCACGCGCTGATCGCGGGCCTCGGGGCATGGCTGGTGTGGCGTGGCTGGCGGGGTGTGCGGCGCGAGCGGCATCGGCCTGACCACGACCACGGGCATGAGCATGGGCACGACCACGGGCACGACCACGGGCATGAGCATGGGCCATACTGCGGCCACGCGCATGGGCCGACGCTGGACGAGGTGAGCCGTCTGACCGGGTGGCGCGATGCGGTCGCGCTGGTGGCGGGGGTCGCGATGCGGCCCTGTTCCGGCGCGCTGTTCCTGTTGATCCTGACATGGCAGATCGGGGTCGGGGCGGCGGGCATTGCCGGGGCCTTTGCGATGGGTCTTGGCACGGCGGCGGTGACGGTCACGGTCGCGCTGATGGCGGTCTGGGCGCGCGAGGGGGCGTTGGCCAACCTGCCCGGAGGGCGCCTGGCGCGGGCGCTGCCGCTGGTTGAGCTGACGGTTGGCGCGGTGATCCTGCTGGTCGCGCTGGGGCTCTTGCGCCAGGCGCTGTGACGCCGCGGCGCGGCGGGGAAGCCGTCTTGTCCTTCCCCGGGCAGGGCGCTAATCGAAGGGCATGACCCAAACCCTCACCGCCTCCAGCCATGCACGGGCGACGCTTGTGCTGGGCCTTCCCCTTGTCGGATCGCATCTGGCGCAGATGGCGCTGCATGTGACCGATACCGTCATGCTGGGCTGGTACGGCGTGGTCGAACTGGCCGCCGTCGTCTTGGGCGCGTCGTCGTTCTTCATGGTTTTCGTGCTGGGATCGGGCTTTGCCAAGGCGGTGATGCCGATGGTGGCCGCAGCACTTGGGCAGGGCGACGAGGTGCAGGTGCGGCGCGACACGCGGATGGGGCTGTGGCTTTCCGTCGGCTACGGGCTGCTGACCTATCCCCTGTTCTGGGAATCCGAGGCGATTCTGCTGGCTTTGGGGCAGAACCCGGAGGTTGCGGCGCTGGGGCAGGATTATATGCGCATCGCGGGGTTGGGCATGGTGCCGGCCCTGGGCGTGATGGTGCTTTCAAGCTATCTTGCCGCGCTGGGGCGGACGCAGGCGGTGCTGTGGGCCACGGTGCTGGCGGTGTTCGTGAACATCCTCGTCAACTGGGCGCTGATCTTCGGCAACTGGGGGTTTCCCGAACTGGGTGTTCGGGGGGCCGCGATTGCGACGGTCGTGGTGCAGGTGCTGACGCTATTGGTGTTGGGCCTTTACGCGGGCCTGTTGCGCGACCTGCGCCGGTTCCGGCTGTTCCAGCGGTTCTGGCGGCCCGACTGGCACGCGATGGGGCAGGTGTTCCAGCTTGGCTGGCCGATCGGGCTGACGGGTGTGGCGGAGGCGGGGTTGTTTCAGGCCTCGGCCATCATGATGGGTTGGGTCGGCACGGTGGAGCTGGCGGCGCACGGGATTGCGATGGAGGTGACGGCGGTCACGTTCATGATGCATGTCGGGCTGTCGAGTGCGGCCACGATCCGCACCGCGCGGTTTGCCGGGCACGGCGATGCGCGGGCGCTGCGGGATGGGGCGATGGTGGCGATGGGCCTGTCGCTGGTGGTGGCGCTGGTGGTGATAGCGCTTTACGTGATCTTCCCCGAGCCGATCATCGCGCTGTTTCTGGACACATCGAAACCGCAAAGCGCACGGATCATCGAACTTGGCGCGGCGCTGTTGATCGTGGCGGCGCTGTTCCATCTGGCCGATGCGATGCAGGTGATGGCGCTGGGCCTGCTGCGCGGGATCAGGGATACCAAGGTGCCGATGGTGCTGGCGGCGGTGAGTTACTGGCTGGTCGGCATCCCGTGCAGCTATGTGCTGGCGTTTCCGCTGGGCTACGGCGCGGTCGGGCTGTGGCTGGGGCTGGTGGTGGGGCTTGTCTGCGCGGCGGTCAGCCTTCTGGTGCGGTTCTGGATGCTAGCGCCAAAACCGGTGCAGGCTGGCGAAGCGGCCTTGCAGGCGGGCGAGTAGCCAGTTTCCCGGCCCTTGGCGAAGGGTGCCGGCGATCAGGCGATCCACGATCACCTCGGGCGGGCAGGGGCGGCGGCTGACCGGATCCCAGTAGCGCGGATAGGCGATCAGGGCGGCGTGGGCCAGTTGCAGCAGGTCGGGGCGCGGCAGAAGGCTGCCATCGGCGCGGCGCAGGCGGCGGGCGGGGACCGGGCCAAGGTCGCGGGTCAGACCCCAGCCGGCGTAGAACGGCGCGCCGAGGGTGGTGACGGGTTTGCCCCGAACGAGCGCCTCGAAGCCCAGAAGCGAGGTGATCGTCCAGACCTCGTCGACGGCGGCGAGGGTTTCGGCGGGGTCGGTGTTCGACAGGATCACGTCGGCGAGCGCGGGGTCGGTCAGCGCGCCGGGGCGCAGGCCGGCGTCGACATCGGGGTGGGGTTTGTAAAGGATCACGGCGCCGGGGTTGGCCTCACGCACCGCTTTGAGGAGCGCCGCGTTGGTGCGGACCTCGCCCGCGCCCTTCAGGATCGAGGCGTCGTCTTCGACCTGACCGGGGACGAGGATGCGGTGGCCTTGCGGCAAAGGCGGCAGGGGGGTGGCCGCGAGGTTGTATTTGGACAGGCCGGCTTTGGTCAGACGGTCCAGCAGGCGTTCGGTGCGGCGGCGGGCGGAAACGGTGAGCGGCGCGAGGATGAGGTGTTCGAGGCGCGAGGGTCGGGTCGGATCGTAATAGATGCCAAGGTCGTCGGTGACGAGGCTGAGCGCGGGGGTCAGCGCCGCGCCAAGGCCGCGCGAGCGCAGGAAGCCGTCTTCGATGCGCAGGGTCGGGGCGGTGGGGGCGAAGGCCTCGGGTTCCTTGCTGGCCCAGATCATCAGGGTGCGGCCGGTCTTGGTGGCGAGGGCGGTGGCGGCGGCAGGATCGTTGCGGAAGATCACCGGCTTGGTCGCGCCGAACACCTGTTGCAGGCGCTGGCGTTTCCACAGCCGCATGCCGGTGGCGACATGGCCGAAGCGGTCCTGACGGAAGGCGCGGACCTCGGCCTCCAACTGGTCGAGCGCGTCTTCAAGGCTGCACAGCCGGTCGCGGCAGGGATCATACCACAGCGGCGCAAGGATCATCGCGGCGACGAAAAGCTGGGTTTTCGTGAGGCTGCGGCTGCGGCGTGGCGGGGGCGTGGCGTCCTGGGTCAGGCCCCAGCCGGCGTAGAACGGCTGGCCGAGGACATGGGGGCGATGCCCGGCAAGGATCGCCTCGAAGCCAAGCTGCGACGACACGGTGTAGACCGCGATGGCCCCGTCGAGCAGCGCCCAGGGCGAGACGGGGGCGGTGAGAAGGGTGATGCGGCCCGTGGCGTCTGCGGGGCCGAAATGGCCGGGGCGCAGGCCAAGCGTCGTTTCGGGATGCGCCTTGATGACGATGCGCGCGCCGGGGTTCTGGTCCTGCGCAAGCACCAGCATTTCGCGGAAGCTGGAGGCGCTGGCACCCGAATGGCGGATCGAGGCGTCGCCCTGGGTCTGGTCGACGACAAGGACGTAGCCGGGCGGTGGCGGCGTCAGGGCGGGGTCGTGGATGTTGTATTTGGACAAGTGAAGGGACTGGATACGCTCGTTTCCCTGCCGCGCGCGGGACAGGATGTTCGAATCGTCCAATGGATCGGTGGCGAGGATGCGTTCGAGGAGCGAGGGCGCGCTGGCGTCGAAATGCACGCCGATCGGGTCGAGGATCAGGCCGAGGGCAGGCGCACCGGTGCGGCCGGGGTGGAGCGAGCGCAGGAAAGCATCCTCGGCCCGGACCAGCGGCACCTTGCGGCGGGTGGCAACCGCCTCGCCCCGCGTGGCGGTGGGGCTGCGACCCCAGACAAGGACGCCGTCCTCGGGGCCGGGCAGACCGAAGCGGAGCGGGTGGCCGGCCAGCGCGAGGATGCGCGCAAGGCGGCGGTCGGTGAGGAAACCGAGGTTCTGGTGACAGAGCCTGCGGGGGAGCGGGTGGTCGGACCAGAGGCGCCCGGTGCCAGACAAGGGACCGTCAGTTCCCGGTGTTGGCGAGATTGGTCGCGGCACCCGTGGTTCCGGTGATCGCGGCAAGGGTCTTTTGCCACTGAACAAAGGGTGCCTCGGTGACGTAGAGCGTGTCGCCGTCGCGGATCTGGAAATCGCGGGCCTCGAAAAGCCCGGTCGGTTCGGTCAGATCCAGCACATAGACCAGGCGCTGGTCGCCGATCAGATCGGTGCGGCCAAGGACGGCATTGGCGATGTCTTCCGTCTCGTCACGCAGGACGAACACGCCGGTCGGGTCGGCGGAGTTGGTGGACAGGCCGCCCACGGTGGCAATGGCTTCAAGCGCGGACAGGCTTTCGCTTTTGAACGGCACGAGGTTCTGCCCGCCGGTGGCGCCAAGCGCGGTGAAGGTGCGGCTGTCCTCTTCGATCACGATCTGATCACCGGGGCGCAGCGCGATGTCGAGGGCCGGGTTTTCATAAAGATCCTTGAGCCAGATCCGGCCGCTGTGCGCGCCGCGCGTGACGCGGACAATGGCCACATCGGCATCAATCGACACACCACCGGATTTTGCCAGCATGGTGGCAAGGGTGCGGGTCGGTGCCTCGATCGGGTAGATGCCGGGGCCGGCGGCCTGGCCCGCGATGGATATGGTGGAGCCGTCGCCGGCAAGACGGCGGACCTGCACCTGCGGGTCGGGGGTCTGGTCTTCAAGCAGGCGCGTGATGGCCTGGCGCAGCCCTTCGGGGGTCTGCCCCGCCGCACGGACGCGACCGGCGTAAGGGATGAAGATATAGCCCTGCCCATCGACCTGCATTTCGTTGAGCGGCGTCACGCGCTGGCCGGTGTTGCCAAGGAGCGGCTCTTCCTTGACGTTTTCAAACACGACGACCGACAGCCGGTCACCGCTGGAAATCGTGTCGGAGCCGATCACGCCGGCATTCTGAAACGCCTTGCTGAACCCGAACGACGGTTGCCGCGCCGTGGTGCGCGACACCTGGTCGGTGACCGTGACGACAAAGGCGTCACCGTCTTTCTGCACCGATCCGGCATAGATCTCGCGCTTGTTCGGGCCAGAGCGCGGCAGGGCGCAGGACGCGACAAATGCGGCAGCACTGATAACGGCGACCAGTCTGGCCGTCTTGGAAAACATGAACTGCACTGCCTCGGGTCCCTCTTTGATCGGGGTACATTTTGACGCGAGGTTACAAAAGCCAGGCGAACTTTGCCAGCGCCGGTTCCATCGGCTATTTCATGACGCGCAACTGTTGCCGTGGTGCCGCTGTCCCGTCGAGCAGCGCGGCGTAGGGATCTTGCGGCGAGAGCATCATGTCCACCACCTGCCGCAGGAGCGCGCGGCGCCCGCGTGAGGCATAAAAGCCGCCCGACACCTGGCTGGTTTCCAGAAGAAACCGCCGGTAGGCGCGGTAGGCCCGGGTATCGGGGCGGTCAGGTGCCGCAAAGAACGCATCGAGCGGCTGGGACGACACGAACTCGGGTTTGGCATAGACCGCTGCTCCGAAGGGGCGCAGGGGAATGCCGCGCCACAACGCCTGCTGGCCGGCGGTGGAGTTCACCGTGACGGCGGTTCGGGCATCGGTCAGAAGATGCGCCAGCTTGCCGCCACGCACGAAATGCACCCGCCCGCCAAGCCCGCTGTCACGCGCGAGGCGCGCGATGTTGGCGGCGAGGGGCGTGCGGCCATCTTCCAGCGGGTGGGCCTTGAACACGAGGTGGTGGTGGCGCGGCGCGCCCTTGGCGAAATTGGCCATCACCACGCTGAGAAACTCGCCCGTCGTGCGGAACGGCGAATGGTCACGAAAGCTGGCGTCGTGATCGAGTTGCAGGATCGCAAGGTGGTAGGGAAAGCCGCCGAAACGGATGCGCCAGGTTGCGATCCGGCGCTGGACGCGGTGCAGCGGCAAAAGCAGGAAAGCCTTGAGATACAGCAGGAACTCTTGCCCGACGGTCAGATCACGGTGCGGGCGGAAGGCGCGGTAGGCGCGACCGCCGAGCGCCACACAGCCGTGATAGAGCGCGCCCCAGAACATGTGCTGGCGCATGTCGCCCCAGGTGCCGGGGGTATCGGGCAGATCGGCATCGACCGTGGCAAGGGCGGCCTGCATTTGCGGCAGCGACAGGCCCATCAGGCGGGAGTTGCCGTTGGACCCGCCGCGTTCATAGGTGATCCAGTAGGGGCGGAGGTAGCCTTCCTCGAACACATGCACGGTCAGGCCACGGGCGCGGGCAAGCCGGACGGCGGTGGCGTGGACCGGGCGGGTATCGCCGTAAAGCACGATGTCGGTGATCGCATGCCGGTCAAGGTGGCCGGCCAGCGTATCGGGCCAGTCGTGCAGCGCACCGGTAAAGGCGATGTAGCCCGGCCCCGGCCAGAACACCCGGTCGCCAAGGTTGAAGCCGATGCGCCAGACCTGCCCCCCGGCCGCGCGCAGCATCCGGCCGAGGTGGTGAAACCACGGACCGTGCGGGCCTTGCAGGAACAGAAATCTTCGCTCGCCTGCGGTCATCGGGGGCCTTTTTTGACAGCTCTGCGCTGTGTATTGGCCAGTGTGAGCGAGGAATAAAGCGAAATTGCGGAGACTGCGTCACGCCGCACCCGCGCGTGGCGGACGGGACGCGCCTTGCGGGCCGGTTTGCGGGCAGGTTCGGGGGGCTTGCAGGGCTGCGGGGCCGGGGCTACGTCAGGGAGTGAGCAAAAGCGAAGGATTGCCGGCGATGTTTACGGGGATTGTCACGGATATCGGCAGGGTCCTTGAGACCGAGCAGCAGGGCGACCTGCGCGCCCGGATCGGCACCAGCTACGATGTGGGCCGCATCGACATCGGCGCGTCGATCGCCTGCGACGGGGTGTGCCTGACGGTGGTGGCGCTGGGAACGCAGCCGCAGAACTGGTTCGACGTGCAGATCTCGGCCGAGACGGTGTCAAGGACCAACCTTGCCGGATGGTCGCCCGGCAAGCGGGTGAACCTGGAACGGGCGCTGAAGGTGGGCGATGAATTGGGCGGACATATCGTGTCGGGCCATGTCGACGGGCTGGCCGAGGTGGTGGCGGTGCGGCCCGAGGGCGGGTCGGTCCGGGTGACGTTCCGCGCGCCGGAAGCCCTGGCGAAGTTCATCGCACCGAAAGGGTCGGTCGCGCTGAACGGCACCTCGCTGACGGTCAACGAGGTGGAAGGGTGTGATTTCGGGATCAACTTCATCCCGCATACGCAAGGGGCAACGACCTGGGGCGAGGTCGCGGTCGGCGACCGGGTCAACCTGGAGATCGACACGATGGCGCGCTATGTGGCGCGGCTGCGCGAGTGGGGCTGAGGTGGCGCATATGGCCGGCCCCGGAGGGTTTCACACCCTCCGGACCTCCCGTGGGATATTTGTGCAAAGGGGAAGCCGATGCAGATCGGGCATAACCGGGGGCCATCGCTGGAGGGCGGCGCAAGCTGGCGGCGGCATTGCTGGGCGGCGGCGCGGGAGCGGTTGTTGCCGATCCTGCCGGTGGAGGTGGTGCGGCTGCGGGTGAAGCGGGCGAAGGCGCTGGGCCTGGATTACGGGACCTATGCCGGGGTGCGGGCGGCGACCGGGCATGACGTGGTGGCGTTTCTGTTTTCAACCAACGCGTTGCGGGTGACGCTGGTGCGGCCTGCGATGCCGGAGGGGCGGGCCGAAAAGCTGGCGGCGGTGACGGGCTGCGGTCGGGTGGCCCTGGCGGTTGCGCCGCTGACGGCGGGGATGGTGGCGGCGGCCAATCCGGTGCTGGACGCAGCACATCCGGCACCCTGGGCGCTGGCGGGGTTTGGCGAGATGCGCGATGCGCTGCGCGCGGCGCTGGGCCGGGTGCCAGCCGATCAGGTGGTGCTGGTGGGGGATCTGGGCCTTGAGCGCGACTGGTGCGCGGCGGGGCGACTGGCGGCCTATCTGCCGGCGGAGCGGTATTTCGGGCACTGAAAAACGGCGGTCCTTGCGGGCCGCCGTTCGGGTCTTGCTGCGGCGTCGATCAGGCGGCGCGGCCGACGAGGACCGAGTCCACCTGCTTGGCGGCACCGGCTTCGTCCACGCCGGACACGGCGGCGACTTCGCGGGTCAGGCGTTCGAGGGCGGCCTCGTAAAGCTGGCGTTCGGAATAGGATTGTTCGCGCTGGTCGTCGGTGCGGTGCAGGTCACGGACCACCTCGGCGATCGAGAGAAGGTCGCCGGAGTTGATCTTCTGTTCGTATTCCTGGGCGCGGCGCGACCACATCGCGCGCTTGACCTTGGCCTTGCCCTTGAGCGTGTCGAGCGCCTTGGTCACCACATCGGGGGCGGAGAGCGCGCGCATGCCGATTTCGGTGGCCTTGTGGGTGGGAACCCGCAGGGTCATCTTGTCCTTCTCGAAGGAGATCACGAAAAGCTCCAGCTGAAGTCCGGCGATCTGCTGTTCTTCGATCGAGATGATCTTGCCGACCCCGTGGGCGGGATAGACGACGAACTCGTTCGGGCGGAAATCAGGCTTCTTCGATTTGGTCATGCGGCACGTTCCCCTATCGGAAGGCTGAGTTTTTCGGACAACAAAGGCACAACCGGAGCCAGAAGCCCGGCGGTGCGAATTTCATTGGCGCAAAAAAATCGGGCTCAGATGATGAAATCCAAGCCCTGCATCAGGCTTCCATGCTTGTTTGTGAACAAACTATAACACAAAAAAGCGCGGATTCCAACTGCTGCGGAAGGATAGGCGGCGGGGCCAAGTATCGGAAATGTGGGGTTAATTGCCGCGGCAAGCGAGCCGATGTTTCGTATTCAGCGAATCGTGATGCGGCAGGGAACCTTTTCAGCCGCCCTTGCCGGGAGCTTCGGAGAAGTACTTGTCGCGCTTGCCGGTTTCGCCGTCACGCGCCTCGGCGTCGGGCATCGGGTCTTTTTTCGTCACGATCACCGGCCATGCAACCGCATACTTGCGGTTGAAGGTGACCCATTCGTCCATGTCCGGTTCGGTATCCGGGCGGATCGCGTCGGCGGGACATTCGGGTTCACAGACGCCGCAATCGATGCATTCATCCGGGTGGATGACCAGCATGTTCTCGCCCTCATAGAAGCAGTCCACCGGACACACCTCGACGCAGTCGGTGTATTTGCAGGCGATACAGTTGTCGATCACCACGTAAGTCATGGGAAGCCCCGTCTTGAGCTGTGTCGTTCGCAGATGCCCGTGACTAAATCAGTGGGCGGGATCATTCAAGCGGGGAAGGCGCGTCGAGATCGAGGTAAAGCTGCTGCGCCTCGGGTGCGGGGCCGCGTCGATAGCCGAGAGCCACGATGCGGATCACGCGGATCTGGCGGCCCTGCGGGAAGGTGAGGACGTCGCCGGGGGTGATCTCGCGACTGGGCCGGGTGGTGGGCATGCCGTTGACGCGGACATGGCCGTCGTCGATCAGGTCGGCGGCAAGCGCGCGGGATTTGGTGAAGCGCGCCTGCCAGAGCCATTTGTCGAGCCTGAGTTTCGGCCCGGCATCAAGGTTCGGTTTGCCGGAGGGCCCGGCCAACCTTTAGCCCTTGGTCTTCAGCGCCATCAGGACGGCGAAGGGGTTGTCGGGGTCGATCGGCTTTTCGGGGCGCGGCGGGCGGGCCTCGTAGATCGGCTTTTTCTCGGGCTGCGGTTTGCCGCCCTGACGGGTGTTGCGGTCACCCTTGCCCTTGTAGGGCTTGCCCTCGCCGGGTTTGCCCTGCGGCTTGCCGTCGCGGTTGCGGTCGCGGCGTTCGCCTTGCGGGCGGTCACCCTGGGGACGGTCGCCTTGGGGCCGATCACCTTGGGGTTTCGCTTCGCCTTCGGCTTGCGGCTTGCGCTCGGGGCGTTCGGCGTTACGTTCGGGGCGCTGGAAGCGGGGCTTGGGCGCCCAGGTGAAGGTGTAGAACACTTCCAGTTCCGGGGCAGCCGCCTCGGCCTCGGCCTCGGGTTCCGGTTCGGGCGGCGGGGCGAGGATCGAAACCTCCTCGGGGATCGGCTGGCCTGCGGCAATGGCGGCGGCGGCTTCGGCCGAGATTTCCGGGGCTTTCGGAGCCTCGGCGGTCTTGACCTTGGCGCGTTCGCCCTTTTCGGCCTTGTAGCCGAGACCGGCCATCAGATCGACGAACTGGTCAAGCGTCATGCCGGTGATCGACAGCATGTCGGGCGTGGCTTCAAACCCGGCGCGGCTGTCTTTCTGGCGCAGGATGTCGGCCAGACGTTCCAGCATGTCGATGCGGATCGCGCGGGTTCCGGCGGGATGGTAGCCGGCCAGCGTGTAGTGCTGCTTCGGCACATCGGGGATGTTGGGGATGGTCACGAGGCCCGGCGGCGGGGATTCGGGGAATTCCTGAAGGCCGTTGAACAGCGACCACAGCACAAGGCGCAGGCGCGTGGGCGCGGGTTTCAGCAGAAGCGGCAGGAACACGGTGAACTGGCCGAAGCGGACGCCGTGCTTGCGCAGCGCGCCGCGGGCCTCCTGATCCAGTTCCTTGACCTCGTTCGCCACCGCCTCGCGCGGCAGGACGCCCATCGCCTCGGACAGGCGGAAGGCGAAACCGCGCGCAAGGCCGGTGAGTGCTTCGTCCCGGCCCATCGCGAGGAGAGGTTCGAACTGGGCGGCAACCTTGCGGTCGATGAAGTGTTGCAACCGGCGGCGGACCTTTTCGATCACCTCCGGGCCGGCCTCGTCGTCGACGAAGGCTTCCACCAGCGGTTTGGCCGGTTCGGCACCCTTGAAGAGCTTGCCCACCGCGTTGGTGCCCCACATCAGGCCACCCTGTTCGGTGAAATCAAGCTCGGTGTCCGGCGCGTTGTAGAAACGGTCGGCGCGGAGGTGGAATTCGGGCTTCAGCGCCTGAACCGCGGCCTGCGCGAGGGTGCGGGCAGCGTCGGGCGACGTGCTGGCATCCTGACGGAAACGGAACCCCTCGAGACGGCCGACGAATTCGCCCTCGACAGTCACTTCGCCCTTGTCGTTCACTTCGGCCACGAGAGCCTCCTTCTGCTTCAACCGGCGGAGAAGAACGCTCGTCCGCCGGTCAACAAATCTTTGCGTCAAGGCGGCATGGAGCGCGTCTGACAGGCGGTCTTCTACAGCGCGCGTCTCGCCCCGCCAATGGCTTTCGTCTTCAACCCAGTTTTTCCGCTGCGCGATGTAGGTCCAGGTGCGGATATGTGCCAGCCGGCGCGACAATGCGTCGATATCGCCTTCGGTCTTGTCGATGCGCTTGATCGCGGGGCCAAGCCAGTCGGCCGGGATGCGACCGCCGCCGAGGCCGCGTCCGACGAGGAAATGGAAGATGCGGGTCAGCAGCGCCGCGTGTTCGGGGCCGGAGGAGGAGCGGAAGTCGGGGATGCGGCAGACATCCCACAAAAGCTGCACGCGCTTGGCGTCGGTCAGCTTGTCCTGCACTTCGGGAATGGCAGCGAGGGTTTTCAGCGCGAGAAGGTCGTCGGCATCGCGGGCGCGGGTCAGCCATTCGTCGGAGGTGGGGTGTTCGAGGCTGCGGATCAGGCGGTCGGCGCTGCCGAACTCAAGCTGGGCATTGCGCCAGTGCAGCTTCTTGACCGGGGAAAAGCGGTGCGATTCGATGGCCTCGATCAGGTCTTCGTCGAAAGGGCGCGCCTCGCCGGTGACGCCGAAGGTGCCGTCTTCGGTGTGGCGACCGGCGCGGCCGGCGATCTGGGCCAGTTCCTGCGGGTAGAGCGCGCGCATCCGGCGGCCGTCGAACTTGGCGGTGGAGGAAAACGCGACGTGGCCGATGTCGAGGTTAAGGCCCATGCCGATGGCGTCGGTGGCGACGAGGTAATCCACATCGCCGTTCTGGTAGAGGGCGACCTGCGCGTTGCGGGTGCGGGGCGACAAGGCGCCCATCACGACCGCGCAGCCGCCCTTCTGGCGGCGGATCAGTTCCGCAATGGCGTAGACGTTTTCGACCGAAAAGCCAACGATGGCGGAGCGCGGCGGCATCCGGCTGATCTTTTTCGAGCCGGTGTAGGACAGGGTGGAGAAGCGGTCGCGTTTGAGAAACGTGACGTGCGGCACCAGTGCTGCGATGGCGTTGCGCATGGTGTCGGAGCCGAGGAACAGGGTTTCCAGCAGGCCGCGCGCGCGCAGGAGGCGGTCGGTGAAGACATGGCCGCGGTCGGCATCGGCGCAAAGCTGGATCTCATCGACGGCAACGAAATCGGCACCGATGTCGAGGGGCATCGCTTCGACGGTGCAGACCCAATACTGGGTGCGGTCAGGCACGATGCGTTCCTCGCCCGTCACCAGCGCCACCACCGAGGGGCCGACGCGGGCCACGATGCGGTCGTAAACCTCGCGCGCAAGCAGGCGCAGCGGCAGGCCGATGACGCCGGTGCGGTGCGCCAGCATCCGGTCGATGGCATAATGGGTCTTGCCGGTGTTCGTCGGCCCAAGGACCGCCGTCACCCGCCGGGTGGCGTCCATCTGGATTAAAGCTCCTGGCCCTCGGCTTCGGTTTCGAGACGCTCGATGGCGTCCTTTACGCTTTCCAGGTTCGGATGCAAGGCGAGTGCTGACTTGTAGACCTCGAGAGCGCGTTCGGGTTTACCCGATTCTTCGAGGATCATCCCGAGGCCCGACAAGGCGCCGAAATGCCGGGGATTGAGGGTCAGGGTATGGGCGATGTCGGAGACGGCGGGGCCAAACTCGCCCATGTTGTAAAATGCGGTCGCGCGGGAATTCCACGCTTCGGCAAAGTCGGGCGCCTGGTCGATGATCGCCGTGAAATGGTCGATCGCGGTCTGATTGTCACCGGCGGCCATCGCATCGCGGCCGCGTTGCAGCAGAAGATCCATCGCGGGCGAGCCGGATTTTGACCATTCGATCCAGATCTCGCTTTCGATCCGACCGGCGGCCTCTGCCTCGGCGGTTTGCAGGCGCGAAAAGAGGTCGTCGAGTTTTGCGCTATCCTCGGCGGCGGCGGCGGCGCATGTCAGGAAAAGCGGCAAAACTGCCGCAACGATAGCATTGAGAAACCCGCGCCAGACTTTCATACTTCAATGGTAGCCGATCCGCGACGGATTGCCAGTGGCCCGAGGGTCACGAATGGGAGACAATGCATGAGCGAGATGATTGATGCGGCGGTGCGGGTGCTGGGCGCAAAGCTGTCGGGCGGGTTTGACGGGGTGGCGAAGTTCGTCATTCCGGGCGAAGGTGCGATCATGCTGGACGCAGACGGTGTGCGCGCCGGCGACGAGGAGGCGGATGTGACGCTGACAGCGGATGCGGACGTGTTTCGCGCAATCCTTGAGGGCGACATGAACGCCACCTCGGCCTTCATGCAGGGCAAGCTGAAAGTGGATGGCAGCATGGGCATGGCGATGAAGATCGGGTCGGTTCTGGCGTGAGCGAGGCACCGTTCCACGCGGATGTGGCAGATGCGCCGCCGGGGGGCCAGACGGTGTGGGTGGCCACCCGCGACGGGGTGCGCATCCGCGCGACATCCTGGGCCGGAGGGGCGAAGGGGACGGTGTTCCTGTTCCCCGGCCGCACCGAATGCGTCGAGAAATACGGCCGGGCGGCGGGCGACATTCTGGCGCGCGGCTATTCGGTGATCACCGTGGACTGGCGCGGGCAGGGGTTGGCGGCGCGGGCACTGCGCGATCCGATGAGCGGGCATGTCGACGATTTCGCCGAATATCAGGCCGACGTGGACGCGATGATCGAGACGGCGCACAAGGCGGGGTTGCCACAGCCGCATTTCCTGATGGCCCATTCGCTGGGCGGCTGCATCGGCCTGCGGTCGCTGATCCGCGGCCTGCCGTTCCGCGCGGCGGCGTTCTCGGCGCCGATGTGGGGGATTTCCATGGCGACGTGGCTGCGGCCTGTCGCGAATGTGGTCACGCATCTGTCAAGCTATTTCGGCCAGCGCCACCGCTATGCGCCGGGAACCGGGCCGATCACCTATCTGGCCGAGGCGGCGTTTCAGGGCAACGTGCTGACCACCGATCCCGAGATGTGGGAGTATATGCGGCGGCAGGTGGTGGATCACCCGGAGCTTGCCTTGGGGGGGCCGTCGCTGGCGTGGCTGCGTGCGGCGTTGAAGGAATGTGGCGCGCTGTCGGTGCTGCCTTCGCCGCAGGTGCCGGCCTATTGCGCGCTGGGCACGGCGGAAAAGGTGGTCGATGTGGGGCCGGTGCATCTGCGGATGGCGGCGTGGAAGGGGGGCGAACTGGACCTTTTCCAGGGCGCCGAACACGAGATCATGATGGAAGGCCCGGCGATCCGGAAACGCTTTTTCGACCGGGCGGCGGCGCTGTTCGACGCGCACCGCTAGGGATCAGAACGCCTCGGGCTTGGCCTCGCGCGCCATGTGGTCGAGGACGGCGTTGACGAACTTTGGTTCCTTGCCGTCGGGGAAGAAGGCCTTGGCCACATCGACGTATTCCGTGATCGCGACCTTGGGCGGGGTGGCCAGATCGACGATTTCGGCCCCGGCGGCGCGGAAGAGGGCCCGCAGCACCGGGTCGATCCGGTCGATCGGCCAGGCGGCGATCAGGGCGCGGTCGGTCAACTGGTCGATGCGGGCCTGCCAGTTGACGGCAGCGGCGACAATGGCGCGGAAGTGGTCGACGTTGCCTTCGGCAAATTCGCCCTCTTCATAGGTGGCACCGAAGCGGTGGGTTTCAAATTCGCGCGTCACGTCCTCGACGGTCTGGCCAGAGACTTCCATCTGGAACAGCGCCTGCACGGCGTAAAGCCGCGAGGCTGACTTCATCTGGCGTTTGTCGGTTTTCAAATGTGCGGGCTTCATGCGCGAAAGCCAATTCCCTTGCTGGACCCGGCCCATTTGCGCGAAAGGGCCACAAGGTGCAAGGCCGCCGCTGCGGCACCGCCGCCTTTGTTCTGCCCGGCAGGGTCGGCGCGAACCTCGGCCTGGGCGCGGTTCTCGACGGTGAGGATGCCGTTGCCGATGCAGGCGCCTTGCAGCCCCAGAAGGCTGAGCGCGCGGGAGCTGTCGTTGCAGACGGTGTCGTAATGCGTGGTCTCGCCCCGGATCACGCAGCCAAGGGCGACGTAGCCGTCATAGTCGGCCAGCCGTTCGGCAAACGCGATGGCGGAGGGCACTTCCAGCGCGCCGGGAACTTCGATCAGGTCAGCCTCGGCACCGGCTGCGGCGGCGGTGGCGCGGGCGCCGGCGATCAGGTTGTCGGCGATGTCCTTGTAGTAGGGGGCGACGACGATCAGCAGTTTCACCGGCTTGTCAAAGGTCGGCAGCGGCAGGGTGTAGTGGGTTTCGGCGGTGGCCATCGGGTTATTCCTTGATCGGGCGGGTGCCCGCGATGGTCAGGCCGTAGCCCTCAAGCCCCACCAGCTTCGGTGCGACCGAATTCGTGACCAGCGTGATCGACGACAGGCCAAGCGCCGACAGGATCTGCGCACCGATGCCGTATTGGCGCAGGGTTTGCGGCGAATGTTCGCCGTCTTCGACCATCTTCATCGTGGTGTCGCGCAGAAGGACCACGACGCCGCGGCCTTCGGCGGCGATGGTGCGCATGGCAGCGGGCAGGTCGCTGCCCGAGCCGAGGCCAAGCACGTCTTCCAAGGGGTTCAGGGCGTGGACACGCACCAGCACCGGTTCGGCGGAGGTCAGGTCGCCCTTGCACAGCACGACATGGTCGGCACCCTGCGTGTCATCGGTGAAAACCCGCATCAGCCAGTCGCCGCCATGCGCCGACGACACGGCCTTGACCGAGCGTTCGCGCACGAGGTTGTCGTGGCGGCGGCGGTAGGCGATCAGGTCGCTGATCGTGCCGATCTTGAGGCCGTGCTTCTGGCCGAACTTGATAAGGTCGGGCAGGCGGGCCATCGTGCCATCGTCGTTCATCACTTCGCAGATCACGCCCGAGGGGTTCAGGCCGGCAAGGCGGCTGACGTCAATCGCGGCTTCGGTGTGACCGGCGCGGACCAGAACGCCACCGTCGCGGGCGCGCAGCGGGAAGATGTGGCCGGGGCTGGCGATGTCGGCCGCGCCCCTGGAGGGATCGGTCGCCACCGATACGGTGCGCGCCCGGTCGGCAGCCGAAATGCCGGTGTCGATGCCGTCGACCGCCTCGATCGACAGGGTGAAGGCCGAGGAGTGGCGCGATGAATTCTTGCGATCCATCAGTTGCAGACCAAGCTGGTCAACCCGGTCGGCGGTCAACGCTAGGCAGATCAGCCCGCGCCCGTGGGTGGCCATGAAGTTGATCGCGTTCGGCGTGCACATCTGGGCGGGGATCACCAGATCGCCCTCATTCTCGCGGTCCTCATGGTCGACGAGGATGAACATGCGCCCGTTGCGGGCATCTTCGATGATGTCCTCGGTCGAGGAGATGGCATCGGAATAGGAGGTGGTTTCGGTCATGGCGACAGGCTCCGCGGCGGGCATGGGCTGCCGTGTAACGCGGCGAGGCGGCAAATGCCAGAGCCGCTTGGTCTGCGGTGGCGCGCAGTCGGTGTGTGTTATGCGGCGGCGGCGGCGAGGGCCGCAAGGCAGGCCGCTTCGGCCAGTTGCTGCGACGCACCGAGGATGTCGCCGGTCTGCCCGCCGATGCGGCGCTGTGCGGTGCGGGCAAGAAGGGCGGCCGTGAGGGCGGTGCCGATGATCATCGTGATGGCGGTGCCGCCGGTGAGGACGAGGGCGATGAGGGCCGCGAGGGCTGCGCCGGTGGCGGCGATGGCGGGGTCGGGTGCGCCGGTGCTGTGCGACAGGCCCGTGCCGCGCGCGTTTGGCAGATGCGCCATCAACAGCGCCATTGGTGCGCGGCTGAGCGCGCCGACGGCGATCAGCGCGGCCCCGTGCTGGCCGCTGGCGAGGATCGTGGTCAGCGCGGACCAGCGCGCGAGCGTGACGAGGAGAAGGGCAAGAACGCCGTAGCTGCCGACACGGCTGTCCTTCATGATTTCCAGCCGGCGCTCGCGGGTCCAGCCACCGAAAAGGCCATCGGCGGTGTCCGACAGCCCGTCCTCGTGCAGCGCGCCGGTGAGGCAGGCGAGGGTGGTCAGCGTGGCGGCGGCGGTCACGCCGGGGGTGAGGCCAAGCGTCAGGCACAGCGATGCGGCAAGGGCGGCAAGTGCGCCGAGGATCGCGCCGACCAAAGGCCAGGCCCAGGCCGAGTTGGCACCCTGAGGGGTGTGGTCAGGCAGGGGCAGGCGGCTGAGAAGGGCCGCCGCCGACAGCAGGTCGGGAACGAAGCGCGCCATGATGTCGCGTGTGGTCATCAAAGCGGCCCTTCCCGACTGGCGTTCCGATCCCCCCTCAGGTAGCCCGAGGCGGAGACAGGATCAATCGGAGAGCATCATGGCGTTTCAGTCGCTGGCAGAGTTCGCGGCCCTTTTGCAGGCGCTGCCTGCACCCGACGCGGCGGCCATTGCCGCAGCCGAGGCGCGCAACGGGACGCTGACCAAGCCGCCGGGTGCGCTGGGGCGGCTGGAAGCGGTGGCGATCTGGATGGCGGGCTGGCAGGGCACCGACCGGCCAAGTGCCAAGGCACCGCAGATCGTGATATTCGCCGGAAATCACGGTGTTACCGCGCGCGGCGTGTCGGCCTTTCCGGCGGAGGTGACGGTGCAGATGGTGGCCAATTTCAGCGCGGGCGGGACGGCGATCAACCAGCTTGCCAAAGCGTTCGGGGCGCGGCTGGACGTGCATGCGCTGGATCTGGACCGGCCAACGGCGGATTTCACGCAAACTGCCGCGATGACCGAGGCCGAGGTGGTGGCGGCCCTGCTGACCGGGTGGAACGCGGTGGACCCTGCGGCGGACCTGTTCGTTGCGGGCGAGATGGGGATCGGCAACACCACGGTGGCGGCGGCACTGGCGGCGGCGCTTTATGGCGGCACGGGCTGGGCCGGGCGCGGCACGGGCGTCGATGATGCGGGGCTGGCGCGCAAGGAGGCGGCGGTGGCCGAAGGGGTGGCGCGCCATGCGGCCGTGCTGGGCGAGCCGTTGCAGGTGCTGCGCTGCCTTGGCGGACGCGAGATTGCGGCGATGACCGGGGCGATTGCACGGGCGCGGATGGAACGGGTGCCGGTGATCCTTGACGGCTTTATCGTGTGCGCGGCGGCGGCGGTGCTGGCGAAGGCGGCCCCCGGCGCGCTCGACCATTGCATCGCGGGGCATCTGAGTGCCGAGGGCGCGCATCGGCGGCTGCTGGACGCGCTGGGGCTGGAGCCGCTGTTGTCGCTGGGGCTGCGGCTGGGCGAAGGCTCTGGCGCGGCGTTGGCGATCGGTGTGGTGCAGGGCGCGGTTGCCTGCCATTCCGGCATGATGACCTTTGCCGAAGCCGGGGTGGCCGCGGGCTAGCTATTCGGCGGCGCTGGCTTTCGGGTTGGGTTCGGTGCCAGCCTCGCGGTGGCCTTCGGCGAGGTCGCCAAGAAGCGCATCCTGAAGGTCGCGGTCAAGCTGCGTGGCGCGGGCAACATAGGCCTCGTTCAGATGCACGGGCTGGCCGGGCACCCAAAGCTCGGCCAGTTCGCGCAGCGCGCCGCGTTCCACCTTGTAGAAGGTCTGGCTGAGGCTGGCGGCCTCGTAATCGCTGAAGCCGAGGTTTTCCAAAGCGTAGCGACCTGCACGAATCGAACTGTCATAGGTCTCGCGGACGATATCGTTGGCGCCTGCCTTGAACAATTCGAACACATGCACCCGGTCGCGGGCGCGGGCGACGATGTGCAGATCGGGGCGTTGCTGGCGGGCGTAACGGACGATCCGCGTCACCCGTTCGGCATCGTCGATGGCGACGACCAGCACTTCGGCGTCGGCCAGGCCGGCGGCGGCCAGCAGTTCGGGGCGCGAGGGATCCCCGAAATAGCCCTTCACGCCGAAGCGGCGCACCGCCTCGATGGCGCCGATGTCGGAATCCAGCACGACGGTCTGCACGCCCGAGGTGCGCAACAGCCGGTTCACCGTCTGCCCGAAGCGGCCGATGCCGGCGATGATGACGCGGCCTTTTTCGGTGATCTCGTCAGCGGCGGCTTCCTTTGGGGCGTGGCGGGTGGCCCAACGGTCGACCCGGTCATGCAGCAGGAAAAGCAGCGGGGTGAACAGCATCGACAGGCTGATCACCAGTTGCACCATCTGGCCGGCGGCAAGCGGGATGGCGCCTTCGCTGCGGGCAAACGCGGTCAGGACGAAACCGAACTCGCTGCCCTGCGCGAGGCCAAGGGCGAGGAGCCAGCGGTCGCGGCCCTTCAGCCGGAAGAAGAGCGAGATGATGAACAGGATCGTCACCTTGACCGCTATGAGGCCGAGGGTGAAGCCAAGCACGGTGAACGGCGCATCAGCCACAAGGCGGAAGTTCACGTTGACGCCCACGGTCATGAAGAAAAGGCCGAGCAGGAGGCCCTTGAACGGCGCAATGTCGGCCTCGATCTGGTGGCGGAACTCGGAATTGGCCAGCACGACGCCGGCGACAAAGGTGCCAAGCGCGGGCGACAGGCCCACGAGCACCATCAGGAACGCGATGCAGATCACGACCAGAAGCGAGATGAAGGTCGACATTTCCGGCAGGCGCGAGGCGTGGACAAAGCGGAACACCGGGCGGGTCAGGAAGTTGCCGGCAAGGATGATGCCGGCCACCACCGACAGGGTCAACAGCGTGGCCGCCCAGCCCGGCAGCGCCTGCACCAGCGAGATCAGCGGTTCGGCGGCACCCTCGACGGTGTGGACATCGGCTGCGGGCGGGTTGTTCACACCGAACAACGACAGGAGCGGGCCGTCGGTCGCCGCAAGGGTCAGGATCGGGATCAGCGCCAGCATCAGCACCATCGCCACGTCCTGAAACAGCAGCGTGGCGAAACTGGCGCGCCCGCCGGGGGTGCGCATCAGGTTCCGTTCGTCCAGCGTCTGGATCACGATCGCGGTGGAGGAAAGCGACAGGATCATGCCCAGCGTCAGCGCCACCTGCCAGGCATAGCCAAGCCCGGCCATCGCGGCGGCGATGGCGGTCATCGTCAGCAAGACCTGGCTGCCGCCGAGGCCGAGAAGTTTGGCGCGCATGTCCCAGACGGTGCGGGGTTGCAGTTCCAGCCCGATCAGGAACAGCATCATCACCACGCCGAATTCGGCAACATGCTGCAGGTCGCGGGTTTCGGCACCCGCTAGGCCAAGGACCGGACCAAGCAGGATGCCCGCGCCCAGATAGCCAAGCACCGAGCCAAGACCCAGCCGCACAGCAAGCGGCACGATCAGCACCGCGGCGCCGAGGTAGAGGCTGGCAAGGAACAGGGCGCTTTCCATCAAGGGTCCGTTTGGCGGGGCGGTCGCGCCGGGCGTGGCGGACCGCAGGGTGCAGGATTGCGCGCAGGCCTAGCGCACGGCAAGCGGTGATCGTGCCGGGCCGGTCAAATGTGTGGCAGGCGGGAGTGGGCGCGCCAGATGCCGGGGTGCAGCGGCAGATCACGCCTTCGGCATCTTCAGCGCGATGAGCTTGCCGCCCTTTTGGTAGCGCACCTCGTTGTCGGTGATCGCCTGAACGGTGCCGCCGTCGATCCGGTCACCGACCCTTACCTTCTTGTAGCGCCCGTTCGCCTGGCGGACCAGCGCGTGACGTTTGGACTGCGAGCCGTAGACACCGATCAGGTTCATCTTCGACAGGTTGATCGCGTTCACGAAGGTGGCCTGCTTGGCCACGTTCGCCTTGGTCGGAATCCGGGGCGCGGCGGAGGCGACCTCGGGTTCGTTCAACTCGTCCAGCTCTTCCGGCTTGGCCTCGGGCTGTGGTGCAGCACTGGCGACCTCTTCCGGGGCGGGTTCGCGCACGGCAGCGGCAACGGCGGCTTCGACGGCGCGGGACATGTCGGCGGGGCGCAGGGCCGGGCGGCGCGAGATCGCGACGATGGAGGGGTTTTCAGCCTCGATCGCGGCGGCGGCGGCGAGGGTGGCTTCGTTCTGCGCGGTCAGCGAGGGGGCTTGCGCGCCAAGATCGGCGGGGGCGGCGCTGGCAGCGGGTCGGGCCGCGGCGGCGGCGGCAAGCACGGCTGTGGGGCGGGCAAGCGGGCGAAGCCCGGCGAATTCGGCGGCGGTGGCGGCGTCAAGCGTGGCATCATCCTGCGCCTCGGTGGCCGGCACCAGGTTTTCGGGGCGCGGCAGAGGGCGGAAGCCCTGCAATGCCGGGTCGGCGGGCGAGGGGACGGTGGCCGCCGCATCGGTGGCAGGATCGGGGCCGGGTGCAGTTTCGAGCAGCGATGGGGTGGCGGCGGGCGTGGCGGCGGAAACGGCAGTCGCTGCCGAAGCGGCAGCACGGGCAACCTCGCTGCGCGACGGTGGCAGCAGGGGCGGTTTGCCGGCGATCAGCATCACGCCATCGGGGCTGAGAATCCCGTCCGGCGTGGGCATCAACAGCCCTTGCGCATCAAACCGGTAGACGGTGCCGAAGGCTGGCGGCGGCATCGGCGCGTCGGGCGGCGCATCGGCACTGGCTGCGGGGGCGGGCAGGGCCAGCGCATCAAGCGCGGGGGGCGGTGCGTCCATCGCGGCCAGGAAGATTTCATCCTGATCATCGGCCAGCGCCGAAACGGCGGCAACATCGGTGGAAAGCGCGGTGTCGGGTGCAGGTTCGGGGGCAGGTTCGGGCGCGGCTGCGGCGACAGGCTCGGCGACAGGTTCGGCCGCAGGCGCGGCGGCAGCGGCCTCATCCACGATCGCAGGTGCGCCTTCGTCGGCAGCAAGGGCTTCGGCCACGCCGCTGCCCTCGCCGATCTGGGCCTGTGCGGCGCTGCTGGCGCCGGCCTCGGCTTCGGGAAGCGGGTCCATTCCCGTTTCCGGGTCTTGCATGTCGGCCAGCATCTCGTCCTCGATGCCGGGTTCGGCTTCGGGAAGCGTGGCGTCAACGATGGCGGTGCCTGAGGTGGTCTGGTCGGCAGAGGACAGGTAGAACGACGACCATGCGGCCACCAGCGCCAGGAAGATCAGCAGCAGGCCCGTCAGGAACAGCCCCAGAAAGCGCGGGCGGCCGCGCTGCGGTTTGGCGCCGAACGTGCCACCGGGTTTGGTGAGCGTCTTGGCGCCCGGCATTGCGGGGCGGTTCGCGGAGGCGCCTGCAAGGTCGGGCGGCGCGGTGCCTTTGCCCTTTGCCTTGCGGGTGCCGGGCAGGCCGGGCGCCGTGATCGGGCCGACCGGCGCCCTCGACGCGCTGTTGCGCACCAGTCCTGCCGGAAGCGGCTTTGCGGTGGGCGCGGGCGCTGCCGGTGCGACCGGGGAGGCGGAGCCAAGCGGAGGCAAATCCTCGACCGGTTTGCCAAACGCGGTGGGCGCCGTCGCGGCGGCAGCGGCGTTGGCAGCGGCGCGGCGGCTGGCAAAGGCCACCATCGCAGCCGTCGACGGCGCGGGCGGCAGTTCTTCATCGTCGGGCAGAGGGGCGGCCTTGTCAGACGGCAGATCGCCTGCCGGATCGGGAAACAGATCGCTGTCGGTGACATGGGCAAACGGCGCTTCGTCCGGTTCGTGCCGTGGTTCGACCTGCGGTTCGGCCATGGCAGGCGCGGGTTCGGCACCGCGCCGCGCAAGCACGGCCTCTTCGGCGGCGAGCAGCACCTCGAAATCCGGCTGATCAATGCTTGCGTCGGCAAAGTCCGGTTCGTCCGGTTGCAAAGGCGCCGGTTCCGAGGGCGGCAAGTCGGCGGACATCGCCTCTTCAAGGCCGGGAAGCGGGTCGTCACTGTCTGCCGCCACCGGTTGAGGTGCCTGCGGCGCATCGGCAACCGGGTGGTCTGGCAGCGGTTCGGTCTTGGGCAGGTCGCGGTGCAGCAGGGCGATCGGTTCGCGGTCACGGTCCACCGCCTCTCCGGGGGCGAGGATCGTGTCGGCGATGCTGGTCGGCCCGAACCACGGTTCGCCAACGAAATTGCCAGCCTCGGGCACGGCGACGAAGGATACCGGGTTGAAGCGGTGCTGGGTGGCGAAGGCCTCGGCCTCGTCCAGCGTTTCGCGCGCGACGACGGCAACCTTGACGGTGGTGCCCTTGCCCGACCAGTCGAACACCAGATCTTCGACCGGGTAGGGTGTGCGCCCTTCGAGACCGGCCATGATCTGCTTGCGCTTTTCCTCGCGGCTGGGGCCGGGGGCGCTCAGTTCGGTGTAAAGGATCTGGCCGTTCGGGATGACGATCTTGGTCGAAATGCCGGTCGGCGACAGGCCAAGCGCGGTCTTGCGCAGGTAATCCAGCGCTTCGGTCAGGTCGGGGGCATCAAAGGCGACATCGCCGATGGCGAGCCAACCTTTGGGAGCGCGGTGCAACAGACCAATTTTATCACTGGTCAGATCAAGGGCGAATTTCGGTTTCATGCAGCGGGTCTAGCACAGTATGGGAAATGGCGGGAACGTGCTCCGGCCGGTTGGCAACTACCTACAGCAGCTTTTCGCCGAAAGAAAGAAAAACGGCCAAGGATTGCATTGCGGGCCGCGTCATAGCTGTGAAATGTCGCGACAAACCAAGGAGAAACCCATGCGCACGCTTTCCGCCCTTCTGCTTTCGGTGGCACTTGCCGCCCCGCTGTCCGCCCCCGGCTTTGCCCAGGAGGCCCCTGCGCCGATGATCACCGTGACCGGCGAGGGCGTTGTCGAGGCCGCGCCCGACATTGCCACGCTGACGATCGGTGTCACCACGCAGGGCGACACGGCGGCAGCGGCGCTGGCGGCCAATTCCACCGCGCTGGATGCGGTGCTGGCGCGGCTGACCGCGGCGGGGATCGAGCCGCGCGACATGCAGACCTCGAACCTGTCGCTCAACCCGAACTGGACCGGCTATGACAGCGGGGCGCCGAAAATCACCGGCTTTGTCGCGTCGAACATGCTGACGGTGCGGGTGCGGGCGCTGGACAGCCTTGGTGCGGTGCTGGATGCCTCGGTCGCGGATGGGGCCAACACGCTGAACGGGCTGACCTTCGGGCTGGCCAACCCGGACCCGGTGCTGGACGAGGCCCGCAAGGAGGCTGTCGCCAATGCCCGCGCCAAGGCCGAGCTTCTGGCCGAAGCGGCGGGGGTGACGCTGGGCAAGGTCGTGTCGATCAGCGAAACCGCCGGCTACCAGCCGCCGATGCCGATGTTCCGGCAGGACGCGGCATCCGCAGCGCCGCCGGTGCAGGGCGGCGAGCTGGGCATGACGGCGACGGTGACGATCTTCTATTCCATCGCGGAATGACCTGAGCGGCATCTTGCCGAAGCGGCGGAATTCGCAGCAGTTCCGCCGTTTCGGCCCGATTTTGCCCAAGTTCCCCTGCAAGGTCCGCAACAACGGCAAGGTGCAGGGAGCAGATGTATGGCGCGCGGTTCGATCGGTCTGGTGATCGTCGGGGGGATTGCCCTGGCCGCAGTGGCCGTGGTTGCGGGTGGCCAGGGGCTGCTGGAACGCGTGCTGCCTGCATCTGCGATGGCGGCGATCGGGTCATTCGGGCTGGGCGGCGGCAGCGTCGGTTCCGCGCCGAAAGGCACTGGCGAGTTTGCATCGGACTACCTGTTCGACACCACCGACGGGGTTGAGGCGCGCGGGCCGATTGCAGCGCGCATCGGCAACGAGCCGGTGTTCATCAAGGATGTGATCACCGGCCATACCTCGGCGGTCGCATCGGCGATCCCGGCTGAAATCACCACGATCCGCCCGATCCTTGGATGCACCCCGACCCCGCCCAAACCGGGAACCGCCGTCGGGCATGTCGCGGCTGGCAAGAGCGGGCTGGACCTTGCGCTGTCCACCTACAACGACACGCATCTGGCGGCCGAGGTGCAACGCTTTGTCAACGTCTACCGTGACACCGGTGCTGCCAATCCGTCCATCGGCCGCGGGCCGGCCTACGAGGCCTATGACGTGGCTGTCACCGAGCGGCGTGAACCGGTCTACCTTGTGCTGGAAGCAGCCGGTGGCAACCGGATCTGGAACATCCACCAGGCCGAAGGGGTGCGGATCGAACGGGTGATCCTTTTGGGGGGCGATCAGGCCGGGGTGGCAAACCTTGATCCGGTCGTGCCGGTGGAAGTGATCCTGGCCGCCGGGCTGGCCGAGTGTGGTGTGCAACCGGCCTATCCGTTGAACGAAGGCCATCTTTTCTTTCAGTCGGTGGCGAACGGTGCCGTGACGACCGAAGAGGCGCAGGCGCGGTTGGGGCAACTGGATGCCGCCATCGCCACCTATGACGACTGGTTTCGCAAGACCTTTGGCGTGGGCTCGGTCGACACGCGGATCGGGTGGGACGCGGGCGCCATGTCGGTGATCGGCCCGGTGCCCGGCGAAGCCGATCCGAAGGCGGTCTATGCGTCGCTGACCGGCGCAAAGATCCGCACCACGCAGGACACGTTCTTTGAAATCCGCGGCCAGGTGGCGGAGGGGGCGGACTTCGCCTCGCGCGTCGTGGCCATTGCGACGGCCTTTGCCTACGGCGATCTGAAGACCCTGCGGCAGGGAGTGGAGTTCTGATGCTGAAACTGGTGATCGGGCTTGGCGTTGTGTTGATGCTGGTGGGTTTTGGCGCGGCGGGCTGGCAATATGTGCAGGCGATGCCACCCGGCGAGGTTGCAGCCGTCGAGGCGGAAACCGGCGGGGCCGTCGGGCCGGGCCAGAACTGGCTGATCTCGCGCGGCGGCGGTCTGGTGGCGCGCGATGACGTGGCGACCTATCTGGTTCATGACCGTTTCGTGGAAGGCCGCAGCGTGGTCATCACCCAGCGCGCGGCGTTGGAAAGCCTGCTGTCGGAGGGCGAAAAGCTGCCCGAAGCGCCCTATCTTCAGGTGCTGGCCGACATCCGCGCGCCGAAGGTTGCCGCCGGGGCCTGCGCCGCCCTGCAAGAGGAACTGGCACGGGATTGCGCGGTCCATTCGGCCCGCGTGGTCGAGGGCAGCGTCGACCGGGCGAGCGGAACCGCGCAGTTCCGCATCGAGCTTGCCTTCACGCTGAAGCCCGGCGAGGAGGCTTTGCCCGACCTTTCGGCGCGGGCTTTCGGGACCGAGATGGTGACGCTTGCGTTCGAGGCGGGGCAAGAGGGCGCGGCCACGGTGCCTGACCTGATCCGGTCGACCGTGGCCGCAGCCAACGCGGCCTGCGCCGCGCAACGGCGCAGCGAAGGCTGCCGCTTGATGCGGGTGAACCTTGTCACGGAGGGCGACGGCGCGGGGGCCTTGCAAGCCGAGATCGGCTCGCTGTCGCGCCTGCCGAAAGGCATGTTCCCCGCGCCGCCGCTTGGCTGATTGTCAGGCGGTAGCCTTGTCCAGCGCCTGATTGAGGTCGGCGATGATGTCTTCGACGTTCTCGATGCCGATCGAGACGCGCACCATGTCGGGCGCGGCACCGGCCTTCACTTGCGCCTCTTCCGATAGCTGGCGGTGGGTGGTCGACGCCGGGTGGATGATCAGCGACCGGGTGTCGCCAAGGTTGGCGACGTGGCTGAAGAGCTTGAGGGTGTCGATCAGCTTGACGCAGGCCCCGTAGCCACCCTTGACGCGGAAGGTGAAAAGGCCGCCGGCGCCCTTCGGCACGATCATCTTGGCGAGGCTGTGGTAGGGCGAGGATTTGAGGCCGGGGTAGGTGACCCCTTCCACCCGCGGGTCGCTTTCCAGCCATTCGGCGATGGTCTGGGCGTTCTCCACATGGCGCTGCATCCTGAGGGCAAGGGTTTCGATCCCCATCAGGGTATAATGTGCGCCTTGCGGGTTCATCGTCATGCCGAGGTCACGCAGGCCCACGGCGATGGAGTGGAAGGTGAACGCCATCGCGCCCAAGGCGGCGTGGAAGGTGAGGCCGTGGTAGGCCGGTTCCGGCTGGCTGAGCGAGGGGAACTTGTCGGAGGCCGACCAGTCGAACTTGCCCGAGTCCACCACGATGCCGCCGGTGACGGTGCCGTTGCCGGTGAGGTATTTGGTAGCCGAATGGACGACGAGCGTCGCGCCATGTTCGATCGGGCGGCAGAGGTAGGGGGTGGCGGTGGTGTTGTCGACGATCAGGGGGATTCCGGCGTGATTGGCGACGCGGGCGATGGCGTCGAGGTCGGAGATCGCACCACCGGGGTTGCAGATGGTTTCGCAGAAAAGCGCGCGGGTGTTGTCGTCGATCGCGGCGGCGATGGCCTTGGGGTCATCGAAATCGACGAACTTGGCCGACCAGCCGAACTTGCGGATGGTGTTGGAAAACTGCTGGATCGTGCCGCCGTAAAGCCGGGTCGAGGCGACGACGTTGCAGCCGGGCTGCATCAGCGGGAAAAGCGCCATGATCTGTGCCGCGTGGCCCGACGAGCAGGCAATGCCGCCCGCGCCGCCTTCGAGGGCGGTGACGCGGTTCGCCAAGGCCGAGACGGTGGGGTTCGTCAGGCGGGAGTAGATGTAGCCGACCTCTTGCAGATTGAAGAGCTTGGCGGCGTGGTCGGCGTCGCGGAACACATAGGCGGTGGTCTGGTAGATCGGCACCTGCCGCGCGCCGGTGGCGGGGTCTGGGGCGGTGCCTGCGTGGATGGCGAGGGTATCAAAGCCCATGGGTCTGTCGGTCATGCTGTCCTCCCTGGAAAGATGGCGCGAGGGTAGGGGAGGACGGGGTGCGAGGCAACGGCGATGTCCCACCGTGGGACATTTGCTGGCAGATAAGAAAATCAATGGCTTGCAGGATGAGATTTAGGGAAATTTCATCTTTGCCCACAGCGGTTGGCGGAAAAACGGTTGCGCTGGCCCTGTGGTCGGGGTGCCGGGCTTTGCGGCGAACCCCGAGGGGGCCTTGTGCGATGGTCAGGTGGCAGGCAGGGTGGCCGCGCGCGCGGCGGGATCAGGCGGCGGGATCAGGCGACGGGGTCAGGCGGCGGGGTCAGGCGGCGGGATCAGGCGGCGGGGTCAGGCGCGGTCGTCCTTGGGGCTGCCCATCACGACGAAGGTGGTGATCGAGCGGACCTGCGGCAGCACGCCCAGAACCTCGGTGTGCCAATGCTTGTAGGCGGCAAGATCGGCGGCTTCGACGCGGAGCAGGTATTCGACGGTGCCGGTGATGTTGTGACACTCGCGCACCTCGTCGGCGCGGGCGACGGCGCGTTCGAACGCCTCTTGCGCGGCTTTGGTGTGGCTATTGAGCGCGACGGTGACGTAAGCCACAAAGCCCACGCCGATGAGGGTGGGGTCGAGGACGGCGCGGTAGCCCTTGATCACGCCCGAGCGTTCGAGGTCTTGCACCCGGCGCAGGCAGGCGGAGGGCGACAGACCGACGCGCGCCGCGAGGTCGAGGTTCGACTGGCGGGCATCACGGGAAAGTTCGCGCAATATACGGTGGTTTATGGCGTCAAGTTTCGGCATTTGTTGCGCAATATGCGGGGATGATCGCATGTTTGCAATCCCACAGCGGTGAAATCGGGGCAAGATTGCGCGCATGACACATGAGATCTTTCTGGCCCTGCTGGGCTTTGCCTTTGTCACCTCGGTCACGCCGGGGCCGAACAACATGATGCTGTTGGCGAGCGGGGTGAATTTCGGCCTGCGGCGGACGGTGCCGCATATGCTGGGGATCAGCGTCGGGCATTCGCTGATGGTGTTTCTGGTGGGGCTGGGGGTGGCGGGGCTGTTCACCGCCTGGCCCCCGGCGCTGGTGATGCTGAAGCTGGTGTCGGTGGCCTACATGCTGTGGCTGGCGTGGAAGATCGCCAATGCGGCCGCCCCCGGCGCGGGGCGCGAGGGCGCGCGGCCGATGACGTTCTTGCAGGCGGCGGCGTTTCAGTGGGTGAACCCGAAGGCCTGGGCGATGGCCTTGGGCGCGGTGGCCGCCTATGTGCCGGAGCCGTCGGTCTGGGCCTATGCGGCGGTGGCGGGGGTGTTTGCGATGGTCAACCTGCCGTCGGTTTCGGTCTGGGCAGGGGCCGGCCAGATGGTGCGGCGCTGGTTGCAGCACCCGGGGCGCTTGCGCGCGTTCAACTGGGCGATGGCCGCGCTTTTGGTGCTGTCGCTGTGGCCGGTGGTGACGCTGGAGCTTTAGCGCAGCCAGAGGTTTTCGCGTTTCAGGGTGTTGCGGATGACCTGTTCGCGGGGCGGCAGGTTATCGGGGTCGAACAGGGCGCGGGCCTTGCGGCCCTTGTTCTGGTAGACGAGGGTTTTCAGCGCCTCCCAATCCCGCAGGGTGGGGCGCAGCGCCTTGTCGCGGGCGACCTCCTCCAAGACGGCGACGGCGTGGTCGCTTTCGCGGGCATACAGCAGGGAAAGCGAGCGGTAGTGGCAGGTGGCGGTGCCGTCGAGCGCGGCGAGGTCGGGGCCGGGGCGGCTGCCGTTGAAGGAGTGGATGACCAACGGCAGGGCGATCTGGTCGAGCCAGGGGTAGAGTTCCTGGCAGACCAGGTCTTCGGGCGGGTTGTCGCGGATGGATCTGGCGAAAGCGAGGTAGCGGTTGCCGAAGGCGCGCGGGCTTTGGTGGAAGAACCAGCCGGCGTTGAAGTAGAGGTGGCGCTGCCAGTATTCGGACGGCTGGGTGAGGTCGAGCGAGGCCGCGTAATCAAGGCCGAAGCGGTCGTAGAGCGATTTCCAGGTTTGGGCGTAGGTGGGGCCGTAAAGCTCGATCTTCGGCCAGGTGCCTTCGCGGCGCATCGAAGCGGAGGGGTGGGCGAAATCGAACGGGATCGCCGAGACGGGGCCTGTTATGAGCGTGTCGGTGTCGAGGAACAGGAAGGGGTCGTCGGGGAGGGCCGCCAGAGCCTCGATCTTGTTGCCGTTGGGGTAGGAGGCCCCGAAGGCGGCGCTGTCGAAGGGCAGGATCGTGGCACCGAGGGTTTCGAGGAGGGCGCGGGTCTTCGGCGCGATGCGGGGATCGTCGGGCCATTTCGGCCCCGGTTGCGGTTCGGCGATGAACAGCGTGCCGGTGAAACCGGGGTCGGAGTGACGGAGCGAGGCCGCAAGGAGGATCGCTTCATGTTCCAGCCGGCCGGATTGGGCGACGGCGAGGATGTTGAAGCGAGTGATGTTTGATGCAGTCATTTCGCCGGGGTGAAGCGCAGGGAAAGGCAGGACATGCCGCCATCGAGTTTGGCACATTCGGAGTTGCCGATTTCCACCACCGTGTAGCCGGCGCGTTCGACGGCGGCGCGGGTGCCGGGGAAACCGGCGGCCATGATCACGACGTCGTTGAAGCGGATGGCGTTGGCGGCGGCGTCTTCGCCCGGCGCGGTGTGGACCACGAAGTAGTCGTCGAAACAGCCCGAGTCCGCAAGGCGGGGGGTGGCGAGGACGGTGGTGGCGTCAAGCAGCGAGCAGTCGGTCTTGAAGTGGAGGACGCCGGGGGGGGTGTGAACCTCGCGCACCGGTTTGCCCCAACTGGCGACGAGGCGGGTGAGTTCGGCGATGCCGTCGGCGTTGGTGCGGGCGGAGCGGCCGACGAGGATCTCGCTGCCGGTGACGAGGATGTCGCCGCCTTCGATGAAGCTCGTCGCGCCTTCGATGCGGCGGATGTCGGCGTAAAGCGCGGCGAGGTGGGGGGCCATCTCGGCGGCCTCGCCCAGACGTGAGGGCGCGCCGGGGCGCATGATGACGGCGCCTTGCGGCAGGCAGAGGGCGGTGTCTTCGACGAAGACGCTGTCGGGGTAGGCGTCAAGCGCATCCAGTTCGATCACCGTGGCGCCGGTGGCGCGGAGGGCTGTGATGTAGGCGGCGTGGTGGGCCTGCATCAAGGCGAGGTCCGGCGTGCCTGTGTCGACGGCGCGCAGGCCCGCGGTGATCGAGGGCGCAGGGCGGCGGGTGATGGCGTGGGTGAAATGGGTCGAGGCGTCGGTGGACATGGGTCTGGTTCCGGGCAGGGTTCGGCGGATGGTGTCGCATCCTGCGGGAAGGGGCGCAAGTGGCGGCGCTTGCGGAGCCGGGCTGGCGAGCGGCGGATGCCCGGCCCCCTGGCGGCCGGGAGTTGGAACGAGAGCGGCGGGGCTTACCAGCAGCAAAAGCCGCCATCGACCAGGAGATCGACGCCGGTGACGTAGCTGGCGGCATCGGACAGCAGGAACACGGCGGGGCCGACCATTTCATCGACATGGGCCATGCGCTGCATCGGGGTCTGGTCTTCGAACGACTTGGTCTGATGGAGCATTTCGGGGCGCGTGTTCATCGGGGTGGCGGTGTAGCCGGGGCTGATCGTGTTGACGCGAAGGCCGCGCCCGACCCATTCCATCGCCATGGATTTCGACATGTGGATCACGCCGGCCTTGGAGGCGTTGTAGTGGCACTGGCTGAGGCCGCGGTTGACGATCACGCCCGACATCGAGGCGATGTTGACGATGGAGCCGCGGCCATGCGCCAGCATCGCCCGCGCTTCGGCCTGACAGGACAGGAAAACGCCTTTCAGGTTGATGTCCATCATGGTCTGGAACTGGGCTTCCTCCATCGCCTCGGCGGGGTTGGCGTTGGCGATGCCGGCGGCGTTCACGGCGAGGCTGAGGGGGCCAAGGTCGGCCTCGGTCCGGGCGACGGCGTCGGCGAGGGCGGCGGATCGGGTGACGTCAGCGGCGATCTGCAGCGAGCGGCGGCCGGCGCGGGCGATGAAATCGGCGGTCTGGGCAAGGCCGTCATCGGTGCGGCGGTCAAGCAGGGCGACATCTGCGCCGCATTGCGCAAGGCCCATCGCGATGCGCTGGCCGATGCCGCTGCCAGCCCCGGTGACAAAGGCGACACGGCCCGTCAGATCGAAAAGCTGCGGTGCGTCGAGTGTGATGGCGGCCATTGTCTTTCCCTTGTTCAGATGGTGGCCAGTTCCATGACCGAGACGTCGTTGGCGTCCTTGCGGTCGAGGATTCCGGCCTGTTTACCCTTTGCCATCACCATGATGCGGTTCGAGACGCCGAGGACTTCCTCGAGGTCGGACGATACCACGATGACGGCAACCCCGTTGCGCGCGAGGTCCATGATGAGTTCGTAGATCGAGGACCGCGCGCCGACGTCGATGCCGCGCGTCGGTTCATCCAGCACCACGACCTGCGGCTTGCGCGCGAGCCATTTCGCCAGCACGACCTTTTGCTGGTTGCCGCCGGAAAGCTCGCCCGCGTTCTGTCCGGCGCGGCCCTTGACGCCGAATTTGGTGATGAAGCCGTTGGCAAAGCCGGTGAGGTTGCGCGAGGTGATCCAGCCCTTGCGGGAAACCGCGTCGAGGTTGGCGTAGCCGATGTTTTCGGCGATGGAATGGGCCAGGACCACGCCTTGCAGCTTGCGGTCTTCTGGCACCAGAACCATGCCGTTCCCAATGGCGTCGATCGGGGAGCGGGGGGTGATGTCACGCCCGTTCAGAAGGACGCGGCCCGACTGGATCGGGTCGGCACCGGTGAGGGCGCGGACAAGCTCGGTGCGGCCTGCGCCCATCAGACCGGCGATGCCGAACACCTCGCCCTTGTTCACGGCAAAGCTGATGTCGCGGAAGGTGTTGTCGGGCGAGGTGAGGTTCCTGACCTCGAGCATCACCTCGTCGGCGGGCTGCGGGACGGGCGGGAACATGCGGTCGAGCGAGCGGCCCACCATCGCCTCGACGATGGTGCGGACGGGAACATCGCCACGGTCGAATTCCTGCACCTTGGCGCCGTCGCGCATGACGATGATGCGGTCGGCGATCTGGCGGATTTCTTCCAGCCGGTGAGAGATGTAGATGATGCCGACGCCGTCAGCTTTCAGCCGTTCGATCTGGCGGAACAGAAGCTGGGTTTCGTCGCCACCAAGGGCGGCGGTCGGTTCGTCAAGGATCAGCAGGCGCGCGTTCAAGGTGAGCGCCTTGGCGATTTCGATGAGTTGCTGGTTGGCGGTGGACAGCCCTTCGACCAGACGGGAGGGCGGAATGTCGAGGCCAAGGCGTTTCAGCCCGGACCGTGCGCGGTCTTCCATCGCGCGGCGGTCGACGCGGCCACCTTTCATCAGGTAGCGGCCGAGAAAGATGTTTTCGGCAATGGAAAGCTGCGGCAGAAGCTTCAGTTCCTGATGGATCATGCCGACGCCCGCATCCATTGCGGCGCGGGGGGTGGCCGGGGCGTAGGGCGCCCCGAGCCATGTTATGCTGCCCGACGTGGGCTGGACGGTGCCGGAAATCACGTTCGAGACGGTGGATTTTCCGGCCCCGTTTTCGCCCAGAAGCGCCACGACCTCGCCCGGGCAGACATCGAGGCTGATCCCGTGAACGACCTCGATCGAACCGTAGGTCTTGCGAATGTCACGCAAGGACAGGATCGGTGTGGGGTTGGTCATGGCGCTGGTGCCTTTTGGCGGCTTACGGGTGGTTCGCGACGAATTCGGCCGCGTTTTCGCAGGTGGTGAGAACGGCCTCGGAGACCTGCCTTTCTGCCACTTTCTCGCCGTTCGCGACAGCGATGGCGCTTTCGACGGCCAGCACACCCATGCGGCGGGTGGACTGCGTGGCGGTCACGACGAACGGGCCTTCGCATTTCGCCAGATATTCCAGCGCCGAGCCGTCACCGTCATAGCCGCCGATGATGACCTTGTCCGAGAGGTTGGCCACGTCGACTGCCTTGGCAGCCCCCATCGCGATACCGTCGGCCTGACCGAAGATCATGGTCACGTCGGGATGTGCGGTCAGCATGTTCTGCGCGATGGCGAAGCCTTCGTCAGCCGACCAACGCTCGGTCCACTGCTGGTCGACCAGTTCGACGCCGGCATTTTCGCCGATCGCCTTCATGCAGCCTTCGGTGCGGTCAACTTCGGGCGTGGTGCCCTTCTGGCCGTGGATGATGACCATCTTGCCCGCACCACCGGCGCGCTTGATGATTTCCGAGCAGACCTGGTAGGACGAGTTCACGCCTTCGCCGCCGATGAAGGTATCGCCCGGCTCGCCTTCGGGGAAGCGGTCGACGTTGATCACGGGGATGCCTGCCTCACGCGCAAGGCGGGTCGGGACGGCGGCAGCGGCAGCGCCGGCCGGGATGTAGATGAAGGCGTCGATGCCTTGGGTCAGCAGATCCTGCACCTGGCTGACCTGGGTCGCGGTATCGTTCTTGGCGTCGACGACGATAACCTCGATGCCCTTTTCCCTGGCGTAGTTTTCGACACCGATCTTGATCTGGTTGAAGAAGTCGGCCTGCAGGTTCGGCACGGCGAGGCCGATCTTCTTGACCTCGGCATGGGCGCCGAGCGACAGCAGCGCCAGAGAGGCGGTCGCAGCCATCAGGACTTTCGTGAGTTTCATGTGTTTCTCCTCCGACATGAATTCCGGGGCATCCGGCGTTGCGGGGAGCCCCCTCCCTGTTCGACTGGCGCCATCGCCAATCGTCTTCGATACCTGATGGCGTTGCCGCATCAGGAGAAGTCCGTTCACTTCCGCTTGCGGAAGGTTTCGGCGGTGACAGCCAGCACGATGACCGCGCCGATCACGACCTGCTGCATGAAGGGCGAGACGCTGAGCAGGTTCAGCCCGTTGCGCAGCACGCCGATGATGAGGACGCCGATGATGGTGCCGCCGATGCCGCCGGTGCCGCCCGACAGGGACGTGCCGCCGATCACGACCGCGGCGATGGCGTCAAGCTCATAGCCGACGCCGGACGAGGGCTGCACCGAGTCGAGCCGGGCGGCGAGGACGATGCCCGAAAGGCCCGCCAGCATGCTGCAGACGACGTAGACAAGCACGGTCGCGCGGTTGACGTTGATGCCGGCCAGGCGCGCCACCTCGGGGTTGCCGCCGATGGCATAGAGCGCGCGGCCGCCATAGCGGTAGCGTTGGTAAAGCAGGGCGATCAGGAACACCACCAGCATCAGCGCCACGGTCATGGTCAGGAAGCCGCCGAAGCGGATGATCGCGGACATGTTGAACCATGCCGGGAAGCCGATGATCTGCTGGCCATTGGTGATCATGTTGGCCAAGCCACGGGTGATTGACATCATCGCAAGGGTGGCGATGAAGGCGGGCACGTTGAAGCGGGTGATCAGGATGCCGGCGACAAGGCCGTTCACCCCGGCTGCCGCAAGGGCGAGGGGGATCGCCACGCCCATCGGCACGCCCGCCTCGACGTTGAGGTAGCCCAGCACCATCATGGTCAGCGCCATGACCGAGCCGACCGCAAGGTCGATGCCGCCGATCAGGATCACGAGGGTCATGCCGACCGCCATGATGCCAAGCACGGTGACCTGATCGAGGATGTTCAGGAAGTTGCGCACCGACAGGAACGTGTCGGTCGAGACGGTCAGGAACACGCACAAGAGCACAAGGCCGATCAAGGGGCCGGTCGCCCCCCGGAACGAGCCGAGTAGTGCGAGGCCTGGCCCCGCTTCGCTTTCCCTTGCAGCGCTCACCAGTCAGTCCTCCCGTCGTTTTCCGGGTCGTGATGCTGGATAAGCATAAATATTCACGACCGTCTGCAAATGCGTAACTGATCGGGACGGCCGGTGTCAACACAAAAAGCCCCGCGCGAGTTCGTGCCTGCGGGCCATTTTATGCTTGACTTGGCTGCGTGGCCCGCAAATATATGTGTGTATGTATAAATATGCAGGTAGAGGGAATCATGCAGCCGAATGACCTAGAGCGTATTGCACGCCAGATCCGACTGCGCGACCTGCAAGCGGTGGTCGAGGCCGGGGCCGGCCATATCGGCGGCGAGATGTCGGCGATCGACATTCTGACGGCGCTGTATTTCCGCGTGCTGCGCGTCTGGCCGGACCAGCCGAAACACCCCGAGCGCGACCGGTTCGTGCTGTCGAAGGGGCATGTCGCGCTGGCCTTGTATGTCACGCTGGCCAAGCGCGGTTTCCTGCCCGAGGCGGAAATCAGCACGTTCCTGAAACCCCACTCGCGGCTGAACGGACACCCGAATTGCACCAAGGTGCCGGGGGTGGAGACGAATACCGGGCCACTGGGTCACGGGCTGCCGGTGGCTGTGGGCATGGCGAAGGCGGCCAAGCTGACCGGGGCCAGCTATCATACCTATGTGATGACCGGGGACGGCGAGATGCAGGAAGGATCGAACTGGGAAGCGATCTCTTCCGCGGCGCAGTTCGGGTTGAACAATCTGACGCTGGTGATCGACCACAACCGGTTCCAGCAGGGCGCCGCGTTGAAGGACACCAACAACCTGGCACCGTTTCCGCCCAAGCTGGCCGCGTTCGGCTGGGATGTGACCGAGATCAACGGCAACGCGATGGACGAGATCGTGCCGGCGCTGGAAAAGCGCGGGGCGCGACCGCATTGCATCGTGGCCCACACGAACAAGGGCCACGGGATTTCCTTCATGCAGGACACTGTCGACTGGCATCACAAGGTGCCGAATGCCGAGCAATACAGGATTGCCCTGGCCGAGCTTTCGGAGGCCATCTGATGAACGCCGTGACCAACCCCGCCAGGCTGCACGATTGCCGCGATGCCTTTGTCGCCACGCTGGAACGTCTGGGGGCGGAGAATCCCAGGATCGTCGCCGTGTGCAACGATTCCGTCGGCTCGTCGAAGCTCGGCGGGTTCAAGGCGAAGTTTCCCGACCGGTTGGTGAACGTGGGGATTGCCGAGCAGAACATGGTGGGTGTCGGCGCGGGGCTGGCGAACGGCGGGCTGCTGCCCTTTGTCTGCGGCGCGTCGTGCTTTCTGACCGGGCGGTCGCTGGAGCAGATCAAGGCCGACATCGCCTATTCCAACGCCAACGTGAAGCTGGTCGGGATTTCGGCGGGGATGGCTTACGGCGAGCTGGGGCCGACGCACCATTCGACCGAGGATTTCGCGTGGACCCGGGTGATCCCGAACCTTGCGGTGATCGCGCCCTGCGATTCGGTGGAAACCGCTGCGGCGGTGGAATGGGCGGCGGCGCATGAAGGGCCGGTGTTCCTGCGCCTGTCGCGGGTGGGCGTGCCGGACCTTTTGCCGGCGGGCCACAGGTTCGAGTTGGGCCGTGCGAATGTCTTGCGCGACGGCGATGCGGTGACGCTGATCGCCAATGGCACGCTGACGCACCGGATGCTGAAGGCGGCTGAGCTGCTGGCGGCGGACGGGATCGAGGCGCGAGTGTTGAACATGGCGACGGTGCGCCCGATCGACGTGGCGGCGATTGTGGCTGCGGCGGAGGCGACGGGCTGCATCCTGACCGCCGAGGAACATTCGGTCTACGGCGGCCTAGGCTCGGCAATTGCCGAGGTGGTGGTGGACCACGCGCCAGTGCCGATGAAGATCCTGGGCGTGCCGGGGATCTTTGTGCCGACCGGATCGGCGGAGTTCCTGCTGGACGAGTTCGGCATGTCGCCCGCCGGAGTGGCCGAGGCCGCGAAGGCACTGATCGCCCGCAAGCGGCGCGGCTGATAGAGCTGCGTCTGCCCCTGATCGCGTTTCGGAGTAGCCATGACCACTGCCATCCTAGCCATCGACCAGGGCACGACGAACTCGAAGGCCGTGCTGGTATCGCCGCAGGGGCGCATCCTGGCGCGCGGATCGGCGCCGGTCGGGATCGAGCATCCGCAGCCGGGCTGGGTGGAGCAGGACCCACGGCGGATCTGGGCCTCGGTTCAGCAGGCGATTGCGGCGTGCCTTGCGGCGGGGCCTGCGGTGACGGTCGCGGGGATCGCGATATCGAACCAGCGCGAGTCGGTGACGGTGTGGGATCGCGTGACGGGCGAGCCCTTGGGGCCGGTGGTCAGTTGGCAATGCCGGCGGACGGATGCGGCCTGCACCGCCTTGACGGCGGCCGGACATGCGCCACGGGTGATGGAACTGACCGGCTTGCCGATTGATCCGATGTTTCCGGGGCCGAAGATGCGCTGGCTCTTGGACCGGGTGCCAGCGGGGCGTGACGTGCGGCTGGGCACCATCGACGCATGGCTGATCCATTGCTTCACGGGCGGCGCGGTGCATGCCTGCGATGCGTCGAACGCGGCGCGGAGCCAGCTTTACGACCTGAACCGGCAGGAATGGAGCGAGGAGTTGTGTGCGCTGTTCGGCGTGCCGAAGGCGTATCTGCCGGACGTGCGCGACAGTTCCGCCGATTTCGGCGTGACGCGCGGGGTGGCGGGGCTGCCCGACGGGGTTGCGATCTGTGCGGCGATTGGCGACAGTCATGCAGCCCTGTTCGGGCATGGCGCGTTTGTGCCCGGCGACGGCAAGGTGACGTTCGGCACCGGGTCGTCGATCATGACGACGCTGCCGGGGTTCATCGCGCCCACCGGCGGGATCACCACGACAATCGCCTGGGCGCTGGGCGGCAAGCCGACCTATGCGTTCGAGGGCAATATTCTGGTGTCGGCCTCGGCGCTGCCATGGATGGCAGAGATGCTGGGGCTGCCGGATGTGCAGGCGCTGACCGATCTGGCGGCGACGGCGGAGCCGGGCGGGCCGGGGTTCGTGCCGGCCTTCGTGGGTCTTGGCGCGCCCTACTGGCGGTCGGACGCGCGGGCGCTGTTTTCCGCGATCACCTTCACCACCAGCCGGGCGCAGATGGCGCGGGCGGTGACGGATTCGATGGCGTTTCAGGTGCATGACGTGTTTGCCGCGATGCAGGCGCAGTCGCCCGCGCCGCTGCGCCGGCTGTTCGCGGATGGCGGGCCAAGCCAGAACACGTTTCTGATGCAGTCGGTGTCGGACATCCTGAACCATCCGCTGATCCAGTGCGATGCGCCCGAAGCCTCGGCTTTGGGGGCGGCCTATCTGGCGGGTCTGCGGCTGGGCATCTGGAGCGGGCTTGACGCGATTGCCGCCCTGCCGCGCGACAGTGCCACCCTGACCCCGCGCGCGGGCGACGCTGCCGCCCGGCTCGCGGTCTGGCGCGATGCCATCTACCGCTCAACCGTCCCCACCGCTATACGTGAATAAAAATTCACAGGGGGACGCATGGGCCGCATCAACGAACTGCGCCTGATTGCCCGGGTGGCACAGATGTACCACGCGGAACACAAGCGGCAGGCCGAGATTGCCGAGACGTTGCGGATGTCGCAGGCCACGGTGTCGCGGATGCTGAAGCGGGCCGAGCAGGAGGATATCGTGCGCACCACGATCATCCCGCCGCCCGGAACCTTTGCCGAGCTGGAAACCGCGCTGCGCGAGAAATACCGGCTGACCGAGGCCATCGTGATCGACTGTTCGGAGGACCGGGACGGCGCGGTGATGGCGCGGATCGGCGAGGCGGCGGCGCATTTTCTGGAAGTGACGCTGCAGCAGGACGAGATCATCGGGGTGTCAAGCTGGAGCCAGACGATCCTGCGGATGGTGGACAACATCCACCCGCTGAAGGCGGCAAAGGCGAAGTATATCGTGCAGATTTTGGGCGGCATGGGCGAAGCCTCGGTCCAGGCGCATGCGACGCAACTGACGGCGCGGCTGGCGAAGCTGACCGGGGGCGAGCCGCGGCTGTTGCTGGTGCAGGGGATCACGTCGTCGCGCGAGGCGAAGCTGGTCATGCTGTCGGACCCGGTGGTGCGGGGCACGATGGATTTCTTCGGTCGGCTGACGCTGGCAGTGGTGGGCATCGGCGCGGTGGAGCCTTCGGAACTGCTGGCGCGGTCGGGCAACACGTTTTCGCGCGAGGAACTGGCGATGCTGCACGATGCGGGCGCGGTGGGCGAGATTTCTTTCCGGTTCTACGACAAGGACGGCAAGCCGGTGGAGACGCCGCTGAACGAGCGGGTGATCGGCATCACGCTGGAAGAGTTGCGCAAGACCGACCGGGTGATGGCACTGGCGGGGGGAGAGTCCAAGACCGCCGCCATCGCGGGGGCTTTGCGGCTGGGCATCATCGACGTGCTGGTGACGGACAAATTCACGGCGGCCCGGCTGACGGAGTGAGCCTTGAGGGGCAACCGTCGGCAGGCCGCGTCAAATGGAGGACACCATGAAACGCTTTGCAGGCCAGACGGTTTTCGTGACCGGGGGTAATCGCGGGATCGGACGGGGCATCGCCACGCGCTTTGCCGAGGAGGGCGCGCACGTCGCCATCGCCGCGATCGAGGCGGATACGCCGGACGTGGCGGCGGAACTGGCCGGGGCCACCGGGGCCAAGGTGCTGGGGCTGCGGCTGGACGTGACGGACGGGGCTGCCGTTCGCGCGGCTTACGCCGAGGCCGAGGCGAAGCTGGGCGCGATCTCGGTTTCGGTGCAGAACGCAGGCGTCATCACCATCGCCAGGGTCGAGGATCTGACCGAGCGGGAGTGGGATCTGAACCTTGATGTGAACACCAAGGGCGTGTTCCTGTGCTGTCAGGAAGCGATCCGGCGGTTTCGCGCCAGCGGCACCAGGGGGCGGCTGGTCAACACCGCCTCGGGGCAGGCGCGGCAGGGGTTCATCTATACGCCGCATTATGCCGCGTCGAAGTTCGGCGTGGTGGGGCTGACGCAGAGCCTGGCGAAGGAGCTGGCACGCGAGGGCATCACGGCCAACGCGATCTGCCCCGGCATCATCCACACCGACATGTGGGATTACAACGACCGGGTCTGGGGCCAGATGCTGGGTGACTATGGTCCGGGCGAGTTGATGGCCGAATGGGTGCGCGGCATTCCGATGGGCCGGGCCGGGACCACGGCGGAAGTGGCGGCGCTGGTGGCGTTTCTGGCCTCGGCCGATGCGGCCTATATCACCGGGCAGACCATCAACGTGGACGGCGGGTTGATCATGTCGTGACGGTCGGCGCCGGAACCGGGGACGAGACGCTCAGGCAGGTTGGCGGACGAGGAGGGGGCCGGTCGAGGCGCGGCTGATCATCTGGCAATCGAACGTCAGCCGGTTCGGGCGGACGGGGGGTGCAGGGTGATCCAGTCGACCAGTTTCTTGACCGCGTGGCGGGCCAGGTCGGCGTGGGGGCAGTTGCATCGAGGTCAGGGGTGGGGCCATGTCGGCGGTGACCGCCTCGTTGTCAAAGCCGATCACCGACAGGTCGCGCCCGATGGCAGGCCCTCGCTTCGGTGGCGGCGGTGTAGACGCCCAGTGCGGTGCAGTCGCACGGGTAGAACGCGGCGGTGGGCGGATCCGGCAAGGTGCATCTGGAGGTTTGGCGCTCGTCCGTCAAGCGACGGCTGGTGGCGCTGGAGATGGACCACGTTGCCCACGTGAACTCGTGGCTGGTGCGAATGAACCTGCCGCAATCCCTGCCTGCCTCGGTTGCAGTCGTCCAGAAAGAGCCCAAGCGTCGCGGCTGGGCCGTCAACACGTCCGGGCGGGCGATCTCTTGATCGCTCAACACAAGACCGGGCAGGAAGTCAGCATCCCGATTCATCCGAATCTTCGGGCCGCTCTTGATGCTCTGCGCCGCGACAACCTGACCTTCATCATGTCGGAACGCGGCAAGCCGATGACTCCGGAAGGTTTCACGAACTGGTTTCGAAAGCTGGTGGAAGGGGTTGTGGATGACCAAGGCAAGCGGCGCTGCCTGACGGTCTTTCGCCCCATGGACTTCGCAAAGCGACGTGCCGCCGTCTCGCAGAAGCCGGGTGCAGCGCCGATGAGATCATGGCGATCAGCGGGCATCAAACCCTAGCCGAAGTCACCCATTACACGGTCGCAGCGAACCGGGTCCGCCTTGCAGAGCGAGCCGTAGCCGCAATGGAACGGAAGGAAGCGCGAACACAGACTGTAAAACCCACCCTGAAGTTTTACAAATTTGCCCCGTAGGGCTATGATTCTATTGGCCGAAAAAGAGGAATGGTGGGCGACCCTGGAATCGAACCAGGCGTGGGTCGCCCCGGGGGAGTTACAGTCCCCTGCCGCACCTTGCAGCTCGTCGCCCGCCGGGGGAGGGTCTACTCAAGGGGGCGGGGGGCGTCAAGGGTGATTGGGGGCTGATTGGGCCGGGAAATCGCGGAGTTTCGGCTTGCATCGGGTGGCGGTCCTGCCGCAGTGTCCTGCCCTGATTTTCAAGGGGAACGCCGATGAAGACCGGCACGAAAAAGCCGACCTGGGTGGTGGACAAGGAACGCGGGCGTCGGGCCGAGGCGCGCGAGACGGTGTGGCTTTTCGGGCTGCATGCGGTGCGCGACGCGCTGATGAACCCCAAACGCGAAAAGCTGCGGCTGGTCCTGACGAAGAATGCGCTGGACAAGCTGGAGGCGGCGGTGGCGGCATCCGGGATGGAGCCGGAGATCGCCGATCCGCGGCGCTTCGACGTGCCGATCGACGAGGGCTCGGTGCATCAGGGTGCGGCAATGGAAGTGCGGCCCCTGGACTGGGGCAAGCTGGAGGAGGTCTGCATTTCGGGCGCGGGGCTGCCGCTGGTCGTGCTGTTGGACCGGGTGACCGACCCGCACAACGTGGGTGCGGTCTTGCGGTCGGCCGAAGTGTTCGGCGCGCGGGCGGTGATCGCGCCGCGCCACCATTCGGCACCGGAAACCGGGGCACTGGCCAAGACCGCAAGCGGTGCGCTGGAGCGCCAGCCGTATCTGAAGGTCACCAATCTTTCCGAGGCGATGGATGAGCTGAAGGCGATGGGCTACGTGCTGATCGGCCTTGATGGCGAGGCCGAGGTCACGATGGATCAGGCGGTCGCAAGCGCGGGTGGCCGGGCCATCGGGCTGGTGATGGGCGCCGAGGGGCCGGGCCTGCGGGAAAAGACGCGCGAGACCTGTGACGTGCTGGCGCGCATCCCCTTTGCTGGCGAGTTCGGCAGCCTGAACGTGTCGAACGCCGCCGCCGTGGCGCTTTATGCCGCGACCCGGGCGTGATCACGAATCCGAGACGCCCCTTTAACCGGGGGCGCCAGCCCCTATTTTTGAAGTGGAGGCCCGGGATGGAACCCCCGACCTCGACTTCACTGTCCCTCGTTCCGCGACTTGGCGCCCTTGGCCTCGCCTCGGGCGCCTTTTTCTGGTGATAACGCCATGAACGACCAAACCATCCGCAGCATCCTGACGTCGGTAAAGACCATCGCGCTTGTCGGCTGGTCGCCAAGGCCGGATCGGCCCAGCCACCGCGTTGCGGCTTTCCTGAAAGGCCGTGGCTACCGGGTTATCCCGGTGAACCCCGGTCAAGCCGGGCAGACGGCGCTGGGCGAAACGGTGGTTGCAAGCCTGGCCGAGGCCGTTGAAGCGGCCGGGTCGGTCGACATGGTCGATATCTTTCGTCGCAGCGAAGAGGCCGGCGCGGTGGTTGCTGACGCGATTGCCGTGGGTGCAAAGGTCGTCTGGATGCAGCTTGGCGTGATCGACGAAGCCGCCGCCGCCCGGGCGCGGGATGCGGGGCTTGAGGTGGTGATGAACCGCTGCCCGGCAATCGAGATACCGCGCCTGGGGCTTTGAAGCCCGATCAGGCGGCGACCTTTCCGTTCAGCTCGAAGGGGTAGTAGGGCAAACACCTGCCGCGTCAGGCGCGGGAGGCCTTTTCGGCCAGACCCGAAGTTCCGTCGCGCCGGTCAAGTTCGGCCAGCACGTCGGCCAGGGCAACGTCGCGCGCGGCAAGCATGACGAGCAGGTGGTAGAGCACATCTGCCGCCTCGCAGGTCAGGCGGGCGCGATCACCCTTCACGGCCTCGATGATCGCCTCGATGGCCTCTTCACCGAATTTCTCGGCGCATTTCTCGGGGCCTTTGGCCAGCAGTTTGGCTGTCCAGGAGGTTTCAGGATCGGCGCCCTTGCGGGATGCGATGGTGGCGGCCAGTCGGTCAAGCGTCATGTCAGCCTCACGGGGATGCCGGCGGCGGCCATGTGCGCCTTGGCCTGACCGATGGTGAAGGTGCCGAAGTGGAAGATGGAAGCAGCGAGGACAGCGCTGGCGTGGCCTTCGGTGATGCCCTCGACAAGGTGATCGAGCGTGCCGACCCCGCCGCTTGCGATCACCGGGATCGGGACGGCATCGGCGATGGCGCGGGTCAGGGGCAGGTTGAAGCCGGCGCGGGTGCCGTCGCGGTCCATCGAGGTCAGCAGGATCTCGCCCGCGCCCTTGGCCGCGACGGTGCGGGCGAAGGCTATGGCGTCGATGCCGGTCGCGCGGCGGCCGCCGTGGGTGAAGATCTCCCACTTGCCGGGGGCGACGGTCTTGGCGTCGATGGCCACGACGATGCACTGGCTGCCGAAGCGGTCGGCGGCCTCGGCCACCACATCGGGGCGGGCGACGGCGGCGGAGTTGAAACTGACCTTGTCGGCCCCGGCGAGGAGGAGGTTCCTGACATCATCGGGCGTGCGGACGCCGCCGCCGACGGTAAGGGGCATGAAGCAGACCTCGGCGGTGCGGGTCACGAGGTCGTAAAGCGTGCCGCGGTTGTCTTCGGTCGCCATGATGTCAAGGAAACAAAGCTCGTCGGCCCCGGCGGCGTCGTAGGCGCGGGCGGCCTCGACCGGGTCGCCGGCGTCGATCAGGTCGACGAAGTTGACGCCCTTGACCACGCGGCCGTTGGCCACATCGAGGCAGGGGATGATGCGGGTTTTCAGCATGGGGTCTGACATGCCGCGTGGGAAGGGCAAAGGCAAGGGGTATGCGGGGGTGAGGGCGGGCTGTCCCACCGTGGGACGGAAGATCGGGCAGGGGATGAAACGGAGGCGATCTCGGGTCTGTTTCGGGGGGCTTTGGGTCAGGCCCTGAGGGCCTTCAGCGCCCGCCCGAGGTCGATGGCGCCGTCGTAGAGGGCGCGGCCGGAGATGGCGCCGGCGATGATGCCGGTGTCGCGCAGGGCGAGGAGGTCTTCCATCCGGGAGACACCGCCAGAGGCGATGACGGGGATGGTGACGGCGCGGGCGAGGGCCTCGGTCGCCTCGATGTTCGGGCCTTGCATCGCGCCGTCGCGGTCGATGTCGGTGTAGATGATCGCGGCCACGCCGGCGTCCTGGAAGCTTTGCGCGAGATCGGTGGCGATGACGTCGGTTTCTGTGGCCCAGCCCTTGGTTGCGACGCGGCCCTTGCGCGCGTCGATGCCGACGGCGATCTGGCCCGGGAAGGCGCGGGCCGCCTCGCGCACGAGGCCGGGGTTTTCGACGGCGACGGTGCCGAGGATCACGCGGGCAAGGCCCTTTTCCAGCCACGCGGCGATGGTGGCCATGTCGCGGATGCCGCCGCCAAGCTGGGCGGGGACGCTGATTGCGGCAAGGATCGCCTCGACCGCGGCGGCATTGACCGGGGTGCCGGCGAAGGCACCGTTCAGATCGACGAGGTGCAGCCATTCGCAGCCGGCGGTCTGGAATTTCAGCGCCTGTGCAGCGGGATCGTCGCCGAACACGGTGGCTTGCGCCATCTCGCCGCGCAGAAGCCGGACGCACTGGCCGTCCTTCAGGTCGATGGCGGGGTAGAGGATCATGGCGGGCCTCGTCTGTCGGTTGCGCGGTCTTTGGCATGGGTTGCGGGGCTTGCCAAGGGGGGCGGCGCGGGCGGACGACCCCACGTCAGGCTTGATCGGCGGGGCGCATCGGGCAGACTGTCGCAGGCAACGTGGGGAGGAAGGCCGATGAAGCAGGTGATCTTGGCGACGGTTCTGGCGATGGCGGGCAGCGCGGCTTTTGCCGCCGACCCGGTGGAGGGGGTGTGGCAGACGCGGCCCGACGACAACGGGGATTTCGGCCACATCGCCGTGAAGCCTTGCGGGCCTGCATTCTGCGGCATTCTGGTCAAGGCGTTCGACAAGGCCGGCAAGGAGATCGCGAGCCCCAATATCGGGCGCCAGATCATCTGGGACATGGTGGCTTACGGCGATGGGGTCTATGACGACGGCAAGATCTGGTCGCCGGACCGCGACAAGACCTACAACTCGGACATGCAGCTTGACGGTGACAGGCTGGCGGTGCGGGGCTGTGTGCTGGGCATCTGCCGCGATGGCGGCATCTGGAGCCGGGTGAAGTAGGCGGCCTAGCCGAACACCGACCAGCCGGTGGCGCGGGCGAGGTGCTCCAGCGCCTCGGTTCCCAGTTTGGAGTTGCCGCTTGCGTTGAGGCCGGGCGACCAGACGGCGATCGAGGCGCGCCCGGGGACCACCGCGAGGATGCCGCCGCCGACCCCGGATTTGCCGGGCAGGCCGACACGGTAGGCAAATTCGCCCGAGCCGTCGTAATGGCCGCACATCATCATCAGCGCGTTGATCCGCCGGATGCGGGCGGGAGAGACGAGGCGCGGGCAGCCGGGAGCGTTGACGAGGAAGCGGCCGGCGCGGGCAAGCTGGTCGGTGGTCATCTCGACCGCGCATTGGTGGACGTAGGTGCCGATGGTGAGGGCGGTCGGGTTGCGCAGGTTGCCCATCGCGGCCATGAATTCGGCGAGGGCTATGTTGCGGTGCGCGGTGGCCTGTTCGGAGGCGGCGACAGCGCGGTTGATGTGGATGGCGTCATCACCTGCGGCGAGGCGGATGAAACGCAACAGCTCGCCCAGCACCTCGCGCGGCTGGTGGCCGGCGAGGATGGCGTCGGTGACGGCAATGGCGCCGGCGTTGACGAAGGGATTGCGCGGGATGCCGTTTTCCTGCTCGAGCTGCAGGATCGAGTTGAAGGCGAGGCCCGAGGGTTCGCGCCCGACGCGCGACCAGAGCTGGTCGCCAAGCCGGCCAAGCGCGATGGCAAGGGTGAAGACCTTGGAGATCGACTGGATCGAGAACGGGGTCGCGGCATCGCCTGCGCTGCAGGCGGTGCCGTCGGGCAGCGCGACGCTGATGCCGAATTGGGCGGGGTCGATCCCGGCAAGCTGGGGGATGTAGCCGGCGACCGTGCCACGATCTTCGGCAAGTCGCATCCGGTGTTCGATTTCTGCAAGGATCTGGGCCAGATCGGCGCGGCTCACGGCTTCCATTGCAGGAAATTTGCAATCAGGCGCAGGCCTGCGGTCTGGCTTTTCTCGGGGTGGAACTGGGTGCCGATGACGTTGCCCTGCCCGACGATGGCGGTGATGTCGCCACCGTAATCGCAATGCGCAAGCCGCTGCGCAGGGTTGGTGACGCGGAAGTGGTAGGAGTGGACGAAGTAGGCGTGATCGCCGGTGCTGATGCCGTCGAGGACCGGGTGGGGGTGGTCGATCACGAGGTCGTTCCAGCCCATGTGCGGCACTTTCAGCGCGGGGTCGGCGGGGGTGATCCGCACCACCTCGCCGCCGATCCAGCCGAACCCGGGGGTGTCGCGGTATTCGCGGCCCCAGGTGGCCAGCATCTGCATGCCGACACAGATGCCGAGAAAGGGGCGGGCGCGGGTCAGGACCGCCTCTTCGATTGCCTCGAAAAGCCCGCCGTAGTGGCCGAGTGCCGCGCGGCAGGCCGGGAAGGCGCCGTCACCGGGAAGCACGATGCGGTCGGCGCGGGCGACGTCTTCGGGGCGTGAGGTGACGAGGATGTCGCCGGCACTGACCTCGCGCGCCATGCGCTGGAACGCCTTTTCGGCGGAGTGGAGGTTGCCGCTGTCATAATCGACGAGGACGGTCAGCATGAAGGTCTTCCGGCGGGTTGGCGGGGAGGGTGGGAGCCTCCGGCGGGGATATTTCTGAACAGAAGAAAGGCCTAGAGCGCGCCCTTGGTCGACGGGATGCCGGTGGCGCGCGGGTCGGGTTCCACCGCCATGCGCAGCGCGCGGGCGACGGATTTGAACGCGGCTTCGGCGATGTGGTGGCTGTTGAGGCCGTGGATGAGGTCGACGTGCAGGGTGATGCCGCCGTGGGTGGCGAGGGCCTGGAAGAATTCGCGCACCAGTTCGGTGTCGAAGGTGCCGATCGTGGCGGTCGGGAACGGCAGGGTCCAGACGAGGTAGGGGCGCGCGGACAGATCGAGCGCGGTGGCGACCTGCGCGTCGTCCATCGCGAGGGAGAAGTGGCCGTAGCGGCGGATGCCGGCCTTGTCGCCAAGCGCACGGGTCAGGGCCTGACCGAGCGCGATGCCGCAATCTTCGACGGTGTGGTGATCGTCGATGTGGAGATCGCCCGTGGCGGTGAGGCGGATGTCGATGAGGGAGTGGCGGGCAAGCTGATCCAGCATGTGGTCGAAGAAGCCGACGCCGGTCCTGACCTCGGCCTTGCCGGTGCCGTCGAGGTTTACGGCGGCGGTGATCGAGGTCTCGTTGGTCTTGCGGGTCACTTCGGCGCGGCGCATCGGCGTCCTCCTCAGGCTTTGGGGCCTTATAGGGCGGTGGGTCAGGCTTGGGAAGGGTGACGGCGGCGCACCGTTGCAGGACGGCCCGGCAGGGTGAGCCGGCTGTCGTTGCGCTGTTTTTCGGAGATCACGCGACCGCGCGAGATCACGGCGAGGCGGTCGGGGCGCAGGCGCACCGCCTCGGTCGGGGTGCCTGCGTCGAGGATGACAAGCGAGGCCTGTGCGCCCTTGTGCAGGCCGTAGCCCGCAAGGTTCATGATGCGGGCGTTGTCTTCGGTGACCATGCGGAAGCAGCGGGCCATTTCCTCGGGGTGGGTCATCTGCGCGACGTGAAGGCCCATGAAGGCCACATCCAGCATGTCGGCGGTGCCGAGCGAATACCACGGGTCGAGCACGCAATCCTGCCCCCAGCCGACGGTGACGCCGGCGGCCTGCAACTCTTTCACCCGGGTCAGGCCGCGGCGCCTGGGGTAGCTGTCGTGGCGGCCTTGCAGGGTGATGTTGATCAGGGGGTTCGGGATCGCGGTCATGCCGCTTTCGGCAATCAGCGGGATCAGTTTCGAGACATAGTAGTTGTCCATCGAGTGCATCGAGGTGAGGTGGCTGCCAGCGGCGCGGGGGCCAAGGCCGTGGCGCGTGACCTCGCGGGCCATCGTCTCCACATGGCGCGACAGCGGGTCGTCGGTTTCGTCGCAGTGCACGTCCCACATCAGGCCGCGTTCGGCGGCGATGCGGCCAAGGTCGCGCAGGGACTCCGCGCCTTCGTCCATCGTGCGTTCGAAATGCGGGATGCCGCCGACCACATCGACCCCCATGTCCAGCGCACGGAGCACGTTCTGGCGGCCGGTGGCGGTGCGGTAGAGGCCATCCTGCGGAAAGGCCACCAGTTGCAGGTCGATGTAGGGGGCGACGATGCGCTTGACCTCCAGCATCGCCTCGACACCGCGCAGGTGGTCGGGCGTGGTGTCGACGTGGGTGCGGATCGCCAAGAGGCCCATCGAGGCCGCCCAGTCGCAGTAGGTGACGGCGCGGGCAACCATGTCGTCGACGGTCGCGATGGCGCGCAGCTCGCCCCAGAGGCCGATGCCTTCGAGAAGCGTGCCGGAGGCGTTCACCCGCGGCAGACCATAGCTGAGCGTGGCGTCCATGTGGAAATGCGGGTCGACAAAGGGCGGGCTGACGAGATCGCCGGTGGCGTCGATCACGCGCCGGGCGGGGCCGTCGATGCGGCCTACCTCGGCAATTCGGTCGCCGGTGATGGCGATGTCGGCGGTGGTGCCACCCGGCAGGGTGCCGCCCTTGATCAGCAGGTCGAACATCAGCGTTCCCCCTTGTTGAAGGGTTGCATGAGCGCGGCGGGCACTTCGGCGCGGCGCGACATCAGGATGAGGGCGAGGATCGAGAGGAGGAAGGGCATGGCGAGGAACAACTGGTAGGGCAGCACCGCGCCGATCGGGGTTTGCTGGAGCCGCACTTGCAGCGCGTCGAAGGCTGCGAACAGCAGCGCGCCGAGGACCGCCTTGCCGGGCTTCCACGCGCCGAAGACGACAAGCGCGATGCAGATCCAGCCGCGGCCATTGACCATCTCGAAGAAGAACGACGAAAAGGCCGAGAGCGTCAGGAACGCGCCGCCCACGGCCATCAGCCCGGAACCGACGATCACCGCGCCCATGCGAAGGGCGGTGACCGACAGCCCCTGCGAGGCGGCAGCGGAGGGGTTTTCACCGACCGCGCGCAGGGCGAGGCCAAGCGGCGTGCGGTAGAGGATGATCGCGGTCACGCCCGCCACCACGAAGGCCGCATAGGTCAGCGGCGTCTGGGTGAAAAGCGCAGGCCCAAGGCCGGGAATGTCGCTCAACCCCGGGATCGCCCATTCGGCAAACGGCGTGATCTTCGGCGGCGAGGTTACCTCCGGCAGGATCAGGCGGTAGGCGAAATAGCTGGTCGAGGTTGCCAGCAACGTGACCCCCAGCCCGACGACATGTTGCGACAACCCGAACGGCACCGTCAGCGTGGCATGGAGCAGCCCGAACAGCATCCCCGCGCCCATCGCGGCACCAACCCCGAACCACAGGGGCATCCCGGCGTAGACCGTGATCCAGCCGGTGAAGGCACCGATCACCATGATCCCCTCGATGCCGAGGTTCAGGACACCGGCACGTTCGCAGATCAACTCGCCCATCGTGGCGAAGATCAGCGGCGAGGCGATCCGGATCACGGCGGCCCAGAACGTGGCGGACAGGAGAATGTCGATAACGTCAGTCACGGGTGACCCTCCCGTTTCCCCTTCGCCAGATATCCCACGGGGTAGTCCATTGTTTTCGCCATTGGTTCAAGAAACCAATGGACTGCGGGGTGTGAAACCCCCGGTCCGACGCTGGCGGGCGAAACGACGCCGCTCATCCGCGCACCACGCGGACACGGGTCAGAAGGATCGCCAGCACCATGAACAAAAGCGCCGTCGCCAGCAGGATGTCGGCGATATAGGTCGGCACCCCGGCGGCGCGGCTCATGCTGTCGGACCCGACAAACACGCCGGCAACGAAAAGGGCCGAGGGGATCACGGCAAGGGGGTTCAGCATGGCAAGCATGGCCACGATGATGCCGGTGTAGCCAAAGCCCGGTGAGAGATCGAGGCTGAGATGGCCTTTCAGGCCGGCCACCTCGGAAAACCCGGCCAGCGCGGCAAGGCCGCCGGAAAGCAGCGCGGTCTTCACCAGCACCGCGTTCACCGGCACCCCGGCAAAGCGGGCGGCGCGGGGGTTCTGGCCGACGGCGCGGATCTCATAGCCGAGGGTGGTGCGGGTCTGGATCACCCAGACGGCGACGGCCGCCAGCAGCGCCAGCAGGAACCCCCAGTGCAGACGCAGGCCTTCGACGATGCGAGGCAGACGCGCTTCGGGCAGCAGCGGCGAGGATTTCGGCCAGCCCATGCCACCTGGGTCTTTCATCGGACCTTCCAGAAGGTAGCTGACGAAAAGGAGCATGACGAAGTTGAGAAGGAGCGTGGTGACGACCTCGTCCACTCCAAGCCGGGTCTTCAGAAGGACCGGGCCGAGGAGCACGAGCGCGCCGGCCAGCATCGCGACAAGCGCGGTGACGGGCAGGACGAGTGGCCAGGGGACGAGGCCGGTGCCGAGGAGGACGGTGACGATGGCTCCGGCGTAAAGCTGCGCTTCGGCGCCGATGTTCCACAGTTTCGCGCGGAACGCGACCGAGATGGCGAGGCCGGTGAAGATCAGGGGCGTTGCACGGTTCAGCGTCTCAAGCGCGGCGAACCGGCTGCCGGCAGCGCCTTCGAGGATCAGTCCGAGGGTGGCGAAAGGGTTGGCCCCGGCGGTGAGGGCGAGGAGGGATGCCACGAGAATGGTCAGCGCCAAGGCCGCAGCAGGAAAGCCGAGGCGGCGGGCAAGAGTGGGGGCGGCGATCGGTTCAAGCCGCACGCGACGTCTCCATGTCAAACCCCTGACCGGCCATCCAGAGGCCAAGCTCCGCTGGGGTCTTTTCGCCCCGTGCAAAGGCGGGCGACAGGCGACCGGCAGAGAGGACGTGGATCAGGTCGGACATCTCGATTATCTCGTCGAGGTCTTCGGAGATCAGCAGGATCGCGGCCCCCGCATCTCGGGCGGCGATCAGGCGTTTCTGCACATAGGTGATCGCCCCGATATCGAGGCCACGCACCGGCTGGTTGGCGAGGATGATCTTGGGCCCCGGTTCCAGCACGCGGCCAAGGATCAGTTTTTGCATGTTGCCGCCCGACAAGAGCCGGATGCGCGCCTCGGGGCCGGGGCAGCGAATGTCGTGGGTGGCGATGACATGGGTGGTGAAATCGCGCGCCGCACGCCAGTTCATCCAGCCTTTGCGACTGTAAGGCGCCTCGCCGTAGCGTTCGAGGATGGCGTTTTCGGTCAGGCTGAAATCGGCGATGGTGCCGGTCTTGTGGCGGTCTTCGGGGATGCGGGCGATGCCGGCGTGGATCGCGGCGCGGGGCGACCAGTTGGTGACGGGGGTGCTGCCGAGGCTGATTTCGCCGCTGGAGGGGACGGCGAGGCCGGAGAGGAGATCGGACAGCGCGCCCTGACCGTTGCCCGAGACGCCCGCAAGGCCGGTGATCTGGCCGGCGCGAAGGTCGAGGGTGATGCGCTTGAGGCCGGGGACAGCACCTTGGTCGGGGGTGGAGACATTGGCGAAGCGGATCAGCGCCGGGCCGGGGGTGGCAGGCGACAGGGCGGGCGGGGCGATTTCCGCGCCGACCATCATCGCGGCAAGGGCGTGACGGTCGGTGTTGGCGGTCGCCACCTCGCCCACCAGCTTGCCGTGGCGCAGCACAAGGCAGCGGTCGGCCACGCCCATCACCTCGTGCAGTTTGTGGCTGATGAAGACGATCGAGAGGCCGAGTGCCACGGCGCGGCGAAGGGTCTGGAACAGCGCCTCGGTTTCCTGCGGGGTCAGGACGGCGGTGGGTTCATCAAGGATCAGGATGCGGGCGTCGCGGTAGAGCGCCTTGAGAATTTCGACCCTCTGGCGTTCCCCGACCGAAAGCGCGCCGACGCGGGCGGCGGGGTTCACCGCAAGGCCGAAATCGCGCGACAGGGCGGCGATGCGGTCGGCGGCGGCGCCGAGGTTCAGGCCCGGCGACCAGAGCGAGCGGGTGCCGAGGAGGATGTTTTCGGTGACGGTCAGGTTGTCGGCCAGCGTGAAATGCTGATGCACCATGCCGATCCCGGCGGCCAGCGCCGCGCGCGGGTTGCCGGGGGGCAGCGGCTTGCCGAAGGCCGTGACAGAGCCTGCGTCGGCGGTGTAGTGGCCGAAGAGGATGTTCATCAGCGTGGTCTTGCCCGCGCCGTTTTCACCCAGAAGTGCGATAACCTCACCCTGTTTCAGGGTGAGGCTGATGGCATCGTTGGCCAGAAGCGGGCCGAACCGTTTGGTGATGCGGTCGAGGTGCAGAACGTCGGGGTGCAGAACGTCGGGGCGCAGGTCTGGCTGCGCCCCGGAAGCATCTGATGTCACGAAGATTTCGGCTCGCTGTCGTCGACGGCCACGGTGAAGCTGCCGTCCATGATCGCGGCCTGCCGTTCGGCGACCAGTCTGGTCGCGGCCTCGGGAACCTTGCCTTCGAAGGTGCCGAGCGGGGCGAGGGAGCAACCGCCAGCCTTCATGTAGGAATAGACGCCGTAGTTGTCGGCGGCGAAGGTGCCGCCCTGAATCGCGGCGATGGCGGCGTTCAGGGTGGGCTCGAAATGCCAGAGCGCCGAGGCGACGACGGTATCGGGATAGTCGGCCTGCGTGTCGATCACGTTGCCGATGGCGAGGATGCCGCGTTCCTTGGCCGCGTCCGCCACGCCGAAGCGTTCGGCATACAGAAGGTCAGCGCCCGCGTCGATCATCGCAAAGGCGGTTTCCTTGGCCTTTGGCGGATCGAACCACGAGCCGATGAAGCTGACCTGGAACGTGGCGTCGGGCTTGGTTTCGCGCACCCCCGCCATGAAGGCGTTCATCAGGCGGTTCACCTCGGGGATCGGGAAGCCGCCGACCATGCCGATCTTGCCGGTGGTGGTCATCGCGCCCGCGATGATGCCCGAAAGGTAAGAGGCGTCCTGGATGTAGTTGTCGAACACGGCGAGGTTGGGGTTCGCCGCCGCGTCCGGCATGAAGGACGAGCCGAGCAGGAACGCCACGTCGGGGTATTCGGCGCAGACCTCGCGCGCTTCGGCCTCGGCCCCGAAAATCTCGCCGACGATCAGCTTGACGCCCGCCTCGCAGTACTCGCGCATGACGCGGGGATAGTCGGTGTTGGCGACGTTTTCGGTGTAGGTGTAGTCGACGGCGCCAGCGGCCTTGGCAGCCTCGGCGGCGATGTGGATGCGGCTGACCCACTGCTGTTCGACCGGCACGGTATAGATGCCGGCCATCTTGATCACATCCTGCGCCATCAGGCGACCGGCCCCGAGCGCCGGTGCCATGATCGCGGCACCGCCCAGTGCCAGAAGCGCGCGGCGGCTGATCTGCAAGTTCCCCTTGGTCATCATCTCCCCGTTCCTTTTGTTGGTTGGCCGTCTGTTTGACCAAACGGTAAAACCTTAAGTCGATTCGGTCCAAGGAGAGATTGGTCGCGGCTGCCCGCAAGCGGGCAGTTGGCGCGAATTTAGGCGAATTGGTCAGAGAACCGAGCGGAGCAGGGCGGAGACGTGATCCGGCCCGGCGGGAACGATGCCGGTCGGGTTGAGCGCCTTGATCGAGTAGTAGCCGGCCTTGATATGGTCGAGGTTGACGGTGCCTGCCACGCCGGGCAGGCGGAGGATGCGCTCCATGTAGGCCGAGAGGCGCGGGTAGTCGGCGATCTGCCTGCGGTTGGTCTTGAACAGACCGTGGTAGGCGGCGTCGAAGCGGATCAGGGTGACGAAAAGGCGGATGTCGGTTTCGGTGAAGCGGTCGAAGAGGAAGTCGCCGGTCAGGCGGGCTTCCAGCCGGTCGAGCGTGGCGAACACACCCGCCACCGCCTCGTCATAGGCGGCCTGGGTGGAGGCGAAGCCGGCCTTGTAGACACCGTTGTTGAGGCTGCCGTAGATCTCGTCGTTCAGCGCGTCGATCTGTGGGGCAAGGTCGGCGGGACAGAGGTCGGGCGTGGCGGGGACGAGGCCTGCGAAGGCGGTGTTGAACATGCGCACGATGTCGGCGCTTTCGTTCGAGACCATCGTGTTGGTGTGCGTGTCCCACAGCGCCGGAACCGTGGCGCGGCCGGTATAGCTATCATCGGCACGGGTGTAGATTTGGTGAATGTGCCGCGCGGAAAACAGCGGATCGGTGTCGGCGCCGGGATAGCCGCCGAAAGCCCAGCCCTGATCGGTGAGGACGGGGTTCAGGACGGTGACGGGGATCAGGTCGTCGAGCCCCTTCAGCTTGCGCGCGATCAGGGTGCGCGAGGCCCAGGGGCAGATCAGGGCGACATAAAGGCGGTAGCGCCCGGCCTCGGCCTTGAAACCACCGGTGCCGGTGGGGCCGGGGGCGCCGTCCGGGGTGATCCAGTTGCGAAAGGACGAGGTCTGCCGGATGAAGCGGCCCTGCTCATCCTTGGCCTGAACGGGCTGCCAAGTGTCGGTCCATTTGCCGTTCACCAGCATGATCGGTGTCCTTTGCGCGGAGGCTGTCTGCGGAATGGACTTAGAAGCGTTCCCACTCTGCCGCAAGTGTCAGGATGGGCCACTGGCAAACGTGATCTGTGCTTTGACGCACCAAGAGCGCCGGGCGTTTTGCATCCGCCACAGGCTTGGCCTAGGCTTCGGGCCGTAGGGGTATGGGGCCACATGCGCAAGGCGACGATCACCGATATTGCGGCGCGGGCGGGGGTTTCGACGGCGACCGTCGACCGGGTGTTGAACGGGCGGGCGGGGGTTGCGGCGGCGAACCGGCAGCGGGTGCAGATGGCGGCCAAGGCGCTGGGGTATCTGCCAAGCGAGGGGATGCTGGCGCTGCCGTCGCGACCGGCGCATCTGGAGTTCTTCCTGCCGCTTGGCCGCAGCGAGTTCATGCGCAATTTGGGCAGCACGATCAGGGACTTCGCGGCTGATCTGCCGCTGGTCGCATCCTGCACCATCCACGAGGTTGACGGGCTGTCGCCGCAGGCCCTGGTCGCGGCGGTGGAGAAGGTGGGTCTGCAGACCAGCGGGGTGGGGTTGATCGCGGTGGATCATCCGGTGACGCGCAACGCGGTGCGGCTTTTGGTGGAGGCGGGGGTGCGGGTGGTGACCATCGCATCGGACGTGCGGCAATGCCCGCGGTCGGCCTATGTGGGGGTGGACAACCGGGTGGCGGGGCGCACGGCGGGGCTGGTGATGGGGCGGATGGCGGGGCAGGCGGGCGCGCTGGCACTGTTTCTGGGCTCACGCGCCTATCACGGCCACGAGGAGCGGGAAAACGGCTTTCGCGCGGTGATTGGCGAGCAGTTTCCGGCGCTTGAGCTGTTGCCGGCGATCGAGGTGGACGAGGATAGCGGCACCTCCTACGCCGAGGCGGCGCGGTTGTTGGCGGCGCGCCGGGACGTGGTGGGGATCTATTGCGTGGGCGCGGGGCGGTCCGGCGTGGCGCGGGCGGTGGCGGAGGCGGGGAGGCCACGGCCGTTTGTCATCGTGCATGACCTGACCAACCTGACGCGGCGTTATCTGGCGGAGGATGTGATCGACGTTGTGGTGGACCAGAACGCGCGGCTGACGGGGGAGCAGGCGGTGATCCGGCTGCTCGGTTCGATTGCCTCGGCGGCGCCGTTCCTGACGCTGAAGTATATCGAGCCGCGGATCATCTTTCGGGAGAATATTCCGGTGCGTTAAGGGGTTGGATTGGCTGGGATTTCGCTGGCTGCGAAGCGTCTGGAACGCGTCTGGCTGGCGTATGGCAGGTGTATGGCGTTCGGGGCGTTAAGGGTCGCTGGGGTGCCCCCACCCACGGCCCGTCTCCACGAGGCGGAGGGGAGGCGTTTGGGGCGGGCGTCGCGTCAGAGCTTCAGCCGGGTGGCGGTGCCGATGGCAACCTCGGTCCCCATGCGGCGGGAGTGGATGGCGGCGAAGGCGAGGGCGAGGCTGTGGAGGTTTTCCGCAGCACCGTTGGCCGGTTCGGTATCGTCTTCGATGGCACAGAGAAGCGCGCCCATCGCGCCGCGAAACCCATCGTTGAACCATGTGCCGGAGAGGGCAGGGGTGGCGCGGCCTGCGGCGGTGGTGAGGGTGACGGTCTGCTGGCCAAGGTCGCGGCCGTCGCTGGTGAGGGTGCCTTTGGTGCCGGTGATGGTCGTCGTATCGCGGGGACCGAACGGGGTGGCGCCATCGAAGATGAGAGAGGCCTGGCCGTGGTCCAGCCGGACGAGGGCCTGCGCGAGCAGGGGTGCGGCGGCGGTCTGGCCCTTGGCGTGGGTGGCGGTGGCGATGACGCCTTGCGCCCGGTCGCCGGTGATGCTGGCGAGGAAGTCGAACCAGTGGATGCCGAAGTCGGAGAGGATCAGGTCTTCGATCTGCTCAAACGGTGTGCCCGTGATCCAGGCATGGTTCCAGTGGATCGAGATGTGGGCGGAGATCACCTCGCCGATATGGCCCGCGCGGACGGCTTCGCGCATCCAGGCGAGGTGGGGCGCCCAGCGGCCGTTCTGGTTGACGGCGAGTTTCAGGCCGCGCATCCGGGCGAGGGTGACGAGGCGCTGACCGTCGGCGAGGTCGAGGACGAAGGGTTTCTGGCTGAGGACATGCTTGCCCGCCATGAGGGCGGCCTCGATCAGGGGCAGGCGGTCGGCAGGGTGGGGGGTGATGTCGACAACGTCGATGCCGGGGTCGGTCAGGATGTCTTGCGCATCGGTGGTGATGCGCGCGTCGGGGGCGAGGGCGCGGGCGGCTTCGGCCTTGGCAGGCGTGCGGTTGCAGAGGGCGGCGACGGTCCAGCCTGCGGTGCGGTAGGCGTCGAGGTGGGCCGAGACGATGCCACCGGTGCCGATCACGCCGATCCTTGGGCGGTAGTGGCGCGGCAGGGGCGGTTCGTAGGGCAGATCAGGCGCGGGGATTTCGGCAAGGGTGGCCGATTTCAGGGCGTAGGTGTCGGCATCGGGCGTGTCGGTCATGGGACGAGGGCGAGGGTGCGCTTTTCGCGGGCCGATTGGGCGGCAGTGTCGACGATGCGCTGACCGAGGAGGCTTACGGCAGGGTCGAGCGGGCCGGACAGAGGCTCGCCGGTGGTGATGCAGTCGAGGACGTATTCGATGGCGTTGGTGCGGCCTTGGGGCAGCGGCTCGGCGGGGACGGCGGTGGGTTCCGGCTTGGCGCGGGTCTGGAGGGTGACGTGGCCTTCGTAATCGTAGCTGGCGATGGTGCCTGCGGTGCCGACGAAGACAAAGCCGCATTTCGGCTGCGGCTGGATCGTCCACGGATCGGTGAAGGTGCCCCAGCGGGTTTCCATGCGGGAAAGGCCACGCGCGTAGCGGCAGATGGTGATGGCGTGCTGGTCAACCTCCAGCCCGGGCGTGTCGTCGGTGACGGCGGTAACCTCGAGGGGCGCTTCGCCGTTCATAACCCAGGTGCCGAGGGTGGCGCCGTAGCCGAGATAGTCGAGCAGGCTGCCGCCTCCGCTTGCGCGTTTGTACCACCAGGAGGTGGGTTTCTGGCGTTCGACCTCTTCGGGCGAAACCTCGATCTTGTCGGCGAGGTGGTAAAGCGGGCCACGGTTGCCACCGTAGAAGTGAAGGTCGGTGAGTTGGCCGATCCGGCCATCGTCGATCAGGCGTTTGGCGGTGACGTGGGCTGGCACCCAGGCGAGCGGCCAGTTGATCGCCAGAAGCTTGCCGGTGGGCTGCATGGCCGCGATCATCGCGCGGGCATCGGCGACGGAGGCGGCGAAGGGTTTTTCGACGAAGACGTTGACGCCGTGCGCGGCGAGCCGTTGGGTGTAGCGGGCGTGGTCGGCGGTGGCGGCGCAGAGGATGGCGAGGTTGGGTCTGGTGGCCGCGATGCAGGCGTCGAGGTCGGTGAAGAGGCGGTCCGCCGGCACGCCGAAGGTGGCGGCGGCGGCGGTCATGCGGGCGGGATCGGGGTCGAAGAGACCGGCAATTTCCGCCTGCGGGTGGGCGTGGACCATGCGCAGAAGGTCGCCCATGTGCATGTGGTCAAAGCTGATGCCGACGATCTTGAAGCGGGCCATCTGCGATCCTTTTAGGTGTAGTTGGGTCAGGTGCGGTCGGTGAGGCGGATGAAAAGCGCGGTGACGGCAAGGATGATCGCGCCGAACAGGATGCGGCGGCCACCTTCGGGCATTTGCAGAAGCGTCAGCATGGTGGCGAGGACGGTCAGGATGAGCGCACCGATGATGGTGCCGCCATAGCCGCCACGCCCGCCGAAGATCGAGGTGCCGCCGACGACGGCGGCGGCGACAGACGGCAGGTCGAGCGGCAGCGCGAGGGAGAGGGACGCGGTCTTGACGATGCCGAGGTAGACGAGGCCGGTGAGGCCCGCGATCAGGCCGGACAGGGCGTAGAGCGCGAGGTGGACCTGCCAGACGCGGACGCCAGAGAGGCGGGCGGCCGCTTCGTTCGCGCCGATGGCGTAGAGGAGGCGGCCAAAGCCGGTGCGGCGCTGCGCCCAGATCACGAGGGCGGCGAAAGGGAGGAAGACGACGAGCGCGTTCGGCAGACCAAAGCTGCGCCCGGTGCCGAGCCAGACGAGGCTGGGCGGAATGAGCGTGCCGGTGGAGATCACGAAGCGCTGGTAGACCAGAAGGCAGCCGGTGGCGATAAGGCCGGTGCCAAGCGTCATGATCAGGGGATGCACCCGGAAGAACGCGACGCCGACGCCGTTCACGAGACCCGCTGCAAGCGCGCAGGTCATCGCGATGGCGATGGCGGGCGGCACGCCGATCAGGGGCGCGAGGGTCGCGGTGACGAAGGCCGCGATGGTGGCGACGGTTCCGGCGGAGAGGTCGATGCCGCCCGTCAGCATGGTCAGCGTCTGGCAGGCGGCAAGCATCGCAAGCGGGATCGCGGCCTTGATGGTGTTCGATATCCAGAACGCCTTGACGATGCCGGGCTGCATGATCTCCAAGGCGCCGATCAGCGCGAAGAGGAGGAGGGTCAGCGGGATCAGCGGCCAGTCGACCATCAGGCGGCCGAGGCGGGCAAGCGGTGTCGGTTGGTCAGCCAGTGCGGTCAAGGCGCGCCCCCCTGAGTGCAAGAAGCCCGCCGAACATCACGACGAGCACCATGATGGTGCCTTCGACGATGGCGGCGACGTTCGGGTCGACCGACATCAGCGTCAGGTCCATCCGGACAAGGCGGAGGACAAAGACCGCGAGGATCGGGCCGAGGAGGCCACCCCGCCCGCCGCCGAGGACGACGCCGCCAAGCACCACGGCGGCGACGGAGGCAAGCAGGTAGGGGCCGGGGATCGGCTCGCCGATGCCGGTGGACATGGTGACGGCGAGGCCGCCGAGGGCGGCGAACAGGCCGCAGACCGCGTAGGCCGCGACGCGGGTGAGGCCCACCGGCACGCCGGAGCGGAAGGCGGCGAGGGGGTCGGAGCCGATGGCGTAGAACATCAGGCCAAGCTTGGAGCGTTTGATCGGCAACCAGACGGCGGTGACGACGATTGCCATCACGACGACGGCTTTGGGGATCCAGTCGGTCAGGCTGGGGGGCAGGCCGGGGGGGAAGCCGGGCAGGGTGACGCCTCCGACGATCAGGTTGCGCAGCCAGGGCGCGGTGGCACCGCCGGGCGCGTTCAGGATGAGCAGCGCCACACCCTGCCAGACAAACAGCATGGCGAGGGTCACGACGATATCCGGCACGCGGGTCACGACGATGAGCGCGCCGTTGATCGCCCCCATCGCAAGGCCGAGGACGAGGACCGTGATGAGGACGAGGACGGATTGCGGATCGGTCGCACCCTCCATCAGGCGGGCGGCGGTGACGGAGGCCACGGCCATCATCGCGGCGATCGAGAGGTCGATGCCACCGGCGATCACCACGACCGCCATGCCGACGGTGGCAAGCACGAAGGGCAGGGCTGCGCGGGCGAGGCTGTCGAGGCCGGAGGCGCCGAACTCGGGCTGGATGAGTTTCGTCACGATGAGGAGGAGGGCGAGGAGGGCGGCAAGGCCGACCGTCCAGGCATTCGCTTCGATCAGGCGCTTCATGCGGGCGCTCCGATAGGGCCGGTGCCGCGTGCGAGGCCGCCCCCCACCCCCAGCCCCTCCCCACGAGGGGGAGGGGAGGCGATGGGGGTTGATGGAGGCCATGAGGCTGGGCGGTGGCCGCTTCCCGCCCCCCGCGTGGGGGAGGGAGAGGGTAGGGGGGCTTTGGTCCGGGTGCGGCGGCTGATCGCGCAGGCGTTCGGGTCGATGCGGAACTGTGCCGGGGGGAGGGCAGGGCAGCTATTTGCGAGGCGGCCCCCCACCCCCAGCCCCTTCCCGCGAGGCGGAGGGGAGGCGATGGGGGAGGCGATGGGGGCGGCGATGGGGGAGGGGGCGGGGGCGGTGCGCAAGGCTGGGCGGTGGGCGCTTCCCTCCCCCCGCGTGGGGGAGGGAGAGGGTGGGGGGGCTTTGGTCAGAGGGCGCATCATGACTGGGCCGCCTTTTCGGTCAGGCCGTAAGCGGCGCGCATCAGGGTGGGCTCATCCGCATCGGCGGCGTCGATCACGTCGACCACGCGGCCGTTGAAGATGACCACGGCGCGGTCGCAGGCGAGGCGGATCTCGGCGAGTTCGGAGGTGTAGTAGAGGACGGCCGCGCCTTGGTCGGCGAGGTCGCGGACGAGGGCGTAGATCTGGCGCTTGGTGCGGATGTCGATGCCGCGGGTGGGGTCGAAGAGGAGGAGGGTGTCGACGCCCTTGGCGATCCAGCGGGCGATGGTGACCTTTTGCTGGTTGCCACCCGACAGGCGCCGCACCTCGCCCTGTGCGCGGGTGTCGATCTGCAGCCGGTCGATGGCGGAGGTGACGCGGGCGGCCTCGTCGCGCATCGGGATGGCCCCCCAGGTGCGCAGGCGGGCGACGAGCGGCAGGGCGATGTTCTCGCGCACCGAGCGGCTCATCAGAAGGGCATGGGCGCGGTCGCCCGGCACGAGCGTCAGGCCCGCGGCGATGGCGTCGGCGGGGTGGCTGAACTGGGCGGGTTTGCCCTTGACGGTGACGGTGCCGCCGGTGGCGCGGCGGTTGCCGGCGAGGACGTCGAACAGCTCGTCCTGTCCCTGGCCTTCGAGGGCTATGACGCCGAGAACCTCGCCGGGGTAGAGGTCTAGCGAGACGTCCCTGAGCCGGTTGCCGGTTTTCAGGTGGCTGACGCTGAGCCGGGGCGCGCCGCTGGATTTGTGCGCGGCGCGGGTGCCGGTGGTGGCGGGGCTGATCGCGCCGCCCAGCATCATCTCGACGATGCGTTCCTCGATGCCGGGTTCGATGGCGACGTCGGCCACGGTATGACCGTCACGCAGCACGGTAGCCCGGTCGCAGATCGCGGCGATTTCGGTGAAGCGGTGCGAGATGTAGATGACCGAGCGGCCCGCATCGGCCTGCGCGCGGACGGTTTTCAGCACGCGGTCGACAAGGTCGGTCGGCAGGGCGGCGGTGAGTTCGTCGAGAAGGAGGACGTCAGGCTCCAAGGCCAGCGCGCGGGCAAGATCGACGATGCGCAGGGACGCGAGTGGCAGGCTGCGGATCATCGCGTCGAGGGCCAGGTTCGGCAGGCCAAGTTCGGCCACCCAGTGGCGGAACGGGGCAACGGGCGTGTTGCCGAGGCGCAGGTTGTCGGCGATGTCGAGGTCGGGGATCAGCGATGGTTCCTGATAGACCGGCACGAGGCCAGAGCGGCGGGCGCCGGAGGGCGAGGCGACGGTGCTTTCGCGGCCCTTGATGCGGACGTGACCGCTGTCGGGTTTCAGAACGCCGGTAAGGATCTTGACGAAGGTCGATTTGCCGGCACCATTGGCCCCCATCAGGGCCATGACCTGACCGGGGCCGACCTGAAGCGATGCATCGCGCAGGGCCACCACCGCGCCGAAGCGCTTGGCAACGCCAGTGGCGTCAAGAACGGCTGTCGGTGCGGGGGCATCGAGCATGGGGTGGTCCATTTGGGGGAAATGCCCCCGGGGATGGCCCCGGAGGCGTTGTCAGATCAGCGGGATGTTACTCGCCCGGGCCTTTGCAGGCGATGATCTGGTCCATCGTGTAGGTCGTCCAGCCGGGGATCGAGACCGAAACCGGCCATTCGGGGCTGAGGTTCGGGTTCGCGGCTTCGGCCAGCAGCTTCTTGCCCTCGTCGGTGTTGTTGGCCCAGACGACGGGATCCACGAGCACGGTCTTTTCCGCCGGAGCATTGCCGTCGAGGATCCGGATCGCCAGTTCCACACCTGCGCCGCCGACCGAACCGGGGTTCGTCACCGCCGCGCCGACCAGACCTTCGACCGATTGCAACTGGCCGACAAAGCCCGCGTTGTCAGCGCCGACGATCGGCACGAGGGGCGCGCCGCTTTCGACGAAGGCATCGACGATCACGTTGTCGATGCCGGAGGTCCAGACGCCCTGGAACGGCACACCCGCGGCAATGATGTCGTTGATCTGCTGCTTGCCCTGATCCTGCTGCCAGCCGGTGAACACCTCTTGCGCCACGGTGATTTCCGGGAATTCGGCCATCGCGCGCTTGAAGCCCTTGTCGCGGTCGTTGTCGGCCCCGGCACCCGCCGCACCGCGCATGTAGACCACGGCACCCTTGCCGCCCATCGTCTCAAACAGCCACTTGGCGCCGAGGTAGGCGTATTGCTCCTGGTTGTTCGACAGGATGTAGGCCGAAGGTTCGGTCACGGCCTGGTCGACGGCGACGACGACGATGCCGGCATCGGTGGCTTCCTTGATCGCGGCGTTGATGCCGTCGGCGTTGGCGGGGTTGACGACGATGGCGTTGACCCCGGCCTGGATCAGGTTGCGGATATCCTCAAGCTGGCCTGCGGCATCGGTGTTGCGATGCGCGATGTTCAGGCTTTCGACCTTGCCGGAGGCCAGCGCCTGCGCCTTCATCGCGCAGACCATTTCCTCGCGCCAGCCGTTGCCCTGCACGGTGTTCGATATGCCGATCTTGTAACCCTCGGCATGGGCGGCGGCGGCAAGCGACATCGCGATTGCCAGCGATGCGGTTCCCAAAAGCAGTTTTCTCATGTGATCCTCCCAGATCGGTTGGTGGTAATTCGGTCGTCCTACTTGACGAAGGGGCGCAGGACGTCGCGCGCCAGTTCGAAGCCGCGTTTGATTTTTGTGTCGGAGCCTTCGAAGTCGCGGTCTTCGTGTTCGATGATTATTGGGCCATCATAGCCCGCCCGGTAAAGCCCCGAAAAGAAACCGGGCCAGTCGACATCGCCAAGGCCGGGCATCCGTGGCACCTGCCAGCCCATGCCGGCGGAAAGGATGCCGTTGTCGTAAAGCCCGTCGCGGTCGATCATCAGGTCTTTGGCGTGGACATGGGCCATGTGGGGGCCGAACTCGCGGATGAAGCGGGCCTGGTCGATCATCTGCCAGACAAGGTGGCTTGGGTCGAAGTTCAGGCCGACGGCGTCACCCCAGGTCTCGAAGATGCGGCGCCAGATGCGCGGGGCGTAGGCGATGTTGTGGCCGCCGGGCCATTCGTCGTGCGAAAAGATCATCGGGCAGTTTTCGAACGCCAGCCGCACGCCATGGTCGCGGGCGTGGGCGACGATGGGCGCGAAGATCTCGGTGGCGCGGGCCCAGTTCTGGTCGACGGTCAGGCTGCGGTCGCCGCCGACGAAGCTGTTGACGAGCGGCAGGCCCATCACGCTGGCGGCGGTGATCACGCGCTTGAGGTGGGTGGCGACCGCGTCGCGGTGCGCGGCGTCGGCGTGCAGGGGGTTGGGGTAGTAACCGAGGGCGGAGATGGTAAGGCCCTTGGCGGCGATCATGCCGGTGATCTCGGAGGCGCGGGTGGCGGTCATATCCTCGATCGGCAGGTGGGCGGTGCCGGCGTAGCGGCGTTTCTCGGCCCCGGCGGCGGGCCAGCAGGCGATTTCCAGCGATTGGAACCCGGCGCTGGCCGCGTAATCGGCGACGCCTTCGAGGGGCGTGTCGGGGAAGGGGGCGGTCAGGATGCCAAGCTGCATGTCAGGTGCCTTTCATCGGATGGTGACCCATGTGCCGGTGCGGGCGCTGTCCAGAACGGCGTCGCAGAACTGCATCTCGTAGTGGCCATCGTCGAAGCCCGCGTAGGTGGCGGCCGGCGCGCGGCGGCCTTGGGCCACGTCTGCATAGACCTGCCGGAAGAAGGCGGTCCAGGTGTCGGCAAAGCCTTCGGCGTGACCGCCGGGCAGGGCGGAGGCGGCGGCACCGAGCGGGTTCATCAGCGAGGGGTCGCGCAGGAGGATCTGGTTGGGCTGATCGCGGTGCCCGATCCAGAGCGCGTCGGGGTTCTCGCCGCTCCACGCCGCCGAGGCTTTGGAGCCGGAAATGTCCCATGTCAGAAGGCCCTTGCGGCCCCGGCTGATCTGGCTGGTGGTCAGGACGCCGCGCCCGCCATTCGCGTAGCGCAGGAGAAGGGTCGCGGCGTCGTCGGTATGGATGCGGCGGGTCTCGGTCGCACCCTTGGCGGTGGTGAAGGTTTCGACCGGGCCGAGCGGTTTCTGGCGGTCGGGGATGAAGGTCGCAAGCTCGGCCATCACGGCGGTGGGCTTCTGGCCGGTGATGAAGCTGGTGAGGTCGATCCAGTGGGTGCCGATATCGCTGACCGAACGGAGGGGGCCACCCTCGTCGGCCTCCAGCCGCCAGTTCCAGTCGGTGTCTTTTGCCAGCCAATCCTGATGGAACTGGCCGGTGATGAGGCGCAACTCGCCCAGCTCGCCTGACGTCATCATGCCGTGGGCGTGCTGGTTGAGGGGGTAGAACCGGGTGTTGTAGCAGACGGCGGCGATCAGGCCCGAGGCGCGGGCGAGGGCCAGCATCTCGGCCGACTGGGCGGCGGTCATGGCGAGGGGCTTTTCGCAGATGACGTGTTTGCCGGCCTTGAGGAGACGCTTCACCTGATCGTAATGCGCGACGTTCGGCGAGGTGACGTGGACGATGGTGACGCCGGGATCGGCCAGCAGGTCGTCGAGGCTGGCGTAGGCTTTTGCCACGCCAAGGGCTGCGGCACGGTCAGCGCCCCGCGTGGCGCTGGAGCCGAGGACACCCGCGATGGGGATGCCAAGGCGGCGAAGCGCGCCGATGTGGACGGTGCCGATGAAGCCGGTGCCGATGACGGCGGCCGAGAGGGGGGCGGCCGAGAGGGGGGCGGAAATGTCAGGCAATCGAATAGCCTCCGTCGATGGCAAGGCAGGTGCCGGTCATGAAGCCCGACAGGGGCGAGGCGAGGAACAGGACCGGCCCGGCGATGTCGTCGGGCTGGCCCCAGCGGCCCATCGGCGTGCGCAAGGCAACGGCGGCGACATGGGCCGGGTCGGTGCGGCTGCGGGCGGACTGTTCGGTGACGATGAACCCGGGGGCGACGGCGTTGACGCGGATGCCGTCGGCGGCCCAGGCGATGGCGAGGGATTTGGTCAACTGCACCACGGCGGCCTTGGACGCGCCGTAGGCCGGGTTCCGCGGGCTGCCGAACATCGCATACATCGAGGCGATGTTGATCAGGCTGCCCTGGCGCGCCTGAAGGTGGCGGTGGAACGCCTCGGCGGTGCGGAAGGTGCCGTGCAGGTTGACGTCGACGACATGGCTGAAGAACGCAGGCGCCATTTCCTCGCCCCGCGCGGTGATCGCGGCGCAGTTCACGAGGATGTCGAGGGTGGGGGTCGCGGCGGCGAGGGCGGTGACGGCGGCGGCGTCGGTCACGTCAAGCTGGTGATAGGCAAAGCGGGCGCGGTCTTCGGCGGCGGGTTCGGGCTCGGCGCCGGTGATGGTGACGGTCGCGCCGGCATCCTGGAAGGCGCGGGCGATGGCGGCACCGATCCCGGCCTTGCTGGCACCGATGACGAGGACGGTGGCATCCGAGAAGTCGAAGGTTGCGTGCATCATGGCGTCCCCCCGGCGCGATCCTTGGCCGCGCCCCGAGTCGATGCAACAGGTTTTTCAGATTTTGCATTTTGATTATCGGGAACCAAATCGGTTCCGATGCGCCGCCCGAGGCTGACGATCAGTGCCTGCACCACGACCATCGCGGGAACCTGGCTGCGGAAGTGGCCGAGGCGGGCCTCGTTGACGTAAAGGACGTGCTGGGCGAGGGGCGCGACCGGGCTGAGGGCGTTGTCGGTGATCGCAAGCACGCGGTGGCCGCGCTGGTCCGCAAGGCGGGCGCAATCGACGGTTTCGGCGGTGTAGTCGTCGAAGGTCATCACCAGCAGCACGTCGTTCGGGCCGATGGCAGCCACCTGTTCGGCACGCATCGCCCCGAGATTGTCGATCAGGTGCGCGCGTCTGCCGATGTTGGCAAGGCCGTAGACGGTGTAGGCGCCAAGCCCGAAGGCACCGCGCGCGGCGGCGACATGAACCACCTCGGAGGCGGCGAGGGCGGTGACGAAGGCCTCAAGCGCGGTGCGGTCCAGCGCCTCTTCGATGCGGAGGAGCGATTGCACGGCGGCCTGCACGAAGCTGCCGAAAACGTGGCCGGGCTGGTCGAGATCGGCCTCGGTCAGTTGCGCGGCGATGCGGCTGGCATAGGGCAGGCTGGGGCCAAGCAGGCGTTCGCGGAAGATCAGTTGCAGGTCGGCGAAGCCCGCATAGCCAAGCTCCTTGGCAAAGCGGGTGATGGTGGCGGGCGGCACATGCGCCTGACCGGCAAGCCGGGTGAGGGTGGTGACCGCGACCGCTTCGGGGTGGTTGAGGAAGAACTGCGCCACTTGGGCGAGGCGTTTGCTGAGAGTGCCGGCGCGGGCGACCAGAAGGGCGCGCAGGGCGTCGAAATCGCGGGGCGCAGGGGTGGGGGTCATAGCGCGCCTGCGACCTTTTGTTCAAAGTCGATCACCGCGCCGGACATCGGGGCGGAGGCCGTGCCGAGCAGGAAGAGGGCGAGGGTGGCACATTCTTCTGCCGTGACGAGGCGACCGAGGGGGAGGCTGGCCGCGGCCGTGGCCTGCCAGTCGGGGCCGTGACCGAGGGTTTGCGATTGCATCCGATCCTCGGCCTCGGTCGCGACCCAGCCAAGGTTGATCGCGTTGACGCGGATGGCATCGGCCATATGGGCGTGGGCGGCGTTGCGGGTAAGGGTGGCAAGCGCGCCCTTGGTGGCGGCGTAGATCGCAAGGTCGGGGATGCCGCAATGGGCGTTCATCGAGCCTATGTTGACGATCGCGCCGGGGGCGCGACGGGCGGTCATGTCAGCGATGGCGGCCTGCATCAGAAGGAAGGCCGCGCGGGCATTGACGGCGAAAAGCTGGTCCCAGATGTCGGCGGTGCCGGTGACGAACGAGCCGCGCGTGGTGAGGCCGGCGGCGTTCACAAGGCCGTCGATGCGGCCGAAACGGGTGATCGCCTCAGCGGCGATGCGGGCGGGGGCGGTGGGGTCGGAGAGGTCGGCGGTGACGGGGTGGGCGGAAAGCTCGGTAGCGACGCGGGCGAGGGCGGGCTCGTCACGGTCAGTCAGGACCAGCGCGCCGGTGCCTTCGGCATGGGCGGCACGGGCGATGGCCGCACCGATGCCGCTGGCGGCGCCGGTGACGATGACCACGCTTTGCGCCAGCCCGAGGTTCATGCGCCGATGCCTTTCAGGAACGCCTCGTGTTCTGCGGGGTCCATCATGACGAGGTGCTGCGGTTCGGGGAAGGCTCCGTTTGCGACGTCCTCGCGAAACTCGGTGAAGGCGGCGATGCGTTCGGCTTGCAGGCGGTCGTGTTCGGCGGCGAAGTTGCGGTAGACCTTGGAGTGGCGCGGGATGTGGCCTCGGGTTTCGCCGAGGATGTCGATGGCGAAGAGGTATTGCGCGTCGCAGCCGGGGCCGGCGCCCATCGACCACAGCAGAAGGTCGAGCCGGGCGGAGATCGCGGTCGCGACCTCGGGCGGCACCACCTCGATTTCGACCGCAAAGGCGCCGGCGTCCTGATAGCGGCGGCAGTTTTCGTAAAGCGCCAAGGCCGAAGCGGCGGTCTTGCCGACGGCGCGGAAGCCGCCGGTGAAGGTGGCGCGCGACGGGACAAGGCCGACGTGGCCCACGACAGGGACGTATTCGCGGGCGAGCATTTCGACGGTTTGCAGGCTGCCGGAGCAATAGATCGCGTCGGCCCCGGCGTGCAGAAGCTGGCCCGCGAGGCGGAGGTAATCGTCGGGCGTTCCCGCCTCGGGGTGGGCGCGGCCGGTCATCGAAAACACGGTGGGGGCAACCTCGCGGTAGCGCGGGTTGGTCAGGAGGTCGGGGGGGATCGAGGCGATGTCGATGCCCGCAGCCTCGGCCGCAGCGGCCTGCTCGAGGGTGCGGTAGTGGAGCATGGTCTTCTGTCCCTTGCCCTTGCCGGCCTTGAGGTCGGCAACGGTTGGCAGCTTGCGGGTCATGGCGCGCCTCGTTCGGGGGACAACTGGTGCAGGTCGGCGCGGTAGGGGCGCGCGGTCGGGGGCAGGGCGGGGATGATGGTGTGCGTGGGGTCGCTGCGCTGGCGCCAGAGCGCGCGGGTCATCTCGGCGTAGGCTTGCAGGATCGAGGGGTTTGGCGGCGGCAGGTCGTGTTTGATGGTGGCGTGCAGGCGCGGCAGGGCGTGGTAGGGCACCATCGGGAACATGTGATGTTCGACGTGGTAGTTCATGTTCCAGTAAAGCCAGCGGCTGACCGGGTTCATCAACACGGTGCGGCTGTTCAGGCGGTGGTCCAGCACGTCTTCGGCCAGCCCGCCGTGTTGCAGAAGGCCGGTCATCACCATGTGCCAGGTGCCGTAGACGCGCGGCCCGCCGATCAGCATCACGGGCAAAAGCGACGATGTGGCCAGCGCCCAAGCCACGGCGGCGAGGTGGACACTGACGAAGATGCGCGCCCAGAGGATCGCCTTGGGGCGTTCGGAGGCGGGGATGTAGTCGGCCTCGTCGGGGGTGATGATGCCGAGGGCGTTGCGCAGCAGGATGCGGAAGTGCAGCCAGATGTCGGGGATGCCGATGAAGTGGAGGGCTGCGAGGCGGAGTTGCGGCGGGCGGAAGTGGCCGATCTCGGGGTCGCGGCCCACGATGATGGTGTCGGTGTGGTGACGCGCGTGGCTCCAGCGCCACGAGACCGGGTTTCGCATCACCATGAAGGAGGCGAGGGTGTAGACCCAGGTGTTCATCCATTTGGTGCGGAAGGCGGTGCCGTGGCCGCATTCGTGCCAGCGGCTGTCGCAGGCCGAGCCGTAAAGCACGCCGTAGACGGCGAAGAACGCAACCGCCCACCATGTGCCCCAGGTCAGGATGCCGCCCGTCGCGCTGAGGATCAGGAGGGCAAGCCAGATCACCGTGTCGCGGATCGCGGGGCCGTCGCGGCGGGCCATCAGGTCTTTCATCACCTTGCGCGGCACGTCGGAGTGATACCATTCCGCCGAGGCGAGGCCTGCGTCGATGGCATGGCGCGCTTCGGGGCCGGTGAGGCTGTAGTCGCGGGGGGTAAAGGGGATCGCGGTCATCACGGGGTGTGGATCTTCGGGAACCGGCCGCCGGGGCCGGGGTAGGCGTCGGCGGGTTGCGGGCTGATGGCGCGGATGCGGGCCTCGGCCGCGGCGATGGCGGCGGGGGTCGGGAGGACGGCGAAGGTGGTGTCGTAGCGGCGGGTATCGCCGTGGTTCAGCCAGATCATCTCGCCTCGGTCGCGCGCGGCGAGGTTGCCGAGGACGTGGTGGGTGGAGGGTTCGATCCCCATGACATAGTTGCCGGACTGGAAGTTCTGCCATTGCACGGCGCAGGGGAATTGCGCGGCCCGGGTTTCGACTTGCAGGCCAAGACCAATGCGGTCGTTGACCACGGCGACGGGCACGAGGCCGTTCGCATCGGCCACCATGTCATGCTGCCAGACCTGTTCGCGAAACCCGGTGATCGGGGCGGGGCAGGTGTGATAGCCGACGCCCTGCGCGCGGTAATGTGCGGCATGGGCGGCCCAGATCACATCGCGGATCGGGGCCAGGTAGCGCGCGCCTTCGTCGATCACCGGATAGCCGATGTCGACGTGGTAAAGCAGCATGTGCGGCGTGCGGGCGAAGCCTGCGTTCACCACGCGGTCGCTCAGGCGCACCTCGTTGCCGCCAAGGTCGGCCTCGATCCGGCGGTGAAGTTCGAGGTTTTCACCAAAGACGGCGGCTTGGGTGACGATGCCTTCGGCCCACAGGATGCAGCGGTCGCCCTCCCACCGCTCGCCGTAGCCGGTCAGGCGGGCGGGGCAGGTGCCGATGCGGCCGTGCAGGCCGTGCTTCACGCTGGGGCGGTAGGGGTAGTTGTAGCTGTCGGCGGGCACCTCGACGGGGCCGAAGATGTGGTCAAGTCCGCAGGTCGACAGGAAGCCCGAGAACGACCGCACCCAGCCAAGGCCGCCTTCGCCATCGGCCTCGTGCAGGCCGGGGTGGCGCAGCCCGGTGGGGGAGTGCCAGCCGATGGCGCGGCCGTTGTGCGCCATCTCGGCGATGTCCAGCGCGCGATCGACCATGACGGTGAAGGCAAGGCCGCTGCCGGTGCGGAATTCCAGCAGGCGGATGCCGCGTTCGGCGCCGTCGGCAAGCGTGACAAGGCGGACACCGGCGAACTGCGACAGGTTGCCCGCGCGGGCGGCAAGGGTGGCCGCAGTCTCGCGCCTGCCGTAGATCTCTGCCAAGGTTGCCCCCTTCCAACGGTGCCGTGGCGCAAGTCTTGCACGGGATCGGGGCGGAAGTGCCACGCGCCAAGCCATCAGATTCCATCAGATCGCCGCCAGATCGCCGCCAGATCGCCGCGGCGCCCGCGTGTTGCCGGTGCAGGGGAACCTGCGGCGCGCTGGAACAAATGGGCTGCTGCCGGGTTGTTCCGGCATCTGCCCCGCGACCCGAAGCCTGCCGCGCGCCCTGTGGCCCCTGGCAACGGCTTTGCGTCGGAGGGGCAATCGAATGGGTCAACTCCAATCCAGGACACAGGAAGGCAACTGCAATGATCGACATGGGTATGACGTCCGAGACCGGTGAGGCCGGAGGCAGCGTTGCGGCAGATCTGAAGGCGGTGGCCGGCCAGAAGATTGACCAGGCCATGGCCGGCGTGAAGGCGAAGGCCGAGGATGCCAAGGCCTCGGTCGCGGGCGAGGTGCAGAACATGGCATCCGTGCTGCGCAACGCGGCCGACGAAATGCGCGGCGGCTCGCCGCAGGAACGCAGCATCGCCTTTGTGGCGGACCATCTTGCCGATGCGTCGGACGCGCTGCGCGACAAGGACGTGGGCGAGATCCTGCACGGCATCACCCGTGTGGCGCGGCAGAACCCGATCCTGTTCCTTGGCGGCGCGGCGCTGCTTGGCTTTGCCGCCAGCCGCTATCTGAAAGCGTCCGATACCGGCGTTTCGGGCGGTTCAGGGCATGGCGAAACGGGCTATGCGGGCGGGGCGGGCCATGGCTACCGCTCTGGCAGCGGCGCGATGGACGGGCGGACCGGGTCTTGCAGGGACGCCAACACTTCCTCGTCGCTGGGCAGGGACGACGACGACGAGCTGAACGAAGGGAAACCGAACGATGCTTCGGTTTCGGTCTTCCCATGAGCCCGCAGGACACCTCACGGACCGCGGCCGAGATGCTGGTCGATGTTGCAGGCAACATCAGCAACCTCGTGCGCAGCGAGGTGGCCCTTGCCAAGGCCGAACTGGTGGCATCCGTCAAGGATGCCGTGTCGGCCATCGCGGTGATCATGGGGGCGCTGGTGCTGGCGATCACCGGCGTCAACGTCCTGAGCGCCGCGATCGTCGCGGCGTTCATCGCGGCGGGGCTGTCGCCGGTCTGGGCATCGCTGATCACCGGGGTACTGTTTCTGGTGGTCGCCGGGCTGATCGTGATGGCGGCCGTTTCGGCGATGAAGCGGATCGGCTTCGTGCCCCGGCGCGTGGCGACCAACATCCAGCGCGACGTGAAGGCAGCAACGGAGGCCTGTGATGACAAGTGACAGCCGCACCCCCGAAGACATCGAGCGCGACATCGAACGCGAGCGCGAAGCGATGCGCGCGAACATCAACACGCTGCAAAGGAAGTTTTCCATGGACGGTATCATGAACGACGTCTCTGACATGCTGCGCGGACGCAGCAGCGAGATTGGCCGGGTGGCAAAAGAGACCCTTGGCCGCAACCCCGCCGCCGTGGCGATGATCGGTGCCGGTGTCGCCTGGCTGATGCTGGGCAAGGGCGGCTTTGACAGGGCATCGGGCGCGGCATCGGGCGCGGCATCGGCGGATCGGCATGGCTTTGGCAGTGCGCGGTCGGGATCGTCACACCGTTCGACCGGGTCGCGCCATGCGATGGGCGGGTCTGGCATGCAGGCCGACGACATGGCTTGGTTAGCGGACGACTGGGACGGCGATGACGACTGGAACCGCTGCCAAAGCGGCGGCGGCATCACCGGCGCGGTAAAGCGCGGCGCCAGCAGCGTGATCGACACGGCCAGGGACGCGGTGGAAGCCGTGCGCGACCGCGCATCGCGGCTGACCGACCGCCTGTCGCATGGCACCGAGGATTTGTCGGACACCGCGCGCGAGCGGGTGGTATCGGCGCGCCGGGCTGCCTATGACGCGCAGCGCACCGCGCGCGAGGCCCTGCGCAAGGGCGCGCACGCCGCAACCGGCGCGTTCGAAAACCAGCCCCTCGTGGTGGGCGCGCTGGCGATGGCCGTGGGCGCGGGGATCGGTGCATCGCTGCCCCGCACCAGGGTCGAGGATCGCACGCTGGGGTCAAGCAGCGACACGCTGGTCGCCGAAGCACAGCGCATCTTCAACGAGGAGGTCCACAAGGCCCGTCAGTCCCTTGAAGAAACCGGCGCAGGCGCGCATGGTGTCAAGACCCCGGATCGGGCCGCTGGCCAGACGGGTGGCCTTGTGACGCCTGTCTGACATCCTTGTCGGATCTTGCACCTTCCAAGGCCCGCGGCGCATCCGTCGCGGGCCTTCATCCTGTGTTCCCTTGCCGGGCTATGAATCATGCCGGACCTCAGTGATCTTCTTGCCGTCCTCACCAATCCTGATCTGACGGTTCCGCTTGGGTGCAGTCTGCTGACCGGGGCGATCATCGGCGGTGAGCGCGAGGTGCAGGGCAAGCCGGCGGGTCTGCGCACGCACATGCTGGTCTGCCTTGCCTCGACGCTGCTGATGCTGGTCGCGGTGCGCCAATCGGAGTGGGTGCTGTCACAGATCCCTGGCACCTCCATCGTGGCCGATCTGACGCGGATGCCGCATGGCATCCTGACCGGGATCGGCTTTCTGGGGGCCGGGGTGATCCTGCGCGACGGGGTGTCGGTGCATGGTCTGACCACGGCCGCATCGCTGTGGGTGACGGCGGCGCTGGGCATTGTCTACGGCGTCGGCATGGTCAGCCTTGGGATCATCGGGTCGGTGATCGCCCTGCTGGTGCTTGTGCTTTTGAAGGTGGTGCAGACGCTGCTGCCCGCGCGCACCAAGCTGCGCATCGTGGTGCGGGTGCATGACGGCGCCACGTTTGGCGCGCCGGATCTGGAAGCCATGCTGCGCCAGCACGGGCTGACCGTGCGCGCCATCTGCTGGCGGCATTTCAGCCATCACGCGGCGACCGAACTGGCGGTAACGGCCTATACGCGCACCGGCCGCGGCCGGCTGGAGGCGCTGGTGCAGGCGCTGCGCGGGGTTGACGGCGTCACCGATTTCACCGTGCGCCCGATGGACGGACTGGCGGGCGAGGGCTAGGCGCTGCGCTGCGCCTGTTGGGCGGGCCGCTTGGCGCTGCTGACCGGCATCACCGGTTCGTGCCCGACCATGTCGATCACCATCTGCCGGGCGCGGTTCACCCGGCTTTTGACGGTGCCGACCGCGCAGTTGCAGATCACCGCCGCATCTTCGTAGCGTTCGCCCAGCATCACGACGAGGATCAGCATCTCGCGGAAGTTTTCCGGCAGCTTGTCGATCGCGCGCATCACTTCGTTGTGCAAAAGCGTGGTTTCCTGCGTTGCCGGCACCGACACTTCGCCCGACACGCAATCCTCGGCCCCGGTGTTTTCGCGCCGCCGCTTGACCGAGGTGTTGTAGAACGTGTTGCGCATGATGGTGAACAGCCACGCCCGCAGCTTGGTGCCGGGCCGGAATCCGTCGATGCTGGCAAGCGCCTTGGTCAGCGTCTCCTGCACCAGATCGTCGGCGTCGACCGGGTTGCGCGTCAAGGCGCGGGCATATCCCCGCAACGCCGGGATCAGAGTGATGACGTCCGGGACCACAAGATCCCTGTCGGTGGCATTCATGGATAGACCCCAAGGCAAGGCGGAAATGGGTGTGACAGGCAGCCTTCGATCAACCAACGCGGGCTGAACAGGGGGGTTCCTGCGCCGCGGCAGGCGGGCAAAAGGCATCGGCATGAAGCTGCCGCCAAACCAGAGGCAGGCGTCAGGCCGGGGTCGCGTGGCCCACGATGCGGCAGCGCACACCGTCGGGCAGGTAGTCGATGTCGACGGTGCCGGCGATCTGCTGGGCCAGGACCGACCGGATCATCGTGGAGCCAAAGCCCGAAGTGGCGGGCGCGGTGACCGGCGGGCCGCCCGTCTCTGCCCAGTCGATCGTGAAGGTCTGGCCGGTGCCATCCAGGCTCCAGCGGATGTCCACCTTGCCGTCGGGGCTCGACAGCGCGCCGTATTTCGCGGCGTTGGTCGACAGTTCGTGCAACGCCATCGCAAGGGCCGTCGCCGCCTTGTCGGACAGGCTGAAATCCGGCCCCGTCAGGGCAAAGCGGCTGTGGCTGGCATCGTCGAACGGGGCCACGGCGGTGCGGATCAGTTCGCTTGCCGATGCCGCCGTCAGCCCGCCCGACAACAGCACCTCATGCGCCTTGGCCATCGCCGCAAGCCGCCCGTTGAACACGCTGACAGTGTCATCCTGCCCCTGGCCGCGAAACGTCTGGCGCGCGATGGCCTGCACCGTGGCGATCAGGTTCTTCATCCGGTGGTCATGTTCGCGCAGCAGCAGCGTGCGCTGTTCCTCGGCGATCTGGCGCTGGGCGCGGGCGGCCAGAAGCTGGTCCATGAACCCGTCAAGCGCGCGTCCTGCCTCGCCAAATTCGCTGGCGTCGCGCTGCAGCCCGGTGCGCACCGAGGTGTTGCCTGCCTGCCAGGCATCGACGGTGCCGATCAGCCGCGCGAACGGGCGGCGAATGAAGCGTTCGTTGGCGATCTGGCCGGCCACCACGGCGGCGGCGGTGGTCAGCAGCCCGATCAGGATCGAGATCAGGGTGATCCGGTTGATCGGCCCCAGCCCCTCGTCCACCGAAACCCCTGCGCTGACATAAAATCCCTTGGTCAGCGGCGATGCGGGGTAATAGCCGATCACCCGGGAGGTGCCGTCCTGGCTGACCACCGCCATCGACCCCGGTTCGGCCGCGCTGACCAGCTCCATGAAGGCAGGCGGGATCGGGGTGCCGACGAACCGGTCCGGCTGCGGTTCGCGGGCCACGATGGTGCCCTCGCTGTCGGCCACGGTGATCGAACTGCCCGCCCGCAATTCATGCCGTTTCATCCGCCGGCCAAGCCAGCCAAGGTCAAGGTCGCCGATGATGGTAAGGCGGGCGTTGCTGCTATCGGCGAACGCCATCAGCACCGGCAGGGTCGGCGCGGCCCCATCCGCACCCGGCATGAAACGGCCAGTGACCGATCCGCCGGCCATTGACGCCCGTTGCAGGGTTTCGGCATCAGGCAAGGCCGGCAAGGCGCCGTTTGCCGCACGGCACACCGGCTGGCTGCGGTCGTCAAGCACGCTGAGCGCCACCAGTTGCGGCAGCTTTTCGATGGCGGTCGACAGAAAGGTCTCGCACACCGCCCCGTCCGTGCGCCGCACACTGGGCGACGAGGACACCGTGTTCAGCACGCTTTCGATGCCGGTCACCACCTGCACCAGTTCAAGCGAGTGCAAGGAGCCGATCCGCCGTGCGGTTTCGTGCATCGTCTGCCACGCATTTTGCCGGGTGACGTAGATGTTGTAGAATACCAGCGTCGCCAGCGGGGCCAGCGTCACAAGCGTCACGATCAGAAACCGGTGCGTCAGGCCAAGTCTGCTCAAGGGTCGCTCACGATGCTGGCATCGTGCGGCAAACTGCCACAACGTCAGTGCGCGGTAAACCCAAGCCCGTTCGCCCTTGACGCGAAGTTAACCTCTTAAAGCCCGTCCGCCGGGGGGCGCAGCCCCGACACATGCGTGCCCGACACATGCGTGCCCGACACATGCGCAGACGTGCGGTTCATCCGGTCGATCCGGTCAGCCGACCGCGAGGCGGACAGATAACCAAGGACCGAAATCGCCCCAAGCAGACCAAAGACAACAACGGCAAGCGAGATTTCTGTCATGACGGGTGCCCTTTCTGGCTGGCGGCGGTGGCCCCCCGGACGGAAATCCGGGGGGGATCGAGGGGTTCGGGATGTCAGACCGGGGTCGAACACGGGACGGTTGGCTGCGCGCCCGGCGACACAAGGTCATCCTCCGCGGGCATCGCGTCGTCCTCGCCGGGAAGCGCCGGGGTCACGTCGTTTAGGTCATCCATCTCCGCTTCGGTCGGATAGGGGTCGAGCGGGTCGAAGCCATCGTTCGGCTGCAGATCGCCCGGAGTGTCGCCCGGCTCGCCGGCGGGGTCGTTGTGAATACCGCCACGCGGGTCGTCATCGGGATTGGGTCTGGTCTGGTCCATCGCGGTTCTCCCTTGCGATCTGGTTTGCGATCTGGCCGCCTTGTCACGGCAGCAGCATCACAACCGGGGGGCGGCGCTGTGGTTCCCGGCTGTTGTTCCCGGCTGTTGTTCCCGACAGGGGGCCAGTAGGGGGCCAGTGGGGGGCCAGAAGGGGGCCAGAAGGGGATGCGGGCAGCGCGGACGCGCGCGAAAAGTCGGCGGTCGCATCAGGGGGCGGTGCGACCGCCGAACGGGGCAGGTGCGGAGGGGAGCGTCCGCCCCTGCCCAAACGAGGTCAGGCCGCGGTGCGCGCCGCTTCCTCGTTCACGGAGGCTTCTGCAAGCGACGTCAAGGCCTCGTCGGTCGCCGTTTCTTCGGCAAGGGTCGCCTGCAAAAGCTTCACCGCTTCGGTCATGCCCAGCACGCCGGCCCACGCGCAAAGCGTGCCGTAGCGGGCAATTTCGTAATGCTCCACCGCCTGCGCCGAGGCGATCAGACCGGCGTCCAGTGCGGCAGAGCCCTTGTAGTTCTCCATCACTTCTTCGCCTTCCTCGATGATGCCGTCGATGGCCGGGCAGGTCTTGCCCTGGGCGCGCTTGCCCATCAGGTCGAACACCTGTTGCAGCCGCTCGACCTGCGCTTCGGTCTCGGTGCGGTGCTTTTCAAAGCCGGCCTTCAACTCTTGCGACTGCGCGGCGCGGGCCATCTTGGGCAGCGCGCGCAGGATCTTGCGTTCGGCATAATACACGTCGCGAAGCTGGTCGTGGAACATCTGGTCGAGGGACACGGATTTCATCGCAGTTTCCTTTTCGGCTGGCGGTGCCGTCATGGCCCCGTCGGATTTGTGCCTACCCAACATCCTCCGGTCGTTTTTGTTCCACGATTCATGGTGCGGGCTGCGGTTCGGGTCAGGGGGAACAAACCGCGCCGGTGACGGTTCTGGAACGCGTCTTTCAAGGCGCGGATGCGATGCACGACAAGACCGCGCCGGGCCACGGCCCGAAACAGCAGCCCGTTGATCGAGGCCCCCCGTTGATCGAGGCCCCCCCGTTGATCTAGGCCCCCCCGTTGATCGAGGCCCCGATGACGGTGATGGCACCGCCCGGCAGGGCAGCGCTGCACCGGACGGTCATTGGCTGCATGACGACGATCGCCCCCACACCTGCCGCCACCCGACAGGAGACGCGAAGATGCCCGCAAGATCCACGGCGCAGCAGAAGGCCGCAGGTGCCGCACTGGCCGCCAAGCGCGGCGAGCAGCCGAAGGGCAGCCTCAAGGGCGCATCGAAGCACATGGCCCGTTCGATGACCGAAGATGAGTTGCAGGCGCTGGCCAAGACCCCGCACCAGGCCCTGCCCGACCGAAAGCCCTGACGAAAGCCCGACCGAAAGCCCTGACGAAAGCCCTGACGATAGGCCTGCCGAAAGCCCCTGACGAAAGCCCCTGACGATAGCCCTGACGAAAGCCCCTGCCGAAAGCCCCTGACGAAAGCCCTGACGATAGGCCTGCCGAAAGGATGCTGATTGCGGCGCAACCACCGCTGTCAGCCGCGCTTCAGCCTTGCATCGAGGGCTGCTTGCAAACGCTCGGCGAGGACGCGAATAGGGTCGGGGACGGGCTCGCTTGCCAAGGCCTTGACCAGCGCCTCTGCGATCGTTGTGGTGTCGTCACCGGGGGCAGGCCCTCCCTGGCCCCTTTGATCCGGCCCCCGCTGATCTGGCCCCCGCTGATCCGGACCCGTCTTAGTCACCCTGCGCCCTCCGTTTCGAAAAGCATCGAACGCAAAGGTCGCCACGTCCAGCCCAAAACGTCCTGCGCGAAGATCACGCGCCCAAGGGGCGGCGGGGGATGCGAAACGGAAGGGGGCGCCGAAGCGCCCCCCCGGGGACGTGTCAGAGGTTCTCGATCGCCGGGCAGATCACCATCATGGCGTTCATGTCATAGGTGACACCGCCGCCGGTGTTGTCGGTTGCCGTGCCGGTGGTTGCATCGGCGCCGGCGGTCGCGTCACCGGTTGCGGCGTCCGCATCGGCGCCCGTATCGGTCGCGGCGTCGCCGCTGGTCGAGGTATCCGACCCGGCGGTGGCGTCAGAGCTGCCATCGGTCAGGCTGGTCGCGTTGGAATCGGTCTTGAAGCGGGTGCATTCCCCCAGGATCTTGTCGCGGTCCTCCTGCGAAAGCGAGCGCCAGCTTGCAACGATCTCGTCGGGGGTGCGCAGTTGGGTCCGCTCGGCGTCGCTGTGGAACGCGCTGCTGACGGCATCCGACCAGTCGGCGCCATAGGTCATCGACCCGCTTTGCATGGTCGAGGTTTCGCCGCCGGTGGTGGCGCCGGTGGTGGCGCCGGTGGCACCCTCGGTCGTGGTCTGGGCAATGGCGCCCGATGCCAGAAGAATGCCCAATGGGGCGGCCAGCACGAAGAGTTTCATCACGAAGTCCTTTCGGTTGATCGTTTCGCTGCGCCAAAAACAGGGCCAAGGGCACTGGGCAGGGCGCTGGGTCCGATCTGAACCGCCGAGGCCAAGCGTTGTTCCGACGGCAGCACCTTACCCTTGCGTCATCGGCCCAGTTCCGGCCCAGTTCCGGCCCAGTTCCGGCCTTTGGCCCATCGGGGGGACCATCAGGCGCAAGGCGAGGTTGACGGCGCAACCCCTCCCACAGGAGCCGCACCATGCCCGACCACATGCCCGACCACATGCCCGATCACATGCCCGACCGCCCGCCGCAGGCCCAAAGCCACCAGCCCGGCCACGAGGCCGAGATGACGCCCACGCCGGATTAGATGCCCCGCTATCAGGGGTCGGGCAGGCTGGCCGGCAAGACCGCCTGCATCACCGGCGGCGACAGCGGCATTGGCCGCGCCACCGCGATCCTGGTCGCGCGCGAAGCTGACCGCGTGGCGATCCATTACCGCGACGAGACCGAGGATGCCGACACCACCATCAAGGCGATCCGCGCCGAGAGCACCGAAGCCGTCGCAATCAAGGGTGACATCGGCAACCCCGATGACGTGACCCGCGCGGCGCGCGAAACGCTGGACCGCTTTGGTCGCGTCAACATCGTGATGAACAACGCGGCCGTCCAGTTCCGGCAATCGACGTTGAAGGCGATCGCCACACGGCAGTTGGAAACCACCCAGGCCATCAATATTTTCTCGCAGTTTCATGTGGTTCAAGGCTTCTTGCCGCAGATGGAAAGCGGCGACTGCATCCTCAACACCACCTCGGTCACGGCCTGTCGCGGGCGCGACCAAGGGCGCGATCCCGGCCTTCACGCGCGCGCTGTCGGGGATGCTGGCGCCGCGCGACCGCCGATTCTGGCGACCGACCACGCCGATGTCCGCGGCAGCGTGGACTTGCGCCGCATGGTGTTTACCGGCCCGAGTGTTTGCCGGCCTGATCGACGAATTCTTCGACCATCGGCTGCGCCGTCTGCCCTACCACTCGCTGCGCTTTCAGCACGCGAGCCATGATTTGGAACCGGTGCAGCCGGTGGCCACGATCAACTGTCCGCAGACCGAGAACTAAACGCGCGTCACCGAAGACAGGCATCTGACCGGGCAGCAGCACCCCAAGACCAGCGTGACCTTCGAATACCCCTCCGAATACCTCTCGGCCACAGGCGACCCGTATCATCCGGTCCCCCGCGACGAAAACGCGGCCCCTTGCCGCGAATGCGAGGCCGTCGCGCGGGCCACGCCGGATGGGTGGTTCGTCGGACGGGCGGCCAACTGCAAGTCTCTCAACAGGGATCAGGTCGTCGGTCAGGCGCTGGCCAGGTTCGAGCGGATCCCGAAAGCGGCAGCCGAACAGGATGTCACCGCCGCCAAAACGGCCTCGGGCGGAACCCGCGGCCATCTGACCGGCTCGCTTGCCTGACCTTCGCTGCGGGGCCGTCGACTGGGCCAAGCAAAGAGCCGCCGGGTGTGCCGGCGGCCCTTTTCCGTCTGATCCTGACCCAAGGGTCAGACCGGGGGGCGTCCACGCACCGCGCGGGCGATCAGCGCCACCACGAACAGCACGATAAACACGAAGAACAGGATCTGGGCGATACCAGCCGAGGCGCCGGCAATGCCGCCGAAGCCAAGGGCGGCCGCAATGAGTGCGATCACGAGAAAAGTCAGTGCCCAACCAAGCATGGCGTATCTCCTTTCAAGATGAGGGCGGCAAGTGCCACTATGCAAACAACGCCAGAGCCGGGACGTGGTTCCGTGGCACAGCATCAGGATGGCCGCGCCGAAGGTGGTGGTCAGGAGGCCGCGTTGGCTTGCGATGGCTTCAGCGCAAACTCCAGCCGCACGACAAATCTGCCCTCTTGCTCGCCGACGAAAAGCTGGCCACCCAGTTGTGTCGCAAAGGCCGCCAGAAGCTGATGCCCAAGGCCGGTGCCTTCCAGATCCGACAGCCCGCGCGCCGGATCGTCGGCGTGCAGCTCATTGGCGACGGTCAGCACCGCGCGTTCCGGCCCGGCATGATCCAGCGACACCGACAGGTGCAGCGGCTGACCGATGCTGCGCACGGCATGTTTCATCGCGTTGGTCAGCGCCTCGGTCACGATCAGCGACAACGGCACCGCCTGATCGGGTGACAGCCGGAGCGGTTGAAACGCCGTCTGCGTGTCGATCGGCCGATCCGGGCCCGACCCGATCTGCAGCACCTGCGCCACGATGCTTTCCAAAAGCTCCTTCGCGTCCACATCGGTCAGGCCGCTGGTCTGGTAGAGTTCGCGGTGCACGGTGGCCAGGCTCATCACCCGGTCCTGCAACCCGCGCAGCAATTGCCGCGCCTCGGGCGTCACCGACTTGCGCATCTGCAGGTTCATGATCGACGCGATCAGTTGCAGGTTGTTCTTCACCCGGTGATGCACCTCGCGCAGAAGCACCTCCTTTTGGTAAAGCGAATCCTCAAGCTCGGCCTCGTTGCGCACCACCGACAGGATCATCCGCTCGAACGCGTCGCCCACGTCATGCAGTTCGTTCGCGGCGTTGTGCAGGTCTGGCGGGGCGACGGCGCGGTCGCCGCCGGCAAAGGTGATGATCGACCGGCGCAACGCCCGCACCGGGCGCAGCACCTGCAGTTCGGCCCCGATCCAGGCGGCGGTCAGGCTGGCAAACCACATCGCCAGCGGCACCGCCCACAGCGGCAACGAGGCCAAGAGCGCGCTGCCCGATTTCGCCGGGTCCTGCCAGATGCCAAGCACGTAAAGCACGTTCGGCACGATCGGCATCACGGCAAAGCTGCGGATCTGGCCGCTGGGGGTTTCGCCGCGAAAGATCGCGGGCGGTTCACCGACGAAACTTTGCAAGGGCTTGCCGACCGGCAGCCGCGTCGACACGGTTTCAACGCCATACATCGCCGTAAGCACGGTGCCTTCCGCATCAAAGGTGACAAGGCCGGCAAGATCACGCCGCGTCTCGGCATCGGTCAGGGTGTTGGCGCTGGCCTGCCGCAGCGCCCGGTGCGGCAGCGAGACCGACACATAGCCCAGCACCGGCGCATCCGCCTTGGCCCGCACCGGATGGGTGACGATCAGCACCGCCTCGCCGCTGAATTCGCCGCCGGGTAGCAGCATCAGCATCGGCCTTGGGTCCGCGTTCAGCGCATCCAGCCGCGGTCCGGCAAAGCTGCCCGGCTCGCCGGTCGACGAACACGACATCTGACCGTCAGGCCGGATGAACCCGGCAAAGGTCAGGGCCTCGCTGACCCGCATCAGGCGCAGCATCTCGGTCTGGCAGGCCGCGGGGTCGTCCAGCACATCGACGATGGTCGAGGCAAGCGCCGCCGCCGCACCACGGGCAAGGTTGATTTCCGACAACTGCGGCGTCACCGCCAGCAGCGTCTCTCCAAAAAGCGCCGCCCCGGCGCGGGCCTGCGCCTCGACCTCGGACCGCTTGGCCTGACTGTAGGACAGGAACGCAAGCGGGGTCAGCGCCACGGCAACCGCGACCATCAGCCGAAAGCTCAGGCGGCCGGTGACACGCCCGCGTGTCCAGGCCGACATCACGCGACGGCGAGTGTTGACCGGTTCACAACCGCCAGCGCAACAGGTTCGGTCAGGACAGGATTGCCGGAGGGCGAGGTCATCCCCATCAGCGTGCAAAGCTGCGCCCGCGCGCGGCTGGCCCGGCTTTTGGCGGTGCCGGTGGCCACGCCCATCATCCTGGCGGCTTCCTCATAGGAATAGCCATTGGCGCCGACCAGGATCAGCACCTCGCGGTGTTCGGCCGAAAGCTGATCGAACGCCTTCATGAATTCGCGCATCGCCAGTTTGCCGTCATGATCCGGCAGCACCGACAGACGCCCGACATGCAGCCCGTCAGGATCGGCGACCTCGCGGCTGACCTTGCGGCGCAGCGAAAAGAAGGTGTTGCGCAAGATGGTGAACAGCCAGGCCCGCAGATCGGTGCCGACGTTGAACTTGTCGAAGTTCGACCAGGCCTTGACGATGGTATCCTGCACCAGATCGTCCGCCGTCGCATGATTGCGCGTCAGTGACATCGCGAAGGCGCGCAGGTCACGGATGTGGTCCGAGATGCCATCACGGGGGTCCGGCGGGTTCGTCAACGCTTCTGTTCCTTTTCCTTCAATTGCGCCAGCAACTGCAAGAACCGGTCGGGCACGGCCTCGGACAAGGTGGCCTCGTAGGCCCGTTTCAGACTGGCCTCGATGGCACGCGACACTTCCGTTCGCGACACTTTCGGCCCCTGACTGACTGCCTTGACCGCGGGATCACGAACCATTTTTTTTGACATGTCGCCTGACACTCTTGCCCCTTTTGTCATGTTACTGACCGCGACCAACGCAAGAGGCAGCCCTGCGGTTCCACGATCAGACCGAAAAACTTCACGCCAGGGGGAGCCCGGATGATCGCGGGCCTGCCCGGGTTCGCTTCGAAAGCAATTTCGTCCCGAGGCAGTCGCGCGCCCGGGTGGCGCTTCAGCGCAGGCTGTCGCCAACGGCCGAGGGCGCGGTAACGCTGCGCAATGGGCCAAGTGTAGCGTTGCGCCGTGGTTGTGCCCAGTCATTGCTTGCGCCGAGACCAAGGCTGCGCTGCCGCGCCATTGCGGCCGACAGCAGGCCCGCATGGTTGCCGCAATCAAACCGGGTTCCGGAAAACTTGAACGCGGTCAGCGGCAAGGCGTTGGCCGCGATGGCGATGGCGTCGGTCAGTTGCAACTCGCCCCCCGCGCCGGGTCTGGTGTGCGGCAGGATCTCGAAGATCATCGGGTCAAGGATATAGCGCCCGACCGCCGCCAGCGTTGATGGCGCGGTGCCTGCCGCAGGCTTTTCCACCATGCCCGACACCGGGATGCTTTGCGATGACCGCGCCGGTCCGCGCAGCGCGAAGATGCCGTATTTCGCGGTTTCCTTCGGCGCCACCTCCATCGCGGCGACCATCTGCCCGCTGGCATAGTCGGCCCGCATTTCGGCCAGACAGTTTTCGCCCAGAATGACATCGTCGGGCAGGATCACCCCGAACGGCCCCGGCAGCATGAAGGGTTTGGCGCACAAGACCGCATGCCCAAGGCCAAGCGGTTCGTCCTGAAAGGCAAACACGATCTCGGGCCGGCGGCTTGTCACGGTGGCGGCGGTCACTGCCACCGGACGGGCGGGAGAAGGCTGCGTGGCCGCCACCTGATCGTGCAGATAGTCCCGGATCGCCAGCTTCGATTGGCTGATCACCACTACAATCCGGCTTGCCCCTGCGGCGGCCGCCTCTTCGATGGCAAAGTCCATGACCACCTTGTCATAGACCGGCAGCAGCTCTTTTGCGGTGACGCGGGTCAGCGGCAACAGGCGGGTGCCCTTGCCAGCGGCTGGGATGACGACGGTCCTCAAAGTGATGATCCTTTCGGAAAGCGCGGTGATGCCAGTACGGTTCGCCTGTGCTGCGGGTCCAACAGAATAAAGCCGGTTTGGTTCCCGAAAATCTGCATCGCGTATCGGGTCTGACCGGCCGAAATGCAAAAGGCGCCCGGTGGGGCGCCTCGCATGATCCCGAATTGGAGCGGGCGATGAGATTCGAACTCACGACCCTAACCTTGGCAAGGTTATGCTCTACCCCTGAGCTACGCCCGCACTCCGTTTCGGTGCGGACCATCTATAAAAGGCCGCGTGCGGCTGCAAGGGGAAAAACGCCGCAAGTCGAACAATGGCGCGCGATTGCGCATGGGGGGAACGCGATCAGACCGGAGCGCGTTGCAAAGCGAGCGGACCGAACCACCATCCGCCCGACCAAAGAGCCGCACAAGGAGACGACGCCATGAAAGGCATGCTCGCCTGGATCATCGGGATTCCGATCCCGATCATCATCATTCTCTATCTGCTCGACGTGTTCTGACACAAGAACGCACCGGCCCCGCCCGCATGACGGGCGGGGCGGGGCTTATTCCAGCTCGATCAGCAGGTCTTTCGCCTCGATCTGGCTGCCCGGCGTCACATGCACCGCCTTGACCACGCACTCGCGGTCGGCGTGCAGCCCGGTTTCCATCTTCATCGCCTCGATCGTCAGCAAGAGGTCGCCCGCCCGCACCTTCTGGCCCGCCACCACCGTGACGCTGGCGACCGAGCCGGGCATCGGTGCGCCGATATGGCTGGCGTTGCCGTCCAGCGCCTTTGGCCGCGCGGCGGTCTTGGCCTTGACCGCCCGGTTCGGCACGCGGATCACGCGCGGCTGGCCGTTCAGTTCGAAAAACACCTTCACCTCGCCATCGTCGGTGGTTTCCCCCACCGCCTGCAGGCGGATTTCAAGCGCCTTGCCGGGGTCGATCTCGGTGGTGATCTCGTCGCCCGGCTGCATGCCGTAAAAGAAGGTCTGCGTCGGCAGCGCCCGCACCGGGCCGTAAAGCCGGTGCCGCGTGCGGTAATCCATGAACACCTTGGGATACATCAGATAGCCGTTCAGATCCTCGTCATCGACCGTCTCGCCCTCGGCTTCCTCGGCGCCAAGGCGCAGGTCTTCCGACAGCTTGGCGCGCGCCGCCTCGATATCGACCGGCGGCATGGATTTGCCGGGCCGTTCGGTCAATGGCGCCTCGCCTTTCAGCACCTTCTTCAAGATCCCCTTCGGCCAGCCGCCGGGGGGCTGGCCAAGGTTGCCCTTCAGCATGTCGACAACCGAATCCGGGAACGCCACGTCCACGCCGGGGTCTTCGACCTGCGCCCGGGTCAGGTTCTGCGCCACCATCATCAGCGCCATGTCACCAACGACCTTCGACGACGGCGTGACCTTCACGATATCGCCGAACATCTGGTTCACGTCGGCATAGGCCTGCGCCACCTCGTGCCAGCGTTCCTCCAGCCCCAGCGACCGCGCCTGCGCCTTGAGGTTGGTGAACTGGCCGCCCGGCATCTCGTGCAGGTAAACCTCCGACGCCGGGGCAGGGATGCCGCTTTCGAACGCCGCATATTGCCCGCGCACCTGTTCCCAATAGTTGGAAATCTCGCGGATCGCCTTGATATCAAGGCCGGTATCCCGCTCGGTGTGCTTCAACGCCTCGACGATCGAGCCGAGGCAGGGCTGCGAGGTGCCGCCCGAAAACGCATCCATCGCCGCATCCACCGCATCGACGCCGGCATCGCAGGCGGCAAGGATCGTCGCCGCCCCGGCGCCCGAGGTGTCATGCGTGTGGAAATGGATCGGCAGGCCGACCTCCTGCTTCAACGCCTTGATCAGGATGCGGGCCGAGGCGGGCTTCAACAGCCCCGCCATGTCCTTCAAGCCCAGCACATGCGCGCCAGCGGCCTTCAGCTCCTTGCCCATCGCGACGTAGTATTTCAGGTCATATTTCGCGCGCGCCGGATCGAGCAGATCGCCCGTGTAGCAGATCGCCGCTTCGCAGACCTTGTTGTTTTCCACCACCGCGTCCATCGCGACGCGCATGTTTTCCACCCAGTTCAGGCTGTCGAACACCCGGAACACATCGACCCCGGTTTTCGCGGCCTGCGCCACAAAGCCCTGCACCACGTTGTCGGGATAGTTGGTGTAACCAACCCCGTTCGAGGCGCGCAGCAGCATCTGCGTCATCACGTTCGGCATCGCGGCGCGCAGGTCGCGCAGGCGCTGCCACGGACATTCCTGCAAGAACCGGTAGGCCACGTCGAAGGTGGCCCCGCCCCAGCATTCGACCGACAGCAGTTGCGGCAGGTTCGCGGCATAGGCCGGGGCGACCCGGATCATGTCGATCGACCGCATCCGGGTGGCCAAGAGGCTCTGATGCCCGTCGCGCATCGTGGTGTCGGTGATCAGCACCTTCTTCTGCGCCAGCATCCAGTCGGCAACGGCCTTCGGCCCCTTCTGCTCCAGCAAATTGCGGGTGCCCATCGCAGGCTCCGCCTTCAAGGCCGGTGGCCGGGGTGTCCGCGCCTCGGCGGCCGGTTTCGGGCGACCTGCGGTCTCGGGATGCCCGTTCACCGTGATGTCGGCGATATAGGTCAGGATCTTGGTCGCCCGATCCTTGCGACGCTTGAAGTTGAACAGCTCCGGCGTCGTGTCGATGAACTTCGTGGTGTAGGTGTTGTTCAGGAACGTCGGGTGTTTCAAGAGGTTGATCACGAATTCGATGTTCGTGGCCACGCCCCGGATGCGAAACTCGCGCAAGGCCCGGTCCATCCGCGCAATCGCCTTCTCCGGCGTCTGGGCATGGGCCGTGACCTTGACCAGAAGCGAATCGTAATACCGCGTGATCACCGACCCCGCATAGGCCGTGCCACCATCCAGACGGATGCCGTTGCCGGTTGCCGAGCGATACGCCGTCAACCGCCCATAGTCCGGGATGAAATTGTTCAGCGGGTCTTCCGTCGTCACCCGGCACTGCACCGCGTGGCCGTTCAACACGACATCCTCCTGCCGCGCCACGCCCGTCGCTTCGGCCAGCGTCTTGCCTTCCTCGATCAGGATCTGCGCCTGCACGATGTCGATCCCCGTCACCTCTTCGGTCACGGTGTGTTCGACCTGCACGCGCGGGTTCACCTCGATGAAGTAGAACTTGCCCGAATCCATATCCATCAGGAATTCGACGGTGCCGGCGCATTCGTAGTTCACATGGGCGCAGATCTTGCGGCCCATCTCGCAGACCTCGGCGCGCTGTTCGGGGGTCAGGTAGGGTGCAGGGGCGCGCTCCACCACCTTCTGGTTGCGGCGCTGAACCGTGCAGTCGCGTTCCCACAGGTGGTAGATGTTGCCGTGCTTGTCGCCAAGGATCTGCACCTCGACGTGGCGCGCGCGCAGGATCATCTTTTCCAGATAGCCCTCGCCGTTGCCGAACGCCGCCTCCGCCTCGCGCCGGCCCTCGCGGACCTTGGCTTCCAGCTCGTCCTCGTTGTTGATCGGCCGCATCCCGCGCCCGCCGCCACCCCACGATGCCTTCAGCATCAGCGGGTAACCCACCTCCGCCGCCTGCTTTTTCACCAGCGCCATGTCGTCGCCCAGCACTTCGGTCGCAGGGATCACCGGCACACCCGCCGCCATCGCCACGCGCCGCGCCGATGCCTTGTCACCCAGCGCGCGCATCGTCTCGGCGGTCGGGCCGATGAAGGTGATGCCGGCCTGTTCGCAGGCGTCGACGAAATCGGGGTTCTCCGACAACAGCCCGTAGCCGGGGTGGATCGCATCCGCCCCCGCCATCCGCGCCACCCGGATGATCTCGGGGATCGAAAGATACGCCCCCACCGGCGACAGCCCCTCGCCGATCCGGTAGGCCTCGTCCGCCTTGAAGCGGTGAAGCGACAGCTTGTCCTCCTCGGCATAGACGGCGACGGTCTTCTTGCCCATCTCGTTGGCCGCGCGCATCACGCGAATGGCGATTTCACCCCGGTTGGCGATCAGGATCTTCTTGAATTCGGGCATCGACGGTCTCCGGGGGAACGCGGGCAGGACTAGCGCACTCTATGGACGCTGCGGTGCGGCGCAAGGGGTGACAAACGGCGTTTGTCACGCAATTGCGACGTAAGGGAAACCGGCCTGCCCGTGATTTCCAGCGAAAGCTGGAACATTCGCGGAACACTTTGTTGCATCCGCCGCATCCGGCGCTAGAATGGCCGCATGGCAGGGTTTGATGAAAGCGATGCATTCGAACGGGCGGTTCCGCTCAGCCAGCGGGCGCTGGCCGGGCGCGCGGCCCCGTATCTGGATGACCTGAACCCCGCGCAACGCGCCGCAGTCGAGGCGCTGGACGGCCCGGTGCTGATGCTGGCGGGCGCCGGCACCGGCAAGACCAAGGCGCTGACCGCGCGGATCGTGCATCTTCTGAACCTGCACAAGGCCCGCCCGAACGAGATCCTCGCCGTCACCTTCACCAACAAGGCCGCGCGCGAGATGAAATTGCGCGTGGGCCGCCTCTTGGGCGAGGTGGCCGAGGGGATGCCGTGGATGGGCACCTTCCATTCGCTCTCTGTGAAAATCCTGCGCCGCCATGCCGAACTGGTCGGCCTGAAGCCGAACTTCACCATCCTCGACACCGACGACCAGCTTCGCCTGCTGAAACAACTGATCTCTGCCGCCAACATCGACGAAAAGCGCTGGCCCGCGCGGCTGCTGGCCTCGTTGATCGACGGTTGGAAGAACCGCGCCTGGACGCCCGACAAGGTGCCTTCGTCGGAAGCCAGCGCCTACAACAACCGCGGGACCGAACTGTATGAGGCCTATCAGGACCGCCTGAAAACCCTGAACGCCACCGATTTCGGTGACCTGCTCCTGCATTGCGTGACGATCTTCCAAAAGCACGAGGACGTGCTTCAGCAATACCAGCGCTGGTTCCGCTACATCCTCGTCGACGAATATCAGGACACCAACGTCTGCCAGTACCTCTGGCTGCGGCTTCTGGCTCAGGCGCACCGGAACATCTGCTGCGTCGGTGACGACGACCAGTCGATCTACGGCTGGCGCGGCGCCGAGGTGGGCAACATCCTGCGGTTCGAAAAGGATTTTCCCGGCGCGGTGGTGGTGCGGCTGGAACAGAACTACCGCTCCACCGCGCATATCCTTGCCGCCGCCTCGGGCATCATCGCCGCCAACAAGGGCCGCCTTGGCAAGACGCTGTGGACGGCAGGCGAGCCGGGCGAAAAGGTCCGCCTGATCGGCCACTGGGACGGCGAGGAAGAGGCCCGCTGGATCGGCGAGGAGGTCGAGGCGATCCAGCGCGGCAGCCGTGGCCGCGACCCGGTGGACCTCAACCATCAGGCGATCCTCGTCCGCGCCAGCCACCAGATGCGCGCCTTCGAGGACCGTTTCCTGACCATCGGCCTGCCCTACCGCGTGATCGGCGGCCCTCGTTTCTACGAACGCCAGGAAATCCGCGACGCGATGGCCTATTTCCGGCTGGCAGTCAGCCCCGACGATGATCTTGCGTTCGAGCGCGTGGTGAACCTGCCGAAACGCGGCCTTGGCGACAAGGCGCAGGCCGATATCCAGCGGATGGCCCGCGCCGCACAGGTCTCGCTTCTCGACGGCGCGCGCGAGGCGGTGGCGAAAGCCACCTTCGGCGGCAAGGGCGGCGCACAACTGCGCGCCTTTGTCGAAGGCGTCGACCGCTGGCACACCGTCACGCGGCAGCCCGACTACGACCACATCCGCCTGGCCGAGACGATCCTCGACGAGAGCGGCTACACCGCGATGTGGCAAACCGACAAGACGCCCGAAGCCCCCGGCCGCCTCGACAACCTCAAGGAACTGGTGAAGGCGCTGGAGCAGTTCGACAACCTGCAAGGCTTTCTCGAACACGTCAGCCTGATCATGGACAACGAGACCGAAGGCGCCGAGGAAAAGGTCACAATCATGACCCTCCATGCCGCCAAGGGCCTTGAATTCCCGGTGGTTTTCCTGCCCGGCTGGGAGGACGGCCTGTTCCCCAGCCAGCGCAGCATGGACGAAAGCGGCCTGAAGGGGCTGGAAGAGGAACGCCGCCTCGCCTACGTCGGCATCACCCGGGCCGAGGAGGTTTGCACCATCTCCTTCGCCTCGAACCGCCGCGTCTACGGCCAGTGGCAAAGCCAACTGCCCTCACGCTTCATCGACGAACTGCCGCCCGACCATGTCGATGTCCTCACCCCGCCCGGCCTTTACGGCGGTGGCTTTGGCGCTGCGGCGCAGGTCGGCTTCGGGTCCAGCTTCGATGACCGGGTGTCCAAGGCCGATGTCTACAACTCTCCCGGCTGGAAGCGGATGCAGGACAACCAGTCGCACCGCCCGATCCGCCAGCCGAGCGAAGCCCGCCACGTCGTGATCGACGCCGAAGCGCTGTCGCCTTACGGTCTTGGCGACCGGGTGTTCCATCAGAAATTCGGCTACGGCGACATCGTCGGGATCGAAGGCGACAAGCTGGATGTCGAATTTGCCCGCGCCGGGCTGAAGAAGATCGTCGCGCGCTGGGTGATTCCCGCCGATCAGGTGGATGACGTGCCGTTCTGACCCCCCACAGACGAAAACGGCCGCAGCATCCTGCGACCGCTTCCGGTGGGGCATGGCCGTCTGATCAGGACGGCATCACGTATTTGAAGGTCTTGATGGTCGGCAGCAGAAGGCTGTTGTCTTCGGCGCAACTGTTGAACGTGTGGTTCGCCGGGATCTGGATCGACCCTTCCGAATGGAAGCTGGTGCCATTGTGCGTCGTCGTGCTGGAGCCGCTGCTGGCGGCCACGTTGATGTTGCCGTTCGAGATCATCGCCACGTTCGAGGCGGTGAAGTTCGAGTTCACGCTGAACCCGCTCTGCGTCAGGACATAGACCTTGCGGTCAATGTTGCAGTTCTTCGCCGGGTCGCCGACCACCGCCCCTTCCTCGGAGTTGATCGACGACGAGCTTGAGACGCGGGTCGAGATCATCACCGAGTTGTCGACCCGGGCATAGGGCCCCACATCGAACGAGCAGTCGGCGATGACAACGACACCCTTCACCGTTTCGATTGTCGTCGACGCCAGCGACGCGTTCTTGCGGTTCTTCGATCCGCCGATGCTGATCGAGGTGGCCGGGCTGTTGCCGTTGTTCCTGCAATCGACCTGGTAGACAAGGCCGCTGGGCAGAAGCCCGTTGGTGATCGACATCAGATCATTGTACTGCGCCGCCGTCAGGGTCACGACCGAACCTCTGATCAGAGCATTCTCCTGCGACTTGTTCTTGGTGATCTTGGCGGTCGTCAGTGCCGACAGGTCAGCAGCGCGGGGCTTGTTGGCGAAGACCTGGTCTCGCAAAGGGAACGGTGATTGGGTCAGTCCGTTTATCACCGCGGTGATATGATCGGCCACCTTCGGCAGGTTCAGGTTCATCTCGAACTTGGCCTTCTCGATGCCCGGGTTCGCGCTGTCGACGCACTTGCCCTTGCACGCCGCCAGCGAGGGCATCGACACGCCCGACCCCGCTGCAAAGGTGTTCTGCTGCGGCAGCCAGACCGCCGTCTGGCTATGCACACAGTAGCTCGGCCCGATCCAGTTGCCCGAGGTGATGGTGACCTGGCCCTTGGCATAGATCCCGTCCGAAGACTGGCAGCGCCCCGGCTGGCCGTAATAGGCCACGCTCGACACCGACGTTTCAAACTCGTCAAAGCCGGCAAGCCGCAGCAAGCCGGTCTTGATCGGGTTTCCGACGCTGTCATCGCGCCGCACCGTGACCTTCACGGCATTCGGCGTTCCCGCGACGACTTTCTTCGTCATCGGGTCATAGCGCACCATCTGCACGTCGGTCGCCGTTGTCACCTTGCCGAAGGTCTTGACCGGCATGTTCTTTTCGATCGCGGCCGCAACGGCAGCCTGCGCTTGGCTGGTCGAATTGGTCTGCGCAAGCTTGACGATCCCGGCAAAGGACGCGGCGTCCGCCGTCAGGGTCAGATGTTCCTTGTTGCGGTAAAGGTTGGACACATCAACCGCGACGCCCGCGATCATGCAGCAGCCCAGCACCCCGAACAGCGAAAGTGTGGTGATCCCGCCGGCCTCGCTGGCCCGGAACCCGCCGTGTTTGAAGGCTTGTGCCGAAACGGCGCTCAGAAGGGTGCGAAGGCGCATCAGGCAGGCTCCATTGTGTTGGTCGTTGCGGCGGTCAGCGTGTCACCGACAGCGAACTTGATGATTCCGAAGGGGGCGGCGACTTTCGACGGGCTCGACACGGTGACGGTGACGAAACCGTTTGCGATGGTCACTTTCGCCGTCGCGGTCCCTCTGCCGTTCGACGCGACCGATTCCGCGTAGGCCTTGGCCTCGACCGCTGTCATCGCATAGCGGGCCACGATCCGCGCGGTGTCGCGCGAAACGTTCAAGAGTTTCGATTGTTGCAGGTAAAGCATGCTGGCATCGGTCATCAGCATCAACAGTCCGGTGAACAGCGGCACCATCAAGGCGAATTCAACCGTTACCGACCCGCTGTCCGCGACCAGAAAGCCGCGAACCGATCTTTGAAGCTTGCTGCGCTGGTTATGTGTGATCACCGGCCTGGTCTCCCAAAGTCCATTGATCACCTGCCTAAGCAGCAATCGTGTCTGAATTGGGCTGCGATCTTGGTCAATGGGCGTTCGTGCGTTGAACGCTGGATGAACGGCTTGCGTTCGGCCCCCCGGGTTTGCGCCGCAAGCCTGCCGTCAGTCGCTGCGCTGGCGCGGGCGGGCAAAGCGGCGATGTCAGGAACTGGGTCGCGGCGGCCCTCAGGGAGGAGGAGGAGGGCCGCCGCTTCCATTTCCGGTCCCCAAGGGAGGAGGAAGGGAACCGATGGCAGGGTGCGGCAGCGTCCGGGAGGAGGTGGACGCCGCCGCAGGTTCAGGTGACCCGAGGGAGGAGGAGTGGGCCGCCTAAAGCCGTTCAGGGCCTGCGCCCCGTATCAAGGTGCGGCAGCGTCCGGGAGGAGGTGGACGCCGCCGCAGGTTCAGGTGACCCGAGGGAGGAGGAGTGGGCCGCCTAAAGTCAGTCAGGGCCGATGCCCCGTATCAAGGTGCGGCAGCGTCCGGGAGGAGGTGGACGCCGCCGCAGGTTCAGGTGACCCGGGAGGAGGAGTGGGCCGCCTAAAGTCGTTGGGGAAAGAACCCCGAAGAAAAGGGCGACGATGCCAGGGAGGAGGTTGGCATCGCCGCTTGTCGCAAAGACCCCAGGGAGGAGGAGAGGGGCCTTGCGAAAACTCACTTGCCGTAGGCAGCCTCGCGGGCAACATCCGCAATGCTCAGTCGGCTGATCCCGAGGTCCGCCAGTTCGCGGTCGCTCAGGGTGGAAAGTTCGCGCACTGCCTGGGCATAAAGCCGGCGCTGGCGCAGGGCGGTGCGGATCGTTTCGGTCAATGTCGAAAACCGGTCTGCCAATCCGTTGCGGGCGACGCGGGTACTGTTCACATATGTCATCTAACTCAAGCCTCTTCAGGTTCCAGGACAACGTCTGTCGCGCTGTTAGGGGTAACATGGGGCACTTGCTGCACCTGCACAATAGATAGGGTGTGCAATGCTGCCATGCAGCATCCGCATGGCTCGGTTCACGAAATTGTCATGATTTGTCAGCCGCTTCGCGCAAATTTTGAGCGTTTGGTCAACTTGACCTTGCGTCCCTGCACAACAATGCCGACGTTGGCCCAAACATTACGCAGCGGAGGAATGGATCGTGGTGGAACGGCAGACAGTGATGAACATCCTCGCCGGGGTCGCGGTGCCCGGCGGGGGCGATCTGGTCAGCCGCGACTTGATTCGCGCTCTTGCCGTCGACGGCGATACCGTCCGTTTCGTGATCGAGGCCGCAGATCCCGATCAGGCCCGCGCTCTCGCCCCCGCGCAAGCCGAGGCCGAGGCAAAGCTGCGTCAGGCCGGTGCCGCTTCGGTGCAGGTGGTGATGACCGCGCATGGCCCCGCGCCGAAACCGCCCAGCCTCAAGATCGGTCAGCACCCCACGCCGCAGCAGGGCGGCCCGCAGCGCATTTCCGGCATCGACCGCATCATCGCCATCGCCTCGGGCAAGGGCGGGGTCGGCAAATCCACCGTCGCCTCCAACCTCGCGGTCGCGCTGGCGCGGCAGGGCAGGCGGGTCGGGTTGTTGGACGCCGATATCTACGGCCCCAGCCAGCCAAAGATGATGGGCGTCTCCAAACGCCCCGCCTCGCCCGATGGCAAGATCATCGAGCCCCTCGTGGCGCACGGCGTCACCATGATGTCGATCGGCCTGATGCTGAAGGAAAACGAGGCCGTCGTCTGGCGCGGCCCGATGATCATGGGCGCGTTGCAGCAGCTTCTGGGGCAGGTCGCCTGGGGCAAGCTCGATATTCTCATCATCGACCTGCCGCCCGGCACCGGCGACATCCAGTTGACCCTCTGCCAGCGCACCCACCTGACCGGCGCCATCGTCGTCTCCACCCCGCAGGACGTGGCGCTTCTGGATGCCCGCAAGGCGCTCGACATGTTCGACAAGCTGAAAACCCCGGTCCTCGGCCTGATCGAGAACATGTCCACCTACATCTGCCCGAACTGCGGCCACGAGGCGCATATCTTCGGCCACGGCGGCGTCGCGGCCGAGGCGGCGAAACTCGACCTGCCGTTCCTGGGCGAGCTGCCCCTCGCGCTTGAGGTTCGCGTCGCCGGCGACAGCGGCACCCCCATCGCCGCCGGCGAAGGCGCCCACGCCGCCGCCTACGCCAGCCTTGCCCGCCGCCTGATCGACGGCGGCATGGCCTGACAAACCCTGCCTGACAAACCCTGCCTGACAAACCCGCCCTGACAAACCCTGCCTGACCGCAGCAACCCGGAAGCCCCTGGCCTCCGGGATTTCTTTTCCGTTGATAACATACCAACTGGTTGGTATCTTGTTTCGGGAGGAGATCCCGTCATGACCCATCCCATCCGCACCGTCCTTTGGTTCAACGGCCACGGTCGCGAAGCCGCCGAGTTCTACTGCACCCACCTCCCCGACAGCCGCATCGACGCCTTCTACGCCAGCGATCACGGCGGCCCCGACGGCGACATGCATTTCGAGGTGATCGACTTCACCCTGAACGGCACCCCCTACCAGATCCTTGACGCAGGCCCGATGTTCCCGCTGTCCGAATGTGTCTCGATCCTCGTCGAAACCCCCGATCAGGCCGAAACCGACCGCCTCTGGGATGCGATGGTCGAAGGCGGCGGCAGCCACGGCCCCTGCGGCTGGCTGAAGGACCGCTTCGGCCTGTCGTGGCAGATCATCCCCGCCGACTTCGCCCGCCTCGTGCGCGACCCCGACAGGGCCCGCGCCGCCCGCGTCCTGTCCGCCATGATGACGATGGGCAAGATCGACCTTGCCGCGATCCACGCCGCCGCAGCCTGAAAGGAACACCCCATGTCCGACGATATCCCCCAGGACCGCCGCTACCGCCCCGCAGACCGCATCATGCAGGGCGTCATCCCCTACCTTGCCCTTGCCGGACAATCCGGCGCGGCGGCCGACTTCTATATCAAGGCCTTCGCCGCGCGTGACATCGGCCGGATGCCGCTGGATGGCCACCCCGGCCACTTCATGCATGTCCAGGTCGAACTCAACCACGGCGCCCTGATGCTGACCGACCATACCAGCGGCGAGGCGCAGGACGGCTCGCCCCTGCCGCGCGGCCACCTGCAACTCGTCGTGCCGGACGGGCAGATGTGGTTTGACCGCGCCATTGCCGCAGGATGCACCGTCGTCGCCCCGTTCCAGCGCCAGTTCTGGGGCGATGAATGGGGCCTTCTGCTCGACCCGTTCGGCATCCACTGGGCCGTGTTGACACCCGACCCCGCGCTCTGGGACAAGGCGGCATGATCCCGCCCGCCCGAACCAGTCCCGGATGACCCGCGTTCCCCGCGGCGAAGCCCGCCAGCGCCTCTTGGCCGCGGCGACGGACCTGATCCGTCGCCAGGGTTTTGCCGCGACCAGCGTCGATCACCTCTGCGCCGCCGCCGGGGTCACCAAGGGCGCCTTCTTCCACCACTTCCCGTCCAAGGATGCGCTCGGCGCGGCGGTGGTGGAACACTGGACCGAAACCACCGGCGCGATGTTTGCCGCCCACCCCTGCAACACCCTGCCAGACCCGCTCGACCGGGTGTTCGCCTACATCGACCTGCGCCGCAGCCTGCTCGACCGCCCGATCCCCGAATTTTCCTGCGTCGCAGGCACCACCGTGCAGGAAACCTACCACACCCACCCCGCAATCCGTGCCGCCGCCGGGGCAAGCATCCGCTCGGGCGCCGCCCACATCCGCGCCCATCTGGCCGAGGCGCTGGCCCGCCACCCGGTGCCGGGCGTCACGGCGGAAAGCCTGGCGCTTTACATGCAGGTCATCGTGCAGGGCGGCATCATCACCGCCAAGGCGCTGGACGATGCCGCCGCGATGCGTGACGCGCTCGACCACGCCGAACGCTACCTGCGGCTCCTGTTCAAGCGCCCAAAGTCTGGCTGACTCCCGAATCAAACCCATGGGAAACCATGGGAAAGCGCCGGTCACGCCCGCCCGCCGCGCCTGTCGCCGCCATTTTCCGCGCCTGACCGCGGGCTTGGCGCCCACCATAGCGGTCCCGCTGCAACTTTCTTGGGATTGTATGGGAATTCGTCGCAATCCCACTTTGCCACAATATCTAGGCGATCACGCGCACTTGATCCCTAGTGATAGATAATTCACGCTACTGCGAGCCTCAACATCCTGTTTCGACGCCCATGCCAGCACAATATCTCGCGCTTCTGCCCAAACTTTTCCATTGATTCCCATATCGTCCCATGTCATCCCTTTCCTCACGGACGATGCAGAGGGCATTGAAAAGCAGGGGCAGCTCAAGACCCCGAACAAGGCGATAGGCAGCTTCATACAGGCCGCCCCCTTCATCGGACGACAGAGATCCGGCGCGCGAGCGAGCAGACATCTCCCCCAGGTGGCGCGCGTAGCTGGACGCCCAGCGATGGGACAGCGGCGGATCGGGTAGTGGCAGCAACCCGATCCGCCTTTTCCATTTCATCGTTCGGGTTCGGGACATTTTTACAAGGCCGCAATGGCGATGGCAGAGGCGTTCAGAGGCGAATTCTACCAGAAGGTGGATAGCAAGGCCCGGGTGTCGATCCCGGCCGCCTTCCGCCGTATTCTGGAAGCCGACGACCAGCCGCTTGGCGAAACCGCCCGCCCCCGCGTCTACCTTGTCTACGGCGGCAAATCCCGCACCTTCGTCGAAGGTTACTCGCGCCGCGGGGCCGATGCGCTCGCCGCCGAGATCGAGGCGATGGAGATGGGTTCCCCCGAACGCACCCGCGCCGAACGCGATCTGATCAGCCGCTCGGTGATGGTCGAGATCGAACCCGACGGCCGCATCGTGCTGCCGCCGAAGGTGCGCGAGAAGATGGGTTTTCTGGGCGATGACCTCGTCTCGGGCGGCGAGGCGGCGTTTGCCGGTTTCACCAACCGCTTCCGCCTTTACCGCCGCGAAGTCTATGACGCCGAACTGGCCGATGAAGACGACGACGACACCGATCCGCTGACCCTCGTCGGGCGGCACAAACGGTCAGGGTAGGGGGCCGCGATGCGCGATCCGCTGCCCGGTCGCCCCACCGACAAATCTGGTTCCGATGATCCCCACATTCCGGTTCTGCTCGACCCGATCCTGAAGGCCGCGGCCCCGGTTCAGGGCCTCTGGCTTGACGGCACGCTCGGGGCTGGGGGCTACACCCGCGCGCTTCTGGATGCCGGCGCCCGCGTGATCGGCGTTGACCGCGATCCCCTCGCCCTTGAAATGGCCGCCACCTGGGCCAAGCCCTACGGCGACCGTCTGACCCTCGTCGAAGGCACCTTTTCCCACCTCGACACCACCGCAGGCACGCCCCTCGACGGCCCCACCCTTGACGGCATCGTCCTCGACCTCGGCGTGTCCTCAATGCAGCTCGATCAGGCCGAACGCGGCTTTTCCTTCATGCGCGACGGTCCCCTCGACATGCGGATGAGCCAGTCCGGCGACAGCGCCGCCGACCTCGTCAACACGCTGGATGAGGCCGACCTTGCCAACCTGATCTACGCCTACGGCGAGGAACACGCCTCGCGCCGCATCGCGCACGCGATCGTGGACGCGCGCACGCGCGAGCCGATCACCACCACGCTGCGGCTGGCCGAGATTGTCGCCCGCTGCCTGCCGCGCCCGAAACCCGGCCAAAGCCACCCCGCAACCCGCACCTTCCAGGCCATCCGCATCGCCGTGAACACCGAATTCACCGAACTTGCCGAAGGCCTCGCCGCCGCCGAACGCGCGCTGAAACCGGGCGGGCTTCTGGCCGTCGTTACCTTTCACAGCCTCGAAGACCGCATCGTCAAACGCTTCTTCCAGCTTGCCTCCGGGCATGAGGCCAACGCCAACCGCTACGCCCCGGCGAAAACCGACACCACCGCCCGCTTCGACCTTGTCACCCGCCGTGCCGTGACGGCGGACGAAGACGAACTGGCGCGCAACCCCCGGTCCCGCTCGGCCAAGCTGCGCGTCGCGCGCCGCACCGCCGCCCCGCCGCTGGCCATCAACCCCGCCGACCTTGGCGTGCCGCAGATCACCCGGAAAGGACGCCGCTGACATGCGCCCCGTGCTTTATGTCCTCACCTTCCTTGCCATCATCGCGCTTGGTTTCTGGGCCTACCGCGAAAACTACGCCACCCAAGCCGCGCTGAAACACGTCGAAGGGCTGCAACGCCAGATCGCCGACCTGCGCGAGGGCCTCGCCGTGCAGCGCGCCGAATGGGCCTACCTGAACCGCCCCGACCGCCTGCGCGAACTGGCCACGATCAACTTCGACCGCCTCGGCCTTCTGCCGATGTTGCCGGGCCAGTTCGGCACCCCCGGCCAGATCGCCTATCCGACCCCCGACCTGCCGCAGATCGACATGCCCGTGGACATCCAGGGCACCCAGCCCCAGCCCGAGAGTGACCTCTGATGCGCACGCCGCTCCGCCCGCTTGCCCGCATCCTGCATGCCCGCCAGCAGGGCGAGAACCCCGACACCATCGAACGCGAGAACCTGCGCCTGCGCCACGAGGCGATGCGTGACAAATCCCGCGCCCGCGCCGAATTTCGCCTGCTGGTCCTTGGGCTGGCGTTCTTCGCCGCCTTCACCACGATCGGCGCCCGCATGGGGCTTCTGGCCGCGACCGAACCGGTTGAACCCCGCGCCTCGGCCCCCGGGGCCGAAATCATCGCCCAACGCGCCGATATCGTCGATCGCAACGGCCGCATCCTTGCGACCAACATCACCACCCATGCGCTTTACGCCAACCCCAAGGTCATGGTCGATCCCAAGGGCGTGGCGCAGAAGCTGGCCGAAATCTTCCCCGACATGAAGGCCAAGGATCTTGAACGCCGCTTCACCGACGGGCGCAGTTTCCTGTGGGTCAGAAAGGTCCTCAGCCCCGAACAGATGCAGCGCGTGCATGAAATCGGCGATCCCGGCCTGCTGTTCGGCCCCCGCGAAATGCGGCTTTACCCCAACGGCACGCTGGCGGCCCACGTCCTTGGCGGCACGTCCTTCGGTGCCGAAGGCGTCCATTCGGCCGAGGTGATCGGCACCGCCGGCATCGAAAAGGCGCTCGACGCCCGCCTGCGCGACCCGGCTCAGGGTGACAAGCCCTTGACCCTGTCGCTTGACCTCTCGGTGCAGGCCACCATCGAAGAAGTGCTTTACGCCGGCATGACCATGCTCAATGCCAAGGGCGCCGCCGCCATCCTGATGGACGTTCGCACCGGCGAGATCGTGGCGCTCACCTCGCTGCCGACCTTCGATCCCAACGATCGCCCGAACCCCCTCGTCGACAAGAACGCCGAACCCGGCGACAGCCCCTTGTTCAACCGCGCGGTGCAGGGGGTCTACGAACTTGGCTCCACCTTCAAGATCTTCGCCGTGGCGCAGGCGCTGGAGCTTGGCCTTGTGGCACCCGAAACGCTGGTTGATGCCAATGCGCCGATGCAGTGGGGCAAACACCGCATCAAGGAATTCGAGGGCAAGAACTACGGCCCGCTCCTGTCTGTGACCGATGTGATCGCCAAATCCTCCAACGTCGGCACCGCGCATATCGCGCTGATGATCGGACCGCTTCGCCAGCAGGCCTTCCTGAAATCGCTCGGCTTTTTCGAAGCCACTCCGGTCGAGCTGATCGAAGCCCCCGGCGCCAGGCCGCTGATTCCCCGGAAATGGCCGGAAATCGTGACGATCACCACCTCCTACGGTCACGGCATGTCGGCCAGCCCGTTGCACCTTGCCGCCGCCTACGCCGCCATCGGCAACGGCGGCGTGATGGTCAAGCCGACGCTGCTGAAACGCGAGGGGCCGACCACCGGCGTGCGCGTGATGAGCGAAAAGACCGCCCACGAAGCGGTGATCATGCTCCGCCGGGTGGTCACCGAAGGCACCGCCAGCCTTGGCGAAGTTCCGGGCTATGAGGTGGCGGGCAAGACCGGGACGGCAGACAAGCCGATGAGAACCGGTGGGTATTACAAGGACAAGGTGGTCAACACCTTCGCCTCGGTGTTCCCCGCCTCCAACCCGCAATATGTGCTGATCGTGACGCTGGACGAACCGATCGACACCTCGGGGTCCGAACCGCGCCGCACCGCCGGCTGGACGGCAGTTCCCGTCGCCGCCGAGATCATCCGCCGCGTCGCGCCGATCATGGGCCTCAGACCAAAGCTTGAACCTGTCGCCACCGATGCTGTAACTGCCGCCAGCAATTGATGGCCTCGAAATTGAAGGTGCGGGCGAATGGCAGAACGGGCAAAGCGGTTATCTGATCTGGGCCTCACCGCCCGCGCCGGGCGCGACCCGGCGCTTTCGGGTCTGACCGCCGACAGCCGCGCCGTGCGGGCCGGCATGCTGTTCGCAGCCCTTCCCGGCACCGCGACGCACGGTGCGAACTACATCGCATCGGCGCTGGACCTGGGCGCCGCCGCGATCCTGACCGATGCCGCCGGCGCGCGCCTTGCCGCCGCCGTGCTGGCCGACAGTGACACCGCCCTGATCGTGGCTGAAGACCCGCGCGCCACCTTCGCCTGCGCCGCCGCCCTCTGGTTCGGCGCGCAGCCCGAAACGATGGTCGCCGTCACCGGCACCAACGGCAAGACTTCCGTCGCCACCTTCACCCGCCAGATCTGGATGACGCTTGGCCACAGCGCGATCAACATCGGCACCACCGGCATCGAAGGCGCGTGGGAGGCTCCCTCCAGCCACACCACCCCCGATGCCGTGACCCTGCAAAGGCTGCTCGCCGCCGCCGCTGCCGGTGGCGTGACCCATGCCGCGATGGAGGCATCGTCGCACGGCCTCGACCAGCGCCGGATCGACGGCGTGCGCCTGAAAGCCGCCGGGTTCACCAACCTCACCCAAGACCATCTCGATTATCACGGCACGATGGATGCCTATTTCGACGCCAAGGCCCAGCTTTTCACCCGCCTTCTGCCCGATGACGGCGTGGCGGTCATCAATCTCAACGGCGCACGCGGCGCCGACATCGCAGCGCTCGCTGCAGCGCGCGGCCTGCGCACCCTGACCATCGGGCATGGCGAGGCGGATCTCCACATCGCGGGCCAGCGCTACGACGCCAAGGGTCAGGATCTGCGCCTGATCTGGCACGGCCAGCCGCATCAGGTGCGCCTGAACCTGATCGGCGGCTTTCAGGCCGAAAACGTCGCCGTCGCCGCGGGCCTCGCCATTGCCGCAGGCGACACCCCCGCCGCCGTGTTCGCCGCCCTGCCGCACCTCACCGGCGTGCGCGGCCGGATGCAGCTTGCAGCCACCCGCCAGAACGGCGCCGCCGTGTTCGTCGATTACGCCCACACCCCCGACGCGATCGAAACCGCGCTCAAGGCGCTGCGCCCGCACGTCATGGGCCGCATCATCATCGTCTTCGGCGCCGGCGGTGACCGTGACCGCACCAAACGCCCCCTGATGGGCGCCGCCGCCCGTGCCCATGCCGATGTCCTCTACGTCACCGACGACAACCCCCGCTCCGAAGACCCCGCCTCGATCCGCAGCGCGATCCTGCAAGCCTGCCCCGATGCCAACGAGGTCGGCGACCGCGCCGAAGCCATCCTGCGCGCCGTCGACGCCCTGCAACCCGGCGACGCCCTCCTGATCGCGGGCAAGGGCCACGAGACCGGCCAGATCATCAACGGCGACGTCTACCCCTTCGATGACGTCGAACAAGCCTCTGTCGCCGTCGCCGCGCTTGACGGAGTGATCTGATGGCCCTCTGGACCTCCCATGACGCCGCCGCCGCCACCGGCGGCACGTCCACCACCGAATGGCAGGCCAACGGCGTTTCCATCGACACCCGCACGCTTGAACCCGGCGACCTCTTCGTGGCCCTGAAAGACCTGCGCGACGGCCACGAATTCGTCGCGGCAGCCCTCGCCAAGGGTGCCGCCGCCGCGATGGTCACCCACCGCCCCGAAGGCGTGGCGCAAGACGCGCCGCTCCTCATCGTGCCGGATGTCCTCCAGGCCCTCGAACGCCTTGGGCAAGCTGCCCGCGCCCGCACCGCCGCAAAGGTTGTCGGCATCACCGGATCGGTCGGCAAGACCTCGACCAAGGAAATGCTCCGCGCCATCCTGTCCGGTCAGGGCAAGACCCACGCCTCCGTCGCCAGTTACAACAACCACTGGGGCGTCCCCCTCACCCTCGCCCGGATGCCCGCCGACACCCGTTTCGCGGTGATCGAGATCGGCATGAACCACCCCGGCGAAATCGCCCCCCTGGCCCGCATGGCCCGCCTTGACGTGGCGATGATCACCACCGTCGCCGCCGCGCATCTGGAGGCGTTCGACAGCATCGAAGGCATCGCCCACGAAAAGGCCTCCATCCTCGACGGCCTCAAACCCGGCGGCATCGCGGTCCTGAACGCAGACATCGCCACCACCCCGATCCTGCTGGCAAAGGCCAAGGCCGTCGGCGCCACCCCGATCCTCTTCGGCTACGCCGCCACCGCCGATTACCGCCTGATCACCGTCCAGATCGCCGACGAGACGACCGTCGTGCAGGCCACCCGCCGCGGCCTGCCTGTCCTCTTCAAGGTGCTCACCCCCGGCAAACACTTTGCCGCCAATGCCCTCGGCGCGCTTGCCGTGGCCGAGGCCCTCGGCGCCGATCCGACCATCGCCACCTGCGACCTTGGCCTCTGGCAACCCCCGGCCGGTCGCGGCCTGCGCGAACGCATCCTCCTCGACCGGGTGGACGAAACCCACTTCGACCTGATCGACGATGCGTTCAACGCCAACCCTGCCTCGATCGCCGCCGCCCTCGACGTGCTGATCGCCGCCAAACCGCAGGACGGCATCGGCCGCGTCGGTGCCGGCCGCCGCATCGCCATCCTCGGCGACATGCTGGAACTCGGGCCGACCGAGGCCGCGCTGCACGCCGCCATCGCCCGGCATCCCGGCCTTGACAGCATCGTCACCATCCATTGCGTCGGCCCGCGCATGAAGGCGCTCTGGTCTGCCCTTCCGCGCGGCCAGCGCGGCGACTGGGCCGAAACCGCCACCGAACTCGCCGCCCGCGCCCGGTCGCTGATCGACGCGGGCGACATCATCCTCGTCAAAGGCTCCAAAGGCTCCAAGGTCAGCCTCGTCGTTGACGCATTGCGCAAGATGGGGCAGGGCGCTGCCCCCAACGAAAGGGCCCCGTAAATGTTCTTCTGGCTTACAGAATTTTCCGACGGGGGCGATGTCTTCAACCTCTTTCGCTACATCACATTCCGCGCGGGCGGGGCGTTTGCCACCGCGCTGATCTTCGGCTTCATCTTCGGCCAGCCGCTGATCGACCTTCTGCGCCGCCGTCAGGGCAAGGGCCAGCCGATCCGCGATGACGGCCCGCAATCGCACATCTCCAAGGCCGGCACCCCCACGATGGGCGGCCTTCTGATCCTGTCGGCGCTGATGGTCTCCACGCTCCTCTGGGCGCGGCTCGACAATCCCTATGTCTGGATCGTGGTGCTCGTGACGCTCGCCTTCGGCCTGATCGGTTTTGCCGACGATTACGCCAAGGTCACCAGGCAGAACACCAAGGGCGTGTCGGGCAAGGTCCGCATGGGCCTCGGCCTGCTGATCGCCGCCCTCGCCGCCTATGCCGCAGCCCAGTTCCACCCCGACGCGCTGACCAACAAGCTGGCCTTCCCGGTTTTCAAGGACGCGCTCTTCGATATCGGCATCTTCTTCGTTCCGTTCGGCATGATCGTCATCGTCGGTGCCGCCAACGCGGTCAACCTGACCGACGGGCTTGACGGGCTTGCCATCATGCCGGTCCTGATCGCCGGCGGCACGCTTGGCATCATCGCCTATGTCGTCGGCAACGCCAATTTCGCCGACTATCTCGATGTCCACTTCGTTCCCGGCACGGGCGAGCTATTGGTCTTCTGCTCCGCCCTCTTCGGCGCGGGCCTCGGGTTCCTGTGGTATAACGCGCCCCCCGCCGCGGTGTTCATGGGTGATACCGGGTCGCTCGCCCTTGGCGGTGCTCTTGGCGCCATTGCGGTCTGCACCAAGCACGAGATCGTGCTGGCCATCGTCGGCGGCCTCTTCGTGGTCGAGGCGCTCTCGGTCATCATCCAGGTGCTTTATTACAAGCGCACCAAGAGGCGCATCTTCCTGATGGCCCCGATCCACCACCACTTCGAGAAGAAGGGCTGGGCCGAACCGCAGATCGTGATCCGCTTCTGGATCATCTCGCTGATCCTCGCGATGATCGGGCTTGCCACGCTCAAGGTGCGCTGACCGCAGATGCGCGAGGCCGATCTCTACCCCGCCCTCAAGGCCTACCTGCAAGGTCAGGGCTACGAGGTGAAGGCCGAGGTCGGCGCCTGCGACATCCTCGCCCGGCGCGGCGACGACCCGCCCCTGGTGGTCGAGATGAAGACCACCTTCTCCCTCGCCCTCGTGATGCAGGGGGTGGCGCGGCAGGGCCTGTTCGACACCGTCTACCTCGCCGTGCCGGTGTCGCCCGCCAGGGGCTGGGCGCTGCGCTACCGGGATATCACCGCGCTCTGTCGCCGCCTTGGCCTCGGGCTGCTGGCGGTCGATGTGGCGCAAGCGGCGGTGACCGCCCACCTCGACCCCGCGCCCTGCACGCCGCGCAAGTCCGCCCCCAAGGCCGCCCGCCTCCTGCGCGAGTTTGACCGCCGCGTCGGTGATCCGAACACCGCCGGCACCACCCGCACGCCGCGGATGACCGCCTACCGGCAGGATGCGCTGCGCTGTGCGGCCGAACTTGCCCGCAGCGGCCCGGCAGGTGGGCCGGTCCGCGCGATGCTGGTCGCCCGCGCCACCGGCGTGGCCCGTGCCGCCAGCCTGATGCGCGCCGATCACTACGGCTGGTTCGACCGGCTTGGCACCGGCATCTACGCCCTCACCCCGCGCGGCGCGGCTGCCGTCGCCGAAAACCACGCTGCACTGGCGGCGCTGCGTGCCGCCTGATCGCGGCAAGACCGCCGCAAAAGCCCTAACATCTCCTTACCAAGCCCGCTAACCCCCTGATTGCAGGGCTTTCGCGAAACGTCCCACCGTGGGACATCCATCCCCCCTTCCCCTTTCCTCTTTGCTCAAATATTCCACGGGGGGGTGCGGGGGTGTGAATCCTCCCGCCCTTTCGGAAAGGGCACGCGATGATTCCAGTGATCGGCTACAGCGGCCAGAAGGTCGCCGTCCTCGGCCTCGGCCGCTCCGGCCTCGCCACCGCCCGCGCCCTCGCCGCCGGCGGCGCTGAACCCCTCCTTTGGGACGACAGCCCCGAGGCCCGCCAAAAGGCCGAGGCCGAAGGCTTCACCCTCACCGACCTCACCCGCGCCAACGCCTTGGACGGGGTGGCCCTCCTCGTCACCTCGCCCGGCATCCCGCATCTCTACCCCTTGCCCCACAAGATCACCGCCCGCGCCCTCGACGCAGGCGTGCCGGTCGACAACGACGTCGGCCTGTTCTTCCAAAGCTACGCCACCTCCGACTGGGACGGCTTCGACCTGGCCCCCAAGATCGTCGCCGTCACCGGCTCGAACGGCAAATCGACCACCACCGCCCTCATCCACCACATCCTCACCGAAGCCGGCCGCCCCACCCAGATGGCCGGCAACATCGGCCGCGGAGTGCTTGACCTCGACCCCGCCCAGGACGGCGAGGTGATCGTCCTTGAACTCTCCAGCTACCAGACCGAGCTTGCCCGCGCCCTCACCCCCGATGTCGCGGTCTTCACCAACCTTTCCCCCGACCACCTTGACCGGCACAACGGCATGGGCGGCTACTTCGCCGCCAAGCGCCGCCTCTTTGCCGAAGGCGGCCCCGACCGCGCCGTGATCGGGGTTGATGAACTGGAAGGTCGCTTCCTCGCCGGCCAGCTTGCGCAAGGCGCCAGCGACGACCGGGTGATCCGCATCTCGTCGGGGCAAAAGCTGGAAGGCTTCGGCTGGTCGGTCTTTGCCCGCAAGGGCTTTCTCGCCGAATGGCGCAAGGGCAGGCAGGTCGCCTCGGTCGATCTGCGCGCCATCTCGGGCCTGCCCGGCGCCCACAACCACCAGAACGCCTGCGCCGCCTACGCCACCTGCCGCAGCCTCGGCCTTGCACCGAAACTGATCGAAGAGGCGCTGTTCAGCTTTGCGGGCCTGCCACACCGCAGCCAGCTTGTCGGCGAACGCGCCGGGGTCCGCTTTGTCAATGACAGCAAGGCCACCAACGTCGACAGCGCCGCCAAGGCGCTGCAAGCCTTCCCGAAGATCCGCTGGATCGCGGGCGGCATGGGCAAGGACGGCGGCATCGCGGCCCTGCAACCGTTCCTTGGAACGGTGGTCAAGGCCTACCTCATCGGCCACTCCGCCCGCGATTTCGCGCTGCAACTCGGCGATACCCCGCACGTCCTCTGCGAGACGATGGAGCGTGCCGTGACCCTTGCCGCAGCCGAGGCCGAGGCCGGCGAGACCGTGCTTCTTGCCCCCGCCGCCGCCAGCTTCGACCAGTATCCGAACTTTGAAAAGCGCGGCGAGGATTTCACCCAGCGGGTGAAGGCCATCCTCAGCTAGACGTCATGCGGGCGCATAGGTGAGGCGGATCACCTCGTCGGCGATCGGCTCGCTCGCAACGAGCCGCAGCCTTGGCAGCGGGCCTGCAAAGAACGGCTTCCCGCGCCCAAGCACGACAGGGTGATAATACAGGCGGTATTCGTCGATCAGGCCGATTTCGCCCAAGCTCTGCGCCAGGACCGTGCCGGACACCGCCACCTCGCCGTCGAGATCGGCTTTCAGTCGCCGCGCCACAGCCTCGACATCCCCGGCCACCAGAGTCGCGTTCGGCCCGACAGAGGCGAGTGTCGTGGCGGCGACCCACTTCGGTTGGGCAAGCCACGCCGCCGCGAAGGCGCGGTGGTCGTCGGTCCACTCTGGCTGCGGGGTTTCCCAGTAGCGCATGATCTCGTAGATCCGCCGCCCGTAAAGGCTGGCCGTAGCGCCACGCACCTGATCGATCCAGTGGCGGAACAACTCAGGCCCCGGTGCGAAGCCCTCGTGATCCACATAGCCGTCCAGAGACACGTTCATTGATACGACAAATTTCGCCATGCGGACCCCTCCCGGTCACATCGCCCGTTTCAGCCCACCCTCCGCCGCCGACGCCTCGGCCTGATCGAGCAGCCGCTGCAACACCGCGCCGCGGGCGAAATCGGGTTCCGCAGCACCCTCACCCCGGATCGCCGCGATAAAGCGCTGGTAGACCGTCGGCACCGCCGGACACTCCACCTCGCGCCACGTCGCCGTCAGCATGTCGTCACCCACCGAAGCGCGCAGACGGCTGACCGAGTTTTCAAAGCTGACCTCAAGCCCGCCCTTGTCGCCATAGATCCGCAAGCGCAGGTCGTTCAGATGCCCCGATGCAAAGCGCGTCGCGGCCACCGTGCCCAGCGCACCGTTGTCCAGCACCACCTGCATCGTCGCGCTGTCGTTGGCGTCCAGCACATACTCCCCGATCCGCCCCCCCGGCGCCTTGTCGAAGGTCGCCAGCAGGCACGACACCTCGCGCGCGCCCATCCCGGCAACAAAGGTGGCAAAGTCGAGGATATGGATGCCCACATCCCCCAGCACACCTTTCGAGCCATGCGCGGTCGACAGCCGCCACAGCCACTGCGCCTCGCGGTCCCAGTGGCCCCATGCGGGCTGGGTCAGCCAGCTTTGCAGGTATGACGCTTCGAAATGCCGGACGGTGCCGACAGCACCTTCGCGCACCATCGAAGCACCCTTTTGCAGGGCGGCCACGTTGCGATAGGTCAGGTTGACCATGTTGACGACCCCGGCGCGCGCCGCAGCCTCGGCCATTTCGCTGGCCTGCGCGGCGCTGGTGGCCAGCGGCTTTTCGCACAACACATGCTTGCCCGCCGCGATCATCGGCATGGTGGTGGCGTAATGCGCCGCATCGGGCGTCACGTTGGTGACGGCATCGAACCCGCCCCAGCCCAAGGCCTCGTCAACCGAGGCAAAGCCGCGTTCAATGCCATGCCTTGCGCGAAACGCCGACAGGTTTTCCGCCCGCGTATCCACCCCGCCCACCAGCGTGACGCCGGGGATCGCGGCAAACGCCTCGGCATGGTTGTTCGCCATGCCGCCAGTGCCGATGATCAGTAGCCTGACAGGTTGCATCACCGATACCCCGCCTCGCCGTCATGGTGCAGACGCGGGCCGCGTTCCACGATCGGCTCCAATGCGTCGGCAACCGGCCGGTTCGGCGCGTCGTTTGGTGCCGCGATCCGCGCCGCCGGGTTGTGCGCCCAGCGGACACCGTTCGCGATGATCCGCTGCACCAGCGGCAGGTGATAGGTCGGATAGGTCTCATGCCCCGGACGGAAGTAGAACACGTTGCCCGCCCCGCGCTTGTAGGTCAGGCCCGACCGGAACACCTCGCCGCCCTGAAACCACGAGATGAACACCGTTTCCAAGGGTTCGGGCACGCCAAAGGGTTCGCCATACATCTCCTCCTGCTCGATCTCGAAATGGTCGGGAATGCCCGCCGCGATCGGGTGGTTGCGGCTGGTCACCCAAAGCCGCTCCCGCTCGCCCGCCTCGCGCCATGACAGGTTGCAGGGTGCGCCCATCAGCCGCTTGAAGGGTTTGGAAAAATGTGCCGAATGCAGGAAGATGATCCCCATCCCGCCCCAGACCGCATCGCAGACCCGCTCCACGATCCTGTCATCAACATCGCCATGCGCGGCGTGGCCCCACCAGATCAGCACATCGGTTGCGGCCAGCTTTTCGGCGGTCATGCCGTGCTCGGCATCCTGCAAGGTGACACTCGATGCGGCGATCCCGTCCTCGCGGTTCAGCGCCTCGGCAATCGTGCCATGCATGGTCTTGGGGTAAATCTCGGCCACGACCTTGTTCTTGTGTTCGTGGACATTTTCGCCCCAAACGGTGACGCGAATGGTCATCTCAGTCTCCTTCAGGCCCCGCCGGGCCGTTGTTGCCGTGAAGTCTCGGCGGTTCGGGTGCCGCCATGCATCTTTGCCGTGCAGCAACCCGAACAACGCAGGGCCGCCGTCGACGCTATCCATGGGTTCGGCCCGGATGCCCAGAGTGGCGCAGTTTTGTGGCAAGGCAAAGGGCCTGCGGTCAGGAAATTCATCCTCAGGCCGCCGATGCATCGCGCCGCCTTACCGTCGAACAGCCGCCAACCCGACGTCACCGCCCCCGACCCCGTACCTCCACCCCACTTGCCAGTTCCCCCGCAAAGGCGGATCGTGAACCATGACCGACGCCGTCTCCCTGCGCTTGCGCCTGCTGTTTTCCGATCGGCTGGTCCTTGGGCCGGGCAAGGCCGAGCTTCTGTCAGGCATCGCCGCGACCGGCTCGATCTCGGCGGCAGGGCGCGCGATGGGGATGAGCTACAAGCGCGCCTGGTCGCTGGTGGAAGAGTTGAACGCGGCCTTCGCCACGCCCCTTGTCGTCAGCGCGCGCGGCGGGGCAGGGGGCGGCGGTGCCAGCCTGACCGAAGCGGGGCAGATCGTTCTGGATGCCTACCACTCGATGTTGGCGCGCACCGAAGCCGCCTGCGCCGAGGATATCGCGCGCATCAGTGCCCTCCGTGGCGATATGTCCGTTCGGAAATAACGCTTGCCAACCCATACCGGCCTCCTGCTATGCTTTGCCCAAATGAAGGAGAACCTGCCGATGTCTGTCTGGCGCCTTGCCGCTTTCCTTTCCGTGCTTTCGCTTCCCGTCTCGGCGGCCGAAGTCACGGTGTTTGCCGCCTCCAGCCTCAAGACCGCACTGGACGAGGTCGCCGCCGCATGGCGCGCCGAAACCGGCAACAGCGCCGCGATTTCCTATGCCGGCAGCCCGGCCTTGGCCAAGCAGATCATCGCCGGCGCCCCGGCCGAGGTGTTCGTTTCCGCCTCGCCGGAATGGATGGACAGCGTCGCCGAAGCGGGCCTCCTGCGGCCCGACAGCCGGGTCGACCTTCTGGGCAACCAGCTTGTCCTGATCGCCCACGGTCCTGCCGCTTCGCCCATACCGCTTGACGCCTCGACCGATCTCGCGGCACGCCTTGATGGCGGCAAGCTGTCGATGGCGATGGTCGACAGCGTGCCCGCCGGCCAATACGGGCGCGAGGCGCTGACCAGCCTCGGGCTGTGGGACAGCGTCAAGGCCAGCGTGGTGCAATCCGAAAACGTGCGCGCGGCCCTGCAGTTCGTCGCCTTGGGCGAGGCGCCGCTGGGGGTGGTCTACCTCTCCGACGCCATCGCTGACCAGGACGCCGTCAGCATCGTCGCCACCTTTCCCGAAACCAGCCACCGCCCGATCATCTACCCCGCGGCGCTGACCACCCTCGCCTCGCCCGAGGCGGCGGCCTTCCTCGACTTTCTTTCCTCCCCCGCTGCGCAGGCACTCTTTGTGGCGCAGGGCTTCACCGTTCTGGGCGCCAGGTGACCAACCCGCTCGGCGCCGAGGAATGGCAGGCGCTGCTTCTGTCGCTGCGCGTCTCGGTCTGGGCCACGCTTCTCAGCCTGCCCCTCGGCATCCTTGCCGCCCACGCCCTTGCGCGCTGGACCTTTCCGGGGCGAACGCTGCTGAACGGTCTGGTCCACCTGCCGCTGATCCTGCCCCCGGTGGTCACCGGCTACCTTCTTCTGGTCACCTTCGGTCGCAGCGGCCCGGTCGGAGCCTTCCTTTACGACAGCTTCGGCATCACCCTGGCCTTTCGCTGGACCGGGGCCGCGCTGGCTGCCGCCGTGATGGCCTTTCCCCTGATGGTCCGCGCGATCCGCCTGTCGATCGAGGCGGTCGATCCGCGACTGGAACAGGCCGCCGCCACCCTTGGTGCATCGCGGCCGGTGGTGTTTCTGACCGTGACCCTGCCGCTGATCCTGCCCGGCATCGTCGCAGGCGTGATCCTCGCCTTCGCCAAGGCGATGGGCGAGTTTGGCGCCACCATCACCTTCGTCTCCAACATTCCCGGCCAGACCCAGACCCTGCCCTCGGCGATCTACGCCTTCCTGCAGGTGCCGGGGGGCGAATCCTCCGCGCTGCGCCTTGTCCTGATCTCGGTCGCGGTGGCGATGGCCGCCCTCATCGCCTCCGAATGGGTGTCGCGCCGCATCGCGCGGCGGGTGGGTGGCCAATGACGTTGCGGGTGTCGCTTCAGCACCGCTTGGGCGACTTTGCGCTTGATCTGGCGTTTGACGCGCCTGCGGGGCTGACGTGCCTGTTCGGCCGCTCCGGCTCTGGCAAGACCACGGTGATCAATGCCGTCGCGGGCCTCTTTCGCCCCGATGCGGGGCGGGTGGAGCTTGACGGTGTCAGCCTGTCGAACCTGCCAACCCCGGCCCGTCGCGTGGGCTATGTGTTTCAGGACGCGCGGCTTTTTCCGCACCTCACCGTGCGCCAGAACCTGCGCTATGGCGGCTTTGTCCGCCGCCGCCCGGTTGCGGGCTTTGACCAGATCGTCTCCCTGCTTGATATCGCCCCGCTGCTGGACCGCCGCCCCGCAGCGCTGTCGGGCGGCGAGAAAAGCCGTGTTGCCATCGGGCGGGCGCTGCTGTCGGACCCGCGCCTCTTGCTGATGGACGAACCCCTCGCCGCGCTGGACGAGGCGCGCAAGGCCGAGATCCTGCCCTACATCGAACGCCTGCGCGACGAGACCGGCCTGCCGATCCTTTACGTCAGCCATTCCCTGTCCGAGGTGGCCCGCCTTGCCACCACCATCGTGGTGATCGAGGCGGGCCGCGTTATCCGGTCCGGCCCGGCGGCCGAAATCCTGTCCGATCCCGATACCGCCCCGATCCTCGGCCTGCGCGATGCAGGCTCCGTGCTGACCGCCCGCATCGCCGCGCACGACGCGGATGGCCTGACCCGGCTGGAAACCTCGGCAGGGCCGTTGTGGTTGCCCTCGCTCAACGGCCCGGTCGGGCGCGAGGTGCGCATCCGCATCGCGGCACAGGACATCATCCTGTCACGCACCCGCCCCGAAGGCCTGTCGGCGCTGAACATCCTTCCCGGAGTGGTTCTGGCCGTGCGCCCCGGCGACGGCCCCGGCATGCTGGTGCAGCTTGATGTCGGTGGTCAGCGCCTGCTGGCCCGCGTCACCCGCCGCTCGGCAATCGCGCTTGACGTAAGTCCCGGCCAACCGCTCCACCTGATCGTGAAATCCGTGGCGGTGGCGCAAGGCGATGTCGGCGTCACAGCCGCAGGTTGATTTCGCCGCGCCCGGATCGCGCCCGTCGCTCGATGGTCTGCCGCAATTGCTTGCAGGCTCTGCCGCCCCGGCGGCCAAATTCGGAAAATTTACCGCCGGATGGCCCACGTGTCACAATGCTTCGTTGACAGCGCCACCCACAAGCATCGTAAGGTTCCACCGCAAGCCGCTGGGGGATCTTCTGCCGAACCACTGTTACAGAAGATGCGCATCGTGCTGCTGCGTCAGAGCGACGGCCGCCAATAACCCGGCATGAACCGGAATAGCCCGTCGCCAGGAATTATCGACAACTAGGGAGACTGACCTTGAAAGACACCACCTCCGCCTTCAGCCGCCGCCGGTTCCTGCAAGGGTCCGCCGCCGGTATGGGCATCCTTGCCGCGCCGGCGATCATTTCGTCCAAGGCGCTTGCCTCGTCGGGCGAACTGAACTTCACCGGCTGGGCCGGCTATCCGGTTCTGGCCGAAAAAGTGTTCCCGGCCTTCACTGCAGCCACCGGCATCACCGTGAACTTCACCGAACAGCCTGACCAGGACACGATGCTGGCCCAGGCCAAGATCGCGCTCGAAGCCGGCGGCGTCGACGTGATCGAACCGACCATCGACCGTGTCGGTGCGTGGAACTCGAACGGCCTTCTTGGCGCTTGGGACGAATCCAAGCTGGCGATGGGCAACTACCTGCCGGGCCTCGCTGACGGTGCAGCTGGCGAGCGTTCGCGTGCCGATGGCAAGCTGCTTTACGTCCCGTCGAACTGGGGCACCGAGGCGCTGGTCTACAACAAGGAATCGGCTGTCCTTGGTGATCCGCCGTCGCTTGGCGCGCTGTTCGACCCGGCCAACCAGGTCGTTCTGCGCCCCCACTCGGCCCTTGCCGCAATGGGCCGCTGGCTTGACGCGACCGGCAAACTGCCGCGTCCGTGGATGGACGGCTACACCGACATGGCTGCCATGGTCGAACTGTGGGACATCGCGCTGGCCGAGGCCGTCAAGGCCAAGGGCAACGTCGTCCAGTTCTGGTCGGGCGAAAACGAAGCCAACGCCGGTTTCGTCGCCAACGGCGCGACCGTGGGCCTGTGCTGGGATTCGACCGGTTTCAACCTGCGCAACGACGGCTACGGCTACATGGCCCCGGTCGAAGGCGCCTTCGCCTGGCACCAGGGCTTCGTGCTGGTAAAGAACGCCACCAACGTCGACCAGGCGCATGAATTCGCCAAATGGGTTTCGACCGCCGAAGGCTCCGCCCTCTGGGCCACCGCCTTCTCGTCGAACCCGGTTGGCAAAGGCGGCGCCGAAGGCATGGACCCGGCGGTGGCCGAATACTACAACTCGGCCTTCGACGATGCCAAACTGGCCGCCCTGTGGTGGTGGCCCGACCAGTCGGCCGAATTCCTCGCCAAGCGCGGCGAATACGCTGACAAGTACAAGGCCTCCTGATCCTTGGTCTGAAATCTGTGCACGCCGGGTCTGCAAGGGCCCGGCGTCTGCATTTCTGCGTCCCGCCAAGCCAATTCCGTTGCGCGGCGAGCGGGGCCTCTTTAAGTTGACTGACAAGACAATAAAAAAACGACCTGGGGATGGGACGCTGCAATGAGCGCTGGGATTGATCTTGATAACGTCGTCTGCGATTTCGGTTCGTTCCGCGCGGTCGACCATGTGAACGTGTCGATCCAGCCGGGAGAGTTCTTTTCCTTCCTCGGCCCCTCGGGCTGCGGCAAGACCACGATCCTGCGCATGATCTCCGGCTTCATCGAACCCACCGGCGGAGTGATCCGCATCGGCGGCAAGGATGTCCGGGGCCAGCGCCCGAACCAGCGCCCCACCGCGCTGATCTTCCAGAACCTCGCCCTGTTTCCCCTGATGCCGATCTGGGAAAACATCGCCTTCGGGCTTGAAGTGCGCGGCGTCAACAAGGCCACCCGCCGCAAACGCGCCGAGGAACTGCTTGCCCTCGTCGATCTGCCGGGTGCCGCCGACAAGATGGTCAGCCAGCTTTCCGGTGGCCAGAAACAGCGCGTCGCCATCGCCCGCGCGCTGGCCGTGGAACCCTCGGTCATGCTCCTTGATGAACCCCTCTCGGCGCTGGACCTGAAGCTTCGCCAGCACATGCGCGCCGAACTGCGCGCCATCCAGAAACGCACCGGCGTCACCTTCATCTACATCACCCACGATCAGGGCGAGGCGCTGGCGATGTCCGACCGTGTCGGCGTGATGAGCCAGGGCCGCCTGCAACAGGTGTCGAACCCGCGCGATATCTACAACAATCCGGTCAATGGGTTCGTGGCCTCCTTCGTCGGTGAAAACAACGTGTTGACCGGCCCCGTCGCCGCACCCACCGGCGGTTTCGCGGTGATGGAAACACCCCACGGTCGCTTCCGTGCCCGCATCGCCGACGGCGTCTCGGGTCAGGGCGTCAAGCTGTTCGTCCGCCCCGAACACATGCGCTTCAGCGACAGCCCGACAGCCGAAAACTCCACCCCCGTCACCGTCACCGAGGTTGCCTTCGAGGGCAACTTCATCTCGGTCCACGCGCAATCCGACAGCGGCATGACGTTCCTTTCGGAACTGCGCAACGATGGCTCCGCCCCGATTCCCGCCGTCGGCACCCGGCTGCATGTCAGCTTTGATCCTGCCGTCGCCGCGATCCTGCCCGACGCCTCCATCGCAAGGGGCTGACCGATGCACGACATGTTCAAACGCTACGGCACCGGCCTGACCACGATGATCCTTCTGGTCACCGCCTTCTGGATCCTGATCCTCTTGATCCTGCCAAACCTCACCATGTTCGAAAGCTCGTTCCGCCCCTACCTCCCGGTGACCGAGGTGGGCGGGCCGAGGGATGTCTATTCCTTCGCGAACTATGGCCGCATCCTTGGCGCCCACACCGACCTGTCGGTGCTGGGGATCACGTTCGAGGTGCCGGTGCGGGTCAAGGTGTTCATCCTGACGATCTACTATTCCGCCGTCGTCACCCTCATCACCTTCGCGCTGGCCTATCCGCTGGCCTATTACCTCGCCAAGATCGTCTCGCCGAAATCGCTGCCGACGCTGTTCCTTCTGCTGTTCGTGCCGCTCTGGGTGTCGGAAATCCTGCGCTCCTTCGCGTGGTTCATCATCCTCGCCTTCAAGGGGCCGCTGAACGTCGCCTTGATGTCGCTGGGCATCATCGACAGCGAAATCCGCTGGATCGCAGGCTTCAGCCCGGTGATCATCGGGCTTGTCTACACCTATGTCCTGTTCATGCTCTTCCCGCTCTACAACTCCATGCAGTCGCTCGACTCAAACCAGATCGAGGCCGCCGAAGACCTTGGCAGCCCGTGGTGGCGCACCCATTGGCGGGTGATCCTGCCGCACGCCAAGCCCGGCATCGCCTCGGGTGCGGTGATGGTGTTCATGCTGTCCGCGGGCTCGCTTCTGGTGCCCTCGCTGCTTGGCTCCACCACCTCGGGCTGGTTCACCCAGACCATTCAGGGGGTGATGCTGGAAGAGGCTGACTGGAACACCGGTGCCGCCTTCGCCTTCCTCCTCCTTATCGTCTGCACCCTCTTCGTCAGCCTGATGATGCGGGTGTTCGGCGTGCGCCTGTCGGACATCGCGAAATGAGAGGGGCCGCCATGCACAAGACCCGCGACCTGCTGGGCCACGTCTACATGACGGCCTTCCTGATCTACCTTCTGGTGCCGCTTCTGGTGATGGGCGGGGCCGCCTTCAACGACAGCAAGCTGCCGACCATCGTGCCGTGGGTCGGCTTCACCGACCGCTGGTTCATCGACCTGTGGAACGACACCCGCGTCTGGATCGCGTTTCGCAACACCATCCTCGTGGCGCTTGGCGTGGTTGCCCTCGCGGTGCCGATCGGCACGGCGGGGGCGATCCTGATCAACTCGATCTCCGGCCGCTGGCGGGCCACGCTTTACGGGCTGATGGTCGCGCCGATCCTGATCCCCGGCGTCGTGATCGGCATCTCCACGCTGCTTTTCTGGAACAACTTCAACGTCGGCGCGGGTCTGCATCTGTCGGTCCTCGGCCAGGTCAGCTACATCGCCTCCTTCGTCATGCTTCTGGTTCTTGCCCGCCTGCAAAGTTTCGACGCAGGCCTCGAAGAAGCCGCCCTCGACCTTGGCGCCAGCCATTCCCAGGTGATGCGCCGTATCCTCTTGCCGCATCTTTACCCGGCGATCGGGGCAGGGGCCGCCATCGCCTTCTTCCAGTCGATCGAAAACTTCAACGTCACCCTCTTTACCCGGGGTGGGCAAGATACGCTGACGGTCTACGTCTTCTCCAAGGTCCGCTCCGGCATCACCCCCACGATCAACGCGCTGGCGCTGCTCCTGATCCTCTTCACCCTCGGCCTCGCAATCTGGTGGGAACTCACCCGCCGCCGCAAGGCAAGGATCGAAGCCGCCCGCGCAGCCGAAGCCCGCCGCGCCGAAGAAGCCATGGCCTGACGCCCCTGCTTGCTCTTTTCAAAAATACTCCACGGGTGGTGCGGAGGGTGTGAAACCCTCCGCTCCCCCGGCAGCGCCGGGCGCGCCGGTCAGAGGCCCCGCAAGACCGTGTCGCACAGCGCCGATTGCGGATCGGCCAGATCGTCGATCACGTTGAAATGGTGCTTGCCGGGCTGGGTGGTCCACGGGCAGGCCCATTCCTCCGACAACACCCTCGCCTGCCACAGAAACGCCGGCCGTTCCTCCGCGCCCACCCAGACATGCGCCGAAACGTCCGCCCGCAAGGCCAGCCGTGCGGGACTTTCCGCCGCCGCCTCGGCCGCGTCGATCTGCAACACCCCGTTCATCGCCGTCGCCCGCAACGGCTCCAACTCCGCCAAGGGCGAGATCGGCACCACCCGCGCCACCGGCACGTCCAGATCGGCGCAGCCCATCCGCGCCGACAGATGCCCACCCGCCGAATGGCCCGTCACCACCATCGGCCCCGCCACCCGGGCGGCAACCATCCGGCAGGTCTCGGCAATCTCGGCCGTCATCGTCCCGATCCGCACCTCCGGGGCCAGCGTGTAGGACGGCATCGCCACCGCAAACCCGCGCGCCAACGGCCCCGCGGCCAGATGCGACCACAGGCTGCGATCAAACGCCTTCCAATAGCCGCCATGCACGAAGACCACCGCTCCGCGCGCCTCGCCCGGCGGATGAAAGAGGTCCAGCACCTGCCGCGCCCCCGGCCCGTAGGCCAACCCGAGTGCCGCCCGCGCGCCGATCCCAGCCCGAAACCGCGCCGCCTCCGCCTCCCACCGCGCCGGATAGTCGGCTGCGCCGTCGATGAAATCACCATTGGCGTAATCGCGGTCCGGATCGGTGGCGGAATAGGCGGGCTTCACGGTTTCACCGCCGACAGATGCGTCGGGCAATGCTCGCCCGCATCCAGCACCGGGATCATCCGTTCCCAGATCGCGATGTTGCGATCGACAAATTGCTTGCCCACCCGATCCTCCGCCTTGCGGCCCAAGGGGCCCTTCAACCGTGCCAGTTCGTCGCGCGCCTCGCGCCGATACCATTCGGTCCGCGACCGCGTCACCACATGGTCAAACCCCGCCGCCTCCATCGCGGCGCGATAGTCATCGGCGGTCGCCATCTCGAAATCCAGACCTTCAGCGGCGATGTAGGCCTCCATCGCGGCGGACGGGGGGCGTGACCCCAGCAGCCAGTCCGAAGCGAGGAACCGCCCACCCGGACGCAACACGCGAAACACCTCGGCCATCAGCGCCTGCTTGTCGGCGATGTGCAGGATCGCTTCCTTGGAAAACACCACGTCGAAGGTGTCGGGCGGAAACGGCAGCGGCCCCGGAACCACCTTGACCAGCCCGATCCGGTCGGTCAACCCGCGCGCCTCGATGCGCTGGCGGGCGTGGGTCAGCACGCCATCCTCCACGTCGATCCCTGTGACGTAGCCGGCACCCTGACCTTCGATCAGCGCCATCGCCGTGCCACCAGCGCCCGACCCGATTTCCAGAACCGCAGCGCCACGGATATCCTCCGACCCGACGATCCTGCCCACTTCAGCGGTGCCGCCGGGAGAGAGAAACCCTTCGCCCCAGATCGCTTCGCAGACGTCGATCAGTTCGGCCGTATAGTGGCCCGGCGCGTCCTCGGTCACATCACCGCCCCGATCTGCCACGGCACGAACTCCGCCCCGCCAAAGCCCAGCTCCTCCGACAGCGATTTCTGCCCCGAGGCCACCGCGATGATCCGGTCAAGGATCTCTTCGCCCTTGGCCTCGATGCTGACCCCGTCAAGGATGTCACCACAGTTGATGTCCATGTCCTCGGCCATGCGGGCATACATCTCGCTGTTGGTCGCCAGCTTGATGCAGGGCGAGGGTTTGTAGCCCGACACCGATCCCCGCCCCGTGGTGAACACGATCATCGTCGCCCCCGATGCGATCTGCCCCGTCACCGAACACGGGTCGTATCCGGGGCTGTCCATGTAGACAAACCCCGGCTCGGTGATCGGTTCCGCAAATTTGTAGACCCCCGCCAAGGGCGCCGTGCCGCCCTTCGCCACCGCCCCCAGCGATTTTTCCAAAATTGTCGTCAGCCCGCCCTTCTTGTTGCCGGGCGAGGGGTTGTTGTCCATCTCGCCACCGTTGCGGGCGGTGTAATCTTCCCACCAGCGGATGCGCTCCAGCAGCTTTTCACCCACCTCCGGCTTGACCGCGCGGCGCGTCAGCAGATGCTCCGCGCCATAGATCTCCGGCGTTTCCGACAGGATCGTCGTCCCGCCCATCTGCACCAGAAGGTCGCTGGCGTGGCCAAGGGCCGGGTTCGCCGTGATCCCGGAATAGCCGTCTGATCCGCCACATTGCAGCCCGACCATCAGCTTTGACACCGGCGCAGGCGCCCGCGCCACACGGGCAGCCACCTCGGCCATCTCGCGCAGCACGCGCAACCCCGCCTCGATCGTGGCCCGCGTGCCGCCGGTCCCTTGGATCGTCATGTAGCGAAAGTTGCCGTCCGGGCGCAGCCGCCCTTGGCCCACAAGATCCGGCACCTGCATCACCTCGCAGCCCAGACCCACCAGCAATATCCCCCCGAAATTCGGGTTCCGGGCATAGCCCTTCAGCGTGCGCATCAGGGTGTCATAACCCTCGTTCACGCCAGACATGCCGCAGCCGGTGTTGTGCACGATCGGCACGAAGCCGTCGATATTGGGCATCGAAGACAGGATCGGGTCTTTCTCCGCAGCCTCGGCGATGAACCGCGCGACCGAACCGGAACAGTTCACGCTGGTCAGGATGCCAAGGTAATTCCGCGTGCCGACCGTGCCATCAGGGCGGTGATAGCCGAGGAAGGTTTTCGGCTCCAGCGGGGGCAGGGGGCGGGATTCCGCGCCAATGGCATAGTCGCTGGAATGTGGCCCCATGCCCAGATTGTGGCTGTGGATATGGGCGCCTGCCGCAATATCCTCGGTCGCCTGCCCGATGATCTGGCCATAGCGGATCACCGTTTCACCCTTGGCGATGGCCCGCGTCGCGATCTTGTGGCCGCGCGGCACCGGTCCCGCCAGCGCCACGTCCAGACCTGTCGGGCGGTCGCCAGCCCGCAGATCGGCCAAGGCGATCACCACATTGTCCGCGCCGTGCAGCCGGATCACCCCTTCAGCCATGTCAGCCCCTTCCTTGACAGCGTGCAGTCCTTGCCTAACATGTTAGCATGCTACAACCAGCCGAGCCCGCCTCACAAGAGCAGACCGCCGCGATGCGGCTGTTGCCGCTGGCCCGGTTTTCCGGCTCGCTCGGCCAGAAGGTCTACCAGACCCTGCGCCATGCGATCCTGTCGCTCGCCTACAGCCCCGGCGAGATCCTGCGAAAGCCCGATATCTGTGCCGCCCTTGGCGTCTCGCGCAGCCCGGTGGCCGATGCGGTGGCGCGGCTTCAGGTCGAGGGTCTGGTCGATGTGATCCCGCAGGCCGGAACCTTCGTCGCGCGCTTTTCGATGCAGGAGATTCGCGAAGGCGCGTTCCTGCGCGAGGCGATCGAGGTCGCCGCGATCGAACTTGTCGCCCCGGTCATCACCGACGACCAACTGCTGCGCCTGCGCCGCAACCTGACCGTGCAGGCGGCCCTGGTGGCCGATGGCGACAGTCCGGGCTTTTATGCACTCGACGGCGAGATGCACGAGATGCTGCTGTCGTTCACCGGCTTTCCGAAACTGGCGCAGGTGTCCGAAACCGCCTGGCTCCACGTCAACCGCGCGCGCCAGCTTATCCTGCCGGTCCCCGGTCGCATCAAGGCGACGCTCGCCGAACACGGGCAGATCCTCGCCGCCCTGGAGGCGCGCGATCCTGCGGCGGCGCGCGATGCCGTGCGCAGCCACCTGCGACAGCTCATCACCTATCTCGAACCCCTGGAACGCGACCGCCCCGATCTTTTCAACCCACCTGAAAGCGCCTGATGACCCTGCCCAACCGTCCCCGCTACGCGGCCCGCCTCAATGCCTTCAAGGTCAAGGGCGGCACCGTGGCCGACATGATCCGCGGGGCAGGGCAGGTGGCTGGCCTTGCCGCCGCCGACCTGAACTTTCCCGACCATTTCGAACATCACCAGCCCGCCGCCCTCAGCCGCCTGCTGGCCGATCAGGGCATGGCGCTGAACGGCCTTGCGATGCGCTACTACACCGAGGCCGGCTTCAAACTTGGCGCCTTCACCCACCCCGACGCAGCCACCCGCCGCGCCGCCATCGACCTCACGAAACGCGGCATCGACACCTGCGCGGCGATGGGCGGCACCCAGATGACGCTCTGGATGGGGCAGGACGGCTTCGACTACGCCTTCCAGACCAACTACGCCCGGATGTGGGACGACACGCTTTCCGCGATTGCCGAGGTTGCCGACCACAACCCCGCCATCGACATCGCCATCGAATACAAACCCAACGAACCCCGTGCCTTCGCCCTGATGCCCGACATGACGACCACCCTCCTTGCGCTGAAGGACATCGCCCGCCGCAACACCGGCGTCACCCTCGATTTCGCCCACATGCTTTACGCCGGCGAGATGCCCGCCCGCGCCGCCCAGCTTGCCGCCCGCCACTCGCGCATCCTTGGCGTCCACCTCAACGACGGCTACGCCAAGCGTGACGACGGCCTGATGGTCGGCACCGTCCACCCGGTGCAGACGGTGGAGCTGTTCGTCGAACTGATCCGGGCGGGCTATGATGGCGTGATCTACTTCGACACCTTCCCAGACCTGTCCGGCCTGAACCCGGCTGACGAGGCCGCCACCAACATCCACCTCACCGACCGTCTCCGCGCCACCGCCGCCCGCCTCGCCACCGACCCCGCCCTGGCCGAAGCGCAGGCCCGCCAGGACGCCGCCCTTACCACCCGCATCGTGACGAACGCGCTTTATGCCTGACCCCGTGATCCTTTCCGCCGGCTCGCTGCACCTCGACGTCATCGTCGAAGCCCCCGGCCTGCCGCGCCCCGACCAGACCCTCGCCGGCACCGCCGTCACCTACGCCTTCGGTGGCAAGGGCGGCAACCAGGCCGCCGCAGCCGCCCGCGCCGGGGCCGAGGCGCACATGGCCGGCGCCACCGGATCAGACGATTTCGCCGCCACCCTCCGCGCCGCGCTCGACGCAGCCCATGTCCGCCGCGCCGGCGTGCAAACCCACCCCGGCCCCTCCGGCATGTCGGTGGCGATCCTCGATCCCACCGGCACCTACGGCGCGATCATCGTTTCGGGCGCGAACCTTCTTTACCGCCCCGAAGCCACCGCCTTTCCCAAACGCTGTGCCGCCCTCCTCTTGCAAAACGAAATCCCCGAGGCGGCAAACCTGCACCTCGCCCGCCGCGCCGCCAGCGCCGGCATCCGCGTGATCCTGAACGCAGCCCCCGCCCGCCCCACCTCACCCGAGCTGCTTCGCCTCACCGACCTTCTCATCGTCAACCGGGGCGAAGCCGCCGACCTGCTCGGAATGCCCGAAGCCACCCTCAACCCCGGTGCCGCCGCCAAAGCCCTGACCGCCCTCGGCCCCAAGGCCACCATCGTCACCCTCGGCGCCGACGGCCTCGCCGCCGACCGCTTCATCCAAAGCCCGATTCCCGCCAAGGTGATCTCCACCCACGGCGCAGGCGATGCCTTCACCGGCGCGCTGGCCGCCGAATGGGCGCGGGGCATCCCGCTTGAAACCGCCGCCCGCTTTGCCCAGGCCGCCGCCTCGCTCCACGTCGCCACCCCACCCGCCGACCGCGCCGCGATCACCGAAACCGCGATCCGCCAGCGCCTCACCGGCTGAGCCTTCCCCTTTGCCCAAATATCCCCGCGCGGAGCGCACGGAGCCAAGCGGGCAAGGCCCGCGCCGGCGACCCGAAAGGCTTGCGGCGCCAGCCGCTCCGCTCAGGAACCGCCCGCCACCGGCGCGCCGTCCGCGATCAGCCCCTCAGCCTGCAAATCGGCCCAGAGTGCGGCCGGGATCACCGCCGCCGCCGCCGCCACATTGCCTGCCATCTCGGCCACGCCCTGCCCGCCGGGGATCACGCTCACCGTCGCCGGATGCAGCAGCGGAAACCGCAACGCCGCATCGACCAGCCGCACGCCATGCGCGCCACAGACCGCCTGCAACCGCCCCGCGCGCTGCAGCACCGCCTCGGGTGCGGGCGCATAGTTGAACCTTGCTCCCGGTCGCGGCCCGGTGGCCAATATCCCCGAGTTATAGGGCCCGCCGATCACCACGCCCACGCGCCGCGCCGCCGCCCGGTCCATGAACCCCAGCGCGCCCTGCTCCAGCAGGGTGTAGCGCCCGGCCAGCAGGAACAGGTCGAAATCGCCCCGCTCCATCAGCCAGTCGCAAGCCTCCGCCTCGTTCACCCCGGCCCCGAACGCCCGGATCACGCCTTCGTCGCGCAACCGCCGCAGCGCCAGATAGCCGCCCGCGATGAACTCCCCCAACCGCTCGTCGCGCGCGGCAGCCGACCCATGCGTGAACACATCCAGATCATGCGCATAGACCACGTCCACCCGATCCAGCCCCAGCCGCTCCAGCGAAAACTCAAGGCTGCGCAACACCCCGTCGTGGGAATAGTCGAACACCTCGGTCCGCGACGGCACGTCGATCCACTTGCCGATGCCGTCGCGCCGGTCGGCCTCCACCCGCCGCAACAGCCGTCCGATCTTGGTCGAGACGATGACCTCGTCGCGCGGCTTGTCCCGCAGGAACGGGTTCAGCCGTGTCTCCGACAGTCCCAGCCCATACAGGGGCGCCGTATCGAAATAGCGCACCCCCGCGTCCCAGGCCGCCTCCATCACCGCCCGCGCCTCCTCGCCCGACACCGCCTTGAACAGGTTGCCCAACGGCGCCGTGCCCAACCCCAGTTCGGTGAACCGCAGCCCGCCATTGCCCAGCCGGTCCCATGCCCGCGTTTTCTGCATTACGCTCTCCTGAAAATCACTGACATGCTAGTATGACGGCGCTTCCAGACCAACCGCTTTCACGCTAGCCTCCCCCGCAGCGGAGGATGCAATGACACGGTTTCAGCAGGTTTTCGGCGCGGGCAAACCCGTGATCGCGATGGTCCACCTTGGCGCGCTGCCCGGCACGCCCCTGCATGACGGGGTCGCCGGAATCGACGGCATCCTTGCCGCCGCCAGCGCCGATCTTGATGCGTTGCAGGCGGCAGGCGTCGATGCCGTGATGTTCGGCAACGAAAATGACCGACCCTATGAGCTGAAGGTCGACACCGCCTCCACCGCCGCGATGGCCTATGTCATCGGCCGCTTGCGCGACCGCATCACCCTGCCGTTCGGCGTCAACGTGCTGTGGGATCCGATGGCCACGATGGCACTGGCCGCCGCAACCGGTGCGGCCTTCGTGCGCGAGATCTTCACCGGCACCTACGCCTCCGACATGGGCCTGTGGTCGCCCGATGCCGGTGCGGCGCGGCGCTACGGCGCGCGGCTCGGGGCAGGGGGCGTGGCCACGCTTTACAACGTCTCGGCGGAATTTGCAGGCTCGCTCGACCCGCGCTCGCTTCCCGACCGCGCGCGCTCGGCGGTGTTTTCCTCGGTTCCCGACGCCGTCCTCGTCTCCGGCGCCATCACCGGCGAGGCCGCGCGGATGGAAGATCTGGAGGCCGTGAAGCGCGTCCTGCCCACCACCCCCGTCCTCGCCAACACCGGCGTCAAGCACGCCACCATCGCCGAGGTCCTGCGCATCGCCGACGGCTGCATCGTCGGCTCCGCGCTCAAGGTCGGTGGCGATACCTGGGCCGCCGTCGACCCCGACCGCGCCCGCGATTTCATGGACCGCGCCCGCGCCGCACGGGGGGGACGCTGATGCCGCCGATGCGCGACCTCCTGACCGAACTGATGCTGATCCCCGGCCTTTCGGGCTATGAGGCGCGCGTCGCCCGCGCCATCGCCACCCACCTCGACGCGCTGGGTCTGCCCCACACCTCCGACCGGCTCGGCAACCTGTCCTGCACCATCCCCGGCGACCCGGCACTCCCCCCGGTGATGATCTTCACCCACATGGACCAGCTTGGCTTCATCGTCCGCAAGATTGAACCCTCCGGCCTGATCCGCCTCGAACGCCTCGGCGGTGTCCCCGAACGCGCGCTGCCCTCGCAGGCCGTGGTCCTCTCTACCGACAATGGCGACATCCCCGGCGTCATCGCCAACAAATCCCACCACGCCACCACCCCGGACGAGAAATACAAGGTCCTGCCCTACGCCGACCTCTACGTCGATGCAGGCTTCGCGTCAAAGCCCGAGGCCGAGGCGGCAGGCGTCCGCATCGGCACCCCCGTCACCTACCTTCCCCGCGTCGTCCCCCTCGCCGGAACCCGCCTTGCCGGCACCTCGGTCGACGACCGCGCGGGCTGCGCCGTCCTCCTCGCCCTGGCACGGGCGCGGCAAGCCAAACCCGGCCCAACCCTCCACCTCGTCTGGTCGGTGCAGGAGGAATTCAACCTCCGCGGCGTCCTCCCCGCCGCCACCGCCCTCGCCCCCGCCATCGCGCTGCAGATCGACCTCCTCCTCGCCTGCGACACCCCCGACATGACCGCCCGCGGCGATGTCACCCTGGGCGGCGGCCCCGGCATCTCGCTCTACTCCTTCCACGGCCGCGGCACCCTGAACGGCGTGATCCCGCACCCCGCCCTCGTCCGCCTGATGGAGGACGCCGCCACCGCCGCCAACCTCCCCCTGCAACGCTCCGCCCACACCGGCGCGCTGACCGACCTTTCCTACCTTCAGTTCATGGGCCCCGAAGGCATTGCCTGCCTCGATGTGGGCTTTCCCATGCGCTACTCCCACTCCTCGCTCGAAGTCGTCGACCTCACCGACCTCGACGCCCTCACCACCCTTCTCGACACCGCGCTTGACCACATCACCCCCGCTCTCCAGCTCACCCGCCACGCATGACCCACACCCTCGGGCTAGACATCGGCACCTTCGAGACGAAAGGCACCCTCGTCGCCGACGATGGCACCATCACCGCCATCGCCAGCCGCCCGCACAAGATGATCGTCCCGCGCCCCGGCTGGGCCGAACACCGCGCCGACGAAGACTGGTGGGGCGATTTCGTCCATGTCACCAAGGCCCTTCTTGCGCAGTCCGGGCTCGACCCCAAACGCATCCGCGCCGTCGCCACCTCGGCGATCGGCCCCTGCATGCTGCCGGTCGATGCCACGGGCGCCCCCCTGATGAACGGCGTCCTTTACGGCGTCGACACCCGCGCCGCCGCCCAGATCGAAGCCCTGAACGCAAGCATCGGCCAGGACCGCATCCTTGCCACCTGCGGCAATGCGCTCACTTCGCAATCCGTCGGGCCAAAGATCCTGTGGCTCCGCGAAACCCACCCCGACCGCTTCGCCCGCACCACCAAGGTGCTCACCTCCACCAGCTACCTCACCTGGAAACTGACCGGCCGCTACGTCATCGACCACTACACCGCCGCCAACTTCTCGCCGCTCTACGACGTGAACCGCCTTGCCTGGACCGATGCGCTGGCCGACATCCTGCCGCTGTCGCACCTGCCCGACCTGATGTGGTCCACCGACATCGCCGGCCATGTCACACCCGCCGCCGCCGCCGAAACCGGCCTTGCCCCCGGCACCCCCGTAACCTGCGGCACCATCGACGCCGCCGCCGAGGCGGTCAGCGTCGGCGTGCAGTTCCCCGGCGAAATGATGCTGATGTATGGCTCCACCATCTTCATCATCCAGGTCACGGCGGCCCCGGTCCGCGATGCGCGCCTGTGGTATGCGCCGTGGCTCTTTCCCGGCGCCCATGCCTCGATGGCGGGCCTTGCCACCTCTGGCACCCTCACCCACTGGTTCCGCGACCAGTTGGCCCGCGACACCGATTTCGCCACCCTCGCGGCCGAGGCGGCGCAGTCCCCAAAGGGCGCCAAGGGCCTCATCTGCCTGCCGTATTTCTCCGGCGAACGCACCCCGATCCACGATGCACAGGCCAAGGGCGCGTTCTTCGGCCTCGATCTCACCCATACCCGCGCCGACCTGTTCCGCGCCGCCCTCGAAGGCATCGCGATGGGCACCGCGCATGTCTTCGACACCTACCGCGAGCTTGACGCCGCGCCTTCCCGCGTCCTCGCGGTGGGCGGTGGCACGCAAAACGCGGTCTGGATGCAGGCCACCTCCGATCTCGCCCACACCCCGCAACTGGTGTGCGAAAAGACCATGGGCGCCAGCTACGGCGACGCCTTTCTTGCCGCCGTCGCCATCGGTGCGGTGATGCCCGACGAGATCACGCGCTGGAACCCGGTCGCCCGCACCGTGACGCCGGAACCGACTGCCGTCTACGACAGGCAATACCCGCTGTGGAAGGCGCTCTACGCCCAGACAAAGGATATCGCCCATGCGCTGGGGTAGGGGGCGCTTGCCCGATTTGTCCGTCGACACATCGGGCCGCGCCTGCCTGCCCCCGGCAGGCGCGTTGCCGCGCCAGCCAATGCAGCCGCGCCCTGATGTTCACAAGCCCGTCCCTGCACCATACCGCTTGGCTTGCGGCTTGCGCCTCCAGCCAATCGGTCCGGGTGACCGTCCACCGGATGGCCCCCTTGCGGGCCTCTGGCGCCGCGCCTGACATGCAGTTCTCGCACCTCCGCCCGCACCAGATCGCAACGGCCATCGCGGCCAATACCCCCGTCGTGCTGCCGATCGGAGTGATGGAATACCACGGTGAACACCTGCCAGCCGGGGTTGACCTCCTCATCGTCACCGAAACGCTGAAACGCCTTGGCGACCGCATCCTCGTCCTGCCGCCCTTCGCCTATGGCGCGGCCTCCCATGCCGTCGCTGGCCCCGGTGCCGGGACGCTGCACAGTGATCCGGCGACCTTCCTGCCGATGGCCGAAGCACTCTTCGCCGCGCTCCTGAAAACCGGCTTTCGCAACATCCACGGTGTCATCCATCACCAGTCGGAAAACTTCGCCCAAGGCATGCCGACCGACCTCGCCTTCCGCCTTGCCGCCCGCAACGCCACCTTCCGGTATCTGGAGGAGTCGCGCGGCCCCGGCTGGTGGGGCGACCGTGCCATGCAGGATTACTACGCCCAGCACGCCGCCGGGGCCGACCCGTTCACCTGGGTCCGCATCCACCCCTTGTTCCCAAAAGGCGCCGATTTTCCCTTCGACCATGCCGGCATTGGCGAAACCGCCCTGATGCTGGCCCTCGCCCCCGAAACCGTCGACATGGCCCGCGCGCTTGACGGGGATCACTGGTTCACCGAAACCGCGCCGGGGGCGACCGCAGCCCTTGGCGAAAAGGGCGTGGTCCTGGCGCTGGATCACATGACCACGGCTCTCGGGCTCTGCTGACCCTTCGGGTTTCCCCTTCTTGAAATATCCCCGCCGGAGGCTCCCGCCGCCAGACTTCAAAGCGGCGGCAGGTCGATCACACCCTTCTTCAGGATAAAGCAGCCATAAGGCCCGCTGTCGGCGGTGCGGATGATGACGAATGCCTTGCGCGCGGCGGCATAGAACTCGAACCGCTCCAGCGCCAGCATCTCCACCCGGCGGCCCTCGACGCTGTCCGCCACCGCCTGCATCCGGCCAAACACCGGCATGTCCGCCGCCGGGTCGCCCACCACCTGCATCCGGGCAATCGGTGCGGGCACGAAGGTATCCAGCGGCATCAGGCTCAGGATCGCCCGTGCCGCCGTCGGAATGTCGCAGCCGGTCATGTCGACCAGCTTGCCATAGGTCGTCTCCGTCGCGATCGAGGCTGCGGGATGGTTCACGTCCGCCAGCACCAGCTCATCGCCATGCCCCATCAGCATCAGCACATGCACAATCTCGGCCGACAGCCGCTGGTCGATCCCCTTCAGCATCGCCCCTCATCCCCCAATGCGTTAAGAAACCGTTAATTCCGGCCCGCAAGTCCCTGATATTGCCAGATCGTCTGCCATGTCCCACGGTGGGACATCACTTCACCGCGCCTGCGGCCATGCCCTTGATGATGAACCGCTCCAACGTCACCCCGATCACGATCAAGGGCAGGATCGCCGCGAACGAAAGCGCCGCCATCGACCACCAGCTGATCCCCTGACTGCCGGTCTGGCTCGCCACCATGACCGGCAGAGTATTGGCGTGGGTCGAGGTCAGAAGGGCCGCGAAGAAATATTCGTTCCACGTCAGCACCAGGCTCAGGATGAACGCCGCCACCATGCCGGGCAGGGCAATCGGCAGGATGATCGTCAGGAACGCCCCCCAGATCCCAAGCCCATCCACCATCGCAGCCTCTTCAAGCTCGGTCGGGATCGAGGAAAACTGATCCTTCATGATCCAGATCACGATCGGCAGCACGCTCAGCGTATAAAGCAGGATCAACCCGACCCGCGTATCCAGAAGCGCCAGCTCCTTGTAAAGCACCAGAAACGGCAACGCGAGCACCACGGGCGGCAGGATCAGTTGCGACAGAAAGAAGAACGAGATGTCGTCGTTCTTCATCCAGGCGAACTTGTAGCGAAACCGGCTGAGCCCGTAAGCCGCCAGCGACCCCATCATCACCGCCAACGCCGACGAGGTAAGCGAGACAACCACCGAATTGGCAAAGCGCTTCATGAATTCGTCCCGCACCGTCGATTCCGCCCCGATCGTGTCGGGCGACAAGCCCAGCGAGCGCCAGCCAAGCCATGCGGGCTGAAAATCGACCCAGGGGATCAGGTTGCCCTTCATCACATTGGGCGCCATCTTGAAGCTGGTTGTCGCAGTCCAGTAGATCGGGAACAGGCAGATGAACGCCCAGAGAAGCAGGACGCCATAGACCACCAGCCGGTTCGCGAACCACTTGCAGCGAAAGCTGCGATCTGCCTCGCTGTCCTTGAAGATCGCTGTTTCTGGCATCGGGGCGCTCATGTTTGCGGCCTCGTCCAGCGGGCGGCGAATTTCATCAGGAAGGTCATCGCAACGATGATGATGACAAGGTAGACCATCGCCAGCATCGTGCCGTAACCGACGTTTGAGCGGTCACGGTATTCGCGGAAGATGAAGCTGGTGACGGTATCGGTCGCCCCGCCCGGTCCTCCGGAGGTGACGTTGATCACGATGTCCGCCAGTTTCAGCTTGAAGATGATGCGGATCAGGATTGCCGTGATCGACACCGGCAGCATCAAGGGGAAGATGATCTCCCAGAAACTCTTCCAGCCGGTTGCGCCGTCTACCTTGCTGGCCTCGGTCAGTTCTTTCGGGATCGCCTGTAGGCCTGCCAGCAACATGATCATCATGAAGGGGATGAAGGTCCAGGCGTCCATGATCATGATGGTCAGCTTGGCAACCTCGGGCGAGCCGAAAAACGACGGGTTGTCCCAACCAAGCCAGCGGCCAAGCCGGGCAAGGGGGCCAAAGCGCGCCTCGAGCATGGATTTGCCGATCATCCAGCTTACCGCGACGGGCGACAGCATCAGAGGCAACAGAAAGGCAACACGAAAGAATTTCCGGGCGCGGATCTCACCGTTCAGCAAGAGCGCCAGACCGAATGCGATGGCGTATTCGATGAAGATGGCCAGCGTATACCAGACCATGTTCAAAAGCGCGTTCCAGTAGAACGGGTCGTTCCACATCTGGATGACGTTGGCGAGGCCGTTGAACTGCCGCCCGTCCGGGTTGGAAAGGTTCCAACTTGAAAACGCGATGAGAAGGCCGAACAAAAGCGGAAACACCGTGAGCGAGATCACGAACAGGGCGGCCGGAAGCACGAAGAGCACGCGCTTGCCCTGTTCGCCCCGGATCAGCACCTGCGCCCAGCAGAACGCGGTGGCCCAAAGGCAGTAGGCATAAAGCGTGGGCCGCCAGTTCGTGAAGCCGGTTTCCCACCAGTCAAGCGACTGCCCAAGCTGGGCGAAAGCGATGCCTGCGAGGATCACGCCCGAGCCCCAGATGAGCGCCTTGCCGGCCCGTTTGCGGCCTTCGGAGATGCTGTCGCTTGTGACGATGTGGAGCTGTTCAGGTGTTGACATGCTAGCATATTAGCCGCCGCAGGGCGTCGGGCAAGCGGCAATTCCGGATGGAGCTTGGGTGGCGTCACCAGCGTGGCCAGCGACGATTCGACGCAGGCTGCGCGCGGGCTGCGCGTCTTGGGCGCGCGGCAGGCTCCGCCGCATTTTTCCGCCAGCCGAGTTTACACCGTCGATGGTGGGGCCCATCGGACGCTGAGGATAAGCGATAAGAAGCAGAGGGTTAAGGCGGCTTATTCTGCGGGTTAAGTTCTGGTCGCCGCACAAATGTCAAGTGAACCGGACAGTTGATTATGTCAAATAGATGTGACACATTGTCGCTGCGAGCGTCGGGCGGATTTCGGGCCATCGACGTTTCGGGTGGGCATCAAGTCGTCAGCTCACCCCCAATAGCAGTCGACGACGCGGCGCGGAGGGAGCAATTCATGTCCAACGATCCTGATAAGGTCTGGCCGACCGGCCTGACGCTGAGAGAAGCGGAAGAGCTGCACAGCTACATCATCGACGGCACGCGGGTGTTCGGGGTCATTGCCTTGATCGCACACATCCTTGTTGCCGTTTCAACGCCTTGGCTTGGCTGAGGGGGGACGCAAGATGAACAACGCGAAAATGTGGCTTGTGGTCAAACCGACGGTCGGCGTTCCGCTGTTTCTGACAGCCGTGGCGGTGGGGTCGTTTGCGGTGCATGTGGCCGTGCTGAGCAAGACCAACTGGTACAACAACTACCTGGTCGGCGCGCCGCTTAACGCGACTGCGGCGCTTCAGGTCGAGGACGGGTCGCAGAATGCCGCCTATATTCCGGGTGGCACGCAGCAGGTGCTGGTCACGATGCCGGACGGAACGACTGCCAGGGCAATCCTTGTGATGCCGGATGCCGCGACACTGAACTGAACGACGGACCCGGGCGATCCGGGGGCGTTCCCAGGCGAGGCGCTGCCTTGTGGGCCGGGCCTCGCGCCACCGAAAGCGTGGGCGGGTGACGCCGGCCTTTCCTCGAAAGTAAAGCACAGGACGATGCTGGGTATCCGTGGCTTTGCATTGAAGACGCTGACGGAAGTGGCACCCAGGTTCCTGCCGTTTGCTGAAGTGGCGACCGAGAATCTGCCGCTGTCGCGACTTTTGCGGCTGTCGCTGTTCCAGGTAACCGTGGGCATGGCGCTGGTGCTTTTGGTTGGCACGCTGAACCGGGTGATGATCGTCGAGCTTGGCGTGCCCGCGACCCTTGTAGGCGCGATGCTGGCGCTGCCTTTGGTCTTTGCGCCCTTGCGCGCGGTGATCGGCTATCGGTCCGACAATCACGTTTCCGCCCTGGGCTGGCGGCGCGTGCCCTACATCTTCAAGGGCACGATGCTGCAGTTCGGCGGATTTGCCATCATGCCCTTCGCGCTGCTTGTGCTGTCGGGGTACGGCGAGGCGGTCGATGCGCCGCGCTGGATCGGGCTGAGCGCGGCGGCGCTGGCGTTTCTGCTGGTCGGCGCGGGGGTGCATGTCGTGCAGACGGTCGGTCTGGCGCTGGCCACCGACCTTGTGCCGGAGGAGGATCAGCCGAAGATCGTCGGGCTGATGTATGTGATGCTGCTGGTGGGCATGATCGTCAGCGCGTTGGTCTTCGGGATTCTGTTGCGCGATTATTCGCCGGGGCGGCTGGTTCAGGTCATTCAGGGCGCCGCTGTCGTGACCATCGTGCTGAACGGGATTGCCGTCTGGCAGCAGGAGCCGCGCAATCGCAGCCGTGGCACGACCCCGCAGCGCGTTGTTCGATTTGCGACCGCCTGGGCACGGTTAACCGAGGGGCGCGGGATGGTCCGCCTGCTGGCGGTGATCGCCTGCGGCACGGCGGGGTTCGGCATGGCCGATGTAATCCTGGAGCCGTTCGGCGGGCAGGTCCTTGGCATGACGGTGTCTGAAACGACGCTCTTGACGGTGTTTCTTGCCCTGGGCAGCCTGATCGGATTTGCGCTTGCGTCGGCGCTTCTTGTCAGGGGGCGGCGTCCGATGGCGCTTGCCGCGACAGGGGCGGGGCTGGGGGTTCCGGCCTTTGGGCTGGTCGTTCTGGCGGCACTCCTGACCTCGGAGCCGATCCTGATCGGGGCGACGGTGCTTGCAGGGTTCGGTGCGGGCCTTTTCGGGCATGGCACGCTGACCGCCACGATGCGCGCTGCGCCGCGCGACCAGATCGGGTTGGCACTGGGCGCTTGGGGTGCGGTGCAGACCACGGCGGCTGGCACCGCGATTGCCGTAGGCGGGGTGATCCGCGACGTGCTGGCAAACCATCCCGGCGCGCAAAGCGGTGCTGCGGCACCCTATATTCCGGTTTTCGTTCTGGAAATGGCGCTTCTGGCGCTGGCGCTGGTGGTGGCGGTTCCGCTTCTGAAGGCAAGGTTGGACAGAAGCCCCGGCGACCCTAGCTCGCAGGCCAAGGCTCCGATACTGCCATGACCGCGCGGGCAACAGCGACACGCAAGATCGACACTGGTTTTGGAAAACAGGGTGACACATGACAACGATCATCACGAGGCTTTACCCAAGCGGCGCCGCGGCAAAGGCGGCGGTCGATGACCTTCTGAGCCGCGGCCACAGCGAAGAGTATATCCACATCCTTTCCCGCGAGGGCAATGGAACCGTCACCGAGCGGCTGCGCGCGGCACGGGTCAGCCCCGAGGCGGCGACTGCCTATGCCGGGCCGGTTGCGGACGGCAAGGTGCTGGTCGTGGTGCAGGCGCCTTTCAACCCAATCGGTGCTGCGCGCCACGCCATCCGGGTGCTGGACAAACACCCCTCGTTGGATGTCGGCGTCGCGAACGAGAACCAGTATATCTGCGAGGACGCCCGCGCCGAGGTGAGCGGCAGCATCTTGCGTGACCACCCGCTGTTCATGTCGAACAAGCACCGGCCGACGACGCATGGCCATATCCTTGGCAGCAATCTGATCCTGCCCGCGAAGCCGCGCACGTCGGCGATCAGTGGCCGTGCCTATTTTTCGACCAAATTTTGGCCGATGAAGTTGTTGTCGCCGTCGAAGGTGAAGACCTCGGCACGCAATTCGAACTGGCAGTTGTCGCGGATGTTCGACATTCCAACGATCATCTGAGTGTCCGGTTCAGCAAATGGGAACGGCGCGCCGGTCAGGGCGCGCCGATTATTTCGTTGGAAGGGGTGGCACATCGCTGCGCCACCCGATTGATCACATGCCGAGCGACGCCTTGTAGAGTGCGATCTGGCTGTCACGACCGATCTGGTCGGTGATCTTTTCCCAAGCCGCGGCAATGGCGTCCGCAGTTTCCTGGGCAGTGGTGTACTGACCGGAATAGCCCTTGGCCAGTTCGTCCTCGGCGACCGAGTAGTACTGGAAGATGCCGGGGATGCGGGGTTCGATCGCTGCGTTCGGGTGGTTGTAGCTGTCTGCGTTCGAGCCGAGGTAGTCTTCGACGAAGGCCTTGTCGTAACCGGCCGCGACCCATTCTTCATAGTTGAAGTGGGAGTTGCGGTAGGGTTGGAAGCCCGACGGATAGGCCGACATCCAAAGCGAAATGTCCTTGCCGCCAAGGTGCGCCGCTGCCGACCATGCGGCCTTGCGCTTTTTCTCATCCGCCGAAACGCGGTTGGTGACGTAGACGCCCCAGCCGAGATAGGCCATGTTCGGGGCGAAGTTCTCGGTCTCTTCCCAGGCACCGGTGCCGTGGTTGTAGACACGCTTGGCGCCGGGGTTGATCGAGAAGCCCACGACATCGCCGACAACCGAGGTATCCGAGGTGCGTGCGTTCGAGCCCACGTCGCCCCACCAGGTCACGCCCGCGCCGGTTCCGGCGAGGAACTGCGAGAAGGCGGTGGTGCCCGGGTCGGCGTTGATCTGGTCGGGCGGATAGGCCCCGGCCTTGATCAGATCCATCACGTCCTGGATTGCCTGAACCCAAGCCGGATTGTTGACACGCGGCTTCATCGTATCCGCGTCGAAGAGCCAGGCCTTGTCCGCCGGGTGCTTGGCGTAGGCCGATGCACGGTCTTCGAGGAAGTAGAATCCGAAGCCGCCCCAGCCCTTGAGCGGGTCGAGGAAGCCGTAGGCAGGCATCCCGGTGAGCGGATCGGTCTTGCCCATGACCGCCAGCGACATGGCGTTGACGTCTTCCCAATGGGTCGGCGCTTCGGTCATGCCGGAGATCGAGCCGTCACCGAAGTAGTCCTTGCGGAAGGCAAAGGTGTGGCAGTCGCCGTCGATCGAGATGCGGTAGGTCTTGCCGTCCCAGGTGCCCACAGGGGCTTTCAGGTAATCGACGTAATCGTCCATGTCGATCTGGGTTTTGACCCAGTCGGGCATCTCGTCAAGCAGCCCCTTGCTGGCGGTGTCGCCTTCCAGCGGCGCGCCCATCGCGAGGATGTCGAAGTCGACGGTTCCGGTGGCGATGGCCTGCTGGAGGCGCGGGTTGTAGTCGGCCTGCGCGAGGTCGATCCAGTTGATCTTGGCGCCGGTATACGCCTCCCAGCCTTTCAGCAGGCCGCGGAAGAGAAGGTTGTGCAGGTTGTTGTTGTTGATGCCGAAGAACGTCAGTTCGACCCCGGCGAATTCGCCCTCGGCGACGTTGGCCTTGGTCGCGCCAAGGCACATTTCGCCAACCTTCTGCCAGTCGGCGTCGGTCGGCGAGCCCATTCCCACGCCAGGGATCTTCAGGATTTCGGCGCGGACGTTATCTTGTGCGGCAGCCATCCGGGCCGACATCGGCAGGGCCGCGAGCGCAGTCAGCGCGGTCGCCCCTTGCAACATCCGGCGGCGGCTCATCTTCGAGCGCACCATTGCCTCGTAAATCTCAACCTTCACGTTCAGTCCTCCCTTTGGACACCCCATGTCGGATCAATGATCCCCCGGGGTGGTTTTCATTTGTTCGACGAAAGGCGCTTGGCGGTGTGTCCGGCCGTGACGTGCGATAGGCGGGCCCTCCCCTTCCCGGTCTGGCAACCTTCGAGCCAAACCTTCGCAAGGGTGGACCTGCCTGTCAAGATTCTAACATGTTAGTATGATCAGCAGGTGGACAGCCCGGCGTCTGACCGCTAGCTTTTTCCAAAATTGGGGGACGTGCCTGATGGGCGAAGTGACGATCCGCGAGCTGAAGAAATTCTATGGCGGTGTGCAGGTGATCCACGGCCTTGACCTCGACATCGCCGATGGTGAGTTCGTGGTGCTGGTGGGGCCGTCAGGCTGTGGGAAATCCACGCTGCTGCGGATGATCGCCGGGCTGGAGGAGGTGTCCAGCGGCGACATCCGGATCGGGGAGCGGCGTGTCAACAACCTGCCGCCATCCGAGCGTGACATCGCGATGGTGTTCCAGAACTACGCGCTTTACCCGCACAAGACTGTGGCAGCCAACATGGGCTTTGCGTTGAAGATGCGCGGCATGGACAAGGCCGAGATCAACAGCCGTGTCGTGAGGGCGGCCGAGATTCTGGGCCTGACGCCGTATCTGGAGCGCTACCCGCGCGCGCTGTCGGGCGGGCAGCGGCAGCGGGTGGCGATGGGGCGCGCCATCGTGCGTGACCCGCAGGTGTTTCTGTTCGACGAGCCACTGTCGAACCTTGACGCAAAGTTGCGTGTCCAGATGCGGACGGAAATCCGCGAACTGCATCTGCGGCTGAAGACGACGACGGTCTACGTCACGCATGACCAGATCGAAGCCATGACAATGGCCGACAAGATCGTGGTGATGCAGGGCGGTCGGATCGAGCAGGTCGGCGCGCCCCTGGAGTTGTATGACCGCCCGGTGAACACCTTTGTCGCCAGCTTCATCGGCAGCCCGTCGATGAACATGGTGGCGGGGAAAGTGGTCGAGCAGGGCGGCGTGCGGATGGTCGAGGCGGGGGGCGCGATGCTGCCCTTGCCGAACCGTGCGTCCGTCGAGGTCGGCCGCGAGGTCACCTATGGTATTCGTCCCGAGGCGCTGACGGCGGGTGGGCTGGGTCTTTCGGGCACCGTAGCCGTGGTAGAGCCCACCGGATCGGAAACCCACGTCGTTTTGCGCGTGAACGGGCAGGATATCGTCGGCATGTTCCGCGACCGCGTCGCCTTCCGTCCCGGGGATGCGCTGACCTTTGCGCCGGACCCGGAAATGGTGCATCTCTTTGACCGGACAACGGGGGTTCGGCTGGCGTGACGGAAAGAGCGGGGGGCATAGCCCGCACCGCCGTGGGATTTTTGACGAAGGGGAAGCCGGGGAGGGCTTGCGGATGCTGAAGGGTATCGACAACCGGCTGAACGCCGAAGTGCTGGGGTGCTTGCGCGCGATGGGGCATGGCGATGTGCTGATCGTTTCGGACACCAACTTTCCGGCTGATTCCGTTGCGCGGGCGACGGTGACGGGCAGGCTTTTGCGGATGGAGAACCTGACCTGCGGCGAGGCGGTGAATGCGATCCTGTCGGTCCTGCCGCTGGACACGTTCGTCGACGATTTCGCAGGGAGGATGGAAGTGGTCGGCGCGCCGAACGAAATACCGCCTGTGCAGGCCGAGGTGCAGGCCGAGATCGACCGCGCCGAAGGACGCGCGCGCCCGATGATCTCGATAGAGCGGTTCGCATTCTATGACATGGCGCGGCAGGCCTATGCGGTGATCCAGACCGGAGAGCGCCGGTTCTACGGCTGCTTCATGTTCCGCAAGGGCGTGATCGCGCCGGAGGCATGAGCATGAAACCGATTGTGATCCTTGGGATTTTCGTGGCCGATACTGCCTATCGTGCCGAACGTCAGCCGAAGATGGGCGAGACGATCCTTGGCACCTCGTTTGTGCTTGGACCGGGTGGCAAGGGGTCGAACCAGGCTGTCGCCGCAGCGATGGCCCAGTCTGGGACTGGCGGGCGCACCCATTTCATCACCCGGCTTGGAAAGGACGCGTTCGCCGACATCGCCCGCGCCACATGGGCCAAGGCAGACGTGCAGCCCGAAGTCACCGAGGATGCCGAAAGCTACACCGGTGCTGCGTATATCTTCATCGAGAATGCCACCGGCAACAACGCGATCATCGTGGCGCCAGGTGCGGCGGGCCGCGTATCGGTCGACGATGTGGACGCGCGGCGCGACCTGATCGAAGGGGCGTCGACGTTCGTCACGCAATTGGAGCAACCTATCCCGGCGGCGCGTCGGGCGTTGGAGATTGCCCGCGCGGCGGGAGTGCGGACGATCCTGAACCCGGCCCCTGCGGCACCCCTTGATGACGCGATGCTGGCCCTGTGCGATTTCGTTACTCCGAACGAATCCGAGGCGGAGGCGCTGACCGGTCTGCCCGTCACCACGATCGAGGAGGCCGAGCGCGCTGCGGACGCACTTCTTGCGCGCGGGGTCGGGGCGGCGGTGATCACCCTGGGCGGCAACGGAGCGCTTTACCGTGACAGGACACGTTCGGTGCATGTGCCGGTCATCTCATCTGGTCCAGTTGTGGAAACGACCGGCGCTGGCGACGCATTCAATGGCGGTTTTGCGGTGGCGCTGTCCGAAGGGATGGACGTGGTCGATGCCGTGCGCTTTGGCTGTGCCACGGCAGGCATTTCCGTCACCCGACCCGGCACCGCGCCTGCCATGCCATCGCGCGCCGAAATCGACGCGCGGCTGGCCCAGGGCTGACGCGTCACACAGGTGTTACAAAACCTACGCATACCCGTCACGAACCGGGCCTAGACCCTGCGCCAAGGGCCGACTCGGGCTCTCGTCGCAACCAAGGAGTGACCTATGCGTCTTGTAAATCTCACCGTCTCGGCGATCGCCATCGCTGCTGCCGCCACGGCCGCCGATGCCCGCGATCAGGTTCAGGTGACCGGTTCTTCGACCGTGCTGCCCTACGCCACCATCGTGGCCGAAGCCTTTGGCGAGAACTTCGATTTCCCAACGCCGGTCATCGAAGGCGGCGGGTCGGGTGCTGGCCGCAAGAAGCTGTGTGAAGGTGTGGGCGAAACCACCGTCGACATCGCCAACTCGTCCAGCCGCATCGCGCAATCGGACATCGACCTGTGCGCCGCGAACGGCGTCAACGAGATCATGGAAGTCCGCATCGGCTATGACGGGATCGTCTTCGCCTCTGACGTGAACGGCGCGGAATTCGCGCTGACCCCGGCCGACGTTTATGGCGCGCTTGCCGCCAAGGTCGCCAAGGATGGCGCTGTTGCCGACAACGCCGCGACCAAGTGGTCCGAAGTGAACCCGGCGCTGCCGGATCAGGAAATCCTGGTCTTCATTCCCGGCACCAAGCACGGCACGCGGGAAGTGTTCGACACCAAGGTGATCATCGAAGGCTGCAAGGCCACCGGCGCTCATGACCTGTTCCTTGCCACCGCCGAAGGTGCGGACGACAAGGAAAAGAAGGCCAATGCCGACAAGGCCTGCAACGAACTGCGCACTGATGGCCGGTCGGTTGACATCGACGGCGACTACACCGAAACACTGGCGCGCCTTGATGCTGACAAGACGGCGGTTGGCGTGTTCGGTCTGTCGTTCTACCAAAACAACACCGACAAGCTGCGTGTTGCCACGATGAACGGCGTGGTGCCGTCGGTCGAGACCATCGCCGCTGGTGACTATCCGGTGTCGCGCCCGCTCTACTTCTATGTCAAGAAGGCGCATATCGGCGTGATCCCCGGCCTGAAGGAATACATCGAGTTCTTCGTGTCCGATGAAATGGCTGGCCCGGATGGCCCGCTGGCCGAATACGGCCTCGTGTCGGACCCGGAACTGGCCGCCACGCAAGCTGCCGTTGCCGCCGAGACCCCGATGGGTCCGCTGGAATAAGCAACGCATCGGGCGGCGCTTCGGCGCCGCCCGTTCCCTTTTGCCGGATCGCCAGATGACCGTTTTCCTTCTTCTTTGTCTGATGCTGGTGCTGGCCGTCGCGGCCTTTGTCGTTTGCCGCGCCCGCGCACTGGCACTGTCCGGCGGCAAGATTGGCGTGCTGCATTCGCTGCCGGGCTATTACGGCTGGCATGGCGCGATCATGGTGCTGCTGCCCGGCCTTGCGGTGTTGCTGGTGTGGCTGGTGGTGCAGCCGATGGTGATCGAAAGTCGGATTTCTGCGACCTTGCCTGCAGAGCTTACGGCCGACGATTCTGCCCGGGCGCTGGCAATGGCCGATGTCCGTCGTCTGGCCGCGGGTCTTGATGTGGCGATTGCAGCGGGATCGGTAACGGTTGATGCCAGTGGCACGCCGCAGATCGCAGGCAGCGGCACAATGCGCGAGGCGCTGGCCGAGGCGGGTGTTGCACTTGCCGAGGACGTGTCGCCGCAGATCCTGACGGCGGCGCAGGCCTACCGCGGTCTGAGCGCGACGGGTGCTGCATGGCGGGCGTTGGCGGTGCTTGCGGCGGCGCTGGCCGGGTTTGCGCTGGCGGTGCGGATGACCGAGCCCGAGCTGCGCGCCCGCAACCGGGTGGAGGGTGTGGTTGAAGGCCTGTTGATGGCGGCATCGACCATCGCGATCCTGACCACCGTGGGCATCGTCTGGTCGATGCTGTCGGAAACCTTCAATTTCTTCTCGATGTATCCTGCCGCCGATTTCTTCTTTGGCTTGACGTGGTCGCCGAATTTCCGCGGCGATAGCGAGCTTGGTTTCATCCCGCTGCTGTGGGGTACACTTTACATCAGCCTGATCTCCATGCTGGTGGCGGTGCCGATCGGACTTTTCGCAGCGATCTACCTTGCCGAATACGCCTCGCCAGCCGTGCGGGGCTGGGTGAAACCACTGATCGAGGTGATTGCCGGTATCCCGACCGTAGTGTTCGGCCTGTTTGCGCTGGTGACGGTCGGGCCTCTGTTGCGCGATTACTTTGCCGAACCGCTCGGTCTTGGCAACAGCGGCTCGTCAGTAATGACCGCCGGTATCGTGATCGGCATCCTGAACATCCCGTTCATCTCGTCTCTGGCCGATGACATCATCAACGCGGTGCCACAGGCATTGCGGGACGGGTCTTATGGTCTTGGCGCGACCAAGTCTGAAACCGTGCGCCAGGTTATCATCCCGGCGGCGCTGCCGGGGATCGTGGGGGCGGTTCTGCTGGCCGCGAGCCGCGCGATTGGCGAGACGATGATCGTGTCGATGGGTGCAGGCGCGGCGGCAAAGCTGGACCTGAACCCGTTCGAGGCGATGACCACGATGACGGTGAAGATCGTCGGCCAATTGACCGGCGACACCGACTTTGCGTCGCCCGAAACGCTGGTGGCCTTTGCACTGGGGATGACGCTTTTCGTCATCACGCTCGGCCTCAACATCCTCGCCCTTTACGTCGTGCGGAAATACCGGGAGCAGTACGAATGACCGACGCCGCAGTTCCCACCGCCCGCCCGCACCGCGCCTCGCTTCTGGCCGATGATGCGCGGATGAAGCGGCGCAAGGCCGCGGAAACCCGGTTTCGGCTGTATGGCCTGTCCGCCATTGCCGTCAGCCTTGCGACGCTGGCCATCATGCTGTGGACGATCTTTTCGGACGGAGTGTCAGCTTTCTACCAGGCCAAGCTGACCTTTCCGGTCACCCTGTCGTCGGACCTTCTGGATCCCATGGGGAACGGTAACCGCGACGAAATGGTCAAGGTTACCACGGTCGGTTACAACAAACTCCTGACCCGCGCGTTCGAGGCAGAGCTGGCGGCCAAGGGTATCGACACCGGCGAGCTGTCGAATAAGGATGTGAACGCCCTGATCTCGAAGGATGCGGCGGGCGATCTGCGGGCGATGGTCCTGGCGAACCCCGCCGTCTTGGACACAACGATCACCGCGAAGATGCTGGCTGCGGGGCGCATCGACGGCTACCTCAAGGGCCGCGTCACGATGCAAACAGCCGAACGCGATGGTCAGATCTCGCCCGAACAATTGCAGTTCGCCGATCGACTGATCGACGCAGGTATCCTGTCGTCGCAGTGGAACTGGGATTTCTTCACCAATCCCGATGCCTCCGACCAGCGCCCCGAAGCGGCTGGGCTCGGCGTGGCGATCCTTGGGTCGCTTTATCTGATGATCCTCGTGGCGGTGATGTGCGTGCCGGTGGGGGTGGCGGCGTCGATCTACCTTGAAGAGTTCGCACCAAAGAACCGCTGGACCGATCTGATCGAGGTGAACATCTCGAACCTCGCTGCCGTCCCGTCCATCGTCTACGGCATCCTTGGTCTGGCGATCTTCATCAACTTCATGGGCTTTCCGCAATCGTCCACCCTTGTCGGCGCGCTGGTCATCAGCCTGATGGTGCTGCCCACCATCATCATCGCCACCCGCGCCTCGATCCGGGCGGTGCCGCCCTCAATTCGCGATGCGGCGCTGGGGGTCGGCGCGTCGAAGATGCAGATGGTGGTTCACCACGTGCTTCCGCTGGCCGCGCCCGGCATCCTGACCGGCACGATCCTTGGCCTGGCCACCGCGCTGGGCGAAACCGCGCCCTTGCTGCTTATCGGGATGGTGGCCTTCGTCGACAACTACCCCTCGGCCCCGGTCGAAGGCTTTCTTGACCCCGCAACCGCGCTGCCGGTGCAGGTCTACGGCTGGGCGCAGCGCGCCGACCCCGCTTTCATCGAACGCTCCTCCGGGGCGATCATCGTGCTTTTGGCATTCCTCGTCGTGATGAACGTCGCGGCAATCATCCTGCGTCGCAAATTCGAACGCCGTTGGTAAGGTAGGACAGACATGGACGACATGCGCATCGTGGAGCGGACAGTGAATACAAAGGCCTCGAAGATCAGCGCCAAAGGGGTGCAGGTCCACTATGGCGCGACGCACGCCCTGAAGGACGTAGATGTCGAGATCCTGGAAAACACGGTGACCGCGTTCATCGGCCCGTCGGGTTGCGGCAAGTCGACCTTCCTGCGGTGCCTGAACCGGATGAACGACACGATCCCCTCGTGCCGGGTGGACGGGTCGATCACGCTCGACGGCGAGAACATCTACGATCCGCGCGTCGATCCGGTTCGGCTGAGGGCGCGGGTGGGGATGGTGTTCCAGAAACCCAACCCGTTCCCGAAATCCATCTACGACAACGTGGCTTATGGCCCGAAAATCCACGGGCTGGCGCGCACCAAGGCCGAGCTGGATGAGATCGTGGAAACCTCGCTGCGCAAAGCCGCCCTGTGGAACGAGGCGAAGGACCGGCTCGCCTCGCCCGGCACCGGGCTTTCGGGCGGCCAACAGCAACGCTTGTGCATCGCGCGCGCCATTGCCACATCCCCGGAAGTCTTGCTGATGGACGAACCCTGCTCCGCGCTGGACCCGATTGCGACGGCACAGGTCGAGGAGTTGATCGACGAATTGCGCGCCAGCTTCTCGGTGGTGATCGTCACCCATTCCATGCAGCAGGCGGCCCGGGTCAGCCAGAAGACGGCATTCTTCCACCTCGGCAACCTCGTTGAATATGGCGAGACGGGACAAGTTTTCACCACCCCGCAGGACCCACGCACCGAAGCCTACATCACCGGCCGGATCGGATAGGAAACGCCATGAACAGCACTCACATCCTTTCCGCCTTCGATCGCGACCTCGAGGCCGTGCAGGCCCTTGTCATGCGGATGGGCGGACTTGTCGAAACAGCACTTCTCGAGGCCGCCGAGGCGTTGGACGCGCGCGACGAAGAGATGGCCAGCCGGGTCAGGGCCGGCGACAAGGCGATCGACGCATTGGAAGACCAGATCAATATCGAATGCGCACGGCTGATTGCACTTCGGGCGCCGGCTGCGGGCGACTTGCGTACCGTGCTGACCGTGATGAAGATTGCCGCCGCGCTGGAACGGGCGGGAGATTACGCCAAGAATCTTGCCAAACGGACGGCTGTCCTGAGCCAGATGCCGCAGGTGATGGGAGCGTCCGGGTCGATCCGGCGGCTGGCGAAAGCGGTGGTTCAGATGTTGAACGACGCGCTGGACGCTTATATCCGGCGCGACGTGAAGCTGGCCGAAGATGTGCGCCAGCGCGACCGGGACATCGACCAGATGTACAACTCTATCTTCCGCGAGTTCCTGACCCACATGATGGAAGACCCGCGCAACATCGGGCCGTGCATGCATCTGCACTTCATTGCCAAGAATATCGAACGGGTGGGCGACCATGCCACCTCGGTCGCTGAACAGGTCATCTATCTTGTGACCGGCAGCCTGCCCGGCGAAGAGCGGCCGAAGTTCGACACCACCAGCGCGAGGGGATGACGATGGCGCAGCCAACCGTGCTTCTGGTCGAGGATGAACCCGCGCAGCGGGCTGTCCTCGCCTACAACCTTGAAGCCGAGGGCTTTGACGTGACGCAGGCCGACAATGGCGAGGACGCCATGATGCTGGTCGACGAGGCGGCGCCGGATATCATCATCCTCGACTGGATGATGCCGAAGCTGTCGGGGATCGAGGTGTGCCGCCGCCTGAAACTCAGCCCCGTCACGCGGTTGATCCCGATCATCATGCTGTCGGCGCGGGCCGAGGAGGTGGACCGCATCCGGGGGCTGGAGACGGGGGCGGATGACTATGTGATCAAGCCCTATTCGGTGCTGGAGTTGATGGCCAGGGCAAGGGCGCAGTTGCGGCGGGTGCGGCCTTCGACGGCGGGGGTGGTGTTGCAGCACGGGGATATCCGGCTGGATACGGAAAGCCACCGGGTCTACCGGGCGGATAAGGTGCTGAAGCTGGGGCCGACCGAGTTCAAGCTGTTGGTCACGCTGATGGAGCGGCCGGGGCGGGTGTTCAGCCGGGACCAGCTTCTCGATCTGGTCTGGGGGCGGGATATCTATGTCGATACCCGGACCGTGGATGTTCATGTCGGGCGCCTGCGGAAATCCCTGATGCAGTTCGGGGGCGAGGATCCGGTGCGGACGGTTCGTGGTGCGGGGTATGCCCTGGGGTAGTGTCCCACGGTGGGACATTTTTGGACGTCAATAAAAACAACGGGTTGCGAGGCCGATTCAGACTTTCTTAACGACTGCTCGCGCCAGTGCTACTGTGCTCGCATGATTTCATCGTGAGGAGGGGCAGATGCGTGGAAGCGCGGAGCATGATGCCGTTCGGCAGGTTGTCGTGGATTACCTTGAGGGCATGTGTTGGGGTGACGAGGCCAAGCTGAGGCGGGCGTTTCATCCGGGTGCGCTGCAGGTCGGGCATTTTGGCGACGTCTACGAATTCTATCCGCTGGAGGAGTTCATCGACTGGATCCGTAACGAGGCGACGGAGCCGGAGGGCACGCCTTATGTGGCGGAGTTGCTGTCGATCGAGGTGACCGGGACAGTTGCGGTGGCCAAGCTGACCGACACCTGTTTCGGGACGGATTTCACCGATTATCTGGTGATGGTGAAGGACCGCCCGGATGCCTCGGGCCGCTGGCAGATCGTGACGAAGGCGTATCATGTGCATGGCGGACGGGGATTGCCGAAAGGGTAGCGTGCAGGCCTCTTCTTGACCGGAATCGAGGGCGCAAGCCCGCCGGGTATGCCATTGGTTGCGCCATTGGTTGGAGAAACCAATGGCATGGCCCTCCCTTCCCGCGGGAGGGCGCGACGCTCTGTGGTGCTTCGGGCTAAAGGCGCTGCAGCACCGTTTCCAGCCGGTCGAGAAAGATGGCGACGTGGTCGGAGGTGAAGACCATCGGGGGGCGGATTTTCAGGATGTGGCCGCGCGGGCCGGTGGCGCTGATGAGGACGCGGGCTTCGCGCAGGGCGTTGACGATGCGGGCGGCGGTTGTGGGGTCGGGGGCGCCGGTCGCGTCGATGATGTCCTGACCAAGGAACAGGCCGGCGCTTCGCACGTCCCCGAGACAGGGGTGGCGGGCGGCGAGCGCCTTGAGGCCGTCGTGGAAGGCGCGGCCGGTGTGCAGCGCGTTGGCCTGCAAGCCTTCGTCGCGGATCACGTTCAGGACTGCCATGCCGACCGAAGCTGCCACGGCATTGCCGCCGAAGGTGTTGAAATAGCGTGACTTTGCGCCGAAATCGGCGACGATTTCAGGCTGCACGACAAGGCCGGCCATCGGGTAGCCGTTGCCCATCGGCTTGCCCAAGGACACCATGTCTGGGATGAGGCCATGCCGTTGGAAGCCCCACATCTGGCTGCCGGTGCGGCCAAAGCCGGGTTGCACCTCATCGGCGATGAAAAGCCCACCCGCGGCGCGGATCGCGGCGGCGGCGGGCCCGAGGAACCCGGCGGGACCGGGAAGCACGGCGTCGGAGGAGAAGATCGTGTCGACGATCAGGGCGCAGGGCTTGATGCCTTGGGCGGCCATCCGTTCGCACGCTGCGGTGACGGCTGCGGCGAAGCCAAGCCCCAGATCGCCGGGGTAGTTGGCGGCGGTGGGGGCGAGGATCGGGAACACGGTCGGGCCGGGAGCGACGGCGGGGCCGATCGACATCGACATCTCGGCGGTGGCGAGGGTGACGCCGTGATAGGCGTTGTCGGTGACGACGATGCCGGTGCCGCCGGTTTTCGCCCGGGCGATGCGGAGCGCGAGGTCGTTCGCCTCGGACCCGGTGCAGGTGAACATGACGTGGGTCAGGGGTGCGGGGAAATGGGCCAGCAGGCGTTCGGCATAATCGAGGACGGCGTCGTGCAGGTAGCGGGTGTGGGTGGCCAGCGTGGCGGCCTGATCGGCCATCGCGGCCACGACGCGGGGGTGGCAATGCCCGACGGAGGCCACGTTGTTGTAGGTGTCGAGGTAGGCGTTGCCGTCACGGTCGTAAAGCCAGACCCCTTCGCCCCGCACGAGGTGGACGGGGGTTTCATAGAACAGGCGGTAGGCGGGGCCGAGGAGGGCGGCGCGGCGGGCGATGCGGGCCTGATCCTCGGGCGCGAGGCTGCCATTGCCGGGGGTGTAGCCGTTGATCATGGTGGTCTGGCGGGTCATGCGGGGGATCTTTCGGACGCGGCGAGGAAGCGGGCGGTGGCGCGGTCGCGGCCTATGCTGCGGAAGGCATTGAGCCCCGCGATGGCAGAGGGTTGGTTGCGCAGGATGTAGGGCGCGTTTTCAGGGTAGCGGGCGGCGCGCCATGAGGTGATGGCGAGGGTGGTGACCATGCGGGCGGTGACGAGGTCGAAGAGGAGGTTCAGTTCGGGTTCGGTGAGGGGCAGGGTGGCGGTGTAGCCGTGCAGGAGATCGGCGAGGCTGTCGAGCGGGGCCTTGGCGTCGATCTGGTAGGAGGCGGCGGTGGCGAGGTCGCAGATCCGGGGGGTGCGGACCATGTCGCCGAAATCGAGGATGCCGGTGATGCGCGTGGGATCGGCGGCGTCGGTGAGGAGGTTGTGCGGGTTGAAGTCGGCGTGCACGATCTGGGAGGGCAGGGCAGCGAGTTCGGGGGCGATTTCGGTGGTGAAGCGGGTGACGAAGGCGGTGGCCTCGGCGCGCAGGGCGGGGTCGGTGATCGCGGCCAGGAGGGGGGCGATGCGCGGGGTCTGCTTGATGTCCCACAGCAGGATGTGGTCGGCGGCGGGATGGGTGAAATCAGTCAGCGCGGCGGTGAGGCGGGCGAGGGCGTGGCCCACCGCGCGGCGCTGGGCGGGAGATTTCGGCGCGGCGTGGAGGGGGATGCCGTCAAGCCAGGTGAGAACGCGGAGGGCGCCGTGCGGGGTGGGGGTGATGGCGGAGCCGTTCAGCGTAGCGAGGATGCGCGGGACGGGGAGGGCGGGTGCGCGGGCGGCGACATGCTGGAGGGCGGCGGTCTGGAAGGCGGTCATTTCCGGCGGTTCGGCGGGGTTGGTGAGTTTGACGGTGCAGACGCCGGTGGCGGTGGTCAGGCGGTGGTTGAGGTCGCGTTCAGAGGTAAGGCGGGTGAGCGTGCCGGTCAGGCCGTAGTGGCGCTGGACGAGGGTGAGAAGCTCGGCCTCAGGCAGCGCTGGTGGCGGCAGGGTCAGGAGGCTGTCGGGCGATGCGGGGCCGGTCATGGGGCCGAGGATAGCGGCTTTGTGCGGCGCGGCTAGGGGGAAATGGCGGGCGTGGACTTCGCGGCGGCGGGGTGGTTCGATGCGGGCGGAAGGCAGGTGGTGATGCGGGTTCTGGTGGCGATGGTGGCGGTGGCGGCGATCCTGCTGGCGGTCTGGCGGCTGGAGGGGGCTGCGGCGGGCGTGCGGGTCGAGGCGGTGCGTTTCGGGGATGTGCCGGGGCGGGTTTACCGGGGCGAGGCGGCTCTGGGCCCGGTGCTGGTGATCTCGCACGGGTTTGCGGGCAGCCAGCAGATCATGCAGTCGTTTGCACTGACGGCGGCGCGGGCGGGGTATGTGGCGGTGACCTATGACAGCGCGGGGCATGGGCGCAACCCCGAGCCGCTGAGCGGGTCGGTGGTCGAGGTGGCGGGGGCGACGACGACGCTGGTGCGGGAACTGGCGGGGGTGGCCGCGGCGGCGCGGGCGTTGGGGGACGGGCGGGTGGCCGTGCTGGGCCATTCGATGGCGACGGACATTGTCGTGCGGTTTGCCAAGGCGAACCGTTGGGTCGATGCGGTGGTGGCGGTGTCGATGTTCTCGCCCGAGGTGACGGCGGCGGAGCCGAAGAACCTGCTGGTGGTGACGGGAGAATGGGAAGGGATGCTGTCGGCGGAGGCCTTGCGGGTGGTGCGGCTGATGGCGCCGGAAGGCGTGGTGGGCGAGACTTATGGCGCGCCGGGGAACTGGCGGCGCGCGGCGGTGGCGCCGCATGTGGAACATGCGAGCGTGCTGTTTTCCACCGTGACGATGGCCGGGATGGTGGGCTGGCTGGACCGGGTTTACGGGGTTGACCGCGCGGTGCCGGCGGTGGCGGACCGGGGCGGATGGATCGTGCTGCTGCTGGCTGGCGCGGTGGCGTTGGGATGGCCGTTGGCGCGACTGCTACCAAGGCTGGCGGAGCATCCGGCGGGGGCGGGACTGCGCGGGCGGCGGCTGTGGCTGGTGGCCTTGGGGCCGATGCTGGCGGTGCCGGTGGTGCTGCGCTTTGTGCCGACGGGGTTTCTGCCGGTGCTGGTGGCGGATTATCTGGCGGTGCATTTTCTGGCCTACGGGGCGGCGACGGGGCTGGCGCTGTGGGCGGTGGGTGCAAGGTTGCCGGAGGTGACGGGGCGGGGGCTGCTGGCGGGCGCGGCGGCGGCGGGGTTTGTGGCCCTTGCGCTGTTTCTGCCGGTGGACAGGTATCTTGCGAACTTCTGGCCGGGGCCGGGGCGCGGCATCATCATTGCGGCGCTGGCGGTGGGGACGTTTGCCTATTTCTGGACACTGGATTGGGCCGGGCGCGGGGCGGGCGCGGCGCGCGGGGCCGATCTCTTGTTGAAGCTGTGCTTTCTGGTGTCGCTGGCGATTGCGGTGGCGCTTGATCTGGAACGGCTGTTCTTTCTGCTGATCATCCTGCCCATCGTGGTGATCTTTTTCCTGATCTTCGGCCTTCTTGGCGGCTGGATCACGCGACGCACGCGGCACCCGCTGCCGGGATCGGTGATGGCGGGGTTCGCCTTTGCCTGGGCATTGGGGGTGACGTTCCCGATGCTGAGCGCGGGGTAGGAGGGGCGGATCAGCCGCCGGTGTGGCTCATGTGCCGGGTGATCTGGCCCGCGACCTTCTGGCGGGAGTAGTCGAAGTCGTGGCCATTGGGTTTGCGCGCGATGGCGGCGCGGATTGCCTGTTCGAGACTGGCATCGCCGGGGCCGGCATCATCGGGGCTGGCATCATCGGGGCTGGCGCGCAGCGGGGCGCGGAGGTCGGCCATGTCTTCCTGCCCGAGGCACATGTAAAGCTGGCCGGTGCAGGTAAGCCGCACGCGGTTGCAGCTTTCACAGAAATTGTGGGTCAGGGGCGTGATGAAACCGATCTTCTGGCCGGTCTCTTCGATCCGTACGTAGCGGGCGGGGCCACCGGTGCGTTCCGCAAGGTCGGTCAGGGTGAGGCGTTCGGCGAGACGGGCGCGGAGGTCTTTCAGCGGCCAGTACTGGTCAAGCCGGCCGGCGGTCATGTCTTCGCCCATCGGCATCACCTCGATGAAGGTGAGGTCGTGGCCGTTTGCTGCGCACCAGTCGGCGAGGGAAAAGAGTTCATCCTCGTTGAAGCCCTTGAGCGCGACGGCGTTGATCTTGACGTGCAGACCGGCGGCCTTGGCGGCCTCGATCCCGTCGAGCACTTGCGGCAGGCGCCCCCAGCGGGTGATTTCGGCGAATTTCGCCGGATCAAGCGTGTCGAGGCTGACATTGATGCGCCTTACGCCAAGGTCGGCGAGGGGTTGGGCGAATTTGGCAAGCTGGCTGCCATTGGTGGTGAGGGTGAGTTCCTTGAGCGCGCCGGTGGCAAGATGGCGGCTCATTGCTTCGAAAAACGTGAGGATGCCTTTGCGCACAAGTGGTTCTCCGCCCGTGATGCGCAGCTTTTGCACACCGAGGCGGACGAAGGCGGTGCAGAGCCGGTCAAGCTCTTCGAGCGACAGAAGATCGGCCTTCGGCAGGAAGGTCATGTGTTCGGACATGCAGTAGGTGCAGCGGAAATCGCAACGGTCGGTGACCGAGACGCGCAGGTAGGAAATCGCGCGGGCGAAGGGATCAACAAGCGGCTGCATGCGTTGAAAGGTAGGACGCGGCGGGTGTCGGCACAAGGCGGATTGCGGCAGTTGAGCGCGAGGCAGCGGCAGGCTAGGGTATCGGCATGATGAAATCAGGACTTCTGTGCGGTTTGGTGCTGCTGTCGGGCTGCGGCATGTTGCAGGGCAAGGGCCCGGCAACCGCCACACCGGCTGCGGTGGAGATTGCGCCCGCGGTCACCACAAGCGCGCTGGGCGCGCTGGGCGCGCAGGGCGCGAGTGCGGCGGCGCTGGACACCACCACGGCAGCGGAAAAGGCGGCGGCGCTGGCCGCACCGGCTGCCACGGGCGAGCGGGAGTTGGGCCGCGTGACCGTGGCGCTGGGGCCGCCGGCGGAGCAGGGCATCTGGCTGCGGACCGGGTTGGTCAGCGAGGCGGTGATGGGCCGGGTGCTGACGGCGGCGGGCAAGAGCCTGGCGCTGGAATTGCGGCCGGGATCAGGCGCGGCGCTGTTGTCGCTGGCGGCGTTTCAGGCGCTGGGGTTGGGTTTGACGGAGTTGCCGCAGGTGACGGTTTTCGCACCGTAGGTCTGCCTGGCAGGCGGCGGGGGTTTTCCACCCCCGCACCCCCGGAGGATATTTTCGCAAAGGGGAAGTCAGGGTGAAAGATGCCGGGCGGCTTCCTTTTGCGCGAAGGGCTTCAGGCGGGCGCCGTGAGTGTCGAGGAATGCGCGGGCGCGGGCGGCGTCGTGCTTTGACAGATCGCGCACCCACCAGGCAACGGCCTTCTGGATGAACCAGTCGCGATCATCGGCCAGCGTGGCGCACCAGCCGAGGATGCGGTCGCGGGCGGCCTCCTCCTCAGGTTTGGGGTGGTTCTGCTTGGTCCAGGGCAGGGTCATCACGAGAGCGGCGCGGCGGGTCCACATGTGGGGGGAGGTGATCCAGGCATCCAGGGTATCGAGGCGGGAGGGGTCGGCGGTGAGGCGTTTCTGGCCGGCGATGCTGGCGTGATCGGCGATCGCCCAGGCGTCGAAATCGGGAACCCAGGATTGGATGAGCGCCCATGCGGCGGCATCTGGGCGCAGGCGGGCCTGGGTCAGCAGTTTGGCGGCGGCGATCCGGGCTTCGTGGATGTCGGTGGCCCAGAGGCTGGCGGCAAGCGCGATGCGGTCGTCGAGCGAAAGGGCCGCGCGCCACCCGTCGGTGAGATCGTCGATTTGCGGCACGGTGACGCCGAGGTAGCGGCGCGGGGCCTTGTGGTAGGCCAGCATCTCGGCGGCCTTTTCGGGGTTTGCGAGGGCTTCGAGATCGGCGAGGGGGGTCATCGGAGGGGCCTTGTGCCGGGGTGGGACTGGAGGGGCGCGCACCCTCCAGACCCCCCGTGGAGTATTTCGGAAAAGAGCAGGCCTTGCGGCTATTCGACGGTGACGGATTTGGCGAGGTTGCGGGGTTGGTCGACGTCGGTGCCCTTGGCGATGGCGGTGTGGTAGGCGAGAAGCTGGGCCGGGACCGCGTAGAGGATCGGGGCGAAGGCGGGGTGGGCTTCGGGCAGGGTGACGGTCTTCCAGGTGCCGGCGCCGGCTTCGGCGATGCCGCGCGCGTCGGAGATCAGGAGGACGCGGCCGTGGCGGGCCATGACCTCTTGCATGTTCGACACGGTCTTGTCGAAGAGCGCGTCGCGCGGGGCGAGGACGATCACCGGGACGGCGGCGTCTATGAGCGCGATGGGGCCGTGCTTGAGTTCGCCAGAAGCGTAGCCTTCGGCGTGGATGTAGCTGATTTCCTTGAGTTTAAGGGCGCCTTCGAGGGCGAGGGGGAACATGGCGCCGCGGCCAAGAAAGAGGATGTCCTGGGCCTTTGCGAGATCGTCGGCGATGGCGGCGATCTGGGGGGAGAGGGTGAGGGTATGGCTCATCAACCCCGGCAGGGCGCGGAGGGCGGCAAGGTGGTCGGCGAGAGTGGCGGGCGTCAGGCGGCCGCGGTCGAGGGCGGCCTTGAGGGCGAGGAGGGCGAGGACGGTAAGCTGGCAGGTGAAGGCCTTGGTCGAGGCCACGCCAACCTCGACCCCGGCAAGGATCGGCAGCGCGAGGTCGCTTTCGCGGGCGATGGAGGAGGTGGGGACGTTCACCACGGAGACGATCTTCGCCACCTTGTCGCGGGCGTAGCGGAGGGCTGCGAGGGTGTCGGCGGTTTCGCCCGACTGGCTGACGAAAAGCGCCCATGAGGTGGGGGAGAGCGGCGGTTCGCGGTAGCGGAATTCGGACGCGATGTCGATGTCGGCGGGCAGGCCTGCGATCTGCTCGAACCAGTATTTCGCCACATGCGCCGCGTAGGAGGCGGTGCCGCAGGCGACGAGGGTGATCCGGTCCACGCCGGTGAAATCGACGCCGTCCGGCAGGCGGAGGCTGCCGTCGGGCGTGGTGTAATGCCTCAGCGCGTCGGCGATCACCACCGGCTGTTCGGCGATTTCCTTGGCCATGAAATGCTTGTAGCCGGCCTTTTCGATGCGGGTGGCGTCGATCTGGATGCGGGTCTCGGACCGGTTGGCGAGACGGTCCTCGGCGTCGAAGATCTGGGCGCCGTTGCGGGTGATCACGGCCCAGTCGCCCTCCTCGAGGTAGGTGATGCGGTCGGTCATCGGCGCGAGGGCGATGGCGTCGGAGCCGACGAACATTTCGCCTGTCCCATGTCCGATGGCGAGGGGGGAGCCTTTGCGGGCGGCGATCATCAGGTCATTTTCGCCGTCAAAGAGGAAGCAGAGCGCGAAGGCGCCGTGCAGACGGTGGAGGGTGGCGCGGGCGGCCTCGACCGGGGTCATGCCCTGATCCATGTGCAGTTTGGTCAGCAGGGCGACGGTTTCGGTATCGGTCTCGGATTCCCAGGCCAGCCCGGCGGCGGAGAGTTCGGCGCGCAGGTCGCGGAAGTTTTCGATGATGCCGTTGTGGACGACCGCGACGGAGCCCGCCTTGTGGGGATGCGCGTTCAGGACGGTGGCGGCGCCGTGGGTGGCCCAGCGGGTGTGGCCGATGCCGGCCTTGCCAGCGAGGGGTTCATGCACGAGGAGGTCGGAGAGGTTGACCAGTTTGCCGACCGCGCGGCGGCGATCCAGTTTGCCACGGTTGACGGTGGCGATCCCGGCAGAGTCATAGCCGCGATATTCGAGGCGCTTCAGGGCTTCGACCAGCAACGGGGCGGCTTCGTGATTGCCAAGCACACCTACAATACCACACATTTCTAATGACCTTTTTCCTTGGCAGCCTTGATGGATTTCAACTTTTCGAACAATTTCGTGGCGAGGCCCGGGTTGGTGATCTGACGGGCCCGGCCGATGGCGATGGCCTCGGCGGGGACGTTTTCGGTGATGACGGAGCCTGACGCGGTGAGCGCGCCGTCGCCGATGCTGACGGGGGCGACCAGCATGGTGTCCGACCCGATGAAGACACGTTTGCCGATGGTGGTGCGGTGTTTCATCACGCCATCGTAGTTGCAGGTGACGGTGCCGGCACCGATGTTGGTGAACTCGCCCACGTCGGCGTCACCGATGTAGGTGAGGTGGCCGACCTTGACGCCTTCGTCGAGGATGGCGTTCTTGATTTCGACGAAGTTGCCGACATGGACATCTTCGGCCAGTTCCGCACCGGGGCGCAGGCGGGCGAAGGGGCCGACGGTCGCGCCGCGACTGATGTGGCAGCCTTCGAGGTGGCAGAAACCCTTGATCTCGGCACCGGATTCGATGGTGACGCCGGGTCCGAAGATGACGTTCGGGCCGATGATCGCGTCGCGGCCGATGTGGGTGTCGAGGGCGAAGAACACGGTTTCGGGGGCGGTCAGGGTGACCCCGTTTTCGAGGGCATCGCTGCGGGCGCGGGCCTGGAAGGCGGCTTCGGCCTCGGCCAGTTGGTGCCTAGTGTTGACGCCTTGGGTTTCGGCCTCGTCGCACAGGACGACGCCGGCGCTGAGGCCGCGCTTGCGGGCCAGTTCGACGATGTCGGTGAGGTAGTATTCACCGGCGGCGTTGTCGTTGGTCACCTCGGCCACGAGGGACAGCAGGGTTTGCGCGTCGGCGCAGACCACGCCGGAGTTGCAAAGGCTGATGTTGCGTTCAGCCTGGGTCGCGTCCTTCCATTCGGTGATCTTCAGGAGCGTCTCGCCTTGGGTGACGAGGCGGCCGTAGCGGCCGGGGTTCGCCGCGTGGAAGCCGAGGACGACGACGCCGTGGCGCTGCCGTGCGTCGAGCATGGCGCGCAGGGTTTCTTCGCGGATCAGGGGGGTGTCGGCGTAAAGCACGATGGCGTCGCCGGTGGCGTCGGTCAGAAGCGGCGCGGCCTGCGCGACGGCATGGGCGGTGCCATGTTGCGGGTCTTGCAGGACGGCATCGACCGCCTCGTCGAAGGCAAGGGCGGCGGCGGTGACGGCATCGGAGCCGTGGCCGGTGACCACGACGATGCGGGCGGGATCAAGGCCGCGGGCAGTGGTGAGGGCGTGGTGCAGGAGGGGCGCTGCGGCCATCTGGTGCAGCACCTTGGGCAGGTCGGAGTTCATCCGCGTGCCTTGCCCCGCCGCCAGCACGATGACGGAAAGCGGAACCGAACCTGACCCTGAAACCTGCATTCTGCCCCTTCCCTTATTGTTGGCGTCGTTTTACCCCCCTTGCGCGGGGTGGCAAGGGGCCAAACCTCACGCCATGTTACAGGATGCGTTATGCGCTGTATCGTCTTTGATCTTGACGGAACTTTGGCGGACACCTCGGCCGACCTGCTGGCGGCGGCGAATGCCTGTTTTCCGGGCGGCCCGGTGTTGGGGCCGGGCGATGCGCTGACCGCGTTTCATGGCGGGCGGGCGATGCTGCGGCTGGGCTATGAGCGGGTCGGCAGGCCGTGGACCGAAGCCGATGTGGATGCGGATTATCCTGTGTTGCTGGATGCTTACCGGCAAGCAATAGCGGTGCATACCACGCTTTACCCCGGTGCCATGGAGGCAGTCGAGGCGTTGAAGCGCGAGGGCTATGCGGTGTCGATCTGCACCAACAAGCCGGCCGCGCTGGCCGAGGACCTGCTGCGCCGGTTGGGTATTCGCGAGGCCTTTGGGGCGATGATCGGGGCCGATACGCTGGCGACGCGGAAACCGGATGCGGCGCCTTATGTGGCGGCCGTGGAGCGGGCGGGGGGCCTGGTCGGCCGGTCGATGCTGGTGGGGGATACCGAGACCGACCGCAAGACCGGGCTGGCCGCAGGGGTGCCGGTGGCGCTGGTCACCTTCGGGCCGGAGGGCGCAGGCGTGGCGCGGCTGGCGCCGGAGGCGTTGCTGGACCATTTCGACCAGTTGGTCGGGATTGCCGGGCGGCTGGTGCGATAGGGCCGGCGGCGACTGGAGGGTTTCACACCCTCCAGACCACCCGTGGAGTATTTCTGAAAAGCGCAAGGCGGCCGAGTTTGACCTGGCCGAGTTTGACCTGGCCGAGTTTGACTTGAGGGGGCGGGCTGCCTAGGGTCGCGGGCCATGATGGAAGCCTCTGCCCCTGTTCAGGTGTCGCGCCATGCGATCACCTTCGTGCTGATCACCGTGTTTCTGGACATGGTGGGGTTCGGGTTGATCATGCCGGTGCTGCCCGCGCTGATCGAGGAGGTGGGCCGGATGGATCTGGCCGACGCGGCCTATGTCGGCGGGCTGATGTTCGCGGCGTTTTCGATTGCACAGTTTGCGTTCAGCCCGCTGGTGGGCAATCTGAGCGACCGGTTCGGGCGGCGGCCGTTGCTGCTGCTGGCGATTTTCGGGCTGGGGGTGGATTACCTGTTTTCGGCGCTGGCTCCGACGATCTTCTGGCTGTTCGTGGGGCGGGTGATCGCGGGGGTGTGCGGATCGTCCTATGTGATCGCCAACGCCTATATCGCGGATGTGACGGCTCCTGAGGAAAGGGCGAAGGCGTTCGGGTTGGTGGGTGCTGCGTTTGGGCTTGGCTTCATCCTTGGGCCGGCGATTGGCGGGGTGCTGGGAGAGTTCGGGTCGCGGGTGCCGTTCTTCGTGGCGGCGGGAATTTCGGTGGTCAACCTTGTCTACGGCTGGTTTGTGCTGCCCGAGACGCTGCCGCCGGAAAAGCGGCGCGCGTTCGAGTGGCGGCGGGCCAATCCGTTTGGCGCGTTCCGGGTGTTTCAAAGCTATGGGCAGGTGTTGCCGCTGTGTGCGGTGCTGTTCGTGTATTTCTTTGCCACGGCGGTCTATCCGGCGATCTGGCCGTTCTGGGGGATGGCGAAGTTCGGCTGGTCGGAGGCGATGGTCGGGTTGACGCTGGCGGCGTTCGGCTTGGTGATGGCGCTGTTTCAGGGGCTTGGCACCGGGCCGGCGGTGGCGCGGTGGGGTGAGTGGCAGGTGTGTCTGGCGGGGCTGGTGATCGCGGCGGTGGTGGCGGTGGGCTATGGGCTGGCGGGATCTCTGGCGGCGGTGCTGGTGCTGATGGTGGTGCACGGGCCGGAGGGGTTTGTGCATCCGATGCTGGTGGCGATGATGTCGAAAGAGGTGCCGGAGGATGCGCAGGGCGAGTTGCAGGGCGGGATCTCGGCGCTGATGAACGTGGCGATGCTGTTCGGCACGGTGGCCTTCAGCCAGATCTTCGGGCGGTTCATGCAGCCAGATGCCGCGTTCCGGTCGCCCGACGTGGGGTTTTATGTGGCGGGCGTGGTTCTGGTGGCGGCGGTGGGGATGTTTCTGGCGCTGACGCGAAGGGTTTGAAGGCACTGGCGCAAATGCGCCGGGCGGAGGGGCGATGATGGAACGGTTTGACGGCAGTTTTACCCAGCAGGAGCCGATCCCGGAGGCGGGGATTGCGGCGGCGCTGGAGGTGCTGCGGCATGGGCGGCTGCACCGCTATAACGTGGCGCCGGGCGAGGTGGCGGAGACGGCGCTTCTGGAGGAGGAGTTCGCGGCCTTTACCGGGGCGCGGTATTGTCTTGCCATCGCCTCGGGCGGGGCGGCGATGGCGACGGCGTTGCGCGCCTTGCAGGTGAAGCCGGGCGAGCCGGTGTTGTCCAACGCCTTTACCCTTGCGCCGGTGCCGGGGGCGATTGCCAGCATCGGGGCGCGTCCGGTGTTCGTGGAGGTGACGGAGGATCTGACGATCGACCTTGCGCATCTGGAGGCGCAGGCGAAGGCCACGGGCGCGCGGGTGCTGCTCTTGAGCCACATGCGGGGGCATGTGGGGGATATGGATGCGCTGATGGCGTTGTGCGACGGTCTGGGCATCCGGGTGGTGGAGGATTGCGCGCATACCATGGGGGCGACGTGGCGCGGTGTGGCGTCGGGGCGGCATGGCGCGGTGGGGTGCTATTCGACGCAGACCTACAAGCACATGAATTCCGGCGAGGGCGGGTTTCTGGTGACGGACGATCCTGACCTTGCGGCGCGGGCGGTGCTGCTGTCGGGGTCTTACATGCTTTATGGGCGGCACCGGGCGGCGCCGGGGCCGGAGGTGTTTGAACGCTTGCGGCTGGACGTGCCCAATATCTCCAGCCGGATGGACAATTTGCGCGCGGCGATCCTGCGGCCGCAGGTCGCGATGCTGGCCGAGAGGCGGGCGCGGTGGCGTCAGTTGTATGAGGGGATGGAGGCGGGTTTGGCCGATACGCCGGGTTTGCGGCTGATCCCGCGGCCGGAGTGGGAGGATTACGTGGGGTCGTCGTTCCAGTTCCTGCTGCCGGGGTGGGAGCCTCGGCGGGTGGCCGGGTTTGTCGCGCGGGCGGCGGCGCGGGGGGTGGAGTTGAAGTGGTTTGGCGCGGCGGACCCGGTGGCATTCACCAGCCGCTATGCGCATTGGCGTTACGCTTCGCCCGAGCCTCTGCCGCAGACCGACCGGGTGCTGGCGGGGCTGATCGACATGCGGTTGCCGTTGACCTTCACCGCCGAGGATGTGGCGGTGATCACGCGGATCATCCGGGCCGAGGTGCTGTCGGCGGCGCAAGGCGAGGTGGGGCAGGGCGCGGAGGCGGTGGCGGTGCCGCTGGCCGATTGACGCGGCGCGGGTCGGCCACCCCGTTCAGCCGGGATTACCGGCGCCCGCCGCGCTGGGGCATGGGGCTGCCGCCGCATCGGCCCTCGCGCTGGCGGCGGATGCTGCGGCGGGTGCTGCATCCGGTTTTCTATCTGAAACTGGTGATGCTGGCTGCCGGTCTTGGGCTGGTGGTGCTGCCCTACGGCACCGACGTGCTGAACGCGGCGCTGAAACCGGTTGCGTCGAGCGACGGGAGTTGCCGGGTGCTGGTGGTGCTGGACGGCGACACGGTGAAGCTGGTGTGCCCCGGCAGGGGTGTTGAAACCGCGCGGCTGATGGGGTTCGACGCGCCCGAGAAATACTCGCCGCGCTGCGCGTCCGAGCTGGTGGCGGCGGAAAAAGCGACGTGGGGCCTGCGGGGAATGATCTTCAAGGCAAAGTCGCTGGCGGTGGCGTGGGACGGGACGGACCGTTATGGCCGGGCGCTGGTGCGGCTGCGGCTGGACGGGGTGGATGTGGCGCGGCTGATGATCCGCGCGGGGCATGGGCGCGCCTATTCCGGCGGGCCGAGGGGAGGGTGGTGCTGATGCGGGTCGTGCGGATGGGGCCGTTGTCGGTTGAGGTGGAACTGGGCGACCTGACGGTGATCGCGCTGTCGGATGGCGAGACGAGGATGCCGGTCACGCATCTGCGCGGGCCGGATGGCGAGGCGCTGGCCGATCTTGTCGCGGCGGATGTCGCGGCGGGCAAGTTGCGGCTGCCGGTATGGGCGTTTGTGGTGCGCGGGCCGGAGGGCAGTTTGCTGATCGACACCGGGGCTGCGGCGGCGTGGCATGCAAGCCTTGGGCGGCTGGGCGAGGCGATGCGCGAGGCGGGGGTTGCAGCGCAGGAGGTGACGGCGGTGGCGCTGACGCATACCCACATCGACCATGTCTCGGGGCTGGTGGCGCGCGACGGCGGGTTGGCGTTTGCGAACGCGGAGCGGGTGTTCGTCGCGACCGAGGAGCTGGGCGCGTTCCGCGCCGAGCCGCGTATGGCACCGGCCTTGGCGCGGCTGATGCCGCTGGAGCAGGGTGATGCGCCGATGCGCGGCGTGGTGGCGATCAACGCGCCGGGACATTCGGCGGGGCACATGGCGTTTCTGGTGGACGGGCGGATGCTGATCTGGGGCGATGTCGTGCATCACGCCGCCGTGCAGTTCGCGCGGCCCGAGGTGACCTGGGCCTTTGACGGCGATCAGGCGCTGGCGCGGGCCAGTCGGCTGGCGCTGCTGCAGCGCGCGGTGGCGGAGGGGTTCATCGTGGCCGGGGCGCATCTGCCATATCCGGCCATCGGGCGGGTGGAGCGGTCTGGCACGGGGTATGCGTTCATGCCGGTTCGGGGTGGGGCCTGAGGCCGGAATTCCGGGCGTCGCGCAGCGGGCGGTGGCGGAGCCTCCGGCGGGAGTATTTCCTGAAAAGAGCAAGCTGACGGGCCGGTCTTTCCGCTGGAGGCGCAAGGCTTTGGGCGCAAAGCCTGTTGCGGGCCGCAGGAGGCGTGGAAGGCCGTAGCCTGAGGCGCAGATGCCGCGGTGCCGCACCGGTGTTTTTAGGGCCGCGTTCGGTTGACCCCGGGCGGGGGGCGGAGTAAACGGGCGGAAGAGATCAAGCAGGCCGACACGTGCCTGCAAGCTCGTCGCCAGCATCAAGGAGCCCCTCGTGGACCTGCTTCTCCGAGAGTATCTTCCCATACTTGTTCTCATGGGTGTCGCCACTGGCCTTGGGCTTGTGTTGATCCTTGCCGCCGCCGTGCTGGCGGTGCGCAATCCGGACCCCGAAAAGGTCAGCGCCTATGAATGTGGGTTCAACGCATTCGACGACGCGCGCATGAAGTTCGACGTGCGCTTTTACCTCGTGTCGATCCTGTTCATCATCTTTGACCTTGAGGTCGCGTTCCTGTTTCCGTGGGCCGTAGCCTTTGGCGAGATCAGCATGGCGGCCTTCTGGTCGATGATGCTGTTTCTGGGCGTGCTGACGGTTGGCTTTGCCTACGAATGGAAGAAGGGGGCGCTGGAATGGGAGTGATGCCGGGGGCCAACACGGCCGGGGGCGACAACGAGGTTGCCACCCAGGCCCTGAACCGCGAGTTGCAGGACAAGGGGTTTCTGCTGACCTCGACCGAGGATCTGATCAACTGGGCGCGGACCGGCAGCTTGCACTGGATGACCTTTGGTCTGGCCTGCTGCGCGGTCGAGATGATGCACACCTCGATGCCGCGCTATGACGCGGAACGCTTTGGTGTGGCGCCACGCGCGTCCCCGCGCCAGTCGGATGTGATGATTGTCGCCGGCACCCTGACCAACAAGATGGCCCCGGCCTTGCGCAAGGTCTATGACCAGATGCCAGAGCCGCGCTATGTGATCAGCATGGGCTCCTGCGCGAATGGCGGGGGGTATTACCACTACTCCTACAGCGTCGTGCGCGGCTGCGACCGGATCGTTCCGGTCGATATCTACGTTCCCGGCTGCCCGCCCACGGCGGAAGCGCTGCTTTATGGCATCTTGCAGTTGCAGCGGAAGATCCGTCGCACCGGCACCATTACCCGTTGAGGACCGCACATGTCTGAAGCCCTGACCGAGCTTGGAGCGATCATCGCGCTGAAGCGGCCCGATGCGGTGCTGGCCTCTGACGTGGCGCATGGCGAGCTGACGCTGACCGTCGCGCTGCAATATCTGCAAGGGCTGGTCGAGTTCCTGCGCGACGATGCATCGTGCCGGTTCACCTCGCTGGTCGACATCACGGCGATTGATTACCCGGACCGCGCGGCGCGGTTCGACGTGGTCTACCACTTCCTCAGCATGTACCAGAACCACCGCATCCGGCTGAAGGTCGCGGTGCGGGCCGAGGACATGGTGCCGTCGATCCACACGCTGCACCCTTCGGCCAACTGGTTCGAGCGCGAGGTGTTCGACATGTTCGGCATCCTGTTCAGCGGCCACCCCGACCTGCGCCGCATCCTGACGGATTACGGCTTTCGCGGGCATCCGTTGCGCAAGGATTTCCCGACCACCGGCTATACCGAGGTGCGCTATGACGAAGCGCAGAAGCGCGTCGTGTATGAGCCGGTCAAGCTGGTGCAGGAATATCGGCAGTTCGATTTCATGAGCCCGTGGGAAGGGGCTGAATACATCCTTCCCGGTGATCAGAAGGCGGGTGCGAAATGATGCAGTTTGACGCGCACTGGGGCTGGGGTGCGATGCACGGCGGCGGCAGCCTGATCTGGATGCTGATCGCGGCCGTGGTGATCGTGGTGCCGTTCTGGCGGCTGTTGCCGAAGTTCGGGATACCGAGCTGGGTTTCGCTGCTTGCCGTGTTCCCGCTGGCGGCGGTGGTGCTGCTGTGGGCGATGGCGTTCAAGGACAAGGGCGGGCAGGCATGATGGACGGCGATATCCGCACCAACAGCTATGACGACGGATCGACCGACTTTCAGACCGGCGAGCAGAAGATCCGCAACTTCAACCTGAACTTCGGCCCGCAGCATCCGGCGGCGCATGGCGTGCTGCGGCTGGTGCTGGAGCTGGACGGCGAGATTGTCGAACGCTGCGATCCGCATATCGGGCTGTTGCACCGCGGCACCGAAAAGCTGATGGAAAGCCGGACCTATCTGCAGAACCTGCCGTATTTCGACCGGCTGGATTATGTGGCGCCGATGAACCAGGAACATGCCTGGTGCCTGGCGATCGAAAAGCTGACCGGCGTGGAAGTGCCGCGCCGCGCCAGCCTGATCCGGGTGCTGTATTCGGAAATCGGCCGGGTGCTGAACCACCTTCTGAACGTCACCACGCAAGCGATGGACGTGGGCGCGCTGACGCCGCCCTTGTGGGGCTTTGAAGAGCGCGAACAACTGATGGTGTTTTATGAACGCGCCTGCGGAGCGCGGCTGCATGCGGCGTATTTCCGGCCCGGCGGCGTGCATGTCGATCTGCCGGATCAGCTTTTGGAAGACATCGACGCCTGGGCGATCCAGTTCCCGCGCGTGCTGGATGATATCGACGGGCTTCTGACCGAAAACCGCATCTTCAAGCAGCGCAACGTCGATATCGGCGTGGTGACGGAAAAGGACATTCAGGACTGGGGCTTTTCCGGCGTCATGGTGCGCGGCTCGGGTCTGGCCTGGGATCTGCGGCGGGCGCAGCCCTATGAGTGCTATGACGAGTTCGACTTCAAGATCCCGGTCGGCACCAACGGCGACTGTTTCGACCGCTATCTCTGCCGGATGCAGGAAATGCGCGAGTCGACCAGCATCATCCGGCAGGCGATTGCCAAGCTGCGGGTCGAAAAGGGCGACGTGCTGGCGCGCGGCAAGATCACGCCGCCGAAGCGGGGCGAGATGAAGACCTCGATGGAAGCGCTGATCCACCACTTCAAGCTGTACACCGAGGGCTTCCATGTGCCGGCGGGCGAGATCTATGCCGCCGTCGAGGCGCCGAAGGGCGAGTTCGGCGTGTATCTGATCGCGGACGGCACCAACAAACCCTACCGCGCCAAGATCCGCGCGCCGGGGTTCCTGCACCTGCAGGCGATGGACTACATCTGCAAGGGTCACCAACTGGCCGACGTGTCGGCGATCATCGGCACGATGGATGTCGTGTTCGGGGAGATTGACCGGTGAGAGGTGAGCTTGGATTACTGCACAAAGTGGCAGCTTCTTGGAATCGGTCTGGGTTCCTCGCCGCTCCTCGTCGGCTTCGTGATCGCGATTATCGTCGGCAGATTGCCAAGACGTCTTTGGCTGGGCCTGATCACGGGTCTACCTGTGGGCGTAATGTTCTGGGTTTTGACCTATCCTATGGTGCTTGTTCTCTGGAACGGCATTCGCCCTGCTGTCTGTAACGGGATGTAACTTATGCTGCGCCGCCTGCACAAAGATCAACCTGCCTCGTTTGAATTCACGCCCGCCAATACGGCCTGGGCGCGCGGCCAGATTTCAAAATACCCCGAAGGCCGTCAGGCCAGCGCCATCATCCCGCTTCTGTGGCGCGCGCAGGAGCAGGAGGGGTGGCTCTCCCGCCCCGCCATCGAACATGTCGCCTCGATGCTGGGCTTGGCTTACATCCGGGCGCTGGAAGTGGCGACGTTCTACTTCATGTTCCAACTGCAACCCGTTGGGTCGGTGGCGCATATCCAGATTTGCGGCACCACATCCTGCATGATCTGCGGCGCGGAAGATCTGGTTGCGGTCTGCAAGGAGCTGATCGCCAGGCAGCCGCACGCCCTGTCGGCGGACGGTCGGTTTTCGTGGGAAGAGGTCGAGTGTCTGGGCGCCTGCGCCAATGCGCCGATGGCCCAGATCGGCAAGGATTATTACGAGGATCTGACGCCGGAAAAGCTGCGCGAGTTGATCGGGCGGTTTTCCGGTGGTGAAGTGCCGGTGCCGGGGTCGCAGATCGGGCGCTATGCGGCGGAGCCGGCCAGCGGGCTGACCTCGCTGACCGAGTTCGAAAGCGGGCGGCGGCAGTATAACGCCAGCGTGCAGGCGGCGGTTGATCTGGGCGATACGATCAAGCGCATCGACGGGACGGAAGTGCCATTGACGACGCCATGGCTGGGCAAGCCCGCTGCGGTGAAACCCGCCAAGGGTGTGCCGGTAGAGCCGAAGCCGGGCCGTGGCAAACCGGTCGATGCCACCGGGACCACGGTTCTGGAGGCGCAGGCGCAATCGAAGGGCAAGCCCGTGACGGACGGCAACGCGCCGAACGCGACGCCGTTGGCGACGCCCGAGGCCAAGGTGAGGCCGACGGAAGTGGCCACCGGCCCGGCAAAAAGGCCCGAGGCGCTGGCGGCTGCGCGGGGCGGCAAGCCGGATGACCTGAGCCTGATCGTGGGCATCGGGCCGAAGCTGGCGGCGCTGTGCAACCGGCTGGGATTCTATCATTTTGACCAGATCGCCAACTGGACCTCGGAAGAGATCACTTGGGTTGACGCCAATCTGGAAGGCTTCAAGGGCCGTGTCACCCGCGACAGATGGGTGCCGCAGGCGAAAATTCTGGCAGCGGGCGGCACGGTTGCCGAGGCCGAGGCCGCAGCACGACGCACGGAGTGAGGGACGGGGCGCCACGCCACAACGGCGGGCCGATCAACGGGAGTGACAAGGGAATGCGCAAGGCAGAGAATATGAATGCCCCTTGGCTGGGCGGTTGGGTTCTTGGGGCGGCGGCGGGTCTGGTGGCCTTTGGCGCCCTTGTCGTCATCGGCAAGTTCGACCTTTTCCCGGCCGGTGCGCTGGCCGTTGTGGTTGCCGCGGCGGTGGGCCTGATGCTTGGCATGCCGTGGGGCGCGCAAGGGCCGGCCGTTCCTGCCACCCCACCGAAAGCGGCGGCGAAGCCTGCAAGCACCGAACCGGTCGCCGCAGTCGCCACTCCGGCGGCCTTTGTCGCGGTTCCCGAAGCGATCCCTGCCGCAAAACCGGCGGTGAAACCAGCCGTCAAGGCCACCGCGCCGAAAGCTGCGACCAAGCCGAAGGTGGCGAAAGCCAAGGACGATGGCCCGGAGCGTCTGAAAGCCCCCCGCAAGGGCCGCGCCGACGATCTGAAGGAAATCGAGGGCATTGGCCCGGCGATGGAAAAGCTGGTGAACGAATTGGGCTTTTACCATTTTGACCAGATTGCCGGCTGGTCGGATGCCGATGTGGCCTGGGTCGATGCCAACATGAAGACCTTCAAGGGCCGCATCACCCGCGACAAGTGGGTGGCGCAGGCGAAGATCATCGTCAACGACGGACTTGAGGCTTTCCGCGAACGCGCCAAGACCAACAATTATTAAGGACTGCCATGCCGAGCCCCGACCCTGATGACATGAAGCGGGCGGCGCAGGCGCGCCTCGTTGCCTTTGTCATTGCCGGGACGATGATCCTGTGGATGGGGGCGCAGTGGCTGGGCGGCGAATTGGGATGGGAGACGCGGTTTGTCTTCCTCTTTGACTTTGCCGCCATCGCTGCCTTCGTCTGGGCGATGGTGGTGACGTATCAGATCTGGCGCGGACGCCGGGGTTAGGAAGACCAATATGCTCAAGGATCAGGACCGCATTTTCACCAACCTTTACGGGATGCATGATCGCAGCCTCAAGGGAGCGATGAAGCGCGGGCATTGGAACGGCACCGCCGAGATCATCCAGCGCGGGCGCGACACGCTGATCGAGCAGGTCAAGGCGTCGGGCCTGCGTGGCCGGGGCGGGGCGGGGTTCCCGACCGGGTTGAAGTGGAGCTTCATGCCCAAGCAGTCCGATGGGCGGCCGAGCTATCTGGTGATCAACGCAGACGAATCCGAACCCGGCACCTGCAAGGACCGGGAGATCATGCGGCACGATCCGCATACCCTGATCGAAGGCGCGCTGATCGCGGCTTTCGCGATGAACGCCAATGCCTGCTACATCTACATCCGCGGCGAATACATCCGCGAGCGCGAGGCGCTGCAGACCGCGATTGACGAATGTTATGACGCGGGGCTTCTGGGCAGGAACGCCGCAAGATCCGGTTGGGATTTCGACTGCTACCTGCATCACGGCGCGGGTGCCTACATCTGTGGCGAGGAAACGGCGCTTCTGGAAAGCCTTGAGGGCAAGAAGGGGATGCCGCGGATGAAGCCGCCGTTCCCGGCGGGCTCGGGGCTTTACGGCTGCCCGACCACGGTGAACAACGTGGAATCGATCGCCGTTGTTCCCACGATCCTGCGCCGGGGCGCGGAGTGGTTTGCGGGCTTTGGCCGCCCGAACAACTCCGGGACCAAGCTGTTTGGCATTTCGGGTCACGTCAACAACCCTTGCGTGGTTGAAGAGGCGATGTCGATCCCGCTGAAGGAACTGCTGGAGCGCCATTGCGGCGGCGTGCGCGGCGGCTGGAAGAACATCAAGGCGGTGATCCCGGGCGGGTCGTCGGTGCCCTTGCTGACCCAAACGCAGTGCGACGACGCGATCATGGATTTCGACTGGCTGCGCGAGCAGCGCTCGGGCCTTGGCACGGCGGCGGTGATCGTGATGGACCAGTCGACCGACGTGATCAAGGCGATCTGGCGGCTGTCGAAGTTCTACAAGCATGAATCTTGCGGCCAATGCACCCCCTGCCGCGAAGGCACCGGCTGGATGATGCGGGTGATGGACCGGCTGGTGCGCGGCGAGGCGGAGGTCGAGGAGATCGACATGCTGATCTCGGTGACCAAGCAGGTCGAGGGCCACACGATCTGTGCGCTTGGCGACGCGGCGGCCTGGCCGATCCAGGGCCTGGTGCGGGCGTTCCGCGAAGAGATCGAAGACCGGATCAAGGCCAGGAAGACCGGCCGCATGGGCGCGATGGCGGCGGAGTGATGCGGATGGCGGCTGCCCTTTCCCTGACGCTGGTGACGGCCTGTGTGCAGGCGGCCCCGAAGGCTGCGGCCCCGAAGGCTGAGGCCCCGAAGGCTGAGGCCCCCGCCGCGCTGCGCGTCTCGAATGGTGGCCAACCCTTTGCGATGGCGGACGGTGCGCCCGCGCGCAAGGTGGCCGAGGCGGAATGTGCGGGCCGTGGCCAAGACCTGCGGACGTCGATCTACGACCGGTTCGAAGCGGGGGCTTGGGTGTTTGTCGAGGGGTGCGTATGACTTATCGCGTAACCTTCGGTCACAAACCGCTGATCGGGTGGCTTTGTCATGGCATATCAAGGGGCTTTGCACCCATCTCTGCGGCAGTTTCTGCCAAGGAGGCCCCGATGAAACGCCAAGCTGACCGACTGACGATTGCCTTTGTCGCCCTGATGACGGCCACCCCTGCCTTTGCGCTTGAGCCGCTGGCCGAGGAAACCTTCATCAACGACAGCCTGCGCGCGGGCCGGATCGGTGACGTGATCCGCAAGACCTGCCCGACGATCCATGCGCGGATGTTCGTGGTGTTGGGCAAGATCGAGGGTTTGAAGCAATACGCGCTGAACAAGGGTTACGCGCGCGCCGACGTGGAGGCGTTCATCCGCAACGACGCCGAAAAGGCGCGCATCAAGGCCGAAGCGGCGGAGTATCTGAAGGCTGCCGGCGCGGTGGAGGGCCAGCCCGAAACCTATTGCGCGGTGGGCGAGGCCGAGATCGCGAAAGGCTCGCTGATCGGCGAGTTGTTGAGGTCTTCGAAATGACGGGCCCCGCCATGCATCTGGCCGAGTTGAACGTGGGGCGCCTGCTGGCCCCCACCGCCGACCCGCGTGTGGCCGAGTTCATGGCGGCGCTTGACCGCGTCAACGGTCTGGGCAAACGCATGCCCGGCTTTGTCTGGATGATGGAGGGGTCGGGCGAACCCGGCACCGGAAACACCGAAGCCAAGATCGACGGCGACCCGCAGTATGTCTCGAACCTGACGGTGTGGGAAAGCGTGGCGACGCTGGAAACCTTTGTGTGGAACACTGTCCACCGGGCGTTTTACGAACGGCGGCAGGAGTGGTTCGAGGTGCTGGGCCGGATGCATTTCGTGATGTGGTGGGTGCCGGTCGGGCATCGGCCGACGTTGCAAGAGGCGTTGGCGCGGCTGGACCATCTGCAGGCGCATGGCGACAGCGACCACGCCTTTGGCTGGAAATATCTGCAAGACGCGCACCTGTGGAAAACCCACGGCTGCACCAAGGTAGCGGCGGAGTGACGGGCATGTGCTATGGCGGTCTTGATCCCAACTACCAGATGCGCGACATCGACGCGCGGGTGAAACACCTGTCGTTTGAACAGGATACGACGAAACAGGCGGCCCCGGTCGCGCAGGGCGGGTTGATCGCCCGGCTGCGCGATGCGGTAATCGGGCTGCTGCGGAAGGACCGGGCGCATGTCTAACTTGAAGAAAATCAGCATCGACGGCACCATCGTCGAGGTGGATGGCGCGATGACCATCATTCAGGCCGCCGAAGTGGCCGGGGTGGAAATCCCGCGGTTCTGCTACCACGAACGCCTGACCATCGCCGGCAACTGCCGGATGTGTCTGGTCGAGGTGGTGGGCGGCCCGCCGAAGCCTGCGGCAAGCTGTGCGATGCAGGTCAAGGACCTGCGCCCCGGCCCGAACGGCGAGGCGCCCTTGGTCAAGACCCGCTCGCCGATGGTGAAGAAGGCCCGCGAGGGGGTGATGGAGTTCCTGCTGATCAACCACCCGCTCGATTGCCCGATCTGCGACCAGGGCGGCGAGTGTGACCTGCAGGATCAGGCGATGGCCTACGGCGTCGATTTCAGCCGCTACCGCGAACCGAAGCGCGCGACCGAAGACCTGAACCTTGGCCCCTTGGTCGAAACCCATATGACGCGCTGCATTTCCTGCACGCGCTGCGTTCGGTTCACCTCGGAAGTCGCCGGGATCACCCAGATGGGCCAGACCGGGCGCGGCGAAGACAGTGAGATCACCAGCTACCTGAACCTGACGCTGGATTCGAACCTGCAGGGCAACATCATCGACCTTTGCCCGGTTGGCGCGCTGACCTCGAAGCCCTATGCCTTCACCGCCCGGCCCTGGGAGTTGACCAAGACCGAGACCATCGACGTGATGGACGCGCTTGGGTCGAACATCCGGGTCGACACCAAGGGCCGCGAAGTCATGCGCATCCTGCCGCGCAACCATGACGGCGTGAACGAGGAATGGATTTCCGACAAGACCCGCTTCGTCTGGGACGGGTTGCGCCGCCAACGGCTGGATACGCCATATGTGCGCGAGAACGGCCGCTTGCGCAAAGCGTCGTGGGCCGAGGCGCTGACGATGGCGGCGGCGGCGATGCAGGGCAGGAAGGTCGCGGCGCTGGTCGGTGATCTGGTGCCGGTCGAGGCCGTGTTCAGCCTGACCCAGCTTATCCGCAGCATCGGTGGCCGCATCGAGTGCCGCACCGACAACGCCAAGCTGCCGATCGGCAACCGTTCGGGCTATGTCGGCACCGCGACGATCGAGGATATCGACAGCGCAAAGATGATCCAGTTGATCGGCACCAACCCGCGGGTCGAGGCTCCGGTTTTGAACGCGCGCATCCGCAAGGCGTGGAGCTTGGGTGCGACGGTCGGGCTGGTGGGCGAGGCGGTCGATCTGACCTATGACCATGTCCATGTCGGCACCGACCGTGCGGCGCTGGAAAAGCTGTCGTCGCAGGTGATCAGCGACGAGACGAAGGCGAAGGCGTCGATCGTCATCGTCGGGCAGGGGGCGATCACCGAAGCCGATGGCGAGGCGGTGCTGGCCCATGCGATGAAGCTGGCGGAAAACTCGAACTCGAAACTCTTGATCCTGCACACGGCTGCATCGCGCGTCGGCGCGATGGATGTAGGCGCCGCGACCGAGGGTGGTCTGGCGGCGGCGACCGAGGGGGCCGAGGTGATCTACAACCTTGGCGCGGACGAGGTGGTGATCGCCGAGGGGCCGTTCGTGATTTATCAGGGCAGTCACGGCGACCGGGGTGCTGCGCGCGCCGACATCATCCTGCCGGGCGCGGCCTGGACCGAGGAAAACGGTCTTTTCGTCAACACCGAAGGCCGACCGCAACTGGCGTTCCGCGCCGGGTTTGCCCCCGGTGAGGCGAAGGAAAACTGGGCCATTCTGCGGGCATTGTCGGCCGAGTTGGGGGCCACCCTGCCGTGGGACAGCCTTGCCGCGTTGCGCCGCGCGCTGGTGACGGCGCATCCGCATCTGGGGGGCGTCGATCGGGTGGCGCAGAACGCATGGTCGGCGCTGCCGGTGAAGGCGATGGGCAAGGCTGATTTCCGCAACGCGATCAAGGATTTCTACCTGACCAACCCGGTCGCGCGGGCATCTTCGGTGATGGCGGAACTGTCGGCGATGGCGAAAGCCCGCGCCACCCCGGCGATGGCGGCGGAGTAAGGCGTTGGTCCACCCCTTCACCCTTGCCGCGACACTCACCACCGCCACGGCGGCGCTGGGGGCTTGCACGCAATCGGCGGAGGTGACAGACGGACGCGGCCAGCAGCAATACGGTGGCATACAGACGATCCTGCTGGATGACGGGCTGGTCAGCTTCAACGTGGCAATGACTGGCGCGACGGGCAGGGCGGATGTCGAGGCCTATGGTCGCTGTGCGGCGGCGCAATATGCGCTGGACAAGGAATACGGGTTCGCACGGCAAGTGCGCACCATCGTGAAGAAAGACGGACGGACGTGGTACGGAGATGCGGTCTACATGATCTCTGCGACCTTGCCCGAGGGCCTGCGCACCATCGACGCCGAAGTGACGGCGGCGGAATGTGCAGAGCTTGGAATACCGACGGTTTGAAGTAAGGGGCTGACATGGACGGGTTTCTTTCCACGGGGTTCGGAACGGCGGTGCTGATTGCGGCACAAAGCCTTCTTATCGTTGCCTTCGTGATGATCAGCCTGCTGTTCCTCGTCTATGGCGACCGGAAGATCTGGGCTGCGGTCCAGCTTCGCAAGGGGCCGAACGTGGTGGGCGCCTTTGGCCTGCTGCAATCGGTGGCCGACGCGCTGAAATATGTGGTCAAGGAAATCGTGGTGCCTGCCGGAGCCGACCGCCCGGTGTTCTTTCTGGCGCCGATGCTGTCCTTCGTGCTGGCGATCCTGGCCTGGGCGGTGATCCCGTTCGATGACGGCTGGGTTCTGGCCAACATCAACGTGGCGATCCTGTTCGTGTTCGCGGTGTCCTCGCTGGAGGTTTACGGCGTGATCATGGGCGGCTGGGCGTCGAACTCCAAATACCCGTTTCTTGGCTCGTTGCGGTCTGCGGCGCAGATGATTTCCTACGAGGTGTCGCTGGGCCTGATCATCATCGGCATCATCATCTCGACCGGGGGGATGAACTTTTCGGCCATCGTGGCGGCGCAGGACGGTGACTGGGGGCTGTTCAACTGGTACTGGCTGCCGCACTTCCCGATGGTTTTCCTGTTCTTCATCAGCGCCTTGGCGGAAACCAACCGCCCGCCGTTCGATCTGCCGGAAGCGGAATCGGAACTGGTGGCCGGGTTCATGGTGGAATATTCCTCGACGCCCTACCTTCTGTTCATGGCCGGCGAATACATCGCGATCTTCCTGATGTGCGCGCTGATGTCCTTGCTGTTCTTCGGCGGCTGGCTGTCGCCCATTCCCGGACTGGCCGATGGCTGGTGGTGGATGGTCGGCAAGATGTGGTTCTTCTTCTTCATGTTCGCCATGGTGAAGGCGATCGTGCCCCGCTACCGCTATGACCAGTTGATGCGGATCGGCTGGAAGGTGTTCCTGCCCTTGTCGCTGGGCTGGGTGGTGTTGGTGGCGTTCCTTGCGAAATTCGAAGTGTTCGGTGGCTTCTGGGCCCGCTGGGCGATTGGAGGCTGATGATGCGAGCACACCTCCCGAGATTGACTACACCGGGCCTAGCAACGGCGATGCTGCTTTCTTTCCTGGGTGCTACCGCATCGGCGCAGCAGTCAAAACCTACTCCTCGTCAACTGGCCGAAGATTTGTGCGGACCGCAGCTTGTGGCATTTGAGGCGAGTGCCGGAGGGGCGCCTTCGCCTTGGCAAGTCCCCGCGGCCACGTCAGAACTGCCAGCTTGGATGTCCCCGGCAAGTGCCCGAATTCGGGTATGGACCATGTCAGCCTTTGCCCTGTTGGACTCGGTTACCACAGCACGAACAGCGGGACGTTCGCCGGAGTATCGAGGCGAAGCCATGGACCGTCTTCGCGCGGGGCTTGCTGTTACCAAGTGCTTGACGCCCTCGGATGCTGATTGGCGAGGGGCAGAGTTCCCCGAAGATGCAACGCACATCGCTGAAGATGAGACCTTCATGAAGGAAATGCGGGCCACTAAGTGCTTTGTAGAAATGTCAGAAAACTTGCTTGAGGTGCTCGTGAGCGACCTTGAGGGTGTTGCCCTGCAGGACGTGATTGATGAACAGATGCAGGTGCTCAAGAAGCGCTGCGAAACTTGGGAATGAAGATGTCCAACATCGACTGGAACCGCGCGACCCGCTATTTCCTGCTGATGGATTTCATCAAGGGTTTCGGCCTTGGCATGAAATACTTCTTCAAGCCGAAAACCACGCTGAACTACCCGCATGAAAAGGGCCCGCTGTCGCCGCGGTTCCGGGGCGAACACGCGCTGCGCCGCTACCCCAACGGCGAGGAACGCTGCATTGCGTGCAAGCTGTGCGAGGCGATCTGCCCGGCGCAGGCGATCACCATCGACGCCGAACCGCGCGAGGACGGCAGCCGTCGCACCACGCGCTACGACATCGACATGACCAAGTGCATCTACTGCGGCTTTTGCCAGGAGGCGTGCCCGGTCGACGCCATCGTCGAGGGCCCGAACTTCGAGTTTTCCACCGAGACCCGCGAGGAGCTTTTGTACAACAAGGACAAGCTTCTGGCGAACGGCGAACGCTGGGAAGGCGAAATCGCCCGCAACCTTGAACTCGACGCGCCGTACCGCTGATGACCGACGATTTCGCCAAGATCTTCGCCGCGATGATGGAGCAGGGCCAGAAAATGGCCAAGGCGTTCGCGCCAGCGATGGAAAACGCCGACGTCAAGGGATGGGAAAAGATGTTCCCGGCGATGCCGAAGGAAATTCTGGAAATGTGGTTCGGCAAGACCTTCAATCCCGAAGGGCTTGATGCGCGGACCCGGTTTCTGGTGACGATTGCCGCGCAGACCGTGCTTGGCCCGATCGGCGAGCCGCAGTTGCGGATGACCATCAAGAACGGCCTTGCCGCCGGGGCCACGAAGCGCGAGGTCGCCGAGGTGATCTGGCAGATGAGCATGTTCGGCGGCGTGCCCGCCATGCAGAAGGCGCTGGAGATCGCGCAACAGGTCTTTGCCGAGACCGCCGACGACACCGGGGAGAAAGACGCATGACCGTCGTTGACTTTGCCTTTTACGCCTTTGCCAGCGTCACGGTGGTCGCGGGCCTGATGGTCACGATCAGCCGCAACCCGGTGCATTCGGTGCTGTGGCTGATCCTTGCATTCCTGTCGACCTCGGGACTTTTCGTGCTGCTGGGTGCAGAATTCGTAGCGATGCTGCTGGTTATCGTCTACGTCGGCGCGGTGGCGGTTCTGTTCCTGTTTGTCGTGATGATGCTGGACATCGACTTTGCCGAGTTGAAGGGCGAACTGGCGCGGTACATGCCCTTGGGCCTGCTGATCGGTGTCGTGCTTCTGATGCAGATCGCAATCGGCGTTGGTGTCTGGGATGCAGCACCCGGTGCCGAGGGTCTGCGTCAGGCCGTCACCCCGACCGAGATCGAGAATACGCGCGCGCTGGGGATGATCCTCTACGACCGCTATTTCCTGCTGTTCCAGTTGTCAGGCCTGATCCTCCTGGTCGCGATGATCGGAGCGATCCTGCTGACCCTGCGTCACCGCCGCGACATCAAGCGCCAGAACGTGCTGCAGCAGATGTGGCGCGACCCGGCCAAGGCGATGGAACTGAAGGACGTGAAACCGGGACAGGGGCTTTAGGCCCATTCCGCGCCCCCACGGGGGCAAGACAGAAGACAACGGGCAAAAGACCCGGAGGGAACGTGAGATGGTTGGACTTGAACATTACCTGACGGTGGCGGCGGCGCTGTTCGTCATCGGCATCTTCGGGATCTTCCTCAACCGGAAGAACGTGATCGTGATCCTGATGTCGATCGAGTTGATGCTTCTGGCGGTGAACATCAACCTTGTCGCCTTTTCGTCCTTCGCGGGCGATCTGGTCGGGCAGATCTTCACCATGTTCGTCCTGACCGTCGCAGCCGCCGAAGCGGCCATCGGCCTTGCCATCCTCGTCGTGTTCTTCCGCAACCGCGGCACGATCGACGTGGAAGACGTCAACGTGATGAAAGGCTGACCCGTGATGGCAACGATCATTCTTTTTGCGCCGCTGATCGGCGCGCTGATCTGCGGCTTTGGCTGGCGCATCATTGGCGAGCGTGCCGGGCAGGTGATTGCGACCGCGCTCTTGTTCCTGGCGGCGGCGCTGTCGTGGATCATCTTCCTGACCTTCGATGGCGAGACGCAGCAGATCGTGCTGATGCGCTGGATCGAAAGCGGCAGCCTTGCGACCGAGTGGGCGATCCGCCTCGACCGATTGACGGCGATCATGCTGGTGGTGGTGAACTCGGTCTCGGCGCTCGTGCACCTCTATTCCTTCGGCTACATGGCGCATGACGAGAACTGGGGCGACGACGAGCCTTATCGGGCGCGGTTCTTTGCCTATCTGTCGTTCTTCACCTTCTCCATGCTGATGCTGGTGACGTCGGACAACCTGGTGCAGATGTTCTTCGGCTGGGAAGGCGTCGGCGTCGCGTCCTACCTGCTGATCGGGTTCTACTACCGCAAGCCAAGCGCCAATGCCGCCGCGATCAAGGCTTTCGTCGTCAACCGTGTCGGTGACTTCGGCTTTGCGCTGGGGATCTTTGCGCTGTTCTACCTGACCGACAGCATCCGCTTTGACGACGTGTTTGCTGCCGCGCCTGCGCTGGCGGAAACCAACCTGACCTTCCTGTGGGGCGAGTGGAACGCGGCGAACCTTGTCGGTGTGCTGCTGTTCATCGGGGCGATGGGCAAATCGGCACAGCTGTTCCTGCACACCTGGCTGCCGGACGCGATGGAGGGCCCGACGCCGGTGTCGGCGCTGATCCACGCCGCGACGATGGTGACGGCGGGGGTGTTCCTGGTCTGCCGGATGTCGCCGGTCTATGAATACGCGCCGCAAGCGACCGCGTTCATCACGGTGCTGGGGGCGACCACGGCCTTTGTCGCGGCGACGATCGGTCTGGTGCAGAACGACATCAAGCGCGTGATTGCCTATTCGACGATGTCGCAGCTTGGCTACATGTTCGTGGCGGCAGGTGTCGGCGTGTATTCGGTGGCGATGTTCCACCTGTTCACCCATGCCTTCTTCAAGGCGATGCTGTTCCTTGGCGCGGGCTCGGTGATCACCGCGACGCACCACGAACAGGACATGCGCAACTATGGCGGGCTGCGGAAGAAGATCCCCTTCACCTTCTGGATGATGATGATCGGCACGCTGGCGATCACTGGGGTCGGCATTCCGCTGACGCATTACGGCTTTGCCGGCTTCCTGTCGAAGGATGCGGTGATCGAAAGCGCCTGGGTCGGATCGGGCTATGCGTTCTGGCTGCTGGTGGTAGCAGCGGCGATGACCAGCTTCTATTCCTGGCGGTTGATGTTCCTGACCTTCTACGGCACCAGCCGCGCTGGCGGCCACGACGCCCATGGGCATGGTGACAACGGGCATGGCGACCATGGGCACCACGAGCCGCAGGAAAGCCCGTTGGTCATGCTGATCCCGCTTGGCGCGCTGGCGCTTGGGGCGATGTTCTCGGGGATGCTGTGGTACAAGGTGTTCTTTGGCGACGAGGCTGCCGTCCGCGACTGGTTCGGGATGGCAACTGCCGAGCACAGCGAGGCAGAGGGTCAGTCTGGCGAAGCCGCCCCTGCAGCGGACGAAGCCCATGGCGCGACCGCCGCGACCGAGGGTGCAGCCGCCTCCGCCGCCGACCATTCCGCCGAAGCTGGGGCCGAAGCTGGGGCCGAAGCCGGAGCCGTGCCGCAGGGTGCGCTGGTGATGCTGCCGTTCACTGCAGACGAACAGGCCAGCGTTGACGTCCGGCTTGACGCCGACAAGGTCGCCAAGGCAGACCACGCGCCGACCACCATGATCAACGCGGCCCATCTGGTGCCGACCTGGGTCAAGGTTTCGCCCTTCGTGGCGATGCTGTTCGGCTTTGCCCTGGCCTGGCTGTTCTACATCAAAGACCCGAGCCTGCCCGGACGCCTCGCCACGCAGCAGCGCCCGCTGTATCTGTTCCTTTTGAACAAGTGGTACTTCGACGAGGCCTATGACTTTATGATCGTGCGTCCGGCCCGCTGGCTTGGAGGCTTCCTGTGGAAGCGCGGCGACGGGGATGTGATCGACGGCTCGATCAACGGGGTGGCCTTGGGGATCATCCCCTTCTTCACCCGTCTCGCCGGAAGGGCGCAGTCCGGCTACCTCTTCCACTATGCATTTGCGATGGTTCTGGGGATCGTAGCCCTGGTTACCTGGATGACGCTGTTCGGCGGCGCGAAGTAAGGGGCGCGCACCATGGAAAACCAGCTTCTCTCGATCATCACCTTCCTGCCGCTTGTCGCGGCGATCATCATGGCGCTGTTCCTGCGTGGCGATGACGCTGCGGCACAGCGCGGGGCGAAATGGCTTGCGCTGTTCACGACGTCGGCGACGTTCCTGATCTCGCTGTTCGTGCTGCTGCGCTTTGATCCGTCGAACACCGGGTTCCAGTTCGTCGAGGAACGCGCCTGGATCATGGGTCTCAGCTACCGGATGGGTGTTGACGGCATCTCGATCCTGTTCGTGATGCTGACGACGTTCCTGATGCCGATCACGATCCTGTCGTGCTGGAACGTGGAAACGCGGGTCAAGGAATACATGATCGCGTTTCTGGTCCTGGAAACGCTGATGCTTGGCGTGTTCTGCGCGCTGGACCTGGTGCTGTTCTATCTGTTCTTCGAGGCCGGGCTGATCCCGATGTTCCTGATCATCGGCATCTGGGGCGGCAAGGAGCGGATCTACGCGGCCTTCAAGTTCTTCCTCTATACCTTCCTCGGCTCGGTGCTGATGCTGGTCGCGATGATCGCGATGTATCTTGATGCCGGGACCACCGACATCGTGAAGCTGCTGGCGCATGACTTCGGGTCCGAGACCTTCTCGATCCTTGGCATCCCGGTGGTTGGTGGGCTGCAGACCATGCTTTTCCTCGCCTTCTTCGCGTCCTTCGCGGTGAAGATGCCGATGTGGCCTGTGCATACCTGGCTGCCCGACGCGCACGTGCAGGCGCCGACTGCGGGGTCGGTGGTGCTGGCCGCGATCCTGCTGAAGATGGGCGGCTACGGCTTCCTGCGGTTCTCGATCCCGATGTTCCCGGTGGGGTCGGATGTGCTTGGCCCGCTGGTCCTGTGGATGTCAGCCATCGCCATTGTCTATACCTCGCTTGTGGCACTGGCGCAGACCGACATGAAAAAGCTGATCGCCTATTCGTCGGTCGCGCACATGGGCTATGTCACGATGGGCATTTTCGCGGTGAACCAGCAGGGTGTCGATGGCGCGATCTTCCAGATGCTGTCGCACGGCTTCATTTCCGGCGCCTTGTTCCTGTGCGTCGGCGTGATCTACGACCGGATGCACACCCGCGAGATCGAGGCTTATGGCGGCCTTGTGAACCGGATGCCCGCCTATGCGCTGGTGTTCATGTTCTTTACGATGGCCAACGTCGGCCTGCCCGGCACCTCGGGTTTCGTCGGTGAATTCCTCACTCTGGTCGGCATCTTCCAGGTCAACACCTGGGTCGCCGCCGTGGCGACCTCGGGCGTGATCCTGTCGGCGGCCTATGCGCTGTGGCTGTATCGCCGCGTCATGTTCGGCGCGCTGGTGAAAGAGGCGCTGAAAACCATCACCGACATGGACCGCCGCGAAAAGCTGATCTTCGCGCCCCTTGTCGCGATGACCCTGATCCTTGGCGTCTACCCAAGTCTTGTCACCGACATCATCGGGCCAAGCGTCGCCGCCCTTGTCTCCGACTACCACGCTGCCCTGCCCGATGTGGCCGGGCAGGTGGCCCTGAATTGAGGTTCCGGCCATGATGCCAGCAGATTTCACCACCATCCTGCCCGAAATCGTGATGGCCGGTTACGCCATGGCGGCGCTTCTGGTCGGCGTCTACACCACCAAGGACAAGCTGGCGCCGACGCTCATGTGGTCGACGGCGGGGCTGTTCCTGCTGCTGGCGCTTTATATCGGAATGAATGGCGCGGGCGAGCGCACCGCCTTCAACGGCATGTTCATCGACGACCCCTTCGCGCGCTTTGCCAAGGTGACCATCCTGATCTCGGCTGCCGCAGTTCTGGTGATGAGCATGGACTACATGCAGCGCCGCGATCTTCTGCGGTTCGAGTTTCCGATCCTCGTCACGCTGTCGGTCATCGGCATGATGATGATGGTATCGGCGGGCGACCTGATGTCGCTCTACATGGGCCTTGAGCTGCAGTCGCTGTCGCTTTACGTCGTCGCCGCAATGCGCCGCGACAGTGCGAAATCGTCGGAAGCGGGCCTGAAATACTTTGTTCTCGGCGCACTCTCGTCGGGGCTGCTGCTTTACGGCGCTTCGCTCGTCTATGGCTACGCCGGCACCACGCAGTTTGCGGGCATCCTGTCCACCGTGCAGGACGGCGTGCCGCTTGGCCTCCTCTTCGGCCTTGTGTTCATGCTGTCGGGCCTTGCCTTCAAGGTCTCCGCAGCACCCTTCCACATGTGGACGCCGGACGTTTACGAAGGCTCGCCCACACCGGTGACCGCCTTCTTTGCAACAGCCCCGAAGGTCGCTGCGATGGCGCTGATCGCACGGCTGGTGCATGACGCCTTCGGCGGCGTGCCGGGGCAGTGGGGTCAGGTGATCGCCGCCCTCTCCGTCGCCTCGATGTTCCTCGGCGCGGTGGCGGCAATCGGTCAGCGCGACATCAAGCGCCTGATGGCCTATTCCTCGATCGCCCACATGGGGTTTGCGCTGATGGGCCTTGCGGTCGGCACCGCAGGCGGCGTGCAGGCGATGCTGATCTACATGGCAATCTACGTCACCATGAACGTCGGAACCTTTGCCTTCATCCTGTCGATGGAGCGTGACGGCCGCCCGGTCAGCGACATTGCCAGCCTCAATTCCTTTGCCAAGAAGGAACCGCTGCGCGCGCTTGCCATGCTGGTCCTGTTGTTCAGCCTCGCCGGTGTGCCGCCGATGCTGGGCTTCATCGGGAAGTTTTACGTCCTGAAAGCTGCGGTTGATGCGGGCATGGTCTGGCTGGCAGTCGCAGGTGCCATCGCCTCGGTGATTGGCGCGTTCTATTACTTGCGCATCGTCTACTTCATGTATTTCGGCGCCGAGACCGAACCCGCCGACAGCCGCATGGCCCCAGTGCAATGGGCGATGCTGGTCGCGGTCGCGATCATCATGCTGGCGGGAATGATCAACCTTTTCGGGATCGAGCCGGTGGCCGCGCTTGCGGCAGAAGCGCTTGTCCGCTGACGCACCAGACGGGGCAGGGCGCATCGCCATCCCCGAAATCGACAGCACCAATGCCGAAGGGTTCCGTCGCGGCGGTGGCCCGGTGTGGATCACCGCCGGCCTTCAAACCGCAGGTCGCGGCCGCCGCGCCCGGCCGTGGGTCAGCCCTCGCGGCAACTTCCACGGCACGCTCGTTCTCCACCCGGTCGAGCCGCCGGAAACCGTGGCGCTCCGCTCCTTCGTCGCGGCGGTCGCCCTCCGTGATGCCTTTGTGGCATCAACCGGCCTGCCTGACGCCTTTGCCCTGAAATGGCCGAACGATGTCTTGCTGAACGACGGCAAGGTTGCGGGCATTCTGCTGGAAAGCCAATCCCTTGGCACCCCCGGCGCCACGCTTTGTATCGGCATTGGTGTCAACCTGATCGCCGCCCCGGACGCGAGCCTCGTCGAACCCGGCGCGCTTGCCCCCGTCTCGCTGCTGCAAGGCACCGGCAAGCGCATCACGCCCGAGGCCTTCCTGAACGTCCTCGCGCCCGCCTATGCTCGGTGGGAGACAATCTTCACCTCCGAAGGCTTTGCCCCGATCCGCGCGCATTGGCTGGCCCACGCCGCCCGCCTCGGGCAACCGATCGTGGCACGCACCGGCACCACCACCCATGACGGCGTCTTCGAGATGATCGACGCCACCGGCAACCTGATCCTGCGCACCCCCTCCGCCACGCTTGCCATCCCCGCTGCCGAGGTGTTCTTCTGACCGCTCGAGCCTTCCCCTTTGCAGAAATATCCCACGGGGGTCCGGGGGTGTGAAACCCCCGGCTTTTACGCTTCAACAGGACGAACGCCCATGCTTCTGGCCATCGACTGCGGCAACACCAACACCGTGTTTTCCATCTGGGACGGCGCGAAGTTCATCGCCACCTGGCGCATCGCCACCGACCACAAGCGCACCGCTGATGAATACTTCGTCTGGCTCTCGTCGCTGATGATGCTGACAAAGACCGAGGCCTCGGTGACCGGGGCGATCATCTCCTCCACCGTGCCGCGTGTGGTCTTCAACCTGCGCGTCCTCTGCGACCGTTACTTCGGTTGTCGCCCGCTTGTGGTTGGCAAACCCGACTGCCGGCTGCCGGTGCCACCGCGCGTCGATCAGGGCACGACCGTGGGCCCCGACCGCCTCGTCAACACAGTCGGCGCGCATGACCGGCATGGCGGCGATCTGATCGTCGTCGATTTCGGCACCGCCACCACGTTCGACGTGGTAGACCACGACGGCGCCTATGTCGGCGGTGTCATTGCGCCCGGCGTCAACCTCTCGCTCGAGGCCTTGCACATGGCCGCCGCGGCGCTGCCGCACATCGACGTTGCCCGCCCCGACAAGGTGATCGGCACGAATACGGTGGCCTGCATGCAGTCCGGCGTGTATTGGGGCTATATCGGGCTGGTCGAAGGCGTGGTGCGCAACGTGCGCCACGAACGCGACCGGCCCATGAAAGTCATTGCAACAGGCGGCCTTGCCTCCCTGTTCGCGCAAGGAACCGAACTATTTCATTCGATCGAGGATGACCTGACAATGCACGGGTTGGTCCTGATCAACGACTTCAACAAGGAAACCATATGAGCACCAACCGGCTGATCTACCTTCCCCTCGGCGGCGCCGGGGAGATCGGCATGAACTGCTATGTCTACGGCTACGGTCCTGCTGGCCGCGAACGTCTGATCCTCGTCGACCTTGGGGTCGCCTTTCCCGACATGGACGGCTCGCCCGGTGTCGATCTGATCATGGCCGATGTGTCCTGGCTGGAGGCCCGGCTTGACCGGCTTGAAGCGATCTTCATCACCCACGCCCACGAAGACCACATCGGCGCACTTGGCATCCTGTGGCCCAAGCTGCAGAAGAAGGTCTACTGCCGCCGCTTCACCGCCACGATCGGCAAGCTGAAGTTCGAAGAGGCCGGCCTGCCGATCGACCAGATCATCACCGTCGAGCCGCGCCCCGGCACGGTCGAGGTGGGGCCGTTCAAGGTGCAGTTCGTGCCCGTCAGCCATTCCATCCCGGAATCCTCGGCGCTGGTGATCGACACGCCTGCCGGACGCATCCTGCATTCCGGCGACTTCAAGATCGACCACAAGCCGGTGGTGGGCGAGGCGTGGGATGACAGCCGCTTTGCCGAAATCGTCGCGGAACGCCCGGTCAAGGCGCTGATGTGCGATTCCACCAACGTGTTCTCGACCCACGCGGGGCGCTCTGAAAGCACGCTTGGCCCGGCGCTGACCGAGCTGATCAAATCCGCCACCGGCATCGTGGCTGCCACCACCTTCGGCTCCAACGTCGCGCGATTGAAGACGCTTGCCGAAGCCGCCCGCGCCGCTGACCGCACCGTTTGCGTTCTGGGCCGCTCGATGAAGCGGATGATCTCGGCCTCGGAAGAAGCGGGCGTCCTTACCGGCTTTCCGCGCACCGTCAGCCCGGAAGAGGCGCTGGACGTGCCGCGCCGCAACCTGATGCTGCTGGTCACCGGCAGCCAGGGGGAACGTCGCGCGGCCTCGGCACAACTCAGCCGTGGCAAGTATCTGGGAATCGAGATGAAGGAGGGCGATACCTTCCTCTTTTCCTCGAAGACGATTCCCGGCAACGAACGCGACGTGGGCCGGATCTGGAATGCGTTTTCCGAAATCGGCGTCAACGTGATCGACGACCAAGGTGGCAAATACCACGTCTCGGGCCATGCCAACCGTCCCGATCTGGAACATGTCCACCGCCTTGTTCTGCCCGACATGCTGATTCCGATGCACGGCGAACACCGTCACCTGCGCGAACACGCCCGCATCGCGACCGAGGCGGGAATTGCCGCCGAGGTTGCGTCGAACGGCATGATGATCGACCTGACCGGCGACGTGCCGGAGGTGGCCGAATATATCGAGACCGGGCGGCTTTACCTTGATGGCACGGCGCTGATCGGGTCGATGGACGGGGTGGTGCGCGACCGCATCCGCATGGCGCTGAACGGCCACGCGCTGGTCACCGTCATTCTGGACGAAAACGACGAGCCGATGGGCGAGCCGTGGGTCGAGGTGATGGGCCTGCCCGCCACCGGCCTTGGCGGCCGCCCGCTGAACGAGACGATGGAAGGCGACCTTGCCGAGTTCCTTGAAAAGGCCGGGCGGAAGCTTTTGCGCGACGATGACAAGCTGGAAGAGGCGATCCGACGGATCGTGCGGCAGGTGTCGATGGAAGAGATCGGCAAGAAGCCGGAAACGACCGTGGTGGTCAGCCGCCTCGTCGCCGAATAAGCGCGCGTCCAGCGAAAGCAAAAGGCCCCGCAATCTGCGGGGCCTTTGGTGTTTCGGGGGCGCGTGTCAGCCTTCGGTGCCGTTGGCGGGTGCCTCTTCCGGCTCATCAGCCGTGGCGGTCTTGAGCGCGAAGCTGCGCAGGATGAAGTCCGGAACATGGTCGCCCATGCCCACAACGGCCGGGCCGTAATCGCGCCGGTCGTCGCGGCGATAATCGGGGCGTTCGCGGCGATCATCGCGGCCCTCGCGCGGTTCACGGCGGCGGTCGTCGCGGCGCGGCTCCTCACGGCGGGCTTCTTCGCGACGGGGCTCCTCGCGACGGGGCTCCTCGCGACGGGTTTCTTCGCGACGGGTTTCTTCGCGACGAGGCTCTTCGCGACGAGGTTCTTCGCGACGGGCATCCTCACGGCGTGGCTCTTCGCGCACCGGTGCGGCCTCGGCTTGCACCACCACCAAGGGCTCCATCGACGCGCGCGGGCTGTCGGCGGTTTCCTTCGGCTTGCGGTCACGGTCGCGATCACGGCCACGCGGTTTTCTTTCTTCGCGCGGACGCTCGGGACGACCGTCATCTTCACCGGGAACAAAGCCTTCCGGCAGCGCGCCGCGCGGAATTTCCGATTTGACCAGGCTCTCGATGGCTTTGAGATACTTTTCGTCCGACGGCACGGCGATGGTATAGGCCTTGCCCAGCCGCCCCGCGCGGCCGGTGCGGCCGATGCGGTGGATGTAATCTTCAGGGTGCGACGGCACGTCGAAGTTGAACACATGGCTGACCGCCGGAATGTCGAGCCCGCGCGCCGCCACATCGGAGGCGACGAGAAGATGCACGGTGCCGTCACGGAACCCGTCCAGCGTTTTCGTCCGCACCGACTGGTCCAGATCGCCGTGAATGGGCGAGGCGTTGAAGCCGTGCTGTTTCAGCGACTTTGCCACCACGTCCACGTCCATCTTGCGATTGCAGAAGATGATCGCGTTGGTGCAAGCCTCGCCTTCCGCGCGGATCAGCGCGCGCAGGACGGCGCGCTTGTCGGCAAAGCTGCGGTCCTTGCGGGTCGGCTTCACCTCGATCAGCGCCTGCGTGATGGTCAACGAGGCGGACGCCTGCCGCGCCACTTCGACCTTGGCCGGGTTGGTCAGGAAGGTGTTGGTGATCCGCTCGATCTCGGGCGCCATCGTGGCGCTGAAGAACAGGGTCTGACGGGTGAACGGGGTCAGTTGGAAGATGCGTTCGATATCGGGGATGAACCCCATGTCGAGCATCCGGTCAGCCTCGTCGACCACCATGATCTGCACGCCATTGAGCAACAGCTTGCCACGCTCGAAATGGTCGAGCAGGCGACCGGGGGTGGCGATCAGCACGTCGACACCGCGGTCGATCAGCTTGTCCTGTTCGCCGAATGCCACGCCGCCGATCAAGAGCGCCTTGGTCAGTTTGGTGTGCTTGGCATAGGTCTCGAAGTTTTCGGCCACCTGGGCGGCCAGTTCGCGCGTTGGCGCCAGCACGAGGCTGCGCGGCATCCGGGCGCGGGCGCGGCCTTGACCCAGAAGCGTGATCATCGGCAGCACGAAGCTTGCCGTCTTGCCGGTGCCGGTCTGGGCGATGCCCAGAACGTCGCGGCCCTTCAAGGCCTCCGGGATGGCTTGCGCCTGAATTGGTGTGGGGGTTTCGTAGCCGGCTTCGGAAACGGCTTGCAAAACGCGCGGGTCCAGCGCGAGGTCGGAAAATTTGGTCATCAGCGTCCTATGAATGCGGTATCGGACCGCATGGGTAATGGGACGCATGTTATCCGGGCGCCCCGGCGTCGCGACCCTTTTGGCCGCCAGCGGCGCATAGCGGAAATAGGCCGCAAGGTCAAGGCAGGCCTAACGTGCATCACCAGAGCGACTGGCACCCGGCATCGGCGGCGGGCTTGTCACCAGTTCGGCCGGTCCTGCGCGGCGCAAAGCGCGGGTCGCCAGCCGGAGCGCATCAGGGCCAGCGTCGGTGTTGGTGTCAGCACGCCAACCTCGGCGTCGGGCATTTGCACGGGCGGGCCGTAACCTTCGGGCCGGTAGGGCAGCAGGTCGGCGCCCCGCAGCAGATGCGGCAGGGCGCGCCAAAGGATGAACGCGCCAGCAGGCAAGTCGCTTGGCCGAGCCATGTGCCGCCGCTGCCCGCGCGTCGCGCTGTCGACCCGCGCGGCGTGCAGGACTGCGTCCATTTCAAGTGCCATGGCGCGCTGGCCGAAAACCTGCGCCCAAGCGTGGCGGAAATCGTCATAGGCGGCACGCCGGCACTCTGCGCAAGGCCGATGTCCGGCCGCGCAGGCAACAGCCTCGTCGTGAAAGAAAAGTCGCGTGTAGCCGTTCGGTGGCACGACGCCGGGCGACACCCGGCCCGGCTTTTCCCGCAAGGTGCAGGTGATCCAGGCCTTGCCCTGCCAGCGTCGCACCATTCGACCGTCGCCATCGTGCAACCGCCCCCGGTTGCCCATGAACCCGCCCCGCGCCGCCACGGCCACAAAGCTGCCATCGGGCTGAACGCGGTTCGGGTGGGTCAGACCATCATCTCCTTGGTGGCCGACAGTTTCACGCCCGGATAATCGCGCACCACGCGGTCGATGTCCCATTGCAGGCGCGTCAGGAACACCAGATCGCCGTCGCTGTCATGCGCGATGTGGCCCTTGTTGACGCTGACCAGCTTTTCGATCTCGGCCTTGTCGCCGGAGATCCAGCGGGCCGATGCGAAGTTCGATCCTTCGAACCGCACCGGCAGCGAATATTCCTGTTCGATCCGGCTGGCCAGAACCTCGAACTGCAAGGCACCGACGACGCCGACGATATAGCCCGAGCCGATCATCGGCTTGAACACCTTGGCCGCGCCTTCCTCGGCGAACTGGGTCAACGCCTTTTCCAGGTGCTTGGCCTTCATCGGGTCCATCGCCCGCACCGATTGCAGCAGTTCCGGCGCAAAGCTGGGAATACCGGTGAAGCGCAGCGACTCGCCTTCGGTCAGCGCGTCGCCGATGCGCAATTGCCCGTGGTTCGGAATGCCGATGATGTCGCCGGCCCAGGCTTCTTCGGCCAGTTCCCGGTCGGCGGCCAGGAACAGAACCGGGCTTGCCACCGTCATCGGCTTTTTGGTGCGCACATGGAACATCTTCATTCCGCGCTCGAAATGTCCGGAGGCGAGGCGCACGAAGGCCACCCGGTCACGGTGCTTTGGGTCCATGTTGGCCTGAACCTTGAAGACGAAGCCGGTCACCGGGGTTTCCGCCGGATCGACCTGACGTTCGGCGGCCTTTTGCGGCTGCGGCTCTGGCCCATATTCGCCAAGCCCGTCCATCAGTTCCTTCACGCCGAAGGAATTGATCGCCGAGCCGAACCAGATCGGCGTCATCGAGCCGTTCAGAAACGAGGCGCGGTCGAAAGCGGGAAGCAGTTCGCGGGCCATCTCGATTTCCTCACGGAACTTGGCCAAGAGGTCGGCAGGCACATGGTCAGCGAGCTTCGGGTCGTCCATGCCGCTGATCTTGATCGATTCCGCCACCTTGTTGCGGTCGGCGCGGTCCATGATCTCCAGCCGGTCGTGCAGAAGGTCATAGGCGCCCACGAACTCTCGCCCCATGCCGATCGGCCACGAGGCGGGTGTCACGTCGATGGCCAGATTTTCCTGAATTTCGTCGATGATGTCGAACGTGTCGCGGCTTTCGCGGTCCATCTTGTTGCAGAAGGTCAGGATCGGCAGGTCGCGCAGGCGGCACACCTCAAAGAGCTTGCGGGTCTGGCTTTCGACGCCCTTCGCCCCGTCGATCACCATGATCGCCGCATCGACGGCGGTCAGCGTTCGGTAGGTGTCTTCCGAGAAATCGGAGTGGCCGGGCGTGTCGACCAGATTGAACCGATACTGCCGGAAATCGAACGACATTGCCGAAGCCGAGACCGAAATCCCCCGCTCCTGCTCCATCTTCATGAAGTCCGACCGCGTGCGCCGCGCATCGCCCTTGGCGCGCACCTGACCGGCCATCTGGATCGCGCCGCCGAACAGGAGGAATTTCTCGGTCAGCGTGGTCTTGCCGGCATCGGGGTGCGAAATGATCGCAAATGTCCTGCGGCGGGCGATTTCGGGCGGAAGGGGAGCGCGGTTCGACATGGGCGTCCTATAAGATGCGCCAGCGTCCGCCGCAACGAAAAGCGCGCACTTGTGCGACTCGGTCTTTCGGCGCAGGGTGAGAACAATCATGGAACATTGGAGGTTTGGATGACGTTTCTGGAAATAGCCAACGAACTGGTCGCCGGCTGCCGTGAGGGGCGCGAACGCGCCAACCTCGACCGGCTTTACGCGCCCGATGCGGTGTCCATCGAGGCAATGGACATGGGCGGCGGGCGCGAGACGAGTGGCCTGGCCGCAATCCACGGCAAGCACGACTGGTGGGAGGGTGCCTATGTCACGCATGGGCTGACAGTCGAGGGGCCGTTCGTGCATGGCGAGGAAAGTTTTGCGGTGATCTTCGGGATGGATACCGAAAACCGTGCCACGGGCGAACGGACGCAAGGCCGCGAAGTGGCGATCTATCATGTGAAGGGCGGCAAAATCGTGCGGGAAGAGTTTTATTATTCCGTTTGAACCGCGCTGTGTGACTCAGCGCTTTTCCGGGCGCGGGGGGCGCGGGTTGCCTCTGCGGGCGAAGGGTGCGCAACCGGCCTGAACAGGCTGGGGCGCTTCGCCCCGCGCCCCCGGCGAATACTTGACGAAAGGGAAGCCGCGCTGTGGACCTTTGTGCAGGGCCGCCATAGGTTTTTGCCAGCACAGCGGAGGGGTGGCGATGGATCTGGGCATCAGGGGCAAGCGTGCGCTGGTCTGCGCGTCTTCAAGGGGGTTGGGGCGCGGCTGTGCCGGCGCGCTGGCGGAGGCGGGCGTCAATCTGGTGATGAACGCACGCGGGGCCGAGGCGCTGGAAGTGGCGGCAGCGGAAATTCGCGCGCGGGCGCAGGTGAACGTGACGGCCGTTGCCGCAGACATCACGACCGAGGCGGGGCGCGCAGCGGTGCTGGCACATGGGCCGTTCGACATTCTGGTGACGAACGCCGGGGGGCCGCCGCCGGGCATGTGGTCGGACTGGGCGCGCGACGATTTCATCCGCGCGCTCGACGCCAACATGCTGACGCCGATTGCGCTGATGCAGGCGGTGTTGCCCGGCATGATGGCGCAGGGGTGGGGGCGGGTGGTCAACATCACCTCGGTTTCGGTGAAATCGCCGGTAGCGGTGCTGGGATTGTCGAACTCTGCCCGTGCCGGATTGACCGGCTTTGTGGCGGGAACATCGCGGCAGGTTGCGGGCAAGGGGGTCACGATAAACAACCTTTTGCCGGGGATTCACGCCACCGACCGGGCCATCGCGTTGGACAGTGCGGTGGTGAAGGCCAAGGGCATCAGCATGGCGGACGCCATCGCCGAGCGCAGCGCCACCATCCCCGCCGGTCGCTATGGCACCCCGGCCGAGTTCGGGGCGGCCTGTGCGTTCCTGTGTTCCGACCATGCGGGCTTTATCGTCGGGCAGAACATCCTTCTCGATGGTGGCGCGACGAATGCCACCTTGTGACCAGGCGGGAACGGACGCTTCTGCGTCGGATCTTGACCCGACTTGACTCCCTTGGGGGAGCTTCGGGAGCAAACCGCTTGCGGCGTCGATCATGCCCATAACGGGGTGCCCGCGTGAGGGTGGTCAGCCCAAGGCGCCGTTGGCCTTGCCCGCGAACGGGCGACGGTTGGCCGGGCCGGTCTTGTCAACGGATTTCCGATTGAATAGCTAGGGAATATGATCCGCCCCACCCTCACCTCTCCTGCCGATCCGGTTGCACAGCCCGGTGCCCTGCATCCCGCGCGGCTGAAGGTAACCGGCCTGACGCGGGTGTTTGGTGGGCGGAAGGTCGTTGACGCGGTGTCGCTGGAGGTGGCGGCGGGGCAGGTGACGTGCCTGCTTGGCCCCTCGGGCTGCGGCAAATCCACCACGCTGCGGATGATCGCCGGGGTGGAACATGCCGATGCCGGTGAGGTGGTGATCGAAGGTCGCACCGTGGCCGCCCCCGGCCTGCACCTGCCGCCCGAGGCGCGGTCGGTCGGCCTGATGTTTCAGGATTTTGCGCTGTTTCCGCATTTGACCGTGGCCGAGAACGTCGCTTTCGGGCTGCGCACAGACAAAGTCGCCAGGGCAGCGCGAGTAGGCGAACTTCTGGAGCGGGTCAGCCTGACCGGCTTCGGCCAGAAGCACCCGCACCAACTGTCGGGCGGTGAACAGCAGCGCGTGGCGCTGGCGCGCGCCCTGGCCCCGCGCCCGCGCGTGATGCTGATGGACGAGCCGTTTTCCGGTCTCGACAACCGCCTGCGCGACGGCATCCGCGACACGACGCTGGATCTTTTGAAGGAAGAAGGCACCGGCGTGCTTTTGGTGACGCATGAACCGGACGAGGCGATGCGGATGGCCGACGAGATCGCGCTGATGCGCGCCGGCCGCATAGTGCAGCGCGGCGCGCCATACAACGTCTATAACGCGCCGGTGGACCGGGCCGCGGCGGCGTTCTTCAGCGATATCAATGTGATCCGCGGGGTTTCTCGTGGGGCGTTGACCGATACGCCGTTTGGCGCCTTCCTCACCCCCGGCCACGCCGACGGGGCCGAGGTCGAGATCGTGATCCGCCCGCAGCACCTGTCGATCGACTTCGACAGGGGGGGGCGCGGCCCGAACCCGACGCCGATGGAAGGCACGCCCGCGCGTGGCACGGTGCTGCGCAGCCGGTATCTTGGCCGTGAAAGCCTTGTCGATTTCGCGATGGACCATGAAGGCGCAAAACTGACCGCATCGGTGCCCGGTGTGTTCCTGCCGAAACCCGGCACGCATCTGTGGCTGATGATCCGCCGCGACCGGTGTTTCGTGTTCGGTGTCTAGCCGACCTTTTCGGTGTCGATTCCGGCCTGCGGCAGCAATGTCGCGATCTTCACCAAGAGGCTCCGTGCGGCCCGAGCGCGCGGGCTGGCACCATCGGCCACATGCCGCAAACCTTCGACCAGTGCCTCCAGCTCGTCCGGCGTCAGCATCGTTGGCGGCAGCATCAGCGGCGAGCGCAGGATGTAACCAAGCCCCCGCTCGCCCTCGACCGGCAGGCCGGTTGCCGACATCATCGTCATGTCGCGCCAGATCGTGCGGGTCGACACCCCCAGCGCGGCGGCAAGCTCGCCCGCCGTATGCAGGCGCCCATCGCGCAGGATTTGCACGATGTCGTATAGGCGGGCGTCGCGTTTCATGCACTGTCCTGACGGTGGGGGGCAGGATTACCCCGGCTTACTGACAAAATACTGTCAGTAGACTGCCGCGCGCAAGGCGCTTGGGTCTTGGACACCGCTGCCCATCGGACATATTGAGAGGCTAGATCAGGATGGAGTCCCGCCCAGTTGCGGGCCATTACAGGAGAAGACCCATGCATGCTCCCGGACCAATGCAGCTTTTGCTGATCGCCATCGTCCTTCTCGTGCTGTTCGGCCGCGGCAAGATCGCCGGAATGATGGGCGAAGTCGGCAAGGGCATCACTGCCTTCAAGAAGGGCATCAAGGACGGCAACGAAGAGATCGAAAAAGCCGCATCCGAGACCGCCAAGGATGTCAGCCCCGAGAAGGACAAGGCCTGATCGGTCTGATCCTGCGGGAGTAGGAAGATGGACTTCAGTTGGTCCGAGATGTTGCTGGTCGGGGTCGTCGCGTTGATCGTGATCGGCCCCAAGGACCTTCCGGGCATGTTCCGCGAACTGGGCCGGGTAACGGCCAAGCTTCGCACTATGGGACGTGAGTTCAGCCGTGCGATGGAGCAGGCGGCCAAGGAATCAGGTGTCAAGGACGCAACCGACGGGTTGAGGACGCTGACCAACCCGGCCGGTGCTGGCCTCGACGCGGTGAAATCCGCCGCCGACCGTTTCGAGAAGTGGGATCCGCTGAAGCCAAAGCCCACGTCACCGCCGGTGGCGGCAGCAACTGCGGCGGCGGCTCCCGCAGCAGCGGCAGCTTCGGCTCCGGCAGCCGTCTCGGCAGCTGCCAAGGTGGAAGCAGCCCCGGCGATGGGTCCGGCTACTGCCGAGCTGGCCCGCAAGCAGGCGGCGCGCAAGGCCGTGGTGGCAGAAGCGGCAGCGAAGCTGCGGGCGGTTGAGGCCGGCGAAGCCGAGCCTGTGGTGGCCAGGGCCGCTGCCGCGCCGAACAAGCCCGGTCGGGTCCGCAAGAAGGCCGACAAGCCCGCAGGGGACGCGACATGAGCACGAACGACACCATCGAAGACAGCTCTGCCCCCTTGGTGGAACACCTGGCCGAGCTGCGCAACCGACTGATCTGGTCAGTCTCCGCGTTCCTTGTCGGGATGGTGCTGTGCTTCATCGTGGCCGACCCGATCCTCGATTTCATGCTGCGGCCGATCGAAAGAGCGATGCGCGCGCTGGGTAACCCGAACCCGGTGATGCAGTACACCGCGCCGCAGGAATACTTTTTCACCTTGATGCATATCGCGATGGTGGGCGGGCTGATGGTCAGCTTTCCGGTCATCGCCTACCAGCTGTGGCGCTTTGTGGCGCCGGGCCTGTATCGCAGCGAAAAGCAGGCTTTCCTGCCGTTCCTGATTGCATCGCCGGTTCTGTTCATCGTCGGTGCCGGTTTTGCACATTTCGTCGTGACGCCGATGGCGATGCAGTTCTTCCTCGGCTACGCCGACAGCGCCTCGGTGCTGACCGCGCTGTTGCCGGGTTTCGGTGCGGTTCCCGGTGACGCGCTGACCGCCCCGGCGCCGTCCGAGGGCATCGATATCGTCTTTCAGGGCAAGGTCAACGAAACGCTGGACATCAGCCTGAAGCTGATCCTGGCCTTCGGGCTTTGCTTCCAGCTGCCAGTTCTTCTGACCCTGATGGGCAAGGCAGGGCTTGCCACCTCGGTTGGTCTGGCGCGGATGCGGCGCTATGCCATTGTCATCATCCTGTTCGTCGCCGCACTGGTGACGCCGCCCGATATCATGAGCCAGCTGATCCTCTTCGCCGCGGTCTATCCGCTGTATGAGGTTTCGATCTTCCTGATCCGCCGGATCGAAAAGCGGCGCGAGGCCGAACTGCGGGCCGAAGGCCTGTGGGTCGATATCGAGGACGACGACGAAACTCCGGCAGGCACCGACAAGGCATGACCGACGCGCTGGCCCGGATCGCCGCGGCGCTGGAGCGTCTGGCCCCCGCGCCGATGCCCGCGCCCGATTTCGGTGCCGATGCCTACGCCTGGCACACCGCGCCAGACCGGCTGGAACCGGTGGCAAAGGTCGCGCGGGTAGACATCGGCCTTCTGGTCGGCGTCAACCGCTCGCGCGATACGCTGCTGGAGAACACGCGCCATTTCGCGCGCGGACTGCCAGCCAACAACGCCCTTCTGTGGGGCGCGCGCGGCATGGGAAAATCCAGCCTGGTCAAGGCTGTGCACGCACAAGTTCGCGCCGAGGGCCTGCCCCTGAAGATCGTCGAGCTTAGCCGCGAAGACCTGCCTTCGGTGCAGCGTCTGCTGGCGCACCTGCGCGCCGCGCCGCACCGCTTCATCCTGTTCTGCGATGACCTTTCGTTCAGCCATGATGACCAGCACTACAAATCGCTGAAGGCGGTGCTTGACGGCGGCATCGAAGGCCGGCCCGAGAACGTGCTCTTTTACGCCACCTCGAACCGTCGCCACCTGATGCCCCGCGACATGATCGAAAACGAACGCTCCACCGCCATCACCCCCGGCGAGGCGGTGGAGGAGAAGGTCTCGCTGTCCGACCGCTTCGGCCTTTGGCTGGGCTTCCATCCCTGCACGCAGGACGAATACCTTGCGATGATCGACGGCTATTGCCTGGCTCACGGCGTCAGCGTCCCCCCGGACCGGCTCCGCGCCGAGGCGATTGAATGGCAGGCCACGCGCGGCTCTCGTTCTGGCCGGGTGGCGTGGCAGTTCTTCTGCGACCTTGCGGCCCGCGAAGGTGTCCGCCTGGAGTGAGCGGGAACATCCGCGCTGATGCCGCGGTGCCCTTGCAAACGGCCAGCGTCGGCGCGGGGTTTGCAACCGGACAGTCGATGGTCTAGGGCTTTCGCATGATCTACGAAATCTTGCTGCTCCTTGCGTTGATCGTGCTGAATGGCGTTCTTGCCATGTCGGAACTTGCGATCGTCTCGGCCCGCCCCGGCCGCCTGAAACCGCTGGAGGAGCGCAGCCGTGGCGCCGCAATGGCGCTGCGGCTTGCCGAGCATCCCGGTCGGTTCCTGTCCACTGTGCAGATCGGCATCACGATGGTCGGGGTCCTGTCTGGCGCGTTGTCGGGTGCCACGCTTGGGCTTCGCTTGCAAACCTGGCTGATCGCGAAGGGCATGGACGCCGAATGGGCCGCGACCCTTGGCGTTGGTGGAGTCGTGCTGGCGATCACCTATGTCTCGCTGATTGTTGGCGAACTGGTTCCGAAACAACTTGCGCTGCGCAACCCCGAGGCGGTGGCAATCCGCGTTGCCCCGGCGATGACCGTGCTTTCCATCGTCTCCGCCCCGGTGGTCTGGTTCCTTGACCGGTCAGGCAAGGCGATTCTCTGGCTTATTGGTGCGCGCGGGGCCGGTTCGTCGAAGGTCACCGAAGAAGAAGTCCACGTCCTGCTGACCGAAGCAGCCGAAGGCGGCGTGCTGGAGGAGGAAGAGCGCGAGATGATGGCCGGCGTCATGCGCCTTGGCGACCGCACCGCCCGCGCCCTGATGACGCCCCGGCACGAGGTTGACATGCTGCCGCTTGAAGCGACCGGTGCCGAAGCCGTTGCCGCCATCCGCCGCATCGCCCGGCCCCGGATGCCGGTCGCCGATGCTGCGGGCGATGTGGTGGGCATCGTGCTTCTGGCCGATGCGTTTCAGGTCGTCTCGCGCCGCGAGACGCTGGACCTGAAATCCCTGATGCGCGAGGTGCCGGTGGTCAGCGACCGCGCCGATGCGCTGGACGTGCTGGAAATCGTGCAGGCCACCGAACATCACATCGCGCTGGTCTATGACGAATACGGCCACTTCGAAGGCATCATCACCTCGGGTGACATCCTTGATGCGATCACCGGTGCCGAAGCGTCCTCCGAGGCGGGCGAACCGGCCATCGTCGAACGCGCCGACCGCAGCCTTCTGGTCGCCGGCTGGATGCCCGCCGACGAGTTCTGCGACCGGCTTGGCCTGTCGCGCGATCTGGCGGGCGATTACGATACCGTCGCAGGCATCGTGCTGCACCAGCTTGGCCGGATGCCCGAACTGGGCGACCTGACCGACGCAGGTGGCTACCGGTTTGAAGTGATCGACCTTGACGGCCGCCGGATCGACAAGGTTCTGGTCAGCCGGATCGACGGCTGACCCTGCGTCACTGCAGGAACGTCATCGGATCAAGGCTGTCGACGCCCCTCCTGACCTCGAAGTGAAGGAAGGCCGGGTCGCCCTGACGGATCACGGCAATTGACTGCCCGCGCTTGACCTTGTCGCCCTTCTTCACCTTGAGCGCGTCAACCCCGGCGTAAACCGTGAGCAGGTTGTCGGCATGGCGGATCACCACGATCGGCACGTTGTTGGTATCCTTGGTGATGGCAGCGACTGTGCCATCCGCAGCGGCCTTGACCGGCGATCCGGGGGCAGCGGCAATGTCGATGCCCTGGTTCTTCTTCTTGTCGTAGCCGCGGATGATCTTGCCCGCGGCCGGCATTGCCAGCGCCGTCGCATCGCTGCGCTGGGCGCCAAGGTCGGGTGAGGGCGGTGTGGCCTTTGCAGGCGCCGCAGCCACTTCGGGTTTCTCGTCTGGCAGCGGTTTGGTGGCTGACGGCGGCGTCGGGGTGGGCGACCCCTGGCCCGGCGGGGTTGGCACCGGCTCAAGCTCTGGGGCCGGGCCGGTGGTGACCGGAATGATCAGCGTCTGGCCTTCGCGAACCGCCAGATCGCTGCCAAGCCCGTTCCAGTCGGCCAGCGCCTTGGCGGATACGTTGTAGGTTCGCGCGATGGTAAAGGCCGTCTCGCCGCGCGCAACGCGGTGGCGCAGCGGTTCGGCACCCGCAGGTGTGGCTACCGGCGTCACGGCCGAGGGGCCGACTTCGTCCAGCGCCGTCGTCGCGATCGAGGTGATGTCCACCGCGCCGGTGCCACCGATCACCGCCGGCTGAGCCGCCGCCGCCACGCGCTGCGGCAACAGCAAGAGCTCGCCTTCGCGCAATGGATCGGTTGCCCTCAGCGCGTTGGTCTGTGCCAGTTGCTCGGGATTCACGCCCAGCCGCCCGGCCACCGCTGCGACCGTGTCGCCACGCCGCGCCTTGACCAACTGGTAGCCGGGGTAGGACAGGATGCCGTTCCCATCGGGCATCGGAGCCGCCGCTGTTGCCTGCCGCGCCGCCTCGGACGTGTTGCCTGCGCCGTTGCGCAGATCCCAATCGAGATTGTCGACCGGGACGCAGGCCGTCAGCGCCAGAAAGCTGACACCAAGGACCATGGCCGCACGCGACCGAATGGGGAAACCCGAATACTGCATCATGAACCGCCTCACGCCTGACATGCCCGGGTTGGCCCGGTTTTCTGCCCGATACTCTACTCTGACCCAAGCCCTTCGACCAGAGGCACGAAGCGGACCGGGCGAAGTTCCTCATAGTCAAAGCCACGCTCGGTGCGGGTAACCTTGATCAGGCTCTGCACCGCGTCGGATTGGCCGACAGGCAGCACCATGATGCCACCCGGTTTCAACTGTGCCAGCAGCGGCCCGGGCGGGTCTTCTGCTGCTGCCGTCACCAAGATGCGGTCGAACGGCGCCTGATCGGGCAGCCCGTGCGACCCATCCGCCGTGATTGTGGTAATGTTGTTCAGCTTCATCTGGCGAAATAGTTCTGCCGCCTCATGCGTCAGCCGCCGGTAGCGGTCCACCGTGTAGACCCGCCGCGCCAATTCCGACAGGATCGCCGCCTGATAGCCCGACCCGGTCCCCACCTCGAGCACCGTATCGCGCGGGCTGATGTTCAAGGCCTGTGTCATCAACCCCACAACCGACGGCTGGCTGATCGTCTGGCCGCAGGCGATGGGCAGGGGCATGTCTTCATAGGCGCGTGCGGCAAAGACGCCCTTGACGAACAGGCCGCGGTCGACCCGCTCCATCGCGGTCAGCACCCGCGCATCGGTCACGCCACGCGACCGCAAGGCAAACAGGAACCGCATCTTGCGCTCGGCCGGGTCGCCGGCCGGATCGTCGTCCTGCCCCGGCTCGCCCTGGTTCATCCCAGACGCCCCGCCAGATCGTCCAGAAGGTCATGCGCCGTCAGGTCGGCCCGCATCGGCGTGATTGCGATATACCCCTCCAGGTTCACCGCCGCGTCCGAGCCGGGCAGGGTGGGCGTCTGCTGCGGCGCGCCCTTGATCCAGAGGAACTTCTTGCCCGACGGCGAATGATGCGCCTCCACCCCGAAGGCGGTGTCACGCCGGAACCCCTGCGGTGCCACTTTCATCCCGAGCGTGCCAGCCCCCGTGCGGGGCGGAAAATTGACGTTGTAGAAGATGCGGTAATCCTCGGTCGTCCAGATGCCCCGGTCCAGAAGCGCGCGCACCACGGCAGTGCCATGCTGCCGCGCGCTTTCAAAGGGGTCAACGCTGCTGTCATTGTCAGGCCCGAAGAACTGCGACAGGGCAATCGCCGGCACGCCTTGCAACGCCGCCTCCATCGCCCCGCCGATGGTGCCGGAATACAGCACGTTCTCGGCCGCGTTGTTGCCCCGGTTCACCCCCGACAGCACCAGATCGGGTCTTGCCCCTTGCAGCACATCGTAAATCGCCGCCAGCACGCAATCGGCCGGACTGCCCTCGGTCGCAAAGCGCCGTTCGCCCAGTTTGGCGATCAGCATCGGGTGGGTATAGCTGATGCAGTGCCCGACGCCCGATTGTTCGAATGCGGGCGCCACGGTCCACACCTCGCCCTCCGGCCCGGCAATTGCGCTGGCGATCTCGGTCAGGACTTCAAGCCCCGGGGCGTTGATGCCATCGTCATTGGTGATCAGGATGCGCATGAAATCTTCCCAAGGGTAGGACCCTGATTAGACGACCCGCCCTCGCCCTTCAAGCTGCGATGGGCCAAGCCGACACCGCGTTCCACCCACCCGCTCGCAAGGTAACCCTTGCCAGCGCCGGGTTTGCACGATTTGATGGCAGCAACCATTGTGGGGAAGCATGGGGACCAAGCCATACTCGACGCCGGAGGCGATCCGGGTTGATGATCTTTACAAGTCCTTCGGCACCCATGATGTGCTCAAAGGCGTATCATTGACAGCCTTGGAAGGCGATGTTGTTGCCATCATCGGCGGCTCCGGTTCGGGCAAATCCACGATGCTGCGCTGCATCAACTTTCTGGAAACCCCGACCAGCGGCCAGATCACCATCGCGGGCGAACCCGTTGCGATGCGCCCCGACGGCACTCCCGCAGACCGCCGCCAGCTTGAACGCATCCGCCAGAGCCTTGGCATGGTGTTTCAGTCTTTCAACCTCTGGACCCACAAGACGGTGCTGGAAAACCTGATTGAAGTACCGGTCCACGTGATGAAGTGCCCCAGGGACGCGGCGATAGCCCGCGCCCGCAAACTGCTGGCGCGCGTCGGCCTTGCGGAAAAAGAGGCCGTCTACCCCGCCTTCCTGTCGGGCGGCCAGCAACAGCGCGCGGCCATCGCCCGTGCGCTTTGCATGGAACCGAAGGCGATGCTGTTCGACGAACCGACATCCGCGCTGGACCCCGAACTGGTGGGAGAGGTGTTGCAGGTGATCCGCGCGCTGGCCGACGAAGGCCGCACCATGATCCTTGTAACGCACGAAATGAAATTCGCCCGCGAGGTCGCAAGCCACGTCATCTACCTGCACAACGGCCTCATCGAAGAACAAGGCCCACCAGAGGCACTGTTCGGTGCGCCCAAATCGGACCGATTGAAGCAATTCCTGAAGTCCGTAAGCTAAGACACTGAAAAACTTGAAGGAGACATGAAATGAAAATGAAATCCCTGGTCCTGGTGGCGACCCTGCTTGCTGCCCCGGTGGCCGCACAAGAGGTTAAGGTCGGCATCGCCGCCGAGCCCTATCCGCCCTTTGCAAGCCCCGACGCCTCAGGCAACTGGGTCGGCTGGGAGGTCGAGATCATCGGCGCGGTTTGCACCGCCGCCGAACTGAATTGCGTTGTCACCCCGGTTGGCTGGGACGGCATCATCCCCTCGCTCGTCTCGGGCCAGATCGACGCGATCATGGCCTCGATGACGATCACCGAGGAACGCATGCAGACGATCGACTTTTCGAACAAATACTACAACACCCCGACCGTGGTGGTCGGTGCGAAGGGCGTCGACATGGCGCCCACCGCCGAAGGGCTGGCCGGCAAGATCATCGGCGTGCAGGTTTCGACCATTCATGAAGCCTACGTGAACAAGCATTTCGCGGCCACCGCTGCTGAGGTGAAGACCTACCAGACGCAAGACGAGGCGAACCAGGACCTTGTTGCCGGCCGGATCGACGCGATCCAGGCCGACAGCATCGCACTGGACGCCTTCCTTGCCTCGGAAGCGGGCGCTGCCTGCTGCGAGATGAAGGGAGTCGTGGCTGATGACAGGGAAGTGCTGGGTCAAGGCGTCGGCGTCGGCCTGCGCAAGGGCGAGGAAGAGCTGAAGGCAAAGTTCAACGCCGGCATCGACAAGATCCGCGCCGACGGCACCTACGACACGATCACCGCAAAATACTTCGCGTCGTCGATCTACGGCGACTGATGCGGCACCGGCGGACTGGAGGGTTTCACACCCTCCAGACCACCCGTGGGATATTTGTGCAAAGAGGAAGCACAGTTTGATTCTCACCACGCAGATCAGGATCTAGGCGCAGGTGGGTCCGTTCGACCTTCTGGCGCTGGAGCCTCCGGGATGGGGCGGCAACCTGCTGCGCGGGCTGGCGAATTCCGTCCAGATTGCGTTTGGTGCCTTTGGGCTTGGCCTTTTGATTGGCACCGCAGGAGCTTATGGCAAGCTCTATGGCGGCAAGATCACCCGCGATCTTCTGGGGCTTTACACAACCATCGTGCGCGCCGTGCCGGAATTGATCCTGATCCTGATCCTGTATTTCGCGGTGACTGACCTTGTGAACCAGATGGTGCTGGCGATGGGGGGTGAGCGTATCCAGATTTCGGGCGTTCTGGCGGGGATCGCTGTGCTTGGCGTGGTTCAGGGCGCCTACGCGACCGAAGTGTTGCGCGGCGCTATCCTCGCCGTGCCGCCCGGGCAGATCGAGGCGGCGCGTGCGATGGGGATGCCGCCGGTCAAGCTCGCGTGGCGGATCACCTTGCCCGCGATGCTGGGCTTTGCCATTCCGGGTCTGGCCAACCTGTGGCTGATCGCCACCAAGGATACGGCACTTCTGGCAGTGGTAGGCTTTAACGAACTGACACAGGAAACCCGGCAGGCGGCAGGGGCGACCAAGGCGTTCTTCACCTTCTTTCTTGCCGCCGGAGCGATCTATCTGGTGCTGACGCTGGTGTCGTCCTGGGGATTTGCCCGGATCGAGGCGTGGGCGCGGCGTGGCGAACCAAGGCGGAGTCGATGATGCGGGGGATTTGGGAACCGCATCGTCTGGTGTTGGCCGCGATTGGTGCGGGTCTGGTGATCTGGTGTGCGGTATCGCTGCGCTGGGACTGGATTCCGCAATATGCCGGAGAGATGGCGCAGGGCGTCTGGCGGACGATCTGGCTTTTGGTGCTGTCGGTGGCGATCGGGATGACGTTGGCCATTCCCTTGGGACTGGCGCAGGCGGCGGGGCCTTGGTGGCTGGCCGCACCCGCGCGGGCCTTTTGCACCGTGGTGCGGGGCACGCCGCTGTTGTTGCAGATCTGGCTGCTTTACTACGGGCTGGGCACGCTTTTCCCGCAATACCCCTGGATCCGCAATTCTGACCTGTGGCCGATCCTGCGGCAGGCGTGGCCTTATGCGCTGTTGGCGCTGAGCCTGTCTTATGCGGGTTATGAGGGTGAGGTGATGCGGGGGGCGTTCAAATCGGTGCCGCCGGGGCAGTTGGAGGCGGCGCGGGCGATGGGGGTGCCGCGTTTCACCCTGTTCCGCCGGATCTGGTTGCCGCAGGCGGTGCAGCGCGTGCTGCCGACGCTGGGGGGCGAGACGGTGCTGCAGATGAAGGCGACGCCTTTGGTGGCCACGATCACGGTGGTGGAAATCTATGAGGTCGCGAGCCAGGTGCGGCGGGAATTGCTGATCACCTATGAGCCCTTGCTGCTGCTCGCGGCGGTTTACATGGCCTTGGCCGGGGTGATCGTGCTGATCTTTCGGTGGCTGGAAAACCGGGTGCCGCAAAAGCGGGCGTGACCGGTGTCCCACCGTGGGACACCGGGCCGGTTTCAATGATTACAGCAACTTGTCTTGCCCTGTTAACCAGCGGTAAACCTGTTCAGGCGTCGCGCTGGGCGATCCAGTCGTGGTCGGGGTCGTTCTTGAACCGCCACTTCCGCAAGGGGCCGGCCATCACGTTCAGATAATACATCTCATATCCGTAGGGCGCGCCGCAGGGATGGTGCCCTTTGGGGACCAGCGTGACATCGTGGTTCTTTACCGCCATCGTTTCGTCGAGGGAGCCGTCTTCGGTGTAGACCCGCTGGATGCCAAAGCCCTGACCGGGGTTCAGCCGCATGTAATAGGTCTCTTCCAGATAGGTCATGTTCGGGAAGTCGTCCTCGTCATGCCGATGGGACGGATAGGACGACCAATGCCCGGCGGGGGTGTAGACCTCGGTCACCAGGAGGCTGTCGGCCACATCGCGCGCTTCCATCGCGATGTTGTTGACGTAGCGGGTGTTGGTGTCCTTGCCGCGCGGGGTGAGGGTGATCCCGTCGGGGCCAAGGCGCTGGGCTGGATGGTTGCCCTGGCCGGGTGCTGTGCAGACGGCAAGCGTGCAGGCGGTGGTCGCGACGGCGCGCCAATCCTGCCCGTTCGGCACATAGAGGCAATGCGGCGGGGTTTTTTCAAAGACGTCCATCCGGTCGCCCATCTCGCCCCAGTTCTGACCGGCGGCCTGAACGGTGGCCTTGCCCTCGACGAGGACAAGGATCACCTCGCGGTCGCCCGTCGCTTCGGCCGCCACGTCGCCGGGTTCAAGCCGGTAGAGCGAAAAGCCGACATAGCCCCAACCTGCGCGTTCGGGCGTGATGTCATGCACCTTGCCACGCGCGCCGGTGGGTTTGCGGAGGAGGTCGGCCATCGGGTTTCCTTCAGGCAGTTGGGCGGGAGTGGTCGATGTCGAGGCCCGCGGATTTGCAGACCTGCACGATATGGTCATAGCCCAGCTTTGAATACTCATACGGAGGCGCCTTGGCGGGGTCTTGCTCGGCTTCGACCACGATCCAGCCTTTGTAATTCATCGCTTTCAGCGTGTCGGTGACGGCCTGAAAGTCGATGCAGCCATCGCCGGGAACGGTGAAGGCACCTGCAATGACCGCGTCAAGGAAGCTGCGGTTGTTGGCGCGCACGTCCTTCACGACATCGGGACGGATGTCCTTGAAGTGAACGTGGTGGACACGGGTGGCCCATGTGTTCAGGACGCGCATCACGTCAGCCCCGCCGAAAAGAAGGTGGCCGGTGTCGAACAGCAGCTTCACGTCGGGGGTGGAGCCTTCCATCAGCGCGTTCACATCGTCTTCGGATTCGATGAAGGACCCCATGTGGTGGTGGTAGGCGAGGGACATTCCCTGATCTGCCATCCACTTCGCCAATTCGCTGAGCTTTGCGCCGTAAGCCTTTACATCGGCAGCAGAAAACTTCGGGCGGTTGTTCACCGGCACGGCGATGTTGCCCTGCACGGTGTTGGAACATTCGGCATAGACGATGCAGGGCGCGCCAAGGGCGACGAACTGTTCGACCTGCCCGCGCACCGCCTCGATCTCGGTCTTGACGTCATTGACGAGGAGGTTGCCGGAGCACCAGCCGCCGCAAAGGGCAAGGCCGTTGGCGGTGAGGTAGGTCCGCAAGCCTTCGGTGTCAGACGGCATCCGCCGCCCGCGTTCGACGCCGGTATAGCCGATCTCGCGCGCATCGCGCAGCGCCTGCTCCATCGTGTAGGCGGCGGTCAGGTCCGGCAGGTCGTCGTTCTGCCACGAAATGGGAGAAATCCCGATCTTCACGCTCATGTCTTGTCCTCAGTTGAGAAGCCATTGGGCTTTGGTGCCCGCTTCATATGCCTTGCGCGCCTCGGTCACTTCCGTGCGGTCGGATACTTCGGGAACCGCGACGTCCCACCAAGTGCCGCCAGCGCCGGTGCCGGGCAGGGGATCGGTGTCGATCACGATGACGGTGGGGATGGTGGCGGTCTTGGCGCGTCGCATCTCGGCTTCCAGTTCCGCGATGGTGGCGACCTTGACGGCGTTTGCCCCCATCGAACGCGCATGGGCGACGAAATCGAGGTTGGCCTCGTTCACATGGTAGCTGTCGCGCAGAAGGTTGTTGAAGGGCGCGCCGCCGGTCGCTTGTTGCAGGCGGTTGATGCAGCCGTAGCCGCGGTTGTCGGTCAGGACCACGGTGAAGGGGATGCCCATCATCACGGCGGTGGCAAGTTCGGAGTTGGCCATCATGTAGCTGCCGTCGCCGACCATGCAGATCACCTCGCGCCGGGGCAGGGCCATCTTGATGCCCATCGCGCCCGCGATCTCGTAGCCCATGCAGGAAAAGCCGTATTCCATGTGATAACCGCCCTGGGCCGCACGCCACAGGACATGCAGCGCGCCGGGCATGGTGCCTGCGGCGGACATGATGAGGGATTGCTTGCCCGCGTGTCGGTCCACCGCGCCGATCACCTGGGCGTCGGTCGGCAGTTCGTTGGTCTTGGGGGCCGCGAAAAGGGTGTCGGTGGTGGCGAACCACTTGTCCCGCGCGCCGAAGTCCGGGTCCGCGAAACGCTTGGACCCAAGCGCCGCACTGATCTTCTCCAGCGCGACTTTCGCATCCGAAACAAGCGGTTGGGCCGCGCGCTTCGCGGCGTCGTAGCCGTGGATGTTGATCGACAGAAGTTTGCGGTTTGGCGCGCTGAACACGGTCCACGACCCGGTGGTGAAGTCCTGGAACCGGGTGCCCACGCCGATCACCAGATCAGCCCTTGCCGCGAGGTCATTGCCGCAGCCGGTGCCGGTGACGCCGGGCGAGCCGAAGTGCAGCGGCTCCTCCCAGTCGACCGCGCCCTTGCCGGCCTGGGTTTCGACCAGCGGGATATTGTGGGTCTTGGCGAAGGCGAGGAGCGTCTGTTCTGCGCCGGAGTAAAGCACGCCGCCGCCTGCGACGATCAGCGGGGTCTTCGCGGCGCGGATCGCGGCGACGGCGGCTTCCAGCTCGCGCTGGTCGGGTTCGGGGCGGCGGATGTGCCAGACGCGGGGGGTGAAGAACTCGACCGGATAGTCGTAGGCCTCGGCCTGGGTGTCCTGGCAGAAGGCCAGGCAGACCGGCCCGCAGTTGGCCGGATCGGTCATCACGCGAAGGGCGCGGGGCAGGGCGGTCAGGATGTGTTCAGGGCGGGAGATGCGGTCGAAGTAGCGCACCACGGGGCGGAAGCAGTCGTTGGCCGACACGGTGGCGTCGTCGAAATCCTCGATCTGCTGCAAGACCGGGTCGGGCGCGCGGCTGGCAAAGACATCGCCGGGGATGAACAGGACCGGCAGGCGGTTGACGTGGGCGAGGGCGGCGGCGGTGACCATGTTGGTCGCGCCGGGGCCGATCGAGGAGGTGACGGCCATCGCGCGGCGGCGGTGGTTGGCCTTGGCATAGGCGATGGCGGCATGGGCCATGGTCTGTTCGTTCTGGCCGCGCCAGGTGGGCAGCACGTCGCGGTGGGCGTGCAGCGCCTCGCCAATCCCTGCCACGTTGCCGTGGCCGAAGATCGCCCAGACACCGTCGATGAAACGCTCGCCTTCGGGGGTCATCTGCACGGAAAGCCAGCGGATCATGGCTTGGGCGGCGGTGAGGCGGATCGTGGTCATGCGGCGTCTCCTGCGCTGCGGCGGGCGTCGTCCCAGATGCCGCAGAGGCGGCGGAAGGTGGCGGCCATCGTGGCCACGGCGGTGGCGTCGTCAATACGGCCCGCCATCCAGTCGCGCCCGGTATCGCCGTGGATCGTGCGGCCGACGGCGAAGCCTTTCACCAGGGGTTGGGCGGCGGCAAGGCGGAAAGCGGAGGCAAGCTCGGCCTCCGACTGGCCAAGGCCTAGGACGACGATGCCTTGCACATGCGGATCACGGGCGTTGATCGCGGCGCAGGTGGCATTCCATGCGGCGGCGGTCTGCATCGGTTCCAGCTTCCACCAGTCGGGGTAGATGCCGATGTCGTAAAAGCGGGTGATGAGGCGGGCCGTGGTGTCATCGCTGACGGGGGCCACCTTGGAGGGGATCACCTCGAGCAGCATTTCCAGACGGTTGCGGCGGCAGGCGTGGAACAGGCGGGTGATCGTGGCCTCTTGCGCGGCTTGCATGTCCGGCTGGTCGTCGGGGTGGCAAAAGCACAAGACCTTGACGACGTGTTCCAGCGGCCATTCCGACAGGCCGCCGAAATCGGGGCCGAGTTCAGGCTCCAGCGTCAGGGGGCGCGAGCCGGGCCATTCGACGGGGCGGCCGATCCAGAGGCCCTGGCCTGCGGCCCGGTGGAGGGCGGATTTGCCAAGGCGGTTGTCGCAAAGGATGCCGTAGCCGGGTTGGCCTGCGGCGACGGCCCCGGTCGCATCAAGGCACAACTCCTTGAAGTGGGCGATTTTCTTCGGCGTCGCGCCGGGGATTTCCTCCAACTGGCTGCGGTGGTCGAAGGCAAAGGCGCGGACCTCGGCCCAATCCTTGCGGCGGTTGGTGGACCAGTGGATCTGCTCCAGCGGCTGGTCGTGGCGCAGGGCGGGGGTGACCACGCCGCGCTTGAGGAAGAACTGGAGTTCCTCCCATGACGGATAGGCGGGCGTGCAGGCGTGGCGGCTGACGGCGAAGGCGCCGCAGGCGTTGGCGTATTTGAGCGCGGTGGGCCAAGGCTCGTCATCCATCCAGCCGCGCAACAGGCCGGACATGAAGCCGTCGCCCGCGCCAAGCACGTTGAACACCTCGATCGGGAAACCGGGGCCGGACTGGCCGCCATCAAGGCTGTCGGGCACCGCGCCAGTGAAGGCGGCGGCCCCCATCGGGCCGCGCTTGCAGACGAGGGTGGCGTTTGACACGGCGCGGACGGCGCGGAGCGCGGCGATGGTGTCGGTGGTGCCGCCGGCGATGTGAAACTCTTCCTCGGTGCCGACGATCAGGTCGAAGAGGTGCAGCGTGGTTTGCAGTTTCGCGGTGACTGCGGCGCTTTCGATGAAGCGGCTTTCGCCCATCCCATGCCCGGCCAGACCCCAGAGGTTCGGGCGGTAGTCGATATCAAGCGCGGTGCGGGCGCCGTGCCTGCGGGCAAGGGTCAGCGCCTTCATCACGGCGGCTTCGGTGCGCGGGTTCGACAGATGCGTGCCGGTGGCCACGACCGCGCGGGCATCGGCGATCAGGCTTTCGTCGATGTCATCTTCGCACAGCGCCATGTCGGCGCAGTTTTCCCGGTAGAAGATCAGCGGAAACTGCTTTTCGTCGCGGATGCCGAGGAGGACGAGGGCGGTCAGACGCTCGGGGTCGGTCTTGACGCCGCGCACGTCGACGCCTTCGCGCTGCAACTCCTCGCGGATGAAGCGGCCCATGTGTTCATCGCCGACGCGGGTGATCAGGGCCGAGCGCATCCCGAGACGGGCCGTTCCGGCGGCCATGTTGGTGGGCGAGCCGCCGATGTATTTCTGGAACGACGCCATATCCTCCAGCCGTCCGCCGACCTGCGCGCCGTAAAGGTCGACCGAGGACCGGCCGATGGTGACCACATCAATGCTTTTCATCTGCTGTCCTGCTGTAAGCGACTCGGGGAGGCGACCCTGTGGAACAAATATTCCAAAATCCTCGATCAGGAAAGAGGCTTCTTCAGCGCCGTGCCGTTCCGACGGCAACCGCTAGCGATATCGCCAACGCAATTGTCGCGGACAGCGAGCGGAATGCCCCGAAATCCACCTCGGTTACGGTCAGCAGGGTGTTGGCGCTGCGCGACAGCGGGCTTGCGGCGGTGTCGGTCAGCCCGACCACCGCAAGACCCGCGGCCCGCGCCGCTGCGGCCAAGGCGAGCGTTTCATCGGAATAGGGCGCAAAGGTTATGGCAAGCATCGCGTCACCGGGACGCAGCGCAAACCGCTGGTCCAGATGCCCCGCCCCGTGATGCAGGATGGCAGGTACCTCCATCTTGGCCAGCACATAAGCCAGGTAGGACGCGACCGGATAGGCCCGGCGGAACCCGACGACGTGGATCGTGCCGGCACCGGCGAGGGTTGCTACGGCCTGCTCCAGTGCCGCATCATCAAGCGATTGTGCCAGCTTTTCCAGTGACATGCGGCCCGCCTCGATGAATTCTGCGACCATGGCCCGAGGGCTGCCGCTGGGGCCGGACTTGAGATTCTCAAGCCGGGTGGCGTAATTGGGCCAGCCCGGCGAATAGGCGTCGCGGAACAGCCGCTGCATGTCGGAATAGCCCGAGAACCCCAGAAGCTGGCAGAACCGGATGACCGCCGATGGCGGCACATCGGCCCCCGCCGCGATATCGGCGACGGTGGAGACCGCGATGCGGTCAAGGTTCTGGGCGACATAGTCGGCGCATTGCCGCAGCCGCTTTGGCAGGCCCCCGGTGACCGCGACCAGACGCTCGCGGACGGCCTCTACCGTGGTCGGCTCGCCGGGGTTTGCGGGGGGATGGTCGTTTGGCATGGCGGTCCTGAGGCGAGGGGTCTGGCTGCCATGATAGAACGAAAATTCCAGGAACGGAATCTTTTCCTGTGCGAGGCGGGCAGAAAGCCTGCGGTGATTGGCGCAAGGCCGCCGCTGCGGGCTGCATTTCCGGACGATCGGCTATTGGGTCTGAGATTCCGGGACCATTGATCCTCACGCCCGGTTGAGCGCCCGGTGAACGGCAAGCGCGCTGTTGATCTTCCGTTGATCTGCCCGCCGCCTTTTCGACCATGCGCCGCACCTTGCGAGCCTTCTGCGTCGGCGAGTTGCCGCGCGTCGAAGCGGCGGCGCACCGGACCGAACTGGTCGCCAGCCCGGACGAGGCTGTTGCCGACATCTTTGCCGGCGATGACGAGGCCGCGCAGATCGTGCTGGTCGGCACCTCGTTTTCCGACAGCCCCCTGGGCAATTTTGCGGGCTTTCTGTCGGAATACACCGGGCTTGACGTGGTCAACCATGCCGTGACCGGCGGCAACCAGTTCGGCGGCATGACGTCCTGTCCGACCCCGCGCGATTTCGCTGAAAACCGGCCCCGGTTTCTGATCTGGCAAGACCCGATCTCCAACACCCTGGCGGTCAGTGCCGTGGCGCTGGATGACATCGCGCCGAACACATCGCGGCAGGTCACCTAGGGCGCGCCGATGACGCTCGATTTCGAGGTGCGTGAGGCTGACACCGTGCTTGCCAACCTGCCCGGCGTGCAGATGCGGCGGCGTGACCGACGTGGTCAGCGGCAGCAACGGCACCTGCAGCGCGTTCAGCGCCGATCACGAGCTACTGGCGCGGATCGAACAGATGATCGCGCGGGGTCGGTTGCAGGACCGGAAAGCCTCCGGCCTGGTGCAGAAACTGCTGGACCGGGGCGAGGCCAATTCGCCCCGGATGCTGAACGCGCTGGCCGGGATGCGGAGCGAAGGCATCGGCATCGAGCGTGATGCGGCGCGGGGGGCGGAGGTGTTGATGGCGGCAGGTCATGGCGGCAATGCCGACGCGCTTTTGACACTGTCGAACCTGGCGGTGGCGGGGCAGGCACCGGACGGCTGGGACAGCAGCCCCGATCTGGCGGTGACGATGGCGTTCGGTTCGCTGGTCGGTCAGATGGACCCGCTGATCTGCGACCGGATCGCCCGCATCGCGCGCGCGCCTTCCAGTGGCGAGGTGGTCGCCGTCGATCACGGTCAGGCGGTGCGCTGGTCCCGCTTTGCTGGGCGACCCTGTCGGTGCGTGGCGGGTGGCGGAATACCACCTGCAATCCGAACTGGTCACCAAGGACAACGATGTTCTGCTGACCTGCCTGACCAAGGCCGCCAACGGAAACCTGCCTTATGCGCAGGGTGCGCTGGGTTGCTATGAGGCGGGCGCGCTGGTTCCGACGGACCTTGAGCGGGCGCAGACCCTGTAGGAGGCTGCCGCCGCCGAAGGTGACCGTGCGGCACTGATCCGCCTGTCGGGTTTTCTGGAAGCCCGCTTGCCGGACCGCCCCGATCTGAAGCCCGCCTTTCTGAAGATGCTTGACCAGCGTCAGGCGCTTGATGGCGCACCGCCGTGGGGCAGCCGCACGGCGGTGCAGCGCTTGCTGCGCATCCACGGCGACAAGACCCGGCCCGATCATGATCAGGCGCGGATCGTGGCGCTGCATGTCGATCTGGTGGCGCGCAGCGATACCCGGCAGATCGCCGGGGTGCTGGACGAGATCTCGCGCAAGGAACCGAAACTGCGCGCCGCCTGAGGCGAAACCTGTCCTTGACCGGCTTCATGCCGACGCGGCCGAGGCAGGGAACCCGCCAGCGATGCGCGAACACGCCCGCCGCTTGCGTGCCAAAGCGCGAACCGGGGACGAAATCGCGCCGCCGACCACTGGCTGCGGCGGACGGCAGAGGCGGGCGATCCGACCGCAATCGACTGGTGAAGATGTTCACCGCAGAGGGAGAAACCAACCGATGGCCCTGCGATTGCCCTTCCTGCTGGCCGCCTCGCTGCTGGCCGCCTCGCTGCTGGCCGTGGCGGCAAACAGGGCCGTCTCCAGCGAGGCGGATCGCAGCGTAGCGGCGGAGTGTGTGCTGGCCGGGCTGAACACTTGGGCCGAGGCCGGGGCGCCGAGCGATCCTGCCACGATGAACGCGCAGCTATCTGGGCCGTCGCGGGTGGCGGGGCGATGGCCCCGAGGTGCGCTGTGCTGTGGGGCATCTGACCTAGGGGAACGCCGGCTTTGCACTGGCGCCCGGCCAGCGGCGCGGTGCCGCACGGCTGGCCAGCCGGCTTTCCGACAGCACAAGGATCACCATCGCCGCCGCCATCATCAGGCAGCCGGCAATTTCGTTGCGCGTCAGGTGTTCACCCAGCAAAAGCACCGCGAACAGGGCGGCAATCGCAGGTTCGATCATCGAGGCGGTCAGGCCGACCGCCGTTGACCGGCAGCGCGCGATCCCGGCGCAATAGCAGATGTAGGCCAGCGCCGTTGGCACCACCGCCAGATAGACGACCAGCCCCGACACCTGCCAGTTGCCCGCCGCCTGTGTCGCGACCGCGAGAGGGTCGGCCACCAGAAGCGGCACCGCCACGCAGAACAGCACGCCCGTCGCCGTAAGGCCCAGACCCGCGACCGCGATGGGCTTGACGATCTGTGCCATCGCGCGGGCCACATCCGTCATCCAGACAAAGGCAACCGAGGCCGTCAGCGCCAGCCCAAGCCCGGCTGCGCTGCGCGCATCGCCGCCTTGCGGCACCTGTCCGGCCGAACACAAACCCAACCCCAGCAAGGCCAGAGCCAACGCCGCAGCCGCGGCTGGGCTGGGGCGCGTGCCGCGCAGGTGCGCGCGCAAGGTCGCGATCAGCGGCGGCAGGCACACCGTCAACGCCACGGTAAGGGTCACGCCAAGCGCCTCGAACGACCGGAACAGGCAGATCTGGAACACCAGCCCGGCCAGCGCAAACTGGGTCAGACGGCGGAGCCCGACCGACCTTGCGCCGGCAAGGACGCCAAGCCCGGTCAGCGCGCAGAACATCAGGATCAGCGGCCCGGCGAACAGCGTGCGCACCAGGCCAAGCATTTCGGGCGGCAGGGCGCCGGCATCCGGCACCAGCTTGACCGACACGCCGACCGTCGCCCACAACCCCGCCGCCAGAATGATCAGCGCCGTGCCCAGCCGACCGGTAACCGCCTTGTCACGCTGCATCAGACCCGACCTTTTCCACGGAAGGCAACCTTGCGCGGCGCCTTGCTGACGGATCGCTAATCCGTGCCGCGCCGGTCCGCTGTTCCGCACGGAACAGCAAACGGACCTGCGCATCAGGCAAGCCCCCGGTTTCGACGTTTGACCGGGCCGGGCGATGCTGGATAGGGTAACGCGGCGGACAGGTCCGCCAGCCGCGCATACGCCGCCACAGCCAAGGAGTTGACCCGTGATAACTGAGCTGAAACCAGTCGCGACCGGCCTTGGCTTTCCCGAGGCTCCGGTTGCGAGGCGGGATGGTTCGCTGCTGTTTGTCGACATCCGGAAACAGGGTCTTTACTGCCTGCAGGCGGATGGCAAGGTCGAACGGTTGATGGATATCCAGGGCGGTCCGAACGGCCTTGCGATCGGGCCGGACGGTGCTGCCTATATCTGCAACAACGGGCATATCTACGACTTCATCGGGTTTCCCGACCTGACCAAAGGTCCGTTGACCTCGGTGAGCCCGATCCCCAGCGCGCAGTACATGGGGCATGGCATGATCCAGCGTGTCGACCTGACCACGCGCGACGTGACCACGCTTTATACCCACTGTGATGGCCAACCCCTGCTGTCGCCTGACGATATCGTATTCGACAGCACCGGCACCGGATTCTGGTTCACCGACGCTGGCATCCAGTCGCCTGACAGCATCCGGAAGGGCGGGCTTTACTACGCCTTGATCGACGGATCTTCGATCACCAGGCTTGCGACCATCCCCACCGCGAACGGCGTCGGCCTGTCACCGGACGAAACCGTCCTCTACGTCTCGGACACGGTGTTCGGCAGGCTTTACGCCTTTGATCTGGATGGCCCCGGCAAGGTGGCGGCCCCGCCCGACATCAAGACGATGGCGGATCTGGGCAAGCTGAAGCCGGGCATGTTGCCGCATGTGCCGGGCCGGGTCGTGCTGACGCTGCCGGGTCTGCAATGGGTCGACAGCCTGAAGGTCGATGCGTCGGGGCGGGTCTGTATCGGAACCCTGATCAACAGCGGCATCACCATCTTCACGCCCGAGGGTCTGACCACGGCCCCGACCCCCGGAACGATCGAGTTCGTGCCGGTTCCCGACCTGATGACGACAAACCTGTGCTTTGGCGGCGCTGACCTGTGCGATGTCTGGATCACCGCGTCCTGCACCGGCACGGTCTACAAGGGCCGCTCGGACCGCCCGGGTCTTGCCCCGGCGTTCTGCGCGTGACGATGGGCCAGGGACCGACGGTCCGACGTGGCATCGTGGCAGGTTTGGTGCCTTGAAAATCAGGCAACGGCGATAGCGCTCAGATTCAGACTGCTGTATGCGTAAATCATGATGACAGGGACGACGGCCTTTTCTGCTGCCACGCAAACAGGCGAAAGACGGCAACTGTCGGTGCTTTTCACCGACATGGTCGGGTACACCTCCATTCTTGAACGTCTGGGCGAAGACAAGGCGCTGCCGTTCACGCGGCTGATCTACGAAAAGCTGGCCGAGGCGATCCACCTGCATGGCGGCGCGGTGCGCAGCTTTGCCGGCGACAGCGTGATGGCCGTGTTCGGCTTTACCGAACGGCAGGAAGATGCGGCGCTGCGGGCCTGCCGGGCGGCGCTGGCAATCGACGGGCTGTTCAAGGCCGAGGCGGCCCGCTTCGAGGCCGAGTTCGGCGCGCGCCCGGTGATGCGCGTCGGCGTCAGTTCGGGAACCGCCGTTATCGCCAGCGTCGAAGGCGAGGCGTCGCAACAGACCGCTGTCGGCAACGTCGTCAATCTGGCGTCGCGTATTCAGGCGCTGGCCCCGCCGGGGGGGTGCCTTGTCTGCGATGCGACGCGGCGGCTGGTCGAATGGCTGGCCGATCTTGCCTTTGACGGCGAGCGCGAACTGAAAGGCGTCAGCCGCCCGCAAAAGCTGTGGCGGCTGCTGTCGGTGCGCGAAGGTGCGACGCGCTTTGACGCCTCGGTTGCGCGCGGGCTTAGCCCGCTGGTCGGGCGGGATGGCGAGCTTGCCGCGCTGATCGACGCGCTGAACCGTTCGCGGCAGGCGATGGCGGTTGTCGACATCGTGGCCGAACCGGGCCTTGGCAAGACCCGTCTGGTGTTCGAAACCAGACACCGCGCCGAGGCCGATGCTGACCGACCGCTGGTTCTGGCAGGGTCGTGCATTGCCGACGGTCAGCAAACCCCGTTCCTGCCGTTTCTGGAAGTGTTGCGCAGTTCGTTCAACCTGCGCAGCGAAGACGAGCCTGACGCCATTGCGCGCAAGCTGGAGACCGGCTTGCAGGGCAACGGGCTGTCGACGCCGCAAAACCTTGGCCTGCTGCTGAACCTGCTGGGCCTGAAGCCGCCCGAAGGCGCGCTTGACGGGCTTGACGGGGTGTTGATCGGCTTGCGCACCCGCGACCTGCTGCCTGCCTTGCTGCGATCCTTGTGCAGGACACGGGCCGTGCTGTTGCTGATCGAGGATGCGCACTGGATCGACGGCGCGTCCGAAGACCTGTTGCGCAAGCTGATCGAAGGGGCCGACCAGCCGAACCTGATGGTGATCCACACCAGACGGCCGGAATACCGCCCGACGTGGGCTGGCAATCCCGCGGTCATCACGCTGACGCTGAAGCCGCTGGACGCAAGCGATATCCGAAACCTGATCCAGACCCGGCTTGGCGTTGATGCGCTGCCCGATGCGCTGGTGCGTCAGGTCACCGAACGCGCTGGCGGCAACCCGCTGTTCGGCGAGGAAGTGCTGAGCTTTCTTCTGCAGAACGGCGCTTTGCAGATCGACCGGGGCAAGGTGACCTTCGACGCGGCGCGCGGTGAAAGCGGGCTGCCCGCCAGCATGCGCAACCTGTTGTCGGCGCGCGTCGACCGGCTGGACCGGCAGGACCGCCTGCTGTTGCAGGCCGCCGCCGCGATCGGCCGGCGCTTTGACCCCGGCCTTCTGGCCAGCGTGGCGGGCCAGCCGGACGAGACCGGCGCAGCACTGCACCGCCTGCAAGACAACGACATCATCTACCGCGAGGCGGATTCGTCTGACTATGCGTTCCGCCATGTGCTGTTGCGCGATTGCGTCTATCAAAGCCTGCTGTCGGATCGCCGGGCCGAGCTTCACCTTGCCATTGCCGAGGCGATTGAGGCGCGCAACCACAACCGCCTGACCGAAACCGCCGAAGCGCTGGCCTATCATTACGCCCAGACCAACCGTGCCGATCAGGCCTTTGCCTACGCCGCGATGGCTGGCACGAAAAGCCTTGGCATGTTCTCGCTTGGGGAAGCCGACCGCTATTTTGCCGCCGCCTACGCGCTTTACGAACGCGACCCCTCCTGCGTGACCGAGGCGCGGCTGGCGGCGTTTCTTGCAGACTATGCGCTGTGCTCGAACCTGTCGCTCAGGGCAAAGTCGATGCTTGACCTGGCGGTCAAGGTGCGCCCGTTCTTCCGCCGTCAGGGCGACAGCCTGCACCACGCGCTGTTCCTGCACCATCTGGTCGCCTGTCTGATCTGCGACGCCAGGTATCTTGCGGCCATCGACGTGCGGCAGGAACTTTCGGAGATGGCCGCACGGCTGGGCGATCCGGTGTCGCGGGCCTATGCGATCGTCAGCGAAATCGCCTTGTCGTGCTACTGCAAACCCTTCACCAACGCCGAGTTCGCCACGCGACGGGCCGAGGCCGAAAGGTTGCTGGCCGAAATCGACGATGCCTACCTGCAGAACTACTTCTGGGCGCATCTTGGCTGGGACAAGATCTGCCGTGGCCGCGTGCTGGAGGCGAACGAGGCCGCTGACCGGATGATGGAAGTCGGTCTGCGCCAGAATGACCCCAGATCCTTGGGCTACGGCACCGCGATGAAGGCGCTGACCGCGCTTTGCACCGACGACTACGAGACCGCGCTGGCGATGTCGGAACAGGCGCTGAAGGTGTCCAGGGTGGAATTTGAAACCGCCATCGCCGCCGCGTCCCGCCACGCCTCGCTGGTGCCATTGGGCAAGCCGGGCGCTGCGGCCGAGGTTCGCCGATTTGTCGACACCTGCGCTGCAAATGGCTGGACCATGTTCAGCAGCGGCCCGGAAATCATGCTGGGCGTTGCCCTGGCAATGGAGGGGCGGATCGGCGAAGGGCTGGCCCATATCGAGGCGGTGATCAAGCGGCGCGAAAGCGAAGGTGCGCACACCTCGGCCAACTGGAACCGGCTGTTTCTGTGCGAGGTCTATCTTGGCATCCTGTCAGGGCAGGGCGGCGCCTCGGCCAGCGTCCTTTTGCGCAATATCGGCGCATTGACCAAGGTGATCCTGTTCGGGCCGAAGAAGATCACGCAACTGGTCGAACAGGTGCGCGCCCATCCGCATTTCGATACCGACGGGCATTACTTCGCCCGCACCGAACTGATCCTCGGGATGCTGCACAAGACCAAGAAGCAAAAGACCAGGGCCATTGCCCACCTGACCGAGGCGCAGCGCCTTGTGGCACCGGCGGGGCGGTCGACAATGGCGACGCGCATCGAACTGGCCCTGGCCGAGCTTGCGCAAGCCTGAGCGGCCAAGACCTAGGCGGCCTAGCCCTTCAGCCGGGCAAGATAGCGTATGGCGGGCATGCTGGGCAGAAACGTGTAAACTCCGCCTCTGGTCGACACAAAGCGGGGAAAACCCCGCAGCCGGATCGTCCCGCCATTGCGGAGCGTGACGTCGAACCAACTGGTCTCAGATGAATTTGCGCCGATCAGCGGGTCGTTGGCCCCGGTGATGTCAGGGTCCTGCAGCCCCAGGTTCAGCCAGTCGCACATCACCGCCTCGAACTGTGCGCCAAGGCTTGCGCCGATGAAATTGCCCAGAAGGCCGACCTCCGGCTCGCTGTCGCCTTCGGTGTGGATCGGCCCATAGGACATGCCCCGCCGCACCAGTCGCCGCGTGTAATTGGCAATGCGCTGGACAATCGCGCCGCCCCGTGGATTGGTTCTGCGCATGTGCGACCCCACCGGACAGCGCGACCCGCGACCGTAGTCATATTCGGTCAGCGGCACCGACGCGGGGTCGGGCATGGTGTCGGGTGAACTGCCGTAAGGCACTCCGTTGCGCCACCGGCCACACATCTGCGCCGCAACCACCTCGCGCAGCATCCCGTGCCGGTCAAGCGGCTTTTCCCCATCGCTGAACTGCGCATCCAGCGGCAACACAAGCGCGCTGTCGGGGTGGTTCAACAACTCGGTCGCCGCCCTGTCGAGGTACTGTTCGAACGCCGTGACATGCTGGCGCAGCACGCGGAACGCGTTGAATGTGCCGTGGTGACCCAACACCTGGGGCGTGGGGACGCCGAACTTCAGCCCCTCCTGCCGCGTCGGTTCGCCCAGAAGCACCGTCCCGTAAGGGTCGATCGGTTCCACCTCGTCCTTCACATGGCTGAACTTTGGCTGCGAGATGCTGTCGGTGTAGCCAAAGTAGACCTTGTCCTGCGCCAGCGCATAGCCATCCAGCCGGCCCCGCACCGCAAAGGCCCGGCTGACCTGCGTGTCGACCTTGTCCAGCTCTGCGGTGCTGTCGGCATGGATCGAGGCGACGAGGTGGATCTGCTCCGGGCGGTTGAAGGGCTGCGACCAGGCCCGCGGCGCGCTTTCACCGAAATCACCCAGCTTTGTCGCCCGCGCGGCCATCCCCTCGCGGAACTCGGTCGGGAAGGTGGCAAGGTCGCCGGGAGCGACGCCCAGCGCCCGCAACCCCGCGAAGGTCAGCCCGATGTTGAAGCACGAGGCAGGCTTCTGATCCCTGGGCCATGTCTTGTCGGGCGGCTGGTCAACCGTGATCGCCGGCACCTCGGCACCGCCGCCCTGTGCGGCCACGCCAAGAAACGCGCGCACCGTGGCCCGGTCGGTGACTTCCAGCAGCATGTGCCGCACAAGGCCAAACCGGTAACCCCGCAGGATGTTGCCCTGCAACTGACTGTGATCAATCCGGCTCACCAGCCCACTCCGAATTTCTGGCGCACCTGCGCGGCGGAATAGCCGGGGTAGGCCCGGTAGCCTCCACCCAGCGAGATGTTGGGGTTGCTGTGCAGTTGCAGGATCAGCTCACGCGGCAAAAGCCGCAGGTCATGGGGCAGGCTGCCGGGTGCAATGCCTTTTGCCGCGTCCTGAAGGTTGAACAGATCGGTCGCGATGTCGGGGGCCTGGAAAAGGTCGTGCGCACAGACCCAGTCGATGAACTCTTCGATGTGTTCGGTCGTCGGCACCATCGCATCGCCGCCCTCCACCTCTTTCATCACCGCATCGAACACGCTGCCGATGGTGGCAATGAAATCGCGGATGTAGTTGCTGAAATCGCCGTCATAGACCGACAGCATGCAGATGTTCCCGTCCAGCAGCAGGAACCGCGCGTTGTGGACCGTGCCCACATTGTCCAGCCCGGCAAAGATCTCGTCCACGTTCTGCGAGATCGCCAGCGCAGCCCGCGCCCTGCCGATCGGCGAGGGGTCTTTCAGCGGCATGATCAGGTTCATCATGCGCTGCACGCTTTCGCTTGGCTGCACCGAGGGGCGCGGTCCGCCCGGCAGCACCGGCTTGGGGTCGCGCCAGATCCAGTAAGGCACCACCAGATGGCGCGACAGGAACTGGAACCAGCCCTGGCTTGGCAGATCGTCGACGAACTTGTCCAGCCATCCCGCCTTGCGCTGCATCACCGCTCTCCGTGAAAGGGGCAGGGCGTCCCGCGCCGCCGGCCGCTGGAGACCTCGTAGGCGCTCTTGCGCACCCACAACACCGGATCGTCGGATGGCGCGATGCCTCTGGTCAGCAGGTGAGGGTTGAAGCTCAGCTTTTCCGTCGTGACGTCGTCGAGCATCTTTTCCACGTAAAGCGTTCCCATCATGATCCGCACCCGGTGCGGCGGCCAGGCGCGGGTCGGGTCGTTGAAGTCATCGCCAACCTCGCCGACCTGCATCATCAGCGAAAACAGCGCCGGCCCGTTGCGCAGCCGCCGCGCCAGTTCAGCTTGCAGATAGTCGTCGATGACCGGGTCTTTTTCGGGGTCCGTGGTCAGCACGCCGCTGACCGGCTGCCAACTGAACCGCACCCAGCGCTGCGTGCCGTCCGCACCTGTCGCCACAAAGCTGTGCACCGCATGGTAGGCCGCCCGCGCATAGCTTTGCGGCGCACCGATGGTTGCCGCCTGAAACACCCCGGCCCTGGCATAGTCGTGCTGGTGGGCAAAGGCGATTGCGCCGGCGTCGGGGCTGATCGTCTCGCCGTCGTAGGGGTCCGGCACCGGCGGGGTCAGCCGCAGCATGTCGCGGAACTTCTGCCATGGGGTCGCCCGCTGGCAGGGCCTTGGCCGCGCCTCGATGGCGAATTTCAGAAAACTTTCTCCGTCCGGCGTGAAGAACACCGGCAAGGTCATTCCGATCAGGTCGGTGGCCTTGTTGTCGCTCAGGTGGAAACGCGTGGCCATGCCGCGCACATCCGACCAGCCATCGCGCCGCACCGCCGATCCGGACCCGTTCGAGAACCGGATCGTGGCGGGCGTCGGGCTGCGGAAATGTTCCGCGTCGCAAAAGCCAGCGGCGACCGGCGAGGGGATGAAATGGCCGGATGCGCCGGTGCCAAAGGTGTGAACCGGGCGCCTTTTGCGGTCACCATCCTTGCGTTGCAGTGCCGTGACCAGTTTTCTCGCAAGGTTGCGATGCTGTTCGCCCATTCCGTCCCCCCACCGTCCAGCGCCGCTTCTGGGGATTTGTGCCACTGTTCGCTTGGCCTGTCACCCGAAACCGATACGCCCGCATTGCGGCCGATCCGGCAACAATCGCCAGCCCCGTCACGCGATCATTCCGTCACACGTTCAGGTTGCGCCCCGACTTTGCCGCAGTCGCCTCTATCCGGCCACAGTCGCGTCAAAGTATCGACAATCCCGGCCAGCAACTATCCGCACGTTCGACCGCGGTTCGCTTGTTGTGAGTCAGATGCCAGACTAGTCCCTTCATCTGACTCTCCCCAATCCTGGCCGCCCCCACAAGGGAATGCAGATGAAGACCCTGGCAGCGTTCATAGTCGTTTTGAAGATGATGGAATCCGGCGGCGACTATCAGTCGGTGAACAGCCTGAATTTCCTCGGCGCCTACCAGTTCGGCGAAGCCGCGCTGACCGATCTTGGCTTTGTGCGGTATGACGGCGACGCCTACGACAACAACTACGGCGGCGGCTGGACCGGCAAACACGGCATCAAATCTGCCAAGCAGTTTCTTGCAAGCGAACGCGCGCAGGACAAGGCAATGCAAGAATGGCTAGGAGTTATGTGGAGTTACATCGAACTCCACAAGGTCGACCGCTATGCCTGGAGCGAAGTTGGGGGTGAACCTCTGACGCCGTCGGGCATGTTGGCCGCAGCCCACCTGCTGGGTGCGGAATCGCTGGCGGTCTACGTCAAGTCTGATGGCCGCAAGGATCTGCGCGACCCCTACGGCACGCCGATCAGCAAATACATCCGGAAACTCAACGGATACGAAGTGCCGTTCGGCCCGCGCAAGCTCGCCTCTAATTGATCTCGACGGCCTCGCTTGCGGCAGTCTGCCGAATCAAGCGGTCGAATCGGTAGGTGCGGCCCAGCCATTCCGCCCCTTCGATCGACAAGTGCCCCGCGTCGCGGTAGACGAACACGTCCGCATGCCGGGTCTGGCAGATTTCCGCCGGGCAGATCAGCGCGCTCAGATCAATCAGCGGAACCTTGCTTTGCAGGCTGCGCAGAAAGTCGATCGCCTCAAGGTTGATCGGCGCGATCCTGGACAGCGGAAAATCACAAGCGCTTTCGTCCCCATCGACCAGCACTGCGGCGGCCAGACACTGGCCGATGTCATCGCCCGTGGTCGGGGTGGGCGACACGATCACCACTTGCTTGCCAAGCGCTCGGATGCGGTCAACCGTGTCCAGCAGGGCGACCCTGACCTCCGCCTCGGCATCGGCCACTGGCACCACGGTTTCGTCCGGGCGTCGCAGATCGTTGGACAGGATCCGCAGGTTTGTCGACAGCACGACAACCCGGACGCTGCGCGCCCCCGCAAGCCAGGCGAACACCTCTTCATTGAAACGCAGGCAGCCCTTGAACCAGTCGGCCTCGTATTCCGCCGGGGACGTGGACAGGCCGAGCACCGGCGCGCAGCTTGACTTTGTCATCTGGATGAACCCGCCCCAGCCGCCCGACGCCTGGATCGCCGGGGCAAGGTGCATGGCGTAGCTGTCGCCCCACAGCAAGATCTCCGGGGTGTCCGATGTGCGGCATGTCGGATCAAGCGTGAAGGCATTTTCGCAGACCTGACCAAGCCCGTAATTCACCGCGAGTCTGGCCTCGATCGTCGCGGCCTCACGCGATCCGCCGCCCGTGCCGGGCAGAAGCGGCATCACGCCAAACAGCGTCAGGCACAGCGCTGCCGAGCCCAGAAACGGCACCAGAGCCCGGTTTGGAAACCGCGCCGTGGCAGAGCGGTCGCGGAAGGGCCGTTCGACCCACTGGTAGGTCAGCGTGGACAGCACCAGTGTGGCAGCCAGCAGCAGCAGCCCGCTGCCGAGGGTCACGTCGCCCCCACCGCGCAAGCGCCAGAACGCCAGAAGTGGCCAATGCCAGAGATAGGCGCTGAAGCTGATCAGCCCGATCCAGCGCAGCGGCGACGATGCTGCCAGTCGCGCCGCAGCCGTCCCGCCGCCAGACCAGATGAACAGCGCCGCGCCCGCAACCGGCGCCAGCGCGACCAGCCCCCACACCGTCAGCGCATCGGGAAAGGCGTAGCTTGCCAGAATCAGCGCCAGTCCGGCGAACCCGGCCACCTCGGCCTGCAGCCGCGACGGCGCCCGCGTCACCACCGCGACCATTGCCCCGGCCATCAGCTCCCACGCGCGGCTTGGCAGCAGGTAGAACGCGGCGGCGGGGTCGCGCTGCAACAGCCAGACCGCCGTTCCAAGGCTGGCCACCCCGACCACCCCGATCACCGCCGGCACCGCGCCCCGCGCCCAACGCCAGGTGGCGTATAGCAAGACCGGAAACAGCAGGTAGAACTGTTCCTCCACCGCCAGCGACCAGGTGTGCAAGAGCGGCTTCACCTCGGCCGAGGCCATGAAATAGCCGGTGGAGGAATAGTAGTGCAGGTTTGACACGAATCCGATCGCCGCCAGCACCGCGACGCCGAAATCGCCGTGCTGACCCGGCAGCATGAAGGCCGCCGCCGGCAGGACGCAAGCCGCGATCACGACGAACAGCGCCGGCAATATCCGCCGCGCCCGCCGTTCGTAAAACCGCAGCAGGCTGAACCGGTCCTGGCCAAGGTCGGTCAGCAGGATCCCGGTTATCAGGTATCCCGAGATGACGAAAAACACGTCCACGCCCAGGTAGCCGCCCGGCGCCAGCCCGGCCGACAGGTAGAAAAGGATCACCGGCAGCACGGCCAGCGCACGCAAGCCGTCGATGTCGGGCCGGTAAGTTTCCGCCTGCATGGGCTTAGGTCCGCACCGTCGCATGCGGGTCAAGCGCCGAGCGTTCGGCCCTTGCCGACCGGTTCAGCGCACCCGTCCGCTCCAGCTTTTGCCACGCGGTCAGCCGCCCGGTGATCGCCCGCCATGTCGCACGGACGGTCGCCACATACAGCAGTTGCCGGTAGCCCAGATGCACCAGCGGGGTCAGCACCAAAAGCCGCAGATCGAACCGCCGCTCGAACCGGAACGTCGCAACCGTGTTCAGCAGGTCAAGCAAGGCCAGCCCCAGATACCCGGCAACGAACAGGCTCGCGCCGTCGTTCAGGACCGGCTGTCCCATCATCAGGCGCGATGCGGCCAACCCGATCAGCACCAGCACCACAAGATCCACCAGCGGCGACAGGATCGTCGTCAGCACGTTGAACCAGACCGCAAAGATGATCGAGATGAAGCCGACCGGATGACCTTCGCGAATGGCCATGCGATGTTTCCACGACGTCTGCAACATGCCAAGCGACCAGCGCAAGCGCTGCGACATGAAGGGGGAAAGCCGTTCCGGCGCTTCGGTAAAGGCGCGCGCCCGTTCGGCCATGACGACCCGGTAGCCTGCGCGGTGAACGGCCAGTGTAAGGTCGGCGTCCTCGGTGATCGTCTCGCCGGAAAACAGGCCGGCCGCGATCACCGCATCGGTGCGCCACGCGCCGATGGCACCTGGCACGACAAAGATCCCGTCAAATGTCTCATAGGCGCGACGGTGGATGTTCTGGCTGACCAGATATTCCAGATTCTGGCACCAGGTCAGCCAGTTGCGGGAATTCCCAACCTCGACGATGCCCGACACGGCCCCGACGTTCGGCTCGGCAAAGGGTTGCACCAGCCAGCGGATCGCATCGCTTCCGATCGAGGAGTCCGCGTCAATCACCACAAAGAACCGCGTCATCACATAGCGCAGCGCCGTGTTCGCCGCCGCCCATTTGCCCGAATTGTCCTGCCTCACCAGCCAGATACGCCGGTCTTTCGCAGCCATCGCTGCCACCACGGCGGCGGTTTCGTCCTGCGACCCGTCGTCGACCACGATGATCCGAAGGTCGGGGTAATCGTTGGCAAAGATCGACTGGATGCAGGTCTCGATGACCTTGCCTTCGTTGAAGGCCGGAATGATCACGGTCACGCCGGGCGCCCAGGTCGGGTCGATGGTGTCGCGCGGGCGGCGCAGATGCGCAAGCGCCAGAAACACGGTCGACCGCAGCATCGCAACCAGCAGCAGGATCAGGAACGCCACCGCCACGAAGCGGTCGGCCTTCAGCAGCGTCCACACGTAGATCCGGTCGCGCAGGGTTGCCAGATCGCGCGCTTCGTACATCGCCACGCCGCCTGCGGGCCGGGCAAGATCGTCGGGTGCGATGAAACTTGCCCCCGCCGTATCAAACGCCTGAAGCACCACCGGCAGCGCGGCGAGGGTGGCTTGCAGCTCTTTCCTCGAAAGGTCGAACCGCACCAGTTGCGAGCCTTGCAGAAACACCGTGCTGACCAGACGTTCAGCAAATTGCGCCGCCGCGTCGGGGTCGGACGGAACCCGCTCGCCCTCTGGCAGCCGCAGACGGCCCTGCTTTTGCAGCGCGACGAGTGTGGCGAATTCGTCGGTCGAGGTGGGCATGATGTCGCCCTTGCCCCAGGTTTCGGCCAACACGGCGCGCCAGTCTGTTTCACCGGCAAGCGCCATTGTCGCGGCGCGGTCGCGGAACCGCGAGACGGTGCCGTAAAGCCCGCTTCCCGCAAGGTCGCCGACATCCGACAGCGCCACCGCATGTCCTGCGACGATCAGCCTGCGCACCACATCCGGGTTGGCGACAACCTCGGATGCGGTCACCGCGAACGTCGCGCGCACCCCGAAATGCGCCAGTTGCAACAGCAGGTCCGACAGGTTGTCGATCGGCGGCAGCCCGTCGAACGCGATCAGCACCGCATCCGCAACGCCACCGTCGAACCGCGTCAGAACATGGGGCGAGGGCAGGGCGCGGTAAGCCTGTTCGACAACCCGGCCGCTCTGCGGATCAATGGTCACGTCGCGGCGCCCGACAGCCGCCTCATCGACCTGAAGCGCGACCGGCCCGGTTCCCGACAGCAGCACCTGTCGGTCCAGGGTGATCGGCCGGGTCAGGGCGGTCTGGACGTCGTCGCCCGCGATCAGCGACCAGACCGCCGGATCTTCGGACCCGATCGGCCACAGCGCCAGCGCGGTATCTGGGGCAAGCGCCGTCATCTGGTTGGCAAAGGACAACCCGTCCAGCAACGTGATCCGCGCGGCGCGGCCATCAGGTCCGGCAAAGGCAAGCTCGGCGTTCAGTGCATCGCGGTCAACCGTGACGCTGCCTTCGGCAACTCGCGTGCGCGCCAGCGCGGTTGCATAGGCGACGTCTTCGGCCCGGCCGGTCGCGGCATCGGTCTGCACTCCGAAGGTGCCAAGCGCCACCACCAGCTTGGTCGCCGGCACCGCTTGCAACAAAGGTGCCACCGCCGCCTCGAACCACGGCTGCGGTGCAAGAGGCAACGGCAGCCGCCCCGGCGCGCGGAACCCCTTTGCAAGTACCACGTCCGCCGCCGCGATTACCCCGGCGTCGCGCAGGAACGCAGCATCGACGGTGCCAGCTACGCACAACTGTCCGTCCCGTGCCAAGGCCATCGGGCGCAAGGCGGCAAGGAGCGCGGTGACATCATCGGCCAGCACATCGGGATTGCCCGACAGGTCCAGACACAGACTGGTCCCCGCTGGCCATTGGCGCGAAATGTCCTGCAACAGGCGCGTGCGGACAGCGGCGGGGATCATCAGCGTGCGCTTGCCGCCATCCGGTGTGGCGAACCCGGCGGTCAGCATCACAAAGACCGGGCGTCCGATCGTGGCAAGGCTTTCGCGCCACTCGTCCGATGCCAGCGCAATCACCGCCCCGGCGTCGACCCCGAACGCCAGCGATTCCGCAAACACCCGGTCGACGCTGGCGCAATGCGCCAAAAGCGCGGTCCGCGCGGTCAGGTCGTCGGCCGGAAGATAGGCGCCCACGCTGGTGCCGCCTGGGTCCACGCCCTGGCAACTGTCGCGCGGCCCGTCCTGCAGCGTGTAAAGCACCGCCTCGGCGGCAGGGTCGAACTGCCCCGGCTGCAAGGCGACCGGCGGTCCGGCATCGGGCAGCGCCAGCAGCCGGAACGCCATGTCCACCACCGCAAAGACAAGCAGGGCAACGACAGCAACAACGACAGCGCGCGCGATAGTCGCCCGCCGCCGCGACGTCGCCGCAAAGACCTTCTTGACGTTCGCGTCGCGCGCAGGTCCGAATGGAATGATGTTCGTCATGGACCGACACTCCGGTCCGACACTTCGTGCGCGTCAGGCTTGCCACAACCGGGGCCAGCCGCGCCAAGACAGGAGCCGCCCACGGTCATGGACTGCACTCGACGTCTGTTCCTGACCACAACCGCGCTGGCCCTGATACCGGGGCTGAAACTGTCTGCGTCGGTTCCCGGAGTGGCGTTCCTCGTGCTGCAGGATATTCCCGCAACGTGGAAACCTGACGGCATTTCAAACGTCCTTGAATATTTCCACAACAATACTGAACCCACAATCCTTGTAGCGTCGCATTATATGGACGGTTCCAGAACCCCTGGTAGCATGAAGAAACTGCCTGTTTCTGAATCCATCGTTCCGGAACTACTTGAGGTTGTATCAATTGCGGCACCACTCTTCCTTGAGCAGAGATACTGGCATCTTCGCGCGGCCAATGAATTCAAACATGCCGAGGTGAACCTTCAGGCAGCCGAATCAGTTCCTTACGCCGCGCTGCCGACAACCACTTATTTTGAACATGCAGCCAACCCGCGGACGGACCTCAGCGCTTATCGGTCGGCCGGGTTTCGGGTGCGCATCATCTGCCCCCAAACCACCGAGCCGGCCACCGTCATGCCTGACGGTCGCGATCAGATGACCATCACCGGTGGGCTTTTGGTCGATCTTTTCGACCCCGCACTCGAGAAGGCGCTGCAAAGCCTTTCGCCCGACCCGCGCGTTGTCGTCCTTCACATATCGCTTTTGCGCGGTGCCGCTCTGTCCGGGGCCGATCTGGCCACGGGCATCGAGGCGGGTGTCGGCCATATCGTCGCCACCCTGCGCCGCCTCGGGCTTCACGCCAGCCTTGCGCGCGATTACTTTCAGCTCGGCGGCACCTCGGTGCCGCGTGACCTTGCCCTTCTGCTTGACCAGCCCGACCGCGAAGGCCACATCGCCGCCTTTGCGCAGGCGTTGTCAGAGCGCGGCCTGCCCTTCACCCGGCTGAATGCCGCCGCCGCACCGGGCGACTGCACGCAGACGACCCTGCCCGATGCCGCCCCGTTGGCCGATTGCGTCGTGCCCGTTTCGGCCGCACCCGGCCCCGAGGCCGCCGCGACTGTCGTGATCGGCGCTTCCGAGGTGAACGGCCTTGGCCCCGATCTTCGGATGCATTTCGGCACACTCGATGCCACCGCCGCAACCCGGCTTGACCGTCTGACGCTGGATCAGTCCGACCGCGTTCTGAGGGTGACATCAAACGACGTCGCAAGTCCGCCGTTGCGGGCGCGGCTGCTGCGTCGGATCGAAGATGCCAAGAGCCGCGGCCACATCCGCCTGCATGACGTGACCGCGTTGCGCGACCGGGTGATGGCAAGCGACCCGCTGATCCGCCGCTACTGGGCGCTGCGCCGCCGTCGCCAGACCGACCCGGTGGTGGCCTTCCAACCCGATGCCGCTGAACGCGCCCGTCTGATGGAAGACGCAGCGCTGGCATGGCGCTATTTTGAGCGCTATACCTATCCCGAAACCGGCCTTGCCGCCGGAACAGTCTCTACCGCGCCGGACGGCCGGATCAACAGCGAGATCACGCTGTGGGATCTGGCCTCGCAGATCAACGCCCTGATTGCGGCGGCCGACCTGCGCCTGATCGACCGCGCCGATGCCGCCGCGGCCATCGCCAAGGCGGCGGCCAGCATCCCGACCGACCGGCTGGATGGCGGCCTGCTGCCCCCGTCGAACTTTTCCGCTCAAACCTTGCGCACGACGGTTGCCGGCTTTGACAGCTGCGATGCAGGGCGTCTGGGCATCGCCCTTGGCCGCGCCGTTTCGCTGGGGCTGGCCGACCGCGCCGCGCTGCAAAAGACCTTCAAGGACTGGAGCCTCGATCTTTCCGTGCGCACCGGCTGGCACTTCACCAACCGGTTCGGCCGATGGCAGGACACTTCGCAATCGCAATGCACAGATTACGTCGTGCCGGGCTTTGCCTTCCTCGGGCAGACGGTCCTGCCGATCCAGACCTGGGATGACGACAGCCCGGACAGCGAAATCACCGTCCTTTACCGGGCCGCCGCCCTGGGGGCGATCTCGACGGAACCCTTCGCGCTACATGCCATCGAACTGGGCGTTGACGGCCCGACACGGGTGATCCTGGACGCGCTTTTCGACGCACAGCTTGGCTGGTTCGAGACGACCGGCCAGCTGCGCTGCGTATCCGAAGCGCCGATCGACCGCCCCCCCTGGTTCATCTATTCAGGCTTGCGGCTTGACCGCGAAGGCCGCGATGCCTGGGTGGTCGAAACCATCGTTCCCCCGGCTGCCGACGACACCGCCGTTCCCTTCGCAAGCGAGATCATCAGCGCCAAGGCCGCGTATCTTTGGCAGGCCGTCCACCCCCATCCCTACAACATGCGCCTCTTGTCCATCGTGCGGGAAAACGCGCGAATTCCGGACCACGGCTTTTCGGTGGGCGTCTATGCCGACACGCTTGCCCAGATGCGCGATTACACCGACATCAACACCAACGGCATCATCCTGTCGGCCATCGCGCACATCCTTGCCCCCCGCTGACCGCGCGTCGCCCGCGGTTCAGCCGGCTGCCCCCTGCTCCTGTCCCGCCAAGGCGACGATTTCGGACCAGACCGAGTTTGCCACCGGCCACGGGCTGCCGAACAGCCGCACGGCGGTGACCTCAAGCTGGTAGGTTGGCAGCGTGGCTGACAGGTCGGCCAGCGTTCCATCCGCGATCCGGGCCCGTGCAAGCGAATGGGGCACCCATGCCACCCCCACACCAACCACCGCCAGTTCCAGCGCCGCCAGCGTCAGCGCGGTTTCCGCCTTGGGGATCGGGCGCGACAGGTTGCGCACCTTGGGCAGGATCAGCCGCTCCAGCACCTGGCCCAGAAACACCTCGCTTGGAAAGGCGATGTAGGGCAATTCGCCCGCCGCAAACCGCGCGTTCAAACCGTCTGTGGCCGAGGCGTCGAACACCGGCACCAGCCGGTCGCTGCCGATTGTGGCGGTTTCCACGAAGCGGTCGCTGATCGGGTGATCCTCGCCCGGCAACCGGTAGACGATGGCGATATCGACCTGCCGCGACAGCAAAAGCGCAAAACATTCGTCCAGATTGGCCGACCGCAGGCGCACATAGGTATCGTGCAACCGCGCGTCGATGTGTTTCAGGATCAACGGCGTCAGCGAGGTGGTCAGTGCGTGCTGGCTGGCAATCGCAATCCGGTTCGACGCCATCCGCGCGCCGCGCCGCAGGTCGGCCACCAACTGCCGAAGGTCGTTGGCCAGCTTGGCGATCTGGTCGCGCTGCTCGGCTGTCGTTGGCAAAAGCTGCACCGGCTTGCGGCTGCGATCAAAGAGGTCGACGCCGATCTGCTCCTCAATGTGCTGCACCCGGCGCGAAAAGGCCGATTGCGTCAGCCGCCGCCGCTCCGCCGCTTCCTGAAACGATCCGGTTTCGGCAACCGCCAGAATGTCTTCCAGCCACTCCAGCCGCATCGCCGCACCCCTAATATGCAACATCTGCATGATAGGTGGAGAAATTCGCATTTGCAAACGCACAACAGTGCTGCAACGGTCGAAATGCGAAGGTTAGAATAGGGTCACACAATGCATCTTGCGCGCTTTCCCCGTGTCTTTCTGGCACATCTGCCGACCCCGCTGGAACGGCTTGACCGTCTCAGCCACGAACTTGGCGGGCCGGAAATCTGGATCAAGCGCGACGATTGCACCGGGCTGTCGACCGGCGGCAACAAGACCCGCAAGCTGGAATTCCTGATGGCCGAAGCGCAGGCGATGGGCGCCGACGTGGTGATGACCCAAGGCGCGACCCAGTCGAACCACGCCCGCCAGACCGCCGCCTTTTCCGCAAAGCTGGGCATGGCCTGTCATATCCTGTTGGAAGACCGCACCGGATCGAACAACCACAACTACAACGAAAACGGCAACGTGCTGCTTGACCACCTGCACGGCGCCACCACCGAAAGGCGCCCCGGCGGCGTCGACATGCAGGCCGAGATGGACGCGGTGGCCGAAACCATGCGGGCAGGGGGGCGCAAGGTCTATGTCATCCCCGGCGGCGGATCGAACCCGACCGGCGCGCTGGGCTACGTCAACTGCGCCTTTGAACTGCTGGGTCAGGCCAACGACCGTGGCCTGGTGATTGACCACCTTGTCACCGCCACCGGATCGGCGGGCACGCAGGCCGGCCTGATCGTCGGGTTGAAAGCGATCAACGCGGGCATCCCGCTTCTGGGTTTCGGCGTCCGTGCGCCCAAGGCCAGGCAAGAGGAAAACGTGTTCAACCTCGCCGTTCGCACCGCCGAAAAGCTGGGCTGCCCCGGCGTGGTGACGCGCGAGGATGTGGTTGCCGACACCGGCTATGTCGGCGCGGGCTACGGCATCCCGCGCGCCGACACGCTGGAGGCGATCCGCATGTTCGCCGAACTGGAAGGCATCCTTCTGGACCCGGTCTATTCCGGCAAGGGCGCCGCTGGCCTGATCGACTATTGCCGCAAGGGCCGTTTCAAGACGGGCGAGCGCGTCGTGTTCCTGCACACCGGCGGATCGGCGGCGCTGTTCGGCTATGACGCGGTCTTTGCCGATCCGGCCCGCGAGGCGGCCGAATAGCCATGTGCCGCCCGCCCGCCGCCCGCTTCGCCAGGCAGCACCAGTCCCGGACAGGGGGCGCGGGATGAAGCGTGTCGGCATCCTCGGCGGCATGGGGCCGGAGGCGACGGTGCTTCTGATGCAGAAGGTCATCGCCGCCACCCCCGCCAGGGATGATGCCGACCACCTTCCCCTGATCGTCGACCAGAACCCGCAGGTGCCCTCGCGCATCCGCCACCTGATCGAGGGCACCGGCGAAGACCCCGGCCCGGTGCTGGCCCAGATGGCGCAGCGCCTGCAACAGGCGGGGGCCGACGCCCTCGCCATGCCCTGCAACACCGCGCACCACTACGCCCCGGCGATCCGGGCCGCCACCACCATCCCCTTCATCGACATGGTGGCACTTTCCGTCGCGCACGCGGCCAGCCTGGTGCCAAAAGGCGGCACCTTGGGCATCCTCGCCTCGCCCGCCACCCGGCTGACCGGCCTGTTCGATGCGGCCTTCGCCGGCACCGGAATGACACCGATCTACGCCGATGACGACGCCCGCATCCTCGCCATCATCCGCGCGATCAAGGCAGGCGGCGTCACAGCCCCAACCCGCTCTGCGCTTCGCGCCGAAAGTGCGGCCTTGCTTGCCCGCGGCGCGCAGGTCCAGATGGTCGCCTGCACCGAGTTTTCCCTGATTGCAGACGCCGTCGATCCCGCCGCCGTCAGCTTCGATACGCTTGACCTTCTGGTCCGCGCCATGATTGCCTTTGCCACCCAAGGTGACACAGGCCAACACAAGGCGAAGCAATCGCCACCCAAAGGCGCAGCCGCGCCAGAACCCCGACCCAACCAGGAGACCACCCCATGACACCCACCTTCAAGAGACTGCTGATCGGCGCGGCCGCGCTGGCTCTTACCGCAGGCTCGGCCATGGCCGAGAAGATCATCATCGGTCATTTCGGCAACCCGACGCCGATGCAGCTTCTGTCCACCTCGAACGAGCTGGCCGAAGCCACCGGATGGGAGATCGAGTGGCGCAAGTTCGACGCCGGAACCGACGTGATCGCAGCGATGGCCTCGGGCGATGTGGTGCTGTCGGAACTGGGCTCCTCGCCCGTCGCCATCGGCACAAGCTCGGGCCTCGATATCCAGTTGATCGCCTACTCGGACGTGATCGGCAAGGCGGAATCGCTGATCGCCCGGAACGGGACCAACATCGCCAGCGTCGCGGACCTGAAGGGCAAGACCGTGGCCGTTCCGATCGGCTCGACCGCGCACTATTCGCTGATGGGCGCCTTGCAGCACGAAGGCCTGAGCGAGGCGGACGTGAACATCGTCGGCATGAAGCCCGATGACATCGCCGCCGCCTGGGGTCAGGGCAGCATCGACGCGGCCTGGATCTGGCAACCGGTGCAGTCGGAAATCCTCAAGACCGGAACGCTGGTCATCGGCGCGGACCAGACCGCCGAATGGGGCTTCCCGACCTATGACGGCTGGGTGGTCAACAAGGCCTTCGCCGAGGCCAACACCGACAAGGTCGTGGCCTTCCTGAAGGCGATCGACAAGGTCAACGGCATGTATCTGGCCAATCCGGCGGCCTGGACGGCAGACAGCGCCGAGGTCAAGGCGCTGGCAGCCGCGACGGGCGCCGATCCGGCGCAGGTGCCGGGCATCCTCGAAGGCTTCACCTTCCTGTCGATGGCCGAGCAGACCGGCGAGGCCTGGCTTGCCGGTGCCGCGCCGAAGATCAAGACCACAGCGGATTTCCTGGTGGCTGCAGGCCGGATCGACGCAGCGCTTGACGATTACACCGGCTTCGTGAACCCCGCCTACGCCGCTGCCGCCGCGGCCCAGTAAGCAAAACGCCTGCCCGGACCCGACCGGTCCGGGCAGACCCCCCTCGCAGCGGAAGGGTCGCAATTGAGCCTGAACATCGATCACGCGTCGGTCGTCTATCCGGCTGCCGACGGCCGCCCGCCGGTTGCGGCACTAAGCGAGGTCAACCTTGCCATCACGGAGGGCGAGTTCGTCGTGGCGCTGGGGGCCTCGGGCTGCGGCAAGTCTACGCTTTTGAACCTGATCGCCGGGTTCCTGTCACCAAGTTCCGGCACTCTGACGCTTGATGGCCAGTCGGTGCAGGGGCCGGGGGCGGACCGGGCCGTGGTGTTCCAGAAACACGCGCTGTTGCCGTGGCTGAACGTTCTGGACAACGTGGCCTTCGGCTTGCAGATCCAGGGCGTCGCCAAGCAAGACCGTTACCGGACCGCAAATGAATACATCGGCCTTCTCGGCCTTGACGGTTTCCAGAAGTCTCCGGTCTACAAACTGTCGGGCGGAATGCAGCAGCGTGTCGGGATCGCGCGGGCGTTGACCTGCGACCCGAAGATCCTTCTGATGGACGAGCCCCTCGGTGCGCTGGACGCGCTGACCCGGGAAAAGGCGCAGGAGTTGATCCTGAATATCTGGGGCAAGACCGGAAAGTCGGTCTTCTTCATCACCCACAGCGTTGAAGAGGCGCTGTTCATGGGCACCAAGCTCATTGTCATGTCGCCCCGTCCGGGCCGCATCACCCATGTCTTCGATCTGCCCTTTTCGCGCCAGTTCCAGTCCGGTGCGCCCGCGCGGCAGGTCAAGGCCTCGCCCGAGTTCATCGGCTTGCGTGAAAAAGTGCTGAACATCATCTTTGCCGACGAGGAGGCTGTCGAATGACCGTGACCCCGCTCCCGAAGGCCCCGCTTCCCAAAACGCCGGGACTGTTCGCCCGCATGGCCCGCGCCCGCCCGACCAAACCCGGCGAAATCTACGGTGTGCCCGGTCAGGGCAACACGTTCTGGCTGTCGGTCGCCTCTGTCACATTCATGCTGTTCGTCTGGTGGCTGGTCACCACGCTCGGCCTCGTGAAGCCGCTTTTCGTGCCTTCGCCGCAGCTTGTGCTGGCGAAGTTCGGCCAGATCTGGCGCGAGGGTTTCACCAACACCGCGTTCCTCGATCACATCCTGATCTCGACCCTGCGCGTTTTCGGCGCGTTCCTGCTGGCCTGCCTGATCGGCCTGCCTTTGGGTCTGGCGATGGGGATGAGCCCGATGATCCGCGGCATCTTCGACCCGCCGATCGAGTTCTACCGCCCGATCCCGCCCTTGGCCTATCTGCCGCTGATGATCATCTGGTTCGGTATCGGCGAGACGTCGAAGGTGCTTTTGATCTTCTTGTCGGTCTTTGCGCCCGTGGTGCTTGGCGCACGGTCCGGCGTGAAATCAGCCGCCATCGAGCAGATCCACGCCGCCTATTCCTTCGGGGCCACGCGCTGGCAGGTGATGCGGCACGTCATCATGCCCTCAGCGATGCCCGAGATTCTTACGGCGATGCGGGTGGGTATCGGCTTTGGCTGGACCACCCTCGTCGCGGCCGAGATGGTCGCGGCAACCAGTGGCCTTGGCTACATGGTGCTGTCGGCCAGCCAGTTCCTGCAAACCTCGGTCGTGATCATGGGGATCTTCGTGATCGCCACGATCGCCTTTGCGTTCGACCTGTTGATGCGTTTCCTCGAACGCCGTCTGGTGCCCTGGAAGGGCCGTATGTGAGTTGATGACCATGATTTACCTGAAGCAATCCACCCGCAGCGCCGAGACGGGGCAAACCGACGTGCGCGCCGCCGTCGAAACCATGCTGCACGAGATCGAGCGTGACGGCGACGCCGCCGCGATCCGCTTTGCCCGCGATCTGGACAAATGGCAGGGCGACATCATCGTCACGCCCGAGGTCCGGGCCGAAGCCGCAGCCCTGGTGCCGGAAAAGCTGAAGGCCGACATCCGCTTTGCCCACCGCAACATCCGCCGCTTTGCCGAAGCCCAGCGCGCCACGATCACCGATTGCGAGATCGAGATCCTGCCCGGTCTGATGGCCGGCCAGCGCCAGATCCCGGTCGCCTCGGCTGGCTGCTACGTGCCGGGCGGGCGCTACAGCCACATCGCCTCGGCGGTCATGACGATCACCACCGCCAAGGTCGCGGGTGTGCCGATGATCACCGCCTGTTCGCCGCCCCGGCCCGGTAGCGGCATCCCGCCCGCGATCCTGTTCGCGATGGACACCTGCGGCGCCGACGTGATCCTGAACCTTGGCGGGGTGCAGGGCGTCGCGGCAATGGCCAACGGCCTGTTCGGTCTGCCCAAGGCCGACATCCTCGTCGGCCCCGGCAACCAGTATGTCGCCGAAGCCAAGCGCATCCTCTACGGGCAGGTCGGCATCGACATGTTCGCCGGACCGACCGACAGCATGGTGATCGCCGACCACACCGCCGACCCGCGCCTTGTGGCCTGGGATCTGGTGGGGCAGGCCGAACATGGCTACAACTCGCCCGTCTGGCTGGTGACCACCGACCGCGCCCTTGCCGACAGTGTCATGGCGCTTGTCCCCGGCATGATCGCCGAATTGCCCGCCGTGAACGCCGCCAGCGCCACTGCCGCCTGGGCTGACTGCGCCGAGGTGATGCTTTGCTCCTCGGCCGAGGAAATGGCCGCCGTGGCCGACGACTACGCCCCCGAACACCTGCATGTGCAGGCGGCCGACCTTGACTGGTGGCTCTCAAGGCTCACCTGCTACGGATCGCTGTTTCTGGGCGAGGAAACCACCGTGGCATACGGCGACAAATGTTCTGGCCCGAACCACGTTTTGCCCACATCGGGCGCGGGCCGCTATACCGGCGGGCTTTCGGTCCACAAGTTCATGAAGACCGTGACCTGGCAACGCGCCAGCCGCGCCGCCTCGCGCGAACTGGCCATCGCCACCGCGCGCATCTCTCGGCTTGAGGGGATGGAGGGTCACGCGCGCTCGGCCGATGTCCGTCTGGAAAAATTCTTCCCCGGCGAAACCTTCGACCTCAGCGCCACCGACGCCTGAGCTTGGCAGGTCATCCAGCGCTAGCGGTGAAAACCGGGCGCGGTGAAATGCAGGCTGTCGTCTGCTAAACTCGGGACTGGGCGAGGCTTGGCGATTCGAGAGGGTCCGATGGAAGACGGGCGTGCAAGGGGCGGTGGTGTTCGGGTTGCCATGATTGCCGGGGTGTTCCTGGCGATGCTCTGGGTCGCGGCGGCAGCCGTTGCACAGGTCTCCGAGCGTGCCGAGCCGGTGACCGGACCGGGCGTCACCACCATCGGCGGTATTTCGACCACCGCAAGGATCAACGTCAGAAGCGGGCCGTCGGTCGTGTTCCCGGTCGTTGGAACGCTCGGCTACGGCACCAGGGTCACCAAAGGCATCTGCATCGGCGGTGGCAGTGCCCGCTGGTGTGAGGTCAAGACGCTGGACGGCAAGGTTTCCGGCTTCGTTGCCGGACGGTTCCTTGTCGAGGGCAGCGCGCCGACGCCCGATGACGATCTTGCCGGAGGCCCGGATTACTGGGCGGTGCGCGGTCTTGCGGCCAACGAACGTCTTGGCGTGCGCATGGAGCCGAAGTCAGGCGCAGGCGTGCTTGCCACCCTGAAGAACGGCGAGATTGTCACGAACCTTGGCTGCCGGATGACCGGGGCCACGCGCTGGTGCCGCATCCGGTCCACCACGGGGATGGATGTGACCGGCTGGGTGGCCGCGCGCTACCTGCGCGAATCCGCACCCCCGCCCGCCGTCATGCCTCCGGGATCAGGTGATGGCGGCAGCGGCCCCGGCGTCTATGTCGTCCGCGGCCTTGCCGCCGGAGATTTCCTGAACGTGCGCACCAGGCCTTCGACCCAAGGCGACATCATCGCCCGCCTCTCGTCGGGCACAAGGGTGCGCAACCTGGGCTGCGAACAGTCGGGGCAGACCCGCTGGTGCCGGATAAGGACGACAGGGGATGTCACCGTGACAGGCTGGGTGAACGGACGCTACCTGCGCGAAGGCTGACAGGCGACCGTCCCGACACAGTGGCCGCACGCCATCGTCGCGCAACAGCCGGCCCATGCGTCTGCACACCGTCAGCCGGGCAGGTGGCAGGCTTGCACCGCTGCTGCCAAACATCATCCGTCGGATCATCGGCGGGGCCACTGTCGCCCTCGGCGCGCGGTTCAGACCACGGCATGAACCGTTCCGCTGGCAGGCTGCCTTTTGGCGGCCCCGCTTACCGGGCTTTCGGCCACTGCCGGTGCAGATCGTCGATGACAAACGAATGGCGGTGCGCGTCGGCGCGGGCCTTGAGGTGCGGGTGGGCGTGAAGATGCGGGTGGTCCGGGGGCAGGTCCGGGTGGTCATGCGGCAGCTCGGCGGCATCCTCGGCGGGCCAGAGGCGCAGGACACCGATCAGGCCTGCCACACCGATGGCGGCCAACACCATCGCCGCCCAGCCCAGCCCGGCCTCGGCCCCGATCCATCCGGCCAGCGGATAGGTCACCAGCCAGCAGGCATGCGACAGCGCGAATTGCGCGGCGAAAACGGCGCCGCGATCGGCCTCGTTGGCAGAGCGGTTGATGATGCGCCCGATCGGTGTCTGCGTCAGCGAAAAGCCAAAGCCGATCACGGCCCACAGCAGGATCAACGCGCCGATGCTGCCGACCAGCGGCACCAGCGCCACGCCGGCCACCATCACCGCAGCACCGCCGATCATCACCGGGCGGTCTGCCAGACGCTCAAGGATGCGGGGCAACAGAAAGGCGGCCAGCATCGACCCCGCGCCGAACCCGGCAAAGGCCAGCGCCACGGATTGCTCGCCCAAGCCCAGCCGCGCCTGCACCAGAACCACGGTGTTGACATAGACCATTGCCCCCGCGGCAGCGACGGCGGCTTCCATCACCATCAACCCGCGCAGCCTTGGAGTGCGGGTGTAGATGCGGATGCCCTTGGTGACATCGGCCCAGAACTGCGCGTTCTCGCTTCGTTGCCGGGCGGGCAGGCGCACGGTGACCACAAGCAGGGCCGAGCCAAGAAAGCCAAGCACCGTTCCGACGAACAGCACCGGAAAGCTGACCACCGTCAGCAGGGCGGCGGCAAGGATTGGCGAGGCAAGCTGCTCCAGATCCTCGGCCAGCCGCAAAAGCGAAAGCGCGTTGGTGTAATCGTGTTCGTCCTTCAGCACGTCCGGTATCACCGCCTGAAAGGCGGGCGTGAACCCGGCAGAGGCGGCCTGAAGGAAGAAGATCAGCACGTAGATCTGCCAGACCTGATCGACGAATGGCAGGCAGGCGATGACAGCGGCGCGGATCAGATCCAGCCCCACCAGAAAGGCCCGGCGCGGCAGACGTTCGGCCACCGCCGCCGCAATCGGGGCCAGACCGACATAGGCCACCATCTTGATGGCAAGCGCCGTGCCAAGGACGGCCCCGGCATCCGCACCTGCCAGATCCCATGCAAGCAGGCCAAGCGCCACTGTCGCAAGACCCGTCCCGACCAGCGCCACGATCTGGGCCAGGAACAGGTGTCGGAACGTAGGATTTCGCAAGGTGGCAAGCATCACAGAAACCTTGTCAGCGCCTTGATCTCGGCCATGTCATGCGACGGGCCGCCGGTCAGGCAATGGTCGATATGGTCGTGGATCAGCGCGCGCTTGGCTTGCAGCACGGCCATTTCAACCGCATGCAGTTGTTGCGCGATCTCGGCGCAGGGGCGGCCCGCGTCGATCATCGCGATGACGGATCGAAGGTGGCCTTCCGCCCGCTTCAGCCGTTTTGCGATGCCCGGATGGGAGCTGTGGGTCGTGTGGTCATCCATCATCCGTATCCCCCCGGGAGGATAGCTATCCTTGTTCGCGGCGGGCTTCAAGTCGGCGAAGTTCAGCCAAATTTCCGGCGGCCTGGTTGATACCGCGCCGGGCAATGGTATATCAGACCGATTGAAGCCCGTCCGAAGTGCGGGTGGTGAAGAAGAAGTCGGGCATGCAGGCGATCAGAACCCTTCGCAATACGGCAGCACGCGGCCATCGCATGGCATGCGTGATTCTGGCTGCGCTTGCGTTGGTCGTGGCGCCTCTGGTGAACACCGCCTCGCACGGTCCTGCGGACTATGTCAGCGCGGTAATGGCGATGGCCGAAGACCTTGAGCATGGCCACAGCCACGATGCCGATACGGGCGCGGGGTCGCACAGTGCCATAGACCACGATCACCAGTCAGCGGCGCTGATGCCGCAGGCTGGCGCGGCGCCGCATATCGGCCCGTCAAGTGCGTTCCGGGGCGTCGGCGCGCTGCCCTCCGGTCTTGAAGATGGCGGGTTGATGCGGCCACCGCGGCTTTTGGTCTGATCGTCGCGGCCAACACGCCGCACATCGACCCTCTCACTCTCAAGGAATTTCGACATGCGACACGCACCGTTCCTGCGGTGGCCCGGTGGCATATGCCCCGTTCGGGCAACGCTTGCCCTGGCCATGCTGGCACTTCTGATCGTCCTATCCGCCGAGGCGGCCCTCGCCCACGCGGTCACTCTCGGTGACAAGGGCTATATCCAGGAAATCACCGGGCCACAGATCATCCCGTTCCTCTACCTTGGCGCCAAGCACATGGTGACGGGGTATGACCACATCCTGTTTCTGTTCGGGGTGATCTTCTTTCTCTACGGCATGAGGGAGATCGGCCTTTACGTCACGCTTTTCGCCGTCGGCCATTCGACGACGATGCTGCTGGGCGTCTGGTTCAACTTCGGCATCAACGCCTACATCATCGACGCGATCATCGGATTTTCGGTGGTGTACAAGGCGCTCGACAACCTTGGCGCGTTCCGAAAATGGTTCGGCGTGCAGCCTGACACAAGGCTTGCCACACTGATCTTCGGCTTTCTGCACGGCTTCGGCCTGGCATCGAAGATCATCGAGTACGACATCTCGCAAGATGGGCTGTTGACCAACCTCATCGCCTTCAACGTCGGCGTCGAGATCGGGCAACTTACCGCGCTGGCCGCCATTCTGGTGCTCATGCGCCGCTGGCGCGCCAGCCCGTCCTTCGGGCAGCAAGCCTACACCGCGAACGTAATCATGATCGGCCTCGGCTTTTACCTGATGGGCTTTCAGCTCATCGGTCTGGCGCTGGCTTGAGGGAGTTATCTGACATGCAAGACAAATTCGACATCCACCGCGCGCCGCAAACCCCGTTGCGCGCCACGCGCACCAACGCCGCCCGGCCCGATGATGGCGGGCTGATCCGCGAGGTGCCTGCCACCTCTGCCGGTCTGGTCCGCTCCACCCTGACGTCCGGACTTGCGGCGGTGGCGGTGCTGACCATCGTCTACCTGCCCGCGGAATACGGAATTGACGCGACCGGGTTCGGCAGCGTTCTCGGTCTGACCGAGATGGGCCAGATCAAGCAGCAGCTTTATGCCGAAGCCGAGGCCGACGATGCGGCGGCAGCGGCGGGCGGAACCTCCGTTGCCGGCATTGATCCCGAAGCTGCCGCGCGGCTGGAACGGATCGAAAGCCAGGTCGCCGCCATCGCGGCGATCATCGGCGCACCGGTGGTTGCGTCGCCGACCCCGCCCGAAACTGCGGCAGCCGGGCCGGTGGCTGAACCCGAGGTTGCCGCGGCCCCCGCGCCGGTTGCAGCCGAGCCGGAACCCGCGCCACAAGCCGAGGTTGCCGCCGAGCCCGAGGCCGAGGTCGCGGCGATCCAGGCGCCCGCTGCGTCCGGCTGGCGTGACGAGGTCAACTACACCCTCGCCCCCGGACAGGGGATCGAGGTGAAACTGGCGATGGACGAAGGCCAGACGGCGCGGTTCGAATGGTCGGCGAACGGATCGGTGGTGAACTACGACACCCACGGCGACGGCAGCGGCCAGAAGATCAGCTACGAACAGGGCCGCGCGGCCGCTGAACAGACCGGCGAACTGACAGCGGCGTTCACCGGCAACCACGGTTGGTTCTGGCGCAACCGCACCGAAGTGCCGGTGACGATCACCCTGCGCACGTCTGGCGACTATGCAGAGCTGAAGGCTCCCTGACGGACAGACTTCCTTGGCGGCGCGATCGCCGGCCGCCAAGGAAACACCCTGCGCCAAGCCTTGCGTCAAAGCCCCAGCAACGTCTTCGCTTCTGCCAAAGCATCAACCGACGCCTGATGGTTGCCGGCCGCGTGTTCGGCCTCTCCCCTGGCGCGCAGTTCCTTGACGCGGGCCAGGTCTTCCGCGCTCAAGTTGGCGGTCGCAAGTGCGGCATCAATCGCAGCCATGTCGGTCGGGCATTGAAACGCCAGCACCGGCGAAGCAAGGATTGCAAGCAGTCCGGCTGTTACCAACATCTTCATCTCGTATCCTCCCCTCGATCAAAGGTGCAAACCGGCACCTTGCCAAAGGGTACCATTTCGACACCGCCGACAAGGTCACGTTCCCGTGCATGAGGCGTGCTGTGCATCTGGATCGCAGGCCGCCTGCCAGAATCTCGTTTGCTGCGGCCTGCGCCAGCGTCCCCCGCAGGGGCCGCAGTCGTTTTGGGCAAGGCGCCTTGCTTGCCGGCGGGCAACGGGATCTGACCCGGAGCATGATCTGACCATTGATCCGGCCATTGATCCGGCCCTTCCCGTTGTTGTCGACGGCGGCCGCTTCGGCGGATGATTGTCCGGGCGCGTAGTCCTTGCCATTCGTGTTCCCGTCCCGATTGCGGTCGATGCCGACAGCCGCAGCTTGACCGGGCGGCGTTCCAAGGTCGTGTGCGGCCAGTGCGGGCCCCGCAAGTCCGATCAAGGCAGGCATGGAAAGCGTGCAACGCAGCGTTCTTCTGCCTGTTACGGTCGGGAATCCGCATCACAGGCAAGCCGAAATGCACGCCAGCGGTTCCGGTTGGCCGCCGTGGGCGAAGGTCCGAGGAATAGAATTTGGCATGTCGCTCTTCGGCCTCTATCGTCGCCCCGGTAGCCATTTCCTGGGATGTCCAATGTTCGATCCCGTGCAGCCCAACATCGAACTTCTGCGTGACGTGCGCAGGCTCAGGATCGACGGGTCGGACATGGTCATCGGCGCACGGGCCTTTGACGTGCTGGCCTACCTTGACGCACATTCCGGCCGGGTCGTCACCAAGGCGGAACTGCTGGAGCATGTCTGGGCCGACCTGAACGTCGAGGAAAGCAACCTGACCGTCCAGATCGCAGCACTTCGCAAGCTGATCGGGGCGCGTGGCATCGCGACGGTGCCGGGTGTCGGCTATCAGTTGACCCTTTCCGCCAAGGCCCCGGAAGAGCCGCCCAAAGCGCTGCCGTTGCCCGACAAACCCTCGCTTGCGGTGCTGCCGTTTGCAAACCTTACCGGCGATGCGGGCAAGGACTATCTGGTGGACGGGATCGTCAGTGACCTGATCTCGGCGCTGTCTTGCATCCGGGCGTTCTTTGTCATTGCCTCCAGTTCCACCTTCACGCTCAAGGGAAAAGCCATCGACCTTGCCGATGTCGGTCGGCAACTCGGCGTGCGCTACATTGTCGAGGGCGGCATTCAGCAGGCGGGCGACAGTCTGCGGATCAATGTCCAGCTTGTCGAGGCGGAGACCGGGCATCTGATCTGGAGCCAGCGCTTTACCGGCTCGCTCGCCCAGATTTTCGAATTGCAGGACAGCGTTGTCGCGGCCACCGCTTCGGCCATCGAACCCAGCGTGCTGACCGCCGAAGCCCTGCGCGCCGATCAAAAGCCCACGACCAGCCTGACCGCCTATGACCTGTGTCTGCGGGCCACCCCGGCTGCAATCCGGGTGCATGACGCCGCCGCGTTTTTCCGGGCCCGCGATCAGTTGCACCAGGCCCTCGCCCTCGATCCGCACTATGTTCATGCCAAGGGCTTGCTGTGCGGACTTCATATCGGTGCCCTCTCCATTCGCGTGATCACCTTTGCCGAAGCGCGGTCCTGCCTTCCGCTGGCCGAGGAGATCCTGTCGGACGACCGGATCGTTGATCCCCAGGCGCTGGCCGACGCAGGCATTGCCTTGGCCTTCTTCGGCGGTCAGCAGCAGCGTGGGGTCAGCGCGTTGCGCCGCGCGGTGGCGCTCAACCCGAATTCCTCTCTCGTGCTGATGTCCTCGGGCTGGGCGCATCGCTATGTCGGCGAGAATGCCATTGCTGAAGAACATCTGCTTCGGGCCATCCGCCTGAACCCGATCGACCCCAACATTGGCTTGGCGCGCACCGGCCTGGCCGATCTGCTGCACCTGCGCGGCGACTACGAGGCGGCGATCCGGTTGCTGGAACGCGCCGTGGCAGATCATCCACGCTTGTTTCCGGCCCTTCTGGGGCTTGTGGTCAGTTGCTGGAAGGTGGGTCGCATCGCTGAAGCGGGCCGCTATGCCGAAGGTTTGCGCGCCTTGGTCCCTGGTCTGTCGATCGCGGGCTACCTGCGGGACACGCCCGATATGAACCCGGCATGGCTCCAGGATATCGAAGATGCCCTGCGTGCGGTGGGGTTCCCGGAATGACCCGCGACCCGGAACAGACGGTCGTCATCCTGCCCGCCGAGCGCGCGGTGCGGATCGACGGCGTGACCCGGCAGATCGGCGCACGGGCCTTTGACGTGCTGGCCTACCTTGACGCACATTCCGGCCGGGTCGTCACCAAGGCGGAACTGCTGGAGCATGTCTGGGCCGACCTGAACGTCGAGGAAAGCAACCTCACCGTCCAGATCGCAGCACTTCGCAAGCTGATCGGGGCGCGTGGCATCGCGACGGTGCCGGGTGTCGGCTATCAGTTGACCCTTTCCGCCAAAGGCCCTGCCGAACTTCCCAAAGCGCTGCCGTTGCCCGACAAACCCTCGCTCGCCGTGCTGCCGTTTGCCAACCTGACGGGCGATGCGGGCAAGGACTATCTGGTGGACGGGATCGTGGCCGATCTGATCGCCGCGTTGTCGCGCATCCCGGTCTTTTTCGTGATTGCCGCGTCCTCGACCTTTACCTTCAAGGGCCGCTCCGTCGATCTGGCCGAGGTCGGCCAGCAGCTTGGTGTGCGCTACATCCTTGAAGGCAGCATCCAGCAGGCGGGCGACCGGCTGCGCATCAACACCCAACTGATCGAGGCCGAGACCGGCCACATGATCTGGTCACGCCGCTTTTCCGGGACACTGGCCGAGATTTTCGAATTGCAGGACGCCGTCACCGAGCAGGTCGCTTCTGCCATCGAGCCGAACGTGATCCTTGCCGAGTCGCGTCGTGCCAGCACCAAGCCCACGACCGACCTCAGCGCCTACGAACTGTGCCTGCGGGCGTTGCCGTTGACACATCGACTGCCGGATTTCGAAAGCTTTGTCGCGGCGCGGACTCTGCTGGAGCGCGCTTTGGCGATTGACCCCGGCTATTCCCATGCCAAGGCGCTGATCTGCCGGTTGACGACGACGGCGCGCTCGGAACGCTGGCTGAGCCTTGCAGAGGCTGCCCACTGTCTGCCATTGGCTGAAGAGGTGGTGGCCGACCACCGAAATGATGCAATGGCCCTGGCCTTTGCCGGCTTGACGATCGCCTTTCTTGGACAGCAACAGCGGCGCGGTCTGCTTGTCATCCAGCAGGCCTATGCATTGAACCCGAATTCAAGCCATGTGCTGAACGAGCTCGGCTGGGTACACAGCTATCTGGGCGACAGCGATCAGGCCATCGACCATTTCACCCGCGCGATCCGGATCAATCCGTTGGACCCGATCATTGGTCAGGTGCGTTGTGGGCTTGGGGCGACCCTGTTGCTGGCGGGGCGGCTTGAAGACGGGGTAGCCGCATTGGAGCAGGCTTTTGCCGAAGCCCCCAACTATACCGCCAGCCTGGTTGGTCTTGCCTGGGGTTACTGGGAACTGGGGCGGATAGAGGAAGCACAGCGCCTGGGGCAGTTGCTCAAGGCGCGAGAGCCGGGCATGACAATCACCGCAACGCTCCGTGACTCGCCCTACCAGATGCCCGATAAACAGCGCAGGCACAGGGCTTACCTGCGCTGCATCGGCATACCGGAGTGATCAGCGCAGCAGCAAGAGCTTGTCCACAGCGCGGCGCGCCTCTTCGCGGCGGGCTTGTGCGGCCAGGATTTCCTCGGGCGCGCGGCGCGCGGCCCTGCGTTGGGCGCCCCGTGCGGCGGCTTGCGCCACAGCGCCCGAAGCGACCCGAAACAGGGCGATCAGCCGTTCCACCGCCGCAGCGATCTTTCCCGTGCCGGTGACTGACTGCGAATGGCCGATGGGAAGGTCTGTCATGGTCTGTTCCTCCGGGCTTGGTTGACCAGACAACCCTGTCAGACGCGGGCCCCCGCCGTCCTGAAACGGTCCGAACCGTTCCGAAATCCAGTCCGAAAAGTTCCAAATCCACAGACCCCGCATCGCGTGGACAGCCGCCCATGTCCCCCTCACGCCACAAATCGGAACGGTAGACACAGGCCGCAATGAGGCACATGCTTTTTCTGAATGTATGGGAGGATCCTGCATGGCACTGGAAGTGATCGGCTCAGGTTTTGGAAGAACGGGAACGAAATCCTTGAAGGCCGCCCTGGAAAGGCTGGGCTACGGGCCGTGTCACCACATGCACGAGGTCGCGGCCAACCCGGAACAAGTGATCCATTGGCAGAAACTGGCTGCCGGCGAGGGTGTCGACTGGGACACGGTCTTCGCCGGTTACAGGTCTCAGGTGGATTGGCCCGGCGCACATGTCTGGCGCGACCTGGCCCGGGCCTTTCCGGATGCGAAAGTGGTGCACACAACACGACCCGAAGAGAAATGGTGGGCCAGTTTTGACAAGACCATCGGCAAGCTGATGGCAAGATATGCGGATTTGCCATTGCCCCCCCATATCCGTGACATCCTCACGGCGTGGAACGGGCTGGCTGGCAAGCACACCTTCGGCGGTGTTCTGGACGATCGGGAAATTGGACTTGCCGCCTTCCGGCGCAGAACCGAAGAGGTCCGCGACGCGCTGCCCGCCAGCAGATTGCTCGTCTTTGATGTGTCGGAAGGATGGGGCCCGCTCTGTGCATTCCTTGGAACCGAAGTGCCTGACGAACCGTTTCCGCATCACAATCTGAGAGCGGACTTCTGGGAAGTTCTTGGCGGCGAGCCTGCCTGATCGCACCAGATCGGTTCGAACCGGCGACCCGCGCACATGACACCTTTGGGCGCGAAAGACCCCTGACGCGCCCCACCCGTCGCGATGGCCTTTTGGCGGTTCAGGTCGGACCGACCAATCCCGTGATCTGCCGCAAAGACGGATACGGACACCGATGCAGGGGGAATCAAGTGGCGGAGGGCAGGGGACTGCGGTCCAACCATCTCTGGCAGCGATTGACTATGCCTGGCAGGATGGTGTGAGTTTCGGAGCACGCAACGCCATGATATCACTGGGATATCAGGCGAAATCCTCTCGGCAGCGGTCAATCTGGTGCATCCGTTCATGCAGGATTGTCACGATGCCGATGTCGCCGTTGGACAGCTTCCGCCAATAGGCGAAGTGATGCTCGTAGCGGAAGAAAAAACCATCGACGCCGAACTCGGCCGGAACAGGCTTCGAGGCGACGCCGTGCGAGGCAATCCGGTCGAAGGCGGCGAACAGCCCGGTGATGCAGCGGTCAGCCTGTTCGGCCCCGCACCGATCCCGCGTGTAACGGTAGATGCCTTCGGCGTGCAGGGATCGACCTCCAGCTCATTCTGCGCTTGACCTTCCAGCCACGGGACGGCGCAGATTGATCCTGAGGGTCGTGCATCGGCCTTCACGCGGCACGGTCCGCGCAAGGAGGACGCCATGCCCACCTTCGATCCGCATGCAGGCCACGCCCCGACCGACGACGAAATGCCGAAACGCCACGATGGGCCTGCCGTCGGCCCGACGGCCGTCGATCCTGTCTGCGGCATGACGGTAAGCCTGAAGCCGGATACCCGGACCGAACCCTTTGGCGGCCAGGACTTCCATTTCTGCTCAGGGAAATGCCAGACCAGGTTCAAGGCGGACCCCTGGTTCTACGCCTCGGGCCGGGCCGCCGGGCAGAACAAGGCCGCTCCGGCGAACGTCCGGTACACCTGCCCGATGCACCCCGAGATCGTCCGCGATGCGCCGGGATCCTGCCCGATCTGCGGCATGGCGCTTGAGCCGATGCTGCCCTCGGACCAGCCGAGCGAGGAACTGACCGACTTCACGCGGCGGATGTGGATCTCGGCGGCGGCGGCGGTGCCGCTCGTCATCCTGACGATGGGCGAAATGGTGGCGCTGCCGGTGCGCGACTGGGTCGGGCACCAGACGGCCAGCTACCTCGAGTTCGTGCTGGCGACACCGATCATCCTCTGGGCGGCGCTGCCGTTCTTCCGCCGTGGCGGGGATTCCATCGTGAACCGCAGCCCCAACATGTGGACGCTGATCAGCCTTGGTGTCGGGGCGGCATACCTCTATTCGCTGTTTGCCACCTTCATGCCGGGCATCTTTCCGCAACAATACCGGATGGGCCATGGCGTCGGCACCTACTACGAGGCGGCCGTGGTGATCGTGGCGCTGGTCTTCGTGGGCCAGGTGCTGGAGTTGCGGGCACGCGAACGCACCGGGGATGCGATCCGCGCGCTTCTGGACCTGGCGCCCAAGATGGCACGGCGCATCCTGCCGGATGGCACCGAATACGACGCGCCGCTGGAGAACATCATCGCGGGCGACCGGCTGCGGGTGCGCCCCGGTGATGCGGTCCCGGTCGATGGTGTGGTGATCGAGGGGCGCTCGTCGCTGGACGAAAGCATGCTGACCGGCGAGTCGATGCCGGTGGAAAAGGGCCCCGGCGATCCCGTGACCGGGGCCACGATCAACAAGAACGGCAGCCTCGTGATCGAGGCGGCCAAGGTCGGCGCCGACACCGTGCTGGCGCAGATCGTGGCCATGGTGTCGAACGCGCGCCGGTCCCGCGCGCCGATCCAGGGGCTGGCTGACCGGGTGTCGGCGGTGTTCGTGCCGACGGTGGTCGCCATCGCCACAATTGCCTTCGTCGTCTGGCTGACCGTCGGCCCCGAGCCGGCACTGGTCTTTGCCATCGCCTCGGCGGTCTCGGTGCTGATCATCGCCTGTCCCTGCGCGCTGGGGCTGGCGACGCCGATCTCGATCACCACGGCGGCGGGGCGCGGGGCGCAGGCGGGGGTGCTGATCAAGGACGCCGAGGCGCTGGAGCGCATGGCGGCGGTCGATACGCTGATCGTCGACAAGACCGGCACGCTGACCATGGGCAGGCCCAAGCTGACGGATACGGTGATGCTGGGGACCATCACCGAGACGGACCTGTTGTCGCTGGCCGCAGCCCTGGAGCGCGGCTCGGAACATCCCTTGGCCGAGGCGATCGTCGAGGGCGCCGAGGCGCAAGGTGCCCCGCGTCAGGAGGCTGCCGACTTCGAGGCCATTACCGGCAAGGGCGTGCGCGGCACGGTCGGCGGCCGCGCGGTGGCGCTTGGCAATGCCGCGATGATGCGGGAGATGGGCCTGGACACGGGTGCCGCCGAGGCCAGGGCCGACACCCTGCGCGCCGAGGGCAAGACGGCGATGTTCATCGCGGCAGATGGCGCGCTTGTCGGCATCGTGGCGGTGGCCGACCCGATCAAGGACAGCACCGCGCAGGCCATCCGCGAACTGCATGCGCTGGGGCTGCGCGTCATCATGGCGACCGGCGACAACGAGCGCACGGCGCGGGCGGTGGCGGGCAGGCTTGGCATCGACGAGGTCCGCGCCGGCGTCCTGCCCGAGGCCAAGAAGGCTCTGATCGACCAGTTGCGCCGCGACGGCCACAAGATCGCGATGGCGGGCGACGGGGTGAATGACGCGCCCGCGCTGGCCGCCGCCGATGTCGGCATCGCCATGGGCACCGGGGCGGATGTGGCGATGGAAAGCGCCGGCATCACCCTCTTGGGGGGCGACCTGATGGGCATCGTGCGGGCGCGCAAGCTCGCCCGCGCGACCTTGCGCAACATCAGGCAGAACCTGTTCTTCGCCTTCGCCTACAACGCGCTTGGCGTTCCCATCGCGGCGGGGCTGCTTTACCCCTTCACCGGGATGTTGCTCTCGCCGATGATCGCGGCGGTGGCGATGAGCCTGTCTTCGGTCTCGGTGATCACCAACGCGCTGCGCCTGCGGCGGATCGAGTTGTGAGGGACCGACGATGGCCGAGGAACCGAACCGCTGGGAAGGCGTCTACCGAAGCAAGCCCGAGGCCGGGACAAGCTGGTTCGAGGACCGCCCGCAGGTGTCGCTCGACCTCATCGCCGCGACGGGCGCAGGCAAGGACGCGGCCATCGTCGATATCGGCGCCGGTGCCTCGCGGCTGGTGGATTGCCTGCTGGACCAGGGGTTCCGCCGGATCACGGCTCTCGATCTCTCCGACACCGCCTTGCGCATCGCCCGGGGGCGGCTGTCGCTGGATGCGCCGGTCGAATGGGTGGTGGCGAACGTCCTCCACTGGCAACCCACAGGCCGCTTCGAGGTCTGGCATGACCGGGCCGCGTTCCATTTCCTGACCGAGCCTGCCGATCAGGACGCCTATCTGCGGGTGATGGATCGGGCGCTGGCCCCCGGTGGCCACGCCATCATCGGAACATTCGCGCTTGATGGTCCGACGACGTGCAGCGGTCTGCCGGTCGCGCGCTATGATGCGGCCCTGCTGTCGGAACGGCTGGGCAGCGGCTATCGGCTGGTCCGATCGCTGAACCACGCGCATCGCACGCCCTGGGGCAGCGTGCAGCGGTTCCATTTCGGGCACTTGCAGAAGGTCTGACAGAGGTCGGGCAAGCGTCAATCGGCCGCGTTCGTCCAGGACGGCCTGACCGCCTCGGGTGATATGTCGATCAGCGGCGCATCATCGTGATGCCAAGTGTGGCCGGTTTCGTCATGCGGCGGCGCTGGAGTGCGGCCGTCGGCGCCGGTCCGCGCCAGGACGCGGCCATCAGCTTTCCGGTCCCCTCAATCCTGGTGGCCACGCGATTTTCCCGACAGCCCGTCGATGATCGGACAGTCCGGGCGGGCGTCGCCGTGGCAGGTCTCGACAAGACGCCCGAGCATCTGGCGCAACCCGGTCAGTTCCACGATCTTGCGGTCGATCTCGCCCAGTTTCTCGGTGGCGATCGCCTTGACATCCGCGCTGGCGCGGTCGCGGTCGGTGTAAAGCGACAGCAGCTGCCGACATTCCTCGACCGAAAATCCCAGACTGCGGGACCGCTGCACGAACCGCAGCCGGTGCACGTCCTCGGCGGAATAGTCGCGATAGCCGTTGGCGGCCCGATCTGCGGCCAGCAGGCCGATCTCCTCGTAATAGCGGATCGTCTTGGGCGGCAGGCCCGATTGCCTGGCGGCAGTGCCGATGTTCATGGCGGTGTCTCCGAAGCGGCTTGCGCCGGCATGAGGGGTCCGACGCCAGCATGCCCGAAAGGCTGCCAGGCGAACAGGCCGCAAGCGCCGCGCGGCCCCTGCGACCAGCCGGGTCTCAGTTCGCGTTCGCGGCCAGCCATTCGGTCATCTGCCCGATCTCGGCGACCTGAGCCGCGATGATCTCCTCGGCCAGCGCCCGCATCTGCGGATCGTCGCCATGCGCAAGCAGCACCTCGGCCATGTCGATGGCACCCTGATGGTGGGCAATCATGCCGCAGGCGAAGGCCACGTCGGCATCCGCGTTCAACATGCCCTGGTGCATGGCCGGCATGGTGATCATCATCTTGCGCATGTTCTGCTGGACATGCTCGGGCATGGTCGCAAGGTCCATGCCCATCATCCCCATCATGCCCATCATGCCGCCGCCCTGATTGCCGTGCATCGCCCCGTGGCCCATGGCGGAATGGTCCATGCCACCCGCGGCGGCGCTCGTGCATTGCGCGGGAAGCTGGAAGTCCGCCTCCTGCGCCAGTGCGGGCACCGAAAGTGCGGCCAGGGCGACCGCCGCGGCGAGGGTCGTCTTTGCGATAGGCATCTCAAGTTCTCCTGAGGTTACGATGTTTCGGAATGTTCAAGGCGACGCAGGCCGGGCGACGCAGGCCGGGCCGGGGCCGACCAGACCCGCATCACGCATCACGGCGGGGCGGAAAGCCAAGATCCGCCAGCACGGCCGCAACCGTGGCAGCATCGGCAGCCGACTCGACCGTGACGCGCCGCAAGTGCAGATCGACCTCGACCCTGGCCTGCGGATCGACCGAATGAATGGCCCGGGTGACACTTCGCGCACAACCGCCGCAGGCCATGTCGTCGATCTGGAATTGCATGAGGCTCTCCGGGTGGGTTTCCGTCTGTCGCAAAGATGGGGCTTCCAGTTACTGGAAGGTCAAGAGAGGGCATCAACACAAAATAGTGGGTTGACCTTCCGGCAACTGGAAGCTGCAACAACAGATGCAATCGCGCTCTGCAAACGGGCCGACAAGGAACGACCGCGCGAAACGAGGTGTCGGGGTGAAACCCGACAATGGAGAGCAACCGATGACCCTTCGACGCGCCGTCTGCGTGAACGCCCTCCCGCTGCTGATCCTGGCGGCCGTCGCGGCGCCAGCGGCGGCACATTCCGAACTGCGCCTCTCGGTGCCCGCCGCCGAGGCGGTGCTCGACTGCCCCCCGGAAGAGATCGAACTGCACTTCAACGAGAAGGCGCAACTCACCGCGCTGCGCCTGCATCAGGTGGACGGCGCCGAGATCGAACTGCCGCGCCGCGCGATCCGCGAGGCCGCGTCCGAGACCATCGCTTTGCCGCCCCTGCCGCCCGGTGACTTCCGGGCCGAATGGCGCATCCTCTCGCCGGACGGCCACGTCGTCGGCGGTGTCATCCCCTTCCGCATCCTCGGAGACTGCCAGCCATGATCCTCGAATACCTTCAGCCCGACCCCGCGCTGGCCGAGGGCGTCGTCGTGGTGGTGCGTGCGCTTTACTATGTCGCGACCATCGGCGCGGCGGGTCTGGTGTTCTTCGCGATCGGCTTTGCCCACCGGCTGCGCCCGGCCGAGGCGGCGCGGCTGCGCAACGTCCTGCTGGGCGCCATCGCGGCCGGTCTGCTGCTGTCGGTCGGCGGGCTGGTGCTGCGGGTGCTGGTGCTGACGGCCGGGGCCAGCGTGACCGATCCCGATGTCTGGGCGGCGGTGCTGCGGTCGCGCATCGGCGATGCCTTCTGGCTGCGCGCCTCCGGTCTGGTCCTGATGGCCGCCGCGGCGACGCAGTGGCGTTCCGGCCCGGCCATCGCGGCGGTCGGCGCGGTGCTGGTGCTCGGCTCCTATGCGGCGATGGGCCATTCGATGCTGTTTCTGCCGCGGCAGGAAATCGCGGCGCTGGTGGTGCTGCACCTTGCGGTCGTGGCCTTCTGGGTCGGATCGCTGCTGCCGCTGCTCTGGGTGGCGCGCTGGCCCGAGGGCGGCGAGGCGGCGGCGCTGGTGCGCGACTGGAGCCGCGCGGCAACGGTCGCGGTGGCGGTGATGCTGGTCAGCGGCCTGCTGCTAAGCTGGTATCTCACCCTCCGGCTCGATCTGATCTTCGACGCCTGGCATGGCTGGGCCCTGGCCGCCAAGGTGGCGGCGGTGCTGGCGGCGCTGGCGCTCGCGCTGGGCAACCGGCAGCGCAACACGCCCGCGCTGGCGCGGGGCGAGCCGGGGGCCGGGGCGCGGCTGGCCAGCTCGATCCGGCTGGAGATTGTCGTCGTGCTCCTGGCCTTCTACATCGCCGCCGAGATGGTCTCGGTCCATCCGATCGACTACGGCCACCGGGTGCAGAACTGAGGCCAACGCTCTGATCGCGCAGGTTGAATTCGTCGTCGTCCGTGACGCATTCGACAACGCCGCGGACGCTGACCGTGATGCCGGAGCGCACATTGGCAATCTGGGTGAGCGGCGCGGCCCGGGCGCCAGAGGCGGCCGAGATCGCAGCCGGTGGCCCCCTTTTGCGGCCGCAAGCGCGCCGCCTGTCCCTGCGCCTATCCGGAAGGGGCCCCCGGCTGACGGCGCTGCTTGTCGGCGATCTTGTGCATCTGCTCGCAAATTTCCGGATTGTCGGGCAGCTGACGGATGCTTGTCGCATGACTTTCGTCGGCTCCTTTGCTATAGGCAGGCCGCAGCCCGGCACCCCAGATATGCCGGGCTGCGGCGGGGGACGGATCGGGAACGGGTTGGCCATGACGGGCCACGCGGTAGTGTGATCGCCCCTGTCTCTCCTTTTGACCTGAACGGATACCTGGGCTTCGGGCCCGTATGACAATCAAAGGTACCGCGCACGCAGAGCATCGCCATGGTCTTGGCGAGCTTGGCCGCGATGCGCTTTTCGGCTTCCTTGTTCATGGGCATAGCCCAATGCCTTGCGCATAATCGGACCGGAGGATTGCGGATGGGGGTTGGCTCAGAAGTCCGTCTCCACCTAGACCCCCGAGCAGTCGTAAGCGACCGCCGCAGCGGTTGCCCCATTGTTCATGAACAGCCTCGGCGAGAGAAACTGCGTATTGGCAGGCAGGTCCACTGTGATCTCCTGCTCGAAGACTGCGCCGGAAGCCTCGTCGACCCCCCGCACCCAGACGGAACTGCCGTTCGGTGGGGCCGCGATGAACAAGGTCAGCACGCCGCCGGTGGCGATGCCGAAACTCGCCCCCATATCCGTCAGCGTGGGCGAGCCGGCGCCGTCGTTTGCCACCAGTTGCCACCGGGCGTGGGTGCCGCGCTGGAAACCGATGCCGATGCAGTTCAGCACGGTGGCCAGCGTCAGCGTGGTTGCCAGCGCGGTGGTGGAGCCGAAAAGACCGAAGAAGCCCATGCCGTTGGTCTGCAGGGTGGTCACCTCTTGCGCGAACTCGCCACCCGCCGCGAACAACTTGTCAGCCTCATTCTTGGCTCAGCCGCAAACATTGCCGATCAAAAGGAAACCCTTAACGCTCCGAACGCAACCTGTCAGTGTTCAGCGAAAGTTGGATCGCGGTCGTGTTGGCGGAGAGGGTGGGATTCGAACCCACGGTGGGCGCAAACCCACAACGGTTTTCGAGACCGCCCCGATCGACCACTCCGGCACCTCTCCGCGCTTGGGGGTCGTCTATGAGGCCGGGGTTTAGCGGGGCGCGGCGCGATGTGCAACCCTGAATTCCACGCCTTGCCCGCCATTTCGCACGCCGTCTCGGGCCGGTGCCAAGCCGCGCGCTTGGCAAAGCGCGGCAGAGATACTACCTCTTTACCAGCAACTTCGCCAAGGATCACCGCATGCGCCCGACCTCGCTTCTCCTCACCGTCGTCATCGCCCTTGGCCCGGTCGCAGGCATCCCGGTTCTGGCCCAGACGCAAGCCCAGACCCAAGCCCAGACGCAAGGCTCCGACATTGCAGGCGGTCCGGTAGCCGCCAAGATCACCGAATTGACCGAAACCATGAAGATCGGCCCCCTTTTCGTCGTTCTGGGCGAGGAGGGCATCGCCTACGGCAAATCGCTGGAAGCAGACATGTTTCCCGGCTCGGGCGGCGCGCGCTGGGATGCAGCCGTAGCGGCGATCTACGATGTCCCGGCCCTGCGTCAGCGCTTCGACGCGGCTCTCGGCGACCAACTCGCCGCTGACCCCGCCGCCATTGCCGAGATGATCGCCTTCTTCGGCTCCGACCTCGGGCAGCGCATCCTGTCGCTGGAAATTGACGCCCGCCGCGCCTTTCTGGACGACGGGGTCGAAGAGGCCGCCCAGGTCACCGCCGATACCATGCGCGCCGAAGGCAACCCCCGCATCGACCTCATCACCCGCCTCGCCGATGCCAACGACCTGATCGAGATGAATGTGGCAGGCTCGCTCACCGGCAGCCTTGCCTTCCTGCAGGGCATGACCCGCGAAGGTCTGCAAGGCTCTGACGCCGACGAAAACCAGATGATGTCCGATGTCTGGAGCCAGGAAGACCAGGTCCGCACGGATACCACGACCTGGCTCTATTCCTACCTCGCGCTGGCCTACCAGCCGCTCTCTGATGCCGACCTTGAAGCCTACATCGCCTTTTCTGAAACGCCGGCGGGGCAAAAGCTGAACACAGCCCTGTTTTCCGCCTTCGAGGTGGTCTTTACCCAGGTTTCCTACGATCTCGGGCGCGCCGCCATCCGTGCGATGCAGGGTTCCGACATCTGATGAAGAAGCGGTCCCCGGCGGCGTGTTCCGCGGCTTGACACGACCGCCGTCCCACATCATAAGCGCGCATCCCGGCGAGGTGCGAATCTCGCCGGGCCATTATTTCATGACGCCCGGAAGGGCGCGCTGTCCGAGGCGGGCCAAATCTTTCGAGAGGCGGTCCGAAACACCCGTAAGGGGGCCGCAGGACGCGGAGCAAAAGAAGGATAAGGCCCATGTTTGCGGTCCTCAAGACCGGTGGCAAGCAGTACAAGGTGCAGGCGGGTGACGTTCTGCGCGTGGAAAAGCTTGCAGCCATTGCTGGTGAAAAGATCCAGTTCAACGACGTGCTGATGGTTGGCGGTGAGACCGTCACCGTGGGCGTGCCCTTCGTGAAGGGTGCCGCCGTGCAGGCCGAAGTGATCGACCAGATCAAGGGCGAAAAGGTCATCCACTATGTCAAGCGCCGCCGGAAACACTCCAGCCAGCGCACCAAGGGCCACCGCCAGCATCTGACGCTGGTCCGCGTGACCGACGTGCTGGCAACCGGCGCCGACAAGTCGGGCGTCAAGGCCGCCACCGGCACCGCCGATGCACGCGTCGCCGCGCATGAGGCCCCGGGCACCAAGGCTGCAGCCCCGGTTGCAGCAGAAAAACCGAAGCGCGCCGCCAAGGCCGCGGCAGCGAAGGAGTAACGATCCATGGCACACAAGAAAGCAGGCGGTTCGTCCCGCAACGGTCGTGACAGCGCCGGTCGCCGTCTCGGCGTGAAACTGTTCGGCGGCCAGGCTGCCATTCCGGGCAACATCATCGTGCGCCAGCGCGGCACCACCTGGTTCCCCGGCAATGGCGTCGGCATGGGCGTCGACCACACGATCTTCGCAACCGTCGAAGGCCGCGTGACGTTCAAGAAGGGGATGAAGGGTCGCACTTTCATTTCCGTGCTCCCTGTCCAGGAGGCAGCCGAGTAAGCCGAACCTTTACAATTCAGTTGTAGATGGGGGATCGGCCGGAAGGCCGGTCCCCTTTCCGTTTTGGCGGCTTGAGGGGGCCGTTTCAAAGTTCTGAACCTGTGTTCCGCGTTGCCTTGATCGTACCGCGGAACGGCCTTGAAAATGAACGGTTGGCACGTCACTGCACGCCACCACATGCGCTTTCAGAGGAGGGAAGCCATGATGCTCGAAAAAGTCGCCGCACCAGACGGGGCCATCGCCGGCACCACGCAACCCACGATGCCATCCACGATGGGCGAAATCGCCACGGACCGCTTTGTCCTGCGCCCTGTGCGCCGGTCCGACGCGGGCCTCTTCGCGCTTTATGCCGGCGACAAACGCGTGGCCGAGGCGACGCAAGGCATCCCTCATCCCCTGCCGCCCGGTGCTGCCGAGGCCTTCGTGACCCGCGCAATGCTGACCGGCACCGACGAGGATATCTGGGTGATGGACGGCACGCGCTCCGGTCTGGCCGAGGTGTTGGGCGTCATCTCGCTGAAAAAGATGGACCGCGCGCAATCCGAGGTCGCGTTCTGGGTGGCCCCTGCGTTCTGGAACCTCGGCATCGCATCCGAAGCGGTGCAGGCGCTGGTTGCCGCCAACCCGCAAGGCGACAAGACGATGTTTGCCGAAGCGTTCCAGGACAACCCGCAATCGGCGCGCGTCCTGACCAACGCCGGTTTCCAGTATCTCGGCGACGCCGAAAGCTTTTCCGTCGCCCGCAACGCCCGCGTGCCAACCTGGACCTATGTAAAGCGGCTGGGGTAGGGCCGGGCGGCATCGCCCGCCGGCATGCACCAACCGTCGGAAGCGGGGGTGTCACACCCCCGCAGCGACACGGACCACCAGCCCGCCACGCTTCAAAAGTATTGCCAACTTCCTAATGTGAACTTCAAGTAACTGGTATCAAAGTATAATCCATATGTCCCACCGTGGGACACGGCCTTCCCACCCTTTGCTTGAGCATCGCTCGCGCTTCCTGTATCCCCTGATCCCTGATCCCTCCCGAAAGCCCGACCCGATGAAATTCCTCGACCTCGCCAAAGTCTACATCCGCTCTGGCGGCGGCGGCGGCGGCTGCGTCTCGTTTCGGCGCGAGAAATTCGTTGAATTCGGCGGCCCCGATGGCGGCGACGGCGGCAACGGCGGCTCGGTCTGGGCCGAGGCGGTGGAAGGGTTGAACACCCTGATCGATTATCGCTACCAGCAGCATTTCTTCGCCAAGTCCGGCCAACCCGGCATGGGCAGCCAGCGCACCGGCAAGACCGGCGAGGACATCGTCCTGAAAGTCCCCCTCGGCACCGAAATCCTCGATGAGGATCAGGAAACCGTGCTGGCCGACCTCGTCAAGGTCGGTGACCGCGTACTTCTGGCCCAGGGCGGCAATGGCGGCTGGGGCAACCTGCGCTTCAAGTCCTCCACCAACCGCGCGCCCGCCCGCGCCAACCCCGGGCAGGAGGGCATCGAACGCACCATCTGGCTTCGTCTGAAGCTTATCGCGGACGCGGGCCTCGTTGGCCTGCCGAACGCCGGCAAATCCACCTTGCTCGCCGCCGTCTCGAACGCCCGGCCCAAGATCGCAGACTACCCTTTCACCACGCTCGTGCCGAACCTCGGCGTGGTCGGCATCGACGGGGCCGAGTTCGTCATGGCGGACATCCCCGGCCTGATCGAGGGCGCATCCGAGGGCAGGGGCCTTGGCACCCAGTTCCTCGCCCATGTCGAACGCTGCAAGGTGCTCCTGCACCTCGTCGATGGAACGTCGTCCACCATCACCAAGGACTACCGCACCATTGTGACCGAGTTGGAGGCCTATTCCGACATCCTGGGCGACAAGGCCCGGATCGTCGCGCTGAACAAGTGCGACGCGCTGGATGCCAAGACCATTTCCACCCGCCGCAAGGCGCTGGAAAAAGCCAGCGGGGGCCCGGTCCACATGATCTCAGGCGTTTCGGGTCAGGGTTTGCAAGACACCTTGCGGGCCATTCGCACCGCGATCATCGGTGAGACGCCGAAGGTCGAGGAGGGGCCGTGGCAGCCCTGAAGCCCCTTGCCGCGCCGGATATCCGCGACGCCAAGCGCCTTGTCGTCAAGATCGGTTCGGCGCTGCTGGTTGACCGTGTTCGCGGGCTGAAGCTGGATTGGCTGGGCGCGCTGGCGCTTGACGTGGTCGAGGCGCGCCGCAGGGGCTGCGATGTCGTGATCGTGTCGTCCGGCTCGATCGCTCTTGGTCGCAAGGTTCTTGGCCTTGGCGACGGCGTCCTGACGCTGGAACAGGCTCAGGCGGCAGCGGCTGTCGGTCAGATCCGCCTTGCCCGCGCCTATGAGGAGGTGCTGGCCCCGCACGGCATCACCACCGGCCAGGTGCTTGTGACGCTGGAAGATACCACCGACCGCCGCCGCTATCTGAATTCGCGCGCGACGATGGAAACGCTGCTTGGCTTCGGCGTGGTGCCCATCGTCAACGAGAACGATACCGTTGCCACGGACGAGATCCGCTTTGGCGACAACGACCGCCTTGCGGCGCAGATCGCGGTTACCGTGGGCGCAGACCAGTTGATCTTATTGAGTGATGTCGACGGGTTCTATTCGGCCAACCCGAAGGAAGACCGCACCGCGCAGCGGTTCGATCTGGTCGAGGAGATCACGCCCGAAATCGAGGCGATGGCGGGCGATCCGATCTCGGGCCTGTCGAAGGGTGGCATGAAGACCAAGATAATGGCCGCCAAGACCGCTGTCGCAGGTGGCTGCGCGATGGCGATCATGGAAGGCTCCACCTTGCGTCCGCTTGCTGCACTGGCGAACGGTGCCGCGCGGACGTGGTTCTTGCCGCAGGGTGACCCGCAAGCCGCGCGAAAGCGTTGGATCAACGCAATGAAACCAAAGGGCGAACTGCACCTTGATGCCGGTGCCGTCACTGCGCTGCGGGCGGGCAAGTCGCTGCTTCCCGCAGGAGTAAGGTCGGTTTCGGGCACGTTCGGGCGTGGCGAGCCGGTGGCGATCCTCAGCCCCGAGGGGGCGGTTCTTGGCAAAGGCCTTGTGCGCTATACGTCGCTCGAGGCACGGGCGATCGCGGGTCACAAATCGGGCGAGATCGAGGGGATACTCGGCTATGCTGGTCGCGCAGCGCTGGTCCACCGCGATGACATGGTGATCTAGGCGAGGATGCTGGAATGGACGGGCAAATCTCGGATCTGATGGCCGAAATCGGCGCCAAGGCCCGCGCGGCTGCGGCCGAACTGGCCTATGCCAAGCAGGAACGCAAGTTTGCAGCCTTGATCGGCGCTGCCGACGCCGTCTGGGCGCAGCGTGACGCAATCCTTGATGCCAATTGCGAAGACATTGCCTACGGCGAGGAAAAAGGACTGACGCCGGCGATGATTGATCGCTTGCGGCTTGACGGTCACCGGCTGCGCGGCATCGTCGACAGCCTGCGCACCATTGCCGAACAGCCCGATCCCGTGGGCCGCGTGCTGGCCGAATGGGACCGCCCATCGGGCCTTCACATCAAGCGGATATCGACCCCGCTTGGCGTGATCGGCGTGATCTACGAAAGCCGCCCAAACGTGACCGCGGACGCGGGCGCGCTGTGTCTGAAGGCCGGCAACGCCGTCATTCTTCGGGGCGGATCGGAGAGCTTTCATTCCTCCACCGCCATCCATGCCTGCATGGTGGAAGGTTTGCGGCAAGCCGGCCTGCCAGAGGATGCGATCCAGCTGATTCCGACCCGCGACCGCGAGATGGTCACAGCGATGCTGCAGGCGACGGAGTATCTTGATGTCATCGTGCCGCGTGGCGGCAAGGGACTGGTGGGGCTTGTCCAGCGCGAGGCGCGCGTTCCGGTCTTTGCGCATCTGGAAGGCATCTGCCACGTTTACGCCGACCGTGATGCCGATCTGGAAAAGGCGCGCCGCGTTGTCCTGAACGCCAAGACCCGGCGCACCGGGGTGTGCGGATCGGCCGAATGCCTGCTGATCGACTGGCAGTTCTATACCAAGCACGGCTCGGTCTTGATTGATGACCTGATGAAGGCCGGGGTCGAGGTTCGCGCCGAGGGGGAGCTTCTGAAAATACCGGGCACCGTCAAGGCCGCGCCCGACGACTTTGGTCGTGAGTTTCTGGACATGATCATAGCGGCCAAGCTGGTCGATGGCGTCGACGAGGCAATTGCCCACATTCGCCGCTATGGCAGCAGTCACACCGAAAGTATCCTGACCGAAAACGACGCCACCGCTGACCGTTTCTTCGAACGTCTGGATTCGGCCATCCTGATGCGCAACGCCTCCACCCAGTTTGCGGATGGCGGCGAATTCGGCATGGGCGCCGAAATCGGCATCGCCACCGGCAAGATGCATGCGCGCGGCCCAGTGGGCGCCGAGCAATTGACCAGCTTCAAATACATTGTCACTGGAAACGGAACAATCAGAAGCTAAGCCTGATCGTTGTTTCCTTTATTTCCACAGTCAGCTTGCGCCCCTGGCGACCCAACTCGGCTGGGACGAGGCAGAATTGCACCTGCCCCGCGCTGACATCGGCCGGTGCCTCATGCTGGGCAATCGCATCCCAAAGCAGCGTGTCGAGCTTCAGCCTTGGCGCCTCGGCAGTCATTCGCCAGCCGTCATCATCGTGGTCAACCTGCACCCGCCCACCGTATGCCATCGCAGTCTCAAGGCATTGCAGCAACAGGAACGCCAGCCGAACCTCTCGCCGCGACAGGTCTGCGGGCGTATTCCACGCATAGATCAGCCGGGCCCCACGCGTGATGTCGGTCAGGATCGAGATCACTTCGGTCTTTGCGATCCGTTGGTCGCTGGACGCAACGCCGTAGGCCACCCGGAAGAAACGGATGCGGGCGTTGGCATTGGCCACGCTTTCCGCAATCAGCGCAAGTTCCGGGCTGGAGCCGGCGTTGTCCATCTGCATCAACTCCACCCCATTGCCGATGGCGCCGATCGGGCTGATAAGGTCGTGACAGATACGAGAGCCGATCATGGCGGCAAAGTCGGGTTTTTCCTGCATAATGGGTCCGATGAAAGTTGGGTTGAAATGATTGCTCTGTTGGAGCCAGGTATGGTCGTGCGGCATCCGGGGATGCCGGGCTGGGGGCTGGGTCAGGTTCAGTCCAATATCGGCGGCCGCGTTACTGTCAATTTCGAACATGCCGGGAAAGTTGTAATAGACAGCAAGCAGATCACCCTTGAACGTGTTTTCGGTCACTGACACGTATTGTGTGTAATTCTTTTTTCAACTCAACTTGCGGACGAAAAGCGGAAAAGTTCGCTTGGCTTGCGCGTTGTAATGTTGCAGGCCTTTGCATAGATCGGTCAGATCAACCCCGCGAGCCTTGCCCATGAGCGCCGAAGACCCGCCGATTGTCCTTCGCCTGGCGGAAAGCGAGGCAGATCTGCTGTCGGCCCAACGCCTGCGCTACGAGGTTTTCATCGAAGAGCTTGGTGGCGACGGCCCCTTGGTCGACCATGCCGAACGGCTGGAGCGGGACGCCTTTGATCCCTATTTCGACCATCTGGTGCTGGTTGACCGCCGCCGCGACCCTACAACGCTGACCCATGTGATCGGCGCATATCGGGTGCTGCCGGGCGACCGTCGCGCCGCTGCTGGCCGGTTCTATTCCGAAACCGAATTCGATCTTGGCCCGCTTTTGAAGTCTGGCCGCAACCTGCTTGAACTGGGCCGGTCCTGCGTCCACCGCGACCATCGAGGCGGCACCGCCATGTTCCATCTGTGGAACGGTCTGGCCGAGTATGTCCTTGAGCGCGATATCGAAATCCTGTTCGGGGCGGCCAGCTTTCACGGCACCGACAGCGCGGCTCTTGCAGCGCCTCTGTCGTGGCTGCACCACCACCACCTTGCCCCCCCTGCCTTGCGCGTCCGCGCCCTGCCACCAAACCGGCAGGAAATGAACCTGATCCCCGCTGACCGGCTTGACCGCAAGGCCACGCTGGCAGCGACCCCTGCGCTGATCAAGGCCTACCTGCGCTTGGGCGGCTTCGTGTCGGACGGGGCGTGGCTCGATCACGCGTTCAACACCACGGACGTCTGTCTAGTGATGAACACCACGGAAATGTCGGCGCGGCACCGCGAGTTCTACCTTCGCAAGAAGGGCCAGCCGCAATGAACTGGTCCGAGGCAGCGCCGCCGACCAGCCGGATCGGATTGGCCGGCTGGCTCCGCGTCGCGGTCCGGGCTCCGATCCTTGCGGTCATCACCTACGGCGGGCTTGTCGTCTTGCTGCTGGTCCGATTGGTCGAATGGCCGCTATTCGGCCAAGCGCGGCCGATAACCCCCTACATCACGCAAGCCGTCTGCCGGGCTGGTCTGGTCATTCTTGGCCTGCGGTTGGTCGTAACCGGCCGACCGATGGCCGCCAAGGGCGCGGTCGTGGCGAACCATTCAAGTTGGCTTGACATCTTTGCCTTGAACGCGGCGCAGCGGGTATTTTTCGTCGCCAAGTCCGAGGTCAGCGGTTGGCCGGGCATCGGCTGGCTGGCCCGCGCGACCGGAACCGTGTTCATCACCCGCAAGGGTCAGGAAGCGAAGCGCCAGCAACAGCTTTTCGAAGAACGGCTGCGCTCAGGTCATCGGCTTTTGTTCTTTCCCGAAGGCACCAGCACCGATGCGATCCGGGTGCTGCCCTTCAAATCGACGCTGTTTCAGGCGTTCTTTTCGGACGGCTTGCGCCACCAGATGCATATCCAGCCGGTCACGGTCATCTTTACCGCGCCAAAAGGGCGGGATCCCCGGTTTTACGGCTGGTGGGGCGACATGGATTTCGCCGGTCACCTTCTGCAGATGTTGGCTGCGTCGCGGCGGGGCCGGGTCGAGGTGGTGTTTCACCCCGAGGTTCCGGTCGAAGCCTTCGAGAACCGAAAGATTCTTGCCACCTATTGCGAACGGGTGATCCGGACCGCCCATTCCCAAGCCGTCGCCTGACCCTTAGCCAAGCGGGGCGATCAATGCCTTGAGCGCGGCCACCGGATCGTCGGTTGACCAGATCTCCTCGCCGACACCGAAGAAATCGGTGACCGGACCGTATTTCGCCACAAGTTCGGCGGTCAGCGCACCTTCTGCGATCACGGGAACCTCGATCACCTGCGACCACCATTCGAACACGTCGAAATCGACCTGCGAGCCGTCGCCAAGCGTGGTTGCGCCAATCGGGCCGAAGCCGACATAATCGGCCCCCGCCTCGCCCGCCGACATGCCTTCATGCCGACTGGTGCCGCAGAAGGCGCCGACGATGGCGTCGGCGCCAAGGTCCTTGCGGGCCTTCCTGACCGTCCGCGCGCCGTCCAGAAGGTGCACGCCGTCAAGGCCAAGCCGTTCGATCATCAGGATGTGGGTATCGATCACGATGGCCACGTCGCGGGCGTGGGCCACCTCGCGGCAGGCATCGGCGGCGCGCGACAGAGTGTCTTCGTCACGGGTGGCCAGCGAGAGACGGACGCAGGCGATGTCGACCGCGTCGAGGACGGCGGCGAGCCGGTCGGGGAACACCTCCAGCTCGAACGCGGGCGGGGTGATCAGGGTGATCTGCGGGCGGTCTTCAGCGGCCATAACGGGCTCCGGCTATTGGTTGGGGTCCATCTATCAGCCTTTGCCGGGCTTGGCTACCGGACGCCGTGGCTTGTCTCGAAGGCTGGGGCGGCGTATCAGGCGGCGTTCCTTGCAGCAGGTGACCGATGATCCCGCCCGTCTTTGTGCTAGTCCGCCCGCAGATGGGTGAAAACGTGGGCGCGGCGGCACGGGCGATGCTGAACTTCGGGCTGGAGCGGATGCGGATCGTGGACCCGCGTGACGGCTGGCCGAATCCCAATGCGGTGGCGATGGCGTCGGGGGCGGGGCGGGTGCTGGATCAGGCGGGGCTTTTCCCGGACGTGGCCACCTCGATTGGCGACTGCGATTTCGTTTTCGCCACCACCGCGCGGGGGCGGGAGCTGGTCAAGCTGGTGGTCACGCCGGAGCGGGCGATGGAGATGACCCGCGCGATGGCGGCGGAGGGCAAGCGCGTGGGTGTCCTGTTCGGGCCGGAGCGGGCGGGGCTGGAGAACCATGACATCGTGCAGGCCAATGCGATCGTGACGGTCGATGTGAACCCGGAGTTTCCGTCGCTGAACCTGGCGCAATGCGTGCTGCTGCTGGGGTATGAGTGGCGGCGGCAGGGCGGGGTGACGCCGGAGATGATGGAGCTGGCGCGGACGGAGTTTGCGTCGCGGCTGGAGGTCGAGAGGCTGGCGGATCATTTCGAGGAGCGGCTGGAGGCGGCAAGTTTCTTCTTTCCGCCCACGAAGGCCGACGGGATGAAGGCGAACCTGCGCAACATGTGGGGGCGGCTGGGGCTGACGCGGGCCGAGGTGCAGACCTTTCACGGGATGCTGCGGCAGATCGCCTGGAAGCTGAAGAACGGCGGGGGATAGGTGTGTCCCACCGTGGGACATTTTTCATGCCGTTGGAATCGAATGACTATTTTCCGCCCTTAACGAATCGTTAGGTTTTGGGCGGCGGTTTGCCCGGCAGGGCGCGGAAGGCTTGGCCATTCCTTGCGGTCTGGGGTAGGCTTTTCACCAATCAACAAGACGAGCAGGATCGCAGCATGGACGGCAGGCAAGGGATTTCCCGGCGGTGGGCGCTTTTGGCGGGGGTGGGGGCGCTGACGGCGGCCTGCATGCCAACCGGGCGGGGCGCCACGTCGCAGGCCACGTCGCAAGCGGGGTTTCGCGCGGCGGACCCGGCACCGAGGGCGGTGCCTGACGCGGGCTGGGATGCCTGGGTCGAGGGGTTCAAGGCCCGGGCGGCGGGGCGCGGCGTTTCGCCTGCCACCCTGTCGAGCGCGTTCCGGGGCGCTGGTTTTCTGCCCGAGGTCATCGAGAAGGACCGCAACCAGACCGAGTTCAAGCGCAGTCTTGAGGATTACCTTGCCATCGCGGCTTCGCCGGAGCGGGTGTCGCTGGGCCAGCAGAAGCTGAACCAGCATGGCAGCACGCTGGCGGCCATCGAAGGCCGCTACGGGGTGGAAAGCCATGTCGTCGCTGCGGTCTGGGGGCTGGAGAGTTTCTTCGGCACCCGGCGCGGCAATGTGCCGGTGTTTTCGGCCCTGTCGACGCTGGCCTATGAGGGGCGGCGCGGCGCGTTCTTTGAAAGCCAGCTTCTGGCCGCCTTGCGTATTCTGGAAAACGGCGACACGACGGCGGGCAACATGACCGGAAGCTGGGCGGGCGCGATGGGGCATACCCAGTTCATCCCGACCTCGTATCTGGAATATGCGGTCGATTTCACCGGTGACGGGCGGCGGGATATCTGGTCGGAAGACCCGTCGGACGCGCTGGCCTCGACCGCCGCCTACCTGAGCCGGTCGGGCTGGACGCGCGGGCTGCCTTGGGGGGCGGAGGTTTCCTTGCCGGCGGGATTCAACACCGGGCTTCTGGGGCGCGGCAAGGGCAAGTCGGCGGCACAGTGGTCGGCACTGGGCGTCACGGCGGCCAGCGGCGGGCCGGTGCCGGCGGGCGGGTCGATCATCTCGGGCGGGGTGCCAGCGTTCGGGGTGCCAGCGTTCCTGCTGACGCAGAACTTCAACGTGATCCTGCGCTACAACAACGCCGAGAATTACGCGATCGGGGTCGGGCATCTGTCGGACCGGCTGTTGGGGCGTGGCGGCATCCGGGCGAGTTTCGGGCCGGATGCGACGGGGATGACGATGGCAGATCGGCAGGAGTTGCAGCGGCGTCTGACGGCGGCGGGGTTTGACACCGAAGGCCTGGACGGGGTGATCGGGGCAAAGACCAAGGCGGCGATCAGTGGCTATCAGGCCAGCATCGGGCTGCCGGTGACGGGAGAGCCGTCGCTGGAGTTGTTGCGGCGGTTGCGCTGAAGGCGGAGGTCGGAGCCTCCGGCGGGGATATTTTCGAACAGAAGAAATCGGCGGTTGTGGCGATTTGCCCGCCGGGCGCCGGTGTCGCGGGGTCTTGAAGGCGGTGGGGGGCGGGCCTAGTGTCCGGCGCACCAGGCAAGGGGCGGATGATGGCGGGCAAGCGCAGCATTTTCGAAGAGGTCGGCGCGGGGCAGACGGTGCCAGCGGCCCCTGTTGGCGGCGGCATCGACGCGCGGCCCAAGGGCGCGCGGGCGGGCATCCGGCTGTGGCTGGTGGCGCTGTTCCTGCTGGTCGCGACGATGATCGCGGTGGGCGGGCTGACCCGGCTGACGGATTCGGGGCTGTCGATCACCGAGTGGAAGCCGGTGACGGGTGCCTTGCCGCCGATGGATGAGGCGACATGGGCCGAGGAGTTCGCCAAGTATCAGGCGATCCCGGAATACCAGTTGCAGAACAAGGGCATGAGCCTTGAGGCCTTCAAGTCGATCTATTGGTGGGAATGGGGACATCGCCAGCTTGGCCGGGTGATCGGCATTGTCTGGGCGCTTGGCTTCGTGGGCTTTGCGGTGGCGCGGCAAATCCCGTCTGGATGGACCGGGCGGCTGGTGCTGCTGGGTGCGCTGGGCGGCGCGCAGGGGGCAATCGGCTGGTGGATGGTGTCCTCGGGCCTGTCCGGGGAGCGGCTGGATGTGGCGAGCTACCGGCTTGCGACGCATCTGGGGCTGGCCTTCGTGATCCTGGGGCTGATTGCGTGGTATGTGTTCCTGCTGGGGCGCAGCGAGGCGGAGTTGATGACCGCGCGGCGCGGGGGGGAGCGCAAGCTTTACGGCCTGTCGACCGGGCTGATGCATTTCGCGTTTCTGCAAGTGTTGCTTGGCGCGCTGGTAGCAGGGATTGATGCAGGGCGCGCGTTTCCGACATGGCCGGACATGAACGGGACGTTCTTTCCGGCGGATGCGTTCTATGTGCCGGATGGCGCGGGGGGCAGTCTGCCGGTCTGGCATGCGTTCTTTGAAAACCCCGGGCTGGTGCAGTTCATGCACCGGATGGCGGGATATCTGGTGTTCGCGTTCGGCGTGGTGGTTTGGCTTCGGGGGCGCAAATCGGCCTACCGGGCGACGCGGGGGGCGTTCAACGCGGTGATGGCGATGCTGCTGGCGCAGGTGGCCCTGGGCATCGCGGCGGTGCTGACGGCGGCGCATGTGCATGTGGCGATCACCCATCAGGTGGGGGCCGTGATCCTGTGGGTGCTGATCATCCGCGCGCGGCATCTGGCGCAATACCCGGTAGCGGGCTCGATCCGGGAGGGAACGGCATGACGGCTTTTGACGATCTGATGGCATATCAGCGCCAGACCGAGGCTTTGGCGCAGGTGGCGGGGCGGCTGGGCTGGGACCAGGAAACCGTGATGCCGGACGGCGCTGCGGGTCAGCGGGCCGAGGAGATGGCGGCGCTGGAGGGGGTCTTGCACGCGCGGCGGACCGATGTGCGGATCGGGGCGTGGCTGGCGGCGGCGAAGGCTCCGGATGCGGTGGGGGCGGCGCAGTTGCGCCAGATCGCGCGGGTTCACCGGCGCACGCTGAAGGTGCCGGCGCGGCTGGCGGAGGAGTTGGCGCATCTGACCTCGCTGGCGCAGGGCATCTGGGCGGAGGCGCGGGCGAAGGATGATGTGGCGGGGTTCCTGCCGACGCTGCAACGGGTGGTGGCGCTGAAGCGCGAGGAGGGGGCGGCGCTGGCACAGGGGGGCGACCCTTATGACGCGCTGGTGGATGATTACGAGCCGGCGATGACGGGAGCCGAGATTGGCGCGATGTTTGACCGGATGCGGCCGAGGTTGGTCGCTTTGCGGTCGACGGTGCTGGGGGCGAAGGCGCCGAGGGGGATTGTTGGGCGGTTTGACGGTGAGGCGCAGATGGCGCTGACGCGGGAGCTGGCGACGGTGTTCGGCTATGACTGGACCCGGGGGCGGCTGGACAAGGCGGTGCATCCGTTCAGCTCGGGCTCGGGGCATGATGTGCGGATCACCACGCGGGTGAGCGAGGTGGACCCGTTCAACTGTTTTTACTCGACCATCCATGAGGTCGGGCATGCGGCCTATGAGCAGGGGATTGATCCGGCCTATGCGCTGACGCCGATCGGGCAGGGCGCGTCGATGGGGGTGCATGAAAGCCAGAGCCGGAGTTACGAGAACCAGATCGGGCGGAGCCGGGCGCTTACCGGGTGGCTGTTCGGCCGGATGCGCGAGGTGTTCGGCGATTTCGGGATTGCGGATGCCGAAGGGTTCTACCGCGCCGTCAACCGGGTGCATGCGGGCTATATCCGCACCGAGGCCGATGAGGTGCATTACAACCTGCATGTGATGATGCGGTTCGATCTGGAGCGGGCGCTGATCCGGGGTGATCTGGCGGTGGCCGATCTGGAGGCTGCGTGGAACGACCGGTTCCGGGCCGATTTCGGCGTGGCGGTGGACCGGCCCTCGAACGGGCTGTTGCAGGATGTGCATTGGTCGTGCGGTCTGTTTGGCTATTTCCCGACCTACACCTTGGGCAATGTCTATGCCGGCTGCCTGACCAAGGCGATGCGGGCGGCGTTGCCGACGCTGGATGCTGACATGGTGAAGGGTGACGTTTCGGCCGCGACGGGGTGGCTGCGGGCAAACCTGCAACGCCACGGGTCGCTGATGACCCCGCGCGAGACGGTGGAGCAGGCCTGCGGCTTTGCCCCCACCGAAGCGCCGCTGCTGGACTATCTGGAAGCCAAGTTCGGCGCCATCTACGGGCTGTGAGCGGATCGGACAGCCCGGCGGTCTGGCTTTTGGCGCTGGGCCAGACGCTGATCTACGCGGGGTCATACTATGCCTTCCCCGCGCTGTTGCCTGATCTGGAGGCGGCGACCGGCTGGACCAAGGGCGAACTCGCCATGGGGCCGACACTGGCGTTTCTGATCATGGCGGTGCTGACGCCATTTACCGGACGGCTGGTTGACCGCGGCCTTGGCGGCGAGATGCTGAGCTGGATGCCGGCGCTGGCCGCGCTGGGCGTGGCGGCCTTGGCGGTGGTGGACACGCATCTGGGCTGGCTGACCGCTTGGGCGGTGATCGGCGTGGCGCAGGCCGGCTGTCTTTACGAGACCTGTTTTGCGTTTCTGACCCGGCGTCTGGGCGACGCGGCCCGAGCGGCGATCACCAAGGTCACGCTGGTGGCAGGGTTTGCCGGAACGCTGGCCTTTCCCCTGGGGCATTGGCTGGGTGAGGTGCGAGGCGGGCAGGGCGCGCTGCTGGTCTTTGCCGCGATCATGGCGCTGGTCATTCCGCTGAACACCGTGGCTGTCCGTCACCTGCGGCGGCGCGAACGCGCGGAACGGACGCAGGCGCCGACACCGCCGGGCGTGTTGCAGGCGGCGCTGCGCAAGCCCGCCTTCTGGATCATCGCGGCCGCCTTTACCGCGATCTACCTGAACCACGGCGTGCTGATCACCTTTGTGCTGGTGCTGTTTGCCGACCGCGGTGCGCCCGAGGGCATGGCCGCGCTGGCCGCCGCGTTGATCGGGCCGTCGCAGGTGGTGGGGCGGCTGATGCTGATGGGCGCGGGCGCGCGGGTCACGACCGGGCAGGCGACGCGCGGCGCGATGGCGGCGGTGGTGCTGGCCAGCGGCATCCTGTGGCTGGCGGGGCTGGCACCGCTTTTGGTGTTCGGGTTCGCGCTGATCCAGGGCGCGGGCGCGGGGCTGATGTCGATCCTGCGCCCGGTCCTGATTGCCGAGGTTCTGGGCCGCGCCGGGTTCGGGGTGATCTCGGGTGCGGCGGCGGTGGCACCGATCCTTGCATCAGCCGCCGCGCCGCTGGTGGGCGCGGGGTTGCTGGCATGGGGCGGGCCGCCGTTCGTTTATGCGGCCTGCCTGGGACTGGCGGTCGTCGGGCTGGGGTTGATCCTGTGGCTGCTGGCGCGGCCGGACGATCAGTTCAGCGGCATGTAGGAGAAGGTCTTGTCGGAGGTCGATCCGCCAAGGTCGAAGCGGACGCCAAGGCTGATCACGCTGCCCCGCGCATCGGAATAGAGCGCGCCGCCGTCGTTCTTGTGACGTTTGAGATCGGCGTAGACTTCGGTCTGGTCGGAAATCTTGTATCCTGCCCCGAGCGACAGCGTGCCGTAATGCCCGGCCGCGTCGAAATCGGCATAGTGCATTCCGGCGCGGGCGGTCAGGGCGTTGCCGATGGCGTAAGACCCCATGACTTCGAACAGGGTGTAGGGCGCGCTGTTGTCGAAGGTGTCGCCAAGGCGCGCTTCGACACGGATCGGGCCGCCAAGATAAAGCGCTTCGGCGGCATAGACCTGGATGCCGTCGGCGATGTCATCAGCCGAGACCATGGCGCCAAGGCGAAGGCTGTCTGACACATCCGTCGTCAGGTGCACGGCAAGCGCACTGGTGTGTTGCAGGTCGATGTCGTCGCTGCTGTCGATGTCCTTGCCAAGAAACAGGCCCGCCTGCACGCCGATGCGGCCGAACATCCAGCTTGCATCAAGGGTGCCACCGATGCTGTTCACATCGTAGCCGGAATTGTCTTCGTAGTGCCGGTAACGCAGGTCGACGACCGCGCCTTCATAGGCCTGCGCGCTGGCCATAACCGGAGAAAGCGCCAAAACGGCGGTGAGAAGTCTGCTCATGCGATGCCTCGATCGTTTGTTGTTTTTTGGTATCTTACTGAATCTGCGCGACTCTGTCACGCCTTGGTTTCAGCGGGTCCAATCGGGGGTGCGTTTTTCAAGGAAGGCGGCGATGCCTTCCTCGGTATCGCGCCACGCGATGTTTTCCTGCATGACGGCGCCGGTCAGGGCATAGGCCTCGGCCAGCGGCAGGGTGGCCTGGTCGTAGAACGCACGTTTGCCGATCTTTACCGCAGCGGTCAGTTTCGCGGCGATGGTGCGGGCGAGGGCGAGGGTTTCGTCTGCAAGGCTGTCTGGGGGGGCGACGCGGTTGACGAGGCCCGCCTCGCGCGCACGGGCGGCAGAGATGAACGCGCCGGTGGTCAGCATCTCGAACGCGAGGGCAGGGGGGATCTTGCGGGTCAGCGCGACCATCGGGGTGGAGCAGAAGAGCCCGATGTTGACGCCGTTGACGCCGAAGCGGGCGGTGTCGGCGGCGGTGACCATATCGCAGGAGGCCGCAAGCTGGCAGCCGGCGGCGGTGGCAAGACCGTGGACCCGGGCGATGACGGGCTGCGGCAGGGCGGGGATCATCTGCATGACGCGGGCGCATTGCGCGAAAAGGTCGGCGTAGAAGGACGCGCCCTTGTCGGGGGCGGTGCGGGCGGCCTGCATTTCCTTGAGGTCGTGCCCGGCGCAGAAGGCGCGGCCTTCGCCCGCAAGGATCACCACCCGGATGGTGGCGTCCGTGGCAAGCGCGGTGAAGGCACCTTCCAGTGCGGCAAGCATCGCGCGTGACAGGGCGTTCAGGCTGGCGGGGCTGTTCAGGGTGAGGGTGGCGATGCCGTCCTCATCGTGGCGGTGAAGCAGGTGGTCGGGCATGGCGGTCCCTTTCGATTTGCGGCAGCCTAGGGCGCGACGGGGCGGAGGGAAAGATGCAGGTGGCAATGACGGCGGACGAGTTGCAGGCGTTCCTGACCAGCGATTTCGGTCAGGTGGCGGCGGATTTCGTGGTGGAAAGCGCGGGGGTGGAGGGCATCACGCTGCGGCTGGCGGTGGAGGAGCGACATCTGCGGCCGGGCGGCACGGTGTCGGGGCCGGCGATCTTTGCGCTGGCGGATGTGGCGATGTATCTGGCGATCCTGGCGCGGATCGGGCCGAAGGCGCTGACGGTGACGACGAACTGTTCCATCGACTTCATGCGCAAGCCTGCGGCGGGGCGGGAGCTGCGGGCGGTGGCGCGGGTGTTGAAGCTGGGCCGCAGCCTGGCGGTGGGGGATGTGATGGTGTTCAGCGACGGGGTGGCCGAGCCGGTGGCGCGGGCCGGGCTGACCTATTCGATCCCGCCGGAGCGTTGACGCAAGGGCCGGGCTAGGGGCAGGATTGCGCATGGATGCAGCAGGAGGGCGCACAGATGCGGTGGATGGTCGTGGGGTTGATGCTGCTGGCGGGGGCCGCGCAGGCCGAGATGACGGAGGAGCGGGTCACGATCGCCTCGCAGGGCAAGACGATGGTCGGGACGCTGGCCTTGCCCGAGGGGGAACCCGCGCCGGTGGTGCTGCTGTTCCACGGCTTTACCGGCACGCGGGACGAGTTGCCGATTCCGGGCACCGACGAGGGGGTGTTCTCGCGCACCGCACGGCTTTTGGCCGAGGCTGGATATGCCAGCCTGCGGGTGGATTTCATCGGCTCGGGCGAAAGCGACGGCGATTTCGCCGACACCACGTATGAGGGGCAGGTGGCTGACGGGTTGGCGGCGCTGGCCTTTGCGCAAGCCGACGCGCGGGTGAAGGGCGACGATCTGCGCATCATCGGCTGGAGCCAGGGCGGGCTGGTGGCCACGGCGGTTGCCGGACGCAGCGACGTGCCGAAAGCGGTGGCGCTGTGGGCGGCGGTGGCGGACCCGTTGTCCACGTTTCAGGGCATCCTTGGGGCCGAGGCGGTGGCTGCAGGGCAGAAGACCGGCGACGTGCCGCACATGATCACCCTGCCCTGGGGCGCGGAGATCGGGTTGAAGCAGGGCTATTTCGACCAGTTGACCACGTTCAAGCCGACCGAAGAAATCGCCTCCTACGCAGGCCCGCTGTTTGTGGCGCAGGGCTCGATCGACACGACCGTTCTGCCGGTGGCGCAGGAGATGCTGCTGGCCGCGCATGACGGCGAGGAGGAAGCCTTTACCCGCGAGATGGACCACGTCTTCAACGTCTTCACCTCGCCCGACACGCTGGACGAGATGGTGGCGGCCACCATCGCGTTCTTCAAGGCGCATTGAGCGCGCGGGCCCGGCGCGGGTTTCGGCCCGCGCCCTGCCGGATGGTCAGCCCTTGGTCTTGAGGAACCGGCCTTCGATGGTGGCACCGCTTTCGATCACCACCGTCGCCGTCGTCACATCGGCGGTGACAGAGGCGGTGGAGCGCAGGGTGAAGGCGTGGCACGACACCTTGCCGTCGAAGCGGCCCTTCACCTCGACCGTGTCGGCGCGGACCGAGCCGGTCACGCGGCCTTCCTGCCCGATGATCAGCCCTTGGGCGGAAATGTTGCCGTCAATCTCGCCCAGCACCTCGACCAGTCCGGTGGAGGTGATTTCCCCGGTGATGCGCAGATCCGCACCAAGCACCGAGCGTGCGGAATTGGTGCCGCCGGTGGACGGGCGCGGCGGGGCGGGGGGAGCGGAGGTTGGGTCTGCGGTCTTGGAAAACATCGCGTCCGTCCTTGCAAGGCGCCCCGATCTGGGGCGAGCCGGGTTTGTGGCTGGTCTGCTTCGATAAGGGCCAATACGCGCGGGGCGGTCAAGCCCCGGGTTGCGGTCAGACCGGGTGCCAAGCGGAAAACCCGCTGGCCGGGCGCACGGCGGCGTCGCGCAAATGTCGCAACGGGGCGTGACACCGCCGGGCCGGGGTGGTCAGATGCCGCAGCATGACATCGGGAAGGTTCGGACAAAATGGCAGCGGATGCAGGGTTCTTCACGCCCGTCTCGGGGTTTGATCTGCCGCGATTCGCGGGGGTTCCGACCTTCATGCGGCTGCCGCATGTGCCGTTTGACCATCCGCGCTTTGGCGAGGTGCAGATCGGTCTGATCGGCGCGCCCTGGGATGGTGGCACGACGAACCGCCCCGGCCCGCGCCACGGGCCACGCCAGTTGCGCGACCTGTCGACGATGATCCGTGCGCAGAACGGGGCGACCTGGGTGGCGCCGTTCGAATTGGCGCGTTGCGCCGATCTGGGCGACGTGGCGCCAAACCCCGGCGACCTGATGGACAGCCTCGCGCGGATGGAAGCGTTTTATGACCGAGTGGTGGCCGCAGGCATCCGGCCCCTGACCGGGGGCGGGGATCATCTTTGCACGCTGCCGATCCTGCGGGCGGTGGCAAAGTCGCGCCCGGTGGGCATGATCCAGTTCGACAGCCATACCGATCTGAACGACGTCTATTTCGGCACCAGCCGCTACAACCACGGCACACCCTTCCGCCGCGCCGTGGAAGAAGGGCTGCTGGACCCCAAGCGCCATGTCATCATCGGCATCCGCGGCACGGCTTATGGCCGCGAGGATTGGGATTTCGCGGCGAGCGTCGGGATCAGGATCATTCCGATTGCCGAGTTCCATGCGCGGGGGGCCGAAGACGTGATGGTCGAGGCGCGCGAGATCGTGGGGCGGGGCGATACCTATGTCACCTATGACATCGACTTCGTCGACCCGACCTTCGCGCCCGGCACCGGCACGCCGGAGGTGGGCGGGCCGACAAGCTGGCAAGCCTTGCAGGTGGCGCGCGGCCTGCGCGGGCTGAACATCGTGGGGGCTGATCTGGTCGAGGTCTCGCCACCCTTCGATGCGTCGGGCGGGACGGCGTGGCTGGGGATCAGCCTGATGTTCGAGATGCTGTGCGTGATGGCGGAGCGGGTCGCGCGGGGCTGACCCCGGGGCGCTGCCCCGGACCCCGGAGTATTTTTCAAAAGAGCAAGCCGGAAGAGGGTAAGCCATGGTTGCCGAGATGATTGTCACCAACGCGAAGGTCCTGACGATGGACGAAGGCCGCCCTCGGGCAGAGGCTGTAGCGCTGGCGGGCGGGCGCATTCTGGCGGTCGGGTCACGGGCTGAGGTTCAAGCGCTGGCGGGGCCTTCGACGCGGATGGTGGATGCCGGCGGGCGGACGCTTTTGCCGGGGTTCGTGGAAAGCCATCTGCATCTGGTGCTGGGCGGCAATGAGCTGACGCAGTTGCAACTGGGCGGGGTGCAGGGGTTTGGCGCACTGGTGGCGGCGTTCCGGGGCTATGCGGCCGCGAACCCGGGGCTGCCGCTCTTGATGGCGCAAGGGGCGGGGTATGACATTCTGGGCCGCCCGGCGACACGGCACGATCTGGACCGGGTGATTGCGGACCGCCCCATCGCGATGATGGCGCCGGATCACCATACGGTCTGGGCGAATACGGCTGCGTTGCGCGCGGCGGGAGTGCTGGCCGGCGCGGTGATGCCGCACGGGCATGAGGTGGTGATGGGGCCCGATGGCACCGCCAGCGGCGAATTGCGCGAGTTCGAGGCCTTCGGGCCGGTGCTGGCCTTGGGCGGCGAGGCGCATCTGCAACTGGGGATCGCCACCGGGGGCGAGCCGGAGCCGTGGCCTGACGCGGCACAGCGCGCGCGCGACAAGGACAAGATCGCGGCCGGGCTGGCGCATTGTGCGGCGCATGGCATCACCTCGATGGTGAACATGGACGGCAACCGCTACACCTGCGTGCTTTTGCGCGAGATGGCGGAGGAGGGGCGGTTGACCGCGCGGGTCAAGGTGCCGTTCCACTTCAAGCCGCACATGGCGCTGGCCGAACTGGACCGCGCCACGGCGATGACGGCGGAGTTCACCGGCGAGTGGGTGACGAGCGGCTTCGTGAAGATGTTCATGGACGGGGTCGTCGACAGCCGCACCGCCTATATGCTGAACGACTATCCCGGTGTGCCGGGGCACAAGGGCGAGCCGTTGTTCGAGCACGCCCGGTTTGAGGACATCTGCACCGAGATTGATCGGCGCGGATTGCAGATTGCCGTCCATGCCATCGGCAATGGGGCGGTGCGGCAGACGATCGACGGTTATGAAGCGGCGCGGGCGCGCAACGGGGCGCGCGACGCCCGCCACCGGATCGAGCATATCGAGCTGATCGACCGGGCGGATGTGCCAAGGCTTGGCGCGCTGGGCATCACGGCGAGCGTGCAGCCGCCCCATGCGCCGGGGGCAATGGATTTCCCGCTGGAGGCGATGGAGGCGGTGATCCCGCAGGATCGCTGGCCGGACGCCTATCTGTGCCGCACACTCGCCGAACATGGCGCGCCGTTGGCCTTTGCCAGCGACTGGCCGGTGACCGACGTGAGCGTGATGCGCGGAATTCAGGCGGCGCTGACGCGACTGCCTTATGCGGGCGCGCCGGATGAGCGGGTCGGTCTGGAGGAGGTGCTGCGCGCCTATACCGCCGGTGGGGCCTGGGCTGCGCATATGGATGGGCTGACCGGCACCCTGCGCGAAGGCATGGCCGCCGATCTGGTGCTGATCGATGCCGACATCGAGTCGCTGCCAGCAGGCAGAATCGGCGCCACCGGCATCGCTTTGACAGTCTGTGCTGGGCAAACCACCTATTCCAACGCCGACTTCACGGTCTGAGGCGCCGGAAAAACCGGCGTTTTCCTTGGGGTTTCGCAAAGTTCCGAAAATTTTGTCATGTGCCTGTCATTTTCCTCTTGCGGTGCGAGGGGTGCAGCCGTAAATACCCGCTCACCGAAGCCGAAGAGATGCGGAAACGCGGAACGGAAGCGACGGAAAGCGGCGGCGAAGACCACCGCAAGACAATCTGGAGGCAAGACGGCAGGTACGCCAGAAGTTCTGGCGCGCCGCGTGTTTTTGTGTCCGTGCTCTTTGAGACTGATTGGAAAGAAGGGATATGCGGGCGGTTTGGGCGCATCGGCGTCTAACGTCTAGCATATCGGCCTAGTAGGGACCGCGAGGTTTCGATGATCTAGGTGTCAGCTTCACTGTCTTTGCGAGGTTGC
>JAUYQR010000008.1 GCA_030697175.1 Paracoccaceae bacterium | reverse complement strand
GTCGTCGCGCGCAGGATGCAGACATCGGGCTGGATGTTGGGGAAGTGGAGCCAGGTCTCGCTGCCGAACTCCACCCGGCGCACGATGGGCGCGGCGGCCCCCCGCGCGTTCATCGCGCAGCCCTCGCGGATCGGGTCGGCGAAGGTGTCCATCCCGACCTTGGTCAAGACGCCCGGACGGCGTGCCGCAGCCTCGCGGTGCATGTCGAAAAGGATGCCCGAGGGGACGTTGTAGGCGGCAACGCGGTCCTCGACGATCATCCGCCAAATTTCCGGCATCGGCAGGTTCGACGAGCCTGACGGATACGACCCCGCGATGATCCGCGCCAGAAGCCCGTCCTTGGCGATATGGTCGATGCCTTTCACGCCGTACATGTCACCGGCGGCAATCGGGTTCAGCGTGGTCAGCCCGCGCGGATGCCCCTCTGCCTCGAAGCGCGCGCCGATGGCGGCCAACACCTTGTCGGGGCAGCCAAGTGCGGAAGACGATGACACCGTCACCACCGCACCGTCCGCGATCCGCCGCGCCGCCTCGGCCGCCGTGACCAGCTTGCCCATCACGCGCCTCCGTAGCCAACGGGCACGCGCCGACCGCTCGCCGCCGCCTCGCGCACGGCCAGCGCCACGGCCAGCGATTTCACCCCGTCCTCGCCGCTTGCCGAGGGCTGGCCCTCGCCGCGCACCGCCGCGATGACCGCAGCCACCCCATGTGCGTAAAGATCATGCGCCGCAAACGGCACCGCCTGTCGTCCGGCTGCCGTTACCACCGTCACCTGACCCACCGGGGCTTGCGTCATCACGCCAGACGCAAGGATCGAGCCTTCGGTCCCATGCACCTCGACGCCAGAGCCCGCGAAAGGGTGCGTAAAGCTTTCATGCGCCATCACCATCGCGCCCGACGGCAGCGACCAGACCGACATCACCGAATCCTCGACCCCCTGCCCCATGCCCGACACGCCCGCCTGCGCCACCACATCGACCGGGTCTTCCCCCGTCAGGAATCGCACCGTATCGGCGTCATGCACCGTGATATCGGGGATCACCCCACCGCCTGCGCCCGCATCGTTGATCCGCCAGCCCTGCAAATGCGGCGGCAGATGCACCGCGTGATGCACCCGCAGCGACAGCACCGTGCCAATCCGGCCTTGCGCAATCAGCGCCCGGATCGCCTGATGGCTGCCTGCGTTGCGCAAATGGTGGTTGGTCGCAAAGACCACACCCGCCTCACGCGCCGCACGCACCATTCCGACCGCTTCGGCCACGGTCATCGCCAGCGGCTTTTCGCAGATCACATGCTTGCCCGCCGCAATCGCCGCCAGCGCCTGCGCGCGGTGCTTTTCGTTGGTGGACGAGATATAGACCGCCTCCACCCCGGGATCGGCCAGCATCACCGCAAGATCATCGCCTGCCCGTGCAACCCCGTGTTCGGCGGCAAAACGCTGCGCGTGGGGCAGCGACCCGCTGACCACCCAGACCGGATCTGCCCCGCAAGCCCGAAGCGCCCCGATCATGTGTTCAGCGGCGATCGTGCTTGCCCCAATCAGCCCCCAGTTCATCACGCCGCCCCTGATTGGATCATTCCAAAAATTTCTAATGGAACGATCCAAATTAGTCAACCGAGTCGTTCTAAGGGCTGCCAGTGGGCTGCCAGAGGGCTGCCAGTGGGCTGCGCGACGGTCAGATCAGATCGGCTGAATTCGCCTCCGGGTTGTATTTTTCATCAGCCACCGCCAGCTCATCTGCTCCATTTTGCAGCAACCTTCCTGGCCCGTGCGCGAAAAAAGCGCCGATTTCGCCGCAGTCTCGCGAATCCCCCCTGCGCCCGATTTCCTGGTCCGGGTGCCCACACCAGCCCTTTTCCCGGCCTTTCAGCGAACAATGATCACAACCCGCCCAGCACTGTTGCCCACACGGATCAGAGTTACACGCTTTCGCAGTATTTCCTTTCCGCACTCGCCTTAAGATTGTCTAAATTCGGCCTATCTGCGGCCCTCTTTGCGCCGGAACGATCAACATGGGGCTTTCTGCGACAGCACACACGCGTGCGTTGAGTAGATCGGTGAACTGACATGGCGAGATTCAACACGGCGGCCACTGCGGTCGCGAAATGGTCCGAAGATCTTTCCGCACCGGATCTTGGCGCCGCGGGCGCAGAAGACGCATTCGCTGGTGAACTCGGCTCGCAGGATGACAATCAGGACGCCTTCGTCGATGAACTGAAACCCGGCCACAAACTGCTGCAGGGTCAGTATACCATCGTCAGCTACCTGAACTCCGGCGGCTTTGGCATCACCTACCTCGCCAAGGATTCGCTCGACCGCACCATCGTCATCAAGGAATGCTTCCCGAACTCGCTGTGCCGGCGCAGCGGCATCATCGTCCGCGCCCGGTCGCGGGCGCATCAGGGTGAATTCCGCTCCGTCGTCCGGCTGTTCGTGCAAGAGGCGCGCAGCCTGGCGAAACTGGTGCATCCGAACATCGTCGGCGTGCATCAGGTGTTCGAGGACAACGACACCGCCTACATGGCGATCGACTACGTCAACGGCAAAGACCTGCTTGACGTGCTGGAAGCGTCCGACTGTGCCTTCACGCCGGATGAAATCGTCCAGATGCTGAAGAAGGTGCTCGGGGCGGTGGATTTCGTCCACCAGTCCGGGATGCTGCACCGCGACATCTCGCCCGACAACATCCTTGTCGACACCCGCACCAAGAACCCGGTGCTGATCGACTTTGGTGCCGCGCGCGAACAGGCCACCAAGGCCAGCCGCGTGATGTCGCAGCGCCGCGTGGTCAAGGACGGGTATTCGCCACAGGAATTCTACCTGACCGGATCGGCGCAAGGGCCCTACAGCGATCTTTACGCTCTGGCCGCCACCTTCTACCACGTCATCGCCGGGGCCGCCCCGCCCGAAAGCCAGCGCCGCCTCGCCTCGATTGCCGAAGGCAGCCCCGATCCCTACCAGCCGCTCGCCGGGCGCTTTCAGGGGTATCCGCCGGGCTTTCTTGAAGCCATCGACAAGGCCGCCCGCGTCCTGCCAAGGGATCGTCTGGAAACTGCGGCCCAGTGGCTCGACATCATCATCGCCGCCGAAGCCGGGCCGGTGGCCCAGCCTGCCCCGGCAGCGCCGGTGGCGCCCACCCGCTTTGCCCGCAAGATCAACCCCGCCCCCGATACGACCACCGCCGTTTTTGCGGCACAGACGGCCGAGGTCCGCTCCTCGCGCTTTCCGCTGCTTCTGGGCGCGTCCTCTGTTGTGGCGCTCGGGTTGGGCTTTGCGCTCTGGACCAGCATGAGCGATCCCGCCACCTCCGGCGCCGCCACGGCACAGACCGCAGGCAGCGTCGTCGAAGTGGCCACCGCCCTTGCCGCCGCCGATGCCCTCGCCGCCCGCGAGGCCGAGGCGCAGACCCGCGCCGCCGTCGATGCCCAGGCCGCAGCACAGGCGCGCGCCGATGTGACCGCCAAGGCCGCGGTTGACGCGACCGCCAGCGCCGCCGCCGAAACCGAAGCCGCCGCCACCAAGGACGCCGAGGCCCGCGCCCGCCTCGAAGCCCGCGCCCGGCTTGAAGCTGTAGCCAAGGCGAAAGCCGATACCGAAGCGTCATTGCGCGCCGCTGCCCGCGCCCAGGCTGCCGCCGATGCCACCGCCATCGCCGAAGCTGCCGCCCGCGCCGCCGCCCAGACCCAGGCCGCCGCCGAAGCCGCCGCTGCCGCCCAGCGCGCCGCCGAGGCAGCCGCCGCAGCCCAAGCCAAGGCCGAAGCCGAAGCTGCTGCCCTTGCCGCTGCAATCCTGCCGCGCCCACCTGCCCCCGACACCCCGCTGATCGAAGACCAGTTCAGCGCCGTCCGCTGGGACTATGCCCTGCCGTTCACCACCGAACCGAAGGTGATCGACGGCGAGACCTATCCTTCCGTCACCGCCGTCTCCGGCCGGCTTGCCCGCGCCAACCAGTGGGTTGCCGACGGCGTCACCATCTTCGCGATCAACGGCGAATGGGTGTCCAGCATGGACGCGATCACGAACACGATCCGCGTCTCGACCACCCCCGACGAAGACGGCAGGATCACCGCCACCGCCCGCATCCGCGACGCCAAGGGTGGCGATTTCGAAGACGTCAGCCTGGTCGCCCCGGCCACCCGCTGGGTCGAACTGAAGAATGGCACCACCTTCCGCACCAGCGTCGAATTCGGCGCCTGGCGCACCGTGGTCGACCGGATCATCTATTCCGATGAAAACGGCGTGCAGCCCGGCGACGTGATCCTGAAGGAAACCACGCTTGGCAAGCCGATCAACACCCCCGAAGGCCTTGAGATCGTGATCGACCTTCTGTCCTTCCAGAACGTCGGCGAAGCCGCCTTCGAGGTCGAGCGTGCCGGCAACGTCATCTCGGTGCGGATGCCGCTGGAACGCGAGTGATCCCGGGTATCGTTTCCAGAGTTGCAGATAGTATTGGCAGGAAATCGTTATTGTTGCGTAAACCGAGCAGAAGCCTGCGAAAGCCCCCCGTCAGGAACGGAACCGCGTTCGGCCTTTTGACCCAAAGGGTACTTGCGGGGGGCATCGCCACCATCCTTGCCAGCCAGACCTGCGTCGCGCCCGCGCTTGCCGACCCGGTCACCCTGACCACCCGCGACGGCACCTATTCCATTGTCGGTGACCTTGTCGAAATCACCGACGACGCCTTCACCATCCGCTCCAGCGTCGGCAGCATGACCGTTGCCCGCGATACCGTCACCTGCGACGGCGCCGGTTGCCCGGCGGGCACCGCGCCCGCCCCGCAGACCACCATCGCCGGCGACCGCGCGCTTGGCGTCGATCTCATCCCCACGCTCCTCAGCCGCTTTGCTGCAAGCACCAGAGCCAAGGCGACTGTCCTCAAGACCATCGACAATGGCCTTCTGGTCGAGGTCAGCGGCGGCGATCTGCCGCAAACCGCCGCCATCAAGATCGTCCCGTCCACGTCCTCCGACGGCATTGCGGCGCTTCTTGACGGCACGGCAGAACTCGCGCTTTCCGACCGCCGCGCCCTGACGCGCGAGGTCCGCGCCGCCCAGAACCTCGGCCTCGGCGATCTGCGATCCGAGGCGCAGGAGCAGATCGTGGCCCTTGACGGCCTTCTTTTCATCACCCACCCGCGCAATCCGGTCCGGTCGCTGACCACCGCCGACGCGGCCGCGATCTATGCGGGCAAGATCACCAACTGGTCACAGGTCGGTGGCAGCGATCTTCCCATCACGCTTTACGCCAGCACGCCCGACCTCGGCTCTGCCGATGTGCTGGACGCGCTGGTGATGCGCCCGGCCGAGCTTGCGGTCAGCGCCGACGCCACCGTTCTCGGCTCCGACCGGGTGGTGGCCGAAACCGTCGCCACTGATCCCGCCGCGATCGGCTATACCCGCATCGGCAACGAAGGCCCGGCCCGCCCGCTGGCGATCCGCGGCTCGTGCAACATCCAGACCCAGCCCACCCCCTTCACCGTCAAGACCGAGGAATATCCCCTTACCCGCCAGCTCTACATCTATCGCGGCAAGACCCCGCTTTCCCCCATCGGCGATGCGTTCTCGCGCTTTCTGGCCTCGGATGCCGCGCAGACCGATGTCGCCAGCGCCGGCTTCATCGACCAGTCGATCGCCGCGGCCACCATCGACCAGCAGGGGATGCGCATCGCCTCGGCGATGATGGTCGAGACCGACCCGGCCCAGCAGCAGGAACTGCGCGGCATGATGGACATGCTGCTGGCCGCCGAACGCCTGTCGGCCACCTTTCGCTATGAAACCGGCACCGACCTTCTGAACGCCCGCGCGCTGGCCGACCTTGACCGCCTTGCCGCCCTCCTGTCGACCGACGCCTACCGGGGCAAGGAGGTTCTGTTCCTCGGCTTCACCGACACAGTCGGCGATGCCGCGCTGAACCGCGACCTCAGCCTGAAACGCGCCGAACAGATCATCGCGACCCTCCTCGCCGAATATCCCGAGGTGGCGGATAACGTGCGCCTCACCGCCGTGGGCCTTGGCGAGATCTCGTCGCTTGCCTGCAACGACACCGATCCCGGCCGCGCCATCAACCGCCGCGTCGAAACCTGGGTGCGGGATTTCGCCCAGTGACGCTTCGTTGGCAGCACCTCATCCCCTCGTTCACGCTGTGCCTGGCCACCGTGGCGCCCGGCATCGCCCGCGCCGACTGCCTACCCGACACCGCTCTCATCTTCCTCATCCCGCCCGAGGCCGAGGCCGAGCCGGAAGGCAGGGCCGCGCGCCAGTTCGCTGACCGCGCCAACGCCGCCCTTGCCGGCCGCCACTGCATCAGCCTGCGCAGTCATACGGCCAGCGCGGACCTCGCCGCAGCACTTGCCGCCGGGGATGCCAGCTTTGCAGCTTTGCCCCTTGCCACGGTGGCCGAGGTTGCCCCGGCGCTGGACGTGATCAACCTGCCGTTCCTCTTTGACAGCCCACATCACGCGCTGGCCTGGGCCGAGGCACTTCCCGCCCCGTCAGCCACCGTCGACACGCCCGCGCCCCTCGGCGTCCTCCTGACCGGCACGCTTCAGATGACCGCCCCGCGCGCGCTTTCCACCCCCACCGATGTCACCGGCCTCGCCTTTGCCGTGCCGTCCGCATCGCCGGTCAGCGCCGCCACCGCCGCGGCCCTTGGCGCAACCGCCGTTCCCGTCGACAGCACCGCCGCGGCCTTCGCGGCCGCCCTTGCCGCCGGCACCGCGCAAGCCAGCTTTGCCACCTGGCCGGTGATCGACTTCGGCGGCCTTTACGCCGCTCCGAGTGTCATCACCGAAACCAACCACGGTGTCACCGGCGCCGCCTTCCTCGCCGCGCCGGGCCTGATCGCCACGCTCTCACCCGACGACGCCACGCTTCTCCTCGCCGTCCTGCGCCAGGTTCTGCACGAACAGACCCTCCTTGCCTTCGAGACGGACGCGATCAGCCGACAGGCGATCACCGAGGATGGTGGCATTGTGCTGCCGCTGGATGCCGCCGAGCGCGCCGCGTTCCGCGCGACCCTTGCGCCCTTATACGCCGCCGCCGCCGCCCGCCTCGGGCGCGATGCGATCAACGCCGCCGTTGCGGCCAATGCCGCCGCAAGGCCGTTCGAATGACGGCCCGCAGCATGATCCGACCTCGCCATCCCTGAAATCGCGTTCGATCCCCAACACGCCTGGCCCTGCCACGGAGCGACCAACCTCTTCGATCACCAAATACAACCTCAAGGCGAAACCAATCCCTCTGCTCAAAGGACCAACCGCATGGGTATTCCCTCCCGCATCGTCAGAACCGGCCTTCGACCCACCGCCGTCGCGCTCGCCTTGATGACCACCGCCGCCAGCGCACAGGAACTTTGCTCGTTCCACACCGTCGTGCCCGGCGACACCCTCAGCCAGCTTGCCAAGGCCGCCGGGGTCGCGGGTGGATACCAGGTTCTCTACTCGGCAAACCGCGACCGGCTTTCCAGCCCGAATATCATCGAGGTCGGGATGAGGCTGGCCATTCCCTGCGCCGATGGCAGCTTGCCGGGGGCCGAAACCGCCGCCGCCGCGCTTGAAACCGTTGCCGCAGACCCGGCACCCGAGCCTGCCGCAGAAACTGCTGCAGCAGCGGCCCCGGCCACAAGCGAGCCCGCCATCCTGCCCGAGGCCCGCTTCCTTACCGCCGGAAGCTATGCGCCCTTCACCGACGAAGACCTGCCCGAAGGCGGCATGTTCACCGAACTTGTCAAACTGGCGATGCAGCGCGGCGCCCCCGACCAGCCCTACCGCGTGTCCTTCGTCAACGACTGGGGCGCGCATCTGACCGAACTTCTGCCCTCCGGCGCCTTCGATCTCGGGTTTCCCTGGTATCTGCCCGATTGCTCCAAGGTCGATCTGCTGTCGCCCGCCACCCAGATGCGCTGCACCGACTATGACGCTTCCGACCCGTTCTTCGAGGCGGTCGTCGGCTACTACACCAAGGCCGGCAGCGTGCTTGTCAACGTCACCTCGCACGACCAGCTCAAGGGCAAGCGCCTGTGCCGCCCCGATGGCTGGTTCACCTTCGATCTCGAGGCGCTCGGCCTTGTCGAACCGAACGTCACCATGCTCGTCGCGCCAACCCAGCTTGACTGCTGGCGCGCGCTCGAGGCGGACGAGGTCGACGTCGTCACTTTTGACGCCCTGCCCGCCGAAGACGACATCGTCACCCTCGGCATCGCTGACAACGTCAAGGAACTGACCGCGCTGGCCACGGTGCAGACCATCCACGTCTTCACGCCCAAGGCGAACCCCGATGGCAAGGCCTACCTCGCCATGCTGAACGCAGGTCTGAAATCGCTGCGCGATGACGGCACGTGGTTCAAGGTCGTCTCTACCCGGCTGCGCGAACACGAGGAAAAGCAGGCCTCCGGCGGCTGATCCTGCGCCTCCCCTCCCCCTCGTGGGGAGGGGATGGGGGTGGGGGGCCCCCGGCGTCACCGCTTTTGCCCCGGCCCGTGCGCCTTTCCGTTGACAGCGCCCGCCAGATGGCCCCCCTTTGGCCCAACGGGTTTGGGGGCGGACGTGTTCGATCTGGTGATCTTCGATTGCGATGGCGTGCTGATCGACAGCGAGATCATCTCTGCCCGGATGCTGATCGCAGAACTGGCCCGCCTTGGGGTGCGCATCGACCTCGACTACGTCGCCCGCCACTTCCTTGGCCGCAGCTACCCGACCGTGATGGCGCAGATCCGGCGCGAATTCGGCCTCGACCTGCCTGCCGACTTCGAGGCGAATTACCGCGACCGCCTCCTGGCCGAGTTTGCCCAAAGCCTGCGCATCATGCCCGGTGTGTCGGATGTGCTGTCGGCCCTTGCCTGCCCGTGGTGTGTCGCCACCTCGTCCTCTCCCCGCCGGGCCGACATGTCGCTGTCCCTCGTCGGCCTGCGCCCCGCCGTCGGCCCGCGCCTCTTTACCGCCAGTCAGGTCGCCAACGGCAAACCCGCGCCCGACCTCTTCCTCTTCGCCGCCCGCCAGATGCAGGTCGCTCCCGCCCGAACCCTCGTCATCGAAGACAGCCTCACCGGCGTGCGTGCCGCCCTTGCAGCCGGTATGCAGGTCTGGCGCTTCACCGGGGGCAGCCATTTCGGCGGCCGCCTCGACGCCGATCCGCCCGACGCCACGCCGCACAGACGGTTTGACGCTTTCGCTGACTTCTTCCACTTTGCGCCCGACCTGAAAGGAGCCGCATGAACCGCCCCGACCCCGATATCTCGCTGCAGGACGAAGCCGCGCGGGCGGGCTGGCTCTACTATGTCGGCGGCATGACCCAGGACCAGATTGCAGCCGAGCTTGGCACCAGCCGCCAGCGCGCCCAGCGCCTGGTGTCGCGCGCAATCTCCGAAGGGCTGATCCACGTCCGCCTGAACCACCACATCGCCTCGTGTCTCGCGCTGGAATCGGACCTGACGCGCCGCTTTGGCCTGACCCGCTGCCGCGTCGCCCCCGGCCTTGGCCTTGGGGCGGACCCCTCGCGCGCCATCGCTCCCACCGCCGCGACCGAGCTTGAGCGATATCTGCGGATGCCCGACTCGAAGGTCATCGCCTTCGGCACCGGCCGCGCCCTGCGCGCGATGGCCGAACAGTTCGCCCCCACCGACGCGCGTCAGCACCGCATCGTTTCCCTGCTTGGCAACATCGCGCCGGACGGGTCGGCCACACTTTATGACGTGATCAGCCGCATCGCAGAGAAACTAAAGGCGCCGTATTATCCGATGCCGGTCCCGGTGATCTGCGACACGGCGGAAGAGCGTGAGTTCTTCATGCACCTGCGCCCCGTGCAAGCCGTCTACAACCTCGCCCGCCGGGCCGATGTCACCTTTGTCGGCGTCGGACAGATGAGCGCGGACGCGCCACTGGTGGTGGACGGCTTCGTCACGCCCGAAGTGCTGGCCGAACTGCAAGCCGCTGGCGCTGCTGGAGAAATCGGTAGCTGGGTCTATGACGAACAGGGCCGCTACATCGACAGCCCGCGCAACGCGCTGGTGGGCGGCGTGCGCGTCGAACCCGGCCAGTCGCAGCCCGTGATCGCCATCGCAGCCGGCCCCTCGAAGGTCCGCGCAATCCGCGCCGCGATGATCGGACGCATCGTCAACGGCCTCGTGACCGACGAGGCGACGGCCGAAGCCATCCTCTCCGACGCCTGAAATCCCTTCGCAGGTGCGGCGGAAGAGGGGGCTTGACGACTCAGGCGCCCATATGAGCAATTATTCACTCAGCGATGATTTGCTCATTCGCTTAGGGAGGAAAACTCATGACGCTATCGCTTCGCGCGCTTCTCGGCGCGTCGGCTCTCGTTGCCTTTGCGGGCAGCGCACTTGCCGAAACCACCATCACCGTCGCAACCGTCAACAACGGCGACATGGTCCGCATGCAGGGCCTGATGGACGACTTCAACACCAAGCACCCCGACATCAAGGTCGAATGGGTGACCCTGGAAGAGAACGTCCTGCGCCAGAACGTCACCACCGACATCGCCACCAACGGCGGTCAGTATGACGTGATCACCATCGGCACCTACGAAGTTCCGATCTGGGGCAAGCAGGGTTGGCTCGCCAGCCTGAACGACCTGCCCGCCGATTACGATGTCGACGACCTGTTGCCCGCCATCCGTGGCGGCCTCACCGTTGACGGCAACCTGATGGCTTCGCCGTTCTACGGCGAAAGCTCGATGGTGATGTACCGCCGCGACCTGATGGAGGCCGCCGGCCTGACCATGCCGGACGCGCCGACCTGGGCCGACATCGAAACGGCCGCCGCCGCGATGACCAACAAGGATGCCGAGCAGTATGGCATCTGCCTGCGCGGCAAGGCCGGCTGGGGCGAGAACATGGCCTTCCTGACCGCCATGTCGAACTCCTTCGGCGCGCGCTGGTTCGACGAGGCATGGAACCCGCAGTTCGACCAGCCCGAGTGGAAGGCGACGCTCGAGTTCTACCTGAACCTGATGAACAACTACGGCCCGCCCGGCGCTTCGAACAACGGCTTCAACGAAAACCTGACGCTGTTCAACCAGGGCAAGTGCGGCATGTGGATCGACGCCACCGTGGCCGCGTCCTTCGTGACCGGCAAGGACTCGACCGTCGCTGACAAGGTCGGCTTCGCCCTTGCGCCCGACAACGGCCTTGGCAAGCGCGGCAACTGGCTCTGGGCATGGTCGCTGGCGATCCCGGCCTCCTCGACCAAGCAGGATGCGGCAAAGACCTTCATCAACTGGGCCACGAACAAGGACTACCTTGCCCTCGTCGCCTCGAAAGAAGGCTGGGCCAACGTGCCTCCGGGAACCCGCACCTCGCTCTACGCGAACGAGGAATATGCCAAGGTGCCGTTCGCCAAGATGACGATCGACAGCATCAACTCGGCTGACCCGAACAACCCGACCGTCAAGCCGGTGCCGTATGTCGGCGTGCAGTTCGTCGCGATCCCGGAATTCCAGGGTCTCGGCACCACCGTCGGTGAACTTTTCTCGGCCGCGCTGGCTGGTCAGTCCACCGCTGACGAGGCTCTGGCCGCTGCCCAGACCGCCGTCGCCGACGAGATGAAGTCCGCAGGCTACATCAAGTAACCTCCCCTCCGGGGCTGGCCCTCGCGCCGGCCCCGGATACCTTCGGGCGGGAAACTGCCCGACCTTTCTTCGGCCGACCTTTCTTCGCCCGGCCTTTCTTCGCCCGACCCTTCTTTGGCCGACCTTTCTTCGCCCGGCCTTTCCTCCGCCACCGCCACCGACAGCCCGCCCGTTGTCCGCCCGCCCCCGGCCCGCCCGTGCGCGCGCGCCCCGCCTTACCGGAGACGCATCATGTCAACGCAATCCACCCGTCTGGCTGCCCGGTTCATGGTGGCACCCTCGGTGATCGTCCTGTTCATCTGGATGATCGTGCCCCTGGCAATGACCGCGTATTTCTCGTTCCGGCTTTATCGGTTGCTGTCGCCCGACCGCAGCGGATGGGTTGGCTTCAACAACTACGTCTGGTTCTTCAACTCGCCCGACTTCTGGCTGGCGCTGACCAACACGCTCTTGCTGGTCGGCGGCGTCCTCATCATCACCGTCATCCTCGGCGTCCTGATCGCCCTTCTGCTTGACCAGCCGGTCAAGGGTCAGGGCGTGCTGCGCATCCTCGTCATCGCCCCCTTCTTCGTGATGCCGCCGGTCGCCGCGTCGATCTGGGAAAACCTGTTCATGCACCCGCAGAACGGCCTTTTCGCCGCCATCGCCCGCGGTTTCGGGGCGCAGCCGATCCTGTTTCTGGAAAGTTATCCGATGCCCTCGGTCATCGCGATCGTCGCCTGGGAATGGTTGCCGTTCGCCACGCTGATCCTGCTCACCGCGATGCAGTCACTGTCCTCCGAACAGCTCGAAGCGGCCGAGATGGACGGCGCGTCTGCCCTGTCGCGCTTTCGCTACATCATCCTGCCGCACCTGACCCGCGCCATCACCGTGGTGATCCTGATCCAGACGATCTTCCTTCTGGGCATCTTCGGCGAGATCTACACCACCACCCAAGGCGGCCCCGGCTCGGCCTCCACCACCCTGCCCTACATGATCTTCAAACAGGCCATCGTCGCAAAAGACATCGGCCGCGCCGCCGCCGGGGGGATCATCGCCGTGATCCTTGCCAACATCGTTGCCTACTTTCTGATGCGCAGCATCGGCAAGCACCTCGACGCCTGAAGGAGGCACCAGAATGGCTCGCGCCGCATCCCCCCGCCGCAGATTGCTCACCACGCTCGCCGCATGGTTCGTGGCACTGCTCATCTTCTTCCCCGTCCTGTGGATGATCCTGACCAGCTTCAAGACCGAAGCCTCCGCCGTCGCCTCGCCGCCCGAGCTTCTCGGTGCGTCATGGACGCTGGAAAACTACGTCGAGGTCTGGTCGCGTTCCGACTATCCGCGCTTCTTCTGGAACTCGGTCGTGATCTCGGTCGGCTCCACCCTGCTCGGCCTCGCCATCGCGATCCCCTCGGCCTGGGCGATGGCCTTCGTGCCGGGCAAGCGGACCAAGGATCTTCTGATGTGGATGCTGTCGACCAAGATGATGCCCGCCGTCGCGGTGATGATCCCGATCTACCTGCTCTTTCAGCAGCTTGGCCTCTTTGACACCAAGATCGGCCTGATCCTTGCGCTGATGCTGATGAACCTGCCGATCATCATCTGGATGCTCTACACCTACTTCAAGGAAATCCCCGGCGAGATCCTGGAAGCGGCGCGGATGGACGGGGCCGGGATGTGGAGCGAGATCGCCTATGTCCTGACGCCGATGGCGCTGCCCGGCATCGCCTCGACGATGCTGCTGAACATCATCCTCGCCTGGAACGAGGCGTTCTGGACCATCGTGCTGACCACCACCAAGGCCGCCCCCCTGTCGGCCTTCATCGCCAGCTTTTCGGCGCCGCAGGGCCTGTTCTACGCGAAACTCTCGGCGGCCTCGGCCATGGCCATCATGCCGATCCTGATCCTTGGCTGGTTCAGCCAGAAACAACTCGTCCGGGGTTTGACCTTCGGCGCGGTGAAGTGAGAGAGACATGGGACAAATCACACTCAAATCGGTCCGCAAGAGCTTTGGCGAGGTTGACGTCATCCCGTCGATCGACCTGGCCATCGACGACGGCGAGTTCGTCGTGTTCGTCGGCCCCTCGGGCTGCGGCAAATCCACGCTTCTGCGCCTGATCGCGGGGCTGGAGGACACCACCTCCGGCACGATCGAGATCGACGGCAAGGACGCAACCGCCCTGCCCCCCGCCAAGCGCGGCCTGGCGATGGTGTTCCAAAGCTACGCGCTTTACCCGCACATGACGGTCAAGAAGAACATCGGCTTTCCCCTGAAGATGGCCGGAATGGACCCGGCCGAGGCGGAAAAGCGGATCCAGCGCGCGGCCTCGGTCCTGAACCTGACGAACTATCTTGAACGCAAGCCCGGCCAACTGTCCGGTGGCCAGCGCCAGCGCGTCGCCATCGGTCGTGCCATCGTGCGCGAACCTGCCGCGTTCCTGTTCGACGAACCCCTGTCCAACCTCGACGCGGCCCTGCGCGTCGGGATGCGGCAGGAAATCAGCGAACTGCACCAGTCACTGAAAACCACGATGATCTACGTCACCCACGATCAGGTCGAAGCCATGACGATGGCCGACAAGATCGTGGTCCTGAATGCGGGCCGCATCGAACAGGTCGGCAGCCCGCTGACCCTCTACCACACCCCGAAGAACATCTTCGTCGCGGGTTTCATCGGCAGCCCCAGGATGAACCTGATCGAAGGGCCCGAAGCCGCCAAGCACAACGCCCACACCATCGGCATCCGCCCCGAACACATCACCGTCGGCGACGGCCCGTGGGAAGGCGTGGTCGGCCTTTCGGAACACCTCGGCTCCGACAGCTTCATCAAGGTCGACGTGCCGGGACTTGGCATCATCAACGTCCGCGGCGCGGGCGAATTGAACGTCCACCACGGCGACCGGATCAAGCTGGCGCCCGCCGGCAAGATCCACCGCTTCGACGCAAACGGAATGGCAATGGCATGAGACTGCAAGGAAAAACCGCCCTGATCACCGGTGCCGCACGCGGCATCGGCCTGGAATTCGCCCGCGCCTACATCGCCGAAGGCGCGACCGTCGCGGTGGCCGACATCAACGCCGCCGCTCTGGACAAGGCGGTGGCCGAACTTGGCCCCAAGTCCGTTGCCATCCAGATGGACGTGACCAGCCAGCCCGGCATCGACGCCGGCTTTGCCCAGGCGATCGACCGGATGGGCCATCTTGATATCCTGATCAACAACGCCGCGCTGTTTTCCGCCGCCCCCATCGTCGAAATCACCCGCGCCGACTATGACAAGCTCTTCGCCGTCAACGTGGCCGGCACGCTCTTTTGCATGCAGGCCGCCGCGCGCCACATGGTGCCACGCGGGTCCGGCACCATCATCAACATGGCCAGCCAGGCCGGTCGTCGCGGCGAAGGCCTCGTCGCTGTCTACTGCGCCACCAAATCCGCCGTGATCTCGCTCACCCAATCGGCGGGCCTCGACCTCATCCGCCACGGCATCAACGTCAACGCCATCGCCCCCGGCGTGGTCGACGGCGAACATTGGGACGGTGTCGACGCCTTCTTCGCGAAATACGAACACAAGGCCCCCGGTCAGAAAAAGCGCGAGGTGGGCGAGGCAGTCCCCTTTGGCCGGATGGGCACCGCCGCCGACCTCACGGGCATGGCGATCTTCCTCGCCACGCCAGAAGCGAATTATATCGTCGCCCAATGCTTCGGCGTGGACGGCGGAAACTGGATGGCCTGAATGGAACCGACGCTCCCCGCATACGACCGCTCCACGCTGACGCCCGGCATCGTCCACATCGGCCTTGGCAACTTTCACCGCGCGCACATGGCCGTCTACCTCGACGACCTCTTTGCCCTTGGCGAGGGCCATGACTGGGCCATCCTCGGTGCCGGCGTGCGCGAAGGCGACGCCCGGATGCGCGACGCGCTCAAGGCGCAGGACTGCCTCTCCACCATCATCGAACTTGATCCGGCCGGCAAATCCGCCCGCCGCGTCGGCTCGATGATCGACTTCCTGCCCGTGGAACCCGACAACGCCGCCCTCATCGCCGCGATGACGCAGCCGCGGATCCGCATCGTGTCGCTCACCGTCACCGAAGGCGGCTACTTCATCGACCCCGCCACCGGCCGCTTCGATCCGAACGCCCCCGACATTGCCGCCGATGCGGCAAACCCGCACCGCACCGCCTTTGGCGCGATCATCGCCGCCCTCAAGGCCCGCCACGCCGCTGGCATACCGCCCTTCACCGTCATGTCCTGCGACAACCTGCCCGGCAACGGCCACGTCACCCAGTCCGCCGTCGTGGGGCTCGCCCGCCTCAGCGACCCTGCCCTGGCAGACTGGATCGCCGCCAACGTCGCCTTCCCGAACGGCATGGTCGACCGCATCACCCCCGCCACCGGCCCCCGCGAACGCGACCTCGCCGCCAGCTTCGGCCTCGCGGCAGACCCGGTCCCCGTCACCTGCGAACCGTTCCGGCAATGGGTGCTGGAAGACCACTTCCCCACAGGCCGCCCCGCATTGGAAAAGGTCGGCGTCACCTTCACACCGCATGTCCATGCGTTCGAGGCGATGAAGATCCGCATCCTGAACGGCGGCCATGCCACCATCGCCTACCCCGGCGGCCTGATGGACATCGAATATGTCCACGAGGCGATGGCCGACCCCCTGATCGCCGGCTTTCTCAACAAGGTCGAAACCGACGAGATCATTCCTTACGTGCCCCCCGTCCCCGACACCAACATCGCCGACTATTACCGCCTGATCGTCGCCCGCTTCTCCAACCCCGAGGTCGCCGATACCGAGCGCCGCCTCTGCCTCGACGGCTCCAACCGCCAGCCAAAGTTCATCATCCCGTCGCTCCGCGACGCTCTCGCCGCTGGTGGCAGCATCGACGGGCTCGCCCTCGTCTCCGCGCTCTGGTGCCGCTACTGCTACGGCACCACTGACAGCGGCACCCACATCCCCCCGAACGACCCGAACTGGGATTACCTGCAAGCGCAGTCAAAAGCCGCGAAGGATGCCCCGGTGATCTGGCTGCAGATGAAGCCGATCTACGGCGACCTCAACCGCGACCCCCGCTTCGTCGCCGCCTTCACCAAGGCACTGAACAGCCTCTGGTCGAACGGCACGGCCTCCACGCTGACCACCTACATCGCCTCCTGATCTTCCGCTTTGCGAAAATTTCCCACGGGGGGCGATGAGCGATCCGCCCCCCCCGGTCGAAGGTCTGCGCAAAAAGCGCCCGGCCCGTGGCCGGGCCGGGACGGGTGAACCCCCCGCTCCCGCAATTGGTCACAGCCCCAACGCCCGGAACAGCTTTGGCAATTCTTCCGGCAGATCCTCCGCAATCAGCCCCGGCCCGAAGTTCAGCGCACATTCCACATGCAGCCAGGCCCCCGTGCAGGCGGCGTCAAAAGGTGAGAACCCCCGCGCCAGAAGCCCGGTGATGAACCCCGCCAGCACATCCCCCGACCCCGCCGTCGCCAACCAGGGTGCCGCCCGGTCGTAGTGGGCCGAGTTGATGGCGCAGCGGCCCGAGGGGTCGGCGATCACCGTATCCGCGCCCTTGAACAGCACCACGCAGCCCGCGCGCTGCGCCGCCTCGCGCGTGGCGTCGACCTTGGAATAGGCGGGGCCTGTGGTCGCCGGGGCTGCCAGCTTCTCGGCGATGTCGGGGAAAAGGCGGGCGAACTCCCCGGCGTGGGGGGTCAGGACGCAACCGGCGTGCAGGGCGGCGAAGAGGTCGGGGTGCTGCGAAAGGATCGTCAGCGCGTCGGCGTCGAGGACCACCCGCGTCGCCCCCCTCCCCTCTCCCCTCCCCACGCGGGGGAGGGGAAGCGCCTGACTGTCTTGCGTTGAGCCCGGACCCACGCGGCCCCCCTCCCCCTGGTGGGGAGGGGATGGGGGTGGGGGGCCTCCCGCGGGGAGACCCAACGCCACCGCCAGCAACCCCGCCTCGCGCGCACCAACCCCCATCCCCGGCCCAAGGCAAAGCGCGTTGATCCGCTTGTCCGCCAGCACCGCCGCCAAGGCCTCCCCGTCCGCCACCCCCCGCAGCATCACCGCATCCAGCCGCGCGGCGTGCTCGGGGATCGCGTCAAGAGGACACCCCACCGTCACCACCCCCGCCCCGATCCGAAGCGCCCCCCGCGCCGCCAGCCGCGCCGCACCGCCACGACCGGAGGGGCCTGAGAGGACGCACGCGTGGCCGTGGGAGTATTTGTGCGGGGCAGGACGACTGGCACCGAAGATCACCGACTTCTCGTGAACTCGGCGCGCCATGGTTCTGCTGGTCAGCGCCACAATGGCGGGATCGTCCGGACCACCTGGGTTGCGCAGCCGCTTCGGCACGAAACCGTCAATGCCAATGTCTACTGTCTTCAGCCGCGCATCACCCCGTGCAAGCTGGTCGAGCATGTGGCCCACTCGGCCTCGCTGAAAGGTGACAATCAATTGCGGCTCGGGGCCGTAGTAACCTTCGGGATCTTCGGCAGACAAGTATCTCCCGCTATCTGCGCAAAAGCCAGACGGGAGGTCGATTGACACTCCAACGCCCTGTCGCGCCATCGCGCGGACGAATTTCTCTACATCCCCCGAAAGAGGTCGCGAAAGGCCCGTGCCGAAAACGGCGTCTATCACCAGTCCATCGCATCCCAAGAAATCCGGTGCCGCCCTGTCATGCGGGGAAATCGTCCCCATCCCCACCCACCGCTCATAATTCACCCTTGCGTCCGGCGGCATCCGCTCCGGGTCGCCGTAGAGGAAGACCTCCACATCCCAGCCCCACTCCTGCAACAGCCGCGCGACGACGAACCCGTCGCCGCCGTTGTTGCCCGGCCCGCAGAGGACCACCGCCCGGTGCGAGGTTGCGCGCAGTTCCGGCCATTCCTCGAAGATCGCCTCGACCACGCCCCGCCCGGCGCGCTCCATCAGCTCAAGCCCCGTGACCTCGCCTGACGCGATTGCCGCCGCCTCGATAGCCCGCATCTGCGCGGCGGTCAGCAGTTCGGTCATTCCCCGGCCCCTTTCACAAATCGCCTATTTGCACGCCGCAATGCACAAAATTTAGGCACCACCTTAAAATTCCCCGGCCAGCCCCGGCTCGCCTCACCCTAGCCAATTGTCCCCGCCGCAGGGAAGTGATCAGACGACCAAGACGCCATTACCGGGCGGTTCGACGGGGGAGGCCAGCGATGAAGAAGATCGAGGCGATCATCAAGCCGTTCAAGCTTGATGAGGTCAAGGAAGCCTTGCAGGAGGCGGGCATCCAGGGCCTGTCGGTCACCGAGGTCAAGGGCTTCGGCCGCCAGAAAGGCCACACCGAACTTTATCGCGGCGCCGAATATGTCGTCGACTTCCTGCCCAAGGTGAAGATCGAGGTCGTCCTTACCGACGACATGGTCGACGCGGCCATCGCCGCCATCGTCGCCGCCGCGCGCACCGACAAGATCGGCGACGGCAAGATCTTCGTATCCACCGTCGAACAGGCCATCCGCATCCGCACCGGCGAAACCGGCGACGACGCGGTCTGACCCCGACACCAAACTGAACACACCGGGGCAACCCGGCACGAAACTCCAACCAGAAGGACAGCATGATGAGCGCAGTTGCGAAGGCTCTGAAACTGATGAAAGACGAGGAAGTCGAATACGTCGACATCCGCTTCACCGACCCGAAGGGCAAGCTGCAGCACGTGACGCTGGTGGCCGATCTCGTGGATGAAGACTTCTTCGAAGAAGGCTTCATGTTCGACGGCTCCTCCATCGCTGGCTGGAAGTCGATCGACCAGTCCGACATGAAGCTGATCCCCGATGCAGCGTCGGTCTATATCGACCCGTTCTACGCCGAAAAGACGATGTGCGTGCATTGCAACGTGGTCGAGCCCGACACCAACGAGGCTTACAGCCGCTGCCCGCGCCAGACCGCGATCAAGGCCGAGGCCTACCTGAAAGCGTCGGGCGTCGGTGACACCGCCTATTTCGGGCCGGAAGCCGAATTCTTCATCTTCGACGATGTCCGCTACTCGGTCACGCCGCGCAAGGTTTCCTATGAAATCGACGCCGAGGCTGCGGCCTGGAACACCGATACCGTGACCGAAGGCGGCAACTATGGCCACCGCGCGGGCCACAAGGGCGGCTACTTCCCGGTCAACCCGATCGACGAAGCGCAGGATCTGCGCGGCGAGATGCTGTCGACCATGAAGCGCATGGGCATCCGCGTCGACAAGCACCACCACGAGGTCGCCACCTGCCAGCACGAGCTTGGCATGATCTTCGGCGGCCTGGTCGAACAGGCCGACAACATCCAGAAATACAAGTACGTGATCCACAACGTGGCCCACGCCTACGGCAAGACCGTGACCTTCATGCCAAAGCCGATGAAGGGCGACAACGGCTCGGGGATGCACGTCAACATGTCGATCTGGAAGGGCGGCAAACCCTTGTTCGCGGGCGACAAATACGCCGACCTCAGCCAGGAGGCGCTCTACTTCATCGGCGGCATCCTGAAGCATGCCAAGGCTCTGAACGCCCTGACCAACCCCGGCACCAACAGCTACAAGCGCCTGATCCCCGGCTTCGAGGCCCCGGTCCTGCGCGCGTATTCGGCCCGCAACCGGTCGGGCTGCGTTCGGATTCCGTGGACGGAATCGCCGAAGGCCAAGCGCGTCGAGGCCCGTTTCCCCGATCCGTCGGCGAACCCCTACCTCGCTTTCGCGGCGCTGATGATGGCCGGCCTTGACGGCATCAAGAACAAGATCGACCCGGGTCCGGCATCGGACAAGGATCTCTACGATCTGCCGCCGGAAGAACTGGCCGAAATCCCGACCGTCTGCGGCTCGCTGCGCGAGGCGCTGGAGGAACTGGAAAAGAACCACGACTTCCTGTTGGCCGGCGACGTGTTCACCAAGGACCAGCTTGAAAGCTACATGGCGCTGAAGTGGGAAGAGGTCTACGCCTTCGAACACACGCCGCATCCGGTGGAATACCAGATGTACTACTCCTGCTGAGGCGTTTGCCACGGCACAGGAAAGGGCGCCCCCGGGCGCCCTTTTTGCTGTGCCCCGCCATGATTTCAAACAGTTGCCAGCAAACCCGCGCTTGGCGTAACCTCGCCCCAGCAGCGCCGCCCGCAGGATGACCCAGATGCCCGATGACCGGCTTCCACCCCGCAAGACCAAGGTCAAACCCGACCGCCCCGAAATCTGGGCCGAAGGCTCGCAGAAACCAAAATTCGAGGTCCGCGCCTTTGCCACGGCCAGCCTGCACCTGACCCGCGAAGGCATCGCCCCCCTGATCGCACGAACCGCTTCCGGCACCGCGGGCCTGTCGTCGCGGGTGGCCGCCGGCACATGGCGCATCCCGGCCGCCCGCCTGGGGCGAGCGGAACGCCTCGTGCCCTCGCACCAGACCGTCGCCGCCTGGATCGCCGCGACCGCCCGGCTGATCGACGTGGCCGGTCGCACCGCCGCACCGGAAAGCCAGCGCCGCCGCGACCGTTTCGCCCGCACCGCTCCGGTCCGGCCCTCTGAACCTGCCCCGCCTGACACTGACCTGCCGACCGCGCCGGTCAGCTTGCCCGAACCACCGCAGGAAGATGCAGCCACCCTCGCCGCCATCCGCTCCGCCCTTGACGAAGCGCCCGCCGCCGCACCGCCACCGCCGAAACCCGATGCGCCGCCGTCCGCGCTGGCCGAGACCCTCACCGCTGCCGCAGGCACCGCGCTCGGGTGGGCGCTGACCGCCGTTGCCCTGCCCTACGGTGCCGTCCGCGCCACCCTCGCCCATCTCAACGGCGAGGATTTGCGCCAGATCCGCGACGATAGCTGAACGGTCAGCCCAACACCCGCACCAGAAACGCCACCATCGGCGCCATCACCACATCGGTGTCAAACCCGCCGCCGCCGTGGCCTGCGCCTGGCACCAGCGCGAAATCCACCTCCGCCGCCGGGTCTGCCGCAAGCCATGCGCTGCGCAAGCGGCTTGCCTGCAGGTCCGCAATCAACGGGTCCGCATCGCCATGCCGGATGAAGATCGGCGGCAACGGCTCGCGCAACACTTCCAGCCGCCCGACCGGGCCCGCCGCCCGCGCCGCCGCGCGGTTGTCGCCCACCACATAGCCCAAGAGAAGGCTTTCCGCGCTGTCCGCCGGATCGGTCGCCCCCATCGCCGGCACCCGGCCCAAGGTCGCCATGTCGGCATCCATCGTCGAAAAATCCATCGGCCCGTAGAAACTCACCACGCCGCGCGGCGGCAACCCCGCCTCGACCAGCGTCAGCGCGGTTGATACCGCCAGAAACGCCCCCGCCGATTGCCCCCACAGCGCCAGCCGCGACGGGTCGATCCCATGCGACCGCCCCTTGCGCTGCAACCAGACCACCGCCGCCAGACAATCGTCGCCCTGCGCCGGCCAGACAGCGGCGCTGGAATAGCGGTAGTTGATCCGCACCACCGCGATCCCTGCGTCAAGCAGCGCTTGCGAAACCGGCATCATTGCCTTGTCACCGATCTTGAACGCGCCGCCGTGAATCTCGACCACGCATGGAACCGGCCCCTCGCCCTCGGGCAGGTAGATGTCCAGCCGCTGCCGTGGGTCTGTCCCATAAGCAATGTCGGCCTCCGTGGCCGGGGCACCCCGCCCGCGCCAGACGTAGACCGCGGCCCCCGCCGCCGCCAGCACTCCCGCCCCCAGAACCACGCGCCGTATCACACCTGCCACCGTCTCACCCCGCACCTGTCAATGCACCGCCTCGCGCAGTGCCGCAAACTCCGCCCCGGTCAGCGTGTTCGCCTCCACCACATAGGTGTGGATGCTGAAAACCACAGCCCGTGTGACCGGCAGCCGCACCAGACATTGCCGCTCGCAGCGCACGAACACATGCCCCTCCGGCCGTGGCCGCCGCTCGCCCTCCAGCCGCGGCTGGTGCAGCACGAAATCGTCGTAGGTCAGGTAGTTCATCCGCCACAGCGGCTGCTCCGGCCGGATCGCCTCGAACAGCCGATGCACCCGGCGCGCGATGTCCTCGGTATAGGGTGCGACCGGCTCGTGAATACCCGTCATCGGCCGCCCGATCTTCTGCGCCAGCGTCCAGCTTGCCGGAAAACACAGGATCGCCCCGGTCAGCACGTATTCCTCGCCCCGCGCTTCCATCAGGCACAGATCCTCCTGCACCAACCGCCCCAGCGTGACCAGTGGCGCACCCGGATCAAGCGCCACCTCCACCCCGTCGGGCCGCAGAACCGAGGTTTCGCCCACCCGATACCCCGGCGTCAGCGCCAGTTTTGCCAGCACGGTGCCATACAACTCCCATACACTTGCCATACCATCCGCAGACACCGCATGAACCGCCTCCAGCCGCTCCGCGATCAGCCGGTCGCGCAGCGCCATCTGCGGGCCAAACGCGTCATCAACCCGCAGCCACTCGTCGCCCTCCACCGGCAAAATCCCCGGCAGCCGCTTCGTGCGCGGGTCAATCCACGGCAGGAATGGCAGGCGCGATTGCAGGATCGGCGCGTTTTGCATGGTGTGCGTCTCGACTTCAAGGGTGGCGATGAACCGGGCCATCTGTCATCGCAGATCACGCCACCATGCTCAACATCTGATCGATCCGATGGGCAAAGGTGTGGGCCTTCATCGCCGACAGTGACGCCTGCGAAAGCCGCTCCCGGCCAGCGTCATCACGAAGATATGCTTCAATCTTTTCAATCAGATCGTCGTAATTCTGGAACTGGACGATGGCGTCGCTCACCTGGGTCCGGACGAAGCCGTTGTCATCGCAGATCTGAAACGCGCCCGAGCCTGCAATTTCAAAAACGCGCGGGTTGCAGCCGTCCCTTGACTGGTCGTGATGCATGTTCAGAACGATCTTGGACTGATTATAGAGCAGGTTCACCCGCTGTGGCGGAATGTCCCGGTTGCGGTAGATCCGGCGCAGCCGTGCATCGCTGCGAACGCGCACCCATTCCCACCATGTGCGCGGTTCCTGATACCGCACAAAGCGTCCCCAGACCTCGAACCGCACGCCCGGCAGATCCCGCACCAGATCGGCAAGCAAAGCCTTGCGCTGGGGATACATCTTGCCAACGAAAGAGACGTCGATTTCTCTTTTCATATCAAGGGGTTTGTAGACAGTATCATCGTATCCCATCGGCAGGAACCGGAGCTTGCCCCTGTCGATTCCGGCTTTTGCGAAATAGTCGATATCGGTCGATTCAAACACAAAGACGGCATCGGCCAGTTGCGCCAGCCGCAGATGGTCCGGACCGCAGCGATATGCGGCATCCTGAAACCAGATCACTTTCCTTGCTGCCGTGCAGGCTTCATAAACAAGTGGGTCCAACCAGTCGCCCTTGATGACCAGCATCAGGTCGGGGCGCATGTCATGATCGGTACTGCAGATCAGCCGATTGAACCGCCGTCGCCATGCCTTCCGAAACGCCACAATCCCGAATTTTCCTGCGAAATCAATGGAGACGCGGTTCCAAAGACCGGACGGATTGTGGACCGGGCTGCCCACGATCCGAACCCGGTAGCCAGCTTTCTGAAGCGCGCTCCCGATCGCCTCGTTGTAGTTGAAAAATGCCGGCCCCACGATCAGCGCCGACATGCCGCTGTCGCTTGCCAGGCTTGCGGCATCAGCATCCCCGGCGCGTCCTTGCCTCACCATACCTGCACCCCCACGTCACGGCAGGAACGTCCCACAGATGCAGACACGCCGCAATGGCACCAAAACCGACAGGTGTCAGTCGCTGACGATCAAGCGGCAGCGGAACGGCAGCGCCACGCTGCAAGGAACGGAGGGCGCCATGAACCAGCACTACGCCGACACCCGCAAGATCGACCCCACGCGCGGCCAGACCCTCGCCGATGGCACTCCGAACGACAACAACCGGGTCGAAATCGGCCCGACCCAGCTTGCCTTCGCCGAATGGGCCGCCGCTGGCCTGACCCCGCCAAACCTCGACGCGATGCGCGACTACCGGTGGCGCCGCCTGACGGAAGCCCTGCAAAAACAGGATATTGGCGGCCTGCTGATGTTCGATCCGCTGAACATCCGCTACGCCACCGACACCACCAACATGCAGCTCTGGAACAGCCACAACCCGTTCCGCGCCTGCCTTCTGTGCGCCGACGGCCACATGGTGATGTGGGAATACAAGAACTCGCCCTTCCTCGTCACCTTCAACCCCCGCGTCGCCGAACTCCGCTCCGGGGCCTCGTTCTTCTACAACGTCTCGGGCGACCATACCAAACTGCACGCCGACGGTTTCGCCCAGCAGGTGACCGAGGTGATGCGCGCCCACGCAGGCACGAACTGCCGCCTCGCCGTCGACAAGATCATGGTCCATGGCCTGCGCGCGCTCGAAGCCGCCGGGTTCGAGGTGCTGGAGGGCGAGATCATCACCGAACGCACCCGCGCGGTCAAGGGCCCCGACGACATCCTCGCCATGCGTTGCGCCCACCACGCCTGCGAACGCGCGATTTCCGAAATGGAAACCTTTACCCGCGACACCGTGCCCAAGGGCCGGACTTCCGAAGACGACATCTGGGCCGAACTGCACAAGGGCAACATCCGCCGCGGCGGCGAATGGATCGAAACCCGCCTCCTCGCTTCCGGCCCGCGCACGAACCCGTGGTTTCAGGAATGCGGCCCCCGGATCGTGCAGCCGAACGAGATCGTCGCCTTCGACACCGACCTGATCGGCGCCTATGGCATCTGCATCGACATCTCGCGCACCTGGTGGATTGGCGACCAGCGCCCAACCAACGCGATGATCTCGGCCATGCACCATGCCCACGACCACATCGCCGAAAACATGGCAATGCTGAAGCCAGGCGTCCGCATCCGCGACCTGATCCACGGCGGCCACCAGCTTGACGCGCAATACTGGCGGCAGAAATATTCCTGCAAGATGCACGGCGTCGGGCTTTGCGACGAATGGCCGTTCGTGCCCTACCCCGATGCAGGCCTCGACGCCGCCTTCGACGTCGAACTCCAGCCCGGCATGGTCCTTTGCGTCGAGGCGCTGGTGTCGCCCGAAGGCGGCGATTTCTCGATCAAGCTGGAAGATCAGGTGCTTGTCACCGAAACCGGCCACGAAAACCTGACCACATACCCGTTCGACCCGCGCCTGATGGGCTGACTGCCAGCTTCCTCTCTGCCCAAATATCCCGGGGTCCGGGGCAGCGCCCCGGCCGCCCGCCAAAGGCGCCGCGTCAAGGCCTGATCAGCGCCAGAATCCCCAGATGGTCGGACCCATGCCTGCCCCTGACGGCCGCCGTCCCGCCCCCCGGTGCCATCACCTGGTCAATCGGCAGCAGCATCCACGGCGCGAACCCGACGTAACTGCCCAAGACCGGCCCCACCGCCGTGGTCCGCGACGCTGCCCGCACCCTCGCCAACGCCGCCGACCAGCGCACCATGTTGAAATCACCCGCAATCACCACCGGCCCGTCCAACCCCTCGATCACCGGCAGCAGCCGTTCCAGATGCGCCGCCTGCCCGTAGGGCCAGGGCCAGTTCAGATGCACCGACACCAGCCACAGGCGCCCCTGCGGCCCCTCCACCTGCACCGCCGCCATCCCGTGCGCGCAGATCTCGCTGCCCGCCACCGGCGGCAACCGCGTCGCAACCGCCACCCCGCCGACCTGCTCAAAGGCGCAAAACACCCGATGCGGCAGCACGTCCGCCAGCCGCTCCAGCACCGGCAGGTTCGCGTCCGACACTTCCTGCAAGGTCAGGATATCCGGCGCCGCCGCCCGGATATCCGCCTCCAGCCCCGCCAGATCGTCGTTCCGGAACAGCATGTTCTTCTGGTAAAGCGCCATGCCCCCCGCCGCCTCGGCCACGCCCCGTGACAGAAGGATCGGCCCACCCGTCACCAGCGCCACCAAGAGCGCCACCCCCGCCACCCCCGGCATCGCCAGCATCACCGCACCGCCCGCCAGCAGCACCAAGGCCAGCGCGCCCTGCGGCCGGAACACCGCGAAACTGTCACCCGCCGGATGCAGCCGCCCCAGATAGCCCGCTGCCAGACACAAAAGGACCACCGCCACCCCGGCCCCGATCCCGAACTGCACCACTCTCATGCCACGTCCCCTAACGCCCTCGCAGAACGGCGTGGCTGCCGACCACCGGCTCGCCCAGGCCCGGCCGCAGCGCCAGCGCCACCGGATCCCCCGCCCCGGCGCGCCTCCCAAGCCTTGCACCGCTCCGTCCCGCAGTCTAAGGGGTCGCCATCCCGTCCGCCAGTCAGAGGCCACCATGATCCCCCGCTATTCCCGCCCCGAAATGGTCGCCCTCTGGTCCCCCGAAACCAAGTTCCGCATCTGGTTCGAGATCGAGGCCCACGCCTGCGACGCGCAAGCCGCGATCGGCGTGATCCCGAAGGCCAACGCCGAGGCCGTCTGGCGCGCCAAGGACGTGACCTTCGACGTCGCCCGGATCGACGAGATCGAGGCCGTTACCAAACACGACGTGATCGCCTTCCTGACCCACCTTGCCGAACACATCGGTGCCGATGACGCCCGCTTCGTGCATCAGGGCATGACCTCGTCCGATGTTCTGGACACCACGCTCAATATCCAGCTTGTCCGCGCCAGCGACCTTCTCCTGATCGGGCTCGACCGCGTCCTCGCCGCACTGAAGACCCGGGCCTTTGAACACAAGGACACCGTCCGCATCGGCCGCAGCCACGGCATCCACGCCGAACCCACCACGATGGGCCTGACCTTCGCGCGCTTTTACGCCGAAATGGCCCGCAACCGCGCCCGGCTGGAAAATGCCCGCGCGGAAATCGCCACCGGTGCCATTTCCGGCGCGGTCGGCACCTTTGCCAACATCGACCCATCGGTCGAAGAACACGTCTGCAAGATGCTCGGCCTCACCCCCGAACCGATTTCGACCCAGGTCATCCCGCGCGACCGTCACGCGATGTTCTTCGCCACCCTCGGCGTCATTGCCTCGTCCATCGAGAACGTCGCCACCGAAATCCGCCACATGCAGCGCACCGAAGTGCTTGAAGCCGAGGAGTTCTTTTCCCCCGGCCAGAAAGGCTCGTCGGCCATGCCGCACAAGCGCAACCCGGTGCTGACGGAAAACCTCACCGGCCTTGCCCGCCTTGTCCGCATGTCGGTGGTCCCGGCGCTGGAAAACGTGGCGCTCTGGCACGAACGCGACATCTCGCATTCCTCGGTCGAACGCGCCATTGGTCCCGACACCACGATCACCCTCGACTTTGCGCTGCACCGTCTGGCCGGCGTGATCGAAAAGCTGGTGATCTACCCCGACAACATGCTGCGCAACATGAACAAGTTCCGTGGCCTCGTGATGTCGCAGCGCGTGCTTCTGGCCCTGACCCAAGCCGGCGTCAGCCGCGAAGACGCCTACCGTCTGGTGCAAAGGAACGCGATGCGGGTCTGGGAACAGGGCGCCGACTTCAAGACCGAGCTTCTGGCCGACCCCGAAGTGACCGCCGCCCTTTCGCCCGCCGAAATCGAGGAAAAGTTCGACCTCGCCTACCACACCAAGCACGTCGACACGATCTTCGCCCGGGTTTTCGGCGCATAACGCATCTGTGACCGCTGGCGGCAGCCCGCGCGTAATTTCATGACCTTGAAACGGCGCGCACCATGCTACTTTTTTCCCAACCCACGGGAGAATTCGCATGCGCTTCCTGCTCGCCGCCACTGTTGCCGCCCTGCCTTTCGCCAGCTTCGCGGCGGGGACCGAGGATGCAGCTCCGCCCACGCCCACCGAAACCACCACCGAATGTGCCAAGGGTGAGGTGTGGGATGAAAAGACCAGGGCCTGTATCAAGGCAGAAGACAGCAGCCTGAACGACGACCAGCGCTACGGCGCGGTTCGCGAACTGGCCTATGCCGGGCGCTACGACGAGGCGCTGTCGATCCTCGACACGATGGTCGAAGGCGATACGTCCCGCGTGATGACCTACCGTGGCTTTGCCTTGCGCAAATCCGGCCAGATCGAACAGGGTATCGCTGCGTATGAGGCGGCGATCGCGCTCGACCCCGCCAACATCCTTGCGCGCAGCTATTACGGCCAGCTTCTGGTCGAAATGAACGAGCTTGACCTTGCCAATCTCCAGCTCGCCTCGATCCGCGCCAACGACGGCGCGGGCACCTGGTCCGAACGCTCGCTTGCCTCGGCCATCGAAACTGGCGTGACCTACACCTACTGACCACCCCAACCAAAGGAGGACGACCCATGAAGATCAAGACGACCCTCGCCGTGATTGCCCTCTCCCTCTCCCCCACGCTCGCCCTTGCCGGCGGCGGCTGCACCGACATGAAAGCGAAAGCGATCACCGCCTCGTCGTGCATCGCCGGCTCCACCTGGGACGAAGCCAAGGGCGCCTGCGTCGCAAACCCGACCAGCTAAGCCTTTCCTTAACCTGCGCCTGCCACCCTCGACCCAGCATCGGAATCGGGGGCTGGCATGGCGCAGAACGGGCTTACACTGGCAAGAATAATCCCCGACCAGCGCGCCGTGGCCGCACCGGGCCACCAGCCGCGCAAAAGCCTGACCTCCCGACAAAAAGCCGCCGTGATCGTGCGCTTCCTGTTGACCGAAGGCACGTCTCTGCCGATCACCTCGCTCCCGGACCACATGCAATCCGCGCTTGCCGAACAGATGGGCCAGATGCGGCTGATCGACCGGGTGACGCTCGACACCGTCGTTGCAGAATTCCTGGCCGAACTGGAATCCGTCGGCCTCTCCTTTCCCGGCGGGATCGAAGGCGCGCTGTCCATGATGGACGGCCACATTTCCCAATCCGCCGCCTCGCGCCTGCGCCGGATGGCTGGCGCGTCGTCGAAGGTTGATCCGTGGGACCGGATCACCGCCCTGCCCGTCGACCGGCTGATGCCCGCCCTGACGGACGAGGCGGTTGAAGTGGCCGCCGTCCTCCTCTCCAAACTCCCGGTCGCCAAGGCCGCCGAACTGCTTGGCAAACTGCCCGGCGAAAAGGCGCGCCGGGTTGCCTATGCCGTGTCGATGACCGGCAATGTCGATCCCGAAACCGTGCGCCGCATCGGCGTGGCGCTCTTGGCCGACCTTGACAACCAGCCCGTCCGCGCCTTCGACACCGGCCCGATCGAACGCGTCGGCGCCATTCTGAACGTCTCGCCCGCCCTCATTCGCGAAGATGTCCTGACCGGGCTCGAGGCTGAAGATGCCGTCTTCGCCGCCGAGGTGCGCCGCGCCATCTTTACCTTCATCCACATCCCCGCCCGCCTCGCCCCCCGCGATGCACCCAAGATCACCCGACTTGTCGAACAGCCCGTCCTCGTCACCGCCTTCGCCGCTGCGCAAGGCAAGCCGGGGCTGGAGGAGGCGGCCGAGTTCCTGCTTGCCAACATCTCGCAACGCCTGAGCCAGGGCCTGCGCGAAGAAATGGCCACCCGCGGCAAGATCAAGGACCGCGACGCCGAAGAGGCGATGGCCACCATCATCACCGCCATCCGCTCGCTGGAAGCGTCGGGCGAACTGACCCTCCTGCAGCCAGAGGAGGCAGAGTGATCATCCCCTTCTGACCTTCCATCGGCAGCAGGCCCATCCCCTCTTGCCCTCGCCGCCAGCCCCCCCTACCGTTGCCCCCGATGCAAGCCTCCCCCACCCTGGCGTTTCCGGCCTCTCCCGTTTCGCGCGGGATTGCGTTGATGATCCTCGCGATCCTGCTGTTCACCGCAATGGACGCCACAGCCAAGGGCCTCATCGCGCGCTACCCGGCGCCACAGGTGGTCTGGGCGCGCTTTGCCGGCCAGTTCCTGATCGTGCTCCTGATCCTGCGCGCCCAGACCGGGCCGCTTCTGCGCACCCGCTTTCCAGCCCTGCACGTCGTGCGGTCGGCGTTCCAGTTCGGCGCGACCACGCTTTTCTTCCTCAGCCTCACCCACATCGGCCTCGCCGAAGCGACCGCGCTGACCGACATCAACCCTGTGCTCATCACCCTTGGCGCGGCGGTCTTCCTTGGGGAAAGGCTTGGCCCCCGGCGCCTTGCCGGGGTGATCGTGGCCCTGATCGGCGCGCTCATCATCATCCGCCCCGGCGCGGGTGTGTTTTCCCCCTGGGCGCTGCTGCCCCTGGGCGCGGCCATCTGCTACACCGGCAACGCGCTGATCACCCGCTTCATCGGCGCGCAGGAAAGTGCGTGGACCTCGATGCTCTACGCCTCGCTTTTCGGAACCGTGGTCGCGGCCGGGGCGCTGCCCTATGTCTGGATCCCGATCCCGGCGGCAGACCTCGCGATCTTCGCCCTGGTCGGCGCGCTTGGCACGGGGGCGCAGCTTTGCATCATCCGCAGCTTTTCCATGGCCGAGGCGTCGGTCGTCGCCCCGTTCGCCTACCTTGGCATCGTCTTTGCCACCGGCTGGGGCATCGTGCTTTACGACCAGTGGCCCGACCGCTGGACCGTGATCGGTGCGCTTGTGATCGTGGGTGCGGGCCTTTATGTCTGGCACCGCGAAACCACCAATGCGCGCAAGACCTGAACAATGGCTGACACGACCCCCTTCTCCCTGCGCTACTGGCTGCAGGACCGCGCGTTTCGCAGCCTGATCTGGCTCTTGCTGCGGCTGCCCTATCGCTGGCGGGTGCCGCTGTGCGGCTGGGTCATGTCGCGCCTGATTTCACCCTTGGCCGGCTATGACCAGCGCATTCGCGAAAACCTGACGCTTGTCCTGCCGGGCCTGCCCGAAGCCGAAGTGCGCCGCATCAGGCGCGCGGTCCCCGACAACGTCGGCCGCACCATCATCGAAATCTACTCCGGCCCGGAATTTGTGGCCCGCGTCTTGCAAAACCCGCTCACCGGTGCGGGTGTGGCGGCGCTTGACCAGGCACACCGCGAAAAGCGCCCGGTGATCCTCGTCACCGGACATTTCGGCAATTACGACGCCTCGCGCGCCGCTCTCATCGCGCGCGGCTACCGGGTTGGCGCGCTTTATATGCCGATGGCGAACCCGTTCTTCAACGATCACTATGTTCAGGCGATCTCGGGCATCGGCAAACCGCTTTTTCCGCGTGGCCGCTCGGGCCTTGCCGACATGGTGCGCCACCTGCGTTCGGGCGGCATGCTGGGGATGCTGGTCGATCAGCACATGCGCCACGGCGAAGACCTGACGTTTTTCGGCCGTCAGGCGCTGACCGCGCTTTCCGCGGCCGAACTTGCGTTGAAATACGACGCGCTCCTGATCCCGACCTATGCCGTGCGCCGCGCCGATGGCCTGTCCTTCGACATCATCGTGGAAGCGCCGATTGTGGATGGCACGCCCGAGACCATGACCCAGGCCCTGAACGACAGTCTGGAGACCCTCGTTCGCAAGCATATCGACCAATGGTTCTGGATTCATCGCCGCTGGAAAGGTCGGCGCCAGCAGGGGCCGTGACCGGCCCTCGCGTCAGTCGATGCGCGCGGCTGCAACGATGCTGGCCGGCCCATGTGATTGCAGGATCACCACTGCAGGCTCTCTGCCCGTCGCAGGGGCGGTCAGTTCCAGCGGCTCCTGCCCGGACCAATTGCCCACGCTTTCCCACGACGTCACGATGTTGTGGTAGGTGATCGTCTTGCCGGCATTCTCGCCCCGCTCGATCGTCACGGTTTCCTCCGGCTTGTAGCGCACCAGTTGCACCCGCACCGGCTCGGTCAGGGGCGGGTTCGCCACGGCACGAATCACCAACTTGTCGCCTTTGCGTTCCAGCACCAGTTGCACCGGCGACGTGGCCGACAGGTGACGGCGCAGATGTTCAGAGGTTTCGACCGGTGAATAGCCCTCGATCCGGTCCTGCCCGCCGATGATCAGTTGCGGCGTATAGATCGTGCGGCTGCCGATTGCCTTGGCATAGGCGCGCTGCCGGTCGGTGAATTTGGGTTGGGCAAAATTGTCCTGCCAGCCGATGTAATCCCAGTAATCCACATGCAGCGACAGCGCGATGATCCGAGGGTCGGCTGTTAGCATCGCCACGAATTCGTCAGCGGGCGGGCAGGAGGAACACCCCTGCGAGGTGTAAAGCTCCACGACCACCGCATCTTCCGCCGCCGCCGGCACTGCGGCACAGGCAATCAACAGGCCGCAAGCGACGCTCGCAAAATTGCGCATGACGATGTTCCCAATCCCCGGTCTTGACCCCTTATAGGAATGCCACCCCACACGTGCCAATCAAGGTTTTGCGAGTGTTGTGACACATCGCGTGCAGAAATTCGCGGGCATTCGTGACATGCTCGGCAACGAAGGGGCTGGATATTCGGCATACAATTGCATACAATGCGCCGCAACCGCCCGTCAAGCAAGGAGCCCGCCTATGACCGTTGTCGTCGGACATGACCAGAACCGCACCCGCAAGACCCTCACCGCAGGTGGTCATACGGTCAGTTACTACTCGATTCCCGCGGCCGAAGCTGCTGGTCTCGGCTCCTTCGCCCGCCTGCCCGCAGCGCTGAAGGTGGTCCTGGAAAACATGCTGCGGTTCGAGGATGGCAAGACCGTCTCCACCGACGACATCCGCGCTTTCGCCGAATGGGGCACCAATGGCGGGCAGAACCCGCGCGAAATCGCCTACCGTCCGGCGCGCGTGCTGATGCAGGATTTCACCGGCGTTCCGGCGGTGGTCGACCTGGCCGCGATGCGTGACGGCATCAAGGGCCTTGGCGGCAACGCCCAGCAGATCAACCCGCTCGCCCCCGTCGACCTTGTGATCGACCACTCGGTGATGATCGACGAGTTCGGCACCCCCCGCGCCTTCCAGGCCAACGTCGACCGCGAGTATGAGCGGAACATGGAACGCTACGTCTTCCTGAAATGGGGTCAGAAGGCGTTCAACAACTTCCGCGTCGTGCCGCCCGGCACCGGCATCTGCCACCAGGTCAACCTTGAATACCTCGCGCAGACCGTCTGGACCGACACCGACCAGACCGGCCAGATGATCGCCTACCCCGACACCCTTGTCGGCACCGACAGCCACACCACCATGGTCAACGGCCTGGCCGTCCTTGGCTGGGGCGTCGGCGGGATCGAGGCCGAGGCCGCGATGCTGGGCCAGCCCGTCTCGATGCTGATCCCCGAGGTCGTCGGCTTCAGGCTGACCGGCGCGATGGTCGAAGGCACCACCGCCACCGACCTTGTCCTCAAGGTCGTGCAGATGCTGCGCAAGCACGGCGTCGTCGGCAAGTTCGTCGAGTTCTACGGCGACGGCCTCGACCGCCTCCCCCTCGCCGATCGCGCCACCATCGCCAACATGGCCCCCGAGTATGGCGCCACCTGCGGCTTCTTCCCGATCGACGCCGAGACGCTCCGCTACCTGCACATGACCGGCCGCGACGAAGGCCGCATCGCTCTGGTCGAAGCCTACGCGAAAGCCAACGGCATGTGGCGCGACGAGGGCTATGACCCGATCTACACCTCCACCCTCCACCTCGACATGGGCACCATCGTCCCCGCCATCTCCGGCCCGAAGCGCCCGCAGGATTTCCTGCCCCTGACCGATGCGAAAGCCTCGTTTGCCACCGAAATGGCCAACAGCTTCAAGCGCCCGCAAGGCGTTGAAATCGCGGTGAAAGGCGAGGAATACACGATGTCGTCGGGCAAGGTGGTGATCGCCTCGATCACCTCCTGCACCAACACCTCGAACCCTTACGTGATGATCGGTGCAGGCCTCGTCGCCCGCAAGGCCCGGGCCCTGGGCCTCACCCGCAAGCCCTGGGTGAAGACCTCGCTCGCCCCCGGATCGCAGGTGGTCAGCGAATACCTGAACGCCGCCGGCCTGCAGGACGACCTCGACGCCATCGGCTTCAACCTTGTCGGCTACGGCTGCACCACCTGCATCGGCAACTCCGGCCCGTTGCAACCCGAAATCTCGGCCGCCATCGCGGAAGGCGACCTTGTCGCCGCCGCCGTCCTGTCGGGCAACCGCAACTTCGAAGGCCGCATCTCGCCCGACGTGCGCGCCAACTACCTCGCCTCGCCGCCCTTGGTCGTGGCCTATGCGCTGGCCGGTGACATGAACATCGACATCACCACCGAACCCCTCGGGATCGGCACCAACGGCCCCGTCTACCTGAAGGACGTCTGGCCGACGAACGCCGAGATCGCCGATCTCGTCCACGCCACGGTCACCCGCGCCGCGTTCCAGAAGAAATACGCCGACGTGTTCAAGGGCGACGAAAAGTGGCAGGCCGTGCAGATCACCGACAGTGAGACCTACGACTGGCCGCCGACCTCCACCTACATCCAGAACCCGCCCTACTTCCGCGGCATGGCCAAGACCCCCGGCACCATCCAGAACATCACTGGCGCGCGCGTGCTGGCGCTTCTGGGTGACATGATCACCACCGACCACATCTCTCCTGCCGGTTCATTCAAAGCCTCAACTCCGGCTGGCAAGTATCTGACAGAACGGCAAGTTCCGGTAACTGAGTTCAACAGCTACGGCGCCCGTCGTGGCAACCACGAAGTGATGATGCGCGGCACCTTCGCCAACATCCGCATCAAGAACGAGATGCTGGCCAACTCTGACGGAACGGGCGTCGAAGGCGGCTACACCCTCGGGCCTGACGGCGCACAGACCTCGATCTTCGACGCCTCGATGGCCTATCAGGCGCAGGGCACTCCGCTGGTGATCTTCGGTGGCATCGAATACGGCGCAGGCTCATCGCGCGACTGGGCTGCCAAGGGCACGGCGCTGCTGGGCGTCAAGGCGGTGATCGCCGAAAGCTTCGAGCGCATTCACCGCTCGAACCTCGTCGGGATGGGCGTCATCCCGTTCGAGTTCACCGAAGGAATGACCCGCAAGTCCCTGAACCTCAAGGGCAACGAGGTCATCAGCATCGAGGGCCTCTCCGGCGACCTGAAGCCGCTCAGCCTGGTGCCATGCACCATCGCCTATGCGGATGGCGCCACCAGGACCATCGCCATCAAGTGCCGCATCGATACCGAGATCGAGATTGAATACGTCGAACACGGTGGCGTGCTGCACTACGTCCTGCGCAACCTCGCCTCGGCGTGACCGCTTGGGGCAGGCCTGTCCGGCCTGCCCGCCTTCAGCGTCCGGCAAGGGACAGCAGCGTCAGGCCCGTCAGAGCATTTGACGAAACCGCCGGCCCACCGACAGCAGGCGCAAGCCCCAACTCGCGCCGTTCCCTGGCCGACAGCAGGCTGGTTTCGCGATGGATGGCTTCAGGCCCGGCCTTCGTCCAGGGCCTCGCCAGCCAACGTCCCAGCCGCCGTCCGTTCCCGCCCCGCCCTGCATCCAGATGGTCCACCATCACGGTGCCAAATACCAGCCAGCCAGCGGTCATCACGTCGTGGGTCGGGCCCTTTTCCTGTGCCATCATGTCCTCCTTGCGCGCTTGGCGCGGGTTTCGATGAGGTCACGATGCGCGCGGCGCGGGCCAATGGTGGAGTGCAGGAAGTGAAGCAAACCCGGTACAAGATCTGAACTGGATCGAAACGCGCTGCGGGTCTACCTTTGACGCATCATAGGATGATGGAGACCGCAGATGTCCCACAAACCCTACGGCATGATCTGCCCGATCACCCGCGCCTGCGAAATCCTGGAACCACGCTGGACCATCCCGATCCTCGTGGGGCTTTGGAACGGAGCCACCAAATTCAACGATCTGCGGCGCGAGGTGGGCAGCATTTCCCCCGCCCTGCTGTCAAAGCGGCTCAAGGATCTGGAGACGATGGGCTTCGTCGAACGGGTGTCAGACCCAGCGACCGGTTCGGTCGACTACATCCGAACCGAGGCCGCCGTGGCGCTGGAACCGGCGCTGAACGCCCTTGCACAGTGGGCGCAATGCTACATCGAGGCCGAGGCGGCGCTCTGCACCGCCTCCGTCTCCAGCCTGATGTGGGGAATGCGCAAGTCCTTCGATCACGCAGCGTTGCCAAACCGGCGCGTCGTGCTGCAATTCCGGTTTTCCGACCCTGACCTTGACTACGACACCTACTGGGCGCTGGTTCAACCCGGTGCCGACGCCGAGATCTGCACCTCGATCCCGGGCTTCGATGTCGACCTCTTTGTCGAAACCGACCGGACCTCGCTGCTCGGTATCCTGCTTGGTCGCACCACCATCGCCCGCGAATTGGCAAGCGGGCAACTTTTCCTCAGTGGCGACGCGCTTCTGGCCCGCACCATGCCGCGCTGGATCAAGCTCAGCGACTATGCCCAGGTCGACGGCATCGCCCCCCTTCCCGGCGTGCGCGGCCGCGCCGCAAACGCAGCGAACCGGCGTCTGATCGACCCCCAGGTCGCTCTGGCCGGACCGATGCGACGCAGCCACGCCTTGATGGGGCCTTGACGGGGTTCATTGGTCACGTTCTGGAAACGGACTGTCTTTCTGCGGAACGTATTGTCGGTTTGGCGCTTTGCCTGCTGTTAAGACCCTGCTGCCACAACGGTCTGACCTAAACCCCAAGGTGCCCAATGCCGAACCGCTTCCCACCCCTGGCCGCTCCGGCCCCGCTTACCCACGTCCGCCGACGACCGCAGGTTAAGGCCCTGCCCCGCTGGATGCATAGCCTGCCGCTGACCGAACTTCTCGTGATGGGCACAATTGCTCTGGCACTGATTTTCGCCTGATGCGTTAAGAAATCCCTAAATCAGGTGCGCAAGTCATTGATTTCACGTGTCCCAAGGAATGTCCCACGGTGGGACATCACTTCTCCGCCGCCAAGGCCGCCGCCAAAGCGGGGACAAACCGGGCTTCGTAATCGGTCCCGATCAGCGGCCCCACGAACTTGAAGGCAACGGTCCCGTCGCCCCGGATGATAAAGGTCTCGGGCGGCGCGGTCACACCCCATTCCACCCGGTTGCGTCCCTTCGGATCGGTCGCCACGGCAAAGAACGGGTTGCCCTCGTCTGCCAGATACTCCAGCGCCTTGAGGTCATCATCCATGATATTGATCCCCGCGACCCGCACCCCGTCCGACGCCATCTTCAACAGCACCGGATGCTCCGCCCGGCACGGCGGGCACCACGTCGCCCAGAAATTGACAACGGTGACCTTTCCGGTCCGCAGGTCCGCATCGGTCAGCATCGGCACCCCCTGCAACCCGGTCCCCGGCACCACCGGCGCCGGCCTGTCGATGAAGACCGAGCGCAATTCGCCCTGCCCGTCGCGGTACATGCCAAAGTAGAACATCGACGCCAGCCCTGCGAACAGAACCAAAGGAATGACCAGCAGCCACTTAATCATGGATGTTCCCCTGCCGCGCCTCGACATCCGCCAAGGCCCGCTTGACCCGTGCCCGCTGCCAGAATGACAGCATCACCAGCGCGGCGATCAGCACGACACTGGCCGCGTAAGACCCCAGCACCTCAACCGCATATTTGCCCAGATCCGGCATCACCCCACCCTTTCCCGCGCCAAGAGCGCAGCCAGACGTCGCGCCCGGATCTCGGTCCGTGTCCGCATCAAGACCAGCGTGATGAACAACAACACGAACCCCGCGATGCAGACCAGAAGGGGCAGCCAGAACACGTCCGACACGTTCTCCTCCTTGTCCAGCGACAAGGAGGCGCCCTGATGCAAGCCCTGGTTCCAGAAATTGACCGCATACCGGCTGAGAAGCGCGAAAACCGACCCAACCAGACAGAGAATGGAGGTCAGGTCCGCCGCCGTATCCGGGTCCTCGATCGCCGCCCAAAGCGCGATATAGCCAAGGTAGAACAGAGTCAGGATCAGAAAGGATGTCAGCCGCGGGTCCCAGGCCCACCACGTTCCCCACATCGGCTGGCCCCAGAGCGCGCCCGTCACCAAGGCGATCAGCGTGAAGGTCAGCCCCACCGGCGCCGCGGCCTTGGCTGCCAGGGCGCTGACGTGATGCCGCCGGACAATCCAGATCAGGCTCGTCACCAGCATCATCACCCAGGCGTTGATCGCCATCATCGCCGACGGCACATGCAGGTAGATGATCTTCACGGTCGACCCCTGCCGGAAATCGTCAGGCGTGAAGAAGAACCCCCAGACCAGCCCCACCACCAGGCACAGCACCGTCAAGCCCACGACCCAAGGCAAGGCCCAGGCCGAGGTCTGCATGAACCGCTTTGGATTGGCATATTCCCAGATCGACATGAGCCCCCGCTTACGTCCGTTTCCCGAAACTCTCAACTCACCTTCGCGCGAAGACTTAGCGCAGATTGACGCGCAAGGCTGCAGCGGCAGCGAAAGGCAACACCGCAACTGCCGCCGCCGTAACGCTCGCCATCAACGCGAGCGCCCCACCCGCCTCCAGCCCGGCAGCGCCGCGCTTCACCGCCTCGGCTCCGAAGATCAGCGTCGGGACATAAAGCGGCAACACAAGCAGGCTCAACAACAACCCGCCCCGCTTCACCCCAACCACCAGCGCCGCACCGAATGCACCGATCACCGACAGGGCCGGGGTTCCCAGCGCCAGCGACATCACAAGCCAGCCATAGCCACCCGCAGGCAGATTCAGCAGGATCCCCAGCACCGGCGCCACAAGCGTCAGTGGCAGCCCCGTCACCAGCCAATGCGCCAAGGCCTTGACAGCAACCACCGCCTCCAACGGGATCGGCGCTACAACCAGCAGGTCCAGCGAGCCATCCTCGTAATCGAGCGCAAAGATCCGGTCCAGCGACAGCAGGCAGGCAAGCAAGGCGCCCACCCACAGGATGCCTGGCGCGATCCGCCCCAGCATTCCGCCCTCTGGCCCAACCCCCAACGGCACAAGCACCGCAACCAGCAGGAAAAACGCCAGCCCAAGACCAAAGCCGCCCCCGGCCCGCAACGCCAGACGCAAATCCCTGATCAGCAGCGCCTTCATCGCCGCACCGATTGGATTTGCTCTTTTTCCAAATACTCCCGCCGGAGGCTCCGACGGCCAGCCCCAGGAGCGGTCATCCGAAGCCCTCGTCGAACCCACCACGCGGCACTGATGCCAGGGCGCGAAACGGCGCAAGATCCAGCACTTCGGCCTCTGCCAGGCCAAGGTCGATATGCGTTGCCACCAGAACCGACCCGCCCGTCGCCAGATGCCCCCTGACCATGCCGACAAAGGCTGCGACTGAAGCGGTGTCCAGGCTGACCGTCGGCTCGTCCATCAACCAGATCGCCCTGCCTGACACGGCAAGCCGCGCCAGACCGAGGCGGCGTTTCTGGCCTGCTGAAAGGTCTCCCGCCCGCCGCCCGGCCAGTGCCTCGATGTCCATTGCCCGCAAGGCCGCACCGACCAGAGCCGTACCGTGAATCGCGGCCCAGAAATCCAGATTCTCGCGCACCGTGAGCATGGATTTGAGCCCATCGGCATGGGCGGCATAGGTCAGGCTTTCAGGAGGCACCGACACTTCGCCGGCCACCGCCGGCTGCAAGCCTGCAAGGGTCCGCAACAGCGTTGTCTTGCCCACTCCGTTCGGGCCGCGCAGGATCAGTGCGCGCCCCGGGGCCAGCCGAAAGCCTATCCCTTCCAGCACGGTCACCCCGCCCCGCGCCACCGCCAGATTGTCAACCTTCATCTCCATCCCACAGCCCTATCCGAACTTGGCCACGGCGAAAAGACCTGCACCCATGGCCTTTTGCGGCGCTGCGCGCTATCTGACGGGCAAAGAGGAGACTTCCATGCAGACCACGACGTTTGGCCGCACCGGCCGCCCCACCAGCCGCATCGGTTTTGGCGCCTGGGCCATCGGCGGCACCTGGGGCGAGGTCACGGTGGAGGAGGCCAAGGCGACGCTGCACGCGGCACTTGATGCCGGCATGACGTTTGTCGACACCGCTGACGTCTATGGCGACGGCCGGTCGGAACGCATCATCCGCGACGTGCTGGCCGAGCGGCCGGGCGAGCGACCGTTTGTCGCGACCAAGGCCGGGCGTCGGCTTAGCCCGCATGTCGCCGAAGGATACACACAAGCCAACATCGAGGCGTTCATCGACCGATCATTGACCAACCTCGGGATCGAGATGCTGGATCTCGTGCAACTGCACTGCCCGCCGACCCCAGTCTATTCCGATCCGGGCATCTACGCCGCGCTCGATGCGATCAAGGCCAAGGGCAAGATTGCGGATTACGGCGTATCGGTTGAAACCGTGGACGAAGCGCGAGAGGCGATCCGTCACCCCGGCGTCGTCTCGGTGCAGATCATCTACAACCTCTTTCGGCAGAAGCCAGCCGAGGTGTTCTTCAAGGAGGCGCTGGCGCGGAACGTCGCGGTCATTGCGCGCGTTCCTCTCGCCTCGGGCCTGTTGACCGGGAAGATGTCGGCCGCCAGCACTTTTGCCGCCGACGACCATCGCAGTTTCAACCGCAACGGCGAGGCGTTCGACAAGGGCGAGACGTTCTCTGGTGTGCCCTTCGATGTTGCGCTTGCTGCCGTCGAGGAGCTTCGCCCTCTGGTGCCGCAAGGTGCTACGATGGCCGCCTTTGCCCTGCGCTGGATCTTGATGGAAGACGCTGTCACCGTGGTGATACCGGGCGCGAAATCCCCGGCGCAGGCCCGCGCAAATGCGGCCGACCTTCCCGCCCTGTCGGTGGAGACGATGGACGCCGCGCGCGAGGTCTATCGCCGACATATTGCACCGCACGTGCATCATCTGTGGTGAGGCGGTTGGTGAGCTGGAGTCCTTGAAAGAGGAATTGGCCTCAGGTCGGCAGCAAGGCCACCGCAATCCGGCGGCCTTCGCTCAGCAGGACGTTGTAGGTACGACAGGCTGCTGGCGACGACATCACTTCCACGCCGATCCCCGCGGCTTCCAGCGCGTCACGAAACGGCAGCGGAACATGGGCGATCTCTGCCCCCATGCCGACGAACAGCACGTCGATCTTGCCGACAAGGCTCAATGGCGTCGACGTATCGTCCAGCCCGCCCCAAAGCCCCGCATCCCAGGGTGTGATCAGGCAGGCGCCCTTGAGCACATGCCCGCCCACCCTGAAAAAACCGGGCCCGTAACCCTCGATCGGCTTTGCGGTGCCATAGCTGATCTCGGTCAGGCGCATGTCACGCGTCGACGCTGGCGAACTCGTTCTTGTCCGATTTCCTAGGTTTGTCACCGCGGTCAAGGCCGATCATCAGGACGATGTTCTTGGCCACGTAGACCGAAGAATACGTGCCCAGAAGAACACCGAGGAAGATCGCAAGGCTGAAGCCACGGATCACATCCCCACCAAGCACAAGCATCGAGCCCACCGCGATAAGCGTGGTTATCGCTGTCATCAGCGTGCGGCTGAGCGTCTCGTTTACCGATAGGTTCATCACGTCACGCAGCGGCATAGTCTTGTATTTGAGCAGGTTTTCCCTAAGCCGGTCGAACACCACCACGGTGTCGTTGATCGAGTAGCCAAGGATGGTCAGCAATGCCGCGATGATTGTCAGATCGAACTTGATCTGGAAAACCGCGAAAATGCCGATGGTGATGAACACATCGTGCAAGAGTGCCAGCACGCCGCCGAGCGCGAACTGCCATTCGAAGCGCATCCAGATGTAGAGCAGGATACCGATACTGGTCACGCCAACCGCCAGAACAGACGTCCAGACCAGTTCACCCGACACTTTCGGCCCGACAGACTCGACGGAGGCAATGCGGATTTCAGGGTCAAGTTTCGTCAGGGCCGCTTCCACTTCGGCCAGCACTTCCGGTGTGACCGACGCTGTCTCATCAAGAGCGGCGATCCTGATCATTGCGACGTGCTGATCGGCTGCAAAAGACGTATCGAAGACTTCGGTGATAGAAACGTCACCCAACGGCAAGTTTTCCAGCGTCTGGCGGTAGGCGCCAACGTCGACCGGTTGTGAGGATTCCGTCCGAATCGTGGTGCCACCCTTGAAATCGATGCCGTAGTTCAACCCCATCACGCCCCAGGCGACGAACGCCACGAGCATCAGCGCGATCGAACCGCCGAAGGTGATCCACTGATAGCGGAAGAAATCGAAGCTAGTCTTTTCCGGGGCAAGTCGCAGACGCCAGGCCATGCTCTATCCTTCCTTAAACGACGATCGACTTCGGACGCGAGATCCGAAACCAAATTTCGATGATTGCCCGAGTGACAAGAAGGGCCGTAAAGACCGACGTGACCACACCGATGCCCAAGGTGACAGCAAAGCCTCTGACTGGTCCTGCCCCCAGAATGAACAGCGTTGCCGCCGAAATCATCGTGGTCACGTTCGCGTCAACGATGGCTGACATCGCCCGTTCATACCCGATTTCAACAGCACGAAACGGGTTCTTCTGACTTCGCAGTTCCTCGCGTATCCGTTCAAAGACCAGCACATTGGCATCAACTGCCATCCCGATGGTCAGAACGATACCGCCGATACCCGGAAGGGTCAGCGTTCCGCCAATGGCAGACATGATGCCAAAGATCAGCGCCATGTTCACCATCAGCGCGATGACGGCGAAAGTCCCGTATAATCCGTAGGACGCGATCATGAACAGGCCTACTGCCCCCATCGCAACCAAGGCTGCGATCCGACCGGCATCGATCGAGTCTGCTCCAAGTTCCGGGCCGATGGTGCGCTCTTCCAGAAAACGCATTTCGGCGGGCAAAGCACCTGCGCGCAACAGGACAGCAAGCTGGGTCGATTCCTCGACGCTGAAACTGCCGGTGATGATTCCCGATCCGCCGGGAATGTGACTTTGGATCACCGGGGCAGAGATCACCTCGTTGTCGAGGACGATGGCAAACGGCGCGCCTATGTTCGCGGCGGTATAGTCGCCGAACTTGCGCGCGCCGGTGGTATCGAAGCGGAAATTCACGGCTGGGCGGTTGTTCTGGTCAAAAGCGGGCTGGGCATCAACCAACTCTTCGCCGCTGACCACAGGTGTCGCTTCAACAATGTAATATACGCCGTCTTCGTTCATTGACGGCAGGATCAGGTTGCGCGGGCCCGGGTCGGCTCCGGCATCGTTGGTCCGGCTGACCACAGCGTTGAACGTCAGCTTCGCGGTCGTTCCAATGAGCGCTTTCAATTCCGACGCAGAACCGATCCCTGGCACCTGGATCAACACGCGATCTTCGCCTTGGCGCTGGATCGTCGGTTCGCGGGTGCCGACTTCGTCTACACGGCGGCGGATGATTTCCAGGGATTGCTGAATGGTGCGGTCATCTGTTGCCTGTTTTTCGGCTTCGGACAATTGCACGACAATGTCATTGCCTTCGGCGGTCACCTCGAGGGTGCTTTGGCCGACACCGGTCAGCGTCACCACGCTGGACCCCAGGGCTCGCACCGCCTCTAGCGCGGCGGTCATACCGTCAGGGTTGGAGATGGTCACCCGCAGTATCCCATCAGGCGATGGCGCACGACGCACGGCGCCAACCTGGTCGCGCAAATCGCGCATCGCATCGCGAACCTCGGGCCACAGGGCGTCCAAGCGGGACTTGTAGACATCTTCCACCTGAACTTCGGCAAGAAGATGCGCGCCACCCCGAAGGTCGAGCCCAAGGTTTACCAATGCCGACGGCAGAAAATCGGGCCATTCGGCACGCGCCGCTTCCTGTTCGGCGGTTGCGGTGCCACCGGCGGCTTCGATCGCGGCAACAGCGTCGTTATGCGCCTCGACCTTGGCGTAGAACAAGTTGGGCATCGCCGCCGCAATGCCCCAAAGGCACACCAGCAGGATCAGAACGCGCTTCCACAGCGCCATCGGTTGCATGGCTTATGCTCAGGCGCTTGCCGGTTCGGTCTTGTTCAGAACCTGACCGATCGTCGATTTCATCACCTTGACCTTCACGCCCTCGGCGATTTCCACCTCGACCATGCCGTCTTCCTGAACCTTCATCACCTTGCCGACGATACCGCCTGCGGTAACAACCTGATCACCCCGGCGAAGGGCTTCGATCATGGCGCGGTGTACCTTGGCACGCTTTTGCTGTGGCCGGATCAGAAGGAAATACATGATCGCAAAGATCAGGATCAGCGGCACGAACTGGGCGAAAGCGGCTCCCGCTCCGGGAGCACCTGCGTCTTGTGCGAAGGCGGGGGTCACGAACATGAGCATCCTCTGGAGTTGCGATGTATTTGCGGGAGGATGTAAAGCCTTTCACAGCCTTATGCCAGAGGGCAGCGTTGCTTTCATCCCTTCCGGCAGATCGCGCCAAGGAGATCGCGCCCGCCCCTGCGGCACAAGGGCGCGGGTTCACCCGAAGTTATCGTGCAAATCCAGTTTCTTGGCAGCCATTGGCGCCGCGATTGCGGGCACGTTTCCTGCCGCCTTCCCCCGCGTCGTCAAATCGGGCATAACCCGGCTCGATCCATCTGACGAGGCCGCACATGCACGATATCCGTTCCATCCGTGACAACCCTGCCGGTTTCGATGCGGCTTTGGCCCGGCGTGGATTGCCGAGCATGGCCCCCGATCTGCTGGCAATGGACGAAGCCCGCCGCGCCAGGATTCTCGCGGCAGAAACCGCTGCCGCGGCCCAGAACGCCGCAACCAAGGAGGTCGGTGCCGCGAAAGCCCGCGGCGACGAGGCCGAATTCAACCGCCTTCGCGCGCTTGTCGCAGACAAGAAGGCCGAAATCGCCCGTCTGACCGACGAGGCCGGAGCCGAGGACGCGCGGTTGCGTGACGCGCTGTCGCGCATTCCGAACCTGCCCTTGGACGAAGTTCCAACCGGCCGCGACGCAGCCAATAACGTGGAAATCCGGCGTTGGGGCACGCCTCGGCCGCTCGACTTCGCGCCAAAGGAACATTTCGACATTCCGGCGGTGAAGCCCGGCATGGATTTCGAAACGGCGGCAAAGCTGTCCGGCTCGCGCTTTGTCGTGCTGAAGGGCGCGGTGATCAGGGTACACCGGGCGCTGGCGCAGTTCATGCTGGACACCCATATCGACGAACATGGGCTGACCGAGACCTGGACACCGGTTCTGGTCAAGGAAGAGGCGATGTTTGGCACGAACAACCTGCCGAAGTTCGCCGAGGACAGCTATCAGACCACGAATGGCTGGTGGTTGATCCCAACGGCCGAGGTCACGCTGACGAACACCGTGGCGGGCGACATTCTTGACGAGGCCGCCCTTCCGATCCGGATGACCGCCCATACCCAGTGTTTCCGGTCCGAGGCAGGCAGTGCGGGCAAGGACACCACGGGGATGCTGCGCCAGCACCAGTTCGAGAAGGTGGAAATGGTTACCATCTGCACGCCTGAAAGCGCGCTTGCGGAACATGAACGCATGACGCGCTGCGCCGAGGCCATTCTGGAAAAACTTGGCCTGCCCTACCGCACCATCGTGCTTTGCACGGGTGACATGGGCTTTGGCAGTCAGAAGACGCACGATATGGAGGTCTGGCTTCCGGGGCAGAACACCTATCGTGAGATTTCGTCGGTCTCCACCTGCGGCCAGTTTCAGGCCCGCCGGATGAATGCCCGCTACCGTGCGCCGGGAGGCAAGCCCGACTTCGTGGCCACGCTGAACGGCTCTGGCCTTGCGGTCGGGCGGTGTCTGATTGCCGTTCTGGAAAACGGGCAGCAGGCCGACGGGTCGGTCGACCTGCCGGCGGTCCTGCACCCCTACCTTGGTGGCAAGACCCGAATCGCAGCCGATGGCACCCTGGCCTGATCGGAACCGTTCGCTTGCCCGGTGCGTTGGACGCCGTCCTGCGCACCGCCGGCACCCCTTTTAGCCCGACGGAAAGTAGCCATGACCCGAACCAGCCTTGCCGTGATTCTTCTTCTTGCAACGCTGGCGTTTGGCGTGGCGCCCTTTGTGACGCCGCCCTTCACCGGCTATGATCCCGGCATGTTCCCGGTGCGTATCGAGCGGCCCTCAATTCAGCCGGCTGGCTATGCCTTCTCGATCTGGAGTGTGATTTACCTGTGGCTGATCGCCCATGCGGTCTATGGCCTCTGGAAACGTGCCAAGGATCCGGCGTGGGACGCGGTGCGCCTGCCACTTTCCGCAGCGGTGCTGATCGGCGCGGTCTGGCTGGCGATTGCGGGAACGAGCGCGATCTGGGGCACGGTCACGATCTGGTTCATGGCCGCCGCCGCGATCACGGCCTTTCTGCGCGCCGACCCAGACGTGGACCGCTGGATGCTGTCGGCCCCGACCGCAATCTTTGCCGGCTGGCTGACTGCGGCGGCAGCCGTGTCGACCGGAGTGCTGATCGCTGGCTATGGCTGGTTGCCAGACAGCGTGTCTGCCGCCGCAATGCTGGCGTTGGTGCTGGTGATTGCGGTCAGCATCCAGTTCAATCGCCCGAAAATGCCGGTTTACGGGTTGACCGTGATCTGGGCGCTGATCGGCGTCGCGGCTGCGAACGGCACCGCCAACCTCATCGTCACGGTGCTGGCCGCCTCGGGAATTGCCGTGATGGCCCTGACCCTTGCCGCCAACCGCCGCGCCTAGCGCTTCAGGCTTTCACGCCCCTTGCCCTCGATGTGCTTGCGCAAGCGCGAGGGGGTGTGGAATTTCTGGTCCTTGAACGGGTTCTTTGATGATTGGCTGCGGAAGAACAGCCGGATCGGCGTTCCCGGCATGTCGAAATGGTCGCGCAGGCCGTTCACCAGATAGCGCTTGTAGCTGTCGGGCAGTTCGTCCGGACGCGAGCACATGATGACAAAGCCCGGTGGCCGGGTCTTGACCTGGCTGATGTAGCGCAGCTTGATCCGGTGGCCGCCCGGCGCTGGTGGCGGATGCGCCTCGGTCATGGCACCAAGCCAGGTGTTGAGGCGTGCCGTCGGAATCCGGCGGTTCCAGACATCATGCGCCTTTCGTATCGCGTCGTGCAGGCGGTCAAGCCCCCTGCCCGTCTTGGCCGACACGGTGACCAAGGGCGCGCCGCGCAACTGCGGCAGCAGGCGGTCGAACATCTCTTTCAGTTCGGCCAGCTTTTCCTGCTTTTCGTCCTCAAGATCCCATTTGTTCACCGCCACGACGATGGCGCGACCCTCGGTTTCCGCGAAATCGGCGATGCGAAGATCCTGCACTTCGAACGGGATTTCCACGTCCAGCAGCACGACAACCACTTCGGCAAACCGCACGGCGCGGATGCCGTCTGACACGCTCAGCTTTTCCAGCTTTTCGGTGATCCGCGCCTTCTTGCGCATTCCCGCCGTGTCGAAGATGCGGATCGGGGTGCCCTGCCATTCCGCCTTGACCGAAATGGCATCACGGGTGATCCCGGCTTCCGGCCCGGTCAGCAGGCGGTCATAGCCAAGGATCTTGTTGATCAGCGTTGATTTGCCTGCGTTCGGACGACCGATCACGGCAATCTGCAATGGCTTTTTCACCGTCGGGTGATGCGCCGTATCGTCGGCGTCAAGTTCGGCCTCTTCTTCGCTGAGGTCGATATCAACAAGCGGAGCGTTCTCGGACTCGCGCTCCAGAAACTCGCCTTCCAGCGGCTTCAGGATGCGGTAGAGGTCGTCGATGCCTTCGCCATGCTCGGCGGAAAGGCGCAAGGGTTCGCCCAAGCCCAGGCTCCACGCTTCCAGCGCACCGGCGTCGCCCGCCTTGCCTTCGGCCTTGTTCACGCCAAGGATGACCCGCGCGCCCTTCTTGCGCAGGATGTCGGCAAAGACCTCGTCCGACGAGGTGACACCGACACGGCCATCCAGAAGGAACAGGCAGATATCGGCCATGTCCACCGCGCGTTCGGTCAGCCGGCGCATCCGGCCCTGAAGGCTGTCGTCCGTCACTTCCTCAAGCCCCGCCGTGTCGATCACGGTAAAGCGCAGGTCATAAAGCTTGGCATCCCCCTCACGCAGATCGCGCGTCACGCCGGGCTGGTCATCGACCAGCGCCAGCTTGCGCCCGACGAGGCGGTTGAAAAGCGTGGACTTGCCCACATTGGGGCGGCCCACGATGGCGAGGGTAAAGCTCATGTCATGCGTCCGGCAATGGCGAAGGGGCTGCCATACACGGGAAGCGCGTTAGCGGAAAGCGTGAAGTTGCCCATTGCCGCTGACCACATAAAGCACACCGCCCGCCACCGCTGGCTGCGCCGATGCGCCACCGGGAATTTCGGCGGTGTAGGTCAGGCTGCCGTCGGTTGGGTTGAATGCCCGCAACAGGCCGTCGGACGACACCACCATGATCCGCCCACCGGCCAGAACCGGGCCGTAATGAGCATAGATCGCCTTGCGCTTCTTGACCTTTTCAGCCTCGAAATACGGCATCTCGACCGACCAGATCACTTCGCCGGTTTCGGCATCCAGCCGCACCAGGCGCGCCTCATCGTTGACAAGGAAGATCGACCCGCCCGAGACTGCGACCGGCCCAAGCGCGCCTTCGCCCGCTGACCAGATCGGTTCGCCAGAGGATGCGGAAAGCGCCACTGTCCGGCCCGCGCCGGACCCGGCATACAGCATCTTGCCCGCAATAACCGCGTCGCCGGTGATGTCGGCGGTGAAGGCATACGCCCGACCAAGCCGTTTTCCGGCCAGCGATGCCTGCCAGATCTTGGTGCCGCCGCCGATTTTCAGCACGGCCATCAGATCGCCCGCGTTCGTCGGAAAGATCACCGCCCGGTCGCCAACGGTAGGGGCCGCAGACCCAAGGTAGCCCGCCTTGCCCGGCGTGCCGACCACCTGCCACAACACCTTGCCATCGGCCGCAGCAATCGCCCAGGCCGATCCGTCGCGCCCGCTGACGTAGACCGCTTCGCCGTCGGTCGCCGGTGCACCGGTTACCGGTGCGTCGACGCGCTGGCGCCAACGCACAGCGCCGGACGCCGCATCAAGTGCGACGACCTCGCCGTAGGCGGTGGTGACATAAAGGGTTGTGCCGCCAACGGCCAATCCGCCGCCCGACAGGCCGCCGCCGGCGTCGAAGGCTGCAGTCACATCGGCCGACCACAGCGTCGCCCCGGATGTCGAGGTCGCAGTAACCGTCGCGCCAGCGTCCATCGTGAACACGCGGCCGCCCGCCACCACGGGAGCGGCGGAGATCCGGTTCTTGCGGCTGCTGCCAGCGCCGATACTCGCACTCCAGACCCGGACGGGCGCCGCCGACAAGGCCGCATGCGGCATCAGGTGACGTGCGTTGCCCGCACGGTGCGTCCAGTCGGTATTGGTCTGGCCAGGCAGAGAAATTGGAACCGACCGATTTTCTGCGGCTCCAGCGGCGACCGGAGCAGGTTGGCCTTCGACGGCAACACTGTCTGCCAGATCGGCGCGCACCGGGAACCGCTCGCCTTGCAGGATCACCTCGCGGTCTCCGCACGCAGCGACCAGCGCCAGCAACGTGGCGCCTGCTACCAGCCTGAACTTGATGCCTGCCATTTGACCCGATCCTTCCATCCCGAACGCTATCTTCAGCCGTTCGTCGTCGCGGTTTCAGCCGTTGCGTCCGGGACCGTGGTTTCCGGCGGAACCCCGCCCAGTGACGTGATCACCTGTGCTGCCCGCGCCTTCAATGCGCCAGAGGATTCCTGATCCTGCACGATGCCGGACAGAACCTTGATCGCGTCGTCTGGCTTGCCCTCTTCGACCGAGAGGTAGGCAAGTTGTTCCTGAGCCAGCGTCCGGTAAGGCCGCCCTGCCGCTGCGATCTCGTCAAGAGCCGCGCGGCGGTCGGCAGCGGGAATGTCGGCTCCCCCGACAAGAACGCGGCGCAAGGCGGCCAGATCGCGGTAGCTGGCCGGCAGCGATGCATCCGCAATGACCTTTTCCAGTGCGGCCACGGTCTTGGCCCTGTCTTCGTCAGGGTCGGACGCGAGGATCAACTGCAAGAGGGCCGCCTGATTGCCTTCTGCCGGCACCGCCTCCAGTGCGGCGCGGCGCTCGTCCGGGGTGCCAAGGTCAAGGGCATCAACCACGGCATCGCCAAAGGCTTCGGCACGGGCTTCTTCGCGCGCCTTGGCCCATTCGTTGTAAGCCGCGCCCCCGACGATGCCGATGACCAGCACGATGCCGATCCAGCCGTAGTTGCGGAACACCCGAAACAGGCGGTCGCGACGGACCTCTTCGGTGACTTCGTCGATGAAACTTTCGGGGTTGCTCAAAGTGCGCGCCTCATGATCGGACTTTCCCCCGTCTTACAGGCAAAGCGGCGATGTTGCCAACCCCCGGCCCACCGGCAGGGATGCTGCGCGCATCCAAGCGGGGGGTGAGCCGAAGATCGCCAGACCTTACGCGGCCACCTCTGCCTCTTCCTCGCTCGACTGACGTTCCCACATCGCGGCATAGCGGCCCTTGCGTGCCAGCAGTTCCTCGTGCCGACCCTGCTCGACGATACGCCCCGCCTCCAGCACGATGATCTGGTCGGCGTCCGCAATCGTCGACAACCGGTGCGCGATGGTGATGACACTGCGGCCTTCGCCCATCTCGCGCAGGCTGTCCTGGATCGAGCGTTCGGTCTGGGTGTCCAAGGCACTTGTCGCCTCGTCAAGGATCAGGATCGGCGGGTTCTTCAACAGGGTGCGTGCAATGCCGACGCGCTGCTTTTCGCCACCCGAAAGCTTCAATCCCCGCTCGCCGACCTTGGTCTCGTAGCCCTCGGGCAGGCTGGCCACGAAGTCGTGGATCCTGGCTGCGCTGGCTGCATCCTCCACCTCATCGCGGGTCGCGTCGGGGCGACCGTAGGCGATGTTGTAATAGACCGTGTCGTTGAACAGCACCGTATCCTGCGGCACGACGCCGATCGACTGGTGCAGGCTGGTCTGCGTCACGTCGCGGATGTCCTGCCCGTCGATGCGGATCGACCCGCCGTTGATGTCATAGAACCGGAACAACAACCGCCCGATGGTCGATTTGCCCGAGCCGGACGACCCGACCAATGCGATCCGCTGGCCAGGACCGACCCGGAAGCTGATGCCCTTCAGGATCTCACGCTCCGGCTCGTAGCTGAAGCGCACGTTGTCGAAGACGACTTCGCCGCCCCGCACGGCCAGAGCCTTGGCGTCCGGCGCGTCGGTGACTTCTGCGGGTTGCGCCAACAAGCCGAACATCTGCCCCATGTCGACCAGCGCCTGCCTGATCTCGCGGTAGACGGTGCCGAGGAAGTTCAAGGGCATGGTGATCTGGATCATGTAGGCGTTGACCATCACGAAATCGCCCACCGTCAGCGTGCCGGCCTGCACGCCCCGCGCGCTCATCGCCATGACGATCACCAAGCCGGTGGTGATCAGCGCAGCCTGCCCGACGTTGAGGAAGCTGAGCGACAGCCCGGTCTTGACCGCAGCCGTTTCATATTGCTGCATGGCACCATCATAGCGCCCCGCCTCGCGCGCTTCGGCGTTGAAATACTTGACGGTTTCGAAGTTGAGCAGGCTGTCGATCGCCTTCTGGTTGGCATCGGTGTCCTGATCGTTCATCTCGCGGCGCAGTTTCACCCGCCATTCGGTCACCTTGAAGGTAAAGGCGACGTAAAGCGTGATGGTCACGATCACCACCGCCGCATAGGCCCAGCCGAACACCAGCGCAAAGATCACCGAGACCATCGTCAGTTCAAGGATCAACGGACCGATCGAAAACAGCATGAAGCGCAGAAGGAAATCGACGCCCTTCACGCCCCTCTCGATCACCCGGCTCAGGCCGCCGGTCTTGCGCGTGATGTGATAGCGCAAGGACAGTTGGTGGATATGGGTGAACGTCTCGATCGCCAGCCGGCGGATCGCTCGCTGGCCCACGCGCACGAAGACGGCGTCGCGCATCTCGCCGAACATCACGGTGCCCAGACGCGCCAGACCGTAGGCGACCGTCAGGCCCACCGCGCCCAGCCCCATCAGCATGCCGGTGTCAGGCGCCTCGCCGGCCAGATTGTCGACCGCCAGCTTGTAGATCCACGGCGTCGTCACCGACACCAGTTTGGCGGCAAGCAAGAGCACCAGTGCCAGGATCACGCGGCGCTTCACCCAAGGCTGCCCGTCAGGCCACAGATAGGGCATCACCCGGCGCATGGTTTGCCAGCCAGAGGCCGACCCGTCGCCGGCGTCAGAAGAGGTTGCTGTGGAACGGCGCATGTTCGTCCTTCGACCGGGCAATACATGGCGATTGATCGCAGGCCCGGCATCGGTTATGGATATTTCAACGACTCTTGAATAGTTGGACCATGGAGCGAAGTAAAGCCCTGACCGCCCTTTCTGCCCTCGCGCATGACACGCGGCTGGATCTGGTGCGGCTGCTTGTGCCACACGGAGATGCAGGCATGACAGCGGGCGAGATTGCCCGCCACCTTGGGCTTGGCCCGTCACGCCTGTCGTTTCACCTGTCCGCACTGGAACAGGCTGGCCTGATCCGGTCGCGCAAACTGGCGCGCAATGTGATCTATTCTGTCGACGCCGCCGGGTTGGGTCGGATGATGTCGTATCTGCTGAACGACTGCTGTCTGGACCACCCGGAAATCAGGGCCGCCTGCACCTGCGCGCCTGCACCCGCCGGTCAGTTTCCTTCGGCAGTGGGGATGGCAAAGACCTGACCCGGAAAGATCAGGTCGGGATCCTTGATCTTGTCGCGGTTGGCTTCGAACACCTGAACATAAAGCACCCCGTCGCCAAACCGCTCCTGCGCGATGCCCCACAGGGTGAAGCCGGGCTGCACCGTCACCGTGACCGGCCCCGAGGGTGGCGTTGATGCAGGCTGAGCCGACGCCGTGGCAGACTCTGCTTCGGTCTTTTCGGCCGCTGCAACACCCACTGGTTCGGCTCCGGGTTCGGCTGGCGTCACGGTGGCAACCGCGCTTGTGTCTGCAGCGGGCGTCATTTTGGCCGGCTCTTCGGGCGGCTCGGCCAATGGCTGCGGCATCTGGGCGGGCTGCTGTTCCGCAGCGGCCTCGGCCAGAGCCTCGATGGTTTCGCGCTTGAAGGGCGTCTCGAAGCGGGACGTGACCTTGCCCGCGTCATCCACCTGATCGACCCGCAGCGTGTAGATGCCCGGCTTTGTGTCATTCAAGGTGGTCAACCAGGCACCGTCCTCGGGCACGAGCACCGTCTGAAGCGGTGTATTGTCAAGGTAGAGGCGCACGAATGCGCCCGGTTGCGCGCGACCGCCGATCTGCACCGCGCCGGTCGGGGTGTAGGTGATGGTGTCCACCGATATGTTGGCAGCAACCACCGGGTCGGACGTTGCTGCGTCTTGCAACACCACTGCGCCCTCCTCGGTCACGAGGATCGCTGCCGGGGCAGGTTCTGCCGCGACGCCGGTCAATGGGGCGGGTTCGTTTTCCGCAGGTTCCGCTTCGCCGCCGGCCTCAGGCGCCGGCTCGACTGCGGCGATCATCGGCCCCGCCACAGCATCCAGCGCAACCGTGTCGGCCGAAGCCAAGCTGGTTCCATCCGGCATGGTCATCGCCAGGGTCATCAGGCTTGGCCGGTCATTCGGAGGCAAGGTGAAAAGGGCGGCAAACTCGCCCGACGCGCCAGCCTCGGCTTCGGCCACCGGCGCGCCATCCACCAGCACGGCAACCGTCGATCCGGGCGCGGCGCGGCCAGAAACCACCGCCGCGCCATCCTGCGCGACGCGCCAGGTGTCGAAGCTTGGCGGATCTATCGCCCCTTCACCACCTGAACTGACGTCCGCACCGACTGCGGCCTCTGGCTCCGGTGCGACTGCGGCCTGCGGTTCAGGAGTTGCCGGTTCGGGCGCGGCGCTTGTCTCGGTCGGGACGGTCACCGCCGGACGCGTCGCCTGCCATCCCACGTAACCGACCGCTGCGATACCAATCGCACCCAGCGCGGAAATCGCAACCCGCCCGCCCGTTCCCAGTGCATCCCAAGCCGCCATCCAGCCATTCCCCCGCCCGCGACGCTTTCCTTGCACTCAAGAATCTCTATATCTCCCTTTAACGCAACCTCTTTCAGGAACCTCCATGACCATGCGCTCGATCTGCGTCTTTTGCGGCGCAAAGCCCGGGTCCCGGCCCGAATATGCCGCCGCAGCGCGTGAGGTTGGCACCGCCATCGCGGCAAATGGCTGGCGGTTGGTCTATGGCGCAGGCGACGTGGGGATCATGGGCGAGGTTGCCCGCGCCGCGATTGCCGCAGGGGCAAGCACGCTGGGCATCATTCCGGCGCATCTGCTGGGTCGCGAACAGGGCAAGCGCGACCTGACCACCCTGATCGTCACCGAGGACATGCACGAACGCAAGAAGGTGATGTTCATGAACTCGGACGCGATCGTGGTGCTGCCGGGTGGTGCCGGATCACTGGACGAGTTCTTCGAAGTTCTGACCTGGGCGCAGATCGGACTGCACGGCAAGCCGATCTTCCTTGTCGACGTAGAGGGCTACTGGCGCCCGTTGACCGAGCTTCTGGCCCATATTGTCCGCGAGGGCTTTGCCGATGCGTCGATTCTTGACCTTTTCAAGACAGTCGCCACGCCGGCGGATCTGACCGCAGCCTTGCGCGGCATGCTGGGGTGATGCCAGAAGAAAGGCCGCCGCACCTTGCAGTGCAGCGGCCATTGATGCAGTGGCGCGGCCTCACATGCGGGCGGCGACTGCTTCCCAATTCACCAGCTTTTCGAGGAAGTTGGTCAAGTAGGCCGGACGCTTGTTGCGGAAGTCGATGTAGTAGGAATGTTCCCACACATCGCAGCCGAGAAGGGCGGTTTGGCCGAAGCAGAGCGGGTTCACGCCATTTTCGGTCTTGGTCACCTTCAGCGACCCGTCCTTGTCCTTCACCAGCCACGCCCAACCCGAGCCGAACTGGCCCGCACCGGCGGCTGCGAAATCATCCTTGAACTTCTGCACCGACCCGAACGCCTCGGTCAGCGCGGACTCGAGGGCGCCCGGCATCTTCTTGCCCTCGCCCGGCCCCATCACTTCCCAAAACAGGTTGTGGTTCCAGTGCTGGCTGGCGTTGTTGAAGATGCCGTTCTGCGCCACGGCGCCTGCCTGATAGGTGCCACGAACCACGTCTTCCAGAGATTTGGCTTCCCACTCGGTGCCAGCGACCAGCTTGTTGCCGTTGTCGACATAGGCCTTGTGGTGGATGTCATGATGGAATTCCAGCGTCTCGCGCGACATGCCGAGGGGCGCAAGCGCGTCGTGCGAATAGGGAAGGTCTGGCAGCGTGAAGGCCATGTTGGCATCTCCTGAAAAGGGCAACGTGATGTAGCGAATAAGCGGTTAAGTCGGGCCAAGGTCAAGGCCGCGCGGCGCGATCATCGGGAAACCGGCCTTGCCGGCGAATAAGGCGTCGCGCCTGGTGAGGCGGTCCAGACGATCGGGCGGCGGATGAGCCATGCCTTCATCGGTTGCAACCGTCGTGTGACCGAACCGTGGAAGCGCGTCAGTCGTGCATTTTATTATGTATATTTTTCATATACTTGCGGGATGCGCCCTGTGAAAATGCCGCTGTTTGCCGCTGGACCACGAACGACCAGCGTCAGAGTTCGCTTCCCGGCTGGGCGGAGTGCTGCAAAAGCCCCATGACATAGCCCGCGACAGACCGGAAGCTGACGAGCGTAAAGCCGCCGTCGGCCTGCCAGAACGCTGCCGGAACCTGCGCTGCGCGCGTGCGACGCAGTTCGCCCGGCTCCAGCCGGTCAAAATCGACCGGCATCAGTTTGCGCAGCACGTCCGACGCCTTTGCGCCTTCGACACGGAACACCGCGCGTGCGTCCGATACGTCGACCGCAAGGTGGTGCTCGGCTTTCAGGGCCGCGGCGATTGCCGCCAGCGCATCCGCAACGCCGCCGTAAGGCAGGATCAGCAGGTATTCGTCCGGGCTCATCCAGCCGCAGGCCTTGTCGCCGGCGATTTCGATCCGTCGCACAGCGGGAACCTTGGTTCCCACCGCGGCCTTGATCGCCTTGTCCAGCGACTTCACGCCCTTGGCGCGCAGGGTGATCATGCCAAGGGGGCCGATTTCGCGGATGGTGGCGAACCCCGCGTAGCTTGCCCCGCCAAGGGCCGATACCGGATCAGACATTCTGCTTCTCCCCGTCCTTGTCGAAGAACACCGTGTCGCGCACCCGCGCTTTCACTGTTTCGCCCTGAATCGTATTGAATTCAACCACTTCTCCCATCCGCTGCGGCCCGTGCTTCAACAGGCCCATCGCGATGCCACGCTTCAGCGTCGGCGAGTGGTAGGTCGAGGTGACGCGGCCCTGCACGTTGCGCTGGCCGTTGCCGTTGGTGCCGTCGGCGACGATATAGGCGCCGTCGGGGATCGCCGAGCCATCCAGCGTGTCAAAGCCGACCAGTTTCCAGCGGTCGGGGCTGGCGAGGAAGGTGCGGGCCTGGCCACGCTTGCCAAGATAATCCGCCTTTTTCTTCGAGATTGCCCAGTCGAGGTTAAGATCCTGTGGAATGACCGTGCCGTCCGTCTCGTCCCCGATCATGATGAAGCCCTTTTCGGCCCGCATGACGTGCAACGCTTCGGTTCCGTAGGGCATTGCGCCGAGGGATGCGCCCGCCTTGTGGCACGCCTCCCAGAAGGCCGCGCCTTGGCTGGCGGGGACGGCGATTTCATAGCTGAGCTCGCCCGAGAAGCTGATCCGGTAGACACGGGCCGGGAAGCCGCCAAGGGTGCCGTCGGCCGATTGCATGAAGGGCAGCGTTTCCTTGGAAACGTCCATTCCGCCAAGGGTTTCCAGAAGTTTCCTCGCGTTCGGACCGACCACCGCGATCTGGGCATATTGCTCGGTCACGTTGGCGGTGTAGACCTTCCAGTCCCACCATTCGCACTGAAGCCAGTCTTCCATCCATGCGTGGATGCGGTCGGCCCCGCCGGAGGTGGTGTGGCAGAGGAAGGTTTCCTCGTCCAGACGGGCGACGACGCCGTCGTCCGACAGGAAACCCTGTTCGTTGCACATCAGTCCATAACGGCATTTGCCGATCGGCAAGGTGGACATCACGCCGGTGTAGAGCATGTCGAGGAAGCGGCCGGCGTCGGGGCCTTTGACGATGATCTTGCCAAGGGTGGAGGCGTCCAGAAGGCCCAGCTTTTCGCGGGTGTTCAGCACCTCGCGGTGGACCGCCTGTTCGTGGGTTTCCCCTGCCCGGGGGAAGCAGTAGGGGCGGTGCCAGAGGCCTACGGGTTCGAAGTAAGCGCCTGACTTTTCATGCCATTCGTGCATCGGGGTGCGGCGGAGCGGCTGGAAGATCTCGCCCCGCGACTCGCCTGCCAAGGCGCCGATGGTGACGGGTGTGTAGGGCGGACGGAAGGTGGTGGTGCCGACCTGCGGGATAGGTTCATTCAAACTATCAGCAAGGACGGCGAGTCCGTTGATGTTGCTTAGTTTTCCCTGATCCGTGGCCATCCCCAAAGTCGTGTAGCGTTTGGTGTGTTCGACGCTTTGATAGCCTTCGCGCGAGGCCAGTTGGACATCGGAAACCTTCACGTCGTTCTGGTAATCGAGCCACATCTTGGAGCGCAACTGGATCGGCGCGCCCTGCGGCATGACCCAGACCGGGGGGATCGAGACGCTGCCATCCGGCGTCTGGCAAACGTCTGGCAAACGTATGGCAGTCTTGCCAGACACATCGCGCAATCCGGCGAGGATATTGGCGAGCGACAGGCAACCCGCAGCCGCGCCGACGACCGAAACCATCGGGCTGCCGTCGTGGTTGACGGGCGGGCGAGAGGCGTCGGGGATGAAGGCGGACAGGTTGTCATCCCACTTCACCTTGCCACCGCAATGGCTGAACAGGTGGACAACGGGCGACCAGCCGCCCGACATGGCGACGGCTTCGCAGGTGATTTCCTCAAGCACGGCACCTTCGCCTGCCTGGGTGCAGACGGCGACGCCGGTGACGCGCTTGCCGCCCTTGACCTTGGCGATGCCGCGCCCGGTGAGGACGCGGATGCCGGCGGCGCGGGCGGCCTCGGGCAAGGCGCCGGTCGCGGTGTCGCGGGCGTCGAGGATGGCGGGGACTTCGAGCCCGGCGGCCTTGAGCGCGAGCGCCGTCTGGTAGGCGCTGTCGTTGTTGGTGGCGATCACGGTGCGGTCACCGGGCGAAACGGCGTGGTTCACGACATAGTCGCGCACGGCGGAGGCCAGCATGACGCCGGGAATGTCGTTGCCTGCGAAGGACAGCGGGCGTTCAATGGCGCCGGTGGCGGTGACGATCTTGGCTGTGCGGATGCGCCACAGCCGGTGCTTCGGGCGACCGTCGCCGGGGGTGTGGTCGGCAACGCGCTCGTCGGCCAGCACATAGCCGTGGTCATAGACGCCGAACCCGCAGGTGCGGGTGCGGATCGTGACGTTGTCACGGGCGCGCAGATCGGATTCGATGGCCGCGATCCAGGTGTCGACAGGGGTGCCGTCGATATCGGCCTCGTCGACCGGGGTGCGGCCGCCGAGGGTGGCGGTCTGTTCCAGAAGGATGACGCGCTGGCCCGCGTCGGCGGCAGCTTTCGCGGCCAGAAGGCCGGCCACGCCACCACCGACAACCAGCACGTCGCAGAAGGCGTAGGCCTGTTCGTAGCGGTCGGCGTCGCCTTCGGTCGGTGCCTTGCCGAGGCCCGCTGCGCGGCGGATGACCGGTTCGAACACGTGTTTCCAGAACGGACGCGGGTGGATGAAGGTCTTGTAGTAAAAGCCTGCCGGCATGAAGCGGGCGGCGTAGTTGTTCACCACGCCCACGTCGAATTCGAGGCTGGGCCAGTGGTTCTGGCTGGTGGCTTCCAACCCATCGAAAAGCTCGGTCGTGGTGGCGCGCTGGTTCGGTTCCAGCCGTGCGCCGCGCCCGAGGTTGACGAGCGCGTTCGGTTCTTCGGGACCGGAGCCGACGACACCGCGCGGGCGGTGGTATTTGAAGCTGCGGCCCATCAGCATCTGGTCGTTGGCCAGAAGTGCCGCCGCCAGCGTGTCACCGGCAAAGCCGCGCATCACCTTGCCGTTGAAGTGGAAATCCATCGCGGCGGTCCGGTCGATCAGACGGCCGCCCTTTGCCAGACGCGTGCTCATTTGTAACCCTTCCAGTCAGGCCGGCGAGCCTTGATCTTGTCGATGATGTCTGCGGGCGGTTCGCCCACCTGTGCGGGGTAGGTGCCGAACACCTCGAGCGTGGCGGTGCAGCGGGCGGCCAGAAACCATTTGCCGCAGCCGTAGGCGTGGCGCCAGCGTTCGAAATGCACGCCCTTGGGGTTCTTGCGGGCGAACATGTAGGCCTCGAATTCCTCGGGCGAGGCATCGGGCCCGAAACGCTTGAGATGCGCCTCGTAGCCGGGGCTAAGCTCGGTTTCGTCGGCTTTGATGCCGCAATAGGGACAGGTCAGGATCAGCATCTTGGGGCTCCGGACAGAATGAGGAGGGCAAGCGCGCAGCCGTGGCGCCTGCCCCCGAGACCCCGCGCCCTGGTGTCGGACTCAGTCGGCCTCAGCCTCAGCCTCAGCCTCAGCCTCAGGCTCGGCTCCGGCGTCGGCGTCGGGTGCATCCTCGGCTTCGGTCTCGGCTTCGGCCCCGACTTCCGCGTCGTCTTCCGCGTCTTCTTCGGGGGCAGCGGTCTCTGCAGCGTCTTCAGTGGCCACGGGCGCGCCACCCGCGCCGAACAGGAACCATCCGCCCACGACCGCTGCCGCTGCTGCGGCCGCAATGCCGCCGCCAACGACCCATTTGCGGCTTCCGTTTTCAAGTGCCATTCATCGAACTCCATCGCCTGTGGAGAAACCCACCCTTCGGAAGTGGACGTTGCCACTTGCCGGTTCAACCGCTCCTGGCAAGGAATTGCTGCCCCGGCAGCGCCATGGCCGAAATGCCGCCGTGTCGGGGCCGTCAGGTCGCATGACCTTTGCTGCATCTGCACCATCAATGCACAACCCCCCGCTGCGTCGGAGTCGTCGATGAACTGGCCTTCCTTGAAGCGCCACATGTTGAATGCCTCGGCCAGGGGGCCGACGCGTTTCAGATGCGCCTCGTAGCCGGGGGAGAGTTCGGTTTCCTCGGCGGCGACGCCGCGATAGGGGCATTCGAGGGTCAGCATGTACGGTCTCCGCATATGGAAACGGCAGGCACCCGGGGGTGCCCGCCGTTGGCGGTGATCTCAAGGCTGGCAGACTCAGGGGTTGGCTGGTGCGGCCGGTGCCGGTTCGGGGGCAGCGGGTGCGGGGGCAGCGGGTGCGGTCTCAGCCGGGGCAGGCGCGGGTTCTGCCGGGGCCGGGGCAGCTGCGGGGGCCGTGGCATTGTTTTCAATGCTGATGGCTGGAGCATCAGATGTCGCACCGGGCATGGAGCCGCCGCCGAACCCGTCGGTGAAGACATAGCCCAGCACAGCCACGGCGACGACAAGACCTCCGACGATGAAGATGATGGCACCATTGGATTTTTCACCGGATTGCGGCGGGGTGGATTGGCGTTGGTCGGACATTTGAATGTCTCCTGCAGGGATGAGGCTGCAGAGGGAACGTCGCGGTCCGGCTTATGGTTCCCGATGGCGTTCATCAATGCGCCACCCCCGCGGCGACGGATTCGTCGATGAACTGGCCGTCCTTGAAGCGCCACATGCTGAAGTCTTCGGCCAGCGGTCCCGGCTCGCCCTTGGCCATCAGCTCGGCCATCGCCCAGCCCGAGCCGGGGATCGCCTTGAACCCGCCGGTGCCCCAGCCGCAGTTGATGAAGCAGTTGCCAAGCGGGGTTTTGGAGATCAGGGGCGAGCGGTCGCCGGTCATGTCGACGATGCCGCCCCACTGGCGCAACATCTTGAGACGGCTGATCATCGGGAAGGTTTCGACCAGGGCGCGCAGGGTTTCCTCGATGTGGTGGAAACTGCCGCGCTGGGTGTAGTTGTTGAAGCCGTCGGTGCCGCCGCCGATCACCATCTCGCCCTTGTCGGACTGCGACATGTAGCCGTGGACGGTGTTGGCCATCACCACCACGTCCATGCAGGGCTTGATCGGCTCAGACACGAGGGCCTGCAGCGCCACCGCCTCGATCGGCAGGCGGAAACCCGCCATTTCGGCGAGTTGGCCGGAGTGGCCGGCGACGACCATGCCCAGCTTCTTGCAGCCGATGAACCCGCGCGTGGTGTCGATGCCGGTGACCTGGCCGTTTTCCGACCGCACGCCCTTGACCTCGCAGTTCTGGATGATGTGCATCCCCATCGCCGAACAGGCGCGGGCATAGCCCCAGGCGACGGCGTCGTGGCGGGCGGTGCCACCGCGGGCCTGATACAGGGCGCCGAGGATCGGGTAGCGCGGGCCGTCGATGTTGATGATCGGCACCAGTTCCTTGACGCGCTGGGGGCTGATCCATTCGGTCTGCACGCCTTGCAGGGTGTTGGCGTGGACCGTGCGCAGGTAGCCGCGCACCTCGTGGTGGGTCTGGCCCAGCATCAGCAGGCCACGGGGGCTGAACATGACGTTGTAGTTCAGTTCCTGGCTGAGGGTTTCATACAAGGACCGCGCCTTTTCGTAGATCGCGGCGGAGGGGTCTTGCAGGTAGTTCGACCGGATGATCGTGGTGTTGCGGCCGGTGTTGCCGCCGCCAAGCCAGCCCTTTTCGATCACCGCGACATTGGTGATGCCGAAATTCTTGCCGAGGTAATAGGCGGTGGCGAGGCCGTGGCCCCCGGCGCCCACGATGATCGCGTCGTAGGATGCTTTCGGCTGGGGCGAGGCCCAGGCCCGCTCCCAGCCCATGTGATAGCGCACTGCCTCACGGGCGATGGCAAAGACCGAATAACGCTGCATCGGGGCCTCATTCTCTTTGGCGGGTGGAACCGGGGCGGTCCAGCCTCACCCTCATGGAACGAGTGTGGGATATATCCGCACCCGACAGCGGCGCAATCGGGAAAAATACGACATATGGCAGCGTGTCGCAGCGCAGTGAGGCAATCGCGCACCGGGCGGGACGAAATGCCCCTTTTGCCTGACCCTGGGAACCATTACATCGCGTGCAGTCAACGGGATTGGAACGGGCGAAGCCATGCAGGACTGGGGTTTTTGGGCGGCGTCGGTAGGACTGTTCCTTGCCGTGGCTGCGATCCTTCTGGTCGCGCTGCGCCGCGACCGCGGGCTGGCCGAAGCGACGGCCGTAGATATCAAGGTTTACAAGGACCAACTGGCCGAGGTTGAACGCGACATCGCGCGCGGCACTCTGGCACCCGACGAAGCCCAGCGCCTGCGCAGCGAAGTCGGTCGTCGCATCCTTGATGCCGACCGCGCATCTGACACGCCGCAGGCCGTCTCTGCCACGCCTGCGCTTTTGCCAGCCGCTTTGGTGCTGGCGATCCTTGCGGGCGGGATTGGCACCTATGTCTATCTTGGCGCGCCGGGTTACCCAGACCTGCCGTTGAAGGCGCGGATCGCGGCCGCCGACGCGCGGATGCAAAGCCGCCCGGCGCAGGCTGAGGCCGTGGCGGCGGCACCCAAGCCGCAGGCACCGACCGGTCTTGCGCCAGATTTCCTGGACCTGATGGAAAAACTGCGCACAGCCGTGACGGACCGGCCCAACGATCAGCGCGGGCTGGAGCTTCTGGCCCGCAACGAGGCTGCCTTGGGCAACTACGCAGCCGCCGAATCCGCCCAGCGCCGGTTGATCGCGGTGAGGGGCGACGCAGCCACCGCCAATGACCACGCCAGCCTTGCCGAGATTATGATCGCCGCCGCCGGTGGGTATGTTTCGCCGGAAGCCGAGGTGGAGCTGGTTGCGGCCCTGAGCCGTGATCCGCAAGAGCCGGTCGCGCGTTACTATTCCGGCCTGATGTTCGCGCAGTCTGGCCGCTATGACCGCGCCTTTACGCTGTGGCAACCGCTGCTGCAGGAAGGCCCGGCAGACGCGCCATGGATCGCGCGCATCCGCGCCGAGATCGAGGACGTGGCCTACCTTGCCGGGGTCAATTATACCCTGCCCGAAGCCTCTGGCCCCAATGCGGGAGACGTTGCCGCCGCTGCCGAAATGGCGCCGGAAGAGCGACAGGCGATGATCGAGGGCATGGTTGCGCAATTGTCGGACCGGCTTGCCACCGATGGCGGGTCGGTCGAGGACTGGAACCGGCTGATCCGCTCGCTGGTGGTGCTGGAACGCCGCGACGAGGCGCAAAAGATCTATGACGAGGCCAAGGTCAGGTTTGTCAGCCGCGATGCCGAACTGTCGTTCCTGCGCCTTGCAGCGGTCGAAACCGGGCTGGTGCCATGATTTGCGACAGCATCGAGGGTTTCGCGGCCGTCTTGCAGCCCAACCGCGCGATTGCCGGGCTTGATCTGGGCGACAAGACGATCGGCGTGGCGATTTCCGACCTTCGCCGGTCTGTGGCGACCCCGGTGGACGTGATCCGGCGCGAGAAGTTCACCCTGGACGCCGCGCGGCTTCTGGCGTTGCTGGCCGAGCGCAAGGCGACCGCGATCCTGCTTGGCCTGCCGCTCAACATGGACGGATCGGAAGGCCCGCGTGTGCAGTCGACCCGCGCCTTCGCCCGCAATCTGGAAAAGCTGACGCCCCTGCCGATCTTCTTCTGGGATGAGCGGCTGTCCACCGTCGCGGCGGAACGCGCGCTTCTGGAGGCAGACGCCTCGCGCCAGCGCCGCCGCGAGGTGATCGACGCGGTGGCCGCGACCTATATCCTGCAAGGCGCGCTGGACCGTCTGGCGCATCTGGACGCCGGGCCGCGCTGATCGCCTGCGGCGAAAATCACACGGCCCCGGCGCATCCGGCGCCAAAACGTCGCAAAGGGGTGATCGTGAAGCGCCTTTCGCCCTATATCCTGCGAGCAAGACCGATGACGAAGGGCCGCAACGAGTGAAAGACGACATCTGGATGCGCGACGAAGTCCAGTCGCCTTGCGTGAAGCTCTGCGTGGTTCACCCCGAAGAGCGGCTTTGCGTCGGCTGCTTTCGCACGATCGAGGAAATCTCGACGTGGTCGCGTCTGAGCCATGAAGAGCGGGCCGAGATCATGGCAGACCTGCCGGCCCGCGCGCCGCGATTGGCCAAGCGTCGTGGTGGCCGGATGGGGCGTCTGGACCGCTAGCGCGGGGCAGCGTCAGGGCTTTTGCAGCCAGTCCGCCACCGAGCGTAGCTGCGGCCGGAAATAGGCGATCATCCGACCTTCGGGCGGGGCCGCTGCGCCCTTTGCCCAAGGCACCACCCCATGCAGCATCAGACGGTGAATGAGCGTCGCCTCGCCCGGCCTGGTGGGCAGTTGCACCCGCTGGCACGTGTCGAACACCTGCCGTCGCGCCGCCTTGTAGGCCTCGGTGACCTCGACCTCGCCCCAGGTGTGGGCAGGATGCTGCGCCAGAACCTGCGACAGCGCGGCCCGCATCACCTCGTGGCTGCCATCCCAGACCACGAGGGGCGAGGCGTCCGGTCCGCAAGGGTTCAGGGGCAGGCCCAGAATCCAGCCATGCGGTTCTTTCACCAGCCGCCGCTGGCCGGGTGGCAGCAGCAAAAGCCCGTCAAGGTGCGCCGCGTCGCGTGTCACGCGAAACCGGTGAGCGGCTTCGCTTTCGGTCGCCGAGGGCTGCGGGTAGCCGGGGCGCATGACCGACAGTTGGCCTCGATGCAGCGGCTCGGGGTCAAGCGGCAGCGCCTCCCACGGAAACGCCACGTCGCGAACCGCGCCGTCCGGGCCGTTCGGCAGGGCGTCCACCCCGACAAACCACGTATTGCCGCAGCGCCAGTCGGCGGCACTTTCGGTCAGCACGCCAAGCGACACCTCGCGCGCGGCCTCGGCCCAGGCGGCGATGCGAGGGTCCGGCCCAAAGACCGCCCAGCCCCGCCCTGCCATCCGGATCGGCGCTACCATCCCGCCACCTTGCGCAGCATGTTCAGCGCGACCAGCGCCAGAAACACCGCAAAGGCGCGTCTCAGAGGCTTCGGGTTCATCGCGTGTGCAAGCCGCACCCCCAAGGGCGTCGTTGCCAGCGTGGTCCCGATCACCACCAGAAATGCAGGCATGCTGATCGCCCCCACGGTCCACGGCGGCGCGTCCGCCACCGGCACGAACAGGAACCCGATCACCGATGGCACCGCGATCAGCACGCCGAACCCTGCCGCCGTCGCCACGGCCCGGTGGATCGGCACGCCGTAAAGCGTCATGATCGGCACGCCGAACGACCCGCCGCCGATGCCCATCATAGCGGACAGGAACCCGACAGCGGTGCCCGTCAGCCCGCGCGTCGGCTGGCCCGGCATCGCCTCGCCAAGGCGCCAGTCGTCGCGCCCGAACGCCATCCACAAGGCGACCACCCCGGCCACCACGCCAAACACCGCCTGCAATGCCGTCGAGGGCAGGCGCGACGCCGCAACGACCCCAAGGCCCGCACCGATCACCAGAAACGGGGCCCATTGCCGCAGGACGGAGCAATCCACCGCGCCCTTCTTGTGGTGCGCCAGAACCGAGCGGATCGAGGTTACGACGATTGTCGCCAGTGACGTTGCCACGCAGATCTGCATCACCTGGTCGCCGCCATAGCCAAGGGTGGTGAACATATAAAGAAAGGCGGGCACCAGAACGATTCCGCCGCCAACGCCCAGAAGGCCGCCGATCACCCCGGCGAACCCGCCCAGAACCAACGCCAGTGCAACCATCAGCAAGAGGTCGGACACGTCCGGCACGATCTTTTCCTTTCGGTGTCGCCCTATCTTCCTGCATACCGCGCGCAACCGGAGCATACCAGAGAGGCCGCCAGCGGCTCTGGCATCCGACGGCCGGTTTCTGTAGCTTGGCATGAACGGCGTGTAACGCCCCCGGTTCAATTCCATTCAGAGGTCACCATGTCTGACCGCTTGCTGCGCCCGGCGCTTGTGCTTGGGCTCTTGTCCTGTATCGGCCCCTTTGCAATCGACATGTATCTTCCGGCGATGCCAATGATCGGCAATGATCTTGGCACCTCGATCCAGGGCATGCAGACCACAATCACGGCCTACTTCATCGCCTTTGGTCTGGCGCAATTGATCTACGGGCCGTGGGCCGACAGGTCGGGTCGCAAGACGCCGCTTTACGCCGGGATCGCGGTTTTCATCGTGGGGTCGGTCGTCTGCACCTTTGCCCCGAGCGTCGAATGGCTGGTGGCCGGCCGCTTTGTCCAGGGGCTTGGCGGGGCGGCGCTGATGGTGGTGCCGCGCGCCATCATCCGCGACCTCTATACCGGGCCGGCAGCCACACGACTGATGGCGGCGGTGATGCTGGTGATCTCGATTTCGCCGATGCTGGCGCCGCTGGCGGGGGCGGGATTGATGGCGGTTTTCGGCTGGCGCTCGATCTTTGGGGCGCTGCTGGTTGCGTCACTGGTCAGCCTTGTCATCCTCAGGCTGTTTCAGCCGGAAACGCTGCCAGCGTCGCAACGCCAGCCGTTCAACATGGCCGATGCGCTGACGGGTGCGAAGCGGTTGCTGACCGACCCGCTTTTCATGGGGCTGACGTTCCTTGGCGGCTTTGGCATGGCGAGTTTCTTCGTGTTCATCGCCTCGGCCAGCTTTGTCTACACCGAGGATTTCGGCCTGTCGCCGACCGGATTCTCGCTGGCCTTCGCGATCAACGCGATCGGCTTCTTTGCTGCGTCGCAGATGGCCGCCTATCTGGGCCAGACCTACGGATCCGAGCGGGTGATGGCCGTCGCCGCTGCAGGCTTCGCGGCCGTTACCGTCGCGTTGTTCGGGGCGGCGTTGCTTGGGTTTGCAACCTTGACGGTGTGCGTTGCGGGGCTGTTCCTGGCCAACGCCTGCCTTGGGCTGATCATTCCGACCACGATGGTCATGGCGCTGGATGACCACGGCGATATCGCAGGCCTTGCCTCGTCACTGGGCGGCACGATGCAAATGCTGGCGGGAGGGCTGATGATCGCGGCCGCCGGTCCGTTCTTCGATGGCACGGCCACCCCGATGCTTGGTGCCATCGCGCTGTGCGGTGTCATCGCTTTCGCGCTGTCACGGCTGGTGTCGAACCGTCAGGCCGCCGCCGCCGCCGCGGCCTGAACCTCGTCAAGCGCGCGGTCGATCAGGTCCAGCCCGGCACCGGTGCGCGACGCGCCTTCGGACAGGGCGCGCCGCCAGCCGCGCGCGCCCGGTCGCCCGGCGAAAAGCCCGAGCATGTGCCGGGTGATCTGATGCAGCCGCCCGCCGCTGGCCAGATGGTCGGCGATGTAGGGGCGCATCGCCTCGACAACGGCGTGGGCGTCGGGCGCAAACGCATCACCCCAGAGCCGGTCCGCCCCGATCAGCACCGATCCCGGATCGTGATAGGCCGCGCGCCCGATCATCACGCCGTCAAGCCCTGCCGCAAGGAACCGCTCTGCCTCGGCCAGCGTGGCGATACCGCCGTTGACCGAGATCGCAAGGTCGGGAAACGCCGCCTTCATGCGCAGCACCAGATCACGGTCGAGGGGCGGCACTTCGCGGTTTTCCTTTGGCGACAGGCCCTGCAACCATGCTTTGCGGGCGTGGATGATGACGTGGCGGACGCCGGCGTTGGCGACCTGGTCAATGAAATCGGGCAGCACCACCTCGGGGTTCTGCTCATCGACGCCGATCCGGCATTTCACCGTGACGGGCACGTCGGCCTCGCTGATCATCGCGCGGACGCAGTCGGCAACCAGCGCGGGGCGCTCCATCAGCACGGCCCCGAAGCAGCCTGATTGCACCCTGTCGGACGGACAGCCGACGTTGAGGTTGATCTCGTCATAGCCCCAGGGGCGCGCGATCCTGACTGCCTGCGCAAGTTCGGCCGGAACCGAACCGCCCAGTTGCAGCGCTACGGGATGTTCGGCAGCGGAATAATCCAAAAGGCGCGGCTTTGGCCCGTGGATGACAGCCGGGGCGGTGACCATTTCGGTGTAAAGCATCGCCCGCCGTGTCATCTGGCGGTGGAAATAGCGGCAATGACGGTCCGTCCAGTCCATCATCGGCGCAACCGAGAGGCGGCGCGCTGTCCGGACGGACGCATCTTGCACAAGGAGGTTGGCGTGGTCGGTCATCGGTTCCGTGCGGATTTTCGGCTTCGGTATCACAAAAGCCGGACGATCCGAAAGCGGGATCGGCTTTCGCTCCCTGTCGCCGCCGTGCCACCTTGGCGGGAAAACCGGCCCTGCTCGTGGAAAAGTGATCTGGCGCCTTGGGTCGCGGCGGATAGGGTTGGCGTTGATCGCCAGGCCCCACCGAAACGGAGCGCGCAAGATGCTGACCAGACGCCATTTCCTGATGACCAGCGGGGCACTCTTTTCAGCCGCCGTCGCCATGCCTGCACTGGCGCAGACCGCCGCCCAATGGACCGCCTGGGATGCCGAGGTGACGCCGCCGGGCTATGATCCGGCCACCTCAAACCCGTGGGGTCTGCACCCGCGCCTGCTTCCCACCCGGGTCGAGGCCAAGGACGGATTGCGGGCCGGGGATCTCCACGTCGATGCGATCGCGCGCTATCTCTACCATGTGCAACCGGACGGATCGGCGATGCGCTACGGTGTGGCGATCGGGCGGGGCGGGCTTTACGAGCCGGGGGTGTTCACGGTGGGGCGCAAGGCAAAGTGGCCCCGCTGGACGCCAACCGCCGCGATGATCGAGCGCGAGCCCGAGATTTACGCGCAGTACATCGACGGCATGGACCCGGGGCCGGGCAACGCGCTTGGCGCGCGCGCGCTTTACCTTTACGCCGGGAACCGAGACACGATGCTGCGCATCCACGGCACGCCCTTCCCCCGGTCGATCGGCTGGCGGGCAAGCTCGGGCTGCGTGCGGATGGTGATGGCCCATATCATCGGGCTTTACGATCAGGTGGAAACCGGCGTGACCGCCCATCTTTACCCCGCCGAGGAAGGCATCGGCGCGCGGGTCTAGCCCGCGCTGGTGCAGATCGGCCTGCCTTCAGGGGTGCGCAACGGCAGCAGGGTGCGTTCAACCTGGCCGTCATGTTCATACCAGTAGCAGCCGTCTTCGGGCCGCAAGCGCGCTGTCGAAAGATCCTGCCATGGGGCTGCGGCCGCGATCACCGCTTCGGGCAAAGGCGGCAGCGCCGCGTCTTTGGGCGTCGGCCCGGTTGCCGGTGCGACGCAGCCGGCCAAGAGTGCGGCTGCCAAGGTGGCGTGAACCTGCCGGGTGATCTTCATCCAACTTCTCCAGACTTGCTATGGTGGACACCAACGTCCGACCACCGGACAAGGTGCCATGTGGCGTGACCTCAGGTATCTTCAACCCGCACGGCCGGTGACAGGCCAAAGACCTCGGTGGCGGGACGGCCCCCGGCCAGTGCGCCGATCCAGCCGGCTTCGCGGGCGAGCCTCGCTTCGGCGTCGGCGATGCGCGACCGAACGACGAACGGGGTCAGCGCCACGAGGCCGTCATCGTCACCGATGACGAGATCGCCGGGTGACACCAGGCGTCCGCCCACGACAACCGGCAGATTGACCGCGCCCCGGTCGGCACCGGTCGGGCCGCGCGGGGTGATCCAGCGGGCAAACACCGAAAAGTCATCCCAGCCGGCCAGCGTGGCGGTGTCCCTTATGGCGCCATCGCAGATCAACCCCGCCACGCCCTTGGCACGCAAGTGCCCTGACAGGATGTCGCCGATCATCGCCGTATCGCGGTGGCCGCCCGCGTCGATCACCAGAACCTGCCCCGCCACGATCACGTCAAGCGCGTGCAAGACCGCGCCGAAATCGGGCGCAGCGCAGCGCACGGTGACGGCCCGGCCAAAGAGCCGCGGTTGGCTGCCGGCCGGACGCAGCGGCCGGATCGCCGGGTCGATCTGCCCGGCATCATGGCCAAGATCGACCGCGACCGCGACCGGAACCGCACGCCAGCGATCCGTTTCCGAGCCGGTCAACGTCTGCAGCCGCGGGGTGTGAATGATGACCGACATAGGTGCCTTTCCGTATTACGCCGAGAATTCGGCTTTCAAAGCCCTGCCAAGGGCTTGGATGCCGGTGTGAATGTCAGCCTCGGACGGCGCGGAAAAGTTCAGCCGCGCGTGGTTCGGGCGTTGGGTGACGGGAAAGAACGTGGCGCCCGGCACATAGGCTACCCGCGCCTGCGGCAAGGCCACATCGCGCATGAAGGCCGTTGCGTCGAAGCCTTCGGGGAACGTGGCCCAGGTGAACAGCCCGCCTTCGGGATCGGTGACGCCGATCTCTTGCGGGAAATGCTGGCGGATCGCGCCCAGCATCGTGGCTTTCTTCTGCCGGTAGGCGGCGCGCAGCGTTTCGATATGGGCGGCAAGATCGTAGCGGTCCAGAAAGAGGCTGGCCGCCGCCATGTTCAGCGTCGAGGTCTGGGTGTCGGCCGCGACCTTGAGGCACCCCAAGCGGGCAAGAAGGTCGGGCGCGGCCACCGCCCAGCCGATGCGAAGTGCCGGCACCAGAACCTTTGAAAAGCTGCCAAGGTGGATCACCCGGCCTTCGGTATCCAGCGATTTGAGGGTAGGCAGGCTGTCGCCCGCAAAGCGGATATGGCGGTAGGGCGTATCCTCCAGCACGATCAGGTCATGCGCGTTGGCCAGCGCGATCAGCGCGCGACGCCGCGCCAGTGACAGCGTGACGCCGGTGGGGTTCTGGAAATCCGGCACGGTGTAGATCATTCGCGCCTTTGGATTGGCGCGCAGCACCTCGACCAGAAGATCGGTCTGCATCCCCTCCCCGTCCACCGGAACCGTCGCATAGTGCGGCTGGCTTGGAGCAAAGGCGATCAGCGCACCGAGGAAGGTGGGGTCTTCGGTGACGATCACATCGCCGGGGTCGACCAGCATCCGCGCGGCAAGATCGAGGCCCTGCTGCGAGCCTTGCAGGATAAGCACGTCATCGGCGCTGCACGGGGTGCCGTCGGCGCGCATCAGCCCGGCGATCTGTTCGCGCAGGCGTGGCAAGCCGTTCGAAGGCGCGTATTGCAGGGCGGCACCACCAGGGGCGGTGATCACCGCGTGAAAGACGGCGTCGAGCTGATCTTTGGGAAACAGCGTCGCGTCGGGATAGCCGCCACCAAAGGAAATGATCGAAGGATCAGCACCCAAGGCGAGCAACTCGCCGATGGCGGATGGCTGGACGCCCGCCATACGCTGGGCAAATCTGGGGGTCATGTTCGGTCCTGCAACTGCTATTTCCGCAGGTGACATGCAAGAGGGCCGGGTTGCAAGGCCGGTCCGCCGCACGCGCGGTTGCGGTCAGCCGGACCTTGCCGCCACGGCAAAGGGCAAGGGTTCAAGTGCAGCCACCTCGCGCCGGAACGAGGGCGTGTCGCCTGCATCATCGACGGTGTCGATGTCCTCGGCAAAGCGCCGTCCGGCATAGGTTGCCCAGGCTATCGGGCCGGGTGCGGCGGCATCACCGATCAGCTTTACCGACAGGATGCCTGCGTCGGCCCAGTCTGGCTGGCGGGCGCGCAAATCTTGATAAAGCGCGTCATGCGGGGTGCGCGAGGTGACCATGACCACGGCGTCGCTGCACAGGTCCGTCTCGGCGGCGGTCCAGACGCAGGCCAGGGTGACCACGGCCTTGCCGATGCGGTCTGGCACCTTGCCGGTGTGGACGTTTACCCGCAGTTCCAGCAGGCGGCGCATGATGACAGCCTGTTCCAGCGTGTTTTCAGACCATTCGGCGACCTTGGCTGCGGGGGTGACGAAATCCACCGCACAGCCGCGCGCGACCAGCACCTCGGCGATCACCGACCCCATGTAGAAGTGGTCGTCGTCGTAAAGCACAACACGCCCGCCTTGGGGTCCGCCACCCGCCATGATGTCGTCCGGGCTGAAGACTGGCATCGCCGGGTCGGTCGGAATCGGGTGCAGGTGGAACCGGGCAACGGCATCGCGCCGCCAACTGGCACCGGTGGCGATGGCGACGTGCTCTGCGCCCATTGCCAGCACATCATCAGCGGTAAGGCGGCTGTCGCGGTAGATCTCGGCGTTCGGCATCGGGGCCAGTTGCCCGGTTCTGAAATCGGCCACGCGCCCCCAGGCAGACAGCCCCGGCAACTGGCGTTCGCGGGCGACCCTGCCGCCAAGGGTGGCCGTCGCTTCGGCCAAGGTGACGTGGTAGCCGCGCTTGGCGGCCTGCAGCGCGGCCTCAAGCCCGCTGGGCCCTGCCCCGACGATCAGCACGGTTGCAGATGCCCCTTTCGGGCGCGGACGTTCCGGGTGCCAGCCCTTGCGCCATTCTTCCATGAAGGCGGTGTTCTGGGTGCAGCGCGAGATGCCGCCTGTCATGTCGCCCGACACGCAAATGTTGCAGCCGATGCATTCGCGGATATCGTCAAAACGCCCCTCTTCGATCTTTTTCGGCAGGAACGGATCGGCGATCGACGGCCGCGCCGCGCCGATGAAATCAAGGATGCCGGATCTGATCTGCCGCACCATCGCGTCGGCGCTGGTGAAGCGGCCGACACCGACCACGGGCTTTGACGTCAGCGCCTTGATGCCGGTGACGAGGTCTTCCTGCGCGCCTTCGGGCTTGAAGCGCGAGGTGCCGGAGCAGGCCTCCCATGTGCCTTGTGCCAGATCCCAGATGTCGGGAAGATCGCCGTGCATTTCGATGAAATCGCGCACCTCGGCGTTGGAAAAGCCGAAGGTGCCTGCTTCGTGCAGCGACAGGCGCAGCGATATGGCCAGTTCGCCGCGTGTTTCCTCGCGCGCCTCCTCGACGATTTCGCGCAAGAAGCGAGAGCGGTTTTCAAGACTGCCGCCGTATTCGTCGGTGCGCTGGTTCGTGGCGCGGGACAGGAAGTGTTGCAGGATGCCAAAGCCATGCGCGCCGTAAAGGCAGATCAGGTCGAAGCCCGCGCTTTGGCTGCGGCGGAAGGCGTTGCGGAACCAGCGGCGCAGATTGCGGATATCCTCGCGGTCCATCGAGCGGGCCTGCACCGGATCGGAGGTAAAGGTCAGGATCGGCCCGCCCGATACGGCCAGCGGCACCTCGCGGCTGTAAAGGTTCGGCCCGTTGATGCCGGAGTACGCCAGTTGGATGCCCGCCAGCGCGCCATGCGATTTCATCGCCTCGGCCATCGCGGCCAGTGCAGGGATGTCCTTGTCCTCCCACAGGTGCTGTTCGATGAACGGGGTGATTTCCGAGGTGGGATGAATCTCGGTCTGTTCGGTGAAGATGACGCCCCAGCCGCCCTCGGCCTTGGTGCGGCGCATCTCGGCCACCGCCGATGGGTCGCGGTAGCCGCCGCCATTGCAGTGCGGCACCTGATAGAAGCGGTTCTTCGCCAGCTTTGGGCCGATCCGCATCGGTTCGAACAGGATGTCGTAACGGCTTTCCCGGCTGTCTTTCGGCATCGTCAGACCATCCTCAAATCGGCAAGCTGGGTCGAGACGCGGCGCGGGTCGGGGTCTGGCAGATCGGCGATCAGCAAGGCCGGGCCCTCGCCCGCAAGCGCGAGCACCTCGCCATGCGGGCCGGTGATCTGGCTGCCGCCGGTGTAGGTCAGGTCGCCCTCGGTGCCGCAGTAGTTGGCGTAGGCGATGGCGACGCCGTGATTGGCGGCCATCGCCGGCACGGTGACGCGGGGAACATGGGTGAAGGGCATCATGTTGGCGGTCGGCACGAAGATCACCTGCACGCCGGCTTCGGCCAAGGCCCTGACATGGGGAGCAAATTCGATGTCGTAGCAAATCAGGAGGGCGGCCTTGCGATCGTTCATGGTGAAGCTCACATGGGCCGTGCCGGGCGTGTAGAGCGCCTTTTCCCGTGGCCCGTAAAGTTGCAGCTTGCGGTAGTTCGCCTGTTCCGCACCAGTGCCATCAATGCAGATCGCGCTGTTCCAGACCTTGCCCTCCGACCGCTCGGCGTAGCCCATCACAAGGGCGCACCCCGTCTCGCGGCAGGCGGCTTTCAGGCGGGCAATCGGACCCGCGTCCCGCGCGATGGCACGGCCCGGCACGTCGGCGTGGTTGTAGCCCGGCAGGAAAACCTCCGGCACCGTCAGCACATCGACCGCGAGTGCTGCGGCGGCACGCAGCGCGGCTTCGATCGCGGCGCAGGCAGCGTCGATATCCCCGGCCGGAGACGGGCTTTGCAGGACGGCAAGGCGCATGGGGTGTCCTTTCTGGCCGCCCGCCGCGCCATCACTGGCGCGGCGGGAGGGGTCAGATCACTTTTTCAGGTTGATCCAGATCGCGTCGTAAAGCTGCTGGGTGGCATCATCGCAGACCTGTGCAAAGACACCCGGGGCCGCGTCCGCGGGCGGGTTGTTTTCGGGGCTGGTGCGAATGGCCTCATCAAGGAACGGCTCCACCCCGGTCACGCCCGAGGTGTAGGCCGCGTAGTTGGTGACCGCTGCCGCATTCTCCGGCTCGAGCAGGAAGTTCATGAACTTGATGGCGTTGTCGCGGTTCGGCGCATCCTTGAGCAGCACCACGTTGTCCATCCACAGGACATGGCCTTCCCTGGGATAGCTGTATTCAACATTCGCGCCTTCGGCCCGGGCCTTGGCCGAAAATCCGTTGTAGATCATGCCCGCCGCCGCATCGCCCGATACCAGCACATCCTTCGCGGTATCCGACCCGAAGCTGGCCCAGTGCTGCTTGGCCTCGACCAGCATGTCCGACAGCGCCTTCAGCTGCTCGCGGTCGGTGGTGCATTGCGGGATGCCGAGGTAGAGCGAGCCGAGGATCAGCACTTCGTTCTGGCTGTCCAGCACGTTGATCTTGCCCTTCAACTCGTCCGGCGGGTTGAAGATGATGCCGAGGCTGGAGATATCACCCTGATACACGTCACGGTTCACCGAAAACGAGGTGGAGCCCCACTGATACGGGATCGAGGATTTGCGTCCGGGATCGAACGGCACGTCCAGCCATTGCGGCGCGATGTTGCCAAGGTTGGTCATCTCCTCGGGGGTGAAGGTATCGAGCATCCCCTCGCCGGCCATGATGGCCACCATGAAGTCGGCCGGGACGGCGACGTCATACTGGCCAAGCTTGCCCGCCTTCAGCGAGGCCAGCATCGCCTCGTTGCTGTCGTAGGTGTCGATGGTGACGGCGATCCCGGTTTCGGCGGTGAACTTGTCGACCAGTTCCTGCGGCATGTATTCGAACCAGTGGTAGACCGACAGTGTGCCTTCGGCACTGGCGGCCCCTGCCGCGAGGCAAAGGATGGAGGTGGTTGCAAACAGGCGTTTCATGGCAGTCTCCGGTGTTGGTGGCTCTAGCGGCCTTTGCGGTTGATGAAGTAGGACAGTGTGACGAACAGGATTGATACGGCCAGCATCAGGGTCGAAATCGCCATGATGTTCGGCTTGATGCCCTGCTTGACCGACCCGAAGATTGCGGTCGGCAAGGTCTCCATCCCGGCACCCTTGACGAAGTTGGTGATGATGAAGTCGTCAAGGCTGATGATGAACGCCAGCAGGTAGCCAGACACCACGCCCGGTGCCATCAGCGGCAAAAGGACCAGGAAGAACGACTGCGCGCGGGTGGCGTAAAGGTCGCGGGCCGCCGCCTCGTAGCTGCCGTCGATGCCTTGCAGGCGCGCGGCGATGGGCAGGTAGGCGAAGGGGATGCAGAAGGTGATGTGGGCGATCAGGATGGTCAGGTAGCCGGTGGTGAAGCCGATCATCGTGAAGAAGATCAATGTCGCCACCGCAATCACGATTTCCGGCACCATCAGCGGCAGGTTTATCAGCGCGAATGTCAGCGACCGGCCCTTGAACTTGCCGGCCCGCAGCATTGCAAGCGCGGCGGCGGTGGCGATGCCGGTGGCGATGGTGGCGGCCAGAAACGCGATGCTGAGGGAATTCCACGCGGCGGCCCGAAAGCGCGGCGCCTCTGGCCCGGTGAAGACATCGACATACCAGCGGAGCGACAGCCCGCCCCAGGTGGTGATCGAGGGAGAGTCGTTGAAGGAATACGCCGTCACCACGACCAAGGGCGCATAAAGCACGACCAGGCACAGCACCGTGACGGCCAGAAAACCGGGGTAGTGGCGGACCGACCTCAGCGCCATCAGCGTGCCTCCTGCCGGGCGGCGCTGCGGGCATAGATCATCAGAAGGATCAGCACGAGGCTCATCAGGATCATCGAGACCGCAGCCCCGAATGGCCAGTTGCCGAGCGATTTCTTGAACTGCTCTTCGATCAGCGACCCGATCATGAAATTCTTGGCACCGCCCAGAAGGTTCGGCGCGAGGAAGGCACCAAGCGACGGGATGAACACCAAAAGGCAACCCGCCACGATGCCGGGCCTGACGATGGGCAGCACGATCTCGCGCAGCGTCACCCAGCGGGTGGCGTAAAGATCGGCTGCCGCTTCGGACCAGGTGAAATTGTAGCGTTCGACAGCGGCGTAGATCGGCAGCACCATGAACGGCAAGTAGCTGTAAAACAGGCCCAGCTGCACCGCGAAATCGGTGTTGATCAGGGCCAGCGGTTCAGAAATGACCCCTGCCCCCATCAGCGCATCGTTCAACGGGCCGTTCTCGCGGATCAGAAAGCGCAACGACACGGTGCGGATCAACAGGTTCACCCAATAGGGCACGGTCACCAGAAACAGCCACACACCGCGCGTCTCGGGCGGGCGGGTGGCGATGAACCATGCGGTAGGAAAGCCGATCAGCAGGCACAGGACCGTGGCGATTGCGGCCTGGATGATGGAGCGGCCAAAGACCGAAATATAGGTCCATTCCAGCGTCGGCGGCTCGTCGCCGAACAGGCCGCGATGCACGAAGAACTGGTCGTAGGCGGCCAGCGAGAAATCCCAGATCACCCCGCCGCGCATTTCCTTGGTCAGAAAGGAATAGACTGCCATCAAGGCGACGGGCAGCACCAGGAACACCCCGATCATCAGCCATGTCGGCAGCAAAAGCGGCACCCGCGCGCTGCGGTAGGTGGTCTCGGCGCTGGCGCCGCTGTCGGACCCGACCCCGGCCATCAGTCAGCCAGAAGGCGCGCCGCACCTTCCTCCAAAGTCAGACCGACGCGGGTGCCGGGGCTTGGCACTTCGGTGCGCGCGGCGTTCTGGATGCGGACCTGCATCGCGGTGCCGCCGTCCAGCCGCACCAACACCTGCAGGTCGGTGCCGAGGTAGACGACCTGCTCTACCACCGCCTGCATGCCTGAACCGACGGTGCCGAGAGTGACCCGTTCCGGCCGGACCGAGAGATGGTGCCGGCCCTTTTCGGTCGTCGCGCTGGAACAGGTGACACGCTGACCGCCGGGGAGGATGACTTCGGCCTGATCGCCTGCAATGGCTGCAACCTCGACCTCCAGAAGATTCGTCTCGCCGATGAAATCGGCGACGAAGCGGTTCACCGGGGTTTCGTAGATTTCGCGCGGGGTGCCGATCTGCTGGACGCGGCCCGCACTCATCACCGCGATCCGGTTCGACATGGTCAGGGCTTCTTCCTGGTCGTGGGTCACGAAGATGAAGGTGATGCCGGTGCCTTGCTGCAACTGCTTCAACTCCATCCGCATCGCCTGACGCAGCTTGAGGTCGAGCGCCGACAGGGGTTCATCCAGCAACAGGACTTTTGGTTGCGGGGCCAGCGCGCGTGCCAGTGCCACGCGCTGCTGCTGGCCGCCGGAAAGCTGTGTGGGCAGGCGGTCGGCGAAATCGCTCAGATGCACCATCTCCAGCATCTCGCCAGCCCGGGCGCGGCGTTTCGGCAAGGTCCAGCCCTTCATCTTCAGCCCGAAGGCCACGTTGTCGATCACCGACATGTGCGGAAAGAGGGCGTATTGCTGGAACACCGTGTTGACCGGGCGCAGGTTCGGTTCCAGCGACGCAATGTTCTGGCCGAACAGCAGTATCTCGCCACCCGAGACCTCTTCGAACCCGGCCATCAGCCGCAGAAGCGTGGTCTTGCCGCAGCCCGACGGCCCCAAGAGCGTGAAGAATTCGTTGTCGCGGATCGACAGCGAAACGCCGTGCAGCGCGGTGAACGTGCCGAAAACCTTCGTCACCTTGCGGATGTCAACGGCATTGGTCATTGCACCGTCCATACCCCCGGAATCTGAGAATCCAAGGCTATAATTCCGGTTTCTCGGGGTATATACCCCTAACGAGGTATGACAGTGGCCATGACACCTTTTCCAAACCTGGCGGAATCACAACTGGCCCAGGCGATCCGCCTGGTCGGCGAGACCGGGTTCGAGCAGGCTCTCGTGTCGTTCTTTCAGGCGGTCTGCGCGCCGGACAATGTGCTGATCCTTGCGTTTCGCAGTGCCGGTCCGCCGCTGGTGCTTTATTGCCAGTCGACCAATCCACAGGTCTTTTCGCAACTTGACCAGACCTATCTGGCGGGGGCCTATCGCCTCGATCCGTTCTACGACCTGCACTTGCGCCGCGCACCGGCCGGTTCGTACCGGATCGCCGACATCGCCCCCGATGCGTTTCAGCGCAGCCGGTATTTCATCGAATATTACGAGCAGACCACCCTGATCGACGAGATCACCTTCGTCGCCCATCCGTCGCCTTGGGTCACGCTGAACATCTGCGTTGGCCGGGATGCATCGACCGGGCATCGGTTCTCGCCGCGCGACGTTGAAACCTGCGCGCGGATCTATCCGCTTGTCGCAGCAATTGCCGAGCCGCACTGGGCGCACCTTGCCCGCGCAACCGGCCCGGCGGAGGACACTTCGATGCTGCTGGCCGATGCGGCACGCGCGGCTTACGGCATCGTGCTGTCGCCGCGTCAGGCCGAAGTGGCGCTGCTGATCCTGCGCGGCCATTCGACCGCCTCCATCGCCTTGCGGCTGGGTCTGTCGGCGCAGACCATAAAGGTGTTTCGCAAGCAGCTTTACGCGCGCTGCCGGATTTCGTCGCAAGCCGAGCTTTTCGCGCTCATGCTGCCGTTGCTGAAAGGCGGTGCCGAGGGCTGATCCTTCAGATCGCGCGGATCGCCCCGCCGTCGACGCGCAGTTTGCCGCCGGTCACATAGGATGCCTGTTGCGAGGCAAGGTAGACCACCATCGACGCAAATTCCTCGGGCCGCCCGTAGCGCCCTGCCGGAATTGCCGCCGCCGAGGCCGCGCGGACCGCTTCCAGCGTGCTGCCCGTGCGGCCTGCTGCTGCCGCATCCAACTCGTCCACCCGCGTGGTCTGGATGCGCCCCGGCAGCACGATGTTGACCGTGACCCCGTCGCCCGCCACCTCGGCCGCGAGGGTCTTTGACCAGCCGACGACGGCTGACCGGATCCCGTTCGACAGCGCGAGGTTGGCGATCGGCTGTTCCACCCCGGACGAGGCGATGGTGATGATCCGGCCCCAGCGGTTGGCGCGCATCGGCGGCAACAGCCGCCCGGTCAAGTGAAAAAGGTTCGCCGCCATCGCCTCGAATTGCGCCAGCCAATCGCCACGAGTGACGGTTGCCGCAGCACCGGGCGGCGGTCCGCCGGAATTGTTGATCAGGATATCGACGCCCCCCTCGGCCAAAAGCCGGTCGGCCAGTGCATCGACCGACGCAAGGCTTGCCAGATCAGCAGCTATCGGCGTCAGCCGTGCCTGATCCCCGGCCCATGCGGTAATCGCCTCGGCCGTGCGCGCAACGCCGCATACCGTCACCCCCTCGGCCAGCAACCCCTCGGCGATTGCGCGCCCCAAACCCCGGCTTGCGCCCATCACAAGCGCGCGTTTGCCGCTGATACCCAGATCCATCAGGTCAATTCCCTCAGACGTCTTTCCTGTCGCCGGATCAGGCGGTCCACTTCCGCGATGGTCCGCTCGTTCAGCCCGGGCCCCGGTCTGCGCAGGCTGGCATGTGCGATGATGCCGCGCTTGGCCATCGTGTACTTGCGCACCGCAAGGCCGATGCCGGGTTGCTGTTCATAGCGGGCCAGCGGCAGATAGGCGTCGAACAGGTCCTGCGCCCGCTCGGCCTCGCCCGCATCGGTGTGGCGCACCACATCGACCATCATCTCGGGGTAGGCAAACCCGGTCATCGCGCCGTCCGCCCCGCGCGCCATTTCCTCGGGCAGGAACATGCCGCCATTGCCACACAGGATCGAGATGCGCCGGTTCAGGAACCCATCCGCACGCAGCGCGCTGATCTTGTCGAGACCGGGCCAATCCTCGTGTTTCAGGCAGACGCAGGTCGGCAGGTCGGCCACGATCCGACGGATCACCGGCACCGACATCTGCACCCCCGTCACCAGCGGGAAATCCTGCACCACGAACGGCACGTCCTTGATGAAGCCGACCGCCTGCGCGTAATAGGCGACGATCTGGTCATCAGTGCGCAAGGACGACGGCGGCGCGATCATCACGCCAGCAGCACCATCATCCATCACCATTTCCGTCAGCGAGGCCATCTGCGCAAAGCCAGGTGCCGACACGCCGACGACGACCGGCACCCGGCCCGCCACCCGCGCGAGGATGCGCCGCACGATCAGCTGCGATTCCCCGATCGTCAGCTTTTGCGCCTCGCCCATCATGCCAAGCACGGTCAGCCCGGTCGCGCCAACCGACAGGTAGAAATCCACCATCCGGTCGGTGCTTTCCAGATCAAGCCCGCCATCCGGCAGAAACGGCGTCACGGCGATGACGTAGACGCCACGCGCGGTTTCGGTCAGCCGGTTCATTCAGATGTTCCTTCCTTCATGGGCACGAGCCAGCGCCACGCGACCGATTGCCATTGCCGCCGCCGCCTCGCAGGGCTCGACGACCGGGCAGCCCAGCGCATCGGACAAATCGGCGCGGTAGCTGGTCATTCCGGCACAGCCAAGGATCAGCACCTCGGCACCATGCGTATCGCGCAGCGTGGTTCCAACCGCGCGCAGCCGGCCGAAGGTGCGGTTGCGGTCGGTCAGGTCGGCCACGCCCAGTTCCAGCGGCAGGTCGGCGGCGAGACGGTCCTTGACGCCCATCGCGCCCAGCATCCGCATGTGTCGCGGCACCGATTTCCACAGGATCGACAGGATGCCGAAGCGCTGGCCCAGCGTCATCGCCGTCAGGATCGCGCTTTCCGCAATTCCCAGCACCGGGCGGCGGCTTTGTTCCCGGAGCGCCGCCAGCCCCGGATCAGAGAAACACGCAACGATGAAGGCCGAGGCGTCGGCCTCCAGCGCTTCGGCACGGCGCAAAAGCGGCGTCACGACGCCATCGACATGGGCCTGCGTCTCGATCCCCTTGGGGCCTTCGTCGATCTGGACCGCCGTGATCCCAACCGGGCTTTGCCCCCGGAACGGCTGCATGGCGCGGTCGATGCCGTCGGTGACGGTCCGGCTGGAATTCGGATTGATGATGTAGATCGTCACAGGCCTTCTTCCTTCATTCCGCGCCCCACCCCCGCCGCTCGGTCAAGCGTGGACTGCACTTCGATCTGATAGCCTTCTGGATCGTCGAACACGAAGGCCCGGATCTTCAATGAAGGGCTGTCCTTCACGGGTGTCAGACCGCCGACACCGTGAGCCGCGACCCAGGCGTGCCACGCGTCGACATCCGGCACCCGGATGCAGATTTGCACGGGTTTGGGATCACTGGCCCGGTGCATGCCGCGCGTTTCGTCGACCAGCCCGACATGCGCGGCCCCCGTCACGCGATAAATCTTCGACCACCCTTGATCAATGGCGAGGGTAAAGCCGAGCACGGTTTCGTAAAAGGCCACCGCGCGATCAAGGTCGCGGTAGTAAAGAAAGGTGATGCCAAGGCTTGGTCCCGCTGGCCTGGTCATTGCGTTCGCGCCATGCTGGCCCCTTTTGGCGATCGACATGGTGCCACGGTATACACCCGGTCGACCAAGTCAACGGACCTTGGACCGCTGCCCGTGGCACGCCCGGCCCCCGTCATGACAGCCGGTAAAGGTGGCTCAGGATTGCAGCGCGGGCGTTTTCGATGTGGCGGCGCATCGCCGCCTCGGCCCGGTCTGGATCACGTGCAAGGATCGCATCAATGATCTCGATGTGTTCATTGCAACCCGGCTCGAACCGTTCGGGGATCGACCCCTTGTCGAACATCCGGGTCTTGAGTTTCAGGCTTTGCACCAGAGTGACCAACAAGGCAGAGCCTGCGGTTCGTGCGATCAGGATGTGCAGATCCTCGTCGAACCGGGTGTAGTCCGCCACACTGGGCCGCGCGCCTGCCAGGTATCCGACCAGCACGCTGCGCAGCGCCAGAAACGGCTCGGGAGGGCAATTCACGCTGGCAGCCTGCCGCGCGGTTTCACACTCCAACAGCCTGCGGACATGCAGGATTTCCATGATTTCGGTGACCGTGATCCGGCTGACCGTCGGCACACCACCTGCAATGCGGGTGACAAGACCATCCCCGGCCAGCCGCGCAACCGCTTCGCGCACCGGCGTCCGCGACACGCCCAGCCGTTCGGCGAATACCGTTTCCTGCAGTGGCGTGCCAGACGGCAGCTCGCCCGACAGGATCATCGCGCGCAACCGGTCATGAACCGATTGACCAAGCGTCGGCGCCGTGATCGGCTCGGCTTTCATCGTGGCTCCTGTTTGCTGGCCTGGCTGGCCTGTTGCACAGACCGTGGTGTTGAAACTATCGTGTTTCGACGGCGCTGTATACCGCAGGTATGCAGGCAACGATTTGCTTTGCAGGGATGCGCACCATGCACGATTTGCTGATCGAAGGCGGCCATGTCGTCACCGCCACATGGACGGGCGACGCCGACATCGCCGTCACCAACGGGCGCGTCACCGCCATCGGCAGCAACCTCGGGCCCGCGACACGGCGGCTGGATGCGCGCGACCGGATCGTCATGCCGGGAGGCGTTGATACGCATTGCCATGTCGAACAGATCTCCGGCGCCGGCCTGATGAACGCCGATACGTTCGAGACGGCCACCCGCTCGGCCCTGCATGGCGGCACCACCACCATCGTCTCTTTCGCCGCGCAGCATCCCGGCAAACGCCTGCGCACCGTCGTCGATGACTATCAGGCGCTGGCGGCGCGTGGCGCGCTGATCGACCACGCCTTCCACATGATCGTGTCCGACATATCGGGCGAGACCCTGACCCAGGACCTGCCCGCGCTGATCGCCGAGGGGCATCGCTCGATCAAGATCTTCACCACCTACGACAAGGTGCGACTGGCCGATGAAGCCATTCTCGATGTGCTGTGGTCGGCCCGGACACATGGCGCGCTGGTCTGTCTTCACGCCGAGAATGACGGGCTGATCCGCTGGATGACCCGCCAGTGGCCGCACTGAAGCGCGGTTTCATCGGCTGTCGCACCCCCGCGCCGCCGAGGTGGAGGCGTTGGGCAGGATGTGCCTGTTCGCCGAATTCACCGGCCAGCCGATCATGCTTTTTCATATCTCGACCCGCGAAGGCACCGATATTGTCCGCGCTGCCCGGGCGCGCGGCGTGCCGGTGGTTGCGGAAACCTGTCCGCACTACCTTTTCATGCAGGAAGATGCGCTCAACCAACCGGGCAGTGTGGCGGCGGGCCTGATCTGCAGCCCGCCGCAGCGCCAGCCCGATGACCAGCGGGCGCTGTGGGATGCGCTTGATGCGGGGGTGTTGCAGGTGGTGTCCTCTGACCACGCGCCCTACCGGCTGGACGCCAGCGGCAAATTTGCGCATGGCCCCGACGCTCCCTTCAACCGGATCGCCAACGGGATGCCGGGGTTGGAAGTGCGCCTGCCGCTGATGTTCGACGCGATGGTCAGTCAGGGGCGGCTTGGCGCACAGAAGTTCGTGGACCTGACGGCAACCGCACCGGCAGCGCTGTTCGGGCTTGACGGCAAGGGCCGCATCGAACCCGGCGCCGACGCCGACATCGTGCTGTGGGATCCCGGCCGCCGTGTGACCTTCGCGGACAACGATCTGCATGACGCGACCGGCTACAACCCCTATGCGGGCCGCACCGTTACGGGATGGCCCGATACGGTCCTGTCCCGCGGTGACGTGGTGCTGGCGCGCGATCAGGTCACTGCAACGCCCGGGCGTGGCAAGCGCCTTTTGATGGCGCGCAGCGCTGCAATGGAGCCGATCGCCAACGCCCCGGCGACCCGACTGGACTGACGGCCTGGCGATCTGCAAGGAATCGCCAGAATGCGCCTCAACTCATGGTTGCAACCCATTATGGTTAAAGTTTTTTTAACCAACACAATCGCTGCCCCTCATCCTGATTGACCACGGATACGGGCCGCTTGCTGTCCTTTTCGACAGCTTCTTGGGCCCGTCGATTCAGCGTAGTATCGGCAGGTGGGGAATTACTGTCGGGCGTGACTGCCATTGCGCCCGGCCGATTTGAGTAGAGTATTTGTGATGAAGCGTATGCTTTCCGAACTGACCCGTTTTGATGGGCCCGTGCTGCAATCGCTGCTGGATGGTCTTGCGCCGAAAGCACGCGAAGACATTGAACCAGACGCTCCGGTGGAATGGAACCTGCCGGGATTTCTGGGCAAGACCCGCGTCGGCACCGCCTTCGGCGATCTTCCGATCGAGGCGCTGCGCCTGCGGGACGACATCCGGACCGCCTCTGGCGCGCTGGTGCGAGTCGAATGGATCGACAAGCTGCACCTCGACGAGGACTTCCTCGCCAAGCATCCGAGCGCCCAGCCGATCCGCATTCCCGCCAACGCTTTCGGGCAAGGTCGCCCGATGACCGAGATGACGGTTTCGCCGTGCCAGATGGTGTCGCCGGACGCCCACGTCGCCTCGCGGTTCGTGTCGGCGCGCGATCTTTGCGCGCAGTCCCGTGCGCACCGGGTGCAAAGCACGGGCCTGACCTACTACCGCTTCCATTGCGGCGCCCCGGCCACCGTCCGCATGGAAGGGGTGCTGGTCCGGGTCTAGCCCGGCCCGGAGGAACCCAGAATGTTGAATGTTTCCATCTGTTGGCGCGGCGATAGCGGCGCCACATATATCTTTGACGTGTTTCCCGAAAGCCAGATCTTCAATCCTGTCGCGGGCGTCTACGTGCTTTGCAGGATGGGCGACATGCGGGGCTGGGAGGCTCTACTTGTGGCAGAGACTGAAAATCTGCGCGAAAGCCTGAACCAGCGTGCGAGTGACAGCCAGGGCCACCGGCGTGCGGTGGAGGCGGGCATGACCCACATCGCCACCCGTCCCATCGCCAGCCAGGATGCGCGACGTGCGGTGGCATCCGATCTTGCACGCGGGCTGCTTCCGCGTTTCGGACCCCCTGCCTGACCGGACCGGACCGGAGACCCGCACGCGTCTTCCGTGCGGGCCACAAGCCGCCCCCGAACCGAGAGCCAGCGGCCCTGGACACTGGCCGCGTGCGATCTATGCGGCGGCAACCGCAATCATGGGGGTGGCGTCCGCATCGCACATCCTGCGGCCGGCAAAGACCCCCTTCGGATCATATGTCGCCGCCAGGGTCGCGATCCGGGTCCGCGCCGCCGCGCTGAAGCAATCCTTGATCCGACCCTCCCGCGCCAGATCCGCATGTCCGACATAGCGGCCTGTCGTGACCGGGTCCAAGGCATCCATGCCGTTGCGCAACCACGCAAGGTTGGCGGCATCCTCGGCAGCATCAGCCCAAGTGCCATGCACGATGCCGCACACCGACCCCACGACCGACAGTGCCGCATCTGCAAGCCCGCGGCGCAGGTGAGAGTTCTGCCCGTAGATCACGCCGATCGCGTTTGATCGCAGCGACGGGGCCTGTGCGACCATGCGGGCAAGACCGTCAAGGGTGGCATCGGCATCCTCGCCCCACAGGCAGTCCACGCCGTAGCGCGCGCCGTCCGGAAAGCTCTGGTCAACGATCCCGTAAAGGGTTGCGAAATCAAACTGGGTCAGCGGCGTTGCCGCGACTGCCGCGTCAGGCAGCAGATGGCCCGCGTTGGCCGCAACCGCCGCAACCTCGGTCATCGAGCCGCCATAGACGGTCAGCACCAGGGTCGCAAACCTTGCGTCACCCAAGCCCGCTGCCGGTGGCGCTGCGGCAAGCGAAACCGAAAGCTCGGCAAAGGCCGGAAGCCTGTCCGCCAGCCGTTTCATCGCGGCGGTCACATCCGCGACACGGGCCAGCGGATAGGTCCAGGTCGCAACCGCCATCGCTGGCGGCAGCGGCATCAGGCGAAGCCAGTAGCGCGTGACGATCCCGAAAAACAGCGGCCCCGCCCCCCGCAGCGCCCAGAAGATATCGGCGTGTTCGGTTTCGCTCACCGTGACGATACGGCCGTCGGCCAGCACAACCTCTGCCCGGTCGATCAGATGACAGGCCAGGCCCCAGGTCCCTTCATTCCAGCCAAACCCGCCACCCAGGAGATAGCCACCCATTGCGACATCCCCGCAATGGCCTACCGGAAATGCCAGCCCTTCGGCCGTCAAGGCCTTGGCCAGATCCAGATTCCTTGCCGCCGGTCCGACCTCGGCCATGCGACCGAAGCGGTCGATCCGGATCCGGTCCAGCGCGCCAAGGTCGATCGCGACGCCGTCCTGCAATGCGACCCCAGACCAGTTGTGCCCGCCCGACCGCGCTGACACACGCAGCCCGTTCGCCGCGGCATAGCGCACGGCTGCCTGCACATCCGCTGTCGACCGCGCCTTTACGATCACGCGAGGGGTCGTCTCCGGCTTGCGGTCGTTCCAGACCAACCCCTCGCGCGCAGCGGCAAAACCCGCCTCGCCCACAGCCACGATCTGGCCGCCAAGCTGACTGCAAAGCTGTTCAATAGTCATCGTCCTGTTCCTTCTTTCCAATGATGTGCGGCCGGGCATCTTGCGCCGGCAAGCAGGCTGTGCGGCGGTCTTGCCTGACCGCCTGTCGGGCACGAAGAACAGCCATGCCCCTGCCGGCCCCGAAGCCGCTGGGGCGCCGGGTAACGGTTTGCCTTGCCCTGCGATCAGGCGGGCGTCGGTGGTCGGGATGGGATCGGCATCAGCCATCCGCATCGCTGTTCTTGCGAACGGGTGCAGATCTACTGTGCGAAAGGGCGGAGGGCTCGCTAAGTGTTCCTTCCGGAAACCTTAAATAATTGCTAAACGGACTGCGGTCATTGCTCTTGCAAGGTCAGCGCCGCCCGCACCACCAGCCTGAACCGGCCGCGCCCGACCTTTTCCATCTGGATTGGCACTTGTTTTTCGCGCAGCCGCCGTTCCAGCAAGACCAGCCGCGCTTCCAGATTTTCCGCATGGGTCGGCAATCGCAACTCGGGCGACAGGCGCAGTTCGCGGTTGGTAAACTCGCAGCAGCCCGTCGCCACATAGGCCCGCACCAGTTTCCACAAGATCGCCCCCGCCACGCCCTTGATGACATACTCGCCGCCCGCGAACACGCTGTCGTCTGCCTTGAAGTGGCGCAGCGGCACCGTCGTGTCATAGGAAGCGGCACCGGCAGGCGCGGCCATTGCCTCCGCCTCGTCGTCGGCGGTGGACAGGGCGGCGGTCAGGGCGGCGGCGTGGGTTGCAAGCGCCGCCGCGATACAGGCAAGCGTATCTTCCTCTTCATGCAGGAACCGCATCGGCATCGGGCTTTCGGCGAACAGCACCCCGGTCAGATGACCCTGCCACAGCATCGGCAGGGCAATCTGGCTTTCCGGACGCGGCAGGCCCGGAAACGCGACCCCTTGTCCACCAAACGCCTCAACGCTGTCCGGCGTGGCTTCGGCGCGCAGCCGGTCGCGGACCGCGCTGCCATAGAGATAGTCGGTCGACATGTGGTCGATGCGGATCGCCACCCTTTCGCGTGCCGCCACCCCGATCACGCCGTCGCCCAGCCTGACCTCCGACCCGATGCCCGAAACGGCGTAGCCCCATGTCGCCACCGCATCCAGCGCGCCGCGCGTCTCGTCGGGGACAAGGATCATCAGGTTGGTCACCCCGAGGTGGCGCGCGATGGCGTCCAGCGTCCGGTCGTAAAGTTCGCCCAGCACGGTTGCGCGCGCCATGTCGGCCAGAATCCGGCGCAGCGCCGGCAAGGCCGCTACCGACGAGACCGGCCGCGCAAAGCGTGGTTCCAACGCCCGTCGGATGGCGCTCACCCGGAACACGTCGGCGCCCATCAGCCGGAACACCCCTTCCATTCCGGTATGCGACGCGATCCCGGACAGCCGCGCCTTCATCATCTCGAACACCGGGCCTTCAGCTTCGGTGGTCTCGAAATCGAGGTCCAGCTGGTAACAGGCCATCGTCAGCGGATCTATCACCTCGACCGACGCGGCGCGGGTCGACAGGATGTTGCGGCGCGTCTTGTTGAAGAACTGATAGCTCAGCGCAACCCGGCCTGGATCAACGTAATGCACCTGGCTGATGAACGACACATTCGGCACACCCGCCGGATCGACTGTCGCCAGCGTTGCGGGCACCACGCCCTCGAAACAGTCGCGGATCGCGTCAAGGCTGACGGCAGCGCCCGCGTCCGCCGGAATTGCGCCCCCTGCCCCGGTCACAGCGCGCGCCCCGCACCCGGCCCCGGCGTCTGCTCGAAGGCCGCTTCGATCGAAAACACCAGCGCACGCATATCAGACGAGCGATAGGCGCAGATCGCCGAAACGAAGGCCGGGGTATAGCCCAGCCCCGACAGGACGCCGCCGAACGCCGCCGACTGGCGGGCTGCGGCGTCGCAATCCTCGGCCGCTACCACCGCGGTCCCGCAGACCCCCTTGATCTGGATGGTCCGGTGCGAAAGCGGGGCACTGAACGTGACGGCGATCCGTCCTTTCGCCTGTGCGCTTGCCCCCAGCGCCGCGTTGCCCTCGGCCGGGTAAAGCAGCCGGATGCTGTCTGGTGCCACGACCCGCGCAGCAAGCGCCCTGCCGGTTTGCGCCCGGCCATCGGCACCAACGACGGCCACGATTATGCTGACCCCGCTTTGGATGAAGTCGACAAGGTCTGTCGGCAGCACTGCCATGATGTTCCGGCTCATCTCATTGTCGGTTAGGTCCGAAAACGCCAACTCGATACCGTGCTATCGTCTGCCGCCGTGCGTGGCATCCCTGACGGCATATTCCAAGATCACCAACGGTCCCGCAACGACGAAATCCGCCGCCGTTGCCGTCAAGGATCAAGCGGCAGCGTGAGGGCGGGCCAGATTGTCAGGTTCCCGTGCGTGTGGCGTGCACGGAGATCGGCCACAGACCCGGAACTCAGCGCAAGCAGGGTCGGCAACGTCGGCTGGGCGCTGCCTGCAAGGTAATCCGCAAGGTTGATGCCCGCGTCGTCCGCCACATCCACCTCGGACAGGATCGCAACCGCTCCGGCCTGCGCGCGCGTCGCAAGCAGGCCTCGGGCCAGCGACGCCCCGTCCCGGTCGGTGGCCAGCGACCGCGACAGGATGATCGCATCGACCACGCCCCCGATCCGCCGGAAATCCTGCCCGGTAAGTTCCTGCATCCGGAAATCGGTGGCAGCCGCTGCAGGCAGCGAAACGCTGATCGTGACTTCGGCCTTGGAGCTGCGTGCGGCGGCGGCGATTTCGGCCACCAGAAGCGCAGTTTCGCGCGACCGCCACTGGGTCCAGGGCAGATAGTGCAGAAGGAGGATATCCCCCGGCGCCACCTCGCTGACCGCGCTCTGCGCCGTGAAATGTTGCCGGGCGGCGGGCGAAAAATCCCATGCGAGCCCAGGATAGCCAAGCCCGCAAAGCAGCACGCCATCAACGCCAAGCGACGCCACAAGGTCGTGTGCCCGCGCGATCAGCAGCGCTCGCGCCTGGGGGTGCGAGGGCGAGATCCAGTCCCGGCTCGGTCTGCCCCAGTCATCGTCCATCCGCGTGCCGGGCCTGGCAGCGGCAAGTTCGGGATTGTGCATGACCGGAAAGGCCAGGTGCAGCCGAATACCCTGCGCCTGCACCTTGCGCACCGCCAAGGCGGCCAGCGTTGGCCCCTGCGGCAGATCAAGAAGGTGTGGCAGGCTCAGATAGACATCCGTCGCCGCACGGGCCTTGGCTTGGGCAAGCACCGCGGCCACATCGAAGCTCGGCCCCACCTCTGCCCAGATCCCGGTCTGTCTTGCCCCGAGCGACCTTGTGACCGTGTCGATGTAGTCGGCAAAGGTCAGGAACCGCCCCCCGCCGGTTTCGACATGCGCAATGAAATCGCGGATCACGCTGGCATGGCGGGCAATGATGCGCGGATGCAAGAGCATCACGAAGGGTTGTCCTCTCTTGTCATGTTCTGCATAGGCGCGGATCAGGAAATCCAGCGCGGTTGCATCGTCCAGCCCCAGCCCGTCAAAGATGTCAAAGTCCGAGACGAGCAGGTTTTCGAACACCGAAACGCCGAGGACCGGCAGCCTCGGATTGCGCGGCCATGCGGCTTCCTCCGAACTGTCGATCAGAAAACCCTGCCGTTGCACTTCGGCCATGACCGCATCGTTGAACTTCAGGAACGGGGCTCGGAATGCCGTTACCGGAACTCCGGAAATCGACTCGACCGCCGCCTTGTTCAGGTCGATGTCGGCCCGAAGCTGTTCGGGATCAAGCAGGGTCAGATCGTCATGAAAGAAGCTGTGCGCGCCGATCGTGTGCCCCTGCGACGCCAGCCGCTGCAATAGCTGCGGGTGTTGGCGGGCGTAGCTGCCGGTCCAGAAATAGGTCGCGTCGACCGTCAGGCCAAGCTCGACGATCGCTTCCGCGTCATTCTCGAACTCGGTGTCGAAGGTCAAAAGCACATCGCCCGCCGCTGCCGGGGGTGCCGCAACGCCGCCACCCAGCGCCGCCAACAGACCCGCAACACAAGCGGCGCGCACTCGGCCGAGCGCCCGGCGCGACCGTGCAACGCCCGTCCGTCGGGTTGAAGGTTCACCAAGTGGGATCATCGAACCATGTCATCCTGCACCGACCCTTGGCGAAGATAGGTCGGCGGATCGTCAAAGGAAAAGGAAATCGCCCCGCGACCAGCCTGGCCGGCCTAGACCGAGGGTGGCGTGGCGGACGGCTGGCCGATTGCCACCAGACGCGCATCCGTCAGATAGCCGTGGGTCATGAAGGTGACGAAATTGTCGCGAAACTGGCGGGTGTGCAGATGCGCCAGCGTATCGGCGCGCTCCACATCCCGGTCGCGGATCGCCGCCAGCATCTCGTCATGTTCGTCGGTCAGAAGGTGGCCTTCGTTGCCGGCTTCCAGATAGCGGAAATGCAGGTGCAGCATCCGTCGCCCCTGATTGAGCAACCGTTCGTAAAAGGATGCGAGGTAGGGGTTTCTGCCCGCCGTGGCGATGGCCATGTGAAACGCCTTGTTCGCTTCGGACATTGCTAGATGCCGACCAGACCCGACAGCCGCCACGAACCCGCGCTGCCGCGCCGCAATGGCCAGCAGATCGGCGTCGGTGCGCAGTTCGGCGGCAAGCCGGGTGTTCATCCGCTGCGCGATATCCAGCGCCTCGACGTATTTGGGAAAGGTCTGCACGTCGATTGGCGCGACGATGGTCGACCGGTTGGCCAGCGTCACGACCATTTCTTCGCCCGCCAGCCGGATCAGCGCCTCACGCACCGGCGAGCGTGACATTCCAAACCGCTCGGCCAGCGAGGTTTCGTCCAGAAGCTGGCCCGGTTCAAGCGTCAGTTCGAGTATCTCGTCGCGGATGGTTTCATAGGCGTAACGGACGCCCATACCCTTGGCTCGTCTGGCTTCTGGTTCTTCGGTCACGGTCTCTGATCCCCGGCATTTTCATTTGGTGGCGCATTTTGTCGACACAGATTATACATGTTGACCTGCGATCCCGCAAACGGCATGACTACCTCGTCGACACCCTGCCGACAAGAATCGCCAGTTCGCCCAGGCGCGATGGCAGCGAAAAAGGACCGAGATGCGCAAATTGTCCGGCGTCATGCCCGCCCTCGTCACCCCGTTCGATGAGACCGGTAAGATCGATTTCGTCGCCTTTGAAAGGCACCTCACGTCCTTGCGTGCCGCCGGGGTGATGGGCTGGGTGCCCTGCGGGTCGTCGGGGGAATACAATCTGATGACCGACGCCGAACGCGACAGCGTGCTGCAATTCGTCAAGGATTTCGCGCTGCCCTCCGAAACCCTGATCGCTGGCACCAACGCGCCGTCGACCGCCGGGGTGATCGCCAACACGCTGCGTGCCAAGGCGATGGGCTATAACGCCGTCCTTTTGGCCGTGCCGTTCTACACCAAGCCGACGCAAGCTGAAATCATCAGCCATTTCAACGCGGTGATCGACGCGACGCAGATGGACGTCGTGCTATACTCCTATCCCGGCAAGGACGGCGTCGAAATCGGATACGAGGCGCTGGACGCGCTGGCCGACAATCCGCACATCATCGGGATCAAGGAATCCTCGGGTGTGCTGCAACGCGCCATCGGTCTATCGACACGCTACGCGGGCCGCATCCAGCTAGTGTCCGGTTCCGACGACATCGCGTGGGATTTCATGCACTGGGGTGCGGATTCGTGGATCTGCGGCCCCGCGAACTGCATGGCCAAACCCGTCTGCGAGATGGACGCCGCGTTTCGCGCTGGCGACCATGCCCGCGCCAAGGCGATCATGACCGCGATCTGGCCTGCGATGAACGTGCTGGAATCCGGCAAATTCGTGCAAAAACTGAAATACGGCTGCGACCTTCAGGGCCAGCCAGTCGGTGAATGCAGGATGCCATTCGGCCCGCTGACCGACACCGAGAAGGCCGAATTCGCCGCCGCGATGCAGGTCGTCATCAACTGGAAATAGTCGGGCGGGCCCGGAGAAAACCATGACAACTGTCGTCATCGGGGCGGGCATCATCGGCACCGCCATCGCGCATGATCTGCAAAGGCGCGGGCGTCAGGTGGTGCTTTTGGACCGTGACCGTCCCGGCATGGGAGCGTCCTTCGGCAACTTGGCCTCGATTGCCGTGACCGAATTCATGCCAGCCTCGCGCGCTTCGGTGTGGCGGCAGATCCCCGGCTGGATGCTGGATCCCGAAAGCCCGGTGCGGGTGCGCCCGTCCTATATGCCAAGGCTCGCGCCGTGGTTCCTGCGTTTCATCGCCGCCTCGCGACCGGCGAAACTGCGCGAGCTTGAGGCGCAGGGGGCTGCATTGTGTGCCCGCGCGCTTGACGACACGCTGGAGCTGTTGCGCGATACCGGGCTTGACGACCAGATATCCGACGAGGGCTGCCTGTCGCTTTACGCAGACGAGGCCGAGTTTGCGGCCGACCGCGACCACATCGCCCTTCTTGAACGGTTCGGCTTTGCCCACGAGGTGATCGGCCGGCAGGCGATCAAGGCGCTGGAACCGGAACTCTCCGACAAGATCGGCCTTGCCGTGCGCTTCCCGCAGAACCGCTCGATGAAAGACCCCTACCGCCTTGTCCTCGGCCTTGCCGACCGTTTCACCGCGTTGGGCGGTCGCATCGAGCGGGGCGAGGTCACTGGTTTCACCCGCTCTGACACCATCCGCGAGGTCGTGCTGAAAGACAGCCGCCGTATCGCCGCTGACGAGGTGGTCATCGCGGCAGGGGCCCATAGCGCCACCCTCGCCAAGGCCCTGGGCGAGCCGGTCCCGCTGGAAACCGAGCGCGGCTATCACACCCAGATCATGGCACCCGGCATCACGATGAAACACTCGATCATCTGGCCCGCCCGGGCCTTCATGGTCACCCCCACGGCGGGTGGCATCCGGGTTGGCGGGACGGTCGAAATGGCAGGCCTTGCCGCGCCGCCGGACTACCGGCGCGCCAAGATCACGGTGAAACGCGCGCGCGAAGCCCTGCCCAACCTGCAATGCGAGGCGTTCACCGAATGGATGGGCCACCGACCAGCGCTGCCTTACACGGTGCCGATCCTGTCGGCATCGGCAAAGACGCGCGGCCTGTTCTACGCCACCGGCCACGGTCACCTTGGCCTGACCTATGCTGCGACCACCGCCCGGCTGATGGGCGACCTCATCACAGGTGCAAGGCCGCCCGTCGACCTGCATCCCTACCGCATCAACCGATTTTGACCGTGCAAACCGCTCTCGCGCAAATCCGCGGGCTGCACTATTTCCAGGCCCCACAGGCATCCGAAAGGCTGATCCCATGCAATCTAGCCGAACCATACAGACCGTCGATGTGCATTGCGCAGGCGAGGTCGGGCGCGTGATCATCGGGGGGGTGTTGAACATCCCCGGCGCCACGATGGCCGCAAAGCTGCACCACCTGAACAGTGTCGACGACAGCCTGCGCCGCTGGCTTTGTTCGGAACCCCGTTCTGCCCCTGCCGGGTCGTTCTGCCTGTTGACCCCGGCTTGCGACCCCGCCGCCGACGTCGGGTTTATCGTCCTGCAACCGGACCAGGCCCATGCCATGTCCGGCTCCAACGCGATGTGCGCCACGACGGCGCTTCTGGAGACCGGCATGGTGCCGATGGTCGAGCCGGTCAGCATCGTCACCCTCGACACCGCAGCCGGGTTGGTGAAGGCCACCGCCACCTGCAAGGACGGCAAGGTGGTCAAGATCACGCTGGACATGCCCGCAGCCTTTGTGACCAAGCGCGACGCGGTGCTGCACACTGCCGAATGGGGCGAGATCAGCTATGATCTCTGCTTTGGCGGCGTGTTCTACGCGCTGGTGGATGTTGGCCAGATCGGGCTTGCGATAACGCCCGACAACGCGCGACAGCTTGCAACGATCGGTGTCGACCTGCGCAACCGCATTGCCGCCACCGAACCCGCCCGGCACCCGGTTACACCTGCGCTTGACGGCCTGTCCTACGTCATGTTCTTCGCCGAGGAACCTGACGGATCGTTGCGCACCTGCACCACGCTGCGCCCCGGACGCGCCGACCGCTCGCCCTGCGGCACCGGATCGAACTCCAGCATGGCCGCCCGCCACGCCCGCGGCCGCGCCAAGCCCGGCGATGTGGTCATCTCGCGGTCGATCATCGGTGGCGAATTCACCACCGAACTGGTTGCCGAGACCACCGTCGGCCCCTACCCCGCCACCATGAACCGCGTTTCCGGCCAAGGCTGGATCTACGGGTTCAGCCAGATCTGCCTTGACCCGACCGATCCGTTCCCCTCGGGTTTCACGCTGTCGGACACCTGGGGCGGCTGAGCGTCACCCGGCAGAGCCGCTGTCAGTCAGACCGCGCTTTTGCGCTGCCCGCTATCGCCAGCGCGAGTTCCGCCTCGACACACTCCAGCGTGTAGGGCTTTTCGATGGTCCGTGCGCCGAACTTCTGGCTGCGGACGTTCGTGCCATAGCCGGTGGTGAACACGAACGGAATCGCGCGCCGGGCCAGCGCCTCGGCGACCGGGTCAATCCATTGCCCGTTCAGGTTCATGTCCAGAATGGCGCCGTCCACCGGGTTGTCCTCGATCAGCTTCAGCGCCGCGCTGACATTTGCCGCAGGCCCGACAACCTCGGCCGAAGCGGCGATCAGCATGTCGCACAGCATCGCCGAAATCAGGAATTCGTCCTCCACCACCAGAACGCGACGATTTGCCAGCGCGCTCATGACGCGGCCCCGCAAAATGCGTCGATCCGGCACACCAGACCTTCGGGCCGGAAATCAATGGTGGCCGTCCCGTCCAGATCGGCAGCAAGACCCTGTTCGATCATCATCGTGCCAAACCCGCGATGCGCCGGAGCCTGCACATCCGGCCCACCGGATTCGCGCCACACGATCTCCAGCCGCTTGGCCTCGGCGTTTTGCCACGTCACCGACACCGTTCCACCCTCCACCGAAAGGGCGCCATATTTCAGCGCATTGGTCTGGAGTTCATGCAGCGCCAGAGCGATCGCCAGCGCCTGCTTTGGTTGCAGCATGACCGCCGGTCCGCGCACGAAAACCCGGTTCCGGGCGGTTGGGTTGCCAGACAGCACCTCAAGCGTCAGCTGGTCCAATGGCGTGCATTCCCATTGCACCCGCGACAGCATGTTGTGCGCCTTTGCCAGCACGCCAAGGCGCCCGGCAAAGGCGGCAACTTGCGGGTTGGGCGTGGCGCCCTTGAAGGTCTGATGCGCAATGGCCTGAACGACCGCCAGGGTGTTCTTCACCCGGTGGTTCAACTCGCCCAGCATCAGCTCGCGTTGCCGCGCCATGTCTTCCTGCTCGGTCACGTCAACATTGACCCCGATCATCCCGAGGAAAGTTCCATCCCCGCCAAAGCGTGGGCGGGCTTCGGTCTGCAACGTGCGCCAGTCGCCCTCCACGTTGGCATAGCGCCCGCGCAAGACAACCGGCTGGCGGGCGACCACGGCTTGGCCCATCTGGGTTCCCACAGCCTCCACGTCGTCGGGATGGATGGTCGAAGACCAGTCAAAGGCACCGATCGCGCCCTCCTCGACCCCCCAGAACTCGCGCGCCATGCGGTTCAAGTGCTGGCAATGCCCGTTCGGATCGCTCATCCAGATCATCACCGGCGCCTGTTCCGACATCAGCCGGAACCGCTCCTCCGACAGGCGCAGGTCGGCCAGTGCCGCCTCACGCGACGCCTCGGCCCGCGCCCGCCCGATGCTGAAGCCAAGCTGGCGGGCAATGGTCACGGCAAGCGTGGTCAGATGCGGCTCGACGTCCTGGCGCTGGCGATAATAGGTCATGAACTTGCCCATCACCCGGCCTTCCAGCGTCAGCGGGATGAAGCCAAGACCGACGATCCCCTCTGCCGTGATCTCGTCCTTGATCCAGGTCGGTTCATCCGTTTCGCGAATGTCGGCGACAAAGATCGGCGATGGGTCAATGTCATCCGAGCGCCACGGCGTATGGCCCGCAAGCATCCGCCGATACCGGTCCGACAGGCCGCGCCATGCCACAAAGGTCATCACGCCAGCGGGGTCAAAGAGCAGGATCGACGCCCTGTCGCAGCCCAGCGTCCGGGTGATCGCGTCCAGCGCCGCCGAGTAGATCTCGTCGACAGACCGGGCGCGGTAGATCGCATCGGTGAAATCATAAAGTGCGCGCAGTTCACGCCCGTCGGCCACGGACCCCGACGTGCCGGCAGAAAGACCTTCAGGCAATGTCACGCCAGCCCCCCAATGCTATTGTGCGGTTGGCACAACGCTTCGGCCTGCATTCCGGTTCCCCCAGATTTGGGTCACCAGACCCGGCTCCCTCGCCGATGACCTCGACGGCGGGGCGCAGATGAGTGCAGCGACCGCGCCGCACACCATGCCGGCAGACCCGGGACTGTCATGGATCTTTGATCCAACCGTCGTCTGCCAGTCACACCCGCCCGTTAGGTGAACGGGACCGCAAACAGCACGGGTTCCCAATGAAACACCTCATTCTCTCCAGCCTTGTCACCCTCGGTGCCGTCGCGGCGTCGCAGGCCATTGCCCAGGAAACGATCCGCTTCGCTGTCACCGACATCGACGGTCTGGAAACCCTCCAGCGCGAGATGGGCCCCTTCAAGGACGCCTTCGAGGCCGCTTCGGGCCTCAAGGTCGAATTCTTCCCCGTGTCGGGTCGCACCGTCGCGGTCGAGGCGATGGCGGCCGACCAGGTCGATTTCGTGTTGACCGGCCCGGCTGAATACGTGGTGTTCAACGCCCGCCTGAACGCCCAGCCCGTCGTCACCTGGAACCGGCCGGACTACTATTCCACCCTCGTCGTGCTTGACCAAAGCCCGGTGCAGACGCCCGCCGACCTCAAGGGCATGAAAGTGTCCTTCGGCGAGATCGGTTCCACCTCGCAGCACCTCGGCCCGGTCACGCTGCTGGCCGAAGCGGGCCTGACCTACTCCACCGATTACGAGCCGGTGTTTCTCAACCGCAACGTCGCGGTCGAGGCGCTGATTGCGGGCGACATCGGGGCCATCGGCCTCAATCGCACGCACATCGACAGCATCACCAAGAAGTTCCCCGACCAGACGTTCCGCACCATCGCCAAAGGCGTGACCCTGCCGAACGACGTGCTTCTGGTGTCGCCCACCGTGGCCCCCGAGATCGTCGAAACCGTGCGCAAGACCTTTGCTGACAAGGGGGATGCGCTGCTGGCCGCGCTGACCACCACGGAAGAAAACGCCAAGTACATCGGCGGCAGCTTCAGCGCCACGGTGACAGACGCCGACTACGACGTGGTGCGCCGGATGTACGAAAACATCGGCATCACCGAGTTTACCGAGTTCGTCGGCCAGTGATCCGCCAATGAACGCCCCTGCGGCACCCTTTGAACTGAAGGCCGGCTCCACGATTGTGGGGCCGGTTCTGGCTGTTTCCGGCCTTGCCAAGTCGTTCGACGGACGCAGCGTTCTGGCCGGCCTCGACTTTGCGCTGGCGCCGGGTCAGTCCACCGCGCTCATCGGCGCCAATGGGTCGGGCAAGTCGACCCTGCTGAAATGCCTCGTACGCCTGATCGAACCGAGCGGCGGCCGCATCCAGATGCTTGGCCGCGACGTGTGCGCGCTGGCTCCGCGCGACCTGCGGGCGTTCCGCGCCGAGGTAGGCTTCGTCTGGCAACGCCACAACCTCGTGCCACGGCTTTCGGCCCTGTCGAACGTCGTCCATGGGGTGCAGTCGCGCCGGTCCGGTCCGGGGGCCTGGTTTCAGGCGCTGGCCCCGGCGGCGGTGCGCGCCGAAGCGATGGCCTGCCTTGACCGCGTGGGGCTTGCCGACCGCGCCCTGATGCGCGTCGACAGCCTGTCGGGCGGCCAGCAGCAGCGCGTGGCCATCGCCCGGATGCTGATGCAGCGCCCCGCCTTCATCCTTGCCGATGAACCCGACGCCAGCCTCGATCCGCAGACCGGCGAAGAGGTGATGGCGCTTCTGCAGGGGCTGGTGCGCGAAAACGGGCTGTCGCTCTTGATGATCTCGCACCGTCTGGAACATACCTTGCAGTTCTCTGACCGCATCCTTGGCCTCGCCGACGGCCGCATCACGCTTGACCAGCCCACCGCCCGCGCCAGCGCCACCGGCCTGCGCCGCTTCTTTGACCACGTCGAGGCCGCATGACCGCGCTTTCCGCCCCTCGCCGGTTTGCGCATCGCAGCCTGCCGGAATACCTGGCCATGCTGCTGGTGCTGGCACTCGTCATCTCATCGCTTGCAACGACGGCCCCCGCGCTGGACAAGCTCGGCCGTGGCATCGCCCGACTTTTCGCACCCTCGGGGATGCTGACGCAGATGTTCCCGCCGGATTTCACCCGCATCGTCCCGATCGGATGGAAGCTGCTGGAAACCCTGCAAATGGCCGTGGCGGGGTGTTTTCTCGGCCTCATCCTCGCCATTCCCTTCGCCATCCTCGCGACTGACCGGTTGTCGCCGCACCCCAGCGTCCGCACTATTGCCCGCGCCGTGATAGCTCTTTTCCGCACCGTGCCGGACCTTGTCTGGGCGATCATCTTCATCATCATCGTGGGCCTCGGCCCCGCCGCAGGCGTCATGGCGATCATGGTCGACAAGATCGGCTTTGCCGGCCGCTTCTTCGCCGAGGCGATGGAGGAAACCGACCCCGGCCCGCAGGATGCGCTGCGCGCCATCGGCGCCAGCCGCCTTGGCCTGATCGTGTCGGCGGTGTTCCCGGCCTGCCTGCCCTCGTTCACCGCCACCTCGCTTTTTGCGCTGGAGAAATCGGTGCGCGGCTCGGCGGCGCTTGGCCTTGTTGGCGCGGGTGGCATCGGGGTCGACCTGAAAGTTGCCTTCGACCTGTTCAATTACGACGAAGCGCTTGCGATCATCCTTCTGATGCTCGCCCTCGTCATCGCCGTCGAGCAAGGCTCGGGCTGGATCCGGAGGAAGCTGTTATGAACACCATCACCGACACCGCGCACCGCTACTGGAACGACGAATGGCAACGGGCCGACGGCTCTTCGCCCTGGGCCATGCCCGAACCCTGGGTCGTCGATCACGCCCAGACCCTGGCCCCCGGCAGCCGCATCCTTGACCTCGGCGCCGGCATCGGTCGCCACGCGCTCAGCCTTGCCGAACTGGGCCACAACGTCACGGCTCTGGATGCGGCCGAAGCCTCTGTCGCCGCGATCGGTGCCGCCGCATTCACCAAGGCTCTTGCCATCGAAACCTGTCACGGCCCGATGACCGACCTGCCGTTCGACGCGGGCAGCTTTGACCACGTCCTCGCCTGGAACGTCATCTATCACGGCGACGAAACCGTTGTCCGCCGCACGTTGGCAGAGGTTGCCCGCGTCCTCCGCCCCGGCGGCAGCTTCATGGCCACCATGCTGTCCAACCGCCACCTGCCGCACGAACAGGCCAGGGCGCAGGGCCGCGAGATCTCCCGCAACACCTGGGTGTTCGACGGACCCGGCGACAAGGTCCACCCGCATTACTTCTGCGCCGCGCCCGACCTTCTTGCGCTTCTGTGGGGGTTCGAGGTGTTCACCCTCTACGACCGCCCGCATGAAAAGCCCGGCTCCTGGCACTGGCACCTTCTGGCCGAGAGGCTGGCATGACCGCAGAACTGATCGAAGGCGCGCGCCTGATCCTTGACGACCGGATCGAAACCGCCTCCCTCCGCATCGAAGCCGGGCGGATCACCGGCATCGACGTTGCCCGCGACGGCGCGGTGATCGTGCCCGGCAGGGGTCGCCTTCTGGCCCCGGCCTTTGTCGACATTCACGGCGACGCCTTCGAACGCCAGATCATGCCCCGCCCCGGCGTCACCGTCCCGCTCGAGGCGGCGCTTCTGGAAACCGACCGGCAACTGGCCTCGAACGGCATCGCCACCGCCTACCATGCCCTCACCCTTTCGTGGGAACCCGGCCTGCGCAGCGTCGACACCGGCTGGCAGATGGTGCGCGCGCTGGAAACCCTGCGCCCGCGCCTGACCGCTGACAACCGCCTGCAACTGCGCTGGGAAACCTTCTGCGCCGAGGCGGAGCCGCTGATCGCCCATGTTCTTGCCGGACCAGACCGCCCGGCCCTTGCGTTCAACGACCACACGTCCTCTGGCGTTCTGCACCCCGAAATCGCCGTCCACGACCGCCCGTTCGACCATGTGGCGGATTACCCCGTCACCGACCTTGCCGCCGACGGTTTCCTGAAGAAGATGGCCGACCGTGCCAAACGCGCCCAGATGTCCACCGCAGATTTCATCACCCTTCTGGCGACCATCTGGGCGCAGCGCGACGAGGTTCCCGCACGCATCGAACGCGTTGCAGCGCTGGCCCGCACGCACCGCGCCCCGATGCTCAGCCACGACGACAGCCAGATCGAGACCCGCCGCTGGTATCGCGGCCTTGGCGCGACTGTCGCTGAATTTCCGATGCATGAGCGCGTGTTCCTAGCCGCCCGCGCGGCTGGTGACCCCATCGTTCTCGGCGCGCCGAACGCGATGCGCGGCGGCAGCCACCTTGGCAGCCCCGGCGCTGCCGACATGATCGCGCGCGGCCTGTGCGACATTCTTGCGTCGGATTATTTCTACCCCGCCATGCTTGGCGCGATGGTGCGACTGTCGGCTGACCGGATCGCCCCTCTGGCCGCGCTGTGGAAACTGGTCTCGGCCAACCCCGCAGCCGCGATGGGCCTTGCCGACCGTGGCCGCATTGCACCGGGCCTGCGCGCCGACCTTGTGCTGCTTGACTGGCCCGAGGGGCACGCCCCGGCACCGGTACGCACCTGGGTCGCGGGCCGCGGCGGCTATTCCGCCCTGTCGATGGCCCTTTTGCCGGAACCTGCCCATCCGTAAGCAGCGGTGGTGGCCGACGCCCCCTTTCCGCGCCGCACCGCGAAACACTTGCTACTCGCCGGCTGCCCCTTCGGCCTGGTCCTTGAGAACGCTGCGGATCGTTGCCGTCATCCTGGTGACGACGCTTTTCCAATTGTATCTCTCACGGATAAGCCGCTCTCCGCGCCGCCCCATTTCCCTGGCCGCCTCCGGATCATCGCAAAGCCTGCGCAGGGCCGCTGCAAGAGCTTCGGGATCACGCACCGGAACCCGGAAACCGGTCTCTCCATTGCGAATGAAATCGACCTGCGCACCGATATCGGTGCCAACGACCGGCAAGCCGTGTTCCATCGCCTCGAGAAAGACAATTCCAAACGGCTCTCGCCGGGTCGGCAGGCAAAAGATTCCGGCGCGCTGGTAAAGTTGCTCAAGGCGGTTGATGAAAACCTCGCCGATCACCTCTACACCTGGAAGGTCAGCGGGTATTTCCGGCGATGCCCCTGCTATGACAAGTCGAGCCTGCGGATGTGTTTCTTGAAGCCGTCTGAACGCCATCAAAAGCTCCGGGCCACCTTTTCGGTCCCAATCAAGACCCACAAAGAGGATCGTGAAAGGATCGCGGTCGAAAGCGGGGCCTTGATTTGACCGCGCGCCCGGAAGGTTTGATCCGGCATAGACCACTTCGACCTTCTGCGGATCAATGTGATATTGCTCTGTCAGTGACCGGCGAATGTTTTCACTACGCACGAATACAACGCGCGCATCGGCGTAGATCTCAGTTTCACGATCAATCAATTTCTGCGGAGGTCGCGGGACTTCTTCGCTTTCGGGATAGTTCAAGTTCTCAAGCCGGGTGTGATCCGTGAACACGAAATGCGGGCAGCCCGGAACGCCCGCGTCAAACAGTGATTGCATCTGAAACGTAAATGCCGCGTTGCCGGCGGAGACGCGATTGGCGACCCATTTCTTGATCCACGCTTCGGTCGCGACCGAGCGCAGGATCGAATTGCGCAGCGTCTCCCGGCTTTTAAGCACTCCCGGCCCTGCTTCAAAAACGGTGCGCACGCAGATATTCACCAGCGTCATTGGCCTTGATCGCAACACCTTCGAATAATCCAGGACTTCGCACTCAAGGTCAGGGAAAGTTTCCGCAAGCAACTGCGACACGCGAAAATTGGCAATTGGCACTGCGCCCGGCATGACGAACAGAAACGACTTCTTCATATCAAACAACGAAACCCTCACTGTTCCGGCAGGCTGACAAGCGCCCTGTCGAAGGGGTCAATCCTGCTTTTCGTCTGACGTTAACGCACCTGTCGCCCCTTTGGAAAGGGTGCTACTTGCCCCCCAAACCTGCATTGGCGCACCCGAAATCACCCCGCCCAACGCCGGCGCACCCGGCAAGACCGGCCGTGCGGCGCCCCCATTTCAACGCTGCTCGCCCACATTGCCCGCAAGAAAATGCACACATGGCCGTCGGCCTGCCGACCACGTGGAACCTACAGGCTTGAATGCTTTTGATATTGCTGGCAGACGCTGGATGAGTAGCCTGTCCGGCACGACGACCGGATAGATGGCGGAGGTCCGACCTGGAAAAGAACCCGCACCCTGGCGATCCGTCTGCGATGAGCCTTGGCGGGCGCCTGCGCTTTCTGGCCAAGGATTCCGCAATTTACGGCATGGCGGCAGCGGTCAGCCGCTTTGCGTCCCTGATCACATTTCCCATCATCGTCCGGCATCTTGCCGTGGCAGAGTATGGCGTCTTTGACATGCTTCAGGTCTTTGGCGGGTTCTTGACAGTGTTTCTGGTATTCGGCCAGGACAGCGGCGTTGCGCGCTATTTCTTCGAGTATGAAGATCATGAAACGCGGCGCGAGCTTATTTCCCAGTCGTTCTTCCTGCGGCTTTACGTTCTGGCGATTGCCCTGCCCCTGACCTGGCTTTTGGGCGGACACGCCCTTTCGCTTCTTGGCATTGGTCAGCAATTCCAGCCGGCCTTCAATATGCTGCTGCTTCAGGCACCCTTCCTGGTGTTGCTGAATTTCGCCGTTGTCCTGCTGCGGGTGACATTTTCTCGCAACAAGTACATATTCCTTTCTGTCGGATTTTCGTTCACCCAGGCTGTCTGCTGGCTGACAGCAATTTTCCTGTTCGATGCGTCAGTCCGTGGAATCCTGTTTGCGGGGCTGTTATCCTCGGTCGTTTTTGCAGGAATTGGCATCTATTATATTCGGGGCTGGCTGAAACCGACCGCAAGGCTGCATTATGTGCTGCAGATGTTGCACTATACCTTGCCTTATGGAGCGATCAGCGCCCTGCGGCGGGTCGTTCCCTTGATCGAACGCTCGCTTGTGGCTCTGCTTCTCACGACTGATGCGCTTGGGCTTTATGCCGCTGGAGCAAAGATTACCATGCTGTTCGGGCTTTTTGCCTTCGCGTTCCAGTCGGCATGGGAACCCTTCGCCCTGTCGATCGGCAAACGGCCTGACGCACAGGCCACCTACAACCTCGTCCTGAAAATCCTCGTGCTGCTGTCATGTCTGCTGGTTCTGGCTTTATCCAGCGTGGCAAAGCCGATGATCGTTTTTCTTGCCAGCGAGAAATACGTCGGAGCGGCGGTCATCGTGTTTCCGCTTCTGATGGCGCTGGCCATAGAATCCATCAGCTGGATCACCGAAATCGGCCTGATCCTGCAACGGCGGACAGGCCTGAAACTTGTCGCCTACATCCTCGGAGCATTGGCGACGGTTATGGCCATGTTCGCTCTGGCACCTGCTTTTGGTCTGCTGGGCGTGTCCGTCGCGGTTCTGGTCGGCAGCATCGTTCGGACGGTTGTCCTGACCGTGATGGCAAGTCGCGTCTCCGATCTCAAATGGGATACGGCCAGCTTTGTGATTATCGTTCCGCTGACCCTCCTTGGCGGTGCAATCATGACCTACCTGGATGACCAATTCGGTCTTGCCGCCAGCATGGGTGCCTTCGCGGTTACAACGCTGACGCTGCTCACGCTGGCCTATGCGGTCGTGCTGTCACCCGATGAACGGCAAAAGCTGAAGTCTGCGGCGCAAAAACTGCGCGCCTCGCGTGGTTCTTGACAGCTCACCGTGTGGGGCCATGCTTCGCTTTTGCATATTCGGCCTCCACCGCTTCCCGCCACGTTACCACATCGGTGAACGCATCCGCCCGCTCACGCGCCACACGACCGGCGTCGGCTCGGAATGCAGTGTCGCCAACCATCCGGCTCAAAGCATTGCCAAAATCGTCAACCTGTCGAGGGGCCACGATCAAGCCAGCGCCGCCCTCCACGTAATCGGGAACACTGCCCACGGCAGTCGCAACAACGGGCAGGCCCGCGGACATCGCTTCCAGCAAGGCAAGCGGCAGGCCCTCGGCATCCGAGCTCAGCGCGTAGATGTCTACGGCTTGCAGCAGAACGGGAACATCATCCCGCCCCCCCAGAAAACTCACCGCGTCGCCCAGGGCGAGGGACGCAGCCTGTTCGGCCAGCGCCGCAGCCATGCTTCCGTCGCCACAGACCCAAAGCTTTGCCTCAGGGTGGGCGCTGCGCACTTTGGCAAAAGCCTGCAGCAGCAAACCGATGTTTTTCACCGGGGTCAAACGCCCGGTTGACAGGATGACCACATCGCCGTCCTGCGCCCCGAAAGCTGTCCGCGTTTGCGCGCGACGCAAGGCCAAAGCGCGGTCCGGAGGTTCCACCACGTTGTCGATGGTGACCATCGGAATCCGCCCGAACCGGTGGCGGTTCGCCTCTGCCGTGACCTTGCCGACAAAGATGATCCGATCCACGAACAGCCGAATGGTCGCAGTTTCAAGAAACCGCAGGCATCTTCCCCGAAGCCCGGTCACCTGAACCGTTCTGGTGCTGTGAATCGTCACGACGACCGGGCACCGCGCCAGCCAGCCGGCAATGGCACCAACGATCGTTGCGGACGTCAAATGCACATGAATGACGTCCGGCCTTATGCGCCGAATGGCCTTGAAAATCCTGAAATACGAAGACGGCCTCCAAAGTCGGCAGTCTGGTTCAACGGTGATCTGCACGTTCTTTCGTGAAAGGCGCGCATACAACGGATCGCCCTCAGACCCCATCGAGAGAATCTCTATCGTCCGGTCTGGCGGTGTTCCGCTTCGCAAGACCTCAAGCAATCTTTGGGCGCCACCAACCTCGAGGTGGTCAATAACCTGAAGGACCCGCAAATCACGCACCATGCTATCCCGATACCTTTTCTGATGACTTCTGGAGCAAGGGCCTAATTGTCCCTCGCACTTGCCTGTTTCAGCACGCCCAGATAGTTGCGCGCAGCCTCGATATAATCGAAACCAGCCAGATTGACGAATACCGGACCTTCGGCACCGCCATCCAGAAATAAGCTGATCGCAGCAGCCATCCGCTCGGGATTGCCAACCGGAACCAGCTTTCCCCGCGCAACACCTTGCAGAATCTCGTCCGGTCCGCTTGGGCAATCGGTCGACACAACCGGGGCGCCGCAGGCAAGGGCTTGAACCACCACATTGGGAGAGCCCTCGAACACCGACGACAGCACAAAGACGTCGCACTTTTCCATGAAACGGTAGGGGTTCGCGTCAAAGCCGGGCATCGCCACATCCGCCGCAACGCCCAGTTCCCCGGCCAGACGGGCAAGGTCTTGCCGCAGCGGCCCCTCTCCAAGTATCACAAGTTTGCAGGGCCTTATTGCCCTGACCCGCGCGAAAGCCTCGATCAGCGTGGCGAAATCCTTTTGCGGCGCAAGGCGGCCGCAGCCAAGGATGACGGGCGCGGACTTCGGGGCGAACCAGGGATGGTCCACGGGCTGCATCGCGGCCGCGCGCAGGTCTGGCGTGAGTGTCGGGTTGCGTATGACGCGGATCGACGCAAGCGGCAGATGCAAAACCCCGGCCGCATCCTTCGCGACACCCTTGGATACCGCAACAACCGCATCCGCCGAAGGATAAAGCCAGCGCGCAAGCCTGAGAAGGAGCTTGCGCTTTGGCGACGACTGCCGCGCTTCGTCCGACAATGTATTGCGAATGCTGGGGATGACCTTTGCCGCCACGCCTGAAATCCTGCGTGCCAGCAAGGCAAGGATGCCGGCTTCTTCCAGCGCGGAATACACCAGATCGGGCCGTTCCGATCGCAGATAGCGGATCAGTCCGGGAAGCGAGAAGACCAGTCTGGATGCAGCCAGATCAACAACCCTGACCAGAGGCGAGACTTCGGAACGAAGCGGTCCTGCTGCGGTGCCAACCACTAGGTCTACCCGGTGGCCCAACTCCGCAATCCCGCGCGCCAGGTTGACAAAAGCCCGCTCGGCACCACCACCGTCAAGGTTCGGCAGGAAAAGGGCGACATGCTGAAACTCGTCATGGGAGGAATCGATGTTTTTCGAACTCTTTTTCATAAAGTTTCACAGACACATCGGCGAACCATCTGGCGTTGGCATTGTCTTGTGGTTATTTGTTTGACCGCAAGGCTTGCATAGCATGGCAAGAATGCGTTTGACAGTGGAAGAGGATCTACCCTTGGAGCAAGTCGAGGTTCATACGACACCGCTTTCGCTTATTCGCAATCGGATCGGGGCAATTCTGGCGTTTGGCGTGTTTGGGGCGGCAATCGGTTTCGGGACCGGCGTTTCCAACCCCGACACCTACACCTCGACCGCGTCGCTTTTGGTCAGCCCCTATTCCCTGTCAGTCCTGAATTACGAACCGGCCTCGCTTGACCTGAGCGGGGACAATGTCGTCTTGGACACACAGGTTCAGCTTCTTCGATCTGCCCAGACGCTGGATCGGGTGGCGAAAGTGCTTCTTGCGGACCCGGCCAAGGCAGGCCCGGTGGCGAAACTGCCCACCTCCGAGGCGCAGTTGCGACAGGTCATCGCCAGCAACCTCAGTGTCCGCCGGGTGAACTCGGCCGATATCATCGAGGTCTCGTTTTCGGCAGAAGACCCCGACTTCGCCGCCTTCGTCGCCAACGAAGTGGTGGCGCAATTCCTGCAAGGTCAACGTGACGTCAAGGCAGCCGACTTGCAAAAGGTCGGCGACGAGGTTGAGCGGCGGGTTGCAATCCTTGCGCAGTCGGCACAGGCGGCCGACCTGAAGGTGGCCGAGGCGCGTGGCGCACAAGCCTCTGTAACCGCCGACGAAAAGCAGGCACTCGACCAAGCGGTTGCCAGCCTGGAAAAGGGAATTGCCCTTATCGACGAGCTTGTCGCCGACAGCACCCTTGCTGCCGCCGAAGCACCGCTGGACGATACGCGCACGGCATTGGCGTCTGCCCTGTCGGACCTGACCGCTCTGACAGGCCCGGGTGAACTGGCGGGCGAACAGACGGGCGAACAGACGGGCGAACTGGCACAGCCTTCAAACCTGCCCACCCTCGTCCGGGAAGCCGAGGTGACGGCAAAAGTTCATCGCGAGATGCTGCAGCGCCTGTTTGAAATCCGTGAACTGTCCAACTTCGTGTCCGACGATGCGCGGTTGGTTGCGCCTGCGGTCGCTCCGGCCACGCCAAGCAGCATCCCGCCTGCCGTCATTGCAGCTATCGGTTTCCTGTCGTTCTTCCTGTTCGCCCTGCTGGTGGCAGCGACGGTGAAAACCGGGGCGCGCCCTGAAAAAGAGTGGGCCTAGCCCCTATTTATACGGGCCGCCGCCGTTGCCCTGCGCTACGTTTTCCACATAGATCGGCGAACGGGCAGCACCGTTTCGATCAAATCCTGCGGCGCGGTTGTTCAGGGCGCGATTGTAAAGGATCTGGTGCTTCGGACCGGAACTGTTCTTTCCCAACTTGAAGCCGACGCCATCGCCGGCTTTTTGCGACGTGCCGGGGACAAAGCCGTTCCGCTTGGCGATCGAGTGCTGGATGGTTACCACCGCTTCGGTCTTCCAAAGATCGAACCCATCATCCGAATTGTTGTGCGAGTTGCATCTTGAGACAACATTGCCAACCTGCTTCTTGTTGATCGAGGAAATCTGAATCCCGTCGGCGTTGCCACCCGGGGTAGACGCCAGCGGATCGTAATTTGAAAAGGATTCACAATCCTGCAGCAGATTATTGCCGGATTTCCCGATCAGCGCAATTCCGGGGCCCTGGTTCTTGAAGGCGCGCACCGACTGCAGGACGTTGTTGCTTGCGTTCAGCAGGTTAAGGCCAACTGCCCACGCCCCCTTCGCGTTCTGCGTGCTGCCGGTGACCGCGACATTGGAAATTCGCCACCAGTCGGCTTCAAGCTGCAGGCAATAGACGGTCTTCGTTGACGTCAGCGCACTGCAATCGATGACCGCCTCGCCGCCCTCGGTCCGCATGGTGATCGGGGCGGACTTGGTTCCATCGCGCGTAATCCGGACACCGTACTCGGTGCGGCTCTTGACCTTGTATACCCCCGGCGCCAACAGGATCGTATCCCCCGGGTTCACGATACCAACCGCAGCGGCGATCGACGCCAGCGGCTGGTTGCGGGTTCCCGGATTGCCATCATTTCCTTTGGTCGGCGACACGTGGATTGTCCTGCCGACGTCTGCCTGCGCCAAACCCGGTGCCAACGCGGCACCAAGGGTGGCCGCCAGAAGCAGCCTCGCGAGCCGGTGATTGCCGAGCACTCCCAACGACCAGGTAACAAAGCTAGGTGTGAACATTCGGTCGATGTTTCCAAGGGTTGAGCTGATACAAAAGTCCGACAAGATATCCCATCCCGTATGCAACATGTCCAGCCAACAAGGTGTGAGGCACCCTCAGCGCCGACGGCCGATCCAGACGCCGCGCCGCTGCCGCCCTTGCCGCAACACTCGTTCCCACCGCCAGATGCGCCAGCATCGCCGCAGCCCCGACAAGCAGCAATGGCGGGCTGACAAAGGCAAGTGCTACGGACCCGGCAGTCGTCAGGACGAAGATCAGCGGCACCAGTTGGCGCACCGTCGTAACCTTGCCAAGCCGCATCGCGGTCGCCGGTTTTGAACGTCCATACCGGTAGAGCATCAGCATGAACTTGCCCAAACTCGGCCGCGCCACATATTCGCAGGTGATTGACGGGTCCAGGAGGATACGGCCACCTGCGGCCCTCAGGCGGCCGTTCAGCTCGTCATCCTCGCCATACGGGATATCGGTGGTGAAGCCGCCCATCTCCCGCAACGTCTCCAGACGCCAGCATCCGAAAGGCACCGTATCGGCCCAGCGCCGCTCACGCGTTCCGGTGCGATACTCGGCGTTGCCCACGCCGAAGGGATGCGCCAGCGAAAAGGCGATCGCCTTCGCCGCTGGCGTGTCGGCGCCGGGAACGGTGACCCAGACCCCGCCAACATTCTGGGCTCCGGTTTCCAAAAGCGCCGCGACGCTGCGTGCCGCATAGTCCGGCGGATATACCGAATGGGCGTCAACCCGCAGGACGATGTCACAGTCCAGGCTGTCGATTGCCAGGTTCAGGGCCGGCGCCGGAAGCCGGTCCGGGTTGATCAAAAGCCTGACCCTGGGGTCACTTGCAGCAATCTCTTCGATGATTGCCCTGGTTGCATCGGTGCTCATCCCGTCAACCACGGTGAGGGTCATTCGATCAGCCGGGTAGTCGAACGCCAGCACCGACGAGATGCTGCGCCGGATCATGGCTTGCTCGTTTCGGCACGGCATGATCACGCCCAGCCGGGGCAACTCATCCGTCTTGGTCGCAGACCGCTCTGACACCACCCTCGTTACCTACCCCAACACGCTGGAAGAAGCCGCCGCACTCACCCGACCGGAGGGCGCGTAAAGATCAAGATAGGCATCCGTCATCGTGTCGATCGAAAACCGCGTTCTGACCCGATCCCGCGCCAAGGTTCCAAGCGCGGCCCGTTCTTCCGGTGCCATCCGCACCAGCTTCGACAATGCATCCGTCAATCCGCCCACATCCGATGGCGGCACGATGATCCCGGCATTGCCCAGCAGATACGCGCTGTCGCCAACATCGGTTGCAACACAGGGGATCTGGCACGCCATCGCCTCGCCCAACACCATCGGGAACGCCTCGCCGTAGATCGACGGCAGCACCAGACCGTCAATCGCGGTCATCAAGTCCTGCACGTCGGAGCGTTCGCCAAGGCAGATGCACTCTGCCGTTACGCCAAACCGCGCCATCAGGGCCGCAAGATCGGCGTTGGACGGCTCCATCCGTGTTCCCGCAAGCAAGACCTTGGGCGTCAGACCCTGCTCTTTCAGCCGGGCGATCGCCTCGAACAGATTCGGATGGCCCTTCATCGTGGCCCATCTGGCAAAGCACCCCAGCAGGAACACATCGTCGCCAAGGCCCAAGACCGCTCGAACCCTGGCCCGTTCGGTCGCCGACGGCTTGAACTGGTCGCAGTTGGTGCCGTTCGGAATGACGCTGGCCTTCGAGGCCCGGAACCCTGCCGCCGCATGCTGGTCTGCGGCCGCGCGCGATACGTAGACTATCGATCTTGGGCGGAACGCCATGACGCGACAGGCCAGATACGCCAGCCTGGTCACCGCCGAAAACGGCAGCTTCGGCTCCAACGTATTGTGGATGCTCCAGAACATCGGCGTGCGAAGCAAGGCTAGATCGCGCAGGACCATCGCAGCAAAGTTTCCGTGGTACATCCAGCCCTGGATCACATCCGGCTTCGACGCCTTCATCGCGCGCACCATGGCCACCAGACCGGCCCAGGGCAGCCGGCCCTTGGCCATGTCCATTTCCACCAGCTCCGCCCCCGACGCGACAAGCCGGTCGCGCAGAATTCCGGCGGGGGTCAGGGTCAGGACGATGCTGTGAACCCCGCGCTTTTCAAGCTGTTCGATCAGTTGGATCAGCACCAGTTCGGCACCACCAACGCCTATTCCGTCGATCACATGCAGAACGCGCATGGGCTATCGCTCCCGCTCTCGCATGGCAGACAGACCAAGCGTCACGCCCACAAGGATGAGCACGGCCTTGTTGTCCGTGACATTGTGGGAAAACCCGCCGTAAAGCGCCACCAGCGTTCCAATCGTCACCGCCGATACCGATCTTCGCAGGATGCCAAGTCCGATGATCGACGCCACGAAGGCCAGATACAGCGCCATCCCGACAAAGCCCGTATCCACCCAGGTCCTGACATAAACATTGTGCGGGCCAAGGTGCAGCGGCGCACTTGCGGCAGCGTTCATCAACGTCGCGCCGGTACCGTAGCCAGCCCAGGGGTGCTGACTGGCCAGATGCACGAAATATTCAAGCAACGGCCCGCGATACGGGTCGTTGAAGACCTTGTCACCGCCGTGCAGCAAGACTGCGATCCGCGCCTGAAACTCGCCATCGACCTGGCCCGAACTGGCAAGCAACGCCAGACTGCCCACCGCCAGCAATGTCAGGCCAACCACAAGAAGTGCGATGAACGCCAGCTTGCGCAGCTTCTTCTCGCTTCCCCCGCGAAGGACATGAAAAAAGCCATAGACCGCGATCACCAGTGCAAGCATGGCGATCCCCATCCGTGACAGCGTGCAGATGACAGCGACAAGCGACACCAGCATCACCACCAAATCAACCGTCCGCACCCGCCTGAAATCCAGAGACAAGGCCAACAGCGCGGGAATGATGAATCCGGGAATGTTCGCGTTCAATGCAAACCCGCCGGTCCGGGCAGTATCAGCCCCGAGCGCCCCCGGAAAGATCGTCTCGAAGATCACCGATCCGCCCAGCACCACAATCGCCCAGCGGGCAGCCACAGAGATTTGCCTGCCGCCAGGGTCTGCCACCGCAACCAGCAGACCAAAGGTCAGAACGACGAACTGAAAGACCGGAAAGATCTGCGTGAAATCAACGTCGTTGCCCGACAGCACGGTCCTGCCCGATGCAAGCACATGCGCGATGATCCACAACGCGAACAGGCCGAAGGGCACCCGGTTCAGCCTCAGGCCGAACAGAAACAGATCGAAGCCCTGCCGCCCCTTCGCGGCAAGAACCATCCCCAGATACACCGCGCTGAACGCGACGAAGACCACCAGCGTGTTAAGCGGAAGGATGCCGCGAACCGACAGGAAAAGGTCAAGATTGGTCACGAAAGCCACAAAGGCGACGGCAATCGCCACGCCAGACAAGGCCTGCCATTCGCGGCTCGATGCCGGGTTTTCTTCGTGAATGAAATCGGTCAGGGCCGTATTCTCCTGCGCAGCGTCATCATCGGCCGCTGTGGCTTGCATCGCTGGTCGGCCGGGGTCTGGACACCACCCTTTTCACGATGGCCGCTGCGGTCGCCAGCATCACCCGAAAATCAGAGACAGCCGTTGCCGTCCGCAGATACTCGGCATCCAGGCCCAGTTTGTGGCGCATCACGGTCTCGTAGTTTCGCATCACATCTGCGGGGTCAAGCTGGGCCTCGCCGTTTTCATAATACCAGATCGTGCCGGGGCTGGTCAGTCCGGGACGCGCGCGCAGCGTTTCATGTTCAGCCGGGCCATAAAGGTCGCGCACAATGCCGGGGTCCTCCGGTCTTGGTCCGACGATCGACATGTCGCCCTTCAACACATTGAAAAGCTGCGGCATCTCGTCAATCTTCGATGTCCGCAGGAACTGACCGAACGGCGTTACGCGGCGGTCCTGCGGCGCGGTTATCTTTGGCCCCTCTGACAGGGCATGACGCATCGTCCGCAGCTTCAGCATGTGGAATGTCTGTCCGCCACGCCCTGCCCGCGCAGCCCGGTAAAAGACCGGGCCCGGACTGGTGAATTTCACCCCCAAGACCCCAAGCAGGATCAGGGGGGCCAGCACCACCAGCCCGACCGACGACAAGACGATGTCAACCGCTCGTTGACCTGGACGCGCGTCATCCATGCTATGCCCGCTTCGGTGCAAGCGCATCACGGACAGCCGACACCACACGGGCAACTTCGTCGGGCGACATCTTGCTGTAGATCGGCAGGCTGACCATGCTTTCGTAGGCGGCTGTGCTGGCAGGAAAATCCTCTGCCTTCAGATGATAGCGGTCGCGCCAGTAAGGGTGCATGTGCAGCGGCACGTAATGCACGCTGACGCCGATGCCCTTTGCTCCCAGACGCTCGACCAGATCGTTGCGCGAAATGCCTGCGTCGGCTGTGACCCGGACCGGGAAAAGATGCCACGCATGCACGTCACCCCTTGGCGCGCTGCTGGGCAGGATCAACGGCAAGTCGGCAAAAGCCGACAGGTAGGTATCGGCGATGGCTTCCCGCTTGCCATGCATTTCAGCAAGCCTGGCAAGCTGATGGATCCCCATCGCGGCCGCAACATCGGTCATGTTGTATTTGAAACCGGGTGCGACCACCTCGTAATACCATGCCCCGCCGGCCTGATAGCGGTCGAATACATCGCGGCTGATGCCGTGCAGGCGCATGATCTTGGCACGCTTTGCAATTGCGGGGTTGCGGGTCACAACCATCCCGCCCTCTCCCGTGGCGAGGGTCTTGGTGGCATAGAAACTGAATACCGTGACATCGGTATCAAGCGTGCCGATGTTCGCCCCGCCAAAGGTCGCGGGCAGCGCATGCGCCGCGTCCTCGACGATCTTCAGACCGTGTCGGCGGGCCAGCTCGATGATCGGAGCCATGCTGCAGGCCAATCCGGCATAATGCACCGGGATGATTGCCTTGGTGCGCGGGCTCAGCGCCGCTTCGATCTTTGTCGGGTCCATGTTCAGGGTGCCCGGCTCCACATCGACAAAAACCGGGTCCGCGCCCATGTAGCGCACGATTTCGGCAGTTGCGGTGAAGGTGTGCACCGGAACGATCACTTCGTCCCCCGGGCCGATGCCCAGCGCTTCAACCGCCAGATGCAGCCCCGCCGTCGCAGAATTCACGGCGATCGCCTCGACGCCGCCACCGATGAACGCGGCAAACTCCCGCTCGAAGCGTGCCGTCTTGGGCCCGGTCGTGATCCAGCCGGACCGCAGGCAATCGACCACTTCCGCGATCTCCGCCTCGCCGATATCAGGCAGGGCAAAGGGCAAGAAAACCGGCTTCAGATCGCCACCTTGCGCGTTCATGCTGCCTCCGAACTGTTGCTCGGATGCGAAGGTGCCTGATATCCCGGCACCAAGGCCGCCAAAGTCTTCATGATTTCTCCGTTCTTGCCCGCTGCGGCCTGCTCGGCAAGCGTTGCGACGGCCGCTTTTATCACCGCCAGCGGGACGCTTTCGGACAAGGCCGTATGGACCCCGACAACCGAACTTTCCAGACGCGTCTCGGTGTCGTTGAACAAATCTTCCACCAGTTTCTCTCCGGGACGAACTCCGGTGAACTGGATCTTGATGTCCTCGTCAGGCATCAACCCGTGCAACAGGATCATCCGCCGCGCCACATCGACAATGCGCACCGGTTTGCCCATGTCCAGAACGTTGATGACGCCGCGCGCATTGCTGTCGCTGGCACCGTGAGCCGCAGAATGAAGGATCAACTCGCACGCCTCTGCGATCGTCATGAAATAGCGTTCCATCAACGGATGAGTGACAGTCAGCGGCCCCCCGTCCTTGATCTGCTTTTCAAAGATCGGAACCACCGACCCCGACGATCCAAGCACATTGCCAAAGCGCACCGTCATGAACCGCGGCCCGGACTGTCCCACGTCCAGCGCCTGACAGTAGATTTCGGCCACCCGTTTCGTCGCCCCCATCACGCTGGTCGGCATGACGGCCTTGTCGGTGGAGACCTGAACCATCGCCATGACGCCCGCTTCCAATGCGGCATCCGCGACATTCTTCGTGCCAAGGATGTTCGTCAAAACCCCCTCGGCCTGATTGGCCTCCACCATCGGCACATGCTTCAGGGCGGCCGAATGAAACACAAGGTGCGGCCGAGTTTCGGCAAACACCTGACGCAGACGATTGGCATCGCGGACATCGGTCAGGCGGGCAAGCAGCTTCAGGTCGGCAAACCTTGCCTTCAGGCGCTGCTCCACCTGCCACAAATTGAACTCGCCGTTGTCGACAAGGCAGATCTGCGCCGGCCCGAAGCTCGCGATCAATTCCACCAGCTGGCTGCCGATGCTGCCCCCTGCCCCGGTCACCAAGATCCGTTTGCCAGCCACAAGGGTAGAGATCGGCGTGCGGTCGAATTCATACTGTTCCCGACCAACGACCGAGCGCAGGGTGATCGGCTCGGCCGGCGAAAGCCCGCGCCCGATCAGTTCCCTTGCCTCTCCGGGCGACGGCAACTTTGACACCTTCAGCTTCAAGGCGACCGACCGCTCGATCACGTCCAGCGTCTGCTCTTCGTTCAGCGGCTCGGTCAGCACCACCTCTTCGGGCCGCTTTCCCTGCGCGGTCAGTGCGGCGACGATCTTGCCCAACTCGGCAGGACTGCCAAGAATTGGCACCCCCCGGATCTCGCGTCCGGTCTGGTGCGGGCTGAAATCAAGGATGCCGACCGGGTGGATGGGGCTGTTCGAACCCTCAAGCCCGCGCAAGAGATTCACGCAGCCGACCCCCGCGGAAACAAGCAGGACCGGCCTCAACAGCGCGGATCTTTCGCGCTCATTGTCGACCAGGTCCTGCAAGAAGCGCCACGCGACCCTCGTGCTCAGCCAGGTGGCCGACAGCAAAAGCGCGTGAAACACGCCATGCACCACGAAATCAATCGCGCCAGCGCCGGTTGCCACCGAACTTTCAGGAATTTGCCCGATCGCCGACAGCAGAAGGCACCCAAATCCAACCGTCAGCGCCGCCGCCGAGGTAAAGGGTGCAATTTCGTGCAACGACACAAATCGCCAGATGAATTTCTGCGTCTGGAAATAAAGCAGGAAAAAAACGGAAAGAACGGAAAAAACCAAAGCCACAAGAAACTTGTTCGCGTCAGCCATATAAGAGCTGTCAAAAAGATTCAAAAAGACGACCGAAACAATAAAGGCCGTGATTGCATCAATTGCCAGGACGGTCGCCAAAAATCCGCCGGTCCTCTTCAGACCCATTGCCTTGAATTCACGGCATAGTTGTACAAACCGACTCACATACATGCTACACCTTTAGGACATCACTATGATTCGCCTTGCAATTGTGCTAGGCTAGGCCGCGCTTGGGCTGTGTCAAACGGTTTGTGCAGCATCTGCCGCGCCAGTGCAACAGACGCCCTGATACGCGGCACTGAATGGCCGATGGCCGTATTCTGGGCATTTATAGCCCGCGATTTCGGAAACAGTGCCGTTTCTGGTGCCGCTTCCAGCCACATGCAAGAACCAATCTGACCCTCCATTCCACCATACCCCGCACCAGCGCCCCCCCCCGCCCCTCCAGAATGACGCGCTACATGCGCCTTGATTCAGCTCTGGCATTGATCGCACACCAGTTGCCGCCTTCGGCGCGCACCCCACATAGACCGATGACAGAACCGGGTGTCTTGCTCTACACTGACGATCGGCATCAGCGGAGTTCAGACATGGCCTCGGCGACAACAACCGTTCTGGTTGGCACCACCAAAGGTGCGTTTCTGATCTCCGCCGGCCCGGACCGGTCGGGATGGACAGTGTCCGGGCCCTTCTGTGATGGCTGGCCAATCAATCACATGATCGGCGATCCGGCCTCGGGGCGTATCTGGGCAGGCGGCGGAGGGGATTGGCATGGGGCTGGCGTCTGGCGGTCCGATGATGCCGGCGCAAGCTGGTCACTGTCAAAGCTGACCACCGGAAAGCTTGATGAGTGGGCCTCGAACGACCCCGATTTCGCTGCGATGATCGGGTGGACCGACGCGCCATTGCCCTTCGGCGACCGCTTTGCACAAATCTGGTCGCTGGGCCTTTCGGGCGATACGCTTTACGCGGGAACCAAGCCTGCCAATCTTCTCGCCAGCCGCGACAAAGGCGAAACCTGGACCCTTGTGCAAGGCCTGAACGATCATCCGTCGGCCGGTTCATGGTCGCCCGGTGCCGCCGGTCTGGTGCTTCATTCCATCGTTGCCGATCCCGCAGACGCCGACCGGCTGTGGATCGGCATCTCGGCCGCCGGGGTCTTTGCCACAGAAGACGGCGGCAAGACATGGGAGCGGCGCAACCGGCTGTCGAATGCAGAAGCCTGCGCCGTGCACGACCACCCCGCCGCACCGCGTGACGGCGAGGTTGGCCATTGCGTGCACAACATCATGCGTGCGCCGGGGTCTGACGACGTGCTTTACCAGCAAAACCACCACGGGGTCTGGCGCTCGGCCGACGGTGGCCGCAGTTGGGAAGACATAACCAGCGGACTGCCTTCCACCTTCGGTTTTCCGATCCGGGTTCATCCCCGCGATCCGCAGGTGATCTGGACCCTGCCGCTGAACGGCGACCGCGACGGGCGCTTCCCGCCAGACGCGGCAGCAGCGGTGTGGAAATCCGAAGATGGAGGCAAATCGTGGTCAGCCAAGCGCCGCGGCCTGCCGCAGACCGCATGCTTCTTCACCGTCCTTCGACAGGCGATGGCCGGCGATGCGCAAACCCCTGCGGGCATCTATTTCGGAACCAACAGCGGCTCTGTCTTTGCCAGTCTGGACGAAGGCGAGACCTGGACTGAAATCGCCGAGCATCTCCCGACCATCCTTGCGGTCGAAATCCTCGAGCATGGCCTGACTGCCTGACCTGCATCTGGTCGGCGTTTCGATCCGACGCCGCCCATCGCCAATCCGCCCGGCAAAGGCCCAGCCTATCTGGCGTGGGCAAGAACCAGCCTTCAATTGACTTTTCCAACCTGAAAGCGCACTCTTTTTTGCAGACAGGGCCGAGTCGATCCTGTCTTTGCATTTCTGCGGTTGCCTGGTCGCCTTTGGCTTTTCCAAGGGAGAGAACGATGCACAGAAAAGCCCCTACCATCAACGGACTTCGCAAAGCGGTTGAAACTGGTGACGCTGCCAGTTTGAAGGCGCTTTACGCAGACGATGCGGTCATCACCATCATCGACAGCATCAACACGCCCAGCAAACCCAGAACAATCGTGGGTGCGCAGGAAATCGGTGCCTTCCTCGATGATGTCTACAGCCGCGACATGACGCACGCGATTGACACAGGTGTCGTCGACGACAAGGTTCTCGCTTTCGTCGAAAGCTGCAAATACAGCGACGGAACGCGGGTTGTCGCGTCGAACACCGCCATGCTTGGGCCGGAGGGCATCATCCGGCAGACGGTCGTTCAGGCCTGGGACAGCTGACCAGCCGCCGCCGGGCCATCTTCACCAAGGAGAACAGTCATGAAGCAAAGAGCTTGCCTTGTGGCAGGCGGACTTGCGTTTGCCATGCTGGCGGTCGTGCCAGCGGCTGCGCAAGACACATCCGACCTGATCAAGAGTGCGGAATCGGCCGCGCCCGCTGCCGTCGCGGCGGGTGCCACGATCTATGGTTTTGACGACGCGGGCGGAATGACCACCGTGCGCGAAGGCACCAACGGCTGGTGGTGCATGCCTGACACCCCGTCAACGCCCGGGCCCGACCCGATGTGTGGCGATGCCAACGCAATGGAATGGGCGATGGCGTGGATTGGCAAGACGGAACCACCGAAAGGCAAGGTCGGGTTCATCTACATGCTCGCGGGCGGCACCGATTCCAGCAACACCGACCCCTATGCTGCGGGCCCGACGGCGGACAACAACTGGATCACCACCGGTCCGCACGTCATGATCATGAATGCCACCGAGATGATGGCGGGATATCCGGCGGATCCCGTTCCCGACACGTCGCAGCCCTATGTCATGTGGGCGGGGACGCCTTACGCGCATCTCATGATACCGGTCGAATGAACCCCATCGGCAGGGGCGACCGCCCTCGGTCGCCCCTGCCATCAATGAGCCGCGTTCGCCCCAGGGCCAGATCTGGCACCATCTTCACAAAGGCCGCAGCCCCTGTGCCTGAAGGGAACGATTGTTCCAGATCGTTCACCGGCCTATACTCGACCCAGTCTTGAGATGTGGCAGCATATCGGAGGCAATCATGTATCGCACGATCCTGCTTGCGTATGACGGGTCTCTCGAAGGACGCCTCGCCTTGCGCGAAGGCGCGCGGCTTGCCCAGGTCTGTGGCGCGCGGGTGGTGCTGATGGCCATCGTGGAACCTTCGTCCGAATTCTTTGTCGGAGGTGTCGGTGGCGTCTACATCCCTCCCGACCGGACAGAAGAGGTCCAGAAGATCCTCGACGAAGGGTTGGCCCGCCTCAACGGCATGGGTCTTGTTCCCGAAGGGCGGCTGGAACGTGGCGAACCCACCGAACGGATCAGCAAGATTGCCCTCGACGTTTCGGCCGATCTGGTCGTCGTCGGGCATCACAAACAAGGCGCGATGGCACGGTGGCTGAAAGGTTCGGTCACCGCATCCCTCAGCGACACCCTGAATTGCAGTCTTCTCGTCGCACGACTTGAGATTTCCGACGAGGTGCTGTTCGGCAAGGATAGGCCGTGACCGCAAAGGCGCGGGACCGGCCGTGTCGCGGCCATCGCGATTCAGGATTCTCATTTGATTTGATCTGTGATTCCCTGTCTGGAAGCAGATATGGGGGTCAGCGATGGGCAAGCCGCACCCTATGGAGCTTCGGCAGCGGGTGGTTGACCATGTTGCGGAGGGAAACACGCACCGGTCGACGGCAGAGCGGTTCAGGGTTTCTGTCAAGTTTGTCAATGACATGGTCAAGCTGAAGGCGGCGACCGGGGGCCTTTTGCCGAAGGCGCAGGGCAACGGCGGCGGGCATGGCAAGCTGGCTGGCCTGAAGGACTGGGTCGTCCGCCGGATCGACGAGAAGCGCGACCTGACGGCGGCGACGCTGGCCGCCGAGATCGCGGCCAGGCGATAGCGGCCGGGCGCGATTAGTTCTGCCGCACCCCCTTGCACGATCTCCCAAATGCCCGGCGCGACTTCCACCACCATCGCATTGGCGCCGCCGAACAGCGTCAGATCGGTGACACTTTCCAGCGTGCCGGACGCCAGATCGACGACCAGGGCATTGCCGAGATCGAAGCGCGAGGTCGGACCGGAGTAGAAATCCGACACCAGCGTGCCAATCCGGGCGCGGCTGCCAAAGGTGGTCAGCAAGGCAAACCCATCCGCCCCCGGGCTGCGGAACACCGCCATCTCGCCTGGCCATGGAACCGCATGGGCCGCGACCATGGGCCGATGCGCGGGCTGGGCCGTGAGGTGCGGCGTACGCTGGATGCGCTGTCTGACGAGGTCGCCAACGGAGCGCCGGGGCCGATGGTTGCCGATCCGCGCCGTCCGATGCCGGGTAGTGATACTGGATCTCCGCCTGCAGGTAGAACACGCGCAGCGGCCGGGGCGGTGTGAAGCCGAGGAACGGCACCCCCGCCGCCATGTGGACGAGCCACGAGATCAGGAAGTCGCTCTTGCCGACCTTGGGCGCGCCGCCCAGCACCAGCAGCCCGCCCGGCGTCAGCACGCGTGGCGCGATGATGTCATCGGGCATCGGGCTGCGATCATCGAGCAGCGCACCGAGACTGAAGGTCGGCAGCGGGCTGGCAGGTGCGCTGGAGCGGGCAGCACGAATGAGCGGCGGGCCGTTGCGCTTGACATGCAAGGCCCACAGCCGCTCGGCCTCGGCCTGCAGCCGATCAAGCGGGAGCTATAGCTGAAAGTTGGTGACGGGGGGATTGGGTGGCATATCAAGGCGTTGTTGACGCGCCGCAGTTCTCGCAGAGAAAAGGATATGCCACATGACGAAGGATACGGTTGTCGCGTTTCGCGCACCAGAAGGAT
>JAUYQR010000009.1 GCA_030697175.1 Paracoccaceae bacterium | reverse complement strand
CCGTTTGAAATGGTCTATGTGGTGACCGTCCACGTCACCAGACTTGAGGGCGAGGTTCAGGCATATACTGTTGCGGACATTCACGATAGCTTCCCCCGCCCCGACTAGCTTGGTGCGTTTGCTACATAAGGCCGGATATTTGTCGAAGGGGAAGCCGGAAGGGGCGACGCGAGGGGGCGCTTTCAGCGCGCGGCCTTCAGCCCGCGCCGGTTACCACCGCGTTGATCGCCAGCGCGAGGATGCCGGTGTTGTAGAAGAACGACACGATGGAATGCACCAGCACCATGCGGCGCAGGGCGCGGCTGGTGACGACCACGTCGGAGACTTGCGCGGTCATGCCGATGGTGAAGCTGAAATAGAGGAAATCCCAGGCGTCGGGGCTTTGCTTGCCGGGAAACACCAGCCCCGGATCTGCCGCCTTGTAGCTGTGATGGGCGTAGTGGAAGGCGGCCAGCATGTGGATCGTGGCCCAGCCAAGCGGCAGGCTGACGATGGCCCAGGCCCGGGCGGGCAGGCTGTAGCTGGTGTCGTTCAGGACGGCTGCGATGGCGGTGATGCTGACGGCCACCGCCAGCGCCGCGAGGAGGAGGATGAGGGTGACGCCTTCGTCTGCCTGTTCGGCGTGCTGGCGCAGGCGCGCGGGGTCGCCGCCGCGCGCGAGGTGCAGCATCAGGCCGAGGTAGGACAGAAAGAGCGCGTTGGCGCCGGACAGAAGGCCGAGGATCGGCGGGGCGCCTTGCCACAGCGCCAGCGCCGCGACCGCAAGCCCGACCGCAAAGGCGATCAGGAAGCGGGTGTGGCGCGGGGCGATACGGGATGCGGCATGGGCCATCAGCGCGGTCGGTGGACGTGCGCGCTTTGCACCAGTCCAAAGCCGACCAGAAGCACCAGCATTGCCGAGCCACCGTAGGAAAGAAGCGGCAGCGGCACGCCCACGACGGGTGCCATGCCCATGACCATCGACAGGTTGACCGCGAGGTAGAAAAAGAAGTTCGCGGCCACCCCGATGATGAGAAGGGCAGAGAAACGGTCCTTGTTCTGGAATGCGGCGACAAGGCAGAAGGCGATGATCAGGCCGTAAAGCACCAGAAGCGAGAAGGCGCCGATGAAGCCGAATTCTTCGGCCAGGGTGGTGAAGATGAAGTCGGTGTGCTTTTCGGGCAGGAAGTTCAGCCGGCTTTGCGTGCCTTGCATGAAGCCCTTGCCGGACCAGCCGCCCGAGCCAAGCGCGATCTTCGCCTGGATGATGTTGTAGCCTGCACCGAGCGGGTCGGCGGTGGGATCAAGGAAGGTGTCGATGCGCTTGTACTGGTAGTCGTGCAGGAACTGCCACGGCGTGCCGCGACTGAGGAACACGCCTGCAACGCCGCCGATGCCGATGGCCGCGACCGCACCGAAATACCACAGGCTGACGCCCGCGACGAACATCACCGCGCCCCCCGCCATCAGGAGCATCAGCGAGGTGCCGAGGTTCGGCTGCATCAGCACGAGGATCGTGGGCGCCACGATCATCACCACCGGAATGGCGACGAACAGCGGGCGCGAGGTCTTCTTGTTGTCGAGCCAGTCGTAATAGGCGGCCAGCATCATCACGAGGGTGAACTTCATCATCTCGGACGGTTGCAGGCGGATGAAGCCAAGGTCGATCCAGCGCTGCGCGCCCATGCCGACATCACCGAAGAATTCGACCACGACGAGAAGGAGGAAGGAGACGATGTAGGCCAGCCCCGCCATGTTGCGCCAGAACCAGATCGGCACCATCGCGACGATGAACATGAGGACAAGGCCAACGCCGAAGCGTTCCATCTGCGGGCGCGCCCAGGTGTCGAGGTTACCGCCGGCGATGGAGTAGAGCATCAGGAAGCCGACCGAGGCGACAGCGGTGACCAGCACGACAAGCGGCCAGTTGATGTAGAGGATCTTGCGAAGCCCGGTCGGGACCTGCTTGACGCGGTATTCGAGGAAGCTCATCGCGGCCCCCTCATGCCCGCGACCGGACCGGGGTTTCGCCGGTCACGGGATCGCGCAGCGGAAGTTCGTTCAGCATGGTTTCGATACGGGCGCGCTGGCTTTCGGGGTAGGCGGTCAGCGGTGGCAGCCCGTCCGACATGGCGCGCAGGATGATGTCGCGGGCGATCGGGGCGGCCGCCGTGGAGCCGCCGCCGCCGTGTTCCACCACGACCGACACGGCGTAGCGCGGGTTTTCGTAGGGGGCGAAGCCTACGAACAGCGCGTGGTCGCGGCGGTTCCACGGCAGATCGTCGTTCGAGATGACACCGGAGGCGCGTTCGGCGGCAGAAATGTTGCGGACCTGGCTGGTGCCGGTCTTGCCGGCGAAGGTCATCGTGGCATCGACGATGCGCGAGGATTTCGCGGTGCCGCGTTCGGCGTTGACGACATCATACATCCCCTGCTGCACCGCGGCCAGCATGTCTGGCGTGAGGCCGAGGGGCGCTGCTTCGGGCACCGGCAGTTCCTGGTCGTTCACCATGCGGATCAGGCGCGGCGCAATCGCGCGGCCCGAGGCGATGCGCGCGGTCATCACCGCCAGTTGCAGCGGCGAGGTCAGCACGTAGCCCTGGCCGATCGAGGCGTTGATCGTGTCGCCGATGCGCCAGTTGGCCTTGTGGCGTTCCAGTTTCCAGGCCTTGTCGGGCATGTTGCCTTCGGTGACGGCGGACATCGGCAGGTCGAACTTCTGGCCGAGGCCCAGTTTGCGGCCCATCTCGGCGATCTTGTCGATGCCGATCTTCTGCGCCACTTCGTAATAGTAGACATCGCAGCTTTCGGTCAGCGACCGTGCGAGATTCACCGTGCCGTGGCCGGAGCGTTTCCAGCAGTGGAAGCGGCGGTCGCCGAATTCGATGTAGCCGGGGCAACTGACCTTGCTGTCGCCGGTGATGACGCCCGCCTCGAGTGCGGCGAGTGCCGTGACCATCTTGAAGGTCGATCCTGGCGGGTAGGCGCCGGACACCGTCTTGTTGGCAAGCGGGCGGTGGTCGTCTTCCATCAGCACGTTGTAGTCGCTGTGGCTGATGCCGCGCACGAAGAGGTTCGGGTTGAAGGAGGGCGAGGAGGCGATGCAGATGATGTCGCCGTTGGTCACGTCGATCACCACGGCGGCGGCGCTTTCGTCGCCAAGGCGGGCCTGGGCGAAGTTCTGCACGTCTGCGTCGATGGTCAGGCGGATGTCGGCGCCGGGCAGGCCTTCTTCGCGCTCCAGTTCGCGCATCACGCGGCCGGCGGAGTTCACCTCGATCTTCTTGGTGCCGGCGGAACCGCGCAGGGTGTCTTCCATCCACCGTTCCACACCGATCTTGCCGATCTGGAATTTGGGGATCTTCAGCAGCGGATCGGGGCCTTCCAGCGCCTCGAGATCCTTGTCGCTGACCGGGCCGACATAGCCCACGACATGCGCGAAATCGACGTCGAGCGGGTAGCGGCGCGACAGGCCGACCTCCGGCACCACGCCGGGCAGCGCGGGGGCGTTGAGGGCGACCTTGGAGAAATCTTCCCAAGACAGCCGCTCGGCCACCTGCACCGGCACGAAGGCGCGCAGTTCCTTGACTTCGGCGATCGTGCGTTCAAGGTCTTCGGGCGTCATCGGGATCACACCGGCAAGGCGGCGCAGCACCAGATCGACGTCGCCGGCATCTTCGCGGGTGATGATGACGCGGTAGTTCTGTTCGTTTTCCGCGATGATCTTGCCGTTGCGATCATAGATGATGCCGCGCTCGGGCGGGATCAGCCGCACGTTGATGCGGTTTTCTTCGGCCAGCAGGCGGAATTCGTCGGCCTGATCAATCTGAAGGTAGCGCATCCTGACGCCAAGTGCCGCCACCATCGCCGTCATCGCGCCCCCGAGCATCAGGGCGCGGCGGTTGATCATGCGGGCGCTGTCTTCGGTGTCGCGCGCGGTGCGTCTCATAGCCGTCTTCCGAAACTGTCGATTTCGCCGGTGGCGGGTTTCCTGAGATCAAGCACCAGCCGGGAAAGCCCGACAACGATGGGATAAAGCAGGATCGACCACAAGACCTGCACGGCGGCAAAGCCGAAAGGCGCCTGCGGCACGAACGAGATGCCAAGGATCGCGCGGTAGGCCAGAAGGATGCCAAGCATCAGGCTACCCACCAGTATCCATTCGGTGACGAAGTTCAGTTCGCGCGTCAGCGCCACGCGGGAGCGGAGAAACTCGGTCGCCAGCACGACGAGCGCGGTCCACAGACCGGGCGGGCGCATCAGGATGAGATCCTCGATCAGCACGACGAACACGATCAGGTAGACCGGCAGGAAATCAGGCCGCCGCACCACCCATGCCATGATGAGGCAAAGAAGCAGGTCCGGCCCCGGAAGCGCACCGGCGGAATGGCCGAGCGGAAGCAGCCGGAAAAACAAAAGCCCCAGGGCAAGCGCCAGAAAGAGGGCGCGGTAAAGCCAGTGGGCCGAACGCCAGATGTCAACCATCGGTACCCCCGGTATCGGCGCCCTCGGCGGCGCCTGATCCTGCGGCCTCGACGTTGCCGCCTTCGGTGGCGGTTGGCGGCGCGCCGGCGGCGGATTCGGCCGCCTCGGTCGACGTGTCAGGCAGGGGTTGCACAACCGGGGGGGCCACAAGGCTGCCGGGATCGGTGATCGGTGCAAGTTCGTGGCTGCGCAGGACGCGCAGGAATTCAAGGCGCTGGTAATCTGCGGCCAGCACGACCCGCAGGCGCTTGTCGGTGCCAAGCGCCACCTGCCCGACCAGAAGGCCCGCCGGAAACACGCCGCCGTCGCCCGAGGTCACGACGCGGTCGCCGGGGCGGACCTCATCGGTGTCTTCGATGAATTCGAGGGGCGGCAGGTCGGAGTTGTCGCCGGACAGAAGCGCCTTCTGGCCGGAGGGCTGCACCGTGACGGGGATGCGGCTGTTGCTGTCGGTGACGAGGATCACGCGGGCGGTGCGTTCGCCGACGCCCGAGATGCGACCGACCAGACCGATGCCATCCATCGTGGCCCAGCCGTCGCGGATGCCGTCGCGTTGGCCGACGTTCAGAAGGACCGACTGGCGGAACGGGCTGCCACTGTCGGCCAAGACCACGCCGGTGACATAGGTGAACTTCGAATCAAGCCGCACCTTGTTGAGGTCGAGGAGGCGCGCGTTCTTCTGTTCCAGTTGCAGCGCGGCCTCTTTCCACGCCTTCATCTGCTGAAGCTCGCGCTTCAATTCCTGGTTCTGTTCGTAGATCCGGGTGTAGGACTGGAAATCGTCGATCATCGAGGCGACCTGCGTGACCGGCGACATCGCCCAGTCAAGGTTCGGCACCACCGCATCGACGAGTGCGGCGCGGAAGCGTTCGACGCGGGGGCTGTCGATGCGCCACAGAAGAAACAGCCCGACCAGCGCAAGCACCAGTATGCCCACCAGCAACCGGCGCAGGGGGCGGGAGAATTCTTCCGGTCCGGTGCGGGTCTTTGCCACGGGAACCTCGTGTCAGCCGGGGATCGGCGCGTCAGCTATCGTAGTCGATCACATGCCGAAGCTGCTTTTCATATTCCAGCGCTTTGCCCGTTCCAAGGGCAACACAATTCAGTGACTCGTTGGCGACGCTGATCGAAAGCCCGGTCTGTTCGCGCAAGGCAAGGTCGAGGTCACCCAGCAACGCCCCGCCACCGGTGAGCATCACGCCACGGTCGACGATATCGGCGGCGAGGTCGGGCGGGGTGGCTTCCAGCGCCTGCATCACCGCGTCGCAGATCTGCTGGACGGGTTCGGCAAGGGCTTCGGCGACCTGGGCCTGGTTGATCTCGGTTTCCTTGGGGACACCGTTCAGGAGGTCGCGGCCACGGATGGTCATCGACGCGCCGCGCCCGTCGTCGGGCATCCGGGCGGTGCCGATCGAGGTCTTGATGCGTTCGGCGGTGCTTTCGCCGATCAGCAGGTTCTGGTGGCGGCGGAGGTAGGAGATGATCGCCTCGTCCATCCGGTCGCCACCGACGCGGACGGAGCGGGCGTAGACGATGTCACCGAGGCTGAGCACCGCGACTTCGGTGGTGCCGCCGCCGATGTCGACGACCATGTTGCCGGTGGGCTCGGTGATCGGCATGCCCGCCCCGATGGCGGCGGCGATGGGTTCCGCGATCAGCCCAGCGCGGCGGGCGCCGGCTTGCAGGACCGAGTTGCGGATCGCGCGCTTTTCGACGGGCGTGGCACCATGCGGCACGCAGACGATGATCTTCGGTTTGGAAAAGGTGGAGCGCCGGTGGACCTTGCGGATGAAGTGCTTGATCATCTCTTCCGCGGCCTCGAAATCGGCGATCACGCCGTCACGCATCGGGCGGATCGCCTCGATCGAACCGGGGGTGCGGCCGAGCATCAGCTTGGCGTCTTCACCGACGGCGAGGACGACCTTCTTGCCGTCCTTGGTGTGGTAGGCCACGACCGAAGGTTCGTTCAGGACAATGCCCTTGCCCCGGATGTAGACCAGCGTGTTCGCGGTTCCGAGGTCGATCGCCATGTCCGACGAAAAAAGGCTAGGGAAGAAGGCCATACTGAAAACCTCAAGTGCAGGCAGATTCACCCGGCGACTCAGCGGCTGAGGCGGGTTCCTTCGTATACGGGGCATCCGAGGGGGGTGAAAGGGCCAGTCGAAGCAGGTAGCGGCATCGTGCGAATTGCCCGCCGCTTGCAGGTTTCGCACAGGTTTGGGGGGTTTTGCGGGTGGCGGGCGGGCCCCTTTGATCTTATCGAACATCGGCCCATACTGGGGCGCGAAAATTGCCCGCTCGGGCAAGCGGGGAGGCAGCGGAATGACGGGTGTTTCGGGGCGCGTGGCGCTGGTGACGGGGGCCGGAGCGGCAGGGGGAATCGGGTTTGCCATCGCGCGGGCGCTGGTGGCGGGCGGGGCAAAGGTGTGCGTCACCGCGACCACGGCGCGGATCGAGGAGCGGGCGGCCAGCCTTGGCTGCATGGCGCATGTCGCGGACCTGACCGACCCGGCGCAGGTGGCCGGGCTGTTCGAGGCGGTGGCGGCGCGGCTTGGCCCGGTGGCGGTGCTGGTGAACAACGCGGGCATGGTGCAATCGGGGCATGACGTGGGGCGCGCGCAACTGGCCGGGTGGTCGGACGCGGCCTGGGCGCATCACATGGCGCTGAACATCAACACCACGTTTCATTGCTGCCGCGCGGCGCTGCCGGGAATGGCGGCGCGGGGGTATGGCCGGATCGTCAACATCAGCAGCGTGACCGGGCCGGTGGTGACCATCGACGGCAGTTCGGCCTATGCGACGGCGAAGGCGGCGATCACCGGCATGACGCGGTCGATCGCGCTGGAATACGGGCGGCAGGGGGTGACCTGCAACGCGGTGCTGCCGGGCTGGATCGAGACGGAAAGCGCATCCGAGGGCGAGATCATCGCCGGGCGCGCCACGCCCGCAGGCCGCCCCGGCACGCCGGACGAGATCGCGGCGGCGGTGGCGTTTCTGGCGAGCGCGGAAGCGAGCTATGTGACGGGCGCGATGCTTGTGGTAGATGGTGGAAATACATTGCAGGAGATGAAGGGTTCATGAGTGACTTTCTTCCCGGTGTTCCCGGCGATTTGATCCTGGCCGCGTTGAATAAATCACCGGGCAACGAGGTTGGCGGTGGAAAGTTCGCCAGCCCGGAGTCTTCGGCTGCGCTTGCGGTCAACGCCTTTGGCTGGTTTCTGGAGCGCCCCTCGCCGATGCCGCCGCTGCCGGGTGTGCCGATGGGCAAGGTCGACGAGGTATGCGTCGAGGCGGAGATGCGCTTTCCCTGGAGCGGCGGGCGGCACCCGTGGCTGGATGCGGCGCTGACCACCGCAACGACCTTGGTCGGGGTGGAATCCAAACGCTACGAGCCGTTCCGCCCCGGCAAGACGACTGTGTTCTCCGAAGCCTATGAAAGCCGGGATTGGGGTCCGGGCATGGCGCGCCATGATGCGATGCGTCGAGCCTTGGCGTCGGGCCAGCAAAGCTATCTCTGCCTTGATGCGGTGCAGTTGGTGAAGCACGCCTACGGCCTGAAGACCCAAGGGGTGAAGCGTGCGCGGGGCGCGGTGCTGGTGTATCTGCACGCGGCACCGACGGCCTGGGCGAATGGCAAACCGGTGGACCCTGCCGCCATTGCCCGCCACGAGGCCGAGATCGTGGATTTTGCGCGGGCGGTGAAGGGTGACGATGTGACCTTTGTTGCGGTGCGCTGGCGCGAAGTGCTGGCGGCTTGGGCAAAGGTGCCGGCATTGGCGGCGCATGCGGCGGCGGTGCAGGAGCGGTTCGGGCCGCTTTAGGGGCGGGTCTTCCCCCTGCCCCGATCCTCGCCTACGGTCCCCGCGAAGGTTTCAGGACAGGACTGCGCCATGCCGCTTATCTTTTTCGCCGCCCCTTCGCTTTGGCCCGAATACGAGGTGGCGCTGCCTGCCGCGCTGGCCGAGGCCGGGATCGAGGCCACGGTCGTGACCGAGGCGCCGGAGCCGGGGCTGGTCGATTACATCGTCTACGCGCCGTCGGCGCCGTTGCAGGATTTCACGCCGTTCACCCGGACGAAGGCGGTCCTCAGCCTGTGGGCGGGGGTGGAGCGGATCGTGGGGAACGCGACGCTGACGCAGCCCCTGTGCCGGATGGTGGACCCGTCACTGACCGAAGGCATGGTGGAATGGGTGGCGGGGCATGTGCTGCGCCACCATCTGGGGATGGACCGCCACATCGTGAACCCCGGCCATGTCTGGAACCCGGTCTGCCCGCCTTTGGCGCGCGAGCGGCGGGTGACGATCCTTGGCATGGGCGCGCTGGGGACGGCGTGCGCCGAGGCGCTGAGGGCGCTGAACTTTCCGGTGACGGGGTGGAGCCGGACGGCGAAACCGGGCTGCCTGCATGGCGACGCGGGGCTGGAGGCGGCGCTGCGGTCGGCCGCGATCGTGGTGACGCTGCTGCCGAAGACGCCCGAGACGGAGAACCTGCTGAACGCGGCAAGGCTGGCGTTGTTGCCTGCGGGTGCGGTGATCGTGAACCCCGGTCGCGGCGCCCTGATCGACGACGCGGCGCTTTTGGCGGCGCTGGACGCGGGCCACATCGGCCACGCCACGCTGGACGTGTTCCGGGTGGAGCCGTTGCCCGCCGACCACCCCTATTGGAGCCATCCGCGCGTGACCGTCACGCCGCATATCGCCGCCGATACGCGCGCGTCGTCGGCGGCGCGGGTGATCGTGGAAAACATCCGGCGCGGCGAGGCGGGCGAGCCGTTCATCAACCTTGTCGACCGCAGCCGGGGGTATTAGGCGCGAACCTGTCGGGAACAGACGCGCCAGACGCGCCGACGCGTGGGACCAATCCGCTGAGCGGAGGCCTGGATATGCGATACGGCACGGGGGTTATGCTGGTTCTGGCGGCGGGCTCGCTCTGGTCGCTTATGGGGCTTGGCCTGCGCCAGATCGAGGGTGCATCGGTCTGGGCGATCATGTTCTGGCGGTCGGTCGGGATGGTGCCGGTGCTTTTGGCATGGATCGCCTGGACCTCGGACGGCAGGCCGGTTGCGGCGGTAAGATCGGTGGGCGTGGCAGGGGCAATCGGCGGTTTCGGGCTGGTGTTCGCCTTTGCCGGGGCAATCTACGCGATCCAGACCACGACAATTGCCAATGCGGTGTTCCTGTTCACCGCGTCGCCGTTTGTGGCGGCGGTGCTGGGGTGGATCTTGCTGCGAGAGCGGGTGACACCGGCGACCTGGGCGGCCATCGCGTTGGCGGTGGTCGGCATGTTCGTGATGGTGCGCGAGGGGCTGGCGGTTGGGGCGCTGGTTGGCAACATGGCGGCCCTGCTGTCGGCGGTGGGGTTCGGCGCGTTTTCGGTGGCGCTGCGCTGGGGCAAGCTGGCGAACATGCTGCCGGCGGCATTGCTGGGCGCGGTGTTTTCGGCGGTGGCGGCGGCGGTGGTGATCGTGATGCTGGGCGAACCGTTTGTCGTGTCGGCGCGCGACATGGGCATTGCCACCGGGATCGGCGCGGTGGTGCTGGCGGTGGGGATGATCCTGTTCACCACCGGTAGCCGGGTGATACCGGCCGCGGACCTGACGCTGTTTTCGTTGATCGAGGTGTTGCTGGCCCCGTTGTGGGTCTGGGCGATCCTTGGGGAAACCGCGTCGTCCGGCACCTTTGTCGGCGGGGCGATCCTTTTGGCGGCGGTGGCGTTCAACGCGATTGCCGGCACCCGGGCGCGGCGGGTGGCTGCGGCCTAGGTCTTGGTGCGAAACAGGCGCGAGCGGGCGTGCAGCGCCTCGACCTGTTTCAGACGGGCCTCGGTGACTTCCCAGGTCAGGCCCTGCACGGCGGCGAGCAGGGTTTCGACCACGGCAAGGATCGGCACGGTGCTGTCCCACGGGCTCGGCGCCTCGATCTGGCAGGCGAGGGTGTAGCGGGCGTGGGTGGCGGCGGGGGACACCCAGCGGTCGGTGATCAGGATCACCTCGGCGCCCTGTTCGCGCGCAAGTTCGGTGATCTGCAGGACGGTGTTTTCATAGCGGCGGATGTCGAACACCACCAGAATGTCGCCCTTCTTCATGTCCAGCAGCGCGGGTGGCCAGGCGCTGGACAGGCCGGGGATCAGGGTCACATCGGGGCGGGCCACGGTCATCAGGGTGACGAAGTAATCGGCCATCGCATGGGTCACGCGGCCCCCCAGCGCGTAGACCCGGCGCCTGGGGTCGGCCAGAAGCCGCGCCGCGCCGTCGAAATCGGCGCGGTCGATCAGGCCAAGCGTGGCTTGCAGGTTGGTCACCACCCGTTCGGCGAACTGGTCAAGGATATGGCCGTGTGCGCCGCCCTTGTCGCGCGACAGTGGGGTGACGAGCATCGTCTCCACCTCGGCGCGCAGCGATTTGCGGTAATCGGGGTAGCCGCGAAACCCGAGTTTCTGCACCAGTCGCACGACCGTGGGCGTCGACACCTCGGCCGCCTTGGCCAGTGCCGAAATCGAGCCAAGCGCGGACATCGGGTAATGCCCGAGGATATGCGTCGCCAGTTGCCGCTCGGCCCGGGTCAGATCGCCCAGCGCGTCACGCATCCGCCGTTCGATGGTAAGCTCGACCGTCATCGCGCACCCTTTCCGCTTTTGCGGTGTAACCCGGCAGGGCCATCAGAAACTTTCGTAACAGAAAATCAATCACCGAAATTATCTTGACAGAAGTGGCGCGTGCAGCGGACGCTTGGTGGGCAACGGGAGGGTGCGCAGACATGCGGCCAGACGACATGACTACCGCGCTGCCGGCACAGCCCGCCCGACGGAGGCGCTGAACGATGCCGCGTTTCGTTGTGGGCTTCGTGCGGATTGTCGACCGGATGAATTACGGCGTCGGCCGGTTTGCGATGTATCTTCTGTTCGCGCTGATGGCCGTCCTGATGTGGTCATCGCTGTCCAAGCTGGGCGGTGCGCCGTCGCCCTGGACGCTGGAAATGGCGCAGTTCGTGATGGTGGCCTATTACATCCTTGGCGGGCCTTACGCGATGCAGATGGACGCCCACGTGCGGATGGACCTGTTCTATGCCAAGCAGTCGCCGGTGCGGCGGGCGTGGTGGGACGGGTTCACGGTCTTTGCGCTGATGTTCTACCTCGGCGTGATGGTCTGGGGTGCGTGGGACAGTCTGGGCTATTCGCTGGGGCTGAAATGGGGTGACGGGCTGTTGCCGACCATCGGGCGGCTGGAACGATCACCAACCGCGTGGCGGCCCTACCTCTGGCCGATCAAGCTGATCATGCTGACAGGGTTTGTGTTGATGTTCCTGCAAGCCTTGGCTGCGTTCATCAAGGATATCGCGACGATCCGCGGGGAAGACATCTGATGCCGCAGGACATGATCGCGCTTTTGATGTTTTCGACGATGCTGCTGCTGATGATCACCGGGCAGCGGGTGTTCGGGATCATCGGGTTTGTCGCTGTCGTCGCCTCGATCTCGCTTTGGGGAGCGGGCGGGCACACGATGGGCTTTTCGGCCGGCATGAAGCTGATGAAGTGGTATCCGCTGCTGTCGCTGCCGATGTTCGTGTTCATGGGCTATGTCATGTCCGAGGCGCGGCTGGCGCAGGATCTGTACAAGATGTTCCATATCTGGTTCGGACCGGTGCCGGGCGGGCTGGCGATCGGAACGATCCTGCTCATGGTGCTGATTTCGGCGATGAACGGACTGTCGGTTGCGGGCATGGCAATCGGGTCGACCATCGCGCTGCCGGAACTGCTGAGGCGGGGGTATGACAAGCGGATGGTGTCGGGGGTGATCCAGGCCGGATCAAGCCTTGGCATCCTGATCCCGCCTTCGGTCGTGCTGGTGCTCTATGCGATGATCGCCCGCGCGCCGGTGTCGGAGCTTTGGCTGGCCGGCGTGGTGCCGGGGCTGATGATGGCGGCGTTCTTCATCATCTACATCGTGATCCGCTGCCGGTTGCAGCCTGAGCTTGGCCCGGCGCTGTCGCCGGACGAGCTGGCCAGCTACACGATCGCGGACAAGCTGGTGGCGCTCAGGGCGGGCATTTTGCCATTCGTGATCTTTGGCGCGATGATGATCCCGTTCATCCTTGGCTATACCTCGCTGGTGGAAAGCTCGGTCATCGGGGTGATCGCCACGGTGCTTGGGGCCGCGATAAAGCGCAGCCTTTCGTGGCAGGTGCTGGAGGTTTCCACCCGCAACACGCTGGGCATTTCGTGCATGTTCATGTGGGTGATCCTTGCGGCGCTGGCCTTTGGTGCGGTGTTCGACGGGCTTGGCGCGGTGGCCGCGATCGACAACCTGTTCACCGAAAAGATGGGTCTGTCGCCCTGGACGATCCTGATCCTGATGCAGCTTTCGTTCCTGATCATGGGGATGTTTCTGGATGACACCGCGATGCTGGTGATCGTGGCACCGCTTTATGTGCCGCTGGTGGCCACGCTGGACCTTGGCATCCCGCCCGATGATGTGCTGATCTGGTATGGTGTGCTTTACACGGTGACCTGCCAGATTGCCTATCTGACGCCGCCCTTCGGGTACAACCTGTTCCTGATGCGGGCTTTCGCGCCGCCGGAAATCACGATGGGCGACATCTACCGCTCGGCCCTGCCCTTCGTTCTGGTGATGCTGGGGTCGCTGATCGTGCTGATGGCGTTTCCGCAGATCACGCTTTGGCTGCCGAACCTGATCTATCCAAACTGACCCATGAGGGGCGGATGCACCGCCCCCGCCAACACCCAACCTAGGAGGCTTTCGATGACGACCAGACGTTCCTTCCTGACCAAGGGAGCCCTTGCCGGTGCCGCCACCCTGGCTGCCCCGACCGTCCTGCGCGCGCAGGAGGTCATCAAATGGCGGATGCAGACCTATGCGGGCGCCGCATTGGGCGAACAGGTGGTGAAACCGGCGATCGAGCTGTTCAACCGGCTTGCCGCCGGTCAGATGGAGATCGAGCTTTACTATGCCGACCAACTGGTGCCGACGGGTGAGCTGTTTCAGGCGATGCAGGCAGGCACCATCGACTGCGTCCAGTCGGACGACGATTCGATGGCCTCGCCCACCGAGGTGACGGTGTTCGGCGGCTATTTCCCGATGGGTCTGCGCTACAGCCTTGATGTGCCGACGCTGTTCAACAAATACGGGCTGAAGCAGATCTGGGAAGACGAATATGCGGCGGTGGGCGTCAAGCACATCTCGGCCGGCGCGTGGGATCCTTGCAACTTTTCGACCAACAAGCCGATCAACAGCCTGGCCGATCTGCAGGGTTTGCGGGTGTTCACCTTCCCGACTGCCGGGCGGTTCCTGACGCAGTTCGGCGTGGTGCCGGTGACGCTGCCGTGGGAGGACGTCGAGGTTGCGATGCAGACCGGCGAACTGGACGGGCTGGCATGGTCGGGGATCACCGAGGTTTACACGGTGGGCTGGTCGAACGTGACGACGCATTTCCTGACCAACAACATCTCGGGCGCGTGGATCGGGCATTTCTTCGCCAACATGGAGCGTTGGAACGCGCTGCCGCCAAACCTGCAGGAGCTGCTGGCGACGTGCTTTGAATCGTCGCATTACTACCGCCAGCACTGGTATTGGGGCGGCGAGGCGGACCTGCGCGTGAACGGCGGCAAGCTGGCGCTGACCACGATTCCGGACGCCGAGTGGAAGACGGTCGAAGATGCCGCGGTGAAGTTCTGGGACGAGATCGCCGCGGAATCCGAGGTGAAGGCCAAGGTCGTGGCGATCATCAAGCAATACAATGACACGATGACCAAGGCCGGGCGGCCCTACCGCTACGGCTGAGGCCACAGGGCGCGCGCGACGGGCGTTGCGCGCGCCTCGCTTACGGTTATGATCAAATTTCCGGTTCGCTGCGAACCGGCGGAGGGATGGTCCATGCGGACCCAAAGACAGGCAAACGGGGTCGGCCCGCATTGCTGGCCCAGAAAGCCCGAATTCGGTGGCGCCAAAGGGCGTAGCTGACGGCCCCCTGACGGGGTGATCGGTGCTTTCATGCCCGCAGGATGCGGGCCAAACGGGATTTTGAGGGAGACTTCCATGCCTGGAAACATGACATTCGACGCCTTGAAAGAGGCTGTTGCGCGCGGCGAGATCGACACCGTTCTGGTGGCCGGGATCGACATGCAGGGCCGCCTGATGGGCAAACGCTTCCACGCCGCGTTCTTTGTGAACGGCGGGTGGGAGGAGACGCATTGCTGCAACTACCTGCTGACCGTGGACATGGAGATGACCACGGTTCAGGGCTACAAATCCTCCAGTTGGCAGACGGGCTATGGCGATTATGTGCTGAAGCCCGACATGACAACGCTGCGGCCGGTGCCGTGGCTGCCGGGGACGGCGCTTGTGCTTGGCGACACGCTGGACCACCACGGGCATGAGGTGCCACATTCGCCGCGCGCGATCCTGAAGAAACAGGTGGCGCGGGCGCGGGCAATGGGCTTCGAGCCGATGATGGCGACGGAGCTGGAGTTTTACCTGTTTGAGAACAGCTACGAAAACCTGCGCGATGGCGGGTTGGCGGCGCTGAAGCCGGTCAGTGCCTATAACGAGGATTACCACATCTTCCAGACCACCAAGGAAGAAGACGTGATGCGGGCAATCCGCAACGGGCTTTATGACGCGGGCATCCCGGTGGAAAACTCCAAGGGTGAGGCGGACGCTGGTCAGGAAGAGGTGAACTACCGCTATTCCGACGCGCTGGATACCGCCGACAACCACGCGATCACCAAGAACGCGATCAAGGAAATCGCCTGGACCAAGGGCAAGTCGGTGACGTTCATGGCGAAATACGATCACCGCAAGGCCGGATCGTCGAGCCATATCCACCAGAGCCTGTGGTCGCTGGACGGCAAGCCGTGGTTTCAGGATGACAGCGACAAGCACGGCATGTCGGCCACTATGAAGCATTACATGGCGGGCCAACTGGCCCACGCGCAGGAGCTGACGGCGTTTCTGGCGCCTTACGTCAACAGCTACAAACGCTTCACCGTGGGCATGTTCGCGCCGACGAAGGCGGTGTGGAGTGCCGACAACCGCACCGCAGGCTTCCGGGTTTGCGGCACGCATACCAAGGCGGTGCGGGTGGAGTGCCGGATACCGGGCAGCGACGTGAACCCCTATCTCGCTTGTGCCGCGCTGCTGGCTGCGGGTCTGGCGGGGATCGAGGGCAAGATGGCGCTGGAGCCGGAAATGTCGGGCGACATGTACAACACCGCCGGCATCCGCGAGATTCCGCACAACCTGCGCGATGCGGCGGCGCTGCTGAAAGGGTCAAAGATGCTGCGGGCGGCGTTTGGCGACGATGTGGTGGACCACTATCACCACGCCGCCGAGTGGGAGATCGCCGAGACCGACCGCGTCGTCACCGATTTTGAGCTTCAACGCCTGCTTGAACGGGCGTAAGGGGCTCGCGGCCCCGGATTTTCTGAATTGCCGGGGCCGGACCCCGGCCCACGAGGACAAGATGAAACCGATCCAGTTGATTTCCCCCGTCGATGGCAGCGTCTATGCCGAACGCACCCCGCTTTCGCAGGACGCGGCCAAGGCCGCCGTCGCCCGCGCAAAGGCCGCGCAGAAGGGCTGGGCCGCGCGCCCGCTAGAGGAGCGGATCGCGCTGGTCAAGGCCGGTGTGGTGCGCTTGAACGAAATGAAGGATGTGGTGGTCGAAGAGATCGCCTGGCAGATGGGTCGCCCGACCCGCTTTGGCGGTGAATTCGGCGGCGTGAATGCCCGCACCGAATACATGGCCGAGATTGCGGCGGCGACCCTGATGCCGATGATGGTGGAGGACAGCGACAAGTTCCGCCGCTACATCGCGCGCGATCCGGTGGGCGTGGTGTTCATCGTGGCGCCGTGGAACTACCCTTATCTCACCACGATCAACACGCTGGTTCCGGCGCTGATTGCCGGGAATACGGTGATCCTGAAACACGCCAGCCAGACCATGCTGGTGGGCGAACGGCTGGCCGAGGCGTTTCATGCCGCTGGCGTGCCGCAGGACGTGTTCCAGAACGTGGTGCTGGATCATGCGACGACCGAGGCGCTGATCGCGGCGCGGTCGTTCGGGTTTGTGAACTTCACCGGGTCGGTCGCGGGCGGGCAGGCGATGGAGCGGGCGGCGGCTGGCACGTTCACTCCGCTTGGGTTGGAGCTTGGCGGGAAAGACCCGGGCTATGTGCGGGCCGACGCCAATCTGGACGCGGCGGTCGACACGCTGATGGATGGGGCGATGTACAACGCGGGCCAGTGCTGCTGCGGGATCGAGCGGATCTATGTGCATGAAAGCCTTTACGATGCCTTTGTCGAAAAGGCGGTGGCCTGGGTCAAGGCGTTGAAGCTGGGCAACCCGTTCGACGCTGACAGCACGCTTGGGCCGATGGCGAACAAGCGGTTCGCAAAGGTGGTGCGCGACCAGATTGCCGAGGCGGTGGCGCAGGGCGCCAAGCCCCTGATCGACCCGGCGCTGTTCCCGGCGGATGATGGCGGGGCGTATCTGGCACCCCAGATCCTCGTGAACGTCGACCATTCGATGCGGGTGATGATGGAGGAAAGTTTTGGCCCCGTCGTCGGGATCATGAAGGTCAAGGATGACGCCGAGGCGATCCGGTTGATGAACGACAGCCCTTATGGTCTGACCGCAAGCATCTGGACGCAGGATTACGACACCGCCGCGAAGCTGGGGGAACAGGTCGAAACCGGCACCGTATTCATGAACCGCGCCGACTACCTTGACCCTGCGCTGTGCTGGACCGGGTGCAAGGACACCGGGCGCGGCGGATCGCTGAGCTATCTCGGGTTCCATTCGGTGACCCGGCCGAAATCATACCATCTGAAGAAAGTCTGAGCCATGACCACCGCCGCGCACGCCGTTCCCAACCGCAACTGGTCTTACCCGACCGCGATCAAGTTCGGCGTCGGCCGGATTTCGGAACTGGCGGAGCATACCGCCAGCATCGGGCTGAAAAAGCCGCTACTGGTCACCGACAAGGCGCTGGCAAGCCTGCCGATCACGGCGGCGGCGCTGGATGTGCTGGAAAAGGCAGGCATGGGCCGGGCGGTGTTTTCGGATGTCGATCCGAACCCGAACGAGGCCAACATGACCGCCGGGATCGCGGTCTATCTGGCGGGCGGGCATGACGGGGTGATCTGCTTTGGCGGCGGGTCGGCGCTGGACCTTGGGAAGATGATCGCGCTGATGGCGCATCAGAAGCCGGGCCTGAGCGTCTGGGATCTGGAGGATATCGACGACTGGTACACCCGCGCCGATGCCGCGAAGATCGCGCCGATCATCGCGGTGCCGACCACGGCTGGCACCGGGTCGGAAGTGGGGCGCGCGGGGGTTCTGACGAACAGCGCCACGCACAAGAAGAAGATCATCTTTCATCCGAAGCTGATGCCGGCGGTCACGATCTGCGACCCGGCGCTGACGGTGGGGATGCCGAAGTTCATCACCGCCGGCACGGGGATGGACGCACTGGCGCACTGCCTTGAGGCTTACAGCAGCCCCTTCTACCATCCGATGTCCCAAGGCATCGCGCTGGAAGGCATGCGGCTGGTGTTCGAGAACCTGCCGCGCGTCTATGGCGAGCCCGGAGACCTTGACGCCCGCGCGCATATGATGAGTGCGGCTGCGATGGGGGCGGTGGCGTTTCAGAAAGGGCTGGGGGCGATCCATTCGCTGTCGCATCCGGTCGGCGCGGTCTACGGCACGCATCACGGCACGACGAATGCTGTCGTCATGCCGATGGTGCTGGATTTCAACCGCCCGGCCATCGAGACCCGGATCGAGGCGGCGGCGGCCTATCTTGGCATCAAGGGCGGCTTCGACGGCTTCCGCGCCCGGATCATGGACCTGCGGGCGGCGCTGAACATTCCGGCCAACCTGACCGCGATGGGGGTGAAGGCATCAGATCTGGAGATGCTGACCGACATGGCGCTGGAAGACCCGTCCTGCGGCGGCAACCCGATTGCGATGACGCGCGAGAACACCCGCGCGCTGTTTCAGGCCTGCATGTAAGTGCAGCGCCTGACGACCGACATTGCCGTGATCGGCGCGGGGGTCGTTGGCCTTGCCGTGGCCGAACGGCTGTTGGCTGACGGGCGCGAGGTGGTGCTGGTCGATCCCGGTCTGCCGGGGATGGGGGCGAGCTATGGCAACGCCGGGACGATCGCGGATTACGCGGTCAGTCCGGTCGGGACGCCTGCGGTGCTGTGGAACCTGCCGACGCTGCTGACCAGCCGGACCTCGCCCCTGGCGATCCGGCACCGGGCCTTGCCGACGCTGGCGCCGTGGCTTTTGCGCTTTGCGGGGCAGTCGCTGCCTGCGGCGGCGGCGCGCAATGCGGCGGCGATTGCGGGGCTGTTGGCGGGGGCCGGGCCGTTCTGGGAAGATCTGGCGCTGCGGGTTTCCGGCGCGGGCATCCTGCAGCGGCGGGGCTGCCTTTACCTTTACGAGACCGAGGCCGAGTTTCACGCCGCCGAGGCCGACATGGCGGCGCGGCGGGCGCTTGGCGTCAATGTCGAACTGGTGGGGCCGGAGGCACTGGCGGCGCTGGAACCGGGGTTGCCTGCGGTGAAGGGCGGTGGGGCGGTCTTTGCGGGCGCGCGGTTCCTGTCCGATCCGGGGCGGATGATGGGGCTTCTGGCGGCGTCGGTGATGACGCGGGCGGGGCTTCTGGCGGTGCGGGCCGACCGGCTGGAGCGGCGGCCCGACGGGGTGATCGTCGAAGGGCCGGGGCTGCACCTGCACGCGCGGCGGGTGGTGATCGCGGCCGGGGCGCACTCGCGGGCGCTGGCGGTGCAGGCGGGCGACCGCATCCCGCTGGACACCGAGCGCGGCTATCATGTGGAATGGGACATGCCCGCGCCACGCCTGACCAGGCCCGTGGCGGCAGCGGCGCGGGGGTTCTACTTCTGCCCGATGGAGGGGCGGCTCAGGGTGGCGGGGACGGTGGAATTGGGTGGGCTGACGCTGCCCCCCTCGCCGCATCGCATCGCACGGCTGGTCGAGGGCGCGCGGGCGTTCTTTCCCGACCTCGGGCCGCCTGACCGGGAGTGGATGGGCTTTCGCCCCTCGCTGCCCGACAGCCTGCCGGTGATCGGCCCGTCGCGCGGTGGGGCCGAGGTGATCCACGCCTTCGGGCATGGCCATCTGGGCGTGACGCTGGCCCCGGTGACGGCGGGGATTGTGGCCGATCTGATTGCCGGGCGGGTGCCGGACCGGGATATCGGCGCCTGCCGCGCGGATCGGTTCTGAGCAAATGAGAATGGCGCGCCTGTGCAGCGCGCCATGGTCTCAGTGCAAAACGCTCACAGGACGTTCAGGTGGCCGGAATGACCCCCACCGGCTGGGTGGTCACCTCGTCGTCGCCGCCGCCGCACAGGACGGCGCATAGCACGACCACGCCCAAGAGAAGCGGCAGGATGCCGATGCTGGAGGCGGGCTTTTCGGCAATGACCTCGGGCTGGCCTTCTTCTTCGATCACCACCGGGCCACCGGCATAGGCCATCGGTGCGAAGGCAAGCGAAAGGGCAAGGATCGGGGCTGCAAGTTTCATCAGGTATCCTCTCTCATGTCAGGAAGGCGCCATACGGGGCGCTGCACACACACGCTGACCTGGATCGCTCGAGGTTCGGCCGGCGAACGGCCTTGATCAACCCGGGACGGGCTGCGGATCCGGGGCCGGATCGTCATCACCGCCACCGCAAGCGATGGCGCAAAGGACGACCACGCCCAAGAGAAGCGGCAGGATGCCGATGCTGGAGGCGGGCTTTTCGGCAATGACTTCGGGCTGACCTTCCTCTTCGATCACCACCGGGCCACCGGCATGGGCCATTGGCGCGAAGGCTAGCGAAAGGGCAAGGATCGGGGCGGTGATTTTCATGTCATGCTCCTCATAAGGGTCGCTCAGGATACAACGGCAATCGCGCCGATGCGGTGGTCATTCGATGAGAGTGTCCTGCGGCACCACAGGATCGTCATCACCGCCACCGCAAGCGATGGCGCACAGCACCACGACACCCAGCAGAAGCGGCAGGATGCCGATGCTGGAGGCGGGCTTTTCGGCGATGACTTCGGGCTGACCTTCTTCTTCGATCACCACCGGGCCACCGGCATGGGCCATTGGCGCGAAGGCTAGCGAAAGGGCAAGGATCGGGGCTGCAAGGTTCACGGCGGGGCATCCTTTACAGGTGTTTCGGGGCAGAAATGCCCCTACACTCCGACGCTAGTCCTCACCGCAAATTCGGGCAACAGTTCGGACAATCGGCGGACAGCTTTGGTTGGCGCTGCGACAGATTGACCACAGTAGAACGGCCCGGCTGTTGCGCAGCCGGGCCGTGACGCCGGTAAGGCGTGAAATCAGAGCTTTTCGATCGGCGGCGCGACCGGATCATCGCTGTTTCCGCCACACGCGATGGCGCAAAGGACGACCACACCCAGCAGGATCGGCAGGAGACCGATGCTGGAGGCGGGCTTTTCGGCGATGACTTCGGGATTGCCTTCCTCTTCGATCACCACCGGGCCGCCAGCGAAGGCGGCAGGGGCGGCGAAGGCGACGGAAAGCGCCAGGGCAGATGCAAGCAGGCTTTTCATGTGAAGCTCCCAGATAGCGGATGCCAACGGGCATTCCCGCCTGGCTGGAGCGCCACCTTAGGCATGTGACTCAGGCGCCTCAAGGCCAAGAAAGCCAATACCTGTGATTAATTTCGCGATTCAAGGGGTGGGCATGCATCAATTTTGGCAACAATACCGTCAGAACGGGAAGCAATCGGCAGATTTCAACCTACGGCAGAGGCAGCTCGCAAAACCGCAATGGGTGGTGTCACAGCATCCCCGGCACGACCTGATCCGGCGGGCGGTGGCCATCGGCAAAGGTCTTGATGTTGATGATGACCTTTTCGCCCATCTCGACCCGGCCCTCGATGGTGGCCGAACCCATGTGCGGCAGCAGGACGACGTTCGGCAGTTCGCGCAGGCGCGGGTTCACTTCGGTGCCGTGTTCGTAGACGTCAAGGCCCGCCCCGGCGATTTCACCGGCACGCAGACCACGGGTCAGGGCGTTTTCGTCGATCACCTCGCCGCGCGAGGTGTTGACGATCACGGCGGTGGGTTTCATCAGCTTCAGCCGCCGCGCGTTCATCAGATGGAAGGTGGAGGGCGTATGCGGGCAGTTGACCGACACGATATCCATCCGGGCGACCATCTGATCGAGGCTTTCCCAATAGGTCGCCTCGTGTTCCGCCTCCACCTCGGGGCGCAGGCGCTTGCGGTTGTGGTAATGCACCTGCAGGCCAAAGGCGCGGGCGCGGCGGGCGACGGCCTGCCCGATGCGGCCCATGCCAAGGATGCCAAGGCGGCGGCCACCAAGCCTGCCACCCAGATGTGCCATCGGTGACCATCCGGCCCAGGTGCCGGCCTGCATTTCTGCGAGGCCCTCGGGGATGCGTCGGGTGACGGCAAGGATCAGCGCCATCACCATGTCGGCGGTATCTTCGGTGGTGACGCCGGGGGTGTTCGACACCAGGATGCCACGCTGGCGGGCGGTGGCGACGTCGATGTGGTCGACGCCCGCGCCGTAGTTGGCGATCAGCTTCAGCCGGTCACCCGCCTGAGCGATCAGGGCGGCGTCGATCTGGTCGGTGATCGTGGGCACCAGCACATCCGCGCGGCGCATCGCATCGGCCAGTTCTTCGCGCGACATGCGGGTGTCGGGGTCGCGCAGGTCGACGTCGAACAGCTCTTTCAGGCGGGTTTCGACCGCGTCCGGCAAGCGTCGCGTCACGACCACACTCAGACGGGCAGTTGGCATTCACATCCTCCCGAACACTTCCAAATCATCCGCCACTGCGGCAAGGTGGCGATAAGCGGCGCGATGCACAAGCCCGCACGAACGAGACAGTGGCTTCGGGTGCGCCCGGATCGGCAAGGCAGGCAAAGATGTGGCGGGTGATCGGGGTGATCGGGGTGGTTGCGGCGTTGGGCGTGGCCCCTGCCCCGGCGCAGGAGGCCGAGGCGGAGGCGGCCCCGGCGGCGCCAAAGGTGGAAAAGGTCTGCGCGCCCGATGTGGGCTGCGTGACCAACCTGCCCTTGCCGCGATTCGTGTCGCTGAAGGGCAGCGAGGGCAATGCGCGGCGCGGGCCGGGGCTGACGCACCGGATCGACTGGGTGTTCACCCGCGCCGGGATGCCCCTGAAGATCACGGCGGAATTCGAGAACTGGCGCCGGGTCGAGGATCAGGAAGGCGCGGGCGGCTGGGTGCATTACTCGCTGTTGTCTGGCGTGCGCAGCGCGCTGGTGACGCTGGACATGGCGGAATTCCACGATGAGCCGCGCGATGATGCGATGGTAGTGGCCCAGGCGGAACAAGGCGTGGTAGGGCGGATTCTGGAATGTCGGGACGGCTGGTGCCGCATCGCCTTCGACGGGCAAAAGGGGTGGGTCCGTACGTCCGCCCTGTGGGGTGTGTTGCCCGATGAGACCATCGACTGACAACGTAGAATACGGCCGCGACCTGGTGCGGATGACCTTGTCGGCGGGGCTGGCTTCGGTGCTGGTCGCGTCGGTGCTGGTGGGGCTGAAGCTGTGGGCGCTGGCGGAAACGGGAGCGCTGTCGATTGCCGCATCGCTGGCCGACAGTGCGCTTGATCTGATGATGTCGCTGGGGGCGGCGGCGGCGATCCTTTACGCCGCCCGCCCTGCGGACGAGGACCACGCCTTCGGCCACACCTCGGCCGAGGATCTGACCGCGCTGGCGCAGGCGGTGTTCATCGTGATTTCCTCGGCCGTGATCGGCTATGCCGCCGTGCAGCGCCTGATGTCGCCGGAACCTCTGGCGCTGGCGTCCGAGGGGCGCGGCATCATCGTGATGTCGATCTCGGTGGTGCTGACGCTGGCCCTTGTCTGGTGGCAGGGCCGGGTCGCCAAGCGCACCGGCAGCCGCGTGGTGGCGGCCGACCGGCTGCATTACCTTGGTGACCTGTTGCCCAGCCTTGGCGCGATTGCGGCGCTTTGGGTGTCACGCCATTACGGCATCGGGTCGATCGACGCGATGATAGCACTTGGCGCGTCGGGTGTGCTGGCGTTTGGCGCGCTGCGCATCGGCAAGGGGGCCTGGGACGCGCTGATGGACCGGGCAGCGGATCAGGAGGTGATCGACGGCATCGCTGCGATTGCGCGCGACTGGCCGGGGGTGCGCGGGTTTCACGACCTGAAAACCCGGATGGCCGGCAGCCGGGTGTTCGTGAACCTGCATATCGAACTGGACGGTGACCAGCCCCTGCGCGAGGCGCATGACATAGGCGCGGCGCTGCGCCGGGCAATCATCGCGGCCTACCCGCAGACCGACGTGATGATTCACAAGGACGTGGCGCGCGACGGTGGAGAAACCGGCTCGTCTTCGGCATGAGTTCGCCTTGAGGTTGCAAATGGTCGGAGTTGGGGCTTGACGCCCAGCCAGCGCGGCGCGAGATTATCCAAATGTATAACTCAGGCCGATGATGGACCAACCCCGCCGCCAGTATCGCCGCGAAAGCGAACAGTCCCGCCGTGCGTCGCTGATTGCAGCGACGCAGTCGCTGGTTGCCGAAGGCGGGCCGCAGGCGGCCACGGTGCGCGCCATCGCGGCGCGGGCCGGGGTGACGCCGGGGCTGATCCGGCATTACTTCCGCACCAAGGATGACCTGACGCGCGCCGCCTACATCGCCTTGATGGACGGCATGACCGACAAGGGCGCGGACGCGCTGGAAGGCGTCGGAGCGATGCCCGAGGAACGGCTGGCAGCCTTTGTCGCGGCGGGGTTGCGCCCACCGGTGCTGGACAGCGCGGCGGTCGGGCTTTGGGCGGGCTACATGCATCAGGTGCGCAACGACCCCGTTCTCTTGCAGGTGCACGAGGCGGGCTATCTGCGCTACCGCGACGCGCTGGAAGCGTTGATCGCCGCCCTGCCGCGCGAGGCCGATGCAGCGCAACTGCGCGCCGAGGCGATTGCCTGCAATGCGCTGATCGACGGGCTTTGGGTCGAAGGCTCGCTTTTGCCCGGGTCGTTCGCGCCCGGAGAGATCATCACCATCGGGCTGCGGTCGGTGGGTGCAATCCTTGGGGTGGACCTTCTGGCCCATTCCGCAATGGTTTCGGATACGGGAAAGAAACTGACATGAAATACGCATCGGTCACCGACCGTCTGGCTGGCCTTGGCGGGGCGAAATGGGCCTTGCACGCCCGCGCGCGCCACCTGAAGGCCCGCGGGGTGGAGATCATCGAGCTGACCATCGGCGAGCCGGACGTGGCGACGCCCGACGCCTTCATCGCCGAGGCGCACCGGTCGATGCTGGCCGGGCGCACGGGCTATTCCAACGGGCGGGGCGAGCCGGGGTTGGTGAGGGCGCTTGCCGCGCGCTATTCGGCGCGGCGCGGGCGGACGATCACACCCGATCAGGTGATGTGCCTGCCCGGCACCCAGACCACGCTTTACGCCGTGATGCGCGCGATTGCCGAAGCAGGCGACGAGGTGCTGATCGGTGATCCCCTGTATGCGACCTACGAAGGTATCATCGCCCAGACCGGCGCGCGGATGGTGCCGGTGCCGCTGCGGCCCGAGCATGGCTTTCGGATGCAGGCGGCGGATGTCGCGGCGCGGATCACGCCGGCCAGCCGCGTTCTTTTCCTGAACACACCGCACAACCCGACGGGGGCGCTCTTGCGCCGCGAGGATCTGGTCGCGTTGGGCGAACTGGCGCGCAAGCATGACCTGTGGATCCTGTCGGACGAGGTTTACGAGGACATGGTGTTTCCGGGAAACACCTTCGCCTCGCCCTTGGACCTGCCGGACCTTGCGGACCGGGTGATCGTGACCTGCTCGATCTCGAAATCCCATGCAGCGCCGGGGTTCCGGTCCGGCTGGTGCATCGGGCCGGAAGAGTTCTGCGCGCGGCTGCTGCCGCTGTCGGAAACCATGCTGTTCGGCAGCCAGCCCTTCATCGCCGACATGACGCAGATGGCGGTGTCGCAGCCGTCCCCGGTGGCCGCCGGGATGGTGGAGCGGTTCTCGCGCCGGGCCGCCCTGATCGCGGACCGGCTGGACGGGGTGGCGGGCGTCCGGGTGCATCAGCCCGAGGCGGGGATGTTCGCGCTGGTCGATGTGCGGGCGACGGGCCTTTCCGGCGTGGTCTTTGCGGAAGGCCTGCTGGATGCGCAGCGCGTCGCGGTGATGCCGGGCGAAAGTTTTGGTGCAGGCCTGGCGGGCTGGCTGCGGCTGACGCTGACACAGCCCGACGAGGTGACGGCCGAGGCCGCGCGGCGGATCGCAGCCCATGCAGCATCGGTCATGGGCCGGGCAGCATGACCACGGTTGGCGAGCGGCTGATCGAGGGGCTGGCAGCGCGGGGTGTCGAGGTGGTGTTCGGGATACCGGGCGTCCACACGATCGAACTGTATCGGGGGTTGGCGACAGGTCTGGTTCGGCACGTCACACCGCGCCACGAGCAGGGCGCGGCCTTCATGGCCGATGGCTATGCGCGGGTGTCGGGCAAGCCGGGGGTCGCGTTGCTGATCACCGGGCCGGGGCTGACCAACGCGCTGACCGCGATGGCGCAGGCAAAGGCGGATTCGGTGCCGATGCTGGTGATCTCGGGCGTCAACAAGCGCGCGTCGCTGGGGCGCGGCCTTGGCCATCTGCACGAGTTGCCGGATCAGGCGGCGATGGTGCGGGCGCTGTGTCCGACCGAGACGGTGATGGAGGCAGAGGGCTTGGCAGGGGCGTTGGACCGGGCGTTTGCGGCATTGGCGACCGGACGACCGGGGCCGGTGCATATCGAGATACCGACCGATGTCATGGGCTTGCCCTGCGCGGCTTTGCCGGAGCCGGTGGCGGTGGCGCGACCGGGGCCGGAGCAGGCGGCGCTTGCACAGGCGGCGGATCGGTTGAACCGCGCCGAGCGCGTGGTGATCCTTGCGGGCGGTGGCACGCGGCGGCACGAGGCGGCGTTGCAGGCCTTGGCCGAGGCACTGGATGCGCCGGTGGTGCAGACGGTGAACGCGCGGGGCGCGATGCACGGGCATCCGCTGGTGGTGCCGGCCTCGCCCAGCCTTGCGGCGGTGCGGGCGTTGATCGCATCGGCGGATCAGGTGCTGGCCTTGGGGACAGAGTTGGGGCCGACCGATTACGACATGTATGCGGCGGGCGGCGCACCGGACCTGTCGGGGATGATCCGTGTGGATGTCTGCGCCGACCAGTTGGCGCGGCATCCGGCGGCGGTGTCGATCCATGCCGATGCGGAGGCGGTGATGGTAGGGCTGCCGGGTTTGGTCCGGCGCAAGTCAGGCGACGGGACCGCAAGGGCTGCGGCCACGCGGGGGGCGGCGCGGGCAGAACTGCCGGGGCTATACCCGCCAATGCCGGGGCAGTTGGCGATGGTCGAGGCGATCCGGGCAGCCCTGCCCGGCGCGTTGATCGTCGGTGACAGCACCCAGCCGGTCTATGCGGCGAACCTTTACTACGATCACGACCGCCCCGGCGGCTGGTTCAACGCGGCGACGGGGTATGGCGCGCTTGGCTATGGCCCGGGTGCCGCGATCGGTGCATCGGTCGCAGCCCCCGGTGTGCCGGTGGTGTGTCTGATCGGCGATGGCGGCTTGCAGTTCAGCGCCGCCGAATTGCGCGTGGCGGTGGATGAAACCCTGCCCGTCACCTTCATCGTCTGGAACAATGCCGGCTACCGCGAGATTGCCGAGGCGATGCGCGGGGCGCAGACCCCGATCATCGGCTGCACGCCGTCACCCCTGAAGCTGGAGCCGTTCGCGGCGGCCTGTGACCTGCCCTATGCGCGGGTCGGCGAGGACCCCGAGGCTTTGGCGGCTGCCTTGCGTTCCGGCCACGGTCCCCGGCTGATCGAGATTCAGGTGCGCTGACGTGCCAGCAAGGGTGCCAGCACGAAGATCAGCGCCAGCAGGCAGGCGGCAAAGACGAAGGCCATCCTGAGGCCAAAGCTGCCCGCGATCAGCCCCAGAAGCGGCGGGCCGACGAAGTATCCAAAATAGCCCAGAAGCGTGGCGCGTGCGACAGCCCGCGCCCTGGCTGCGTCGGGGGCATATTGCCCGACCAGCGAAAACGCGGTGGGTGCGATGACCGAAGCGCCGATGCCCATGACGATGAACCCGGCGTAGGCCATCGCCGGGCTCATCGCCTGCGAGGCGATAAACGCGCCAACCGCCGCGATCAGCGCGCCGCCTTTCAGCAGATGAAACGGATTGATCCGCGAAGCGATCCCCTGCCCTGCCAGCCGCGCCAGACCCATCGTCAGGGCCAGCACGGCCGGGCCGCCCGACCCTTCGGCCGGGCTGCCGCCAAGGGTCTGTTCGATGTGCAGCGCCGACCAGTATTCGGCGGCATTTTCGGTCATGAAGGCGATGAGGACGATCCCGCCGCCGATCACCGGCACAAGGCCAAGCCGCGCCGCCGCCCGGTCTTTCGGCCGGGCCAGACCGTCGATCCGGCCATCGCGCTCGATTGCCGCCAGCGCGCCCAGAAGCCCCACCCCGGCCATCAGCGCCATCACCGCCTCTGGCCCCCACCCCGCTGCGCGCAGCCCGCCAACGGTGAAGGCAGCGCCCGCATAGCCAAAGGAATAGGCGGCGTGGGCAAGGTTCATCAACGGCGCACCGCGCGCGTTTTCCATCGCAGACACCCGCGCGTTCATCAGCACGTCCGTCAGGCCGGTGGCCGCGCCACAAGCTGCCATCGCCACCGGAAACAGCCAGACCGCCGCCTGCCCCGGCAACGCAAAGGCCGCCGCCATCATCGCGACCGCAACCGGCAAGGCCGCGCGGCCAAGGCTGGCACCGATCATCGGCGCGGCCAGCATCGCGGCCATCGCCGCAACCGGCGTGGCAAAGACCAGAAGGCCAAGCTGCGCCTCGTCGACGCCAAGCATGGTTTTCAGATCGGGCAGGATCGCCGCAAAGGTTCCCCATAACACGCCCATCGTCAGGAATGCCGCAAGCGCGGGGCGCGCGACACTGAGGGTGGCAAAGGGACGCATGGTGTGATCCGAGGTCATGGCGCCTGACGTAGCGCCTTGCGCTGGCAGAGGCCAGCCGACCCGGCAGGAAATCCGCGCCCAGATCCGCGCCCAGATCTGCGCCCAGATCTGCGCCGCGACGTTTGAACCCTGCCCGCGCCAGGATTACTGCTTTTCATCGCCGCGATTCGCCGCTATAGGCCCACGGTCGCGTCGCACACCCTTGGAGGGCGGCGGATTTATATATGGAGAAGAACCTATGGCACGCGAGATCCCAGATCTTGAGGCCCAGGTACGGACGGGGACAGGCAAGGGGGCCGCTCGTCAAGCTCGTCGTGAGGGCTACGTACCCGGGATCGTTTACGGCGGCGGCAAAGAGCCCGCACCCGTCAACCTGAAATACAACTACTTGCTGAAGCGCCTGCGTCAGGGCCGGTTCCTGCAGACCCTGTTCAACCTGAAGGTCGAAGGTCAGCCGGACGCGCACGTGATCTGCCGCGGCGTGCAGCGCGATGTGGTCAAGGATCTTCCGACCCACGTCGACTTCCTGCGCATCAGCGATGACAGCCGGATCGAGCTGTTCATCCACGTCACGTTCATCAACCACGAAGCAAGCCCCGGCCTGAAGCGTGGCGGCACGCTGACCGTGGTGCGCCCGGAAGTGGAACTGGAAGTCACCGCTGGCGACATTCCGGACCACATCACCGTGGACCTGACCGGCAAGGTGATCGGCGACGTGATCCACATCGGCGACGTCGTGCTGCCGGAAGGCACCCGCCCGACGATCAACCGCAACTTCGTGATCGCCAACGTGGCGGCCCCTGCGGGCCTCGCTGCGGCGGAAGAGGCAGAAGCCACCGCCTGATCGCGGCTGGCATGAGCGATCCGCGCGGGGGGCCAGTGGCCCCCCGTTGCATTTTCGGGCGGTTGGTTGAGGCATCGGGCCGAACCCGCTATATCCCGCAACGTCGGGAGTGCCGGCAGGAGGTGGGCGATGAAGCTCTTTGTCGGTCTGGGCAATCCGGGCGCGAAATATGCCGCCAACCGGCACAACATCGGCTTCATGGCGCTGGACCGGATTGCCGCCGACCACGGCTTTACCCCGTGGCGCAAGGCGTTTCAGGGGCTGGTGTGCGAGGGCCGTCTGGGCGACGAGAAGGTCGCGCTGCTGAAGCCCGAAACCTTCATGAACCTGTCGGGCCAGTCGGTGCAGGCGGCGCTGGCGTTCTGGAAACTGCCCTTGGCCGACGTCACGGTGTTTCACGACGAGTTGGACCTTGCCCCCGGCAAGCTGCGCCTGAAGGAAGGCGGCGGTCATGCCGGGCACAACGGCCTGCGGTCGATCCACGGGCATCTCGGTGACGGCTATGCGCGGGTGCGGCTTGGCATCGGCCATCCCGGCCACAAGGATGCGGTGGCGGCCTATGTGCTGCATGATTTCGCCAAGGCGGATCAGGACTGGCTGGAGGATCTTCTGCGCGGCATTTCCGAAGGCGCGCCTGCACTCGCGGCGGGCGACGGGCAGAAGTTCATGAACGCGGTCGCCCTGCGCACCGCGCCGCCCCGGTCGTCGACTTCAAGGCCCGAAGCGCCGGTGTCGATGCCGAAGGAGGCACCGAAACCGCTGGAGGTGGACGCGCGGAGCCCGATGCAGAAGCTGTTGGACAAGTTCCGCTAGCCGCGTGACACCAGCCCCGCAAGCGCCCGGCTGACCAGCGACGATACCGCCGGGCGTTCCAGCGCGACGAAGGGCAAGGGGCGGCAGATGTCGATGGCGGCGACGCCGACGCGGGCGGTCAGCGCGCCGTTGACGACGCCCTCGCCAAAGCGGCGCGAGACTTTCGACAGCACCCCGCCACCCGCGACAGACGAGATCAGATCGTCGGTCAAGGCCACCGCGCCGGTGGCGATCAGTGACGAAAACACCCGGCGCAACAGGCGCATGCTGCCGAAATTGCCAGACCGCCCGCCATAGATCTGCGCGATCTGGCGGATCATCCGCAGGTTGGAAAAGAGTGCGGCCGCCACATCGGCCAGAGCCAAGGGCACCAGCGCGGTGACGGTGGCCACCTGCCGCGCCGCCGTCTCGACCGCCAACCGCGCTTCGGCGTCGAGGGGCGTCAGAAGTTCGCGTTCCGCCAGCGCCAGCAGCGCGTCGGCATCCAGCACTTCCGCCTCGCGCTCGGCCAGCCGCGCGCGGCCCCATGCCGTGTCAGGGCGGGCGGCGTAAAGCCGGGTCAGGGCCACCACAATGCGCCGCGCCTCGGGCAGATCAGCGGTTGAGCGGGCAGTGATGGCCTGGTCGCGAAAGCCGTCGATCCGCGCCATACGGGCGAAAGCCGCCCATTCGCGCCCGGCCAAGATCAGCGCCGCCAGCACCGCGACCGCGACCAGCACGAAGGCGGTCCAGCCCAGCACCGCGTTGCGCGCCAGAAGGTTGGTCACGAAATCCCATGCCGCCACACTCAGCACAAAGGAGAACAGCGCGCCAAACGCCCAGACCGCAAACCGCATCACGCCCGAGCCCTTGCGCTGCGACAGCGCGGCCAAGGCTTGCATCGCCTGGCCTTCCGGCAGCGCGTCCGGCACGGGTGGCGCGGCCCCGGGGTCGATGGCGTCGTCGATTTCCTGCACGAAGGGCTTTGGCGGGCGGGTCACAGCCGGTCTCCGATCAGAAAGTCGATTGCCCGGTCAAGGCGGATATGCGGCGGGCCCTCGCCGGGCCTTGCGGTCAGGCGCGCGGGCGCAAAGCTCATCAGGTCGTAATCCGCATCCAGCCAGCCTTCTGCCCCTTCGCGGGCGGGCGACAGCAGGCGCGCGGGGTCGCTGGGCAGGCGGCCGGGGAACATCACCGCTGGCTTGCCGGTAGCCAGAAGCGTGCCTTTCACCGCAGGCAGCACCTCGCCGTCGCGGGTGGCGGTTTCCTCGACCGTGGCGCGCAACGATGCCAGCGACAGCGCCTCGGTCCGTGCGCCGGAAAAGTCGGCGCGCGACTTCGCCTCGGCCAGAAGCGCCGCGGTAATCGCGGTCAACGCAGGGTGCTGTTCGTGGTGCAGGTGGTCTGCCTTGGTCGCGGCAAACAGGATACGCTCCACCTGCTTGCCGCCGAAGAGGCCGGTCAGCCAACTGTTGCGGCCGGGCCGGAAGCTGCCCAGCACCTCGGCCATCGTGCGGCGCAGGTCTTCCACCGCGCGCGGACCTTGGTGGATTGCGCCAAGCACATCCATCAGCACGATCTGCCGGTCGATCCTGGCGAAATGGTCGCGGAAGAACGGGCGCACGACGCGGGATTTATAGGCCTCGAACCGCCGTTCCATCTCACGCCAGAGGCTGGCGCGCGGGGTCATCGCAGGCTTTGGCAAAGGCGCGAAGGTCAGGACGGGCGAACCGGCCAGATCGCCGGGCAACAGGAAGCGCCCCGGAGTCACGTCAACCCGGCCCAGATCGCGCGCGACGGCAAGGTAGGCGGTGAAACCGTCCGACAACGCGCGGATGCGGTCTTCGTCGAGCCGGAGCGCGCCATCCTCGGCCCGGGCGCGGGCGACGAAATCGGCCGCCTCGGGCCGCTTGGCCAGACGGGTGAGCGTCGCTTCGGACCACGCGTCATAGCTTTGGTCCAGAAGGCCAAGGTCCAACAGCCATTCGCCGGGGTAATCCACAATATCAAGGTGCAGGGTGCGCGGCGACCGCCAGCCTGCGAACAGGCCCGACGGACGGATGCGAAACGACAGCCGCAGTTCCGAAATCGCACGGGTGGAGGCGGGCCAGCGCGGGCTGTCGCCGGTCAGCGCGGCCAGGTGGCCTTCATAATCGAAGCGCGGCAGGGTCACGTCGGGCTGCGGTTGCAGGTAGACCGCCTCGATCCGGCCCTCGGCTTGGGCCTTCAACTGCGGCATCCGCCCGCGCTGCAACAGATTGGCCACCAGCGCGGTGATGAACACGGTCTTGCCCGCCCGCGACAGGCCGGTGACGCCAAGGCGCAGGCTGTCGTCAAGGAAGGTTTCCGAGAACGACGCCCCGGCCCCTTCGATCCCGCGCGAGATCCCGTCCGTAAGCCCGAAAAGCGCCAAGTGCCGATCCCTTCGCTGTCGGTCGCAAGATAGGCCGGGCAGGCGGCGATTGGTAGGGGGTGCGGCCGGACGGGCGCCCGGCTGCAATTCACAAGCAGCCTGAACCCCTGTAAGGAAAACCACATGCCTCGCTATGCCCTTCAGATCGACTATCACGGCGGCCCGTTTGCGGGCTGGCAGCGGCAGGCCGGGGGTCTGGCGTCGGTGCAGGGCGCGGTCGAGGCGGCGCTGGCGCGGCTGGAACCGCGCGACCACACCATTGCCGCCGCAGGCCGCACCGATGCCGGGGTGCATGCCACCGCGCAGGTCGCGCATGTCGATCTGGAGCGGGACTGGGAGCCGTTCCGACTGGCCGCCGCGCTGAATGCGCATCTGCGTCCGCATCCGGTTGCGGTGATTGCCTGCGCACGGGTGGACAACACCTTTCACGCGCGGTTTTCGGCAACCGGGCGGCGCTATCTGTTCCGTGTGATTGCGCGCCGCGCGCCCCTGACGCATGACCGGGGGCTTGCGTGGCAAGTGCTGCACCGGCTGGACCTTGCCGCCCTGCGCGAAGGCGCGGCGCAGCTTGTGGGGCATCACGACTTCACCACCTTCCGCTCGACGCTGTGCCAGGCGAAAAGCCCGGTCAAGACGCTGGACCGGATCGAGGTGCAGGAATTGCCCTACCCCGGCGGCTTGGAATATCGCTTTCACCTTGGCGCGCGCAGTTTCCTGCACAATCAGGTGCGGTCGATCGTCGGCACGCTGGAGCGGGTGGGGGCCGGTGCCTGGGCGCCCGATGATGTGGGCCGCGCACTGGCCGCCCGCGACCGCGCGGCCTGTGGCCCGGTGGCGCCGCCACAGGGGTTGTATCTGGCAGGGGTCAGCTATCCGGCCGACCCGTTCGCGGGCTGACACCCTGCGGCCTGCCCTCGTCGGCGCAGGTCAGTTCAGGTCTTTCAACAGGCGCCCGTGCTTGCGCACTTCGGACAGCACCGATCCGAAGGTTGCATGGCCCCGGCCGGACAGCATCGGCAACAGCTTAAGAAACGCCTCGGCCGTCGCAAGAGTGTCGCCAATCGCCGTGTGGCGCGATTCCTCGGGGATCGTGATGCCAAGCCGGTGGGTCAGCGCGTCAAGGCTGTGAACCTCGTGCTGACCATAGACCACGGCGGACAACAGCACCGTGTCCAGCACCGGCATGTCAAAGCTGAGGCCAAGCGCAGGCTCCTGGCGGCGCAGGAATTCCATGTCGAACGGGGCATTGTGGGCGACCAGAACTGCACCTTCGGCAAATTTGTGAAACCGCCGGACGGCATCTGCCACCGCTGGCGCATCGGCGACCATCGCGTCGGTGATGCCATGAACGGCGGTCGACACGGCGGGAATTGTCCGCCCCGGGTTGACCAGCGTATCGAACACCTCGCCGTCCACCCGCCGGCCATTGACGATGCGCACGGCGGCCAACTGCACGATTTCGTCACCCTGCCTGGGGTTCAGCCCCGTCGTCTCGCTGTCAAAGACCACATAGGTCAGCCGGTCGAGCCGCGCCTCGGCCAGCCGGTCGGTGCGGGCAGGAGAGAGCAGCTCGAAGTCGTAGACCACCTTGCGCGCCACAGGTTGCGGGCGTGCCACGGCGCGGCGGGCCTGACGGATCGGCAGGCACAGCGCCTGGCGCCCGTCGGCCAGCAGCTCTGGCCAGATTTCGGTCGCCTGGGCAGCCAGCACGCTTTGGGCAAGGCGGTGCGGGCCGTCGCCATCCAGCGGTTCGGCCAGCCAGTCGTCCAGCTTGCCCACGCCCACCCGACCGCCCCGCCACGACAAGCGGATGGCAGCGCCGGTGTCCTCTTCCTCGATGGTCAGACGGATGTCTTCGGCAACACCGGTCTCCACCACCTTGCGTGCCAAGAGCGACAGAAAGCCGATCAGTTCGAACCCGTTGCAGCGCAGCAAGAGGTCGTCGGCCTTTGCGGTCACCGTCACACCCTCGGCTGCCAGCCGTGCGACCAGCCCTTCGGCAAGATCGGAGGCGCGCGTTTGCGGCAGCGACGAGGCCTCGCCGTGCCCTTCTTCGCGCGCGGCGCCAAAGCGTGTCACGGCCTGCGACAGGCGCGTGACCTCGGCCTTCAGGGCGCCCTGCATGGGGGCGGGCAGGGCGTCCTCGGGCAGCACCTCGATCAGCGTTGCCAATGTTGCCGTGGGCCGGCGCAGGTTGTCCAGCGTTTCAGCCAGCATCGCCTCGCGACGAGCCTCGGCGGCCATGTCGCCGGTGATGTCGCGCAGGGTCAGCACATAGCCCGCGTCCCCCTCGCCCGCCAGCCGCATCCGGGCGGCCAGCACCCGCGCGCCGGCAACCGTGGTGCAAAGGATGTCGGACACGGCGTCAGGGTCGGCGGTGGCCTTCAGCCGGTCGTAGGCATGGCGCAACGGCGCCGCATGGATGTAATCGAACAGCTTGCGGTCCAGCCCCGGTTCCAGCCCTGCGCCGCGCCCGGCCCCGATCACATCGGCGGCGGGAGAGTTGTAGAACACCAGCGCATGGTCGGACGAACACAGGATCACCCCCGCCGGCACATCGGACAGCAGCGCCTCAAGCCGCGCCTTTTCCGAACCAAGCCGCAGCGTCTCACGCGCGACAGCCTCGGCCAGGGCGCTGCGGGTTTCGGTCAGGCTGCGGGCGGCGGCGGCGGCGGCAGGCGCAAGATCGCCAAGGTAGCGGGCGATGGCGGCATCCATTTCGGCCGAGACATCGGCATGGGCGCGGGCGCGCAGACTGCCGGCAAGCGTTTCGATCGGCTTGGCGACGTTCAGATCAAAAAGATACCAGATGCCCGCCATCAGCCCAAGTGCTGCGAACCCGGCAAGGATACCCGCCTGCACAAAGCCCTGGGCCGCCCCCGGATCGCCCAGCCGGGAATAGCCAACCCATAACCCGACCGCCTGCGCTCCGATCACCGCCGCAGCAGCCCCTGCGAAGATCAACAGGACGCGCAGCCGAAGCGACAGCCGGGACAGCACCGCTCAGGTTCCCGGCGACAAGAGGCGACGGACCTCGGCCCGAAGATCCTTGAGCTCGAACGGCTTTGAGATGAACCCGTCCGCCCCAAGCGCCATCCCCTTGCGCCGTTCGATGGCCGAGCCGCGCGCCGTCATCATCAGCACCTTCACATCGGAAAGTGCTGGGTCCATCCGGATGCCTTCGCAGATCTCATAGCCCGAAACTTCCGGCAGCATCACGTCCAGCAGCACCAGATCAGGATGCGTCGCCCGGATGCGGGTCATCGCATCGGCACCAGAAGCGACGCGGTCATGGTCATAGCCTTCGCGCGTCATCAGATAGTCCAGCGCGACGGCGATGTTGTCTTCGTCCTCGACGACCAGGATGCGCGGCTTTCGGTCCATACCTTACCCTTTCCTGCATGCGGCTTGTTGCAAACGGTCATCGGCGCTGGCGGGGTGCCATTCGGCCCCGGTCAACTCTCCCGCCTCGGTGATCGTCGAGCCGGTGATCATCAACGCCTGCCGCCCCCCGGCGCAATCGATTGCCATCGCGCCTTCGGTCATTCCGCCGGCGCGGGCAAAGCTGTAAAGCGTGACGATGTGAAGGTCGGCCTTCTGCGGGTGGCTGAGGGTCTTGCGATGGTCAAGCGCCACAAAGCTGGTCGTGGTCTTCGCAAGATAGGTCCAGGGCCGGAAGGGCGAGGCCTGTTCCAGCGTGGCGACAACCTCGATCTCGGCGGGAAGCTGGCCTGACATCCGGGGATACCAGTCATACTCGCTCCAGACCGTGTAGCCGATCAGCGCAACCCCGGCCGAAGCGGGGGCCACCCAGCTTGGAATGACGGGCAACCAGCGGCGCAGAAGCCAGACCATCACGCCGGTGATGGCGGCGACAAAAAGGGCGGCGATCAGGTCAATGGCCATGGTTGCGTCAGGTCCTAGCTTCTGGCGCCGCGGGTCGATCCCACGGCTGATTGCATGGTGCGGACGACAACGAAGGCGTCGCGCAGGTGGCTGCGTTCAAAATCGGAAAGCTCGGACGGGGCGATGAAGTTGTCCGGTCGCTCGCCGGCCTTGACCCTGCGGATCTGATGTTCAAGCCGCGTCTCGGCGATCAGGTCATAGGCTTCGATCAGATCACGCGCGCCGCCGGGGCTGGTGACACCGGCCTCGGCCGCCGCCTCAAGCCGCTGTCGGGTGTTGACCACATCGAAAGCGCCGATCAGGGCGTAGATGCGGCCCAGATCCACAACCGGGACCACGCCGTTCATCTTGAGGTCGATGTGGTTCTTGTGCTCGCCCGAGCGGATGGTGGCAAAGCCGCGCAAAAGCCCAAGCGGCGGTGTGTGCTTGAGGCTGTTGGAAATCATGTGCGCCACGAAGATCGAGTTCCTGGTGGCGTTGTGCAGCACCTCGGCCTGAAGCTCGGTATGAAGGCTGGCCGTGCCACCGATCGGGCGCAGGTCGAACATCACGCTGGCCAGCATCTGCGCCATCGGATCAGGCGTTGCCACCCATTTGCGGAAATACTCGCGCCAGACGCGCACCGGCTGGCACCATTGCGGGTTCGTCGCCATCATGTCGCCGGGGCAATAGACATAGCCGCAGTCGTTGAGGCCATCGGACACGATCTTTGCCAGTGCGGCGAAATAGGCCATGTCGGCATCTGTCGCGGCGTCGTCGATCATCAGGCAGTTGTCCTGATCCGAAACGCCGGTCTGTTCCTGCCGCCCCTGGCTGCCGCAGGCGAGCCACAGGTAAGGCACCGGGGCCGGGCCCAGTTCGGCCTCGGCCATCGCCAGCAGGCGCCGCGTGACGGTATCGGCAATGTCGGTGATCAGCCGGGTCACCACCTCATGCGCGGTGCCGCCACCCACCAGCTGCACCAGAAGGCGCGGGATGCGGGCGGTGTTTTCCGCCAGTTCCGCCACGGTCTGCGCCGTGGCAGCATCCCGCACCAGCAGCGCCGAGGAGACGGCCTGAAACCGGGTCAGGTCGGTCTGGGTGATCATCCCGACCAGCTTGCCGTCATCGACCACGGGCAGATGGCCGATCCGGTGCTCCAGCATCCGGTTCAGCACGTCCGACCCAAGACTGTCAGGCGAAAGCACCATCGGGTCTTTCGCCATGACCGCGCTGACCGGGGTGCCGGGGTCCATGCCTTCGGCCAGCACCTTGTTGGTGAAATCCCGCGCGGTGACGATGCCCACCAGCCGGTCCCCTTCCACGATCGCAAGGCAGGATATGTGGGCATCGCGCATGATTTCCGCACCCTCGCGGATCGTGGTCGTTGGGGCCACGGCAATCGGCGCGCGGGCGATCAGGTCACCGACCTTGCGGGTGGAAATATCCGCCTCGCGGTTTTCGTGCTGACGGCCACGGTGGAAAAAGCGCTCGAACGCCGGGTAGGTGGCGATCAGGCGGCGAAATTCGGCCTGCGGCAGCATCAGGATTTCGGCGCCTTCGGTGGCGCGGGCGGTGGTCACGGCGATGCCGTCGCGCATCATCCCGCGTTCACCGAAGCTGTTTCTTGGCCCCAGCAGCGACACAAGGCCGCCCGAAGGCTCCAGCACTTCGACCGAGCCTTCAAGGATCAGGAAGATGCCGTCCAGCGGCTGACCGGCGGAATAGATCACCACCGTGTCATCATAGTGCCTGCGGCTGAAAGAGGCGGCGACACGCGCCATCTCGTCCCGCGGCAGGCTGTCATAGGGGTGGACCGTTTCCAGAAAGGGCAGAAGGCCGGATGCGTCCAGTTCCATGTCCCGCGCTTTCCAAAAGGGTGCGCCCCCGGGTTTCCCCGGAGGCGCAAGAGGTCTTAGTGAGCCACAGCCTTGCCGGCACCTTTCGGCACGCGGATCGACTGGATCAGTTCCTGCACTTCGCGCGGCGGGGCCTTGAACATCGTCGAGACGATGTAGGCCGTTGCGAAGTTCAGCAGCGCGCCGACCGGACCGAAGGCCGCCGGAGAGATGCCGAACCAATGGGCGTCCGGAGTGTTCGGAAGCCAGTTGGTGCCAGGGACGAAGAACCAGCCCAGGTACATGAAGATGTAGATCGAGGTCGCCAGAAGACCGACGATCATGCCCGCGATGGCGCCTTCCTTGCCGACTTTCGTCGAGAAGATCCCCATCATCAGCACCGGGAAGATCGTCGCAGCAGCCAGACCGAAGGCCAGTGCCACCACCTGCGCGGCAAAGCCGGGCGGGTTCAGACCAAGCCAGGTCGCCAGAGCGATGGCGAAGGCCATCGAGATCCGTGCGGCCAGAAGCTCGCTCTTTTCGCTGATGTCGGGACGCAGCGCGCCCTTGATCAGGTCGTGGCTGATGGCCGAGGAAATGGCCAGCAGCAGGCCCGCAGCCGTCGACAGCGCGGCGGCAAGACCACCGGCGGCGACAAGCGCGATCACCCAGCCCGGAAGCTTGGCGATCTCGGGGTTGGCAAGCACCATGATGTCGTTGTTCACGGTGGTCAGCTCGTTGCCGACGATGCCTTGTGCTGCCAGAGACTGGCCGCCCAGCATCGCCTCGCCCAGCGCCGCGTCCCGTGCGGCGGTAGCAGCGGCAACCGCAGCTTCCAGCGGCGCCTTGTCGGCGTCGGCGGCAGCTTCGGTCAGCGCCTTGGTCGCGTCAGCCACTGCCTTGTTGGCATCGGCAACGGCCTTCGGCTCGTTGAAGTACTGGATCATGCCGTCGCCGTTCTTGTCAGTGAACGCCAGCAGGCCGGTCTTTTCCCAGTTCCGGATCCACGAAAGTTCCGGGTTGCTGTCGATTTCGGCAATCGAAAGCGCGGGCTTCGAGAAGGTCTCGCCGTCAATCGCACCCGGCCAGAAGGTGGTGGTGATGTTCAGACGCGCCATCGACCCGACCGCCGGAGCGACCGTGTAGAGAAGTGCGATGAACACCAGTGCCCAGCCAGCAGACAGACGCGCGTCCGACACCTTGGGAACCGTGAAGAAGCGGATGATCACGTGCGGCAGACCCGCGGTCCCGATCATCAGCGACATCGTGACGAGGAACATGTTGAACATGTTCGTGGTGTCGGCGGTGTAGGCGGTAAAGCCCAGATCCGTCACTACCTGGTCAAGTTTGTCCAGGAAGTAGGTCTCGCCCCCGGTCGGCGCATAGCCCCCGATGAACCCGAGCTGCGGCAGGAAATGCCCGGTCAGGTTCAGCGAGATGAAGATCGCCGGGATGGTGTAGGCGATGATCAGCACGATGTACTGCGCCACCTGGGTATAGGTGATGCCCTTCATGCCGCCGAACACCGCATAGGCGAACACCACGGCCGAACCGATCAGCAGGCCGGTCGTGGTCGACACTTCAAGGAAGCGCGCGAAGGTCACGCCGACGCCGACCATCTGCCCGATCACATAGGTGATCGAGATGACGAGAAGGCAGACGACGGCAACCATGCGGGCCGAGGTCGAGTAGAAGCGGTCACCCACGAATTCCGGCACGGTGAACTTGCCGAACTTGCGCAGGTAGGGGGCGAGAAGCAGCGCCAGCAGCACATAGCCGCCGGTCCAGCCCATCAGGAAGACCGAGTTGTTGTAGCCCCCGAAGGCGATGAGACCCGCCATCGAGATGAAGGACGCGGCGGACATCCAGTCAGCCGCCGTTGCCATGCCGTTGACCACCGGGCCGACGCCCTGACCAGCGGCATAGAATTCGGCGGTCGAACTGGCGCGGGCCCAGAATGCGATGCCGAAATACAGCGCGAAAGATGCGCCGATGACGAGAAGGTTAAGAGTAAACTGATCCATCTGGTTCTGCTCCCCTACTCTTCAACGCCGTGATCGCGGTCTACCTTGTTCATCATCTTCGCGTAAACGAAGATCAGAACCAGAAAGACGTAGATCGACCCGTTCTGCGCGAACCAGAAGCCCAGATCGGCGCCGCCGACGTGGATTCCGGACAGCGCAGGCCGCAGCAGGATGCCAAGTCCAAACGAGCAGACGAACCAGATCACCAGGGAAACCGTGATGATCCGGATGTTCGCCGCCCAATAGGAATTGGCAGATGTTTTGTCCGCCATAAGTGCAACTCCCTTGTTTTCATTGCCCATTCACCCGGATGACCGGGAAAATGGCCCCTCCCGTCAAACTGAGACACGCCCCACGATTTCCGCCAGCCTGGCGCGGATACCCTCGATGGACCCCATCGCCGGCACCCGTTCCAGAACGGACTGGCCTTCGTAATGCGCGATCAGCGGCGCCGTCTGGGCGTGGTAGGCGGCAAGCCTTTCGCGCACAGTTTCGGCAGTATCGTCGGCCCGGCGTTTGAAGCCGGTGCCGCCGCATTTGTCGCAAACGCCGGCTTTTGCCGGGCACTTGAAATCGTCGTGATAGCCTTCGCCGCAGGTGGCGCAGGTAAATCGGCCCGCCACACGCGCGACCATCGCCGCATCGTCAACCTCGAGGCTGACGGCGGCGGTTACCTTCTGCCCCGCCTCGGCCAGCAGCGTGTCAAGCGCTGCGGCCTGCGCCTTGGTGCGGGGAAAGCCGTCAAGGATGATGCCCTTGGATACATCCGGTTCCGCCATCCGGTCCTTCAGGACCGCCAGCACGATGTCATCGGACACCAGTTGCCCCGCTTCCATCACTGCCTTCGCCTTGCGGCCAGCCTCGGTGCCGGCGGCGACGGCGGCGCGCAAGAGGTCGCCGGTCGAAAGCTGGATCAGACCGAAGTCCTCTTCCAGCATCCGGGCCTGCGTGCCCTTGCCTGCCCCCGGCGGCCCCAGAAGGATCAGAACCGGCGCCACCATCAGGCCTTGTTCATCCGGTTGGCGATCAGGTCGTCGACCACCGAGGGATCGGCCAGTGTCGAGGTATCGCCCAAGGCGCCAAAGTCGTTCTCGGCGATCTTGCGCAGGATGCGGCGCATGATCTTGCCGGACCGGGTTTTCGGCAGGCCGGGCGCCCACTGGATCAGGTCGGGCTTGGCAATCGGGCCGATTTCGGTGCGGACCCAGGCCTCCAGCTTCTTGCGCAACTCCTCGGTCGGCTCCACCCCGCGCATCAGGGTGACATAGGCGTAGATGCCCTGCCCCTTGATGTCATGCGGGTAGCCCACGACGGCCGCTTCGGCCACCGCCTCATGCGCCACCAGCGCCGATTCGACTTCCGCCGTGCCCATCCGGTGGCCCGAGACGTTGATCACGTCATCCACCCGCCCGGTGATCCAGTAATAGCCATCCGCATCGCGGCGGCAGCCGTCGCCAGTGAAGTAATAGCCCTTGTACTGGCTGAAATACGCCTCTTCAAACCGGGCATGGTCGCCCCAAAGGGTGCGCATCTGCCCCGGCCAGCTATCGGTGATGCAAAGCACACCATCGGTTTCCGTCTCGGTCTGGACCGTGGCGGTGGCGGGGTCCAGCACCTCCAGCTTGACGCCGAAGAACGGTTTGGTGGCCGAGCCGGGTTTCTGCGGAATGGCACCCGGCAGCGGCGTGACGATATGCCCGCCGGTTTCGGTCTGCCAGAAGGTGTCCACGATCGGGCATTTGCCCTTGCCGACATGGGTGTTGTACCACGACCAGGCTTCGGGGTTGATCGGCTCGCCGACCGACCCCAGCAGTTTCAGACTGGAGAGGTCGTGCTTTTCCACCCACTCCGGCCCAAGGCCCATCAGGCTGCGGATCGCGGTCGGCGCCGTGTAGAACTGGTTGACCTTGTGCTTGGCGATCACTTCCCAGAACCGGCCCGCGTCCGGGTAGGTCGGGACGCCCTCGAACATCACCGTGGTCGCGCCATTGGCCAGCGGGCCATAGACGATGTAGCTGTGGCCCGTCACCCAGCCCACGTCCGCCGTGCACCAGAACACATCGCCGTCATGGTAATCGAAGGTCAACTGGTGCGTCATCGCCGCATAGACGAGGTAACCGCCGGTGGTATGCACCACGCCCTTCGGCTTCCCCGTGGACCCCGAGGTGTAAAGGATGAACATCGGGTCTTCGGCGCCAACCTCGACGTAAGGGCAGTAAGGCTTCGCCGCCGCCATTTCCGCCGTCAGGTCGAAATCGCGGCCTTCGGTCCACGAGGTCTGGTCGCCGGTGCGCTTGACGACAAGCACCTTCACCCGGTCGTTGACGTGCAGCATTGCCTTGTCGGTGTTGTCCTTGAGGCCGGTCTTCTTGCCACCGCGCGGCGCCCAGTCGGCGGTGATGACGATCTTCGCCTCAGAGTCGTTGACCCGGTTGGCCAGCGCATCGGGCGAAAAGCCGCCAAACACGATGGAGTGGATCGCGCCAAGCCGGGTGCAGGCCAGCATCGCATAGGCCGCCTCCGGGATCATCGGCATGTAAAGCACGACCCGGTCGCCCTTGGTCACGCCATGCGCCTTCAGCACGTTCGCCAACCGGCAGGTCTGCTCCAGCAACTGCGCATAGGTGATGTGCTGCGCCGGCTCACGCGGATCATCGGGCTCCCAGATGATCGCGGTCTGGTTGGCGCGCGTCAGCATGTGGCGGTCGATGCAATTGGCGCTGACGTTCAGCATCCCGTCCTCGAACCACTTGATCGAGATGTTGCCGGGCGCGAACGACGTATCCTTCACCTTGGTGAACGGGCGCGTCCAGTCGATGCGCAGCGCCTCGGCCGCCCAGAACGCCTGCGGATCAGCGATCGAGGCCGCGTAACGCTCCTCATACTGCGCGGCATTGACATGCGCGGTCGCGACGAATTCGGGCGACGCCGAATAGATCGGTTTCAAGGCAGACTGGTCGTTCATCTTGTTTCCCCTCCTGCGGCGAAAGGTCCGGCCAAAGGCCCCCGCCGTGACCCGCATCGAACTGGTGCGGATCTGCTCCCTGCGGACAAGGTAACACTACGTCAATTTTTTGTTAAGTGCTTTTTATTGCTGGATTATTTTGTAAATTTATTGACTTTATGCTGGTGCATTTTGTAAAGCCCGGAAAATCAGGCGGAAAAATGGCAAGCCATTTCAACAGGCTGCCCGGTAACGAAGGCGTGACTGCGGGTATCGGCGCGGGGGTGCGCAGGCTTGTCAGCGCAAAGCGGGGCTTTTCGGTCACACCGTCGGAAACCGCCGCCCGGCGGGTGAGGACCGACTCAGCCAGAGGCTGCATCAACCTCGGCAAGGGTTGCGGCAAAGCGCACCAGCGGGATGTGCAAACCCTGCGCCAACAGCGCCCGATGCACCTCGGGCCGCGCGCCGATCAGGAACAACTGCCCACCCCGGCGCTGCGCCTTTCGGGCCAGCCGTTCAAAGCTGCGCGCGCCTGAACTGTCGACCAGCGGCACATCGGTCAGGTCGATCACCACGGTGCGCGGCGCATCGGCAATGCGGTCCATCACCGCCTGCAACTGTGCCGCAGCGCCAAAGAAGTAGGGGCCCTGCAACCGCCAAACCACCCGGTCCGGGCTGGTGTGCAGTGCCGGATCATAGGCTTCCTCCGGCTCTACCGGGCGCACGCTTGCGGCCTCCGACATGCGCCGGATGAACACAAGACCGCCCAGCGCAAAGCCCACGACGATGCCTTCGGTCAGGTCACGGAACACGACCAGAAGGAAGGTCACGACCACGATGATCGCATCGCCGCGCGATGACCGGATCAGCGCCCACATCTCGTCCTTTTCGGCCATGCCCCAGGCCACCACAGCCAGCACGCCCGCCAATGCGGCCAGCGGCACGAACCCCGCCAAGGGCGCCGCCACCACCAGAAACACCAGAAGGAACACCGCGTGCAGCATCCCCGATACCGGCCCCCGACTGCCTGCGCGCACGTTGGTTGCGGTGCGGGCGATGGTGCCGGTCACGCAAAACCCGCCGAACATGGCCGATCCGATGTTGGCCATGCCCTGCGCCACCAGTTCCGCGTTCGACCGGTGGCGCGCGCCGCTCATCCCGTCGGCCACCACCGCCGACAGCAGCGATTCAATCGCGCCCAGCAGGGCAAAACTCAGCGCCCAAGGCAGCGCTGCCCAGACCGACGCCGCATCAAGCCCCGGCAGCGCCGGCACCGGCAGGCGGTTTGGCAAGGCTCCGAACCGGCTGGCAATCGTGTCGACCGGCAGCCCGGCAGCCCAGACCAGCACCGACGCCGCCGCCACCGCGATCAACATTCCCGGCCAGTGCGGCCTGACGCGCCGCAGGCCAAGGATCACCCCCGCCGTCAGCGCCGCCACCGCCAGCGCGGCCCAGCTCACCGTGCCTCGCGCCGCCCACAGCGACTGAACCTTGGCGATGATCTCGCCCGGTTCCGGCCCGGCCAGCGACAGCCCGAAGATCTCGCGCAACTGGCTGGCAAAGATGATCACCGCAATTCCGGCGGTAAAGCCCACCGTCACCGGATAGGGAATGTACCGGATATAGGTGCCCAGCCGCAGCCCGCCCGCCACGATCAGCAGCACCCCCGACAGGAAGGTGGCAAGGATCAACCCGTCCAGCCCGGTCGCCAGCACGCAGGCCGAGACCAGCACGATGAACGCCCCCGCCGGTCCGCCCACCTGAAACCGCGACCCGCCCAGCGCCGATACCAGAAACCCGCCGACAATCGCCGTGTAAAGCCCGCGCTCCGGCCCGACCCCGCTGGCAATCGCGATCGCCATCGACAGGGGCAGCGCCACGATTGCCACCGTCAGCCCCGCCAGCGCATCGGCGCGCAGGTCGGCCAGCCGATACCCCTCGCGCCAGACGGTCAGCAGCTTTGGGGTGAATTCGGTCACGGTATGGGCGGGACGGCTTGTTTCGGTCATGGTCCGACGCTAGCGCTGTTCGCAGCATCCAAACGCCCAAGCCCGGACCGTGTCAACGCCCGATGACTGAACGCCCATGACCCAAAGCCGATGACCCAAAGCCTATGACCAAGCGCCCCGATCCCGTCGCCCCCGCCGATGCCGAGGCCCGCAGCCTTGCCCGCACCCTGATGCAGGCAGGCCACGCCGCCCTCGCCTACACCGACGCCGCCACCGGCACCCCCGGCATCAGCCGCATCGCCTTTGGCCTTGGCCCCGATGGCACGATGCTGACGCTGATCTCGGCACTTGCCGCGCATCACGCGGGCCTTGCCGCCCACCCCGCCTGCGCCCTGATGCTGGGTGAACCCGAAGGCAAGGGCGACCCGCTGACCCATCCGCGCCTGATGATCCGCGCCACGGCCCGCTTCATCGCGCCCGACGCGCCCGACCGCCCCACGATCCGCGACCACTGGCTTGGCCGGCATCCGAAAGCAAAGCTCTACATCGACTTCGCCGATTTCGCCTTTGTCCGGTTCCAGCCCGTTTCGGCGCTGCTGAACGCCGGTTTCGCCCGTGCTTACCGGCTGACGCCCGGCGATCTGGCATGAATCTGGCGGCCCGAAGGCCGCCCGATCCGCCTTGGTGCGATCCACCGTCACCCCGGCAAATCCATCCGCATCCGAACCACCACCTTGCCGCGCAACGCCTCGCCCCAGCGCAACTGCACCTCGTTGCCCCCGGCCCCGGTGCCCACCGTCGCATTCGGCTGCACATAGCGCACCGCACTCGCCGCGTTGATGATCGGCCCCTCGGGCATCACCGCCTCGACCATCCTTGTGCGCGCGTCGAACGGGATGAACCCGCCCGCCCCCACGTTCCAGGTATCGGCCGCGGTGTTCTGCGTATGCGTCACCACCACCGGGTTCATCACCTGCTGCGTCACGTTGTTGAAGCTGTTGCCCTCCACCCGCACGTTGAACGACTTGGCGAAATCCAGGCTTGCCAGCGTGGTATCCACCATCTCGACCCGCGCTGTCGTGGCGCTGACCACCCTGAAACTGTTCGACACCATCGAAAAGCCGTTCAGGTAATGCCCCGGCCCGTAAGGCTTCACCACCACGAACCGGAACGCCGTCGTCACGTTCGACGCGATGAAGATGTTGCCCACCACGTTCAGCCCGCCGAAGGAAAACTCGCCGTTCCACTCCGGGGCGGCGTCATGTTCGTTGCCCCACTCGATGAAGCAGTTGTCGACGTAGTTGCCCGACACCACCGTCGACACGTTGGTCTGCGTGAAGATCAGGCCCGCCCGGCGCACGCCCACCGCCTCGTCATCGCCCTGGAAGAAGTGGTTGTCGAACACCATGTGGCCGGTGCCGTTCATCACCGCGAAATGCGCGAACCGCACCACGCGGTTGTTGCGGATCTTGGTGTCGTTGCCGTTCACGTTCACCGCAATCGAGGTCCGGGTCTGCGCTGGCAGCGCGCTTTCGTTCGACAGGAACTGACACATGTCGATGAACATGCCCTGACAACCGGTGCCGGTGGAGCTGATCCCCCGGTCCAAAGGCCGGTTGAAGGTGTTCGACATGAACCGGAAGGTCAGGCCCGTCACCGGCAGCAGCACGCAGGAACACAGGCCCAGCGCGTTGAACTCCACATCCTCGATCTCGAACCGCGACAACAGCTCGAAGCCGCCGAAATCCAGCATGTATTTGAACCGCTTGAAAGTGTAGGTCCGGGTGCCGGCCGCGCCCCACAGGGGTTGGCTCAACTGCACCGTCCCGGCGCCGACGTTCTTTGATCGGACATAGACCTCGCGCCCCACCCCGGTGCCTTCGACCAGCGCCCCCACCGGAATGTTGGCCACGTTCGCAACCCCGGTCAGCGTGACCGGCGAGGCCGGCGCATAGGTCGCAACCGAGGTGACGGTGTCGGTGGCCCAGCCCGGCCCCGGCAGCGCATTCAGTGCGCCATTGCGCAATACCCGACGCGAGGTGAAACTCGTCAGCCCCGCAATCGTCGCCACGTCCAGAGGCCCGGTCAGGTCGACCCGGCGGCCCGACAGGTCCAGCGTGTTGTGGTCGTTGAAGTAGAACAGCGCCTGCAACGCGCGCCGGAAGCCCTCCAGCTCCGACCCGAAGGCCGATGCGTAGGTATCAAGATCGAAGTTCCGTGTCAGCGTCAGGCGGCGGTTCGCGGGCATCGACAGCGTGCCCTCGAACCGGATGCGATTGCTGATCGCCACGTCGCTGGTCAGGCGGAACACGCCTTCCGGCACCAGAATGGCGCGCCCGTCGGCATCGGCATCCGCCGCCGCAAAGGCCGCCGCGTCGTTTGTCGTGCCGTTGCCCAGCGCGCCGTAATCGCGCACGTCGACCCAATCCATCATCTTGCGCAGGAACACGTCGGTCGCATCCTCGACCACCAGATCGTCGATCCGCACGACGCCGCCGTTGGCCCCGGTCAGATCAATGCCGAAATGCCCGTAAACCGGCACCGACCCCCAGGCCAGATCCACGCCCTGCCGTGCCGCGGGGGCGATGATCGCGGAAATCGTCACCACCTCGCCATAGCTGGTCAGCGGCACCGCGGGCCCGGTCTGCGGTGCCGCAACGACATTCGCCCCGCCTGCATCGCCCGCCCAGGCCGCGATCCTGACCGACGGCAGGTTGCCCGACACCGCCTTCACCCGCGCCGTGACGCGCAGATACAGGCCCGGCTGCATCGGCGTCTGCGCAAAGGACCGCACCTTCTGCACCGCGTCGACCTTCTGCACTTCCAGACAGCCCGCGAAATCCTGATCGTTGGTCACCAGTGCTGCATTGGCCTGCCCCTGATACGACCCCGATCCCGGCGTGCCGTCGCCGCGCGACCACAGGTTGAGGCCTGCCGAAAACGTCGGCGGCATCAGGACCAGCCCGTCGGTGATTGCCTTGTTCATCTGAAATTCCCTCGCCTCGCTTGCGCCATGCCACGGGCGAAACGGACGGGGAGGTTCGCCCCAAGGTCCGCACGCCATGTGGCAAAGGGGTAGCAAGTCGGGCTTAACCAGACCTCAGGTCACCGCGCGCCATCGGGCAGCGCCGCGCAACAGCGGCCCCGTGCGCCTCCCTCCCCCCTCGTGGGGGAGGGCCGGGGTGGGGGGGGGCTGGCGCTCAGGCCCCCACATCCGGCGCGCGCAGCACCTGCACGCCGTTGATCTGCCAGCCGTCCGGCGTCTCGACCATCTGGTAATCCAGCAGATGCGTCTTGCCCGCCTCGTCGGTGATCATCACCCGCTGCCACAGGTTGCCCGCAACCTCTCGCAGGTCAAGCATCGTCACGGCAGAGGGGCGGTGGACCATCGGATAGCCTTCGCTGACCATCGCGCCAAAGTTCTCCGGCGTGCCGAAGATGCCCTTGATGTTCGGGCTGGCAAAGGTGAAGGCCGTGGCGAAATCGTCCGCCTGAAACGCGTTCAACTGGTTCTGGATCGTGTCCTGGATCGGCTTTTCCTGCGCGGCGGCAGGCAGGGCGAAATGCATCGCTGTCAGAAGTGCAAAAAGACCAATGCGCATTGGCGTGGCTCCCGGAAGATACGTCCCCGCACAGGACAGTAGGCCGGGCTGACGCCACGTCAAAGTTTTCTGCCCGCTTACCCCGCCAACGCGCCCGAAAGCCCCTTGTCGATCAGCGCCACGCTTTCCTCGACGCCATAAAGTGCTACGAAGCCGCCAAACCGCGGCCCGTCGCTGGCCCCCAGAAGCACCTCGTAAAGCGCCTTGAACCAGTCGCGCAAGGGCTCGAACCCATGCGCCTTGCCCACCGCAAAGACCATCGACTGCAGCGCCTCGTCGTCCAGACCGCCGTCCCATGCGACCAGCCGCGCGCGCAGGTCTTCCATCGCCGCCCGCTCCTGCTCGGTGGGCAGTCGGAACGCCCGCGTCGGCGCGATCCGGTCGGTGAAATAGCGCACCGCATAGCCCGCCGCCGCGTCCAGATCCGGGTTCCCCTCGGGCGAGGCCTCGGGCGCATAGCGCTGGATGAACTTCCACAAGGTCGCTCCGTCGCGCGCGCCCGAAACGCTGGCCAGGTTCAACAGCATCCCGAACGACACCACCATGTGGCTTGCCGGAGGCTTGCCCCCATGGATATGCCAGACCGGGTTGTTGACCTGCCCCTCCACGTCCTGCGTCGGAAAGGCCCGCAACTGCTGGTGATACTCATCCACCGCCCGCGGGATCACATCGAAATGCATCCGTTTCGCGGTCTTGGGCTTTTGGTACATGAAATACGACAGGCTCTCCGTCGCCGCATAGGTCAGCCATTCATCGATCGTCAGGCCATTGCCCTTCGACTTGGAAATCTTCTGCCCCTGATCGTCGAGGAAAAGCTCATAGGTCATGTGGTTCGGCTTGCGGCCCCCCAGCACTTCACAGATCCCGTCATAGATCGGCGTGTTGGTGCTGTGGTCCTTGCCGTACATCTCGAAGTCCACGTCCAGCGCCGCCCAGCGCGCGCCGAAATCCGGCTTCCACTGCAACTTCACATTCCCGCCCGTCACCGGCAGCGTCCACGCGCGGCCCGTCTCATCATCAAACGTGATCGTGCCGTCGGCGGCGTTCACTTCCTTCATTGGCACATACATCACGCGGCCGGTCTCAGGGTGGATCGGCAGAAAGCAGGAATAGGTCTGCTGCCGTTCTTCGCGCAAGGACGCCAGCATGATCGCCATGATCGCGTCATAGCGTTCCGCGCACAGCCGCAGCGTCGCATCGAAGCGGCCCGACTTGTAGAACTCCGTCGCCGAGATGAACTCATACTCGAACCCGAACGTGTCCAGAAACCGCCGCAGCATCGCGTTGTTGTGCGCCCCGAAACTTTCATACTCGCCATAAGGGTCCGGCACGCTGGTCAGCGGCTTTTGCATGTGCTGGCGCAGCATGTCCTGCTGCGGCACGTTCTCCGGCACCTTGCGCATCCCGTCCACGTCGTCGGAAAAGCAGATCAGCCGCGTCGGAATGTCGCTGATCACCTCGAACGCGCGGCGGATCATCGTGGTCCGCGCCACCTCGCCGAACGTCCCGATATGCGGCAAGCCCGACGGTCCATATCCCGTCTCGAACAGCACATAGCCCTTTTCCGGCGCCTTTTTCTCATAGCGTTTCATCAGCGCGCGCGCTTCTTCAAAAGGCCAGGCCTTCGACTTCATCGCCGCATCGCGCAAAGCTGACATCGCATTGTCCCTCAGGGGCCCCTTGCCCCGCACAAGGCCTGTCCTGTATTGCCCGCCCCAAGCCGCGTCAACAATCTCTGCCGCAAAAGGATTTTACCGATGTCCGAAACCTCGCCGATGTCCCCGCAGGATGCCCTCGTCGCCGTCATGGTGGCCTGCTCCGCCTCGGACGAAAACATGCGCACGGCCGAGCTTGTGGCGATCACCCGCATGGTCAACCACATGCCGATCTTCGCCACCTACGACCCCGACCGCATCCAGCGCACCAGCCGTATCGTGTTTGACCTTTTCGAAGAGGAAGACGGCCTCGACGCCCTCTTCGGCCTCATTCGCGAAGCCCTTCCCGAACATCTTTATGAAACCGCCTACGCGCTGGCCTGCGACGTCGTCACCGCCGATGGCCGCCATTCGCAGGTCGAACTGCGGATGCTGGAAGAGGTGCGCGAAGAGTTGAAGGTCGACCGCCTGCATGCCGCCGCCATCGAATGGGGCGCGCGGGTGCGGCACATGGTGGTGTAAGAGACGCGCCTCCGAAGGGGGCCGCAGCCTCCGCGCTTCACCCCCAGGCCGCCGCCCAGCGGTTTACCAACTGCCCCTGCAAGGTCCGCGCCCGCTTGGTCCAGGCCTTGCCGCCCTCCGGCTCCTCCCGCAGCGCCACCGGCACCGCGTCACGCCGCTCCGGATCGCCGGTAAAGATCGCGAAGATCAACTCCCGCCCACCGGGGGGCGAGATATGCCCCGCCAGCCCCGACACGAAGTTCAGCGTGCCCGATTTCGCCAGCACCTTCACCGCATGCCCTTCGATCACCCGGCCCTTGTCGTCCTTCATCCCCACGTCGCGCAGCAAGGGCTTCAACCCCAGCCCCTCACGGTGCGCCTGCCCAATGATGCGGGCCATGCCCGCCGCCGTGACCCGTGATGCACCGCCCAAGCCCGAATGGTCGGCAAGACTGACCGTCACCCCGAACCGCTCCCGGACCCAGGCATCCATCGCCCGCGCCGACGCAGCCAGCGACTGCTGCCCCGACGCGGTCAGGCCCACGCACTCCGCCGTCAGATTGGTCGAAAACTTCAGCATCTCGCGCAGCACTTCGCTCAGCGGTTCGCTCTCCACCCGCCCCACCTCGCGCCCCTCGGGCCGCGTGCCTGAAGGCTCCGGCGCGGCCAGCGTGATCCCCTGCGCCCGCGCCAGGGTGCGAAACACCTCCGCCGTATAGCGCCCCGGGTCGCGCACCGGCAGCCAGCGACTGCCGCCCTTGCCCAGGGCCGAGGAGGCGACCGTCCACTCTTCCACCCGCCCCTTGCCATAGGTAAACAAGGGCGCGTCCCGCCCGACGATGCCCACCCGCACCATTGCCACCGCCGGCACGAACCGCTCGCCCCGCGCGTCGACGGCCACCTGCCAGTCGCTGCCGGCGCGCTTCCATTCGAAATGCACCCGGTTGAAGTTCAGGTTCAGCCCGGAAATCGCGGCATTGTAGCCCACATGCTCGGGCTGATCCGCCGCAATTCCCTCGATGCGCGGCAAGGCCCCGTCCCAGTACAGGAACCGTCCCGTCGCGCCCTTCACGCCGGCCTTCGCCAACCGCGCGGCCAAATCGCCCAACTGGTCGGTCTGCAAGGTCGGGTCGCCGCCACCGACCAGCACCAGATCACCCTGCACCGTGCCGCCCGACACCGGCCCCGTCGCCAGCACCCGCGTGGCAAAGCGGAACCCCGGTCCCAGCCGGTCCAGCGCGAAAAGCGAGGTGACGGCCTTTGCCACGCTGGCCGGCGGCAAGGCCCGATCCGGCTCGCGCGCCTCCAGCACCTCACCGGTCGCGGCGTCGGCCAGCACGAAGGCGACCGCTCCCCCCAGCTTGGCCGCCGCGATCAGCCCCGCGCTGTCCACCGGCCCGCGCGCCGATGGCACCGGCGCGCCCGCATCGCCGCGCGACCGTGGCCGGGGCGACCGCTCGATGACCTCGGCAAAGGCGGGCAACGCCACCCCGGCCAACAGCCCCGCCAACATGCCCCGCCGCGTGATCAAGACCCTGCCTCCCGCAAAACCCGGCCAGTGTCGGCCAACCCCGCCGATTCCACCAGCCGCCCTCCCCTCACGTCCACGCGACCGGGCGCATCACTTGCGCCACTTGCCCTTGGCTCGGATCGCGCTGGACGAGGCCGCGTTCAACGGCAGGTTCACGAAACACCAGACCGGCGGCTTGCGGTCGCCCAGGCCCTCGCCGCGCGCCACCTGATGCACCTTGAACGCCCGCGCCGCCACGCTCAGCCGCGCCGCAACGCCGGACCCCGGTCGCGCCAGCACGCCCACCGGAACGCTGCGCAGGATATCCCGCCAGCGGCCCCACTTGTGGAACTGCACCAGATTGTCAGCCCCCATCAGCCAGACGAAATGCACCCCCGGATAGATCGCGCGCAGCCGGTCGATGGTATCGGCGGTGGTGCGGGTGCCCAGCGCCTCCTCCAGCCCGGTCACCACCACCCTCGGGTCACGCATCACCGCCCGCGCCCGTGCCAGCCGGTCGGCCATCGGCGCAGGCTGGCGCGGCTTCAATGGATTTCCCGGCGTCACCAGCCACCAGACCCGGTCCAGTGCTACGCGCTTCAACGCCTCGCGCGTAATGTGCGCGTGCCCTTCATGCGCGGGGTCGAACGACCCGCCCAGAAGGCCCACGACCATACCTTTGGTCGCAACTGGAAATCCCTGCTTCATTCCCGCATCGCTAACGCACTTCGCCGCCTGCCGGAAACGCAAATCTGCGGCCCCGGCGCAAATCCCGCGCCACAGCGAAATCCCACCGCGCGGATTGCCCTTCGCGGCCCTTTCGCCTATCTGACAGCCAAACCCGAACCGCGCGGAGATACCTTCATGGCCAGCTACCAGTATGTCTACCACATGGAAGGCGTGTCCAAGACCTATCCGGGCGGCAAGAAATGCTTTGAAAACATCCACCTGAACTTTCTGCCTGGCGTCAAGATCGGCGTCGTCGGGGTCAACGGCTCGGGTAAGTCCACGCTGCTGCGCATCATGGCCGGCATGGACACCGATTTCAAAGGCGAGGCCTGGGCCGCCAAGGGGGCCAAGGTCGGCTACCTGGCGCAGGAACCCCACCTCGACCCCACGCTGGACGTGAAGGGCAACGTGATGCTGGGCGTGGCCAAGCAGACCGCGATCCTGGAACGCTACAACGAACTGGCGATGAACTACTCGGACGAAACGGCCGACGAGATGGCCAGGCTGCAAGACCAGATCGACGCTGAAAACCTGTGGGAACTTGAGGCCACCGTCGGCGTCGCGATGGACGCGCTGCGCTGCCCGCCCGATGATGCCGATGTCGAAACCCTGTCGGGCGGCGAACGCCGCCGCGTGGCGCTGTGCAAGCTCCTGCTTGAAAAGCCCGACATGCTGCTGCTGGACGAACCGACCAACCACTTGGACGCCGAATCCATCGCCTGGCTGCAAAAGCATCTGATCAACTACAAGGGCACGATCCTGATCGTGACCCACGACCGCTACTTCCTTGACGACATCACCTCGTGGATCCTCGAACTCGACCGGGGCCGTGGCATCCCCTACGAGGGCAACTATTCGGCCTGGCTGGAACAGAAAGCCAAGCGGATGCAGCAGGAAGCGCGCGAAGACAAATCCAAGCAGAAGGTGCTGGAAAAGGAACTCGAATGGATCCGCGCCGGTGCCAAGGCGCGTCAGGCGAAATCCAAGGCCCGTATTTCCAAATACAACGAGATGGCCAGCCAGACCGTGCGCGAACGCGCCTCGGTTTCCCAGATCATCATCCCGAACGGCGAACGCCTCGGCAACAAGGTGATCGAGGTCGTCGGCCTGAAGAAACACATGGGCGACAAGCTTCTGATCGAGGATCTGACCTTCACCGTCCCGCCGGGCGCCATTGTCGGCGTCATCGGCCCGAACGGTGCCGGCAAATCCACCCTCTTCCGCATGATCACCGGGGCCGAACAGCCCGACGAAGGCACCATCACCCTCGGAGATACCGTGCAACTGGCCTACGTCGACCAGTCGCGCGATGCGCTCGACCCGAACAAGACCGCGTGGGAGGAAATCTCCGGCGGCTCCGAAGTCATCCACCTTGGCGATCTGGAGATGAACTCCCGCGTCTACGCAGGGGCGTTCAACTTCAAGGGCACCGACCAGCAGAAGAAGGTCGGCCTCCTTTCTGGCGGTGAGCGCAACCGCGTTCACATGGCGAAACTGCTGCGCTCGGGCGGCAACGTCCTCCTCCTCGACGAACCGACCAACGACCTTGACGTCGAAACCCTTCAGGCGCTGGAAGCCGCGATCGAGGATTTCGCCGGCTGCGCGATCATCATCAGCCACGACCGCTTCTTCCTCGACCGGCTTTGCACCCACATCCTCGCCTTCGAAGGCGACGCGCATGTGGAATGGTTCGAAGGCAACTTCGAGGCGTATGAACAAGACAAGGTCCGCCGCCTCGGCCCGGAATCAATCGAACCGAAGCGTGTGAAATACAAGCGCTTCTCGCGCTGATCCTGCGACGGGCGCCCGGCTCCACCTGCCGGGCGTGCCCGCCCTTCGGGGAACCCCACTGCCCGCTTGCACGTTGTCCTGACATCAGCGCCGATCCGGCGCATTTGAAAGGCAACCCATGTCTCTTGGCACGATCCTCCTCATTATCCTCATCCTCGCCCTTGTCGGCGTGCTGCCCACCTGGGGCCATTCCCGGTCGTGGGGCTATGGCCCGTCGGGCGGCCTTGGCCTGGTTGTGGTTATCCTGCTGATCCTGGTGCTGACGGGCCGGATCTGACCACGCGCGCCGACGGCCCTGATGATCTACGTCAACGCGGTTGGCGCGAATCTGTGCCAGGCTTCAGTCTTTCACCCCACCCGGAGGGTCAGCCATGACCGATCAGAACGCCACTCAGGAACCAAAAACCGCATCTGAACCGCACAAGAAACGCACCTGGACCGAAGAGATCGAGGTGGCGGGCGATCAGCTTGTCGCCTCGGTCAAACGCCTCGCCGCCGAGGGGCAGGTCAAACGCATCCGGATCACCGAACCGGATGGCGATCTGATCGTCGAACTGCCGCTGACGATCGGCGCCATCGCCGGCGGTGCCGTGGTGCTTGCCGCGCCCCTTCTGGCCGTGATCGGCGCGCTTGCGGCCTTTGTCACCAAGGTCAAGATCGAGGTGATCCGCAGCGGCGCGAACGACAAGACCGCGCCCTGAAATCCCCGGTGCGCGCCGCAATGGCGCGCGCCTGCCTCAGCCCAAAGCCGCCAGCACCTCATCGGCCAGCGCCGCCACTTCGGCGGCCCCCGGCCCGCGCTCTTCAACCACCGAAGTGCCCTCGCCCAGACTGCGCGCAAAGGCCACCCGCGATCCCAGCCGTGCCGCGGCCACCGTGCCAACGAGCCCGGCAGCCGACGCCACCTCGACCCCCAGCCGCGACCCCGCCTTGATCCGGTTCAACACGATCAGCGCCTTGCGCCCTTCGCGCCCGACCAGATCCAGCACCCCGTCCGTGGCCCACAGATCGACCATCGATTCCGCCACCGGCACCAGCACCAGATCCGCCTCGCGCAGCGCAGGCCGCAGATCGGCATCCACCTTCGGCGGGGTATCCACGATCACCACATCCACCAGTTTGCGCAGCTTTTCACACTCATACCCCACGCCCCAGGCCGACGCGGTGGAAAGCTCCATCCCCGCCTCGCCCAACCGCTCGCGCCGCGTCAGAAACCAGCGGCCAAGGCTGCCCTGCGGGTCGGTGTCCAGGACCGCCACCTTCATCCCGCGCCGCAGGAACTCCACCGCCAGATTGACCGCCAGCGTCGTCTTGCCAGCCCCGCCCTTCTGCTGTGCGACCGTGATGACCGTGCCCATGACGAATCTCCTTGCTGCGTCGCAGCATATACCATTTCGCAGCCGCAGCACAGCCGCCCGCCCGTGCGTCGGCGCTCAAAACACAGGTGGCTTGATTTTTACACCCGATATGGCAACTTTTCCGGTGCGACGTTAACTTTTCGACCACTGTCTCCGACCATCGGCCACAGCAATCGACCACAAGCTGACGGGGCCGGGCCGCCGCACTCCTGCGGGCGGCAACAGACAGGGAGCATCACGATGGCCAAAGGCACAGTGAAATGGTTCAATGAAACAAAGGGTTACGGGTTCATCGCACCCGAGGGCGGATCAAAGGACGTGTTCGTCCACATCACCGCACTGGAACGCGCGGGCCTGCGCAGCCTGAAAGACGGCCAGCCCGTCACCTTCGACATCGAGGCAGGCCGCGACGGGCGCGAGTCGGCCACCAACCTCGCCCTGGCGTGACAGCGCGGCTCAGGACAGGTGCATCACCGGGCGGTCGCGCAAGACATGGTCAAAGCCAAAGCGCAGGGATTCGTGCGACACCGGGGACGGCAGGCACACTGCCGTCCTGCGGCCCATCGGATAGGCCGGCGCGTCGAACTCGGCGCTGATCAGGATCACCCGCATCCGCGCATCGCTGGCGATCAGCGTGGCAACCGCCCGCTCACCCGCAGCGATCCCGCCGAACCCGTCGCAGTCCATGACGAACAGGTCATAGCCCAGCGGATCGTCGATGATGTTGCTCATCGCGGTAAAGAAATCGGCCTCGCACTCCACCTGGCTGCCAAACCCGGTCAGGCTGCGCGCCGCCGCACTCTCGGCGTCAGACGACAACAGCATGACACGCACACCGAAGGCGCGAGAGGCAATGGGTCGCTGGTTAATGCTTGCTACAATGCGCACGTGATCTGACTCCACCTGTACGGTGCCGGAGTACCTCGCGATTGCGGTAAGCATTCGCCGGAAATAAGAAAACTTACAGAAGAATCCGGATGATTTGTGGCACTTTCGAGGTAACCTCGCCCCTGATCCGACACAGTTCAATTCTCTGGTTGAGCAAGTCTGCCGCCACTCGCCTTGCATGCAACCACACGCTACCAAACCGGTTCAGGTTGCCAGTTTCCCAGGGACCATTTTGCCGGATTCGCCACCCATCGGAGACGCCATGAACACATATTCCAACCTCACCGCGCAGGCCGAGCGAATCGATCTCGCCGCCGCGTTCCGCTGGACGGCCCGGCTGGCCATGCACGAGGCGGTCGCCAACCACTTTTCGCTCGCCATCAATCCGGCCGGCACCCGGTTTCTCATCAACCCGAACGGGCGGCACTTCTCGCGCATCACGGCGTCCTCGCTGGTCGAGATCGACGCCGACGATCCCGCCACGCTCGCCCGCCCCGATGCGCCCGATCCCACCGCCTGGGGTCTGCACGGCGCCATCCACCGCGCCTGCCCGCACGCGCGCTGCGCCATGCATGTCCATTCGGTCCACGCCACGGTGCTGGCCAGCCTGGCAGACTCGCGCCTGCCCGCGATCGACCAGAACACCGCGATGTTCCACAACCGCCTTGCCGTCGATGACCATTTCGGCGGCATGGCGTTCGAGGCCGAAGGCGCGCGCTGCGCCACCCTCCTTGCGGATCCCGCGATCACCACGCTCGTGATGGGCAACCACGGTGTCCTGATCATCGGGCGCACCGTCGCCGAAACCTTCAACCGCCTCTACTACTTCGAACGCGCCGCCGAGACCTACATCCGCGCCCTGCAGACCGGCCGCCCGCTCCGTGTCCTGCCCGACGACATCGCCGAGAAAACCGCCCGCGAATGGGAAACCTACCCCGGTTTTGCCGATGCGCACCTGTCGGAACTGAAGGCGATCCTCGACCACGAAGACCCCGCCTACGCCAGCTAGGCCAAATCGGCCAAGCCGACCGCATGGCGCTCATGTCAAATGGCGGATATGACCGAACCGCGTCGCTGCCGCGTCAGACGCACCCCCGGTGCGGCGACACTGTCGCCCGGCAAGATTGCGCAGGAAAGGCCGCCCATGACCACGCCCCCGAATATCCTCATCGTGATGGTCGACCAGTTGAACGGCACGCTCTTTCCCGATGGCCCCGCGCCCTTCCTGCACGCCCCGAACCTGCGCCGCCTCGCCGCCCATTCGGCGCGCTTTGCCAACGCCTACACCGCCTCGCCGCTTTGCGCCCCGGCCCGCGCCTCCTTCATGTCCGGCCAGTTGCCCTCCCGCACCCGCGTCTACGACAACGCGGCCGAATTTGCCTCCGACATCCCGACCTACGCCCACCACCTGCGCCGCGCGGGCTATCACACCGCGCTTTCCGGCAAGATGCACTTCGTCGGCCCGGACCAGCTTCACGGCTTCGAAGAACGCCTGACCACCGACATCTACCCCGCCGATTTCGGCTGGACGCCGGATTACCGCAAACCCGGTGAGCGGATCGACTGGTGGTATCACAACCTCGGCTCCGTCACCGGCGCGGGCGTCGCTGAAATCACCAACCAGCTCGAATACGACGACGACGTGGCACACCAGGCAATCCAGAAACTCTACGACCTGTCGCGCGGTCAGGACACCCGCCCCTGGTGCCTCACCGTCAGCTTCACCCACCCGCACGACCCCTTCGTCGCCCGCCGCAAATACTGGGATCTCTACGATAACGCCCCCGAACTGGAACCGCCCGCGCCGATCCCCTACGCCGCGCAAGACCCCCACTCCCAGCGCCTGATGGACGCCTGCGACTGGCGCGCCTTCGACATCACGGACGACCAGATCCGCCGCGCCCGCCAAGGCTACTTTGCCAACATCTCCTACGTCGACGACAAGATCGGCGAGATCTTCGCGGTGCTGGAAGCAACCCGTCAGGAAGCCATCGTCGTCTTCCTTTCCGACCACGGCGAGATGCTCGGTGAACGTGGCCTGTGGTTCAAGATGAACTTCTTCGAAGGCTCCGCCCGCGTGCCCTTGATGATCTCCTCGCCCGACATCATCCCCGGCCGGATCGACACGCCCGTCTCCACCATCGACCTCGCCCCGACCCTCGCCGCCCTCGCCGGCATCTCGATGGCCGAAGTGATGCCCTGGACCGAAGGCGTCAACCTGATCCCGGTCGCCGCAGGCGCCCCCCGCCCCGCCGTGGCAATGGAATACGCCGCCGAAGGCACCATCACCCCGATGGTGGCCTTGCGCGAAGGCGCCTGGAAATACATCCGCTGCCCCGCCGATCCCGAGCTTCTTTTCGACCTCGCCAGCGACCCGCAGGAACGCACGAACCTCGCCGCCGACCCCCGCGCCGCCGCGATCCTTGCGCATTTCCAGACACTTGCCGATACCCGCTGGGATCTTTCCGCCTACGACGCCGCCGTCCGCGAAAGCCAGGCCCGCCGCTGGGTGGTGTATGAGGCCCTGCGCAACGGCGCCTACTACCCGTGGGACCACCAGCCGCTTCGCGCAGCCTCCGAACGCTACATGCGCAACCACATGGACCTGAACATCCTCGAGGAGTCAAAGCGCTTCCCCCGCGGCGAATAAGCCTGGGCCGACCGGCGAAAAGATGAGTATTTGTGAAAAGAGCAAACTCAAGCCATTGCTCTTTTCTGCAAATACTCCCGCCGGAGGCTCCCGCAGCAAAACTCAGCGCGCGTCGGCCAGCACGATTTCCGCGCCCTTCCACCCCATCAGCATGGCCGGCGCATTGGTGTTGCCCGCGATCAGATTCGGGAAGGCCGATGCGTCGATCACGCGCAGCCCCTCCACCCCATGCACCCTGAGGCGCGCATCGACCACGCTGGTCGCCGCATCCGCTCCCATCCGGCAGGTGCAGCTCGGGTGATACACGGTGCCCGAGCGGCTGCGGAAATCGTCGATCAGCGCCTCGTCCGACACCACGTCCGGCCCCGGGCGCAACTCTTCCTTGATCAGCCGCGCCAAGGGTGGCTGCGCCACCAGATGCCGCAGGTATTTCACCGCCGCCAGCATCTCCTCGACGTCGTGATTGGTGGAAAACGCATTTGCCGTGATCACCGGATGCGCCATCGGGTCGGCTGACCGCAGCCGGATATGCCCCCGGCTGGTGGGGCGGCAGTTCGACAGCCCGATCGACATGCCCGACCACGGATCGGGGTCCAAGACCGGGCGCTCACCCTCCCTCGGGATCAGCGTCGAAAATGCCTGAAAATACAGTTGCATGTTCGGCCGGGCCAGATCGGGCGAGGTGCGGAAGAACCCGCCCGCATGGTTGATCGACTTCGACAACGGCCCGCCCCGTGTCAGCACATACTGCATCCCGGCGCGCAGCTTGCCCCACCACGGGCGCAGCTCGTCATTGTAGGTCGGCACCGTCATTGCCCAGGTGTAGTTGATCCCCTGATGGTCGCTCAGATGATCGCCGACATTGGCGTTGTCATGCACCACCGGGATCCCCAGCCCCTGCAACAGCGCCCCCGGCCCGACGCCCGAAAGCTGCAACAGTTGCGGCGAGTTGATCGCGCCGCCCGCCAGAATAACCTCGGCCTTCGCGTGCAGAACGCGGGTTTCGCCGCCGCGCCGATACTCCACCCCGACCGCACGGCCACCCTCGATCACCACGCGGCTGACCATCGCCCCGGTGATCACCCGGACATTCGCCCGCTTCATCGCCGGCCGCAGGAACGCCCGCGCCGCCGAATTGCGCCGCCCGCCCTTGATCGTCATCTGGTAGATCCCGGCGCCTTCCTGCTCGGCCCCGTTGAAATCGGCGTTCTCCGCCAATCCGGCAGACGCGCAGGCCGCCAGATAATCGCTCACCAACGGATGCAGCCCCGTCCGGTTGGCCGACACGAACAAAGGCCCGCCCGCCCCGCGCCACGCATCAGCGCCCGCCTCGGTATCCTCCATCGCCTTGTAGGCCGACAGACACTCCTGCCAGCCCCAACCGGGGTTCACGCCCCATTCCTCGTAATCCGCCCGATGCCCCCGGATATAGACCATCGCGTTGATCGAGGATGACCCGCCCAGCACACGCCCCCGCGGCCAGTGATCCCGCGCCCCGTTCAGCCCCGCATCCGGTTCGGTCTTGTAAAGCCAGTTCACCGAAGGGTCGTAGAACAGCTTGCCGTAGCCCAACGGCAGATGCACAAAGAACCGCCGGTCCGTCCCGCCCGCTTCCAGCACCGTCACCCGGTGCCTGCCGCTTGCCGACAGCCGCTCCGCCAGCACGCACCCCGCACTGCCCGCGCCCACGATGATGTAATCGGTCTCGTCCATCCGGCCCCCGCGTCTGTCGCGCCACCCTAGCGCCGGCACCCCACTGCAACCGTCCGGTTTCCGACAGAACTTGTCGCGCCTGACCCGCTGTCCGCTTCCTCTTTGCCAAAATATCCCCGCCGGAGGCTCTGGCCCGAGCCGGTTGGCGCGGCCACGCGCCAGAGGCGAGACACAGCCTTGCGCCGCAGGCGCTCAGTCACTCCGCAACGGTGAAACCCGGCGCATATGTCACCGGAAAGTTCACCGATCGCGCGATGAAACACACCTCGTGGATGCGGTGATGGATCGCCTCCGCCACCGCCAGATCGGTCCCCGGGCGCACCGTCACCTGCGGCCGCAGCGTTGCCGACAGGAACCGCCCCGCGCCGCCGCGACCAACCTCGCCAAGCCCGACCGGAGCATCTGAATACCCCGTCACCACCACCCCGGCCTCGCTTGCGTAATGCAGATACCAAAGCATGTGACAGGCGGCGAGCGCCGACAACAGCAGATCCTCGGGGTTCATCTTGGACGGATCGCCGCCCAGCAGCGGGTCGTTCGAACAGTGCACCAGCGCCTTGCCCGGCACGGCGATATCCCAGGTCCGGTCATAGGCCCTGTAATGCGCCGTCCCCTCGCCCCGGTTTCCGGTCCAGACGACGCGGCTCGCATACTCATGGTTCGGCATCGCTCACCCCTTCGGCCCCTATCGCCCCTTCCACACCGGATCGCGCTTTTCCGCAAAGGCCTTCGCGCCCTCAAGCTGGTCCTCGCTGGAATACAGCCGGTCCACCGTCGGCATCTGGCGCTTGGTGATCCGGTTCAGCGCATCCTGAAACCGCATGGCCTCGGCCTCGCGCACCACTTCCTTGATCGCCGCATAAACCAGCGGCGGCCCGCTCTCCAAGAGCCGCGCCAGATCCCATGCCTTGGCCAATAGCTCCTCCGGCGCGCAAATCTCCTTGATCAGCCCCCAGCGGAACGCCTCCTCGGCGTCGAACCAGCGCCCGGTCAGCAGCAGGTCCATCGCCACATGATAAGGGATGCGCTTCGGCAGCTTGATGCTGGCCGCATCGGCCACCGTCCCCGACCTGATCTCCGGCAAGGCAAACGTCGCGGTCGTCGAACACAGGATCAGGTCCGCGGAAAGCGCCAGTTCCAGCCCCCCGCCGCAGCAGATGCCCTGCACCGCCGCGATTACCGGCTTGTTCAGGTTCGGCAGCTCCTGCAAGCCGCCAAAGCCGCCCACGCCATAGTCGCCATCCACCGCATCGCCCTCGGCGGCGGCCTTCAGATCCCAGCCGGGGCAAAAGAACTTCTCTCCCGCCGCGCGCAGGATGCAGACCCGCAAACTGTCGTCATCGCGGAAATCGCGGAACACCAGCCCCATCACCCGGCTGGTCTTCAGACTGATCGCGTTCGCCTTCGGCGCGTCCAGCGTGACCTCAAGGATCGCCCCCTCGGCCCTGGTCTTGACTGGCCCGTCCGTCCGCATCTGCATCGCCATCACGCTCTCCTCACCAATGCATCGACCGCCACGGCGCCGGTTTCCCGCACCATGACCGGGTTGATCTCGATCTCCTCAAGGCTCGCATCCGCCAGCATCAAATCGCCCAGCCGCACCGCCATCGCCGCGACCGCCGCCATGTCCGCCTTCGGCCGCCCGCGATACCCGTCCAGCAAAGGCCACAGCCGCAACCCCCGCGCCGCCTCCAGCACCTGCGCCTCGGCCACCGGCAGCACCAGCGTCACCGTATCGGCCAGAACCTCCGCCGTCACCCCGCCCATGCCAAGCGTCAGCGTCACGCCGTAAACCGGGTCGCGGCGCAGGCCCAGCAGCACTTCCGCCACCGCCCCCGTCACCATCTCCTCGACCAGATAGCCCGAGGCCCCCGGCATCTCCGCCTGCCCGTCCAGCGACGCAAGGTCAAGCCGAACCGCCCCCGCCTCGGTCTTGTGCGCGAAGCCCAGCCCCTTCAAGGCATAAGGCGCGGCCAACCCCGCCACGTCCAGCCCGGCAATCGTCGTCGCTACGGCCGAACGCGGCACCGCCAACCCCGCCGCCGCCAACAGCGCCTTGCCCTCGGCCTCCGACAGCATCACCGTCTCGCGCGCGGGCTCCGCCGCCACCGGCCGCCACCCCGGCAGACCCGGCTCCGTCTGCGCTGCCCGGATCGCCGCCAGCGCCGTCTCAAGGCCCAAAAGCGCGCAAACCCCCTCGCGCATCATCGCCGCGACCCGCGCCTCGCCAAAGTTCTCGGCCATCGACGCCACCGGAAACGCGATCTTCCCCGTCGCCTGCTGCGCCGCGATGATCGCCGCAAAGGCCGGATCATACCCTGACGGGTCACACCGGTCCGCCCGAGGCGCGTCGATGATGTAGATGCCCGCGTCATAGGCCTCCAGCATCGCTGAAAAGACCTCCGTCGTCTTCGGCCCGTCACCCCAGATGAAGGTATGGTAATCCAACGGGTTAGAGATCGTCGGAAGCTCGCCCAGCACCGCAAGCAGCCGGTCATGCGTCGCCTGCGGCACGGGCGGAAAGTCGATCCCGAACGGCGCCGCCAGATCCGCAACCAACCCGGCCTCGCCCCCGGAACAGGACAGCGAACACAGGCGCCGCCCGATCTGCGGGCCGTGAACATGGAAGATCTTCAGCGTCTCGATCAGCTCCGACGGCGTGTTCACCTCCGCTACCCCGATCTGGCGCAGAAAGGCACTGGACGCAGCCCCACCCCCCGCCAGCGACGCGGTGTGACTGGCCGCCGCAGTTCGGCTCAACTCGGTCTTGCCCGACTTGATCGCGACCATGCCCTTGCCAAAGGCCCGCGCCTTTTCGGCCAGCGCGGCGAAAGCAGGGGCATCGTCGATCCCCTCGATGTAAAGCCCGACCGCCGTCACCCGCGGATCATCCAGCAGCGCACCCGTCAACTCGGCCAGGCCCACCACCGCCGCATTGCCAAGGCACGCCACATAGGCCACCGGCAGGCCGCGGGCTTGCATCCCCATGTTGATCACGATGTTCGACGACTGGCTGACCAGCGCCACGCCCGTGTCGACCCTCACCCCGCCATGCTGATCCGGCCACAGAAGCGCGCCGTCAAGGTAATTGATTACCCCATAGCAATTCGGCCCAAGGATCGGCATGTCCCCCGCCGCGGCAACCAGCCGGTCCTGCAACCCCGCCTCCCCCGCCTCGGTCCAACCCGAGGCAAAGCAGATCGCCCCGCCGGCCCCCATCGCTGCCAGCTCCGCCACGACCTCCAGCGTCGCAAAGCGGTTGACGCCAACAAAGGTCGCATCCGGCGGCTCCGGCAGGTCCGCGAGACTGGCATAGGCGCGCAGGCCACCCACGTCCGCCTTGGTCGGATGCACCGGCCAGACCTGACCTGCGAAGCCCATCTTGCGGCATTGCTCGATGACGTTCAGCGCCCAGCCGGCCCCCAGGACAGCAATGTGGCGCGGGCGGAGGAGGCGGTCGAGGCGCATCATTTCCGGCCTCCGGCCCGGCGGAACCCGCCGGGGCGCTGCCCCGGACCCCGGGATATTTGGGAACAGAAGAAAGGGTTGAAGACAGAAACGCCCCGTCCGGACCAGCCAGACGAGGCGCCTTCTCCCGTTACGGTCATCGGCGTCCCCGCCTGTACCGTGATCTCAGACTGACGATTCGAAGTTAACATTTCGTTGCTTCTTCTGTTTTCAAATATCCCGGGGGTGCGGGGGCTGGCCCCCGCTCCGGCCGGTTCAGCCCCCCACCGCCCTCAAGAGTTCGCGGCTGATGATGTGCCGCTGTATCTCGCTTGTGCCTTCCCAGATCCTCTCGACCCGCGAATCCCGCCAGATCCGCTCCAGCGGCAACTCGTCCATCAGCCCCATGCCGCCGTGGATCTGGATCGCCTCGTCGGCGACCATCGCCAGCACTTCGGTGGCCTTCAGCTTGGCCATCGCCATGTCGGCTTCGGTCACGCTGCCCTGATCGTATTTCCACGCGGCCTCGCGGGTCAGCAACTCCGCCGCCTTCAACTCCATCGCCATATCGGCCAACTTGAACGACACGCCCTGGAACTTGCCGATCGCCTGCCCGAACTGCTTCCTGTCCGCCGCATAGGCCACCGCCAGCGCCAGCGCCCGTTCCGCCCGGCCAAGGCAGGTCGAGGCCACCTGCAACCGCGTAGCGCCAAGCCACGAGTTCGCCACCTCGAACCCCTTGTGCACCTCGCCCAGCACATTCGCCGCCGGCACCCGGCAGTCGTCGAACTCCAGCACGGCGTTGGTGTAGCCGCGGTGGCTGACGTTGCGGTAGCCTTCGCGCACCGTGAACCCGGGCGTGCCCTTGTCGACGAAAAACGCCGTGATCAGCTTCTTCACCCCGCGCGGTGTTTCCTCCTCGCCCGACGCCATGAACACGATGGCAAATCCCGCCAGGTCCGCATGGCTGATGAAATGCTTGGTCCCGTTCAGCACCCAATCCCCGCCATCCTGCCGGGCCGAGGCCTTCATCCCCCGCAGGTCCGACCCGGCCCCCGGTTCGGTCATCGCCAGGCAATCCCAGGTCTCGCCCCGGATGCAGGGCATCAGATACCGTTCCCGCTGGTCGGCATTGCCGGCCAGCAGAATGTTCGACGGCCGCGCCACGCAGGTCCAGTGCAGCGCATAGTTGGCCCGCCCCAGCTCCTTTTCATACAAGAGCCACGACAGCGTATCGAGGCCCGCGCCGCCCAGGTCCACCGGCATGTTGGCGGCATAAAGCCCCGCCGCCATCGCCTTTTGTTGCAGCTCGCGGATCAGCTCCAGCGGCAGCACGCCCGACCGCTCCACCGCCAGCTCATGCGGGTAAAGCTCCGTCTCGACAAACGCGCGCGTCGTCTCGACGATCATCCGCTGTTCGTCGGAAAGCCCGAAATCCATCACGCCCTCCTCTGGCCGACGAACCGGCCCAACCCCTCCGGTGCCGGCAAGCCCGCATGTGCCGCCGCAATCGGCAACAACTTCGCCAGCACTTCGGGCGCCGCCGCGCAGGCCTTGCCGGCCTTCATGTCGACGTGCAGGCACATCTGCTCGACCGTCGCCACCACCGCATCGCCGCGCTTCAGCGTGATGAAATGATGCAGCCGCTTTTCATCCGCCTTGATCACCTGCAGCGTCCCGGTCAGCCGGTCGCCCAGCCTTGCCTCGCCGACATGCCGCACCAGACTTTCCGCCGTATAGTAGGAATGTCCGCCCGCCACATAATCCATGTCCGCGCCGATCAGCCGCAGGAAGGCATCCGCCACCTCCGACGCGCAGAACAGATACCGGCTTTCCGTCATGTGGCCGTTGTAGTCGATCCACGAGGGCAGCACCTGCACCTCCGCCATCTTCAGCGGCGTGCCGGCCAACTCCCCGGCATGAAACGCCGCGGCCCGGCGCGCGTCATGCTCGCGCAGCACCTTGCCCGCGCCGACATTGCGCTCTTTCAGGGATCGCAGGATGCCCACAAGGTTCTGGTCGCGCAGCCGTTCCAGATCACGGATCGGCATGTGCCCTGATTGCGCGTCCGACTGCCCCGCCACCAGATCGACCAGCTCGTCGTTGAACTCCGGCACATCGGTCAGCTTGGTCCACGGCCATTTCAGGCACGGCCCGAACTGCGCCATGAAATGCCGCATCCCGGCTTCGCCGCCGGCGATGCGGTAATTCTCGAAGAGGCCCATCTGCGCCCAGCGCAGGCCAAAGCTCATGCGGATCGCGTCGTCGATTTCCTCGGTGGTCGCCACACCGTCCTTCAGCATCCACAGCGCCTCGCGCCATACCGCCTCAAGGAACCGGCTGCCGATGAAGGCGTCGATCTCCTTGCGCATCACCAGGGGGAACATGCCGATATCGGTCACGATCCCGACGGTGCGCTTGATGACCTCGGGAGTGTTGGCGGCCGAGGCCGAAATCTCGCACAAAGGCAGCAGGTAAACCGGGGTGAACGGGTGCGCCACGATGATGTTGGCAGGGTTGACCGCGCCCTTTTGCAGATCGACCGCCTTGATGCCGCTGGTCGACGACCCGATCAGGATATCGGGGTTGGCCTGCTGCATCTGGGCATAGACCCGATGCTTCAGATCCAGCCGCTCCGACACGCTTTCCTGCACATATTCCGCGCCCTCCAGCGCCTCGGCCATTGTCGCCGCAAAGCTCACCCGGCCTTCGGGCGGCATCGGCACATCCGACAGCGCGGGCACCGCAAGGCGGGCATTGGCCAGCATGATCGCCACATTGCGTTCCGCGTCCGGTCCGGGGTCGAACACCGCCACGTCCCAGCCGTTCAGCACGAACCGTGCCGTCCAGCCCCCGCCGATAACGCCGCCACCAATGATTGCCGCTTTCCGTGCCATGTTGGTCATCTCCTCATGTCGTGGTCGGGCGTCAAACCGCCTCGAAAATCCAGGCCAGCGCCGCCAGGATCAGCCCCGCCCCGAGCGCGACGGCCAGGCCCACCCATCGTCCCTGCCAGCCGCGCCAAAGCACCAGCGCCCGCACCAGAACGCCAAGCCCCGCAGCCCCTGCGGCCATCAGGACCAGCAACCCCGCAACCCCCGATCCGTAGGAAGAGGGTTGCCGTTCCGCCCAGCCAAACCACGCGATCAGCCCCGCTGCGGTCAACGCCGCCGCAACCCCGACCAGCCAGCGCAGGTTCACCGCTGCCTGAGGCGCAAGGTAGAGACCCAGCATCACCAGCAGCATGGTCATAAGCACATCCATCAATACCCTCACAGTTCTGCGCCCAACCGGGCCTGACCCACATCCTGGACCGCGCCAACCCGCGCGCTGATTGCTGACCTCTGGTCAGCTCCGCGCCGCCCGGACCAAGACGATGACTTGCAGCCCGACGAACACCGCGAAACGGTAATGCCGCCGAAGCGCGCTTCCTGAACCGGCGCCCAACCCAGGTCCCCGGCAGGCAGAAGGCCGCGACGACCATGACAGGGCGTGCAGCCTGGACCTTCAGTCCTTCCCAAGGACGCTCAACTGCCGCGCCTCCGGCCGAAAGACCCGCCGGCCTCGCAGAGGCCAGCGAACCGGAGGCCAAGACCATCACCAGCAAGGCACCCAGCCAGATCGGCGACCCCGGCTCTGCAGCCTGGTGGTAAGCCGCCAGGGCAAGGACAGCGGCACCCAATGCGGCCCGGAACCACAGGTTGGTCACTTCGCTACCGGAGCCCGCTTTTCCAGCTTCAGCCGCGCCCGCACTTCCGCCGGGGTGATCACCCGCGCGCCCATGTTCTCCACGATGGTTGCCGCCCGCTCCACCAGTTGCGCGTTGGTCGCAAGCACGCCCTTCTCCAGCCACAGGTTGTCCTCCAGCCCGACCCGCACGTTGCCCCCTGCCAGCGTCGCCGCCGCCGCATAGGCCATCTCGTTGCGGCCCAGCGAAAATGCCGACCAGTGCCAACCCGCCGGCACATTGTTCACCATCGCCATGAAGGTGTTCAGGTCATCCGGCGCGCCCCACGGCACGCCCATGCACAGTTGCACCAGCACCGGCTCGGGGATCACGCCCTCCCGCACCAGCTCCTTCGCCAGCCACAGATGCCCGGTGTCGAATGCCTCGATCTCGATCCGCACCCCCGCCGCCGTCATCCGCCGCGCCATGTCGCGCAGCATGCCGGGGGTGTTGACCATCACATAGTCGGCCTCGTTGAAGTTCATCGTGCCGCAGTCCAGCGTGCAGATCTCCGGGCGGCACTCCACCACATGCGCCACCCGCTCCTCCGCCCCCGCCATGTCGGAGCGCGGGCCTGCGACCATCTCCTCGGTGCTTTCGAAGTAGATGTCGCCCCCCATCCCCGCCGTCAGGTTCAAGACCACATCGGTGTCGCTGTCCCTGATCCGCTCCGTCACCTCGCGGTAATACTCCAGCTTGCGGCTGGGTTTCCCCGTCTCCGGATCGCGCACATGGCAATGCACCACCGCCGCCCCCGCCTTCGCCGCCGCAATCGCGCTTTCGGCAATCTGCCTGGGGCTGCGCGGCACATGGGGCGAGCGGTCCTGCGTGCCGCCCGATCCGGTCACGGCACAGGTGATGAAAACCTCACGGTTCATGGTCAGCGGCATGGGGTGTCTCCTCTACCCTGCCCACATTACGCTGCTTGCCAGCCCGCGCTTTGCACTTTACGAAATCCCCATGACGGAAAACGCACTCTTCGCCCCCGCGACCGGCCCCCTGACCATCGCCCTGTTCGTGCTGCCGCAAGCCTCGATCCTCGAGGTCGCCTCCGCCCTCGACCCCCTGCGCAGCGCCAACCGCCACCTCGGGCATGAGGCCTGCCGCTGGCGCGTCGTCACCCCCGACGGCGCGCCCGTCCCCCTCACCTGCGGCATCGAGCTTCCTTCCACCGGCCCCCTCGCCCATGCCACCGGTGCCGATGCCCTGATCGTCATCGCCGGCTACCGTCTCAACGAGGTCGCCACCCGCCCCCTGATCCGCGACCTCCGCCGCATCGCCCCACGCTTCCAGCTTGTCGGCGGCATCGACGCGGCCCCCTGGGTGATGGCCCGCGCGGGCCTCCTCGACGGCTACCGCGCCACCGTGCACTGGGAAGACCTCGAAGACCTCGCCGCCGCGCACCCCGAAACCACGGTCCTCCCCGACCGCTACGTGATCGACCGCAACCGCGCCACGATCGGCGGTGCGGCGGCCGCCACCGATTTCATGCTCCACCTCATCCGTGCCCGCCACGGCGCCGCCCTCGCCCGCCAGGTCGCCGCCAGCTTCCTCGCCACGCACCGCAAAGGCTCCGAACCCCAGATCGCCCCCGAGGCGCAAGACCCGAGCCTGGACCCCCGTGTCGCCCGCGCCACAGCCCTGATGGAGGCCACGCTCGACGCCCCCCACCCCGTCGCCAGCATCGCCAAAGCCGTGAACCTCACCCCCCGCCGCCTCGAAACCCTGTTCCGTGAAAGCCTCGGCCTGACGCCGGGCGCCTACGCCCTCAGCCTCCGCCTCGCCGCCGCCCGCCGCCTCCTGACCGACACGAAACACCCGCTCGCCGACATCGCGCTCCGCACCGGCTTTTCCAGCCCCGCCACCCTCTCCCGCGCCTTCAAGGCAAGGTTCGGCCGGCCCCCCGGCAGCCTTCGCGCCTAGCCTTTGCTCTTTTCGGAAATACTCCGGGGGCGCGGGGGCTGGCCCCCGCTTGCTGGCCCCCCGCTTGCTGGCTCCCCGCTTACGCCGCGTCCAACAGCCCCCGGCCCTTCAGCAAAGCCTCCACCCCCGGCATCCGCCCCCGGAACTTCAGATACAAGGCCTCCGCCTCCTCCGACCCGCCCGCCGACAGGATGAACCGCTCCAGCCGCGCCGCCACCGCCGGGTCGAACGGATCGCCCGCCTCCTCGAAGGCCGCAAAGGCATCCGCGTCCATCACCTCAGACCACATGTAGGAATAATACCCCGCCGAATACCCGTCGCCGGAAAACACATGCGCGAAATGCGGCGTCGCGTGGCGCATCCTGATCGCCCGCGGCATCCCCAGCCCCTCCAGCACCTCCGCCTGGCGTTGCATCGGATCAACCGCCGCCGCTCCGGTGTGGAACTCAAGATCCACCAGGGCGGAACTCACAAACTCCACCGTCGCGAAGCCCTGGTCATAGGTTCCCGCCGCCAACAACCGCTCCAGCATGTCGGCAGGCATCGGCTCCCCGGTTTCCCAATGCCGCGCATGGGCTTCCAGCACGCTCGGCACCTCCAGCCAATGCTCATACAACTGGCTCGGCAATTCGACGAAGTCCCGCGCCACGCTGGTGCCGGAAATGAACCCATAAGTCACATCCGACAGCATCTGATGCAGCGCATGGCCGAACTCGTGAAACAGCGTCCGCGCATCGTCATAGGACAACAGCGCCGGGTCGCCCTTGGCAAAGTTGCACACGTTCACCACAATCGGCCGCTGCTCGCCGCCGAGCTTGCGCTGCGACCGCATCGCCGAACACCACGCGCCCGACCGCTTCGCTCCGCGCGCAAAGTAATCCCCAAGGAAAACCGCCACATGGGCACCCCCACGGGTAACCTCCCAGCCGCGCACATCCGGGTGATAGAACGGCCCCTCGATCTCGCGGAATTCCAAGCCGAACAACCGGTTCGCGCAGTCGAACTGCGCCCCCAGCATCGCGTCGAGCGACAGGTAGGGCTTCAACGCCGCCTCATCCAGATCATGTTCGGCCTTGCGCCGCTTCTCGGAATAATACCGCCAGTCCCACGCCTCCAGCGGCGCGGCAAACCCGTCCGCCACCAGCATCGCCTCCAAGACGGCCGCATCGCCCAAGGCCTTCGCCTTCGCCGGCTCCCAGACCCGCATCAGCAAATCGCGCACCGCCTCAGGCGTCTTGGCCATCTCCGGCTCCAGCTTGAAACTGGCAAAATCGGCATAGCCCAGCAGCGCGGCCCGCTCCGCCCGCAAGGCGAGGATCTCCGCCGCGACGCCCCGGTTGTCGGTCTCCCCACCATTCGCCCCGCGCAGCCCCCAGGCCTCATAGGCCCGCTGCCGCAACGCCCGGTTCGGCGAAAACTGCAGGAACGGCACGATCAGGCTGCGGTTCAGCGTCACCACCGCGCCAAGCCCGCGCTCTGCCCCCGCCGCCCGTGCCGCGTCCTGCACAAACCCCGGCAACGCCGCCAGATCAGCCCCGCCCACCTCCATGAACCAGCCACGCTCGTCCGCCAGCAGGTTCTGCCCGAACGCGGTGCCCAACACCGCCAGCCGCGACTTGACCGCCGTCAGCCGCTCCGCCGCCGCCCCTTCCAGCTCCGCCCCCGCCCGCACGAACATCTGCCGATACAGCGTCAGCACGCGCATCTGCTCGGCGCTCAGCCCCAAGCCCTCGCGGCCCTGCCACAAGGCCTCGATCTTCCCCCACAGCGCCTTGTTGTTGGTGATCTCGCTGGAAAACGCGCTCATCTTCGGCGCCAGATCCCGCATCAACGCCTCGCGGGCCTCGGTGCTGTCGGCCCCGGCAAGGTTGTAAAACACTCCCGCGACCCGGTCCAAAGTCCCTTCCGCCAGTTCCAGCGCCTCGATCACCTCGGCGAACGAAACGCCCGGCCCCTCGGCAATCGCCGCAATCGCCGCCCTCGCCTCGGCCAGTGCCACCTCGAATGCAGGCCCGAAATCCTCGTCCCGCACCCGCTCGAAAGGCGGCAACCCGAACGCCCCGCCCCACGCTTCCAACAACGGATTGCCCATCACACCAAACCCTTTCTTCTGTTCAAAAATATCCCCGCCGGAGGCTTCCCGCCGCTCAGCGATCCCCGCCGCCCGACCGCGCACGCAACCGCGCCTCAAGCCGCCGCAGCACCAGCGACAGCCCGATCGTCATCGTCAGGTAAAGCAGCGCCACCACATTGTACGTCTCGAAATAGCGAAAATTCCCCGCCGCCGTGACCTTGCCAAGCTGGGTGATGTCCGTCACCCCCAGCACGCTGACCAAGGAGGAATCCTTCACCATCGCCACGAAATCATTGCCCAGGGGCGGCAACACCATCCGGAACGCCTGCGGAAACACGATATGGCGAAACCGCTGCCAGCCGTTCAGGCCCAGCGCCTTCGCCGCCTCGATCTGGCCCTTGTCCACGGCCTGCAATCCGGCGCGAAAGATCTCGGCCAGAAACGCCGAATAGGCCAGCATCAGCGCCGCCACCGCCCGCCACAGCAACGGCACATCCCGCCCCCGCAACGCCTCGAACCCCAGGGGCTGCGCGACCCAGTTCCACGCCACCACGAAGCCCGGAGTCACCACGAAGGCCACATACAAAAGCAGCACGATGATCGGCACACCGCGCATCACCTCGATGTAAAGCCGTGCCGCCTGGCGCAAGACGATGTGCCGCGACATCCCCGCCACCGCCAGCAAAAGCCCCAGCGTGCAGGCCCCCACATAGGCCACCACCGTCACCAGCACGGTGATCCAGATGCCCTTCGACAAGGTATCCAGCGCCGCCGAATAAACCTCGCTCGCCCAGACTTCGTAAAACAGCCAGGCACCGGTGACCGCAACGATCACCAGCCACCAGGGAAAGTCGCGGTCAGGATCGGAGGACGGATTCATGCCAAGCAGCCCCGGCAGATCGCCGGGGCGCCGCGGCCCTTACTCACCCATCTTGTAGTCGACGAACCACTTCTGGTTCAGGACGTCCATCGTGCCATCCGCCCTCATCGCCGCTATCGCCGCGTTGATCGGTGCCACCAGATCGCTGCCCTTCGGGAAGATGAACCCGAAATCCTCGCTGGCCAAGGGCTCTCCGATGATCTTCAGCCCGCCGTTCGACGCCGCGACATAGCCGTTCGCAGCCGTCGAATCCGACAGCGTCAGGTCCACATCCCCCGCCTTCAACGCCTCAAGCCCTGCGCCAAAGGTTTCGAACTTGATCACCCGCGGGTTTTCCTCGTTGCCGTCCAGAATATTGTAGATCGCGGCATAGAACGGCGAGGTGCCGGGCTGCGCGCTGACCAGCAATTCCGGGATCGCCGCGAAACTTGCCGCATCGGTGAAGCGCGCCTCATCGCCCCGCACGATCATCAGCATCTCCGACCGCATGTAGGGGTCCGAGAAATCGACCTTCTCCTTGCGGTCGTCCTTGATGGTGATGCCGGTCATGCCAAGGTCGAACTGGCCCTCGCTCACGGCCGGGATCATCGCGTCCCAGCTGATGTTTTCATATTTCACCGTCGCGTTCAGCCGCTTGGCGATTTCCGCCATCGCATCGTATTCCCAGCCGATCGCCGCGCCGTCCTTGTCCAGAAACTGCAGCGGCGGATAGGCGTTCTCCGTCACCACGACAATCTCGCGGCCCGCAAGATCAGGCACGTCTTGCGCCAAGGCAGGCGCTGCAAAAAGGCCAAGCCCCACAAGGGCGGCGGCGGTCAATTTCATCGGTCAGGCTCCCCGTTTGTTCATTCCGCACGACTATGCCATGCGCCTTCGCCGATGCAAGGGCGCGATCCACCGCATCCCGCCCTCAGCGCACAAACGCCCCCTTCCCCACCCGCCGTGCCAAATTGCGCGCCACGCAACGCTCCTTCCTCTTTGCAGAAATATCCCACGGGGAGCGCGAGGGGTGTGAAACCCCTCGCTGTTCGGGGCGGAGCGCGAGGGGTGTGAACCCCCTCGCTGTTCAGGGCGGCGTCACGCGCCCCCCTTCCCATCGCGCGCCATCCGGGTCACCCTTCCCGAAACGACAGGAGGCCCCGATGGATTCCACCACCCTCACCGCCACCGCTCTCGCGCAGCGTATCCGCACCCGCCAGATCTCGGCGGAGGAGGCGACCCGCGCCACCCTCGCCCGGATCGACCGTCTGAACCCCGCCCTCAACGCCATCGTGCAGCGGATGGACGATCAGGCCCTCACCGCTGCCCGCAGCATCGACGCGGCCCTCGCGCGCGGCGAAGACCCCGGCCCCCTCGCGGGCGTCCCGGTCACGGTCAAGGTCAACATCGACCAGCAGGGCCAGGCCACCACCAACGGCCTGCGCATCCAGTCCAGCCTCATCGCCGCCGAAGACAGCCCGCCGGTCGCCAACCTCCGCCGCGCGGGTGCAATCATCGTCGGGCGCACCAACACACCGGCCTTTTCGCTCCGCTGGTTCACCCGCAACGCGCTCCACGGTGCCACGCAAAACCCCGGCTTTCCCGGCCTCACCCCCGGCGGCTCGTCGGGCGGGGCCGCCTCCGCCACCGCTGCCGGCCTTGGTGCCATCGGCCACGGCACCGACATCGCCGGATCGATCCGCTACCCGGCCTACGCCTGCGGCATCCACGGCATCCGCCCCGGCCTGGGTCGCGTCCCGGCGTTCAACGCCACGGCGGGCGACCGGCTGATCGGCGGGCAGTTGATGGCCACCTCCGGCCCCCTCGCCCGCTCCGCCGCCGACCTGCGGCTTGGGCTGGCTGCCCTTTCGCAGCCCGATCCGCGCGATCCGTGGTGGACGCCCGCCACCGCCGCCCCCTACCCCAGACGCGCCGCGCTCGCCCTCACCCCCGATGGCCTCGACACCGACCCCGCGATCCGCGACGCCCTCACCGCCACCGCCAGAACCCTCGAAGCCCACGGCTGGGACATCGGCGAACCCGCCCTACCGCCGTTCCGCGAAGCGATGGAACTGCAACTCACCCTCTGGCTGGCCGAATTCTCCCTCGGCGGCGCCGACGCGGTCGCCCGCGAAGCCGACCCCGACGCCAGCTTCGTCCACCGTGAACTGTCGAACTTCGCCCCACCCCCAACGCTCAACGGCTTCATGCGCGCGCTCCAGTCCCGCGCCCGTCTCGCCCGGCTCTGGCGCCTCTTCTTCGCCGACTGGCCGGTCCTTCTGACCCCCGTTTCGGGCCGGCTGCCCTTCCCGGACCATTACGACACCAGCAGCCCCGACGCCTTCGCAACGGTGATCGAGGCGCAGATGCCGCAGATCGCCCCACCCTTCATGGGCCTCCCCGGGCTCACCCTCACCACCGGCCGCACCGCCACGCATCCCTTGGGCATCCAGATTCTCGCCGACCGTGGCCGCGAAGACCTCCTTCTCGATCTCGCCGACCTCCTCGCCGCCGAAATTCCCGCCGTGCGCTAAGGTGCCCGGTCATTGGCCTTGCGCGGGCCTTGCCAGACTCACCCCGCAAGCCTCACGCTGTGACAGGGCCAGCCATAGGGGGCCAGCCATACGGGACCAGCCTACGGGACCAGCCATAGGGGGCCAGCGATGCGCACCGCATCCCACGATTCCGAAGAGGTTCTCGCCTTCTGGTTTCCCGACACCGGCTTCTGGGCCGACCAGCAGGCGTTAGGCCGCTGGATCTACGAACGGATGCAAGGCGGGATGGACGAAGCGATCTCGGCGCGCTTTGCCGACCTCACCCTCGCCGCCGCGCGCGGCGAGCTTGACCACTGGGCAGAAACCCCGCGCGGCCGCCTCGCCCTCCTCCTTGCGCTGGACCAGTTCCCCCGCTCGCTCTGGCGCGATACGCCCGCCGCCTATGCGCAGGACATCAAGGCCACCCGCCTCGCGCTGACCGGCATCCGGAACGGCCACGCCAAGGCCGTCGCACCGTGGGAACGCATGTTCTTCGTCATCGCCCTCGGCCATTGCGAAGGCCCCGACCATCTGGATCGGCTCGCCCTGATGGAACGCCTGTCCGAGGGCCTGATTGCCGACCTTCCCGCCTGCCTCGCCGCAACCGGTGACCGCATCCGCGCCCAGAACGCCCGGATCCGGCAGGTCATCGAACGCTTCGGCCGCCACCCGCACCGCAACCCGATCCTCGGCCGCCCCTGCTCCGCCGAGGAGGAGGCCTACATCGCCACCGGCGACTTCCCCCATATTGCCAGGGCCCCGCGCCCCGCCTGACTGTCGTGACCGTCAACCTGTCTCAAAAGTCTCTCTCAAGGCGCCCCACAACCCGGCCGCCGCGCTCAAGACACGCGCCAAAATTCCTGCCAAACCGTAAACGCGCGCCATCAACCGCTTGATTTCGCTGATCTCACAAACTGTCCCACCGTGGGACGCTAGCGATGCGCCGCGCCGCAGACCGGGCAATCCGCCCGCCGCCTGACCCCGATCACCCGGCTGTCGCCATACAAGGCATCATGGATCATCAGCCGCCCCCGCAAGGGCTCCCCGGCCCCGGTGATCAGCTTCACCGCCTCCATCGCCATCATCGCCCCGATCACCCCCGGCAAAGGTGCCGCCACCCCCGCCTCGGCACAGGTGGGCACCAGCCCCGCCGCCGGCCGCTGCGGAAAGATGCACGCATAGCACGGCCCGCCCCGCGCCGGGTCCAGCACCGCCACCTGCCCCTCCCACTGCGTGATCGCGCCCCAGACCAAGGGCTTGCCCGCCGCCACGCAGACCCGGTTCACCAGCTCCCGCGTCTCGAAACTGTCGGTCCCGTCCACCACCAGGTCATACTCCGCCACCAGCGCCGCCGCCGAGCCCGCGTCCAGCCGCCGGTGATAGGGCCGCACCTCGATGAACGGGTTCAGCGCCCGCATCGCGACCTCGGCCGAGAACACCTTCGGCATCCCGATCCGCTCGTCCGTATGGACCACCTGCCGCTGGAGGTTCGAATTCTCCACCACATCGTCATCGACAACCCCGATCACCCCGACCCCGCTCGCCGCCAGATACAGCAGCACCGGCGACCCCAGCCCCCCTGCCCCCACCACCAGCACGCGCGCGCGCTTCAGCGCCCCCTGCCCCGGTCCCCCGATCTCGCGCAGCATGATGTGGCGGGCATAGCGGTCCAGTTCCGCCGGGCGAAACCGCCCCTCCGGGACTGCCGCCACCACCGGCACCACCTTGCGCGCCCGAAGCCCCGCCAACAGCGCCCGGTAAGCCAGCGCCAGCCCCGCCAACAGGCCGAACACCAGCCAGCCCTCGAACTCCCCGCCGATCACCCGGCGCAGCGGGTTATCCCCGGCCACGGGCAGGTGGCTGATCATGATCACCACCCACCACAGCGCCAGCATCGGCCACAGCACGCCCTGCCGCCAGCCAAACCACCGCGACGCGCCCCAGATCGCGGGGAACCCCAAAAGCCCGATCAAGACCGCCCCGTCGAGCCAAATCCCCCGACGCCCCGCGCGGTATCGCCCAAAGCCTCCACCACCTCGAACGCCACCTGCACCACCGGTGCCACGATCATCTGCGCGATCCGGTCGCCATGCCGCACGGTGTAAGGCTCCGCCCCAAGGTTGACCAACGCCACCCCCAAAGGCCCGCGATAATCGCTGTCGATCGTGCCCGGAGTATTCGGCAGCGTGATCCCGTGCTTCAACGCCAACCCCGAGCGTGGCCGGATCTGCATCTCGAACCCCAACGGTATTTCCACCCGCAGCCCCGTCGCCACGATCCGCCGCTCCATCGGTGCCAGCGTCACGCCCGCCGCGCGCTCCTCCGGCCGCAGGTTCGCGCGAATGTCCGCCCCCGCCGCCCCCGCCGTCTCATAGGATGGCAAGGGCAACTCCCGGTCCGCCCAATCCTCCCACAGCACCCGCAACACCGGCCTCATGCCAAAGCCTCGGCGATCCGCGCTGCCAGCCGCCGCGCGACCTCCGCCTTGCCCATCCGCGGCCAGGCCTCGGCTCCGGCGTCCGAAATCAGCACCACCGCATTCTCGGCGCCGCCCATGATCCCGGTTCCCGGCGACACATCGTTGGCCACGATCCAGTCGCAGCCCTTGCGCAACCGCTTGTCGCTGGCATGGGCCACCACATCCGTGGTCTCGGCGGCAAATCCGACCACCAGCCGGGGCCGCTTCGGCCCCTTCGACACCCGCGCCAGAATGTCCGGGTTCTCGGCAAACTCCAGCGCCGGCGCTTTCCCGGACCCATCCTTCTTCAACTTCTGCCCCGCTGCATTGGCCACCCGCCAATCCGCCACCGCCGCCGCCATCACCGCCGCATCCGCCGGCAGCGCGGCCTCGACCGCCGCCGCCATCTCCCGCGCCGTCTCCACCGCCACCACCGTCACGCCCAAAGGTGCCGGCACCAGCGCCGGCCCGGTGACGAAGGTCACCTTGGCCCCAAGATCGCGCAGCGCTGCCGCCAGCGCCGCGCCTTGCGCCCCCGAAGACCGGTTGGCGATATACCGCACCGGATCAATCGGTTCATGCGTCGGCCCCGAGGTCACGATCACATGCCGCCCCGCCAGCGGCCCGCCACCCAGCGCCGCGCCCACCGCCGCCACGATCTCTGCCGGTTCCGCCATCCGCCCCGGCCCGTACTCGCCACACGCCATCTCGCCCTCGTTCGGGCCAACGACCAGCACCCCATCGCCGCGCAACGCCACCAGATTGCGCCGCGTCGCCGGGTGGTCCCACATCCGCACATTCATCGCCGGGGCCACCAGCACCCGCTTGTCCGTCGCCAGGAGCAGGGTCGAGGCAAGGTCATCCGCACGCCCCCCCGCCATCTTCGCCATCAGATCCGCCGTTGCCGGGGCCACCACCAGCAGGTCCGCGGCACGGCTCAACCGGATATGCCCCATCTCGGCTTCGTCGGTCAGGTCAAACAGATCGGTGTAGACCCTGGCCCCGGCCAGCGCGCTCACCGACAAGGGCGTGACAAACTCGGCCCCCGCCCGCGTCAGCACCGGCGTCACCGCCGCGCCCGCCTTTTGCAACAGGCGGATCAATTCCAGCGACTTGTAGGCCGCGATCCCGCCGCCAATGATCAAAAGCACCCGTTTTCCGGCCAGCATCGCACATCCCCATTGCCTGACCGGACGTTAGGCCGCCCGCCGCGCAAACTCAACCGCCCGGCTCGGCGCACGCCCTGCGAGCTTGCCCTTCGCGAAATATCCCCGCCGGAGGCAGCCGCGCGACAAGCGGGCCTTGCCCGCGCAGGCGCTCAAGACAGCGCGGCGGAACGCCGCTCCGCTTCAGCAACCGTCCGAACCTGCGTTCAGGCCAGAAAGTGATGCACTTCGCGCGACTGGTTCTCCAGACTGCGGCGCATCTTGGCAAAGGCCGCCGCTTCAAGCTGACGCACGCGCTCCTTCGACAGTCCCAGCTCCTCGCCGAGGCTCTCCAGCGTCCGCGGCTCCTCGCGCAGCTTGCGCTCGGTGACGATGAACCGCTCGCGCGCGTTCAGGGCCTGCATCGCCCGGATCAGCCAGGTCCGCAGATGCGCCGCATCATGCGCGCCTTCCACCGCTTCGGCCGCTTGCACCCCATCATCCTCCAGCGCGTCGATCCACTCGCGGCCGTCATCATCAGACGACTGCGTCGCGTTCAGCGAAAAGTCCGATCCCGACAACCGGCCCTCCATCATCTCGACATCCGCGATGGAAACGCCCACCTCCGCCGCCACCATCTGGCGCAACTGGTGTCCGTCCAGGCTCTCACCACGCTGGCTCGCCTCGCGCTCCAGCTTGGCCTGCACCCGGCGCAGGTTGAAGAACAGCGCCTTCTGGCTCGACGTCGATCCGGTCCGCACCATCGACCAGTTGCGCATCACGTAGTCCTGGATCGACGCCTTGATCCACCACACCGCATAGGTCGAAAACCGCACGCCACGATCCGGGTCAAACTTGTCGGCGGCCTTCATCAGCCCCAACGACGCCTCCTGAATAAGGTCGTTCATCGGCGCGCCATAGCGGCGGAACTTCGACGCCATGCTGATCGCCAACCGCATGTAGGCGGTGATCAGCCGGTGCAGCGCCTGTTCGTCGCGCTGGTCGCGCCAGGCAAAGGCCAGCCGCAATTCGGTTTCCGCATCCAGCAGCTCGGCCTTCATCGCTTGGCGCGACATCGATTGGTCAGTATATCCGTCAAGTGCCATGACTACCTCCAAATCCGACTTCCGCGGCGGTTCCGCCTCTTTGCAAATCTTACGGAGCATCCGCGTGACCGGATCACTCATCCCCTCGCCTTTTTCGCTGCCCGCCCTGAGCCTCGTGATCGGCGGCGCGCGGTCGGGCAAATCCGGCTATGCCGAACGCCTTCTCACCCTTGCCGCGCGCCCCCGCCGCTACATCGCCACCGCCGAGGCCTGGGATGACGAGATGCGCGACCGCATCGCCCGTCACCGCCTCGATCGCGGCCCGGCCTGGACAACAGTCGAGGCCCCGCTCGACCTCGCCGCAGCCATCGCCGCCAGCCCCGCCACCGACGCCGTCCTCGTCGATTGCGCCACGCTCTGGCTCACCAACCACCTCCTCGCCGACCACGACCTCGACAGCACAACGACTGCACTTCTGGCAGCCCTCGCCGCCTGTCCCGCCCCCGTCGTCATCGTCACCAACGAAACCGGCTGGGGGATCGTTCCCGACAACGCCCTTGCCCGCCGGTTCCGCGATGCCCAAGGCCGGCTGAACCAGCGCCTCGCCGCCCAGGCCACCCTCGTCGTCACCGTGATCGCGGGCCTGCCCCTCGCGCTCAAAGGCACCCTGCCGTGACCCGCTTCTGGTGGGTCCGCCACGGCCCGACGCACGAGACCGCCTTCACCGGCTGGCGCGATGTTCCCGCCGACCTCTCCGACACCGCCCGCCTCCAACGCCTGAACGCAGCCCTCCCCCACGCCCCCGTCATCGCCTCCGACCTGATCCGCGCCAGCGCCACCGCCGACGCCCTCACCGCCCGCCGCCCCCGCCTCGCCGATACCCCCGCCCTGCGCGAGCTGCATTTCGGCGACTGGGACGGCAAGCACTGGTCCGAGGTCGCCGCAACCCACCCCGACCTCTCCCGCCGCTACTGGGAAACCCCCGGCGACCACGCCCCCCCGAACGGCGAAAGCTGGAACCAGGCTTCCGCCCGCATCTCCACAGCCGTCGACACCCTCCTCGCCACCCACCTGGGCGGCGACCTCATCCTCGTCGCCCACTTCGGCGCGATCCTCACCCAGCTTGCCCGCGCCCGCGGCTTCGACGTGACCCGTGCCTTTCAGCACAAGATCGACACCCTCTCCCTCACCCGCCTCGCCCATGACGGCACCGGCTGGACGGCCGAGGCGATCAATCACTCGCCGTGATGGCACAGCGCACAATTCGTCGCTTTGCGGCCCTGCCCGCCCGCCCTAAGAGGGTGCAACGAAAGGACACCCCATGACCCATGACCTCGTGATCGGCGACCGCGCCTATTCCAGTTGGTCGCTGCGCGGCTGGCTCCTGTTCGATGCCTTCGGCATCCCCGTCCGCACCCTTTCCGCCCGGCTTTACACCGACGAACTTGCCACCACGCTGCGCGACTTCTTCCCGGCGAAAACCGCCCCCACCATGCGCACGCCCGATGGCACCGTCATCCCCGAAACCATCGCGATCGCCGAGGAACTGGCCACCCGCCACCCCGACGCCGGCCTCTGGCCCACCGATCCCCACGCCCGTGCCACCGCCCGCGTCCTCGCCGCCGAAATGCACGCGGGCTTCACCGCCCTGCGCGCGCATTGCCCGATGAACCTGCGCGCCAGCTACACCGATTGCCAGCCGCCCGAAGCCGTGCTGGCCGACCTCGCCCGCCTCGAAACCCTCTGGTCATGGGCGCGCGACACCACGAAATCCACCACCCCCTGGCTTTGCGGCGCCTACTCCGCCGCCGACGCCTTCTACGCCCCGGTTGCCACCCGCATCGCCACCTACAACCTGCCGATCGGCGCGGCAGCGATGGCCTACGTCAACGCCCACCTTGCGCACCCCTCGTTCCGCCGCTGGCGCGCGATGGGCATGGTCGATGGCGCCGATCAGGAGTTTTACCGCCGCGATTATCCGCGCCGCGACTGGCCCGGCCCGGTCCGCCTGCCCGCCCGCGCCGTGGATGGCACCGAGGCGGAAAACACCGCCTGCCCCTACTCCGGCAAGCCGGTGACGCATGTGCTGGAACTCTACGGCCGCCGCTTCGGCTTTTGCAACGCGTTCTGCCGCGACAAGACCGTGGCCGACGCCGAAGCCTGGCCGAAGTTCATGGCTCTTTACCACTCGTAAACCATTTCCGCGCTACCCCGTTAACCAAGATGAACGGGGGTGCCACGATGCAGCAGTCAACAGGCGACGGCAGGACGCCGCCAACAGCCGCGCCCGGCAATGCACGCTTCGCCAAACCCGTTCCGCTTTGCAAGAATATCCCCGCCGGAGGCACCCCGAGCCGGTTGCGCGCCCTTGGCGCGCAGAGGCGAGACAAGGGAATTGCGCGGCACGCGCTCCTTTCCGTAACCGTCGCTGACGCGGCGCCCCACCCCCACCCCACCGCGCCTCCCCTCCCCCTCGTGGGGAGGGGCCGGGGGAGGGGGGGCCGCAATATCCGGTTCCCCAAATGACCGCCCGCGCCTACACCGTCGCCTTCGAAGGCGTCGAGGCCCGCATCGTCGAGGTGCAATGCGCCGTCTCGGCAGGCGTTCCCGCCTTCAACCTCGTCGGCCTGCCCGACAAGGCGGTGTCGGAGGCCCGCGAACGTGTCCGCGCCGCCCTGCAGTCGATGTCGATCGCGCTGCCGTCAAAGCGCATCACCATCAACCTCTCCCCCGCCGACCTGCCCAAGGAAGGCTCGCATTTCGATCTGCCGATCGCCATCGCCCTCCTCGCGGCCCTCGACATCATTCCGCGGGATGAAATCGAGGGCGTCGTCGCCTTGGGCGAATTGTCCCTTGACGGGCGCCTGATGCCGGTCGTCGGCGCGCTGCCCGCCGCAATGGCCGCAGCACTGGAAGACCGCGCGCTCCTCTGCCCCAAGGCATGCGGCGCCGAAGCCGCCTGGGTCGGCGCGACCGAGGTTCTCGCCGCCGCCTCGCTGGATGAGGTCGTGCGCCACTACACCGGCCAGTCCCCCCTCACCCCCGCCGAGGCGGGCGAGGTGCAACCGCCCGACTTCACCCGCGACATGCGCGAGGTAAAGGGTCAGGAACGCGCCAAGCGGGCGCTTGAAATCGCCGCCGCCGGGCGGCACCACACGCTGATGGTCGGCACCCCCGGCTCCGGCAAATCCATGCTCGCCGCGCGCCTGCCCGGCATCCTGCCGCCCCTGTCCGCGACCGAGGCGCTGGAAACCTCGATGATCCACTCGCTCGCGGGCCTTCTCACCGAAGGCGGCATCTCGCGCCAGCGCCCGTTCCGCGAACCGCATCACACCGCGTCGATGGCCGCCATCGTCGGCGGCGGCAAGGGTGCCAAACCGGGCGAGATCAGCCTTGCGCACAACGGCGTCCTGTTTCTCGACGAATTTCCCGAATTTCCCCGCGCGGTGCTGGAAACCCTGCGCCAGCCGATCGAGACCGGCTCCGTCATGGTCGCCCGCGCCAACGCCCACATCCGCTATCCCTGCCGGTTCCTGCTGATCGCCGCCGCCAACCCCTGCAAATGCGGCTACCTCACAGACCCCGCCCGCGCCTGCGCCAAGGTGCCGATCTGCGGCGATGATTACCTCGGTCGCATCTCCGGCCCCTTGATGGACCGCTTCGATCTTCGGGTCGAGGTGCCGCCCGTCGGCTACACCGACCTCGACCTGCCCGCCTCCGGCGAGGCTTCCGCCACTGTCGCCGCCCGCGTCGCCACGGCGCGCGACGTGCAGACCCGCCGTTTCAAGGATCACCCCGACGCCCGCGTGAACGCCGATCTCGAAGGTGCGCTGCTGGACGAGGTCGCCACCCCCGACAGCGACGGCAAGGCGCTGATTGCCCGCGTCGCCGAACGCTTCGGCCTCTCGGCGCGCGGCTATCACCGCGTGCTGCGCGTGGCCCGCACCATCGCCGATCTCGACGGCTCGGCAGAGGTCCGCAAACCCCACGTCGCCGAAGCCGTCAGCTTCCGCCTCGCGGTTGGCGCCAAAGGCTGACGGTCGCACCCGTTAACAAGGCCCTAACGGACCAGCTAACCCACTGATCTGATTGAACTCCAAAGTTGTCCCACCGTGGGACATCACCCCCGCCGCTTCGCCTCGATCACCTCCCAGATCCGCGCCGCCGCATTGGTCCCGTCAAACCGCTCCAGCTCCTGAAGTCCGGTAGGGGAGGTCACATTGATCTCCGTCAGCCAGTCGCCGATCACGTCGATGCCCACGAAAACCTGCCCCTTCTCCCGCAGCACCGGCCCGATCACCCGGCAGATCTCCAGATCCCGCTCGGTCAGCCCCACCTTCTCCGGCCGCCCCCCCGCATGCATGTTCGACCGCGTCTCGCCTGCCTGCGGCACCCGGTTGATCGCGCCGACCGCCTCGCCATCCACCAGGATCACCCGCTTGTCGCCTTTCGACACATCGGGCAGGAACTTCTGCACGATCAACGGCTCCCTGTTGATCCCCATGAACAACTCATGCAGGCTCGACAGGTTGCGGTCGTTCGGGTCCAGCCGAAACACACCCGCGCCACCGTTGCCGTACAACGGCTTCAGGATGATATCCCCATGCCGCACCTTGAACGCGCGAATCGTCGCCAGGTCGCGCGCGATAGCGGTCGGCGGCGTCAGCTCAGGAAAGCGCAGCACCAGCAGCTTCTCGGGGCTGTTGCGCACCCAGAACGGATCGTTCACCACCAGCGTCCTGGGATGGATCATCTCCAGCAGATGCGTCGTGGTGATGTACCCCATGTCGAACGGCGGGTCCTGCCGCAGCCAGACCACATCGTAGTCGCCCAAATCAACCTCGGTCTCGTCCCCGTAGCTCACATGGTTGCCGACCTCGCGGCGCAGCTCGATCGGCCAACCCCGCGCCATGACGCGGCCTTCGACAAATGCCAGCCGGTCAGGTGTGTAGAAGAACAGTGAATGCCCGCGCGCCTGCGCTTCAAGTGCAATGCGGAACGTTGAATCCGCATTGATGTTGACCGACCCGATCGGGTCCATTTGCAAGGCGACTTTAAGCGACATCATACTCTCCGGCTGGGTCTGCAGCGAGTGATGACCCAAGGCAGGGAAAGATGCAATTCAGCCCGCGAAGGCGTTTTCCAGAACCTCGATCCGCCCCTGCCCGTCGACCAACGCCAGATCGATCCGCACGTCGGTCAAAAGCCCGTTCGGTTCGCCCGCCACAAATTCCTCGACCGCAGCAAAGATGCGGGCGATCTGCGCCTGCGAGATATGGCTGGCTGCCAGATCGTGGGTCCGGCTTTGTTTCACTTCGATGAACACGACCGTATCGCCCTGCCGCCCGACAAGATCGATCTCGGCGCGCGAGCCGCGCCAGTTTCGCGCGCAGATCGCCACACCGCGCGCTTCGTAAAGCCGCGCCACCGACGCCTCCGCCGCATGGCCCGCAAGATTGTTGCCACGGCCACGCGCCGCACGGCTGCGCACCACGGGAGAAGCGACGAAGTCGAATGGCATCAGTCCCCTCCCTTGCTGCGCTCCAGAGCGATTCGGTACGCCATCTTGCGCGGTATCCCCAGAGTTTGCGACACAACACTTGCTGCATCCTTAACGCTCATCGTCTGCAGGGCTGCGACCAGTGCCGCTTCGATGTGTTCAGCGCTGGCTTCTTCCGGCACGGCCCGGTCGACCAGAACCACGATCTCGCCCCTTACCGCCCGGTCGGAGAAATCGCCGGCAAGGTCGGCCAACGTGCCGCGCGCCACCTCTTCGAAGCGTTTGGTCAGTTCGCGGCACACCACCGCGTGCCGCGCGCCGCCGCAGACGGTAACCAGATCGGCCAGCAGCGCGCCCACCCGCTTCGGGCTTTCGTAGAAGATCAGCGTCGCCTGGACCGCCGCAAACTCTTCGAGGTAGCGCAGCCGGGCTGATCCGGTGGTCGGCGCAAACCCGGCGAACAGAAACCTGTCGGACGGCAACCCCGACACGGTCAGGGCGCAGATCGCCGCGCAGGGGCCGGGGGCGGCAAAGATCGGCAAGCCTTCGGCCACAACCGAGCGCGCCAGCACGAAGCCGGGGTCCGAAATCAGCGGCGTCCCCGCCTCGGATGCATAGGCCGCCGACTTCCCCTCGCGCAGCGCTGCGATCAGCCGCGCCGCCACCGCCTCGCCGCTATGTTCATGATAAGACATCACATGCCGCGACCCCAGCGGCACGCCGTGGATTTCCATCAGGTGCTTCAGCGTGCGGGTATCTTCGGCCAACAGGAGGTCCGCCCCCGCCAGCACGTCCAGCGCGCGCAGCGTGATGTCGCGCGCCGCCCCAATGGGCGTCGACACGAAATGCAGCCCCGGCGGTATGGCGCGCACGCCGGGTTGGTCGGCAGCGGATGCGGTCCAGTTTGGTTGCCTCACAAGTTTACTTCCCTTTCGCAACCAATTAGTTTGGCCCGCAGTTGTTGCACCGTCGCCCAGAGTGAGGAACCTCCATGTTGTCCGCAATTCCCCGGGCCCGCAAGTCGTTGGGTCATCTCGTCCTCGTTCTGTTCGCTGTCATTCTCAGCGCCTGCGTACCTGCCGGAGGTCCGTCGACCGGGCCAGGTACTGCGACCGGGTCGGTGCAGGTGGCGCTCCTCATTCCCTCCGGCTCGGGGTCGGGGACGGACGAGCTCTTTGGCCGGAACCTTGAAAATGCCGCCCGGTTGGCGATGGCCGACCTTTCGGGCGTAACCGTCGACCTGCGGGTCTACAAGACCGGCGGCAGCCCGGCGCAGGCGCGCGCGATGGCGCGCCAGGCGGTCGACGAGGGCGCCAAGATCATCCTCGGGCCATTCTATTCCGAAGAGGCGAACGCAGCCGGGGCCGCGGTCGCCGGAGATGGGGTCAACGTCCTTGCCTTTTCGAACAACTCCGACATCGCGGGCGGCAACGTCTTCGTGCTTGGTCAGACCTTCGACAACACCGCCCGTCGCCTGGCGAATTTCGCCGTGCGCAATGGCAAAGGCCGCATCCTGATCGTGCATGACCAGAATGTTGCGGGCACCGCCGGCCGCGCCGCGATCGAACGGGGCGTGGCTGCGGCAGGTGGGTCGGTCGTCGGCACCAGTTCGTACGAATTCTCGCAAAACGGTATCGTGCAGGCTGCGACCGGCATTGCGCAGACGGCGCGCAGTTCCGGCGCCTCGGCGATCTTCCTCACCGCCACGACCGATGGCGCGCTGCCGCTCGTCAGCCAGATGCTGGTGGAAAATGGCGTCGACCGCTCTGCCACCCAGTTCATCGGCCTGACCCGCTGGGACATTCCCGCCGCCACGCTGGCGCTTCCGGGTGTGCAAGGCGGCTGGTTCGCGATGCCCGACCCCGGTCTTTCGAACCAGTTCCAGGCACGGTATGCGGCGGCCTACGGGGCTGCGCCGCACCCGGTTGCCGGGCTCGCCTATGACGGCATCGCCGCGATCGGCGCGCTGGTGCGGCAAGGCAAGGCCGATGCCCTTACCGCCAGTGCGCTGACGCAAGGTGCAGGCTTCGTCGGCGTGTCGGGCATCTTCCGCTTCCTGCCGAACGGCACCAACGAGCGCGGGCTTGCCGTGGCCCAGATCCGCAACAACCAGGTCGTGGTGATTGATCCCAGCCCCCGCAGCTTCGCCGGTGCCGGGTTCTGAGGGCGCGCGGCTCGACGCCCGCCCGACCTCGCCCCCGGCTGCAGTCCCGCACCCCGCCTCACGGTTTGACGTGGCGCAGCTTGTCGATGCAGGCGGCCTGAGCGCGGCAATCGCCGCAGAAATGGGCGCCGCAGAACTGGGCGCTCAGGACCCGCGCGCTGCCCGGGCGGTGGCGGTGCGGCACCTTGCCGCTGCCAAGATCTCCGCCAACGACCATCTGGAAGCGGTGTTCAAGGCGCATCCCATCGACGCGCGCGCCCTCATCACCGCGCAGGCGGCGCTGACCGATGTGCTGGTGCGGGTTGCGCTGAACGTGGCCTGCCTGCTGCACCCGACCCCCAACCCGACCGAGGCCGAGCGGATCGCCGTCCTGGGCGTCGGCGGCTATGGCCGGGCCGAAATGGCGCCGCATTCCGACGTCGACCTTCTGTTCCTGACGCCGTGGAAGATCACACCCTGGGCCGAAAGCGTGATCGAAAGCATGCTTTACATCCTGTGGGATCTGAAACTGAAGGTCGGCCATTCCAGCCGCACGGTGAAAGACTGCCTGCGCCTTGGCCGCGACGACATCACCATCCGCACCGCGCTCTTGGAGCATCGCTTCATCACCGGCTACCACCCCCTCGCGGTCGAACTGGGCGACCGGCTCTGGGCCGATCTCTTCCGCAACACCGGCCCGGAATTCATCGAGGCAAAGCTTGCCGAACGGGCCGAACGTCACAAACGGCAAGGCGGGCAGCGCTATGTGCTGGAGCCGAACGTGAAAGAGGGCAAGGGCGGCCTGCGCGATCTGCAGACCCTCTACTGGATCGGCAAGTACCTGCACCGCGTCCCGTCCTCGGACGGTCTGGTCGGCGCGGGCCTGCTCAGCCGCGACGAATACGAAATCTTCAACCGCGCCGAAAACTTCCTCTGGGCCGCGCGGTGCCATCTGCACTACATCACCGGGCGCGCCACTGACGTGCTGACCTTCGATCTGCAGGTCGAGGTGGCAGCGCGGATGGGCTACCGTGATTCAGCCGGGCGCCGCGCGGTTGAACACTTCATGCAGGACTACTTCCGCCTCGCCACGCGCGTGGGTGAACTGACCCGCATCTTCCTGACCGAGCTTGAGGCCCGCCATGCCAAGCGCGAAGCCTCGCTCTTCGGCATCTTCAAGCGCACCAAGAAGGTCCGCCCCGGCTACAAGCTGGTGCAAGGCCGCATCGACGTGATCGACCAGCAGGAATTCCTTGCCGACAAGCTGAACATCCTGCGCGTGTTCGAAGAGGCGCTGCGCACCGGCTATCTCCTCCACCCCAACATCATGCGGCTTCTGGCGGCGAACCTAGACCTGATCGACGATGACATGCGCGAAGACCCCGAGGCGCGGCGCATCTTCCTTGACCTGCTGCTGAAACACGGCAACCCCGAACGCTCCTTGCGCCGGATGAACGAGCTTGGCGTTCTGGGCACCTTCATCCCGGAATTCGAAGCCATCGTCGCGATGATGCAGTTCAACCTTTACCACCACTACACGGTCGACGAACACATCATCCAGACGATCAGTTGCCTTGCGCAGATCGAACGCGGCGAGCTGGTCGAAGAACTGCCGGTCGCCTCGGGCATCCTGAAAGACGGCGTCAATCGCCGGGTGCTTTACGTGGCACTTCTTCTGCACGATATCGGCAAGGGTCGGCCCGAAGACCACTCCATCATCGGGGCGCAGATTGCCCGGCGGATTTGCCCGCGTCTGGGCCTTGATCCCGAGGAAAGCGAAACCGTCGAATGGCTGGTGCGCTATCACCTCCTCATGTCCGACATGGCGCAAAAGCGTGACATCGGCGATCCGCGCACCGTGCGCGATTTCGCCAAGGCGGTGAAAACCCGCAAGCGGCTGGACCTTCTGACCGTCCTGACGGTCTGCGACATTCGCGGCGTTGGTCCCGGCACCTGGAACAACTGGAAAGCCATGCTGCTGCGCCAGCTTTACAAGCAGACCTCCGACGCGCTGGAAGGCGGCCTTGAAACCGTCAACCGCGAAAACCGCAAGGGCGAGGCAAAGATTGCCCTGCGCGCCCGTCTTTCGGAGTGGGAGCCTGCCGCGCTCGACCATGAAACCGGTCGCCACTACCCGCCTTACTGGCAGGGCCTGTCGACCGACACCCACGAGGTGTTCGCCACCCTGCTGCGCGGCATTGGCGATGACGAGATCCGCATCGACCTGCACCCCGACCCCGACCGTGACGCCACCCGCGCCTGCTTTGCCCTGGCCGACCATCCCGGCATCTTTTCCCGTCTGGCGGGTGCCTTGGCGCTGGTTGGCGCCAACGTGGTCGACGCGCGCACCTACACCTCGAAAGACGGCTACGCGACCGCCGTGTTCTGGGTGCAGGACATCGAAGGCAAACCGTATGAGGTCGCCCGCCTGCCCCGTCTGCGCGGCATGATCGACAAGACCCTGAAGGGCGAGGTGGTCGCCCGCGAGGCGTTGAAAGACCGCGACAAGGTGAAGAAGCGCGACCGCGAGTTCCGGTTTCCGACCCACATCATCTTCGACAACGAAGGCTCCGACATCTACACCATCATCGAGGTCGATGCCCGCGACCGTCCGGGCCTTTTGTTCGATCTGACGCGCACGCTGGCCAACAACAACATCTACATCGCCTCCGCCGTGATCGCGACCTATGGCGCGCAGGTGGTCGATACCTTCTATGTGAAGGACATGTTCGGCCTGAAACTGCACGCCAAGTCAAAGCAGGAAGCACTGGACCGCAAGCTGCGGCAGGCCATCGCGGAAGGCGCCGAAAGGGCCAGGGCATGAGCAGTTCGCGCGGGATGATCCGCAGCATCGTGGCACTGGGCGGCTGGACGCTGGTGTCACGCGGCGCGGGTCTGGTGCGCGAACTGATGATGGCCGCCTACCTTGGCGCGGGGCCTGTTGCCGATGCGTTCAACGTGGCGTTTTCCTTGCCGAACATGTTTCGCCGCTTCTTCGCCGAAGGCGCGTTCAACCAGGCCTTCGTGCCGCTCTATTCCAAAAAACTGGAGGCGGGCGAGGGCGCCGAAGACTTCGCGCAGAATGCGTTTTCCGGGCTGGCCGCCTTTCTCATCCTCTTCACCATCATCGGAACCATCGCCATGCCGATCCTCGTCTGGGCGATGGCCGCAGGCTTCGTCGGTGACGGGCGCTTTGACATGGCGGTGGATTTCGGGCGCATAACCTTCGTCTACATCGGCTTCATCTCGCTTTTCGCGCTTCTGTCCGGCATCCTGAACGCGCATGGCCACTTTGCCGAAGCCGGGGCCGTGCCGGTCCTGATGAACGTGGTGTTCATCCTCGCCATGCTGCTGGCCGCCAACCAGGGTTGGGACATGGGCCGCACCCTTGCCTGGACCACCCCGATCACCGGCGTGGCCCAACTTGGCTGGACGCTTTATGCCGCGCGGCGGATCGGCTTTGTCCCGCGCCTGCGCCTGCCGCGCCTGACGCCCGATTTCCGCCGCCTGATGGTGAACATGGGGCCGGCGCTGCTGGTTGGCGGCGTGGTGCAGATCAACCTTCTGGTGTCGCGCCAGGTCGCCTCCGGCACCGAAGGCGCGATCTCGTGGCTGGTCTACGCCGACCGGCTTTACCAACTGCCGCTCGGCGTGGTGGCGATTGCCGTCGGAACCGTCCTCTTGCCCGAACTGTCCCGCCGACTGCAGGCCGGCGACGCCGCCGGTGGGCGCGAGGCGTTCAATCGCGGCACCGAATTCGCCCTGCTGCTGACCCTGCCCGCCGCCGTGGCGTTGGTCATCATCGCGTTTCCAATCACCGAAGTGCTTTACCAGCGCGGCGCTTTCGGGGCCGTCGATACCGCCGCCACCGCGCTGGCCCTCGCGATCTACGGCCTCGGCCTGCCTGCCTTTGTGCTGCAAAAGGCCTTCCAGCCGCTCTTTTACGCCCGCGAGGATACCCGCAGCCCGTTCCGCTATGCGGTATGGTCGATGGTCCTGAACGCGGCCCTCGCCTTTGGCCTGATGCCGTGGATCGGCTTTTCCGCCGCCGCTTGGGCCACCACGCTGTCCGCCTGGGTGATGGTTGGCCAGCTTTGGTGGGGCTCGCGGCGCTTGGGCGACGAGACGCGGTTCGACGCCCGCTTCCTGTCGCGGCTCTGGCGCATCAGCCTCGCCTCGGCGGTGATGGGTGGCGCGCTCTGGATCGGCTGGGGGCTTTTGCAGCCGATGCTCGACCTCAAGGCCTACCGCATCCTCGGGCTGGCCCTGCTGATCCTTGGCGGCATCACCACCTACGCCCTCGCCGCGCTTGCCTTGGGCGCGCTGCGGCCCTCAGATCTCAGGGCGCTGCGCCGTCACCGCTGACGGATCATCGCGACCACCCGGCCAAGCCCGCCGGGGCTGACGACGAAAGACAACAGGAACCCGGTGGTGAAACCGGCAAGGTCGGCCACCCATTCCCAAGACGTGCCGAACAGCACACCGAACAAAAGCTGCACGCCAAGCAGCATCCCGATCAGCGAAAAGGCCCGGTAACGGCTGGTGCCAGTGCCCGCCAGCCGCACCCAGATCAGAAACGTGAACGCCCCGATCAACCCGTATACCGCCGGATAGGCCCCGATCAGCTGCGCCCGCACCCCCGGCAAAAGGTAGGTATAAGCCACCGCCCCCGCCGCCGCCGCGCCCAGCACCACCGCCAGCACCGCCCACCAGCGAAAGATCTCGCCCACCATCTTGCCCAGTGCCAGCAGGATCACGATGGCAAACAGCGCGTGGGTAAAGCTGACATGGACCAGCGGAAAACTGACCAGCCGCATCACCCCTTCGGCCGACCAGGCCCCCGTTTCAACCATGTAGCGCAGCAGGTCGGGAAAGAACCCGAACCGCTCCACCGCCTGCAACCGCCACCCCACCGCCATCGGCCCGCCGACGATGCCGCGGTCCGCAAGGCTCAGCACCACCTCCATCGCGACCAGTGGCAGCACCATGATCCAGACGATCACCGGCAGGGGGTTCAGGGGCGGGGCGTTGTGATCTTGGTCCATCGGCTCTCCGGTGCGGGCAATTGACGGGTGTGGCCCCTTCGATTACGCGGGATGCACGACATTATCCAGATGGAGCCTTCCCAATGACAATGCCCGGCGCTTCGGCGGTCCAAACGCCGAAGACCTACCAGCCCCGCATCTTCTCCGGCATCCAGCCGTCCGGTGGCCTGACGCTCGGCAACTACCTCGGCGCGCTGAAGCGCTTTGTCGAAAAGCAGGACGAGGGGATCGAGACGATCTACTGCATGGTCGACATGCACGCGATCACCGTCTGGCAAGACCCCGCAAAACTGCGCCAGCAAACCCGCGAAGGTGCCGCCGCCTTCATCGCCGCCGGTATCGACCCCGCGCGCTCCATCCTCTTCAACCAGTCCCAGGTTTCGGCCCATGCCGAGCTTGGCTGGATCTTCTCCTGCATCGCCCGCATGGGCTGGATGAGCAGGATGACCCAGTGGAAGGACAAGACCGCCGGCAAGAACGCCGAGGCGGCCTCGCTTGGCCTGTTCGCCTACCCCGCGCTGATGGCCGCCGACATCCTGGCCTACAAGGCCACGATGGTGCCGGTGGGTGAAGACCAGAAACAACACCTTGAACTGACCCGCGACATCGCGATCAAGTTCAACAACGATTACGGCGTCGATTTCTTCCCGGTGGTGGAACCCCTGATCGAAGGCGCCGCCACCCGTGTGATGTCGCTGCGGGACGGCACCAAGAAGATGTCGAAATCCGATCCGTCGGACCAAAGCCGCATCAACCTGACCGATGACGCCGACACCATCGCCACCAAGATCCGCAAGTCGAAGACCGATCCCCTGCCGCTGCCGGATACCGCCGAAGGGCTGACGGACCGGCCCGAGGCGCGCAACCTTGTCAACATCTACGCGGCCCTCGCCGGTCATACCGTCGATCAGGTCGTCACCGATTTCGCCGGGGCGCAGTTTGGCACCTTCAAGCCGGCGCTGGCCGACCTTGCGGTGGCCAAGCTGTCGCCCATCACCACCGAAATGAACCGCCTGATGCAAGATCCCGGCGAGATCGACCGCATCCTCGGCCACGGTGCCGACCGCGCCGCAGCCCTTGCCGACCCGATCCTCGAACAGGTCTACGACATCACGGGCATGATCCGCTCACGGCGCAGATGAGCGGGGCATACCGCCTTGTCCTCCTGTTCCTCCTGCTCGGTTCGGCGGGCCTTGGTTACCGGTCCGTCGAAACCATCCTGCAAGACCCCGCCCTCACCCCCATCGTCGACCGCACCGCCGATGAAATCGTCGCGCTGACCGACCAGATGATCGCCGCCGAGGCCACGCCCGAGCGTCTGGCCGACCTGCTCTCGCGCCGCCTTGCCGAACAGCCGCGCAACTGGGTTGCCCTGCAAGCCCTGGCCGATCTTTACGCCGAACGCGACCTGCCCCTGCCCGCCGCCTACCAGATCGCGTGGGACGAAGAGTCCGGCATCGTCGCGCAGACCGGCGCCTGCCTTTCCTGCGCCTGGGATATCGGCACCTGCTCGCTGTCAACCGCGCTTCTGTGCAAGGCCCCGATCCTGCTCACCCCCGTCGAAGACCTGCGCGGCATCACCAAGGCCGGCGTCGACTATGCCTCGGGAACCGAGATCGACCGCCTTGACCTTGGCCTCTCGGTCGTCGGCCTGTCGGCCACCGTGCTGATTGCGGCCTCCGGCGGCACTTCCGGCACGGTAAAGGCCGGCACCGCCCTCGTGCGGCTTGCCAAGGGGATGCGGCTTCTGACCCCGCGCCTCAGCAGCCGCATGACGGCCAGCCTGACCGAGGGTGTCCGCTGGGCCGACATCCCTGCCGTGCGCGGCGTATCGGACCTGCCCGCGCTGCTGCGCACCGATGCGCTGGCCCCGATCACCTCGACCTTTGCCGATCTTGGCCGGACGCAAGACGCGGTCGGCACCGCGCAGACCCTGCATCTTCTGCCGTTGATCGACGATGCCGCCGACGCCCGCGCCGTCGCCCGCGTCTCCGAAGCGCTTGGCCCCCGCACCGTTTCGCGGGTCGAGGTGTTGGGCAAATCGCGGCTCTTCCGCGCCACGGTGCGCCTTTCGGACACGGCGATTGAACTGACCGCGGGCCTCGTCGGGTTGCTTGCCGGCCTCGGCGCGGCGGCGGCGCATGTGATCCAGACCCTGATGTTCCGTCAGCTTCGGCGTTCGGCCCACCGTCGCCGATAATGGATCGTCACGCGCCTGCGTCATGCTACTGAATCAAACGCCCGCTAGCCTTCCTTCATCGGGCCACGCGGCACTCCTGTCCCCGCCGCACAGCCTCGCCACGCCGTTTCCCCACGGCTGCAAGGTGCTTCGCCCGACATGCCCTCGTGCCCTGGCACGGGGGCTTTTTTTCCACGCCTGACGGGTCGGGGCACAACCCTGGGGCGAACGCCCGACCGAACCGGCGCTGTATCACCCAAGTCCTTGACTCCGGTGAGTCATTTCCTCGGATTTCGACTTCTCCACAGAAGATTTCGGCAGAAAACGCTTTACAGGCTTCCGCTTTGGCAACACCATATCTAGTAAGGTCAGCGTCGGGCAAACGCTGAACCTTGCCAGACACCCAGCTTCTAGTGGGTCGCGGCCCGCGAGAAGCCTTATCATGAGGCCGGGCAATGTCGCTTTCCGAAGATCTGGGGTCGATGGATGATCTGCATCCCATCGACATCGTCGAAACCCTGGCCCAGCATCACGCTTGGGAATTCGACCGCGTGACCGACGATCAGATCGCAATGGCGGTCGAAGGCCAGTGGCGCACCTATTCCCTGACCCTCGCCTGGTCGGCGCAGGACGAAACCCTCCGCCTCATCTGCACCTTCGAGATGGAGCCGCCGGAAGACAAGATTGCCGGGCTTTATGACGTGCTCAACCGCTGCAACGACATGGTCTGGACCGGCGCCTTCACCTGGTGGGCGGAACAGAAACTGATGGTCTGGCGCTACGGTCTCCTCCTCTCGGGCGGGCAGATGGCCGGGCCGGAACAGATCGACAAGCTGATCGCCTCGGCCGTCATGGCATCGGAACGGTTCTACCCGGCGTTCCAGATGGTGTCGTGGGGCAACGAAACTCCGGCACAAGCGATGAAAGTCGCCATTGCCGAGGCTTACGGACGCGCCTAACCTCGCCCCGCTTGATGGGGGATGGAATGGGTCTGGATGTGGTTGCCCGTGATGGGCTGGTGCTGCTTGGGTGCGGCAAGATGGGCAGCGCCCTTCTGACCGGCTGGCTTGCGGCGGGGGTGCCTGCCGCGTCGGTCTGGGTGATCGAACCGAACCCGTCCGACTGGCTCAAATCCTCCGGCGTGCATCTGAACCAAGGCGTTCCAGCCGCACCGGCCGTAGCCCTTCTTGCGGTGAAGCCGCAGATGATGGGCGCGGCCCTGCCCGCGCTGCGGGCGCTTGGCAACGGCACGACGCTCTTCATCTCCATCGCCGCCGGCACCACCATCGCCAGCTTCGAGGCGGCGCTCGGGCAGCGAACCCCCATCGTCCGCACCATGCCGAACACCCCCGCGATGGTCGGCCGTGGCATCACCGCGATCTGCGGCAACCCCCACACCACGCCCGAAAACCTCGCCCTCACCCGCGCCTTGATGGCCGCCGTGGGCGAGGTGGTCGAGCTTGACGGCGAACACCAGATCGACGCCGTCACCGCCGTCTCAGGCTCCGGTCCGGCCTACGTCTTTCACCTGATCGAAGCGATGGCCGCCGCCGGCGTGGCCGAAGGCCTGCCCCCTGAAACAGCCATGCGCCTTGCCCGCGCCACCGTCTCGGGTGCCGGCGAGCTTGCGCACCGCTCACCCGAAACGGCTGCGCAACTGCGGATCAACGTCACCTCCCCCGGCGGCACCACCGCGGCTGCCCTCGCCGTGCTGATGGACGAGGCGACAGGCTTCCCCGCCCTCCTCCGCCGCGCCGTCAGGGCCGCCGCCGACCGCGGGCGGGAATTGGGGAAATGATCACCTACGCCGATTTCGACGCCGTCGACATCCGCGTCGGCCGCATCACCCGCGCCGAACCCTTCCCCGAGGCGCGCAAGCCCGCCTACAAGCTCTGGCTCGATTTCGGGCCCGAGATCGGCGAGAAACGCTCCACAGCCCAGATCACCGTGCACTATACGCTCGACGACCTGATCGGCCGGCAAGTCCTCGCTGTCGTCAATTTCCCGCCCCGCCAGATCGGCCCGGTGATGTCCGAGGTGCTGGTGCTGGGCGTCCCCGATGCAAACGGCGCGGTGGTCCTGATCGGCCCCGGCCATGATGTGCCGCTTGGCGGAAAGATGTTCTGATGCAGAAACTGCTGATCACCCGCCTGATGCCGCCCCGGGTTCTCGAGGCTGCGAAAGCCCGCTTCGACGTCACGCTTCGTGACGACCCCGCGCCCCTGGCGCCCGCCGAACTGCGCGCGGCCCTTCGCGATCACGACGCCGTGCTGCCCACCCTCGGCGACCGCTTCCAGCCTGACGTGTTCGCCGATGTGTCGCAGCCGCGCGCGAAGATCCTCGCGAACTTCGGCGTCGGCTACAACCACATCGACGTCGATGCCGCCCGCGCCGCCGGCATCGCCGTGACCAACACCCCCGGCGCCGTCACCGACGCCACCGCCGATATCGCCCTGACCCTGATCCTGATGACCGCCCGCCGCGCGGGCGAAGGCGAGCGGATGCTCCGCGCAGGGCTGTGGGGCGGCTGGACACCCACGCAGATGCTTGGCACGCACGTCTCGGGAAAGACCGTCGGCATCATCGGCATGGGCCGTATCGGCAAGGCCATTGCGCGCCGCTGCCACGCGGGCTTCGGTATGGACGTGATCTTCTGCAACCGCTCGCCCGTGGCCGATGCGGGCGTGCCGGCGAGGCAGGTCACGCTGGCCGAGGCGATGGGGGCGGATTTCGTCGTCGTCGCCGTGCCTGGCGGCAAGGCGACGCATCACCTGATGAACGCCGAGGCATTTGCGGCGATGAAACCCTCCGGCATCTTCGTCAACATCAGCCGCGGCGATGTGGTGGACGAGGCGGCGCTGATCGCCGCGCTGCACGCCGGAAAGATCGCCGGGGCGGGCCTCGACGTCTTTGAATTCGAGCCGCAGGTGCCAAGCGCCTTGATCGCCATGGAAAACGTCACGCTCCTGCCGCACCTCGGCACCGCTGCGCAGGAAGTGCGGGAAGACATGGGGATGATGGCCGTGACCAACCTCATCGCCCATCTCGAAGGCCGCGACCTTCCGAACCGGGTGTGACCGGCAAGTCCATCAGCCCGGTCGCCCGCGATCCAGACGGCGGAACGCTCCGCGGGGAGTATTTTTGAAAAGAGCAAATACTTGCAGGCTTGCTCTTTTCTGCAAATACTCCCGCCGGAGGCTCCCGCAACCAAAGCGGCGTTGCGGGTTGGACACCGTTCCTGAGCTCAAGCCGCCTTCGCGGCCCCGGTCGTGCCGTAGAAGCTTTCGCCCTTGGTCGACATCTCGCGCAAGAGCTTTGGCGCGTGGAAGCGCGCGCCATGCCGCGCCTCAAGCCCGCCGCAGATTTCCACCGCGCGGGCGGCCCCGATGATGTCCAGCCAGCCGAACGGCCCACCCGACCACGGCGCGAACCCCCAGCCGAGGATCGCGCCCACGTCGCCCTCGCGGATGTCGGTCAGCACGCCATCCTGCAGCGCCCGCACCGCCTCCAGCACCTGCGCCATCAGAAGTCGGTGCTGCACCTCGCTCAGGTCAGGCTGCACCGGCGCTTCGGGGAACCGGGCCGCAAGCCCGTCCCACAGCGCCTCGCGCTTGCCCGCCGCGTCATAGGCGTAGAACCCTGCGCCCGCCTTCTTTCCCATCCGGCCCTGATCGGCCATCCAGAACAGCACCTCGTCCACTGCCCCGTCCGGGTAGGCATCGCCCATCGCGGCACGGGTCGCCTTGGCGATCTTCACGCCAAGCTCGATCGACGTCTCGTCGACCAGTTGCAACGGCCCCAGCGGCATCCCCACCAGCTTCGCCGCGTTTTCCACCAGCGCCGGCTCCACGCCCTCGGCCACCATGCGGATGCCTTCGTTGATGTAGGGAATGATGCAGCGATTGGCATAGAAGAACCGCGCGTCGTTCACCACGATCGGGGTCTTCCTGATCTGCCGCACGAAATCCAGCGCCTTGGCCACCGCGACATCGCCGGTTTCGCGGCCGCGGATGATCTCCACCAGGTTCATCTTGTCGACGGGTGAGAAGAAATGGATGCCGATGAACCGGTCCGGCCTGACACTCGCCTTCGCCAACCCGCTGATCGGCAGGGTGGAGGTGTTGGTGGCAAAGACGCCATCGCACACCGCCTCGACCCTTGCCGTGACCTCGGCCTTCACCTTGGGGTCTTCGAACACCGCCTCCACGATCAGGTCGCACCCTGCCAGTGCGGCATGGTCGGTCGTCGCGGTGATCCGGCCCAGCACCTCGGCCTTCTTCTCCGCCGTCACCTTCTTGCGCTGCATTCCCTTGTCCAGAAGCGCCTCGGAATGCGCGCGGCCCCGGTCCGCCGCGTCCTGCGTGGCGTCGATCAGCACCACCTCGATTCCGGCGAGGGCCGAGACATAAGCGATCCCCGCCCCCATCATGCCCGCACCGATCACACCCAGTTTCCGCACCGTCTGGTCCTCGACCTTCGGACGGTTGGCACCCTTCTCCAGCGCCTCCTTGTTGATGAACAGGCTGCGGATCATCGCTGTCGACGAGGGGTTCATCAGGACAGAAGTGAAATGCCGCGCCTCGATCTTCAGCGCCGTGTCGAACGGCACCAGCGCGCCCTCATACACCGCCGCCAGCAGCGCCTTGGCCGCCGGATAGACACCCATCGTCTTGCCGATCACCATCGCCGAAGCACCGACAAAGGTCATGAACCCCGCCGGATGATAGGGCGTGCCGCCGGGCATCTTGTAGCCCTTGGCATCCCACGGCTTCACCAGATCGGCGTCCGTGGCCGCCAGCACCCATTCCTTCGCGCGCGCCAGAAGGTTTTCCGGCGCCACCACCTCGTCGATCAGCCCGCCCGCCTTGGCGCCTTTCGGGTCGCTGAGCTTGCCCTCCAGCAGGTAGGGCGCCGCCATCATCGCACCCATCTTCCTGACCAGCCGCGTCGTGCCGCCCGCGCCGGGGAAGATACCCACCATGATCTCCGGCAGTCCGATCTTTGCTTTCGGATTGTCGGCAGCGATGATCCGGTGGCAGGCCAGCGGCAATTCCAGCCCGATGCCCAGCGCCGTCCCCGGCAGCGCCGCGACGATCGGCTTGCCGCCCTTCAGCGTCTTGGGGTCCATCCCCGCCCGCTCGATCTTGCGCAGCACCTGATGCATCCCCATCACGCCGTCAAAGATCGCCTGTGCGCCCCCGGCCCGCATCCGCGCGATCACGTTCAGATCCATCCCACCCGCGAAGTCCTTCTTCCCGCTGGTCAGGATGATCCCCTTCACCGCCGCATCGCCCAGCGCCTGATCGACCAGCGCCGACAGCAGCGCGAACGCCTCGGTCGACATCACGTTCATCGATTTCGCCGCCACATCCCAGGTGATCGTGGCAACGCCTTCGGCATCGGTGGTCATCGAAAAATCGGTCATGGATTGGTCCTAGTCATGAGGGGCGGTGCAGGTGTTCGGCATCATCAACGGCCAGCGGCCATCGGTCGTGGTGTTGCGGATGAAGCCAGATTTCCAGACACCGTCGATCAGGTCGATCTGGGTCTGCGACCAGAACATCGGCGCGACCTGCAGGTTTCCCGCCATCAGCCGCGTGGTGTACTGGCCGTGAACCCGGCCCGGCGTCGGCGCAAAGGCCCGGATCACCTTGCGCTGGATCGAGGTCACGCCAAGATCGGCCAGCATCTCGCCATAGGTGTCGAACCCTTCTGCAAGGTCGTCCATGGTGGCGATTGTCAGCCTGGCCGAGGCGGTTTCCAGAACGAAGGGCAGGATCACATGCTGGGTGTAAACCTCCAGCCTGCCGTCCACCACCGCCTTTCCCACCGCGTCGAGAAAGCGCTCCAAGGTCTCCATCACCGTCATCCTGCCCCCCTGCAAGCGACCCCCGCGAACTGCGCCGGGCCCATGGTCCGGCCTGTGTCGCATGATGCGCATATACCCCGGTCCAACGCCAAACGCAGGGCAACCGGGGGCGGTTCCGGGGGGCTGGAAAGATTTCCGCAGGTTGCACAAGGCCTGAGCCTGACTGGCGGTCATGGCACGGCCCTCGGCCAGCCGGGATAGGGCGTGCCATCCTTCCTTGTGAAGGACCGCAGGCCATTTCGGCGCGAATAGTGCAGGTCGATGTCGGGATAATGCGCTGCGTCTTCGGCAAAGCGCGTGCCGACGATGAACAACGTAGCGGGTTCGCCACCATCGTTGCGCAGGCAATGCGCCTTCGGCACTCCGGCGGGCCAGCAGACGCAGGTTCCGGGGCCGATCACGCGTGGGCCGTCGTTTTCGATCAGCGTCACGCTGCCGTCGAGGACATAGAGGAACTCTTCCTCCGCCTCGTGCCAATGGCGCAGGCTGGTCTGCCCGCCGGGATAAAGCAGCTCCAGAAAGGCGCCAAACTGGGTCAGGCCGCCCGCATCCGATAATGCGATATCTTCGGACCGACCAAGGTCGGACCATTGGGCGGGATAGTTATTGCCGCAAAGTTCGGCCGCGACGCTGCCCGCACGGATCACGTTCGGCCGGGCGCTGCCGTCAAACTCCTGCCCCCACGGGGCTTGCAAGCCCAGCAGTTCCTGCGGCAGATCGCCCTCGCGCAACACCGCTCCATCACCGGCAACCAAGCGCCAGGTGGTCGCCTCGTTGATCTGGCGGCTGCCGTCGTCGGGATAGGTGCAGATGTCGCCCGCCGCCCGGCTGCCCACGATCAGCCAGCGGCACGGCACATCGCCCCGGTTGGTCAGATGATGCGCGTTCGGGTCGCCGCGCCGCCAGCAGATGGCATCGCCGGGGAAAACATCGGTCAGCCCGGCATCATCGCGCAGCGTCGCGGTGCCGGACAGCAGATAGACGAACTCGTCCTCCGCCGAATGCCAGTGCCGCTTGGCCGACCACGCGCCCGGCGCCAGTGTGTCGATGTAGGCGCCAAACTGGGTCAGCCCGCCCGCCACCGACAGGTGCAGCGTGCTGAACCCGCCGTCGCCGCTGGCCGGCGCGTTGGAAGGGTCCACGATCATCGCGGAGCCTCGTAATCGGTGCCGTCCTTGTAGGTGAACCGCGCTGCACCGTCCGCGATATGCACCACCAGATCCACATCGGAATAGGTGGCGGTTTCCACCGGCGCCTTGGTGCCGATCACCAGAAACCGCGCTTCGGCATCGGTATGGTTGATGAACTGATGCCCGTTCGGCACCCCCGCCGGAAACGCCGCGCACTCACCCGGCCGCATCAGCACCGGCCCCGCATCCTCGACCATCGTGCATTCGCCCGACAGCATCATCACGAACTCGTCCTCGTGCAGATGCCAGTGGCGCAGCGACGATTTCGCCCCCGGCTCAAGGATCACGATGTTCACGCCGAACTGCGTCAGCCCGCCTGCCTGCCCCAGCCGCAAACTGGACCGCCCCGCCATTTCCCCGGCATAGGGTGCGGGATAGATCGACCCGGTCTTGACCGGCACCTTTGAAAGATCCAGCTTCATCGCGCCCTCCCCGGCATCACGCCCGCCGAAAGGATGACCGTCTCCGTCAGGCGGGCTGACGGCTGGTCGGTGCGGCGGGCATCAAACTGCAGTCCAGTTCGATCATCTCCACCTGAATGGCGCTGTCGACCATCCGGCAAAAACAGATCAGATCGGTTTCGCTTGGCGGCGTGCCGTTGCCAAAGCGGAAGGTCAGTCGCACAAAGGCGCGAAACCTCCCCCGGCTTGGTGCATCGGCGGCACGCAGCCGGGCGGTGATCGCCGTCACCTCGCGGTGCCGCAACCGGCCCGAGACCTGGGCCAGCGTCGCGGCATAGTCGGCGGGCGTCCTGAACGGCACGATCTGCTGCGGCGAATGCACCACCATCGGATAGGCGCAGCGCCCCGCAATCGCATCGGTCCGGCCCGAAAGCAGATCGGCGGCGGTGTGATCCAGCAATTCCTGCATGTGATCGAACATGGCGGCTCCCATTGGGTCGGTGATGGCGGGCCGCTGCCCGCAGTCGCCGAAATGGGGCTTCGACCGGTCCATTCCCATAGGTCAGCCTTGCTGACGCTACGTCACGATGCGAAAGACCGCCAAGCGCTGGCATCACAGCCTCTCGATGATGGTGGCCGCCCCCATGCCCGACGCGATGCACAGTGTGGCAAGGCCCACCTCGCGGTCAGACCGCTCCAATTCGTCCAGCAGGGTGCCGATGATGATCGCCCCGGTCGCCCCCAACGGATGCCCCATCGCAATCGACCCGCCGTTGACGTTGACGATGCCGGGGTCCACGTCGAACGCCTGCATGAAGCGCAGCACGACGCTGGCAAAGGCTTCGTTCACCTCGAACAGGTCGATGTCGCCAATCGCCATGCCGGCATCGCGCAGGATCTTTTCCGTCACCGGCACCGGGCCGGTCAGCATGATCGTCGGATCAGTGCCGATCTTCGCCGTGGCACGGATGCGGGCGCGCGGTTTCAACCCATGCGCGCGGCCAAACTCCGCGTCCCCGATCAACAGCGCCGCCGCGCCATCGACGATGCCAGATGAATTGCCGGCGTGGTGGATATGGTTGATCCGCTCCAGATGCGGGTATTTCATCAAGGCCACCTTGTCGAAACCCGGCATCACCTCGCCCATATCCTTGAACGCCGGTTTCAACGCACCCAGCGCCTGCATGTCGGTGCCGGGGCGCATGTATTCGTCGGTGGCAAGGATCGGCAGGCCGTTCTGGTCGCGGATCGTCAGCACCGACCGCGAAAACCGCCCCTCCGCCCAAGCCACCGCCGCGCGGCGCTGCGATTCCACCGCCAGCGCGTCGGCTTCGTCACGGCTGAACCCGTATTCCGTGGCAATGAGGTCCGCCGAAATTCCCTGCGGCACGAAGCAGGTCTTCATCGCAAGGCTTGGGTCCACCGCGATGGCCGCCCCGTCCGACCCCATCGGCACGCGCCCCATCATCTCCACCCCGCCGGCGATGTAGGCCCGCCCCGCACCCGCCTTCACCTGGTTGGCCGCAAGGTTCACCGCCTCCATCCCGCTGGCGCAAAAGCGGTTGATCGCCAGCCCCGGGATGCTCTCGTCCAGATCCGACGCCAGCACGGCCGACCGTGCCAGACAGCCGCCCTGCTCGCCTACCTGCGTGACGTTGCCCCAGATCACATCCTCGACCGCATGGCCCTCCAGCCCGTTGCGCTCCTTCACCGCGTTCAGCACCTTCGCCGACAGCGCAACCGCCGTCAGCTCGTGCAACGAGCCATCCGGGCGCCCCTTGCCACGGGGCGAGCGGACGGCGTCATAGATGAAAGCGTCGGTCATCGGTATCTCCTCATGCCCGGTCGGCAGGGCTGCCGGGCATCAATTCATAGGGGTGTTTCCAGCCGGGAACGGCCGCGATCCGGTCCAGCCAGCGGTCGATGTTGGGCCAGTCCTTGCGGTCAAACCCGAACGGCTCGGGGTAATAGAGATATCCGCAGCACGACAGGTCCGCGATCGTCAGGGCCGCGCCCGCCACCCAGTCGCGCCCCTCCAGATGCGCCTCAAGCGTCTTGTAGGCCGCCTTCAGCCGCGCCTGCAGAAACGGCACAGCCCCCGGCGGCACCTTCTCGGGCGCAAGGAAATTCGCCAGGAACCGCGTCGTGCCGATCTGCCCCGACAGCTTGTGGTTGTCCCAGAACATCCACCGCAGCACCTCGCGCCGCTCTGCCGCCGACTTGCCCCCCAGCTTCCCGGTCTTGGAGCTGATGTAATCCAGGATCACCCCCGATTGCGTCAGCGTCAGCGGCCCGTCGACGAACACCGGCACTTCCGCCATCTCGTTGATCTCGCGGAACGCCGCACTCCGCGCCTCGCCACCAAAGAAATCCACATACACCGGCTCCCAGTCAGAGTTGGTGAAGGTCAGCGCCAGCGCGCATTTGTAAGCGTTGCCGCTTTCGCCAAAGCAGTAGAGTTTCGCTGTCATGGTTCCGGTCCTACTGCTTGCGATTGTCCAGCTCGGCATTGAACAGCCGCAGCCGGTGGGTCAGGTTGTCGTGGTCGATCACGCTGGAAAAATTCTCGAAGATGAACGAAAGCGCCTCGCCCTCCTCCAGCCCCGCCTCGGTGGCAAAGCGCCGCAACGCGCGGTAACCGTCCTCGGTCATGGCGGCGTTGAAGCGGCGGGTCAGGCGAAAGCGTTTCGGCATCGGCATCTCCTTGGTTGCGCGTGAAACCTTAGAACGCCTCCGCCGCCAGCGCCATCACCGGTTCGGCCCCGCTTTCGATCCGCGCCAGATGCATCCCGCAGGCCGGCAACTGCCGCGCCATGTAGAACCGCCCCGTCGCGATCTTCGCCTCCAGCCAGTCGCGGTCCGCCGCGCCACCATCCAGCGCCACATAGGCCGCCTTCGCCATCCGCGTCCACATCAGGCCAAGGCACACATGCCCCATCAGGTGCATGAAGTCGTAAGACCCCGCCAGCGCCGCATTGGGGTTTTTCATCCCCGACTGCATGAAATACATCGCCGCCTGCTGCAGTTGCTTCGACGCCTGTTTCAACGGCTCCGCAAACCCCGCCATCCGCGCATCGCCGTCATGCGCCCTGATTTCGGCCTTCACCAGCTCAAAGAACGCCATCACATGCTTGCCGCCGTCCTGCGCCAGCTTGCGGCCCACCAGATCCAGCGCCTGCACGCCGTTGGCACCCTCGTAGATCATCGCGATCCTGGCATCACGGGCGAACTGGCTCATGCCCCATTCCTCGATGTAGCCATGCCCGCCGTAAACCTGCTGGGCGGCCACCGCCATCTCGAAGCCCTTGTCGGTCTGGAACCCCTTGATCACCGGGATCATCAGGCTCACCAGCCCCTCCGCGTCCGCATCCCCCATCCGGTGCGACCGGTCGATCAGGCTCGCGGCCCACAGCGTCAAGGCCCGCGCGCCTTCGACAAAGCTCTTCTGCTCCATCAGGCTGCGGCGAATGTCGGGATGCACGATCAACGGGTCCGCCGCCCCACCCGGGTTCTTCGCCCCGGTCACGTCGCGGCCCTGCAAGCGGTCCTTGGCGTAGGCCAGCGCGTTCTGATACGCGGCCTCGGCCACCGCATAGCCCTGCAAGCCCACCCCCAGCCGCGCTTCGTTCATCATGGTGAACATCGCGCGCATGCCCTTGTGAACGTCGCCCAAAAGATACCCGGTCGCCCCGTCATAGTTCATCACGCAGGTGGCATTGCCGTGAATCCCCATCTTCGCCTCGATCTTGCCGACCGAAAGGGCGTTGCGCGCGCCCAGGCTGCCATCCGCGTTCACCACAAACTTCGGCACGATGAACAGGGAAATCCCCTTGGTCCCCGCGCCGCCGCCCGGCGCCTTCGCCAGCACCAGATGGATGATGTTGTCGGCCATGTCATGCTCACCGGCCGAGATGAAGATCTTCTGCCCGATGATCTTGTAGCTGCCATCCGCCTGCGGCTCGGCCTTGGTGCGCATCAGACCCAGATCGGTGCCGCAATGCGGCTCCGTCAGGTTCATCGTTCCGGTCCATTCACAAGACACCAGCTTCGGCAGGTAGGTCGCCTTCTGCTCCGCCGACCCATGCACATGGATCGCGGAATAGGCCCCATGCGTCAGGCCCTGATACATCTGAAACGCCATGTTGGCCGACACGAAGGCCTCGTTGACCGCCGTATGCATCAGGTGCGGCAGGCCCTGCCCGCCATAGGCCGGGTCCGCGTCCAGCGCCGTCCAGCCGCCCGCCCGCACCGCATCGAATGCGGCCTTGAAACCGTTCGGCGTGCGCACCACGCCGTTTTCCATCACGCAGCCCTCACGGTCGCCGACCGGATTCAGGGGGGCCAGCACATCGGCCGCCAGCTTCGCCGCCTCCTCCAGCACCGCGCCGGTGAAGGCCGGATCAAGGTCGCTGTAGCCGGGAATGTCGGCGGCGCTGATCTTCAGCACGTCGTGCAGCAGAAACTGGGTGTCCTTCACGGGGGCGGTGTAGCGTGGCATTCCTGTCAGTCCTTCCCTATTCAGCAGCCTGATCGTGGCGATCAGCGTCGCCTGCCGTCAGTTCCGCCCGTAACTCCGCAATCGCCTCGTCCAGTTCGGCGCGTTGCGCCTCCATCACCGCCAGCCGCTCGCAGGCCAGTTCGCGGGTGCGCTTGCGCTGCGCTTCGTTCGATCCGTCGCGGTCATAAAGGTCCAGCGTCTGGCGGATATCCTCCAGACTGAACCCGAACCGCTTGCCGCGCAGGATCAGCGTCAGCCGCGCCCGGTCGCGCCGGGTGAACAGCCGCCTCGTCCCGTCGCGCACGGGGCTCAGCAGTTCCTTCGCCTCATAAAATCGCAGGGTGCGCGGCGTCACGTCGAACGTCTCGCACATCTCGCGGATGGTCATCAGGTCGGTGTTCGCAGTCATCATGGCAAGTTTCTCGCAGCGGGTGCATTTGACGGGCAGATGCCGACCACAGGGTGACATTACCAGACCAGTTGACGTTAACGTCATTGTGACGTCACGTCAGAACTTCGCCTGACGTGAAGTCAGCCATGCCGGCGTGCCGACAAAGCCCCGCCTTCCTCTTTGCAGAAATATCCCACGGGGGTCCGGGGGTGTGAAACCCCCGGGCGGCAGGCCAAGGGCACAGTCGAAACCGTTACCAAATCCTTGACGCAAACAGCCAAGTCATTGAGTTCATTGAACCGGCAATCCTGTCCCACGGTGGGACATCATCCCTCGACCAGCCTGCCCAATTCCGCCACGGCGGTCTCCCGCAAGGCCCTGAGGTCGGCGATGCTCACCTCCAGCTCGCCCCGCTGCCGCTCAAGTTGCTCAAGCTGCCGGTCCGCCAGCCGCACCCAATGCTCCAATTGCGGCCGGGTGCCTTTCTGCTGGTAGATCAGCAGCCACTGCCGGATTTCCTCCAGACTGAACCCGAACCGCCGCCCCCGCAGGATCAGCGTCATCCGCGCCACCTCGCGCGGCCCATAAAGCCGCGCCCGCCCATCCCGCTCGGGGGCCAGCAGTTCAATGTATTCATAATAGCGCAGCGTCCGCGGCGTCACATCGAACCGCGCGCACATCTCCTTGAAGGTCAGGCGGCTGTCAGACACGGGCTCTCCTCCCCGGGTCAAGCCTAGGCGCGGTTTGCCCATCGCGCAACCGGGTCGGGCCTTGCGCTCCTGTTCCCGCTCCGGTTTCATGGCGGCGATAGGAAACGCCATGTCCCACGCCCTCGACTTCGCCCGCCGCTTCATCGAAGCCCTGCCCCACAGCCGCGCGCTCGGGATGGTGCTGGAAGAGATCGGTCCCGGCATCGCCGTGATCTCGATGCCCTACGACCCCCGCCTGATCGGCGACCCCGCCACCGGCGTGATCCACGGCGGCGCGGTCTCGGCGCTGATGGACACCGCCTCGGGCGCCTCGGTGATGAGCCACCCGTCCGCGCCCACCTCGACCGCCACGCTTGACCTGCGCATCGACTACATGCGCCCCGCCACCCCCGGCCAGACGATCCGCGCCCGCGCCGAATGTCACCACGCCACCCGCACGGTGGCCTTCATCCGCGCCACGGCCACCGACGACGACGAAACCCGCCCGGTTGCGATGGCCACGGGTGCCTTCACCATCGAACGGGCCGGCGAATGAAGCGCCCCGAACCAGTTCAGGTCATCAAGCAGCGCCGCGACGCGCTTTTGCGCAGCCTCGTCGAAGGCGTGCCCTACATCGGCTTTCTGGGCATCCAGTTCGACCGGCGCGGCGACGAGCTGACCGCCGTGATGCCCTTCAACGACAGCCTGATCGGCAACCCATTGCTGCCCGCGCTGCACGGCGGGGCGACGGCAGCTTTCCTCGAGGTGGCGGCGATCATCGAACTCGCGTGGACCTCGCTTTGGGACGGGATGGAGGCGGAAGGCGGGCTTGCGCCCACGCAGATCCGGCTGCCCAAGACCATCGACTTCACCGTCGATTACCTGCGCGCCGGCCTGCCGCGCGATGCCTATGCGCGGGCGCGGGTCAACCGGTCGGGTCGCCGTTACGCATCCGTGCATGTCGAGGCGTGGCAGGACAACCGCAGCCGCCTTTTCGCCCAAGCGACCGGGCATTTCCTGATGCCCACGCTGGCCATCGGATGACCACGCTAAGCCACGGCCGGGTGCTGCGCATCGCCGGGCCGATCGTCCTGTCCAACGCCACGGTGCCGCTGCTGGGGGCGGTGGATACCGCCGTCATCGGCCAGCTTGGGCAGGCTGCCCCGTTGGGCGCGGTCGGCATCGGGGCGGTGATCCTGGCGACGCTTTACTGGGCCTTCGGGTTTCTGCGGATGTCGACCTCCGGCCTTGCCGCACAAGCCCAAGGCGCGGGCGACATGACAGAGCGGTCAGCGGTTCTGATCCGCGCTCTGATCATCGGAGGCATTGCCGGGCTGGCGCTGGTCGTGGCGCAAGTGGTGCTCTTTACCGGGGCTTTTGCCTTGGCCCCCGCCTCGGCCGAGGTGGAAGGGCCGGCGCGGCAGTATCTGGCGATCCGGATCTGGGGGGCACCGGCGACAATCGGGCTTTACGCGCTGACCGGCTGGCTGATCGGGCTGGAGCGGACGAAGGGCGTGCTGGTCCTGCAACTGTGGCAGAACGGGCTGAACATCGGCCTCGACCTGTGGTTCGTGATCGGGCTGGGCTGGGGCGTGCCGGGGGTGGCGGCGGCAACACTGATCGCGGAATGGACCGGGCTGATGCTTGGGCTCTGGCTGGCGCGCGATGCGTTCGGGCCGGTCTTGCGCGCGGCCCTTGCGCGGTTGCCAGACCCCGTGGCGCTGCGTCTGATGTTCACCGCCAGCCGGGACATCATGGCGCGCACCGTGATCTTGCAGCTTTCGTTCACCAGCTTCGTGTTTCTGGGCGCCCGGTTCGGCGATGTGACGCTGGCCGCCAATCAGGTGTTGATGCAGTTTCTGGAAATCACCGCCTACGCGCTGGACGGCTTTGCCTTTGCCGCCGAGGCGCTGATCGGGCAGGCGGTCGGCGCGCGGTCGGCAGCGGAAAGCCGCCACGCCGGGCTTTTGTGCATGCAGTGGGGGTTCGGCGGGGCGGCAGTTCTGGCGGGAGTGTTCCTTCTGGCCGGGCCGCAGGTCATCGACCTGATGACCACTGCACCCGATGTGCGTGAGGCGGCGCGGCAGTATCTGCCCTGGCTGATCGCAGCGCCCCTGATCGGCGTGGCCGCGTGGATTTACGACGGCATCTTCATCGGCGCGATGCTGACCGGTGACATGCTGCGCGCGATGCTGGTGTCGGTCGCGGTCTATGTGCTGGCGCTGGCCATGATGATCCCGGCTTTCGGCAACCACGGGCTTTGGGCGGCGCTGATGGTGCTGAATGCCACCCGCACAGTCACCATGTGGCGGCGTTATCCAAAGGTCGCGGCGCGGGCTGGCGGCTGAGGCTTGCCTTCCCCCCCACAGCCGGGTCATGATCGCCACCCAAAGGGGAGAGACATGCGGAAGTTTCTGGTGGTTCTGGATGACAGCCGCGAATGCCTGAACGCGATGCGGTTCGCGGCACTTCGGGCGGCGCATACCGGGGGCGGTGTCACGATCCTGTCGATCGTCCCGCCCGAGGAGTATCAGCACTGGATGGGCGTGGCCGACCTGATGCGCGCCGAAGCGCGCGAGCGGATCGAGGCGCATTTCGAGGTCTTCGCCAAGTGGATGCGCGACAAGCAGGGCGTAAACCCCGAGCTGGTGATCCGCGAGGGTGACCCGGTGACCGAGATTCTGGCCCAGGTCAGCGAAGATGACCAGATCGGCGTCCTGGTCCTTGGCGCAGCCACCGAAAAGGCCGGGCCGGGACCGCTCGTCACCGCAATGAGCCGCAATTCCGGCAACTTGCCGATCCCGATTACCATCGTGCCGGGCGACATGTCGAAGGAACGGCTGGAGGCGATCACCTGACCGGCAGCGGGCGCGCAATCGGCAGGCTTCCGCCCGATCCTGCGGTTTACCCTCCGCTGTAAGCGGCTGCTTACTCACGCGGACGATATAGCGATTGTCGAGGTAACGGCGCAGGTCTAGGCGTCGTCCAACTTTGCCAAGGTTCCCATGTCCGTTTCAGCTTCCCCCTCGCCCGACAGCAGCACCCGCCCCACCGTTTCACCCTTTGCGCTGAACGTCGCGGTGGCGATCTACCTGATGGCACTGTGCAACCAGACCTTCTGGGGACATCTGTTTCGCATCTTCGACGGGCATACCGCCGCAGCGCTGATCTTTGCGGCGGCAATCTGGGCGCTTACGTTCCTTTTCATCGGGCTTTTTGCCGTCCGCAGGGCGCAAAAGCCGGTGCTGGTGGCGCTTTTGCTAATTGCGGCGGTCACGTCCTACTACATGGATGCGCTTGGCGTGGTGATCGACCGCGACATGATCCAGAACGCCGCGACCACGACGGTCGCGGAATCCAGGCACCTGATCACGCCGGCCTTCCTGCTGCATGTGCTGCTTTACGGCGTGCTGCCGTCAGCCGTCGTGCTGTGGGTCCGCATCCGGCGCACTGGCATCTGGCGCAGTCTGGCGGGCTGGACACTGGTGAACACCCTTGCGACGGCGCTGGTGGTCGGGCTGTTGTTCAGCAACTACAAGGATTTCTCCAGCGTCCTGCGCGAGGACAAGGAATTGCTCGCCTCGGTTCAGCCGCTCGCCCCGATGTCGGGCGCAGCGCTTTATGTGCGGATGTTGATGAAATCGCGCGACATCGTGTTGCAGCCAACCGGCACCGACGCAAAGCCGGGCCCGTATCTGGCAGCGGCCAGCAAGCCCGTTCTGTTCGTGATCGTGGCCGGCGAGACGGGTCGCGCGGAAAGCTGGTCTCTGGGCGGCTACGCGCGCGACACGAACCCCGAACTTGCCAAGCGCGAGATCGCCTACTTTTCCGATGTGTCCAGTTGCGGCACCGCCACGGCAACCTCGCTGCCTTGCATGTTCTCGCCACTGACGCGGGCGGAGTATTCCTTTGAAGGCGGTCTCAGCCACGAGAACCTGCTCGACGTGATGGCGCGCGCCGGGTTCAAGGTGGAATGGTGGGACAACAACACCGGCGACAAGGAGATCGCCGCCCGGTTGCCGTCGCGGTTCATGACGGCGGCGGACGGCGCGGAATTCTGCACGCCGGAATGCATCGATGCGGTGTTCCTGAAACGGTTGCAGGACACTGCGGCCAGCATCACCCAGAACACGGTGATCGTGCTGCACCAGATCGGCAGTCACGGGCCAAGTTACTGGCTGCGCTATCCGGCCGACCGCGAAGTGTTCAAGCCAACCTGCCAGACCCCCGAGGTGATGGATTGCAGCACCGAGGAAATCGTCAACGCCTATGACAATACCATCGCCTACACCGACTGGTTCCTCGCGCAGGTGATCGACATGCTTGATGCGCAGGAGCGTGTGATCCCGGCGATGTTCTACGTCTCGGACCACGGCGAAAGCCTTGGCGAGAACGGCATCTACCTGCATGGCACACCCTACTTCATGGCACCGAGCGAACAGACCCATGTGCCGATGGTGCTGTGGATGGCAAATCGGTATCAGACAGCGCTCGGGTTGCCGCAGGACTGCCTGAAGGAGCGTCAGGCCCAGCCCGCCAGCCATGACAACATGTTCTCCACCATTCTTGGAATGGCTGATATAAGCACCACGGCGCGCGATGATGCGCTGGATCTTGTGGCAGGGTGCCGGGCGCAGGGAAGCTGACAGGTGCAGAAACTTGAAAAGCCCGCGCGCAAGTCCGGGGTTGCGCATTTCATCGCGGCTGCCGGATATTCGGCCGGTGGGGCAAGGCGTTTGTGGCGCGAGTCGGCCTTTCGCCAAGAGGTGATCGGGCTGGCAGTCCTTCTTGCCCTTTTCGCCGCCGTTGGTGCCAGTCTGACCGAATTCCTCGGTCTTGCCATCCTGTCGCTCATTGTGCTGGCGGTCGAGGCGCTGAACACGGCAATCGAGGAACTGGTCGACAACGCCTCGCCCGGATGGTCCGACTTCGCCAAATCCGCAAAGGACATGGGGTCGTTCGCGGTGATGTGCCTGTTGGTCGCAACCGGGCTTTATGCCGGGTGGGTCGTGCTTTTCTGACCGGTTTAGAACGGTTCCAAACTTGACATGACGCTCTGCGAAGCGCATATCCGAGTGGAATAGTCGGAGATTCCCCATGTTCATCCAGACCGAATCCACGCCAAACCCGGCAACGCTCAAATTCCTGCCCGGTCAGACCGTGCTGGAACTGGGCACCGCAGATTTTCCCAGCGAAGCGGCGGCGGCGAAATCGCCGCTGGCACGGCGCATCTTTGCGGCAGGCGGCGTGACGGGAGTGTTCTTCGGCACCGATTTCGTGACGGTGACCAAGGCCGACGCGGTCGAATGGCAGCACATCAAACCGGCGATCCTTGGCGCGATCATGGAACATTTCCAGTCGGGCGCGCCCGTGATCGAAGGCGAACAGGCGGCCTCGGGCCATGCCGAACACACCGGCGAGGATGGCGACATCGTGCGCCAGATCAAGGAACTGCTGGATACCCGCGTTCGTCCGGCCGTGGCGCAGGATGGTGGCGACATCACCTTTCACGGCTTTGACCGCGGCGTGGTCTACCTGCACATGCAGGGTGCCTGTGCGGGCTGCCCGTCCTCGACCCTGACGCTGAAGATGGGGATCGAGAACCTGCTGCGGCACTACATCCCCGAAGTGCTGGAAGTGCGGCCTGTTGCGGCCTGACGTCTTGCTGCCGATCCTCGCCTTCGACACATCGGCCGCGCATTGCGCGGCCGCTTTGCTATGGGACGGCGGGCTTATCCTGCGTGACGAGGCGATGGCCAAGGGGCAGGCCGAACGTCTGGTTCCGATGCTGGAAGAGGTGCTGGCCGAAGGCGGCATCGGCTGGCGCGACCTGAAGGCCATCGCCGTCGGCACGGGGCCGGGCAACTTCACTGGCGTGCGGATCGCGGTGGCGGCGGCACGCGGTCTGGCGCTTGGCCTTGGCATCCCGGCGGTCGGTGTCACGCGGCTTGAGGCGCTGGCTTACGGCCTGCCGCGCCCGGTGACGGTGGTGGAAGATGCGCGGCGGGGCGAGCTTTATGTGCAGACCTTCACCGCAGACGGAGCCGGCCCTGCGCATCTTGCCGATGGTGTCGTGGTCGCGACCGCTGCGACCGGATCGGCGGCGGGCGACGCCGCCCTGCCACCCGCCGCGCCGCTGGCCGAGGCGATAGCCCGCATCGGGGCGGCGCGCGCCCTGACGCCGCAGCCAAGGCCCGCACCGTTCTACCTGCGCGGCGCGGATGCAGCCCCGCCGTCGGACCCACCGCCAGTGATCCTGCCGTGACTGCCGAGGAAATGGCCGCGCTGCATGCGCTGTGCTTCACCACGCCGAAACCGTGGACGGCGGCAGAGTTTGCTTCGATGCTGGCCGACCCCTTCGTCTTTGCGCTGACCGAGGCTGAGGGCGTCCTTCTGGGGCGTGCGGTGGCGGGCGAGGCGGAGGTGCTGACACTGGCCGTGGCCCCACAGGCGCGCAGGCGCGGGATGGCGGCAAGGCTGATGGCGCGGTTCCTGTATCAAGCGCGGCTGAGGGGGGCAGAGGCAGCTTTTCTTGAGGTGGCCGCAGGCAATCTGGCGGCTATCGCGCTATACCGGGCGCATGGTTTTGCCGAGGCAGGGCGACGGCGCGGCTACTACCGCCACCCCGACGGGCGGGCCGAGGACGCGCTTGTGCTGTCCCGTTCGCTTGGAAAACCGGCGCCGCCTGCGGCAACCTGACCGGACGGTCAAAATTCACCCTCTGCGACGCGGAATATCCCTTGACCGGCCCGAGCGACTCCGCCCAAGTTTGCCTACGATCCGGTGGGTGCGAGTCTTGGGCCAAAGGCCTGCGTCGGCATCCCCGGCCAAGAGCAACAAAATCGACCGGGAGCATCCGATGACCTTCATGAAATCCCTCTACGGCGCCACCGCCGCGCTGGCGCTGACCGCCGGCGTGGCCGCCGCCGAACCCGCAATCATCTTCGACCTTGGCGGCAAGTTCGACAAATCCTTCAACGAAGCCGCGTTCAACGGCGCCACGAAATGGGCCACCGAAACCGGCGGCACGTTCAAGGAACTGGAGATGCAGTCCGAAGCCCAGCGCGAACAGGCGCTGCGCCGTCTGGCCGAATCCGGCGCGAACCCGGTCGTGATGACCGGCTTTGCCTTCGGTGACGTGCTGAACACCGTTGCCCCCGATTTCCCCGATACCAAGTTCGCGATCATCGACATGGTCGTCGATCAACCGAACGTGAAATCGGTGGTGTTCAACGAACATGAAGGCTCTTACCTTGTCGGCATGATGGCCGGCCTTGCGTCGAAGACCGGCACTGTCGGTTTCATCGGCGGCATGGACATCCCGCTGATCCGCAAGTTCGGCTGCGGCTATGCGCAAGGTGTCGTTGCCGCAAACCCGGCCGCCAAGGTCATCCTGAACATGACCGGCACCACCCCGGCCGCCTGGAACGACCCGGTGAAGGGTGCGGAACTTGCCACCGCCCAGCAAAGCCAGGGCGCTGACGTGATCTACGCAGCCGCTGGCGGCACCGGCATCGGCGTGCTGCAGACGGCTGCCGACCTTGGCATCCTGTCAATCGGCGTCGACAGCAACCAGAACTACATGCATCCCGGCAAAGTGCTGACCTCGATGCTGAAGCGCGTCGACAACGCGGTGTATGAGGCGTTCAAGGAAGGTGTCGACCTGAAGCCGGGCATCAACGTGATGGGTCTGGCCAACGATGGCGTCGGCTACGCGATGGACGAAAACAACGCCTCGCTGGTGACCCCGGAGATGCAGGCCAAGGTCGACGAGGCCGCTGCCAAGATCAAGTCGGGCGAACTTGTCGTGCACGACTACATGTCGGACAACACCTGCCCGGCCGCCACGTTCTGATCGGCCTTCGGCTGAAGTAAAGAGTGCCGCGCCAGTTGACTGGCGCGGCACATTCGCAAGACGGCCCAAGCAGCGACCACAAGCAGCAGGGATCGGAGCGCCAGGGGGACCACATGGCCGATGCAGCCTATGCCATTGAACTCAAAGGCATCTCCAAGGCCTTTGGCTCGGTTCAGGCCAACAAGGACATCAACATCGCGGTGCCAAAAGGCACCATCCACGGCATCATCGGCGAAAACGGCGCCGGCAAATCGACGTTGATGAGCATCCTCTACGGCTTTTACAAGGCCGACGCCGGCCAGATCTTCATCAACGGCAACCTCACCGCCATTCCCGACAGCCAGAGCGCGATCCGCGCCGGCATCGGCATGGTGTTCCAGCATTTCAAGCTGGTGCAGAATTTCACCGTGTTGGAAAACGTCGTCCTTGGTGCCGAGGATGGCGCGCTTCTGAACACCAGCCTCGCCAAGGCGCGCAAGGCACTGACCGACCTCGCGCGGGAATACGAGCTTGACGTCGATCCGGACGCGCTGATCGAAGACCTGTCAGTAGGCCACCAGCAGCGCGTCGAAATCCTCAAGGCGCTTTACCGGCAGGCCGACATCCTGATCCTCGACGAACCCACCGGCGTGCTGACGCCCGACGAGGCGGACCATCTGTTCCGCATCCTTGGCGGGCTGCGCGATCAGGGCAAGACCGTGATCCTGATCACCCACAAGCTGCGCGAGATCATGGAAGCGACCGACAATGTCAGCGTGATGCGGCGCGGCACGATGGTGGCCACCGTCAAGACCGCCGACACCAGCCCCGAGGCGCTGGCCGAACTGATGGTCGGCCGCAAGGTCTTGCTGGAGGTCGCCAAGGGCCCCGCGAAACCGGGGCCGGTCGTGCTCAAGGTCGAAAACCTGCGCGTCCGCGACGAACACAAGGTCGAACGCCTGAAGGGCGTGTCGTTCGAGATTCGCGCCGGCGAGATCCTCGGCATCGCCGGGGTTGCCGGCAACGGGCAGTCCGAACTCCTTGAGGCGCTTGGCGGGATTGCATCAGCGACCGGGCGGATCACCCTCAAGGGGGCCGATCTGCCCCTGACCGGGGCTGGCGCCAACGGCCAGTCACGGCGCGCGGCTGGCATCTCTCACGTGCCCGAGGACCGCCAGCACCTTGGCCTGGTCATGGATTTCACCGCGTGGGAAAATGTGGCTTTCGGCTATCACAACGCGCCGGAATACCAGAAAAACGCGCTTTTCATGGACAATGACGCACTGCGCGCCGACACCGAAAAGAAGATGAAGACCTATGACGTGCGCCCGCCGATTGCGACGCTTCCGGCGAAGTCCTTTTCGGGCGGCAACCAGCAGAAGATCGTCGTCGCGCGCGAGATGGAGCGCAACCCCGACCTTCTGCTGATCGGCCAGCCGACGCGGGGCGTGGATATCGGGGCGATCGAATTCATCCATAACCAGATCGTCGCGCTGCGCGATGCCGGCAAGGCGATCCTTCTGGTCAGCGTCGAACTTGACGAGATCATGAGCCTGTCTGACCGCATCGCCGTGATGTTCGATGGCCAGATCATGGGCTTCCGCGACCCCGAAGTCACAAACGAGCGCGAGCTTGGCCTGATGATGGCCGGCATCGCCGAAAAGGGGGCCGCGTGATGGATTTCGCAGCAGCTTACAGAAGCACAATACTTCATGATGGCCATTTTTCCGGTCGTTTGACACGCGGTCCCTTTAGAGCCTTCCTTGTAGTTTTGCTTGCTCTGGCGTTGGTTTCGATAGCAATTGATCGGTTCCTTTTCGGCTTTCAGTGTTTTGGACCGACGACGATTGTGGTAGGATCAATACTTCTTGTGCCTACGATTTCCGCAGTGGCTCGACGGTGCCATGACAGCGGACTATCAGCAGCATTCACCATTCTAGCTTTCGTCCCTCTTGCCGGACAATTATTCCTTGCTTTCCTGGCTATTAGACCAAGTTTAGCAATTGGCAGCCGATTTGCCGATGAACCGATGGACGAGACCTCAAACGCAATGTTTCCGCGTTGGGCCGATCTCATCCTGGTGCCGCTGATCTCGCTCTTGCTGGCCGCGATCATCTCGGCGCTGGTGCTTCTGGCCATCGGGCAAAGCCCGGTCGAGGCGATCAACGTCATGGTCGACGGCGCGCTGGGCTCGTCCTATGGCTGGGGCTACACGCTTTACTACACCACCAGCTTCATCTTCACCGGCCTTGCGGTGACCATTGCCTTCCACGCCAGCCTCTTCAATATCGGCGGTGAGGGTCAGGCGCAGCTTGGAGGCCTTGGCGTCGCACTGGTCTGCCTTGCTTTCCCCTGGCCGCACTGGTCGCTGGCCCTGCTGGCCGCAACCCTCGGTGCGGCGGCCTTCGGCGCGGCTTGGGCAGCGGTCCCGGCCTACCTGCAGGCCAAGCGCGGCAGCCACATCGTCATCACCACGATCATGTTCAACTACATCGCCTCGGCGCTGATCGTCTATCTTCTGGTCGACGTGCTGCGCCCGGCAGGCCAGATGGACCCGGCCACCGCCCGCTTTCCCGAAGGCGCGAAGCTGCCGACGCTGGACATGATTCCCGGCTTCAACCTGATCTTCCTCAAGCCGGTGCCAGCCAACGTCACCCTCTTCATCGCATTGGCGATGGCGGTGGTGGTCTGGGCGATCCTCTGGCGCACCCGGCTTGGCTACCAGATCCGCGCCTTTGGCAAATCCGAACCTGCGGCGAAATACGCGGGCATCAACCCGACGAAGATCATCCTCGTGACGATGATCCTGTCCGGCGCGCTGGCCGGGATGATGAGCATCAACAACGTCATGGGCGAAGCCGAGCGGCTGTTGCAGAACTCCGCCGAAGGCGCCGGTTTCATCGGCATCGCGGTGGCGCTGATGGGGCGCAATCACCCGTTCGGCGTGGTTCTGGCGGCCTTCCTCTTCGGCTTCCTTTACCAGGGCGGGGCCGAGCTGGGCCTCTGGACCTCGATCCCGATCGAGATGCGGATTGTCGTGCAGGGACTGGTGATCCTGTTCACCGGTGCCTTGGACATGATGGTGCGGATGCTGCTGACCAAGGCCTTCGGGCTTTTCCAAAGCCGCAAGCTGGGGGCCGTGTGATGGATTACGCAACGCTGCTGCAAATCCTCGACTCGACGCTGCGGCTGGCCACGCCCTTGCTGCTTGCCTGCCTCGCCGGGCTTTACTCCGAACGCGCCGGCGTGTTCGACATCGGGCTTGAAGGCAAGATGCTGATGGCCGCGATGGCCTCGGGCGCGGTTGCGTTCCTCACAGGCTCGGTCTGGCTTGGCCTGCTCGCAGGCATCGGCGCCTCGCTGGTGCTGGCGGCGATCCATGGGCTCGCATCGATCACCTTTCGGGGCAACCAGCTCATTGCCGGCGTGGCGCTCAATTTCCTCGCCTCCGGCATCACCGTGCTCATTGCCCAGCGTCTGTTCGGCCAGGGCGGGCGCACCCCGCCCCTTACCGGTGATGGGCGCTTCGGCCCGATCACCCTGCCCTTCGCGGATGCGTTGAAAGACGTGCCGATCTTCGGCCCTCTCTATCACGAGGTGATCTCGGGCCACTCCTTCCTCGTCTACCTCGCCATCGCACTGGTGCCCTTCACCTGGTGGGTGCTTTACCGCACGCGCTTTGGCCTGCGCCTCCGCGCGGTCGGCGAAAACCCGGCAGCGGTCGATACTGCGGGCGTCTCCGTCGTCGGCCTGCGCTTTGCCGCCGTGGGCATCACCGGCATCCTCTGCGGCCTTGCAGGCGCTTACATGGCAACCGCCCTGCAGGCCGGCTTCGGGCGCGAGATGACCGCAGGCCGCGGCTACATCGCGCTTGCCGCCCTGATCTTCGCAAAATGGCGGCCGGTCGCTGCGCTCTGGGCCTGCCTTCTCTTCGGCTTCTTCCAGGCCCTCGCCCTGCGCCCCGATGTGGTCGAGGCGGTGGTGCAGGTGAAGATTCCCGTCCCCTTCCTCGACGCGCTCCCCTACATCCTGACGGTCGTGGTGCTGGCAGGCTTCATCGGCAAGGCCATCCCGCCCCGTGCAGGCGGCGAGCCGTACGTAAAGGAACGCTGACCCCTTCCTCTTTGGACACATATCCCACGAGGGTGCGGGGGGTGTGAAACCACCCGCTCCGCCAGAAACCCGAAAGAGCAGCCGATGACCGAAGCCTCCGCCCTAGCCGCCACGATCCTAGCCGCCACGATCCGCGCCCGCGCGGGTGAAGCGCCGGTCAAGCTCGGCCTGATCCTCGGCTCTGGCCTCGGGCATCTTGGTCAGGCGGTCGATGGCGTGGCGATCCCCTATGCCGATCTGCCCGGATTTCCGCATGTCGGCGTGTCCGGTCACACCCCGATGCTGACGATCGGCGATCTTGAAGGCGTCCGCGTCGCGGTGTTCGGCGCCCGCGAACACTACTATGAAAACGGCAATCCGGCGGCGATGCGGCTGCCCCTGACCGTGCTCAAGGCGCTGGGGGCCGACAGCCTGATCGTCACCAACGCCGCCGGCTCGATGCGGGCGGACGTGGCCCCTGGCGATTTGATGCTTCTGTCCGACCACATCAACTACAACGGGCTGAACCCGCTGATCGGCGAAAAGACCGACGCGCGCTTCGTGCCGATGACCGATGCACATGACCAAATGCTGCGCGCCCGGCTTCGCGCGGCAGCGGCCTCGCTGGGCATTCCTCTGGCCGAAGGGGTGTACTGCTGGTACTCCGGCCCATCGTTTGAAACCCCGGCCGAAATCCGCATGCTGAAGACCCTTGGCGGTGACGCCGTCGGCATGTCCACCGTGCCCGAGATCATCCTCGCCCGCTTCCTTGGCCTGAAGGTGGCGGCCATTTCCACCATCACCAACATGGCCGCCGGGCTCTCGAACGAACAGATCAGCCACGAACACACCAAGGCGATGGCCCCCCTTGGTGCGGCAAAACTGGAACGCATCCTGCGGGAATTCCTGACGTCGCTGCGATGAGGTCCAACAGCGTTTGACATCGCCCGCAAAGGCGCGCAAGCCTTTGAACATACCTCTGGTTCCAGCCCCATTGGGCCACTGTCCATGCAACTTTACCTGCCCATTGCCGAGGTTTCGGTCGATGCCTTCCTGATCCTCGGCCTCGGCGGCATCGTCGGGTTTCTTTCGGGTATGTTCGGCGTGGGCGGCGGGTTTCTGATCACACCGCTTCTCTTTTTCATCGGAGTGCCGCCAGCCGTTGCGGTGGCAACCGGCGCAAACCAGGTAGTCGCCTCCTCGGTGTCTGGCGTGCTGGCGCAGATGAAGCGCAAGGCCGTCGATTTCCGGATGGGAACGGTCCTCCTCGCGGGCGGTGTCATCGGTTCCGCGGTCGGCATCTGGGTGTTCCAGTTGATGACCAAGGCCGGCCAGATCGACCTGTTCGTGCAACTGTCCTACGTGGTGTTTCTGGGCCTGATCGGCGCGATGATGCTGCAGGAAAGCCTGCGCAGCCTTCTGCGCAGCCGCAACGTCAACGCCCCGATCCGTCGCTCGCATGTGCATTCCTGGGTCCACGGGCTGCCCCTGAAGATGAAGTTCCGCGCCTCGGGCCTCTACATCAGCGTGATCCCGCCGCTGATCGTCGGCGCACTCGTCGGCTTCCTCGCTGCGATCATGGGCGTCGGCGGGGGCTTCATCATGGTGCCGGCGATGATCTACCTGCTGGGAATGCCGACCAAGGTCGTGGTCGGCACCTCGCTTTTCCAGATCATCTTCGTGACCGCCTTCACCACCGTGATGCACGCCGTCACCAACCAGTCGCTCGACATGCTGCTGGCACTCCTCCTGATCCTTGGCGGGGTGATCGGCGCGCAGATCGGCGCGCGGGTCGGGGTCCGGCTCAAGGCGGAACAGTTGCGCATCCTGCTGTCGCTTCTGGTGCTGGCGGTATCATTGCGCATCGCCTTTGACCTTCTGGTTACCCCGAACGAGCTTTACACCGTGACGGCGGGGCTGTTGCCATGATCCGCTGGCTGTTGCCGCTATTCCTGCTGGCCCTCCCGGCACTGGCCGAAGAAAGCATCGTCTCCGGCCTCAGCCAGAACCGGGTGTCGATCACCGCCGATTTCGATGGGTCCGAGATCCTGATCTACGGCGCGGTCAAACGCGAGGCACCGGTGCCGAAGGGTTCCCCGCTTCAGGTCATCATCACCGTCGAAGGACCGTCCACCCCGGTGATCGTGCGCCGCAAGGACCGGGTGGTCGGCATCTGGGTAAACAACGCCGAGGTGCGGGTTGACTCTGCCCCCAGTTTCTACGCCGTGGCCACCACCGGCCCCCTGTCCGACATCCTCAGCGACACCGACAACCTGCGCCATCGCATCACGATCGAACGCGCGATCCGCGCCGTGGGCATTACCGGCGAGGCCGATCAGGCCGATGCCTTCGTGCAGGCCATGCTGCGGGTGCGCAGCAACGAAGACCGATACCGCGTGCTGGAAGGTGCCGTGCAACTGACCGATGACACGCTCTTTCGCACCGATGTGGTCTTGCCCTCGAACCTGACCGAAGGCGAATACACCGTCCGCCTGTTCCTGTTGCGCGATGGCCGGGTGGTTGCCACGCAGGAACGCGCGATCCGCGTGCGCAAAGAGGGGCTGGAGCGTTTCATCTTCACGATGGCGCATGAGCAGCCGTTGCTTTACGGGCTTTTGTCGCTCGTCCTGGCGGGGATCGCCGGATGGGCCGCATCGGCGGCCTTCCGGCTGATCCGCTAGGTCACGCCTCGGCCAGAAGCGCGCGCACGTCCAGCCGTCCGCTCGTCATCGACAGGCTTCCATCGGCGTTGCGCGGCCACTCCGCCTCGGGGCGATCACGGTAAAGTTCAACGCCATTGCCATCAGGATCGGTCAGATACAGCGCCTCCGACACGCCATGATCCGATGCACCATCCAAGGGCCAGCCCGCCTCGACCAGCCGCTTCAAGACCTGCGCCAGCGACTTGCGGTCAGGGAACAGAAAGGCGGTGTGGTAAAGCCCGGTGTGGCCGGGCGGTGGCGGGGTCGCGCCGCGGCTTTCCCAGGTGTTCAGCCCGATATGGTGGTGATAGCCGCCCGCCGACAGAAACGCGGCCTGCGGCCCATAGCGTTGCGTCACCTCAAAGCCGAGGATTCCTGAATAGAATGCTATCGCCCGGTCAAGGTCGGCCACCTTCAGGTGCACGTGGCCAACGCGGGTTTCGGGATGGATGGTCATGGCAGAAGCCTTTTCGCCTTTGTTCGCCAGTGAACATAGAGCCGGGCCTTGTCATTTTATACCCCTTCGCGCGCACACAAGCCGTGCAAAGCGGGCAGGGTCACCCCTTCTTCTTGGCCAGACCGGCCTCCAGCGCTGCAATCCGTGCTTCCAGCGCCGCGTTTTCCTCACGCGCTTTTTGCGCCATTGCGCGGGCGGCGTCGAACTCCTCGCGGGTCACGAAATCACGGTCGGCCATCCAGCGGTCGATGAAGCCTTTCATCGCGGTTTCCGCTTCGGTCTTGGCGCCCTGGGCCACGCCCATCGCGTTGGTCATCAGTTGGCTCATGTCGTCGAAAAACTTGTTGGGGGCTTTCATGGCGGGCGTCCTTTGATGCTTGGGCTTTTATATGGCCCGATGCGCGGAAATCACAAGTCGGAGGGCGACTTGTTGACATCCACAGGCGCGCCCGCGACAACCGGGCAACCCATAGAAAGCCCGCCATGATCCCGTTTCCCGACATATCCCCCGTGATCTTTTCGATCGAGGTGTTCGGCTTCACCCTCGCGCTGCGCTGGTATGCGCTGGCCTATATCGTCGGGCTGCTGATCGGCTGGCGTCTGGTGACCCGCGCGATCAACACACCGAGCCTCTGGGCCGGACCCGCACCGATGACAGCCGAACAGGTCGAACGCCTGCTGACCTGGGTGATCTTCGGGGTCATACTTGGTGGCCGGGCGGGCTATGTGCTTTTCTACGACGACACGCCGCTTCTGGCAGACCCGCTGCACATCCTGCGGGTGTGGGAGGGCGGCATGTCGTTCCATGGTGGCTTCGCCGGGGTGATCGTGGCCGGACTTATCTTCTGCAAGCTCGAGAAGATCCCGCTTCTCCCCGCCGCCGACCTGATGGCCGTGGCAGCACCAACTGGCCTCTTCCTCGGACGTGTCGCCAACTTCATCAACGCCGAGCTTTGGGGCCGTCCGACCGACCTGCCCTGGGGTGTGGCCTTCCCAGGCGAGGCGGCGCAGACCTGCGCGGGCGTGGTCGGTGTCTGCGCGCGCCATCCCAGCCAGCTTTACGAGGCGCTGCTGGAAGGGCTGATCCTTGGCGCAGTCCTTCTCTGGCTTGGCTGGCGGCGCGGCTGGTTCAAGATGCCGGGGCGGCTTTTGGGCGTGTTCCTTCTTGGCTACGGCGTGGCGCGGTTTCTCGTCGAATTTGTCCGCCAGCCCGACGCCCAGTTCGTCAGCGATGGCAACCCCCTCGGCCTGGCCTGGCACATCGGCGGCTGGGGGCTGACGATGGGGCAGGCGCTGTCGCTGCCGATGATCCTTGCCGGGCTCTGGTTTCTGGCCCGCGCCCGGCGCGCATGACCGCGCTTGGCGATATCCTGAAGGCCCGCATCACGGCGACCGGGCCGATCACGCTGGCCGATTACATGGCAGCCTGCCTGCAACACCCGCAATTTGGCTACTACGCCAGCCGCGATCCGTTCGGCGCGGCAGGCGATTTCACCACCGCCCCCGAGATCAGCCAGATGTTCGGCGAGGTTCTGGGCCTTTGCCTGGCGCAATGCTGGCTTGACCAAGGCTCTCCCGCCCCGTTTGCACTGGCCGAGCTTGGCCCCGGTCGCGGCACCCTGATGGCTGACATCCTGCGCGCCACCAAGACTGTGCCGGGGTTTCATAACGGCGCGCAGGTCGTTTTGGTCGAAACCTCGCCAACCTTGCGTGCTGCACAGTCGCAGCGCCTCGCCGAGTTTGCGCCGGTCTGGGCCAACACGGTGGAAGACTTGCCGGACCTCCCCCTGTTCCTGATCGCCAACGAGTTCTTCGATGCCCTGCCAATCGACCAGTTCCAGCGCAGCGCGGCCGGGTGGCACCAGCGGCTGGTCGGGCTTGTGGACGGCACCCTGCAGTTCGGCCGCTCGCCTGCCCTGCCGGAAAGTGCGATTGACCCGCGTTTCGCCGAAGATCCCCCCGGCAGCGTGGTCGAGGCAAACCCCGCCTTGGCCACCATTGCTGCCACCATCGGTCAGCGCATCGCGGCGCGGGGCGGCGTGGCACTGGTCATCGACTATGGCGGATGGCGGTCAAAGGGCGATACCCTGCAAGCCGTGCGTCGGCATCAGCCCGATCCCCCCCTCGCCCACCCCGGCGAGGCCGACCTGACCGCGCATGTGGATTTCGAGGCGCTGGTCCTTGCCACCGGCCTGCCGCACAGCGGGTTGACCGATCAGGGCGCGCTTCTGAACCGGCTTGGCATCGCGCACCGGGCCGAGCGGCTGGCGGCCAACCTTGCCGGCGATCGGCTGGAAACCCATCGCGCCGCACTTCACCGCTTGACCGACCCGCGCGAAATGGGTTCGCTCTTCAAAGCCATCGCCTTTCACGCCCCCGGCACGCCTGCCCCACCCGGTTTTGACCCACCCCATGCTTGAACCTATCACCAGCCCCGCACTCACCGCCCGCCACGCATTCTTCACGCGCAAGGGCGGGGCATCGTCCGGCATCTTTTCTGGCCTGAATTGCGGCACCGGCTCCACCGACCAGTCCGAGGCGGTGGCAATCAACCGGGCGCGTGCCGCCGAAGCGTTGGGCGTCTCGCCCGCCGCGCTGGTCACGTTGCATCAGGTTCATTCCGCCGATGTGGTCACCGTCACCGCGCCGTTCCACGGCAAGCCGCGCGCGGACGGCATGGTGACAGCGACACCCGGCCTGATGCTTGCCGTGCTGACCGCCGATTGCCAGCCGGTGCTCTTTCAGGACCACAAGGCCGGTGTGATCGGTGCGGCGCATGGCGGCTGGCGCGGCACGTTGCTCGGGGTGCTGGAGGCGGTGGTTGACGCGATGGAAACCCTCGGCGCCGACCGCAAGCGCATCACGGCTGTGATCGGTCCGACCATCAGCCAGGCGGCCTATGAAGTCGGGCCTGACGTTTATGAACAGGTCACCGACGACGACCGCAACGCGACGCGCTTCTTTGCCCAGGGCAAGGGCGACCGGATGATGTTCGATCTGCCGTCCTACGGGCTCTACCGGCTGCGCGCCGCGGGCGTCGGTCATGCCGAATGGACGCGACACTGTACCTACAGCGATCCTGCCCGGTTCTATTCCTACCGCCGCACCACGCATCTGGGCGAGGCGGATTACGGGAGGCTCCTGTCGGCGATCCGCCTTTAGGCGGCGACGACCGGCGCCAAAAGCCCGCTTTGTTGCATCACTTGGCCCAATCGCCGCCGCAATCGCCTGCCACCACCTTGTCCACGACATACAATGACAACGGTGAGGGCGCAGATATGACACCGGAAAACCAGACCAAGCGGCGTTGGCTGCAATCGGTTCTCAGCTCGGTCGACGAAAAGATCCCGGCACGCGAATTCCCGCGCGAGATCCGCCAGGAAATCCAGCCGCGCCCGGTGACCAAGGGTTTTGCCCTGCGCATCAAGATGGCAACGCGTACCGCTACCGCCGCCCACTAAGGCGTGTCAGGCGGTTTTCGCCAGCCGCGCTTCCAGCACATCAAACGGCAGACCGGGCTCGTCCTTCGCACAGCGGATGACAAGGCTGGTCTTTACGTTGGCCACATGTTCGGCCTTCAAAAGCTGCTCGGTCAGAAAGCTTTGAAAGCTGGACAGGTCCGGCGCGACGCATTTCAGGATGAAGTCGATCTCGCCGTTCAGCATGTGGCACTCGCGCACCAGGGGCCAGGCCCGGCAGCGCGCCTCGAACCCTGCCAGATCGGCCTCGGCCTGGCTGTTCAATCGCACCATCGCGAACACCTGCACCTCGAACCCCAGTTCGCGCGCGTCGATATCGGCGTGGTAGCCCTTGATATAGCCCGCCTCTTCCAGCGTCCGCACCCGGCGCAGGCACGGCGGTGCCGAAATCCCGACGCGGCTGGCCAATTCCACGTTGGTCATCCGCCCATCGGCCTGAAGCTCCGCCAGAATCTGACGGTCGATCGGGTCGAGTTTGTGTCCGGGCATCGCTGTCTCCACTTGAAGATCAGGTCTTACTTTGCGGCGGGGCATGGCGCAATAATATTTCAACATTGCGCAAGATCATTCGCAAGCCATGTCGGCGCCGCAGGTCTGCACTGCAGGGGTTTCCGCGTCGCAGCCATACGACTATATCGGTAGCCCAAGACTCAATGCGGGGGCGATGATGGGCAACACACGGCACACACGGGTTATGATCATCGGCTCTGGCCCGGCGGGCTATACCGCGGCGGTCTATTCCGCACGAGCCATGCTCGAACCCCTGCTGATCCAGGGCCTGCAGCCCGGCGGCCAGCTTACCATCACGACCGAGGTCGAAAACTGGCCCGGCGACACGCATGTCATGGGGCCGGACCTGATGGTCCGCATGCAGGCCCACGCCGAGGCGATGGGGGCCGAAGTCATCGCGGACTACATCACCAGCCTTGATTTGAAGCGCCGACCGTTCGTCGCCACCGCCGACAGCGGCACCACCTACACCGCCGATGCCGTGATCCTTGCGACGGGCGCGCAGGCGAAATGGCTGGGCCTGCCGTCCGAAGAGAAGTTCAAGGGTTTCGGCGTTTCCGCCTGCGCCACCTGCGACGGCTTCTTCTACCGGGGCAAGGAAATCGTGGTGATCGGCGGCGGCAACACCGCCGTGGAAGAGGCGCTGTTCCTCACCAACTTCGCCTCGAAGGTCACGCTGGTTCACCGGCGCGACAGCCTGCGTGCCGAAAAGATCATGCAGGATCGGCTGTTCAAGCATCCCAAGGTTTCGGTGCTGTGGAACCATGAGGTGACCGAGGTGCTGGGCGACGAGGCCCCGCTGGGCGTCACGGCGGTGCGCGCGCGCAACGTGCTGACCGGGGCCGTGACCGACATTCCTTGCGCCGGGTTCTTTGTCGCCATCGGCCATGCGCCGGCATCAGAACTTGTGAAGGACCAGTTGCCGCTGCATTCCGGTGGTTATGTGGTGGTCGAGCCCGGCTCGACCCGCACCGCCATTGCCGGCGTCTTTGCGGCTGGCGACCTGACCGATCACATCTACCGGCAGGCCGTGACTTCGGCGGGCATGGGCTGCATGGCGGCGCTGGATGCCGAGAAATTTCTGGCGGAGCAGGAAACGGACCTCAAGGCCGCAGAATAACCACCGGGTTGATCCACCGCAAGGCGGAGGCCGCTGGCGAGAGACAAGTTGAAACATTGCTTGGCTGGAGGCGGGTTATGCGGTTTTCCTTGGCCGTCTGTCTTGTGTTCCTGACGATCTTTGTCGTGCCCATCCTGATCTATGGCACGCTGTCGCGTTTGACCGGACTGCAACCGCCGGGCCCTGATCCATGGGCCTTCCTTGCCGGAGTGGCCGTGTCGAAATTTGGCACGGCACTGGCCTTTGTCGGCATCTGGGCGCTGGGGCGCGAGACGCTGGGGGCGAACTGGGGCCTTTACGTCATGCTCTGGTGGATCATGTTCGTTTTTGGCGAGGTCGGTCAGGCCATCGGGCCGGACTACAGCTGGCAGGAGGCCTTTGCAGGCATCTTGTCCGAAACGATCTACCTGCCGATCTCGGGCCTGATCGTGACGCGGATTCTTCCGGCCTGACGGTGTTCTGGGCGTTTGATCCAGACGGGAACCGATTGCAGGACGAACATTCCTGAAACCTGCCGAAACGGTGGCATTTCAACCCTTTCTTCCCGGATCCGCCGCGCTCTGGCTTGAATTCCGCCCCCTTCCCGCGCTACTGCCGCGCCGAACGGCGGGTGGCCCGCCGACCCTTTGCACAGGTGTCTTCCATGTCGCTGCCCAACCTCGTCCCGATCCCCGAGCTTTACGTCTCTGCCGATTCCGCCCAAAAGCTCAAGGTCGAGGCGGGCAACCTGCCGTCCTGGGATCTGACCGCGCGCCAGACCTGCGATCTGGAGCTGTTGATGAACGGCGGGTTCAACCCGCTGAAGGGCTTCATGAGCGAGGCCGACTATGACGGCGTCGTCGCCAACATGCGCACTGCGGATGGCACGCTCTGGCCGATCCCGATCACCCTCGATGTCAGCGAAAAGTTCGCTGACACCATCGAACCCGGTCAGGACATTGCGCTGCGCGACGCCGAGGGTGTGATCCTTGCGATCCTGTCGGTCACCGACAAATGGAGCCCAGACAAGGCGCTCGAGGCGGAAAAGGTGTTTGGTGCCGACGACCTCGCGCATCCGGCGGTGAACTACCTGCACAACACGGCTGGCAAGGTCTACCTCGGCGGACCGATCACCGGCATCCAGCCCCCGGTGCATTACGATTTCAAGGCCCGCCGCGACACCCCGAACGAGCTGCGCGCCTTCTTCCGCAAGATGGGCTGGCGCCGCGTCGTGGCGTTCCAGACCCGCAACCCCCTGCACCGGGCGCATCAGGAGCTGACCTTCCGCGCCGCGCGCGAGGCGCAGGCCAACCTGATCATCCACCCCGTCGTCGGCATGACCAAACCCGGCGACATCGACCACTTCACCCGTGTGCGCTGCTACGAGGCCGTGCTTGGCCAATACCCCGCCGCCACCACGACAATGAGCCTTCTGAACCTTGCGATGCGGATGGCCGGCCCGCGTGAGGCGCTGTGGCACGGCATCATCCGGCGCAACCACGGCTGCACCCACATGATCGTCGGGCGTGACCATGCCGGTCCGGGAAAGAATTCCCAAGGCAAGGATTTCTACGACCCCTACGCGGCACAGGAACTGTTCAAGGCGCACGCCACTGAAATCGGCATCGAAATGGTCGATTTCAAACAGATGGTCTATGTTCAGGAAAAAGCGCAGTATTTCCCGGTCGACGAGGTGCCGGAAGGCTCTACCGTCCTTGATATTTCCGGCACCGAACTGCGCCGCCGCCTGCGCGAAGGGCTGGAGATTCCGGAATGGTTCTCGTTTCCGACCGTCGTCGAAGAACTGCGCCGCACTTCGCCCGCGCGGTCAAAGCAGGGCTTTACCGTGTTCTTCACCGGCCTTTCGGGCAGCGGCAAATCCACCATCGCCAATGCTCTCATGGTCAAGCTGATGGAAATGGGCGGCCGCCCTGTCACGCTTCTTGACGGCGACGTGGTGCGCAAACACCTGTCCTCGGAACTCGGCTTTTCCAAGGACCACCGCGATCTGAACATCAAGCGCATCGGCTATGTGGCAAGCGAGATCACCAAGAACGGCGGCATCGCGATCTGCGCGCCCATCGCGCCCTACACCGCCACCCGCCGCGCTGTGCGCGAGATGATCGAGGCCTTCGGTGCCTTCATCGAAGTGCATGTCGCGACCAGCCTCGAAGAGTGCGAGCGCCGCGACCGCAAGGGTCTCTACAAACTGGCCCGGGAAGGCAAGATCAAGGAATTCACCGGCATTTCAGACCCCTACGAGGCGCCGACCCATGCCGAACTGGTGGTCGACACGCAGGATGTCGATGTCGACCACTGCGCGCATCAGGTGCTGTTGAAACTCGAGCAGATGGGCCTGATCAGGGGCTGACCCTGGGGCGGCAACCCAAAAGGCCCCGCATCGACGGGGCCTTCTTCGTTCAGTGAACGCTCATCGGCGCAAAGTCGTGCTCGCGCGCCAGGTGGAAGGCAAGGTTGCGGTCAGCGACCAGCGCCAGTTGCCGGCCGTCGGCTCCGTGCACCGAATAGATCGTCTCAAGTCCGACGATCTGCTCGCGCACTTCGTCCGGCAGGTCCGCAACCGCGACCGGGCGGACATACACGATACGATCCGTGCCTTGCGGCAATCCGTGGAATGGCGTGTTCATTTCCGGCTTCCTTCCTTTTGGCCGGGCGTTCTGGGCCCGCCGTCTTTCGTTCCGATCCTGATCGTCTGAACCACCGTCTCGGGCACCGAACGGCGCAGGTCGATGTGCAGCAATCCGTGCTCCATCCCGGCCCCTGCCACCTCGACCCCGTCGGCCAGCACGAACGACCGCTGGAATGCCCGCGCGGCAATGCCACGGTGCAGAAACACCCGATCCTCGCTGTCATCCGACTGCCGCCCGCGGATCACCAGCTGGCGGTCCTCCACGGTGATCGCAAGATCTTCCTCGCGAAACCCCGCAACGGCCAGCGTGATGCGGTAAGCGTTGTCGGCCACGGCTTCGATGTTGAACGGAGGGTAGCCCTCGGCCCCCGATTTCGCGGTGCGCTCCACCAGCCGTTCCAGTTGTTCAAACCCCAGAAGGTAGGGATGCGCCCCAAAGCTCAGTTTCGTCATTCGGACATGTCCTTCAAAAGCGACAGTTCGGGCACGGCCTCGCATACGAGCACCGCTTGGTTTCAATATGGGGCGGGCAAAACACCGCTGCAAGTGGTCTCGCCCTCACCGACGCTGCGATTTTGCGCCAGATTCCTTCCCGCGCGGCCAAGTTTCCCTATATTGTTTCCGACCTGACCTGACCGACTCGAGCCGATTCCATGAATGCCTCCAGCGAACTCAACTTTGAAGAAATGCTCCGCATCCGGCTGGAAGTGATGCGGCGTGAGCATCGTGATCTGGATGATGCGATCAGCGCGCTGGAACAATCCGCGCGCCCCGACCAGTTCACCCTGCGCCGCCTGAAAAAGCAAAAGCTGGGCCTCAAGGACCAGATCGTGAAGATCGAAGATCAGCTGATCCCGGACATCATCGCCTGAACCTGCCGCCTTGCCCAAAGCGCCCGCCATCGTATAAGGCGGGGGCAGCTTCAGGGGGCTTGGCATGGTTCAGGTTGGTATCATCATGGGCAGCCAGTCTGACTGGCCGACAATGAAGGACGCAGCGATCATCCTGGACGAACTTGGCATCACCTACGAGACCAAGATCGTCAGCGCGCACCGCACCCCTGACCGGCTGTGGGAGTATGGCAAGACCGCCGCCGCCCGTGGACTCAAGGTCATCATCGCAGGCGCTGGTGGTGCAGCACACCTGCCCGGCATGATGGCGTCGAAAACCCGGATTCCGGTGGTTGGCGTTCCGGTGCAGACCAAGGCACTGGCGGGCGTCGACTCGCTGTATTCCATCCTGCAGATGCCGAAAGGTTACCCCGTCGCCACGATGGCCATCGGTGGTGCGGCCAATGCCGGGCTGATGGCCGCCGCGATCCTCGCGCTTGGCGACCCCGGCCTTGCCGAACGCCTTGACGCATGGCGCGACGCCCTTTCCGCCTCCATTCCTGACGAGCCCTCTGATGCTTGAACCCGGCGCAACCATCGGCATCCTCGGCGGCGGCCAGCTTGGGCGGATGCTTTCCGTCGCCGCCTCACGCCTCGGCTTTCGCACCCACGTCTTTGAGCCCGGTGCCAACCCGCCTGCCGGTGACGTGGCGCACCACGTCACGACCGCATCCTATGACGACCACGCCGCACTCACCGCCTTCGCCGTGTCGGTTGACGTCATCACCTACGAATTCGAAAACGTCCCCACCGCCGCGCTTGATCTGCTGGAGGCCGCCAAACCGATCCGCCCCAACCGCCGCGCGCTGGCGATCAGTCAGGAACGGATGGCCGAAAAGGATTTCCTCACCGGCCTCGGCCTGACCTGCGCGCCCTACGCGGCGGTCACCACCGCGGCCGATCTTGACGCCGCGCTGGCGCAGATCGGCACGCCGGCCATCTTGAAGACCACCCGCCTCGGCTACGATGGCAAGGGGCAGGCCCGCATCATGACCGCCACCGATGCCCCGGCTGCGCTGGAAGCGATGCTAGGCCAACCCGCCGTCCTCGAAGGCTTCATCGACTTCAGCCACGAGGTCTCGGTGATCGCCGCGCGCGGCCTCGACGGCTCGGTCGCCTGCTACGACCCCGGCGAAAACGTCCACCGCGATGGCATCCTGCGCACCACCACGATCCCCGCCCGCCTGACAGCCAGCCAGCGCACCGATGCGGTGCTTCTGGCCGCGCGCATCCTGAACGCGCTCGACTATGTCGGTGTCATGGGGGTGGAGCTGTTCGTCACACCCAAGGGTCTGATCGTCAACGAAATCGCCCCCCGCGTCCACAACTCCGGCCACTGGACGCAGCAGGGCTGTGCGGTGGACCAGTTCGAACAGCATATCCGCGCCGTCGTTGGCTGGCCGCTTGGTGACGGCTCGCGTTTTGCCGACGTGCTGATGGAAAACCTGATCGGTGACGATATCGCCCGCGTCCCCGCGCTTGCCCGCGAAAATGCCGTGTCGATCCACCTTTACGGCAAGGGTGCCCCCCGCCCCGGCCGCAAGATGGGTCACGTCAACCGCATCATCCGCGGCATCTGATCCGGCCTTGGGGCTGGACGGCGCGGGCGTAGCCGCTTACCTCTCATCCATCCGATCCGAGGGTTCCCGATGACCGATCTGCCGCCCCTGACGCTTTACCTGGCCGCGCCGCGCGGCTTTTGCGCAGGCGTGGACCGCGCCATCAAGATCGTTGAAATGGCAATCGACAAGTGGGGGGCGCCCGTCTACGTCCGCCATGAAATCGTCCACAACAAGTTCGTCGTTGATGCCCTGCGCGCCAAAGGCGCGGTGTTCGTCGAGGAACTGGACGATTGCCCCCCCGACCGCCCGGTCATCTTCTCCGCCCACGGCGTACCGAAGTCCGTTCCCGCCGAGGCCGCCCGGCGCGAGATGATCGCCGTCGATGCAACCTGCCCCCTTGTGACCAAGGTCCACAACGAGGCCGCCCGCCACCACGAATCCGGCACCCAGATGATCTACATCGGCCACGAGGGCCACCCCGAGACGGTCGGCACGATGGGCCAACTGCCGCCGGGCGAGGTGCTGCTGGTCGAAACCGTAGCTGACGTAGCCACCCTCGCCGTGCGCGACCCCGCCAAACTCGCCTTCATCACCCAGACCACGCTTTCCGTCGATGACACCGCCGAAATCGCCGCCGCGCTGAAGGCGCGCTTCCCCCTGATCCACGCCCCTGCGCACGAAGACATCTGCTACGCCACCACCAACCGGCAGGCCGCCGTCAAGGCCGTCGCGCCCCGGATCGACGCTCTCCTTGTCATCGGGGCGCCGAATTCGTCCAACTCCAAACGTCTGGTCGAGGTCGGCACGGCGGCAGGCTGCGCCTATTCCATGCTGATCCAGCGCGCGACCGACATCGACTGGCGCGCGCTGCACGGCGCCCGGGCCATCGGCCTGACGGCAGGCGCCTCGGCCCCCGAACTTCTGGTGAACGAGGTGATCGACGCGTTCCGCGCCCGCTTTGCTCTCAACGTTGAAACCGTCGAAACCGCCGTCGAAGACATCGAATTCAAGGTGCCCCGCATCCTGCGCGAGGCGGTCGCTTGACCATGTTCAATCCCGGCACGCCGCGCACCCTGTCTTGCAGGCCCAACACCGCACAGGCCGGCGCCAAGCGCCGCGCCTCGCTCTTTTCCGGGGTGATGACATGACACAGATTCCTCGCACACCGCTGATGCTTGGCCTCCTCGGCCTTCTGCCGTTCCTGTGGTCGGCGGCCAGCCACCTGTCGCCCGCACTTGCCGGCTGGGCGCTTGGCTACGTCACCCCGATGTTCGTCGGTTCCTATGTCGGCCTCTCCTACGGCACGATCATCCTGTCCTTCATGTCCGGCGTCCTGTGGGGTTTTGCCGCCAAGGCAGAAGGGTCGCCCGCCGCAACCGGTTACGTCCTGTCGGTGATCCCTGCCCTCTGGGCTTTCTTCATGGTCACCGATTCCTCGCAGACCTCGCTGATCTTCCTTGCCGCCGGGTTTGCCGGCCTTCTGCTCCTCGATGCCTCCTTCGCCGGCCAAGGACTTGCGCCCGCATGGTGGATGCGGCTTCGCATCCTCCTCACCGCCATCGTCCTCGCCTGTCTCTCCACCCTGATCCTGACCTGACCGGAGCCTGAATGCCCGACCTTTTCGCCTATACCGACGGCGCCTGTTCCGGCAATCCCGGCCCCGGCGGCTGGGGTGTCCTGATGCTGGCGCGGGAAGGCAGCGTGACCGTCAAGGAACGCGAGCTTTCTGGCGGCGAGGGGCTGACGACCAACAACCGGATGGAGCTGATGGCCGCGATTTCCGCGCTCGAGGCTTTAGCGAAACCGTCCACCATCACCATCGTTACCGACAGTGCCTATGTGAAAAACGGCATCACCGAGTGGCTGGCAGGGTGGAAGCGCAAGGGCTGGCGCACGGCAGGTGGTGCGCCGGTCAAGAATGTCGAGCTTTGGCAACGGCTTGAGGCGGCTCAGGCCCGCCATTCCGTAACCTGGCGCTGGATCAAGGGCCACGCGGGCCACGCCGAAAACGAACGCGCCGATGCGCTAGCCCGCGCCGGGATGGCGCCATACAAATCCGGCGTCGGCGCGTGACGCTGCTTCACTTCCTCGACTATGCCGCCGTCGCGGTCTTTGCTGTGACTGGTGCTCTGGCGGCCTCCCGCTCGCAGCTTGATATCGTCGGCTTCATTTTCATTGCCTGCCTCACGGCGGTTGGCGGCGGCACCATCCGGGACACGATCCTCGACCGCGATGTGTTCTGGGTCGCCGATCCGGTGAACCTCGCCGTCGCCAGCATCGTGGCGATTGTGGTGTTCTTTTCGGCGCATCTGCTGGAAAGCCGCTACCGCGCGCTGTTGTGGATCGACGCATTGGCGCTTTCTGCCGCCGTCCCTGCTGGTGTGGCGGTTGCACTCGCTGATGGGCAGGGCTGGCCCATTGTCATCGTCATGGGGATGATCACGGGCTGCATGGGTGGATTGTTGCGCGATGTGGTCTGCAACGAGGTGCCTTTGGTTTTGAAACAGGGTGAACTTTACGTGACCTGCGCCTTTGCCGGTGCCATAGCCGCCCTGCTATCCGGCCTGGCAGGGGTCGACCCCGGAATCGGCCTTGGCCTTTGCGCGCTGACTGTGCTGATCCTGCGCGCGGGCAGCCTCGCTTTCGGCTGGCGGTTGCCCGTCTATCGCTCGGAACCGCCAAAGCCAGGCTCTCCCAAACGCTGAACGCACGCTCAGGCTTGTTTCAAACCGAACAGTCGTTCATTCTGGTCAAATGCCACGCACAAAGCTCATTTCCGACGACACGGTATTCGCCACGGTCACAACGCTTCTGGCGCAAGGTGGCGAAAAGGCGGTGTCTTTCGCAACCGTCGCCAAGGCCACCGGGCTGGCCGCTCCCACTCTTGTCCAGCGGTTCAAGACCCGCGATGGCATGGTCAAGGCCGCCCGGATTGCCGCTTGGGAACGGGCCGAGGTTGCCGCCCGTGCAGCGATTGACGCAACCGCCGACAAGGGGCCGCAAGGCTTGCTGAAGGCGTTGGAGGCGGCCTCGGCACCGCACCCCCCCGGTGCCGCCGACGCAGACCTGATGCGCTGTGCGGCACGTTGGCGCGCGATCGTGGAATCGGCTCTGGCGCTGCGTTTCGGCGGTGGTGAAAAGGGCCGCGAGGCTGCGACGCTGCTCTTTGCTGCATGGCAGGGTCAGCGTGCCTGGCAACCGGCAGGTGGCAAGGGTTTCCGGCTGAAAGATGCCGTGCGCCGCCTTGCTTGACCGCCGCCCTACTTGACGGTCGCCTTGCTTGACCGCCGCCCTACTTGACCGCCGCCCTACTTGACCGCCGCCCTACTTGACGGCCGCCCTACTTTACATAGGTCTTCCACAGCCAGATCAGCAGCATCGCCCCGAGAAGCGCGCCGATGAACCCGGCCGCCCAGCCGGTCAGCATGATCAGCCCACGCAGCACGAATCCCCCGATCAGGGCGCCAAACACGCCAATCGCCACCGTCGTCGGCACATCGGTTTGCAGTTTCATGATCCGCGTCGCCAGAAATCCGGCGGCGGCTCCGACTATCATCAGGGCTATGATCGGCATGGGCAGTCCCTCCCTTTGCCCCTGCAATATGGGGGGCACGCGCCGGCTTGTGAATGGCCCCTCACGAAAGATGCGGCGGCAGGGCGAAACCGCGCAGAAACTCGTCCCGCCCCATCGCCCGCTTCCCCTCGCGCTGGGCCAGCGTGATCTCCACCGCGCCCGACCCGCAGGCAATCACCAGCCCCCCCAGCACCTGCCCCGGCGCACCAGCGCCATCAGCCACCCGAGACCGCAACAGCTTCACCCGCTCACCCGCCACTTCGCACCACGCGCCCGGAAACGGCGACAGCCCGCGGATCAGCCGGTCCACCTCCACCGCCGGCCGCGCCCAGTTCACCCGCGCCTCGGCCTTGTCGATCTTGGCCGCATAGGTCACGCCCTCGGCCGGTTGCGGCACGGCCGGCAGCGGCAACCGCTCCAGCGCCTCGACGATCAGCCGCGCGCCCATCGCGCTCAACCGGTCGTGCAGATCGGCCGTCGTCTCCTCCGGCCCGATCGGCGTCGCCTCGCGCAGCAGCACCGGCCCGGTATCCAGCCCCGCCTCCATCTGCATGATGCAGACACCTGTCTCCATATCCCCCGCCATGATCGCCCGGTGGATCGGCGCCGCACCCCGCCACCGTGGCAAAAGCGAAGCGTGAATGTTCAGGCAGCCAAGCCGTGGCGCATCCAGCACCGCCTGCGGCAATATCAACCCGTAAGCCACCACGACCGCCACATCTGGCTGCAGCGCAGCGAAGTCTTGCTGCGCTGTTTCGCTGCGCAGCGAAACCGGAAACCGCACTGGCAAACCCAGCACCTCGGCACGGGCTTGGACCGGGCTGGGACGGTCGGCCCTGCCGCGTCCCGCAGGGCGCGGCGGCTGGCAATATACTGCCATGATTTCATGCACTTGGCGCAGCGCGTCCAACACTGGAACAGAAAACTCCGGCGTCCCCATGAAAACTATTTTCATTTTACGCGCCGCAGCTTTTCAGACCGTGCGATCAGCATCTTCCGCTTCAGGGGCGAAAGGTGGTCAAAATACATCTTGCCCGCCAGATGGTCGATCTGATGCTGCACCGACGTGGCCCACAGGTTGACGAAATCCCGGTCCTCGATGACGCCCTGATCGTTCAGGAACCGCACCGTCACCGCCCGTGGCCGCTTCACCACCGCCGAGACGTGAGGCAGGTTCGGACTTGCCTCCTCATGCTCGCGCAACTGCCCGCTGGCGTGCAGCACCTCGGGGTTGGCCATCCGCACCGCCTGCCCCCGCGTGTCCGAACAATCCACCACGGCCAGCCGCAAAGGCACTCCGATCTGCACCGCCGCCAACCCGTAGCCCGGCATCGCGTCCATCACCTCGATCATCTCGGCCCAGTGCTGGCGCACGTCGTCGGTGATCGCCAAGACATCCGCCGCCGGTGTGCGCAGCACCGGATGCGGCCACGGCACACAGGTCTTCATGCCAGCACCTTCGCCCGGTGTTCCGCGCTCAACCGGTCCAGCGTCACGATCCCGTCCAGATGGTCCAACTCGTGCTGCACGCAGATCGCGGCAAAACCGTCCAGCACCGCCTCGGCCTGCTCACCCGAAAGGTCCGTCCATACAACACGTATAGACTCGGCCCGCTCCACATCTGCCACCACACCGGGTATCGACAGGCACCCCTCCGGCCCCACGACGCGCGTCTCGGCCTGCCAGACCACCTCCGGGTCGATCAGCACCATCGGGCTGCGCGGACCGTCCTTCCACGTCACGTCCATCACGAAAAGCCGTTGCAGCACGCCCACTTGCGGCGCGGCAAGCCCGCGTCCGGGCGCTGCATACATCGTCTCCAGCATATCCGCCGCCAAGGCCCGCACCGCAGGCGTGACCGAACCCACCGGCGCACAGGGCGTCGCCAGACGCAGGTCGGGCCATTGAACAATCGAAAGCAGCGGCATCGTTGGGATCTCCGTGGAACCCCCGTTCCATAGCGTCAAGCCGGTCGCAAGTCACCCGGTCTTACCACACCCGCACCGACGCGCGGGCAGAGCGCCCCTTGGCGTCGATCACCGACAAGGTCACAAACCCCGTCCCCGGCAGCGTCAGCATGGTCTCCCGGTCGCGCAGCGCCACCGCCAGCGGCACGCCATCGGCCAGCCATGTGAAGGGTGCCGTCCCGCCCTGCACCCGCACCTTCAGCCCCGCCGCCAACAGTTCCACCTCGGCCCCATCGGGCGGAAAGGCCACGGCCGGCGCATCCGCCGCCGCCTCGAACGCAGCGGACCGAGAGCGGAAGCGTTGCAACGGCACCGGCAGTTCCGCGTTCGACACCAGCAGCGTCGCTGCGGGTGCAGGCGGCTGCGGGTCAAGGTCGCGCTTCAACCGGTTGAACGCCTGAAACAGCACTGGTGCTGCCACATCGGCCCCGAACGCCCCCGGCACCGGCGTGCCATCCGCCCGCCCCATCCAGACACCGATCACATGCCCGCCATCGAACCCGATCGCCCAGGCGTCGCGGTGGCCATAGGAGGTTCCGGTCTTGTAGGCCAGCCGGTTCGACGGCGACCCCGGCGGTGGTGCCAGCCCCGCCAGAATGTCGCCCACCTGCCACGCCGCCACCGCCGACACCACGCGCTGCCCTTCCGCCCCCGGCCCGACCTTCATATAGCTCATCGGCCGTGCCACCCCGCCACGCGCCAGTGCCGCGTAAAGCCCGACCATGTCTTCCAGCGTCACGCCCACGCCACCCAGCGCAATTGCCAGCCCCGGCTGATCGCCCGGAAACACCGGTCGCATCCCGGCCTTTTGCATCCCCGAGATCAGCTTTGCCGGCCCCAGCGCCTCGGTCAGTGCCACCACCGGAATGTTCAGCGACGACTGCAACGCCTCACGCGCGCGGATCGTGCCGCGATACAGCCGGTCAAAGTTCTGCGGCGCGTAGGTGCCAAAGCGGGTAGGCCGGTCCTCCAGCATCGTCTCGGGGTGCGCCAGCCCCTCGTCAAACGCCAGCGCGTAGACCAAAGGCTTCAGCGTCGATCCCGGCGACCGCAGCGCGCGTGTCATGTCGACGAACCCCTGCCGCGCGTCGGCCTGAAACCCTGCCGACCCGACCGAGGCGAGGATCTCGCCCGAGACGTGGTCGGCCACCACGATCGCCACCTGCAACTCCGCACCGCGCCCCTCTACCGCATCGGCAGCCAGCGTCTCCAGCTTGCGTTGCAGGCTGCGGTCGATGGTCAGGTCCAGGTGCCGCGCCAAAGGGTTCGCCGCACGCGCCCTGTCGGCCAGATGCGGCGCAAGGGCCGGAAAGGCTTTGCGCACGCCCGGCACCCTTTCGCGCAAGGCGGCCTCCGCCTCGTCCGCCTCGATCACGCCCTCGCGCACCGCCCGCGCCAGCACCCGGTTCCGCGCCGCCTCGGCACGGTCGGCGGCCCGGTCCGGGCGGCGGCTTTCCGGGCTTTGCGGAATGGCAACCAACAGCGCCGCCTCTGCCGGGGTCAGCCGCGACGGCTCCTTGCCGAAGTAGGAAATCGAGGCCGCGCGCACGCCTTCAAGGTTCCCCCCGAACGGCGCCAGATGCAGGTAAAGCTGCAGGATCTGGTCCTTCGACAGCCGCCGCTCCAGCGCCAGCGCCACCCGCATCTGCCGCAGTTTGCCCGCCACCTTGCCCGTCCCGCTTTCCTCCAGAAGCCGCGCCACCTGCATCGTCAGGGTCGAGCCGCCCGACACCACCCGCCCGCTCCACGCCGCCTGCGCCACCGCCCGCAGCATCGAGCGCGCGTCAACCCCGTGATGCCGGTAGAACCGCCTGTCCTCATAGGCCAGCAGCATCGCCAGATAGCGCGCGTCCACCCGGTCTTCCGGCAAGGCCAACCGCCAGCGCCCATCCGCCACCGTATAGGCCCGCAGAAGGTCGCTGTTGCGGTCCACCACCTCGACCGAGGTCTCGACGGTCAGCGGCGGCAAAACGGTCGCGTCGATCCAAAGGTCCACGCGGTCACGCCCGTAGGCAGCCAGCCAAAGCGCCACCAGCGCCGCGATGATCCACCGCGCCCGCGTCAAACGCTTCCCTCCCCCCTCGTGGGGGAGGGAGAGGGAGGGGGGGCAACCCGCGAACCGCCCGCCCCTTCCCCCTTCCCCTCCCGACAAAGCGGGAGGGGAGGCGCAGTTGCCAACCGACCGATCATTCTCACGGCGCGATCGTGACCGTTCCCGCCTCGCTTCGCGCGCGGAAATCGGGGCGGTACATATCCTCGACCGACGCCGCCGGATGGTGGAAGGTGCCGGGGCTGACCGCCCGCACCACATAGGCCAGCCTGAACGGCTGATCCGACCGCCAGTCCACCGCCGTCAGGAACCGGTCCTGCCGGAACTCGCTGTGGGCCACATCCTGCAGGCTGTCCAGCCACGCCAGCTCCGAGGTCGAGCCCGCCGACATCAGGTTTGGGTTGTCGATCTCGAACCCCGCCGGCAGCGGGTCGCTGACCATCAGCCGGGCCTCGCCATAGCCAAACGGCGTGACCTCCAGCACCGTCACCAACCGCGTCCCCGCCGTCACCGCATCGAGGGCCACCGGCTGACCGTCCATCGTGTAATAGGCGCGCGTGATCGCATAGCCGTTGCCCCCCGCCGGCTCCGGCTCCGACGGCACACCGTAGGTTGTGATCGTCAGCGTCGTATCGGCGCCGTCGTTCTTTACCACCACCGGCGTCACCGCGCCGCCGTCCAGCACCCGCACCAATGGCCCGTCCGCCGGCTGCCCGTCGATGCTGATGCCGTCCGCCCCGCTCCGGTCGATCAGCGCGTTCGCCGCCAGCAGCGCCCATGCCGCCTCCTGCGTCGACAGGGTCGTGCCCTGCGCCGCCAGCCGGTCGGTCAGCGCCTCGCGGTCCACCACCTGACTGCCCGCCTCTACCGCCAGGGTCAGAAGCGCCGCCGCATCGCGGTAGCGGGTGCCATAGTCCACCCGCCAGATCTGCTCGGTCTCCGGCCCGGCCAGTGCGTCCATCTTCGCCGCGGCCTTGCGGAACATCGCGTCTGCCCGCACCTGATCGCCATAAGACGCCAGCGCCGCACCCAACTGCGCCTGCGCGATGGGGGTCGAAAACGCATCCCCCTTCACATCGGCATAATAGCGCAAATCACCCACCGCCGCCGCGCCTTCCCGCGCCAACACCATCAGCGCATAGGCCAGCGCCTCGCCGCCGCCATTGGTTTCCTCGCTGAAATCGGGGGCATAGTTCACCTGATTGCGCAGGTTCGCCAAGGCGTTGCGGAACGCCACGTCCGGCACCGCATAGCCCTGCGCCTGCGCCCGGCTCAGGAAATCAGTGACATAGGCATCCAGCCAGAAATCCCCGTTGCCCGGCCCCCAAAGCCCGAACCCGCCCTCCGCCGACTGGTTCGCGAGGATCTCCACCACCGCCTCGTCGATGCGGATCTGGATGTTCTCGGCCCCCTTCAGATCCATCACCCGCGCCACCTCGTCGAAGTACAACAAGGGCAACGCCCGGCTCGTCATCTGCTCGGTGCAGCCGTAAGGATAGCGGTCCAATGCCGCCAACAATCCCGGCGCATTCAACCGCGCCAAGGGGCCAACCGCCATCGTGGCCTTGCCCGACCCCGCCACCAACCCGGCAAACACGTCTCCGCCAAAGGTGAAACTTTGCCCCTTCGCCAGATCCAGGCGCGACACCCGCGCAACCTCCGGGTCGTTCACCTGCACCGGCAGAACCAGCGACTTGCGCAACACCTTCCCGTCCGGCGTGGTCAGGCTGACCTCGATGGTCTGCACCCCGACCGCGCCAGCCGTCACCGGCACCTCGAACTCCGCCTTCGCCTTGTCGCCCAGATCAAAGCCCGACGGCACCGCACCCAGCGTCACACCGTTCGCCGTCACGTCCAGCCCCATCCGCCCCGAAGGCCCGCTGGCATGCACCACCTCCAAGAGCAGCCGCGAGGTATCGCCCGGCGCCATGAATCGCGGCAGGCTGGCCGTCACCACCACCGGATCGCGCACCAGCACATCGGCGCTGGCCTGCCCGACCCCGGTCCTCGACCAGGCCACCGCCATCACCTTCACCGTGCCGTTGAAGCTGGGCAGGTCGAACGACGCCCGCGCATAGCCGTCCGCGCCCACCGCCACCGGCCCGGTGAAATAGGCGACCAACTCCTCTGTCGGGGGCGGTGCCTGCAACCGCGCCTGCGCGCCCGCGTCACCGCCTGACCGCACGGTGCCCTCCGCCCCGTTCAGCCCGTCGATCAACCGCCCGTAAATATCGCGGATACCGACGCCCAGCTTCCTTTGCCCGAAGAAATGCCCCAGCGGATCTGGCGCCTTGAACCCGGTCAGGTTCAGGATGCCCACATCCACCGCCGCAATCGTCACATAGGCCGTCTCGCCCGCAGCCACGCCTTCGACCTTCACGGCCACGTCCAGCGGCCCGCGCGGTGCCGCCTCCGCCGCCATCTCCACCACCGCTTTCAGCGCCCGCGCGCCGGGATCAATGCTGGCATGGGTCAGGCCCAGCGCCCGCGCCGGGTTGCGCCCCGCCGCCACGTCCATCGGCCGCAGGACCGAGGCCGTGACATACACCCCCGCGCCCCATTCATCGGTCACCGGCAACCGGATCAGGTTCTCGCCCTCCGTCACCTCGACCGCCTGCATCGCCACCAGCCGGTTCGACAGCACCGTGACCAGCGCCGTTCCCGCCGCACGCGGCACGATCCGCAGCGTCGCGGTATCACCCGGCTTGTAGGCAGGCTTGTCCAGCGACAATTCCAGCGTATCCGGCGTCGCGGTCGTATCCGCGGGCGCATACCAGCCCGCGTAAAAGGCAACCGAGGTCGCCGCCCGCCCGCCATCGGCACGCTCCACCAGCAACTCGTATTCGCCCCACGTCACCGGCGCGGCGATCTCTGCCGGCGCCGTCCCGGTCTGCACCTCGCCCTCCGCCACGACCGCGCGGGTCACGACCGGTTCCCAGTTCCAGTTGCCAAAGCTCTGATACCACTGGTAATCCCGCTCGATCCGCGTCACCTGCCACTTCACCGGCAGGGCAACCGCCGCCTCAGCCGTATCCACCGCAACAACCTGAAACCGCGCCTCGGCTCCCTCGCCAACGACGCCGTCAAACAAGGGCTTCACGCCCAGCATCGGTTCCGCCGGCACCAGCCGCTTGGTGACCGACCGTTCCACCGGCCGCCCCGACCCTTCGGCAACCCGCACCGTCACCACCGCCTCCAAAGGCCGCGCCGGGTCTTCTGCCACCGGCAGCATCACCGGCACCACCGCCGTTCCGCCCGCATCCGTCGCGCCGCCTTCCAGCGCCTCCATCATCGCGTTGAACGGCTGGTCATGGCGCCCAAAGACGTAGCCGGGAAATGCCGCCACCCCTTCGGCGGCGCGCAACAGCACTTCGCCCTCGATCGCCAGCCCCGCGCCCGGCGCACCGAACAGGTATTTCGCCGCCACCGTCAGTTCGACACTGGCCCCCTCGCCCAGCGCAAGCGGCACATCCGCCAGCGTCAGGTCAAAGTCGATCCGCTCCGGCAGGAAATCCTCCACCAGAAAGGTTTTCGCCGCCAAAGGTGCCGCCTCAAGATCGGCCAACACCTCCAGCCGCCAGACGCCGCGCGGCGCCGATCCCGCGATGACCTGCGAAAAGACATAGCCGCCACCCGCATCGTTCACCACCGCACGGGAATATTCCACCCCGTCCGGTCGCTTCCAGACCGCCGTCAGCGGCAGCCCCTCCACCGCCGCCGCCTGCGGATCACGCGCCAGCGCGGTGGCATAAACCGTCTCGCCCGCGCGATAAGCACCCCGGTCGGTGGTCAGGAACACATCGACCGGCGGTGCGGCCTCGCGCCCCTCCACCCCACGGTCGGACAGATCGAACTCCGGGTCGGTCAGCGACAGAAAGGCAATGTCGGCCTCGCCGTCCTTCACCACCACCATCGCAGGCGCAGCCCCGCCCGTGCCGCGCGTCAGGCCCGCGTCGAACCGCGCGTAACCCATGTTGTCAGTCGTAGCCGTCCCAAGCACGGTATTGGCCCGGTTCAGCAACTCCACCGAAACCCCAGCCTTCGCCCCCGCCGTTCCCAGACTGCGCACGAACACATGCAAGCCGTCCACGCCCGACATCGTGGTCACGCCAAGGTCCGACACCACGAACCACTGCCACCCCGCAGGCACCACGTACGGGTCCACCCCCGGCACCGCCGCCTTCAGCGCGTAAATCCCCGCCGCCATCCCGTCCAGCGCCTCGCCCAACGGCAGCCGCGTCGTCACGTCCTTGTTCACCTCCATCCCGACGGTGGCCGAGCCCTTCCAGATTTCCTCGCCCACCGTGTCGCTGAACATCGCTTCGGAATATTCCTGCATCGGCGAGCCGAAATAGGTGTCCTGAACCGACCGCAGCAGGTTCCGGTCCGTCACCCGGAACAGCGTCAGGTTCAGTTTGTCGGTGTTCACCGTCTCCACCGGAAGCGCGGCATCGGCGGCCTTCGGCAGCACGTAACCGCGCCCCGCAAAGCGCACGCCGGGGTTCCGGTCACGCACGTATTGCGTGATGTCGACCGAGGCCGCCATCACCTGCCCGTCCGCCGCAGGCAGCCCCTCGCGGAACGTCACCGTATAGCGCGACCCGTGCTGCAAACCCGTCACACACAACTGGCGATAGCCGCCGTTTTCCACCGCCATCCCGGCCTCGGGCAGTTGCACAAAGGTCGCATAATCCACCCCCGACGCCACCAGATCTTCGGAAAACGTCGCGCACAGCCGTGGCCGCGCCAGATCGCTCTGCACTGTGTTCTCGACGATGCGGAAGCCGTATTTCCCGATCGCATCCTCCAAAAGCCGCGCGGTGTCATCCCGCGCCTGCAACGATTGTGCCAGCCGCAGCGCCGACACCGTGTCGCGCCCCCGGCCCAGGCGCTCCAGCGCGTCGCCCATCAGCACCAGCACGCTGTGCCGCAAAGCCGGATTCTCCGCCCGCAGATAGGCATTCACCGCCGAAGGGAACGATTGCCCCAGATAGAAGCCCGCGTTCTCGATATTGCTCTTGCCCGCCTCCAACTGCCGGCGTGCAAACTCCGCCCAGGTCGCGGCATCGTCGGTCAGGTTCAGCGCGGCCCCGGTAAACGCTGCCGCCTGCACCCGGTCGCCCCGCGCCTCGGCCTCGCTCGCGGCCTGCAGATGCTCCTCCGCCGACCACGGCCCCGTCGTGTGCTGGCGGCCAAGCCCCACCGCCTCGTAATAAGCCGCCTGCACGTCCCAATCCGGCAGGAACGCCAGTTCCGCCCGCCGCTCCGCCGCCACCGCGCGCAGCGCGCCATCGGCCTCGATCACAAACGCCGAATAGGCGCCCTGAAAGAACGCCCCCTCGCCCGGCCCGTTCTTCACGAAACAGGATCCGTTGCGCGTGTTGAAGGTGAACGCCGTGCAGCGCGCATTGGTCAGGCAGGCCCGCTCGCAGGCGTCGATCGTCGTGTCGAACACGGTGGCGATATCGCCCCCCGGCAGGTCCTGATCCTGGGTCACGACCACCCGCCGCTCAGGAATCAGATCCTGCGCCGGGGCAGCTTCGGGGGCAAACAGAACGGCCAAAGACACCAGAATCGCTGCAAGGCTGCGCATCGTCATCACTCCCCTTCGGATTGTGCAAAGTGTCGCAGGCCGGGCATGGGCTGGCAAGAACGTCGGCACCCGATCTGCGTTAAGCCTTGGTTCACTTTGATGCGCCAGGGTAGTCGCGAATACCGGATGCAGGCTGGCCCTGCCCGGGCGCAGGCAGCATGTCGGCACAGGGTGGGAATGGACCTTTCGGATCGTCTGGCAAAGGAACGCAGGGGGCGGCTCGCCGCCGAACGCCTGCTTGAACAAAAAAGCCGCGAACTTTTTGCCGCCAATGAAAAACTGGCGATCCATGCCCGCTCACTGTCCGACCAGATCGTCGAGCAGCGCCAGGTCGTCCGCTCCGCCCTGACCGAGGCTGAGGTTCTGAAAGGCCAGAACAGCCGCTTTCTCGGTGATCTCGACCGCGCCCACACCGCCGCCGTCATGGCAGAGCGCCGGCTTTGGGAATCGGTCAACACCATCCGTGACGGGTTCGCCGTGTTCGATGCAGACCTGAAACTCGTGACCGCCAACCATGCCTTCCTTGCGCAGTTCGACGACCACCCGGTCGCACCCGGCATCGCTTACGCCGAAATCCTGCGCATCGTCGCCACCTCTGGCGCGGTCGATCTGGGCCTGCGCACCGCAGATGATTTCGTCACCGAAATGCTCGCCCGGATCGAGGTTGACCCGATCGAACCGGTGACGCTGAAACTCAACAACGGCACCTGGGTCAAACTCGTCGACCGCCGCGCCCGCGACGGCGACCTCGTGTGTCTCACGCTTGATATCACCGATCAGATGCGCATCTGGGCCGCGATCGAGGCTATTCCGGATGGCTTTGTGCTTTATGACAGGGAGGACCGGCTTTTGACCTGCAACCAGCGGTACCGCGACATCTACCCCGCCTCGGCCCCCGCAATGGAACCCGGCGCGCGGTTCGAGGATATCCTGCGCTACGGCCTTGCCCAAGGCCAGCACGCCGACGCCGTCGGTCGGGAAGAGGACTGGATCGCCGAACGCCTGCGCCAGCACCGCGCAGCTTCCGGCATCACAGAACAGCAACTGTCCGACGGGCGCTGGATCAGGGCGGTTGACCACCCCACCCCCGACGGTGGCCGCGTCGGTCTGCGCATCGACATCACCAACATCAAGGACCACGAAGCGCAGTTGGAGGCCGCCCGCAAGCAGGCCGAGGCCGCCAACCGCGCCAAATCCGCCTTCCTCGCCAACATGAGCCACGAGATCCGCACGCCGATGAACGGCGTCGTCGGCATGGCGGAACTTCTGTGCGACACCTCGCTGTCCGAAGAACAGCGCCTGTTTGCCGAAACCATCCGCTCCTCGGGCGAGGCGCTTCTGGTCATCATCAACGACATCCTCGACTATTCCAAGATCGAGGCCGAGCGCGTGACCCTGCGCCCCGAACCCTTCGATCTGGAACGCACGATCCACGAAGTCACCATGCTCTTGCAGCCCCGTGCGCGGGAAAAGGGTCTCGACCTGATGATCGACTTCGACATGTTCCTGCCCACCCGTTTCGTGGGTGATCCGGGCCGCTTGCGCCAGGTGCTGACCAACCTCATCGGCAATGCCGTCAAGTTCACCGAAACCGGCCATGTCCTGACCCGCGTCGTCGGGCTGGAGGCAGAGGATGGCCGCCAGCAACTCCATGTCACCATCGAAGACAGCGGCATCGGCATCGCACCGGAATACCTCGACCACGTCTTTGGCGAGTTCAATCAGGTCGAAGATGAAAAGAACCGCAAGTTCGAGGGCACCGGGCTGGGCCTGGCGATCACCCGCCGCCTGATCGAACACATGGGCGGTGCGGTCTGGGTGGACAGCGAACTTGGCAAAGGCTCGTCCTTCGGCTTCCGCGTCACCCTGCCGGTCGCCGAAGATGCCGCCGCGTTGCAAATCCCGGTGTCGGTCAAGCGCATCCTCGCCGTAGACGACCAGTTCATCAACCGCACCATCCTGGAACGCCAGCTTGCCCCCTGCGGGATCGAGGTCACGCTCTGTCGCTCGGGGGCAGAGGCGTTGGCGCATCTTGCCACCGACGCCGCCTATGATGCCATCCTCACCGATCACGCGATGCCCGAAATGGACGGCCCGGGCCTTCTTGCGGCGATCCGCTCGCGCGGCCACACCATGCCGATCCTCCTGCTCACCTCCAACCCCACGGATCTGGGCGAGGATGCTGCCGATTTCGCCGCCATCCTGCAAAAGCCGATCCTGCGGTCAGATCTCTACCGCCGCCTTCAGATGCTGATGGTCCCCCCGCCCGAAACCGCGCCCGCGCTGCCCGACGTGGTTGCCGCCCCCACCGACCTTCGCCGAATGCGGGTGCTGGCCGCCGAAGACAACCGCACCAACCAGCTTGTGTTTCAGAAGATGGTCAAAGCTCTCGATATCGACCTCGTCTTTGCCGACAATGGCCGGATGGCGGTGGACCTGTTCCAGTCGTTTCGCCCCGACCTCATCTTCATGGACATCTCGATGCCCGAGATGGACGGGAAACAGGCCGCCGCCGCGATTCGCGTGCTGGAGGCCGGGCAAGGCCACGTGCCGATCCTTGCCCTCACCGCGCACGCGATGGACGGCGACGCCGAGGCTATCCTTGCCGCCGGGATCGACCGCTACATGACCAAACCCCTGCGCAAGGCCGCGATCGTCGAGGCGCTGGTCGACCACTGCCCCGCCGCCGCCCGCCCGTTGGGCGTGTTGACCGAGGATGCGGCCTAGGCCGCGTCCTCCGCCGCCGCCTCGCGCAGAAATACCGGGGCCTCCGGCGTCGAGCCCTCGGCGCGCCAGCGATACCCGCCGCCGTCGAAGCCACGCACATCGGCCGGGTCGGTCAGCCGATGCTCCATCACGAACCGCGCCATAGCCCCGCGCGCCCGCTTGGCAAAGAACGAGATCACCTTTTCCCCGCCCGCCGGCCCGTCCAGAAACACCGGCGAGATCACGCGCAATTTCAGCGCTTTGCGATCCGCCGCCCGGAAATACTCGACCGAGGCGCAGTTCAGCAGCACCGCCGTCCCCGCCTGGCGCCCGGCCACGTTCAGCGCCTTGGCGATCTTGTCGCCCCAGAACGCATAAAGGTCCGGCCCCCTGGCATTCGCCAGCCGCGAGCCCATTTCCAGACGGTAAGGCTGGATCGCGTCCAACGGCTTCAGCAGCCCGTAAAGGCCCGACAAGATCCGCAGATGCGTCCCGGCCCGGCTCATCGCATCGCCTGACAGCGTCGCGGCGTCCAGCCCCTGATAGGTGTCTCCCGCAAAGCAATGGATCGCCGGAAACGCCGCCCCCTGCGCAGGCTTGCGGCGATAGGCGCGAAACCGGTCGCGGTTCAGCCGCGCCAATGGCTCCGACAGGCTCATCAGCCCTTGCAGGTCGGCCACCGACAGATCGCGCGCCACCGACACCAGCCGCATCGCCTCGGCGGCGAAATCCGGCTCGGACAGCACCTCGTCGCGCACGACACGCGGCGTCTCGTTCAGCTTTTTTGCCGGTGAAATCACGCAAAGCATCTTCAATCTCCCCGCAACACCGCCAGAAACGCCTCTCCGAAGCGCTCGGTCTTCTGCCCGCCCATGCCTTGTATCCGGTCAAGTTCCGCCAGGGTCGACGGCCGCCGCTCTGCTATCTGGCGCAAAGTCGAATGAGGGCAAGACAGCGGCTTGCCTGTTCCGCCCTCGCCCCGTGCCAGCGCCAGTTGCACCTCGGCCAGCCGGTCGAACACCTCGCCCTCGGGCGTGCCCACCAACCGCATCCGCGCCGGGTGCAGCATCTCGACCGCCCCGTTGATCGCCGCCAGAAACGCCGCGCCATAGCTTTCCAGCTTTTTCGCGCCAACGCCGCTGATCGCCGCCATCTGGTCCAGCGTCGCAGGCTTTCGCTCCGCCATCTCGATCAGCGTCTTGTCAGGAAAGATCACATAGGCCGGCACGTTCGCCGCCTCGGCCAGCGCGCGCCGTTTGGCCTTCAGATGCGACAACAGCGCCGCGTCCTCATCGGCCACCTGCCCCCGCACCGCCACCCGCTCCACCGCCGAGGTCACGGTATCGCGCCGCAAGGTGATCGACGCCTCGCCCCGCAGGATCGGCCGCGCCGCGTCGGTCATCCGCAGCGCGCCATGCCGGTCAGGGTCGGGCCGCACCAGATCGCGCCCCATCATCTGGCGGAACACCGCGCCCCACGCGGGCTTCGACAACTCGCGCCCGACCGCGAAGGTCGGCAGGGCATCATGCCCGCGTTCCTTCACCTTCGCCGTGGCCGTGCCGGTCAGGATGTCGATCAGATGCCCCGCCCCGAACCACTCGCCGGTCCGCAGGATCGCCGACAGCGCCTTTCGCACCGCATCCGTCGCATCAAACAGCAACGCCGGTCGGTCACACAGGTCACAGTTGCCGCATGGCTCGGCGCTTTCCCCGAAATACCCCAGCAGAACCTGCCGTCGGCACGCCACCGCCTCGGCCAACCCCAGCAAAGCGTTCAGCCGCGCGTGGTCCGCCATCTTGCGGTCCGGCGGCGCTGCCCCTTCGTCGATCTGGCTTCGGCGCAGCCGGATATCCTCCGGCCCATACAGCGTCAGCGTCTCGGCCGGCGAGCCATCCCGCCCGGCCCGCCCGATTTCCTGATAATACCCCTCGATCGACTTCGGCAGGTCGGCATGCGCCACCCAGCGGATGTCAGGCTTGTCGATGCCCATGCCAAACGCCACCGTCGCCACCACGATCAACCCGTCCTCGCGCTGGAACCGCATTTCGACCACCCGCCGGTCCTCGGCGTCCATCCCGCCGTGATAGGCGACAGACCCATGCCCCGCCTCGCGCAGCGCCTGCGCCAGCGTTTCGGTCTTGGCCCGCGTGCCGCAATAGACGATCCCCGATTGCCCCTTCCTCGCCTTGGCAAACGACAGGATCTGCGACCGGGGCGTGTCCTTCACCGCGAACGCCAGATGGATGTTCGGCCGGTCGAACCCGCGCAGGAACGTCGAGGGCGCCACCCCGTCGAACAGCCGCGTGACAATCTCGGCCCGCGTCTCTTCGTCCGCCGTCGCGGTAAAGGCGGCCAACGGCACACCCAAGGTGCGGCGCAGCTCGCCGATCCGCAGGTAATCGGGGCGGAAGTCATGCCCCCACTGGCTGACGCAATGCGCCTCGTCGACCGCGATCAGGCTGCACCGCGAGCGCCGCAAAAGCTGCACCGCTGCACCCGACGCCAGCCGCTCCGGTGCCATGTACAAAAGCTTCAGCACGCCTGCGTCCAGCTTGGCGAAAACCTCCTCGGTCTCCTCCTCGGTGTTGCCAGAGGTCAGCGCCCCCGCCTCCACCCCCGCCGCCCGCAGCGCCCGCACCTGATCCCGCATCAGCGCGATCAAGGGCGAAATCACCACTGTCACCCCGTCACGGCACAGCGCAGGCAATTGGAAACAAAGCGATTTTCCGCCACCTGTCGGCATGATGGCCAGCGTGTTGCGCCCGGCCAGCACGGCCTCGACGATCTCGGCCTGACCGGGGCGGAACTCGGCAAAGCCGAAGACAGATTGCAGAAGGCTCGCCGCGCGCTCCACCCAGCGCTCAGAGGAAGGCGGCGACGTTGTTCTGCAGGATGATCCGCAACGCAAAGATCGCGATCAGCACGATCAGCGGCGCCAGATCCAGCCCGCCCATCTGCGGCAGGAACCGGCGCACCCGGCCATAGACCGGCTCCAGCATCGCGTTCAGCCCGCCCCAGATCTGCCCGACCAGCGGCTGACGCACATTCAGCACCTGAAAATTGATCAGCCAGCTCATGATGATATGCGCAAGGATGACGAACTGGGCGATGTCCAGCAGCAGCATCAATATCTGGTAGAGAGAGGTCATCCGGCACTCCGCGCTAAAGGCTGCGGCAGAGGTAATGCCCACGCCGTCCAGAAGCAATCCCTGCCGCAGCGTTGTGCTTGACCTTCCGCGTCGGCAAAGGCACGCCAGCGGCAGAAACGGAGGCTCACATGTATCCCTTCCTGCGCATGGCCAAGGAACTTGTCCGTGCCCGCCGCCTGCCGCGCCTCGGGCTTCTGGAGTCTCACGTCAGCCACCATCGCTGCTGGCCCTGGGATCTCGACCTGTGGATGGAGTTGAACAACGGCCGCACCCTCACGCTCTTTGACCTTGGCCGCCTGCCGCTCGCCCGCCGCACCGGGCTTGACCGCGTGCTCAAGGCTCGCCGTTGGGGGCTGACGGTTGCGGGCTCATCCGTGCGCTACCGCCGCCGGGTCACGGCCTTTACCCGGCTGACCATGCACACCCGCTGCATCGGCTGGGACGCACGCTTTCTCTACATGGAACAAAGCATGTGGAACGGCAGCGAATGCACCTCGCATGTCCTGAACCGCTCGGCCGTGGTGTCGAAATCCGGCATGGTGGCCCCGGCGGAAATGGCCCGCGCGCTTGGCCATGCGGGCGAAAGCCCCGCCCTGCCCGCCTGGGTGCAAGCCTGGATCGAAGCCGACGCTACCCGCCCCTGGCCCCCCGCGCGCTGACCCCGGCGCTTGCATGCCCCCGCGTTTGCGGGTTCACTCGGACGAAAGAACAAGAGGCAGGGCATGGCAACCGCACGACAACGGATCTGGGGCTGGTATTTCTTCGATTGGGCCAGCCAACCCTACAACACGCTGCTCCTCACCTTCATCTTCGGCCCCTACTTCGCCGAGATCGCCCGCGGCTACTACATGGGCGCAGGCCTTGATGAAGAGGCCGCAAAGGCCGCCGCGCAGGCATATTGGGGCTGGGGCCTCGCCATTGCGTCGCTCGGCGTCGCGGTGCTGGCCCCCATCCTCGGCGCCATTGCAGACGGCACCGGGCGGCGGCTGGTCTGGGTCTGGGCGTTCTCCGCCCTCTACCTCGCCGGGTCCGCCTCGCTTTGGCATCTGGCCCCGGGCGGCGAGGCGGGAATGTTGTTCTGGGCCGTCGTCGCCTTCGGCATCGGCTTCATCGGGATGGAGTTTGCCACCATCTTCACCAATGCCCTGATGCCGACGCTTTCCGATCACGACGATCTCGGCGCGATCTCCGGCTCCGGCTTTGCCTTCGGCTACCTTGGCGGTCTCCTCGCCCTGATCCTGATGCTGCTGTTCTTCGCCGAAGGCGGCGACACCGGCCTTACCCTTCTCGGCCGCGAGCCCCTCTTCGGCCTCGATCCCGAGGCGCGCGAAGGCACCCGCGCCGTCGGCCCCTTCACCGCGATCTGGTTCGCGGTGTTCATGATCCCCTTCTTCCTGTGGGTAAAGGAACCAAGGACCGACGCCCGCCCCCTCCACGTCGGCCGTGCGATGGCCAGCCTGCGCGACCTGATCCGCTCGCTGCGCTTCCGCCACAGCCTTACGGCCTACCTCGCCTCCTCGCTCTTCTACCGCGACGCGCTCAATGCGCTTTACGGCTTTGGCGGCGTCTACGCCTCGGGCGTCCTCGGCTGGTCGATCACCAAGATCGGCATTTTCGGCATCATCGGCGCGGTAACCGCCATGCTCGCCGCGTGGCTGGGTGGCCGCGCTGACCGCCGCTTCGGCCCGAAACCGGTCATCGCCTTCTGCATCTGCGTGCTGATCCTGGTCTGCACCATCATCGTCGGGATGGACCGCGACACGATCTGGGGCATCGCGATGGACCCGGCCTCAAGCCTGCCCGACCAGATCTTCTTCGCCTGTGGCGCGCTCATCGGTGCGGCCGGCGGCGCGCTGCAAGCGGCCTCGCGCACCATGATGGTCCGCCACACCACGCCCGACCACGCCACCGAAGCCTTCGGCCTCTTCGCCCTCTCCGGCAAGGTTGCCAGCTTCATGGCCCCCGCCCTCATCGCGCTGGCGACAATGGCAAGCGGCTCGCAGCGCATCGGCATTTCGCCCCTCATCCTGCTGTTCCTGATCGGCCTCGTTCTGCTACTCTGGGTGAAACCCAGAGGGGAGCTGTCAACCTGATGCCGTTCGCCCGCCTTGCCCTGATCGCCTGCCTCCTCGCCCCCCTTCCCGCCCATGCCGAAAAGCTCGCCAACAAGCTTTTCGGCGCGGTCGGCACCCCGTCCCGGCAAGACTCGATGCCGATCGGGTCCTACGCCAAGGGCTGTGCCGCAGGCCTCGTCGAGCTGCCCGAATCCGGTCCAAGCTGGCAGGCGATGCGCCTGTCGCGCGGCCGCAACTACGGCCAGCCGGTGATGATCGACTACCTGATCGGCCTGTCGCGCGCCGCCCAACAGATCGGCTGGGGCGGGCTTTACATCGGCGACATCTCCCAGCCCCGCGGCGGCCCGATGACCTCGGGACACGCCAGCCACCAGATCGGGCTGGACGCCGACATCTGGATGCTGCCCCCGCAACGCCTGAACCTCAGCCGCGCCGAACGCGAGGAGATCTCCTCGATCCCCGTCCGCTCCGCCGACCAGCGCTCCGTCACCGACAACTGGACGCCCAGCCACCGCCGCCTGCTGCAAACCGCCGCGTCCGATCCCCGCGTCGACCGCATCTTCGTCGCCGCCGCCGTCAAGATCGAGATGTGCAAGACCGCCACCCCCGCCGATACCAAATGGCTTCAGAAGATCCGCCCCGTCGCCGGGCACGACACCCACTTCCACGTCCGCCTGAAATGCCCCAAGGGTGCGCGGCTGTGCGAAACCCAGACCCCGACGGTGGCCGACCTGTCGAAGAACGGCAACGGCTGTGACGAAACCCTCACCTGGTGGGTGACCGATTACCTGAATCCGCCAAAGGGCACCAAAAAGAAGAAATCCGCCGAAGACGACGCACCCCGCAAGCGCGGCCCGCGCGAATTCACCATGGCCGACCTGCCCCGCCAATGCGGCCGTGTCCTGAAATCCAACTGACCCGTTGACATGCCTGCGTCGCGGGTCTAGGCGACCCACCGTCCCCGATCCCCGGGGGCCAAGTTTCCGCTACCTTGTCAAAACGGACACATCATGCGCTCCCTGATCCCCGGCATCCTTGCCATGGCGGCCATTGTCGTCGCCTCGAACATCCTCGTGCAGCACCCGCTTGGCGCCTATCTGACCTGGGGCGCGCTGACCTACCCCTTCGCCTTTCTCGTGACCGACCTCACGAACCGCCTGCAAGGCTCCGCCGCCGCACGCCGCGTCGTGCTGGCGGGCTTTGCCACCGGCATCCTCTGCTCGCTGATCGGCACCCAGATCGTTGGCGAATTCGGTCCCCTCGTCACCCTGCGCATCGCCATCGGCTCGGGCCTCGCCTTCCTCACGGCGCAGCTTCTCGACGTGTCGGTGTTCAACCGCCTGCGCGCCGGATCGTGGTGGAAGGCCCCGCTCGTCTCCACCCTCGTCTCCTCCACCCTCGACACCGCGATCTTCTTCAGCGTGGCCTTTTCTGCCAGCCTCGCGTTCATCGAACCGGGCAATGACGTGTCCTGGGCAACGGCCCCGGGCCCGCTTCTGGGCTTCGGCCCTGACGTGCCGTTCTGGGCCTCGCTGGCCGTCGCCGACTGGCTGGTGAAGCTGTTGCTCGCTTTGGTGGCACTGCTGCCGTTCCGCCTCATTGTTGGGCGCCTCCTCGTAAAGGTAGCGTGAATAGACTTGACGAACACAAAATCTGTGTCACCTTTTGCTTATCGGCAACCATTTGAAAGGAGGTGATCCAGTGTCTAGAGTGATATTGGAGAGACGTGTCGGGACAGTCGGGAGGGGTGTTTTCTGAGGGCAGCCCTTCAGATAAACAGACCGCCGATTGGAATTGATGCCTAACTGGCTCATCTCCTTGGATCTCGGAAAGGGTTGCCGCACTCCGGCAACCCTTTCTCTTTTGGCCCGCAAGGGCACCGCTTTTCCCGTCTTGCCCCTGCTCTTTTCTGAAATACTCCACCGGGGGTCCGGGGGGTGTGAAACCCCCCGGGGCTGGCCGCGTAACCAACCCTTCCATTGACCGCCCCTCCGCCCTAACAATCGAGCCATGCTGCACGTCACCGAAACCCTCGCCCTCGCCGACTGGGAGCTTTCCGAAAGCTTCATGCGCGCCTCCGGTCCCGGCGGGCAGAACGTCAACAAGGTTTCCACCGCCGTCGAACTGCGGTTCGAGGCGGACCGCTCGCCGCATCTCTCCCCTTCGGTGAAAGCAAGGCTGAAGAAACTCGCCGGCAGGCGGTGGACACTGGATGGTGCCATCGTCCTTCAGGTCGAAGACACCCGCAGTCAGGCCCGCAACCGCGAGATCGCCCGCGAACGTCTGGTCGAGATGATCCGCGCCGCCCTCGTTCCGCCAAAGCGCCGCATCGCCACCAAACCGACCCTCGGCAGCCAGCGTCGCCGGATCGCCGCCAAAACCCAGCGCGGCGAGGTGAAGTCCCTGCGCGGCAAGATCGACGACGAAGAATGACCGACCGCCTCGCCCTCGAGGCCGCCGCAGAGTGGGGCGGCACCCTCATCCGCCTGCTGAGCAACCGCGAAAACGTGGTTTACGAAATGGCCCTGCCCACGGGTCGCGCTGCACTCCGCCTGCACCGTACCGGCTACCAGAGCCCCGCCGCAATCGTTTCCGAACTGTGGTGGTGCGATGCCCTCGCCCGCGCCGGCGTGGCGGTCCCCGCGCCGCTTCCCGCCCGCGACGGCGCGCCCGTCGTCACGCTCTCCACCGGTCGCATCGCCTCTGCCCTCGCCTGGATCGAAAGCGATGCTCTGGGCAAGGCTGGCGTCCCCTTCGCCCGCCCCCTGCCCGAAACCCTCGCCCTGCACGAAGCCCTCGGCGCGCTTCTGGCACGCCTGCACCGCACCACCGACGCGCTCACCCTGCCGCCGGGCTTCACCCGCCCGCGCTGGGATGCCGATGGCCTTGTTGGCGAAACCCCGTTCTGGGGCCGTTTCTGGGATCACCCCGCCGCCACCCCCGATCAGGCCGCCACGCTCGCCCGCGCCCGCGCCTTCCTGCGCGAAACACTCAGCCAGCCGCTCGACACCGGCCTGATCCATGCCGATGTGCTGCGCGAGAATGTCCTTGTGAACGGTCGTTCGGTTTCGCTGATCGACTTCGACGATTCAGGCTTCGGCTTCCGGCTCTACGACCTCGGCACCGTGCTCAGCCAGAACCTCTACGAACCCGCCTACCCCGACATCCGCGATGCCCTCATTTCCGGCTACGGCACCGCCGACACCGCGCTGGTCGAGGCCTTCACCCTTGCCCGCACCTGCGCTTCGGTCGGCTGGACGATGCCGCGCCTCGCGCCCGATGACCCGATCCACCGCTCCCACATTGCCCGCGCAGTGATGTGCGCCGACCGCGTGGTCTAGACCATCACCGGCTCGGCCACCTGCGCGCCCACCCCGAACACCCGCTTGTAGCGCTCGATCTCGTCCGCCGGGCCCATCGCCTTGGCCGGGTTGTCCGACAGCTTCACCGTCGGCCGCCCGTTGACACTCAGCGCCTTGCACACAAGGCTGAACGGCGCCAGCCGATCCTCGGCCACCAGGCCGCGAAAATCGTTGGTCAGCATCGTCCCCCAACCGAACGACACCTTCACCCGGCCGCGGAACTTCGCGTGCAGCTCCTCGATCTTGTCGACATCCAGCCCGTCCGAAAAGATCACCAGCTTCTGCGTCGGATCCTCGCCCCGCTCCTGCCACCAGCGGATCGCGGTTTCCGCCCCCACCACCGGGTCGCCGCTGTCGATCCGGATGCCCGTCCATCCCGCCAGCCAATCCGGCGCGCCCTTCAGGAAGCCTTCGGTGCCGTAGGTATCGGGCAGGATGATCCGCAGGTTGCCGTCATGCTCTTCCTGCCAATCCGCCAGCACCTGATACGGTGCCTGCCGCAACGCCTCGTCGCTGTCGGCCAAGGCACTGTAGACCATCGGCAATTCATGCGCGTTGGTGCCGATCGCCTCGATATCCCGCATCATCGCGATCCGGCAATTCGACGTGCCGGTGAACTTCGCCCCCAAGCCCTCCTGCATCGCCTGCACCGCCCAGTCCTGCCACAGATAGGAATGTCGCCGCCGCGTCCCGAAATCCGCGATCTTCAACCCCTCGATCGCGCGCAACCGCTCGATCTTTTCCCACAGCCGGGTCATCGCGCGGGCATAGAGCACCTGCAACTCGAACCGCCCCATCTCGTTCAACACCGCCCGGCCGCGCAATTCCATCAGCACGGCCAGCGCCGGTATCTCCCACAGCATCACCTCCGGCCAGCGCCCCTCGAAGGTCAGCTCGAACTGCCCGTCGCGCTTTTCCAGGTGATAGGGCGGCAGCCGCATCCCCTCGAACCATTCCATGAAATCGGGCCGGAACATCTGCCGCTTGCCGTAGAACGTATTCCCGCGCAGCCAGGTGCTTTCGCCCCGCGTCAGGCTCAGGGACCGCACATGGTCCAACTGCTCACGCAGTTCGCCCTCGTCGATCAGGTCCGCCAGCCGCACCTTGGTGGACCGGTTGATGAGGGAGAACACCACCGTCGTATCCGGCTTGTTGCGGAAAATAGACTGGCACATCAACAGCTTGTAAAAGTCCGTGTCGATCAAAGACCGCACGATCGGGTCGATCTTCCACTTGTGGTTCCAGACGCGGGTGGCAATATCGACCATGCCTTGGCCTCCGATCTTTCCCGCAACGGGGGCTGCAGGTATCCGGTTGTCACCTTACGACAGGGGCAAATGCAAGCCCTGCCAAGCGATCAGGGCGGCAGGAAGCAGTCATACGCCCTGCCATCGGGCATCCGGCACAGGGTTGGCAGGAACGTCTCCGCCACCCTGCCCTTGCCCGGCTCCATGTGCGCAAGGTCCAGCGCGTCAAGATAGCTGGAGCATCCGACGAACGCATAGATCCCGCGCCGATCGGCGTCATCGAACCAGGCGGCATAGGCGGCCGAGGTTGCCTTGACCGCGTCGCCGCTGGCCGCCATCTCGGTCTCGAAACTGAGGGCCAGGTCATCATGCGTCGGCCATTTGCCCAGCGTCTCCCACGGGCCCGCGTCACCGGCGGCGCGCAATTGCCATGTCACATACAGGCTGACGGCCGCCGCATCCGCCTCAAGCGCCAGCCTGGAGCGGACGTAATCATCCAGCCGCAACTTGATTGTCGGGCAGATATCCCGCCCGAACTGCTCCAGGTGGCGCAGCTCGTGGATGATCACTGCCAACTGGAAATCCGGGTCCAGCCCCTTGCGGATCACGATCCGGTTGGCGGCAGGCTCAAAGTAGGCCTGTTCCTCGACCAGCGTGTCATCCAGGCACAGCTCCGGCTTCTGCTCTGCCAGCGCTTCGGCCAACGATGGAAACCCGGCCACCACCTGAACCGCCCGCGCGGCAAGGTCAGCCAGTTCGCCGCCGCCACCTGCATAGGGTGCCGCGATGCAGACCTGCTCGGCCAGCGCCGGGGCTGCCGCTGCCAGCGCGCCAACTGCAACGGCCGCGCCAAGGCACAAGCCCCTGCCCGGTCCGGTCATGCCAGACCGACGTTCGCTGCCAGCATCCTGCTCCGTGCCAAGGCCAGCGATCCGTCAAGGTCAATCGCCCGGCACAGGTCCATCCGCACCGTCACCCCGAACCCCAGCCCTGCGGCGTCCAGCGCCGAATAGGCCACGCAGAAATCGGTGGCGAGGCCGGTCAGCGTCACGTGGGTCACACCGCGCGACCGCAGGTATCCCTCCAGCCCGGTGGGCGTGACCTTGTCGTTCTCGAAGAACGCCGAATAGCTGTCGATCCCGGGGCGAAACCCCTTGCGGATCACCATCTGCGCCGGACCTGTGCGCAAACCGGCGTGAAACTCGGCCCCTCGCGTGCCTTGCACGCAATGCGCGGGCCAAAGCACCTGCGGCCCGTAAGGCATTTCCGTCACCGAAAACGGTGCCGCGCCGGGGTGGTTGTCGGCAAAGGAAAGGTGGTTCGCCGGGTGCCAGTCCTGCGTCAGCACCACCGCCTGAAACTCGCCCATCAGCGCGTTGATCCCCTTCACGATCTCGTCGCCCCCCGTCACCGCAAGCGCACCACCGGGGCAAAAGTCGTTCTGCACGTCGATCACGATCAGGGCGTCGGTTGCGGGTCGCATGGCGGTCCTTTCGGCTGATGCTTCATGCGTAAGCAGCCCCCGTCCCCCGGTCAATACTACAGCCAACCCCAACCAAACAGAGGGTCGCGCCTTCCCAGGGGGAGGGAGGGCCATGCCATTGGTTTCTCGACCCATGGCGCAACCAATGGCATACCCGGCGGGCTTCGCGCTTGAATCCGCGCCAAGAGCATCTTGCCCTCCCGCCCTGAAAGTCCTAACCCGAACCCATGCTGACCATCGCCGCCCTCTACCATTTCACCCGCTTCCCCGAACCGGCCGCCTTGCGTGCGCCGCTCCTGTCGCTTGCCGCCGAAAATGGCGTCAGGGGCTCGCTCCTCCTCGCGCCCGAAGGCATCAACGGCACCATCGCCGGCCCGCGCGATGGCATCGACGCCGTCCTCGCCCAGATCCGCGCCCTGCCCGGTTGCGCCGCGCTCGACCACAAGGAAAGCTACGCCGAAACCATGCCCTTCGGCCGGATGAAGGTCCGCCTGAAACGGGAAATCGTCACGATGGGCCAGCCCGACGTCGACCCCACCGCCCGCACCGGACACTACGTCGCGCCGCAAGACTGGAACGCCCTCATCAGCGACCCCGATACCGTGGTGATCGACACCCGCAACGATTACGAGGTCGGCATCGGCACCTTCCGGGGCGCGGTCGATCCCGCCACCCGCAGTTTCAGCCAATTTCCCGGCTGGTGGCAGGACAACAAGGATCGTTTCACCGGCAAGCGCATCGCCATGTTCTGCACCGGCGGCATCCGCTGCGAGAAATCCACCAACTACCTGCTCGGCCAGGGCCTGAACGAGGTTTACCATCTCAAGGGTGGCATCCTGAAATACCTCGAAGACGTGCCCGCCGAGGCGAGCCTCTGGCAAGGTGAGTGCTTCGTATTCGACGACCGCGTGTCGGTCGGCCACGGCCTCGTGCCCGGCGCCAACTCAAGCTGCGGCGCTTGCCGCCGCCCCGTCACGCCCGAAGACCGCGCCCATCCGGCGTTCGAGCAAGGCGTGTCCTGCCCCGCCTGCGAACAGGAATACGGCCCCGCAGACCGCTCCCGTTTTCGGGAACGCCAGCACCAGATGTCCCTCGCCGCCCAGCGCGGCGCCCGCCATCTGGGCGCCGACTAGGCCCGTGGGCAACCGTTAAGAAACCCTGAATCCTCAAGACAACCCATTGATTTCAATGGATCTGAAAAATGTCCCACCGTGGGACACGCCCCTCACGCTGCCGATTTCTCCGCCAACATCTCCCGCACCATCGGGATCACCCGCTCCCCATAAAGCCGGATCGCCTCCATCAACTGGTCATGCGGCTGCGGTCCGGTCGAATATTTCATGTCGAACCGCTGCAACCCCAAGGCCTTCACCGTCGCCGCAATCTTCCGCGCCACCGTCTCCGGGCTGCCCACATACAGCGACCCATTCCTGACCTCGTCCAGATACCGCTCCTTCGTGACCGGCGGCCACCCCCGCTCGCGCCCGATCCGGCCGAACATCGCCTGATAATGCGGCCAGAGCTGCTCCTGCGCCGCCTCGTCCGTCGCCGCCACGAAGCCCGGCGAGTGCACCCCCACCGGCCGCGCCTCACGCCCCAGCTGCTTCACCGCCCGATGATAAAGGTCGACATAGGGCACGAACCGTCGCGGATCGCCCCCGATGATCGCCAGCATGAGTTGCAAATCCTGCCGCACGACCCGCACCACAGACTCCGGGCTGCCGCCGACGCCGACCCAGACCTGCATCCCCTCGGGCCCAAGCGGCGGATAGACGACCTGATCAGTCAACCCCGTGCGCGTCTGCCCGGCCCAGGTCACCCGATCCTCCCGCACCAGCTTGGCGAAAAGATCCAGCTTCTCTTCGAACAGAATGTCATAGTCCGCCATGTCATAGCCAAACAGCGGGTAGCTTTCGCTGAAGCTGCCGCGGCCAAGGATCACCTCGGCGCGCCCGTTTGATATGGCATTCAGGGTGGAGAACCGCTGGAACACCCGCACAGGATCGTCCGACGACAAGACCGTCACCGCCGAGCCGAGCTTGATCCGCTTGGTCCGCCCCGCGATGGCGGCCAGCACCACTTCGGGCGAGGAGATCGCGAAGTCCGACCGGTGATGTTCGCCGAGGCCGATGAAGTCGATGCCCACCGCATCGGCCAGCTCGGCCTCTTCGACCACGTCGCGAAGCACTTCGTCCTGCCGCTTTGGCTTGCCGTCCGGCCCGAGGGTCACGTCGCCGAATGTGTCGAGCCCGAGAGAAATCTGATGATCCATGACCGCCTCCTGTTGGACCGCAACATAGGCGCTGGGGCGTGTCTGGCAAAGCTGCATCGGCGCACGGAGGCCGCGCAGGGGCGCACTCTCGACAGTGGCGGGGCGGGTGTGGATGATGTGGAAAAGAAGGAGACGGACATGGCCTCGCCTGAACAGCTTGCCCTGATGATGGGTCTGGATATCCCGGACTTTGACCAGATGGGATATTATGGTGCCGACTATGGGACGATGAAGCCGTTTCATCGGGTTGGCAGCCTGCTGTTCCTTTCGGGGCATGTCGCCCAGATCGGGGCGGAGATCACCCACAAGGGGCGGTTGGGCAAGGACGTGACGACCGAGGAGGGGTATCTGGCGGCGCGGCAGACCGGGATCAATGTGCTGGGCGGGATCAAGCAGGCGGTGGGGTCGTTGGACCGGGTGAAGAGCATCGTCAGGACACTGAATTTCGTGGTCTGCACGCCTGAATACGAGGAGGTCCACAAGGTGTCTTCGGGGCTTTCGGACCTGTTCGTTGAGGTTTTCGGCCGCGAGCGGGGGCTTGGCGGGCGGGCCACGATCGGAGTGATGGCGCTGGCGAACGGGGTCTGTTTCGAGACCTGGGCCACGGTGGAGATCGAGGGGGATTGAGGGCGTCCCACGGTGGGACATTTTCCGGGCCACGCAATATCAATGGGTTACAAGGACCGATTTACCGGACGTTAACCTTTCGCCGCCTTGCCCACGCAAGCGGCCGGGGCATCGGGGATGGAGACGTGCCGGGCGGCACCAAACAGCATGCGGAGCGCCGCGCCGAGCGCGGCCAAGCGCGCCATTCGGGCCGCGCTGCGGGCGCGGCTCAGATGCAGGACCACCTCTCGCCGGTGCCGTTCGTGGGGATCGAGAGCGCTGCCGTCGGGGCGATACCTGACCGAAACGCGCATGAGATCGAGGTTGACGACGTGTAACATGGGAATCCTGTCCGATTGCGGTTTGCCTTGCAAAACTACCCTCGGATGCGCAGATTTCCGAATCAGGAAAATCCAGAAGACGAAAGTTGAACTTACATGTCACCGGTCTGGCGCAACCTGCCTTCGCTGTCCTCGCTGCGGGCGTTCGATGCGGTGGCGCGGCATGGCGGGTTCACCGGAGCGGGGCGGGTGCTGAACGTCACGCACGCGGCGGTGACCCAGCAGGTGCGCGGGCTGGAGCGGGAACTGGGCGTGGCGCTGGTCAGGCGGGCCGGACGCACGGTCATCTTGACGGAAACCGGCCAGCGACTGGCGCAGATGCTGAACGAAGGCTTCGGCACCATTGCGGCCGGGATCGAGGAACTGCGCCGCAGCGAGGAGCGCCGCCCGCTGCGCGTATCGACGACGACCTTCATCGCAGAGGCGTGGATCATGCCGCGCCTGCCGGAGTTCTGGGCGCGCTGCCCCGGCATCGAGGTGGCCTTGTCGCCCAGTCATGCCGTGGTCGATTTCGCGCGCGACGGTTTTGACCTTGCGGTGCGGTCCCTGAGCGACGGGTGGGCCGCCGATCCGACGGCGGATATTCTGCCCTTGGCACGCACGCCAATTCTGGTGGTTTGCGCACCGTCGCTGCTGGCCGATGGCCAGACGGACCCGGAAAAGCTGCCGTGGATACTGGAGGCGGACGCGCCCTGGGACGAAGATCGCTTGCGGACAGCCGGGATCAACCCGGAGGTGCTGCACCGGATCAAGCTGGGCAGCCGCCATCTGGAAATGTCCGCGGCGCGGCGCGGGCTTGGCTGCATGTTGGCGGCGGAAATCATCTGCCGCGACGATCTGGCGGCCGGCCGCCTGGTTGCGCTGCCGGTGCCGGACTTGCCGTCGATCACCTATGCGGCGGTCATTCCGAAAGGGCCGCGCCGCCCGGCGGTAGAGCAGTTCGTGGGCTGGCTTAGGACGATTTTCTAGGCCGTCAGGCTTTGCAATCGCGTCAGGATTTGCAATCGCGTCAGGCTTTCACGCAGCGTCAGGCTTTTTCGCAGCGTCAGGCTTTTGGTCAGGCGATGTCGCGGACCATCAGCTGATTGCCGTCCTTGCGCACCTCGAACCGTTTGGTCAGGCGCTTGACGAGGTCTGACAGGCGCGGACTGCCGTAGGTGCGGGCGTCGAAATCGGGATCGGCGCGGACCATGTATTGCCCGATCTGGCCGAGCGAAAACCATTCACCGTCCGGGTCGATGGTGGTCATCGCCTTGCGGATGAGGGGGATCGCCTCGGATTCGGGGCGCTTGGAGGGCTGCGGCGCGGGGGCATCCTGCTTTGGGGCGGCGGCGGCAGCGCGGGCAGGTTTTGCTTCGGGTTCGGCATCCCCGACGATGTTTTCGATCAGGATGAAGCGGTTGCACACCTTGCGCAGGGATTCGGGGGTCTTGGCCTCGCCGATGCCGATCACCTCCAGCCCCTCTTCGCGGATGCGGCTGGCAAGGCGGGTGAAATCGCTGTCGGAGGAGACGAGGACGAAGGCGTCGAACTTGCCGGCATGCAGGATATCCATCGCGTCGATCACAAGGCCGATGTCGCTGGCGTTCTTGCCTTTGGTGTTGGCCGATTGCTGGTGCATGACAAGGCCGAGGTCGCGGGCCTGCACCTTCCAGCCGGCAAGCTGGGTGCTGGACCAGTCGCCGTAGACGCGCCGCAGGGCGGGTTCGCCGATGGTGCTGATTTCCTTGAGGATCGCCTCGGCGTGGCGCGCAAGCACGTTGTCCGCGTCGATCAGGACGGCCAGAAGCGGCGAGGAGTTGGGGCTGGGCATGATGGCCTCCGGTCTGATGCTGGGCGTTTGTGCCGGGTTTGGCGGGGCGTGGAAAGCCCCCTTGGACCGAGGGCATATGAGCGAAGGTGGCGGCCCAGCCCGGTGACCGGGCGGGGTTTTGGTCAGTAGACCACGACGGAGCGGATGCTTTCGCCGGAATGCATCAAATCGAAGCCCTTGTTGATGTCTTCGAGCTTGAGGATGTGGGTGATCATGCTGTCGATCTCGATCTTGCCGTCCATGTACCAGTCGACGATCTTCGGCACGTCGGTGCGGCCGCGCGCGCCACCAAAGGCAGTGCCTTTCCAGACCCGGCCAGTGACAAGCTGGAAGGGCCGCGTTTCGATCACGGCGCCAGCGGGGGCGACGCCGATGATGATCGACTGGCCCCAGCCACGGTGGGTACATTCGAGCGCATCGCGCATCACCTTGACGTTGCCGGTGCAGTCGAACGAGTAGTCGGCCCCGCCGATCTTGTCGAAGGGGGTTTTCGTCAGGTCGACGATGGCTTGCACGACCGAGCCTTCGATCTGCTTCGGGTTGACGAAATGGGTCATCCCGAACTTTTCGCCCCAGGCTTTCTTGTCGTTGTTGATGTCGACGCCGATGATCATGTCGGCCCCCGCCATCTTGAGGCCCTGGATCACGTTCAGCCCGATGCCGCCCAGGCCGAAGACCACGGCCTTGGCGCCGATCTCGACCTTCGCGGTGTTCAGGACGGCGCCGATGCCGGTGGTGACGCCGCAGCCGATGTAGCAGATCTTGTCGAAGGGCGCGTCGTCGCGGACCTTGGCCAGCGCGATTTCAGGCACGACGGTGTGGTTGGCGAAGGTCGAGCAGCCCATGTAGTGGTGGATCGGGGTGCCATCCAGCATGGAAAAACGGCTGGTGCCGTCGGGCATCAGGCCCTGGCCTTGTGTGGTGCGGATCGCGGTGCAGAGGTTGGTCTTGCGCGACAGGCAGGACGGACATTCACGACATTCGGGGGTGTAGAGCGGGATGACGTGGTCACCGGGTTTCAGGGATTTCACGCCCGGACCGCAGGCGATGACGACGCCCGCGCCCTCGTGGCCGAGGATGGCGGGGAAGAGGCCCTCGGGATCGGCCCCCGAGAGGGTGAATTCGTCGGTGTGGCAGATGCCGGTGGCCTTGATCTCGACCAGGACCTCGCCTTCCTTGGGGTCGGCGAGATTGACCTCCATGATCTGCAATGGTTTGCCTGCGGCAACGGCGACGGCGGCACGGGTGCGCATGTGGATTTCCCTCCCTTGATGCTTTGCGGCAGGCTGTGCGAAACCGGCCCTGAACGCAACGCCGGAAACGACGCCTGCGGGTCGTTCGGGCAGCCGACGGGAACCAAGTGGCGCATAGCTTCGTTTCCATGAGAAGCCCGGCAAGCGGGCCTTGGCCGGGGTCTTGCCACCCCGATGTGAAAGGACCATTCGCATGACACCCCGTATTCTTCTTGCCCTGCCCTTTGCCCTGATGGCCTGTGTGCCGGTCGTGGTGGAAACGCCGGTGCCGACCACCGATGCCTGCGGCGCGTCGCAGTTGCAGTATCTGGTCGGTGACCAGTCGCGCGTGTTGCAGACCATGCGGTTTTCGCAGCCGGTCCGGATCATTCCCTACGGCGGGATGGTGACGCAGGACTTCCAGCCGCAGCGGTTGAACATCTGGCTGGACCAGTATGACATCATCTCACGCGTGACCTGCGGCTGAGGGGTGGTGGCGCGTCGGGTATAGGCTTTGACGCGCCATGCCTTGCGTTGCTAGGCTGCGCCATCTGGTCGTGAAGGGAGCGCGTGATGCGGTTCGGGATTGGCGTCTTGATGGTTGCGCTGGCGGCCTGTCAGCCGGTGAAGGAAGCTGCCGGTGGCAGTTGCGGCGCGGATGGGTTGCAGGCGCTGATCGGGCAGGACAAATCGGTTCTGGCGGCGATGAGCTTTCCGGCAGGCACGCGGTTCATCGAGCCCGGCACGCCGGTGACGATGGATTACAGCGAGAGCCGGTTGAACATTCATATCGGCAGAACCGGGCGGATCGAAAGGGTCAGCTGCGGTTGAGCCGGACTGCGGTTGGGCCGGACTGCGGTTGGGCCGGACTGCGGTTGGGCCGGACTGCGGTTGGGCCGGACTGAGGTTGGGCCGGACTGCGGTTGGGCCGTACTGCGGTTGGGCCGGA
>JAUYQR010000013.1 GCA_030697175.1 Paracoccaceae bacterium | reverse complement strand
TGGTCACGGTTTCATCGTCCTCATCGCTGGGCTGTCCCGATCTGGTGCTGAAGGCCCTGGGTGCGCGGTTCCGAACTGAGGGTCACCCGCGCAGGATCACGGCGCTGCACCCGATAGCGGCAGGTGACATGTATGGCGTGCCGGGCATGGACCATCTGGCCCAGGACGGTCTTTTGGCACGCGTCCTTGCCGGTTCGTACCCTTCGGGTCCCTCAAGCCTGCCGATGCCGGAAATCTGGCGGATGATCGTCGAGGACCGGGTGGCGGCGTATAACGTGCCGTCGGGGATACTGTTCGACATGCACCGCGATGTGGCGGCCCGGCGGCCCGGTGTGCTGACCAAGGTGGGGTTGGAGACCTTTGTCGACCCGGTGCGCGAGGGCTGCGCAATGAACGCGGTGGCGGCAGCGGCACCTATCGTGCATCGGGCGGAGTTTGGTGGCGAGACGTGGCTGCATTTCCCCAACATCGTGCCGGATGTCTGCATTCTGCGCGCGACCACGGCGGATGAGCGGGGGAACCTGACCTACGAACATGAGGGCGCCTATCTGGGCGGTCTGGATCAGGCGATTGCGGTCCGCAACCACGGCGGGCTGGTGATCGCGCAGGTCAAGCGGATGACGGCGGCGGGCAGCTTGCGCCCGCATGACGTGCGGGTGCCGGGGCATCTGGTGGACCTGATCGTGCTGGACCCGGATCAGAAACAGACCACGGAGACGCCTTATGACCCGGCAATCTCGGGCGAGGTGATGCGACCCTGGGCCAGCTTCAAGCTGGCCGAACCGGGGGTGGAAAAGGTGATCGCCCGGCGCGCTGCGATGGAGTTGCGGGCGGGGATGGTGGCGAACCTTGGTTTCGGGATTTCCGCGATGGTGCCGCGGGTGTTGCTGGAGGAGGGCCATCCGCAGGCGGTGACCTGGGCCATCGAGCAGGGCGCGGTCGGGGGAATGCCGCTGACCGGCTTTGCCTTTGGCTGCGCGTCGAACGCGGATGCCTTCATGCCTTCGCCAAACCAGTTCACCTATTTTCAGGGCGGCGGGTTCGACATGAGTTTCCTGTCGTTTCTTGAGGTGGATGTGGCGGGCAACGTCAACGTCTCGAAACTGGGCAAGAAGCCCTATCTGACGGCGGGCTGCGGCGGCTTTGTGGACATCACCGCACATGCAAAAAAGATCGTTTTTTCAGGGTGGTTCGAGGCGGGAGCTGAGGTATCGCTTGAAGCGGAGGGTTTGCGGGTGGTGAAGCCGGGCAGGTTCTCCAAGTTCGTCGATCAGGTGGAGCATGTGACCTTTGCCGGGGCCCGGGCGCGGGCGACCGGGCAGGAGGTGATCTATGTCACCGAACGCTGCGTGATCCGGCTGACCGACACGGGGCTGGTCGCCACCGAGGTGATGCCGGGGATCGACGCGGAGCGGGATATCCTCGCCGCCTCGGGGGGCCGGGTGCGGGTCGCGGCGGATGCGGTGCGGATGCCGCTGGCGCTGTTGTCCGACGGGCCGATGGGGTGGGTGCCATGAGTGCGGTGCATCTGATCTTGCGCGGTCCGGTGGCGGAGGTGCGGCTGGACAACCCGGCCAAGCTGAACGCGCTGACCGTGGCGATGCTGGCGGAACTGTCGGCGCATCTGGATACCGTGGAGCGGCGGGCGGATGTGGCGTGCGTGCTGCTGACGGCCGAGGGCGAGCGGGCGTTCTGCACCGGGGCCGACATCACCGCCTGGGGCGACCTGACCCCGGCGGAGTTTGCCCGGGTCTGGGTCCGCGACGGGCACCGGATCTTCGACCGGCTGGCGCGGTTGGCCAAGCCGACGATTGCGGTGCTGACGGGCCATGCCTTTGGCGGCGGGCTGGAGCTTGCCGCCGCATGTGACATCCGGGTGATGGTGCCGCGCGCCAGCCTCGCCCTCCCTGAGGCGGGTGTGGGCATCGTCCCCGGATGGTCGGGGACGCAGCGGTTGCTGCGGCTCATGCCGGAACCGGTGGTGAAGGAAATGGCGCTGTTTGGCCGGCGGCTATCGGCGGAACGGGCGCTGGGTTTGGGGTTTGTGGCCGAGGTGGCGGACGATGCGCGCGCGGTGGCCGAGGCGATGGCGCTGCGGGTGGCCGAAACTTCGCCGCGTGCGGTGGAGGTCGCGAAATACATGATCCATGCGGGCGCGGGCGAAGACCGGGCCGCCCTGATCGAGGCCCTGGGGTCGGGGATGATTGCCGCGTCGCCTGACAAGGCCGAAGGCGTGGCGGCGTTCAGGGCCAAGCGCAAACCGGAATTTCGGGGGGAATGATGCTGGATATGACCGTGATCGCCGCGACGGGGCAGGCGCTGCCGACGACACCGTTCGAGGGGCGGCATCTGATCGGTGGCGCTTGGGTTGCGGGAAGCGTGACGGTCGACCGCGTCTCGCCCGCGCATGGGGTGGTTGTCAGCCGCTCGGCGCTTGGCACGGCGGCGGATGCCGAGGCAGGGGTCGCAGCGGCGCGGGCGGCTTTCGACAGCGGGGTCTGGTCGCGCGCGACGGGCAAGGCGCGGGCGGCGGTGCTGCTGCGCGTGGCAGACCTGATCGAGGCGAATGTCGAGCGGATAGCCCTGCTGGAGACGCTGGAAAGCGGCAAGCCGATCAGCCAGTCGCGCGGCGAGGTGTCGGGGGCGGCGGACCTGTGGCGTTATGCGGCAAGCCTTGCGCGCAACATCACCGGCGACAGCCACAACACGCTCGGGCCCGACATGCTGGGAGTGATCCTGAAAGAGCCGATCGGCGTCGTGTCGGTGATCACGCCGTGGAACTTTCCGTTCTGGATTCTGAGCCAGAAGCTGCCCTTTGCCCTTGCTGCGGGCTGCACCTGCGTGGTCAAGCCGTCGGAAATGACGCCGTCATCGACCGTGATGATGGGCGAGTTGCTGATCGAGGCGGGGTTGCCGGCGGGTGTGGTGAACATCGTTCTGGGCGAGGGGCAGCCGGTGGGGGCTGTTCTGGCGTCGCATCCCGATGTGGACATGGTGACGTTCACCGGGTCGACGGCGGTGGGCAAGGCGATTTCGGTCGCGGCAAGCGGCTCGCTGAAGAAGGTGGCGCTGGAACTGGGGGGCAAGAACCCGCAGGTGATCTTTCCCGACGCCGATCTGGAGAGCGCTGCGGATGCGGTGACGTTCGGGATCTATTTCAACGCCGGCGAGTGCTGCAATTCCGGCAGCCGGGTGCTGGTGCATGAGGATATCGCCGAGGCGTTCGTGGCCCGCGTCACGGCGCTGTCGCGGCAGGTGGCGTTTGGCGATCCGCTGCATCCCGACACGCAGGTGGGCGCGATCATATCCCTCGTGCATCAGGGCAAGATCGACGGCTATGTGAAGGACGCGGTCGCGGCGGGGGCGAAGGTCGCCCTGGGCGGCGGGCCGCTCATGGTGCCGGGCCTCGCCGGGCAGTTCTACCAGCCGACGGTGGTTTCGGGCGTGACGCCGGACATGGCGATTGCGCGGGACGAGGTGTTCGGCCCGGTGCTGGCCTGCCTGACCTTTCGCACGCTGGACGAGGCGGTGGCACTTGCCAACGACGCGGCCTACGGCCTGAGCGCGGGCGTCTGGAGCGAGAACGTCCACACCTGCCTGGAATTTGCGCGGCGGGTGCAGGCGGGCACGATCTGGACCAACACCTGGATGGACGGGTTCCCGGAAATGACCTTCGGGGGCTTCAAGCAATCGGGGCAGGGCCGCGAGATCGGGCGCTATGGGCTGGAGGAATTCCTCGAGGTCAAGACGGTGGCGATGCGCATCGGACGCACGCGGCCAAACTGGGTGAAGACCCACTGAGAACCCCTTGGTGGCAAACGACAAACCAACGCAAAACGGGAGGAACCAAATGCGTGGATTTTATGGTAAGGCACTGACGGCGGCGGCGGCGCTTGTGCTGTCGACGAGCCTGGTGAAAGCGGCGGACGTGGAGGTGCTGCACTGGTGGACATCCGGTGGCGAGGCCGCGGCACTGAACGTGCTGAAAGACAACCTTGCCGGCGCGGGCACCGGCTGGCTGGACATGCCGGTTGCGGGCGGCGGCGGCGAGGCGGCGATGACCACGCTGCGCGCGCGCGTCACCGCGGGCAACCCGCCCACGGCCGTGCAGATGCTGGGCTTCGACATTCAGGACTGGGCCAAGGAAGGCGCGCTGGCCGACCTGACCGCCACCGCGACCGCCGAGGGCTGGGACAAGGTGGTGCCGACGGCGCTGCAGGCGTTCTCCACCTATGACGGCAAGTGGGTCGCGGCCCCGGTGAACGTGCATTCGACGAACTGGATCTGGATCAACAAGGCCGCGCTGGACGCAGCCGGCGGCAAGGCGCCCGAAACGTGGGAAGAGCTGGTCGCGATGCTGGACGCGATGAAGGCCAACGGCATCACGCCCCTGGCGCATGGCGGGCAGGCCTGGCAGGACGCGACCGTGTTCGACGCGGTCGTGCTGTCGCTGGGCGCGGATTTCTACAAGGCCGCGATGATCGACCTCGACCCGGCGGCGCTGGGTGGCGAGACGATGGTCGAGGCGTTCAACCGCATGGCAACGCTGCGGTCTTATGTCGATGACAACTTTTCGGGCCGCGACTGGAACCTGGCGTCTGCCATGGTGATCAACGGTGAGGCCGGGATGCAGATGATGGGCGACTGGGCCAAGGGTGAATTCCTGAAGGCGGGCAAGGTGCCGGGCACCGATTTCGTCTGCATCCGCTTTCCCGGAACGCAAGGCATGGTGACCTTCAACTCTGACCAGTTTGCCATGTTCAACCAGACGGATCCCGCAATGCAGGAAGCCCAGGTCGCGATGGCCAAGGCGATCATGGACCCGGTCTTCCAGTCGGCGTTCAACGTGGTGAAAGGCTCGGTTCCCGCGCGGACCGATGTGCCGGACACCGACTTTGACGACTGCGGCAAGAAGGGCATGAAGGATCTGGCCGAGGCGAATACGAACGGCATGCTCTTTGGGTCGATGGCGCATGGCCATGCTGCCCCGGCCGCCGTGAAGAACGCGCTTTACGACGTGGTGACCGCGCATTTCAACGGCGAGTATGACGCGGCGACGGCGGCAACCGAACTGGCCGCAGCGGTCGAAGCGGCGAAGTAAGCCCACTTGGGAAGGCGGCCCCCGGTCGCCTTCCCGCACATTCCCTGATCGGACCCTGATCGGACCCTGATCGGATTTTCCAGTGGTTGCCCGCGCCATGCGGGCGTGGAGGGGGCTATGGCGACGCAATCCATCGACGCCGATTTTCGCACTCGGTTGCAAGACTGGATACCGAAGCTGGTGCTGTCGCCCTCGCTCGCGGTGATCCTTGTCTTCGTCTACGGCTTCATCCTCTACACCGGGTATCTGTCGTTTACCGACAGCAAGATGCTGCCGTCCAACACCCTGGTCGGGTGGGAGAATTACACCAAGCTCTGGGCGCTGTCGTCCTGGATCACGGCGATCAAGAACCTCGCGATCTTTTCGTCGCTTTACATCGTGATCTGCACGCTGATCGGGCTGACGCTGGCGATCTTTCTGGACCAGAAGATCCGCGGCGAGGGGGTCCTGCGGCCGATCTACCTGTACCCGATGGCGCTGTCGTTCATCGTCACGGGAACGGCGTGGAAGTGGTTTCTCGACCCCGGCATCGGGCTGGAACACACCATGCACCTCTGGGGGTGGGAGTCGTTCAGTTTCAACTGGATCAAGGATCGCGACATGGCGATCTATACCGTGGTCATCGCGGCGGTCTGGCAGACGTCAGGCTTTGTGATGGCGATGTTTCTGGCGGGCCTGCGCGGCATCGACAACGAGATCCTGAAGGCCGCACAGATCGACGGGGCGTCGAACTGGCAGCTTTACCGCCGCATCGTCATTCCCCTGCTGCGCCCGGCGTTCCTCAGCGCCTTTGTCATCCTGAGCCACCTTGCGATCAAGTCTTACGACCTTGTCATCGCGCTGACCGGGGGCGGGCCGGGGCGGGCGACGGAATTGCCCGCGACCTTCATGTATTCCTACACCTTCACCCGCAACTCGATGGGCATCGGCGCGGCATCGGCGGTGATCATGCTGATGACCATCGCCGCGATCATGATCCCCTACCTTTACGCCGAGCTGAAGGAGAAAAAGGAATGAGCGCCGCGACGCAAGACACCGCTGTGCGCACGGGCCGGGTGGCGCGGACCTTCATCTACCTCGTGCTGCTTCTGTTCGCGCTGTTTTACCTGCTGCCGTTCTTCGTGATGCTGACCAACAGCCTGAAGCCGCTGTCGGAAATCACCGGCGGCAACATGATGTCGCTGCCGCAGGTCTGGACGCTGGACGCCTGGCGCTCGGCCTGGTCCACCGCGCAGATCGGGGTGGAGCCGACGGGGCTGAAACCCTACTTCCTCAACTCGCTCTTGATGGTGGTGCCGGCGGTGGCAATCTCGACCATGCTTGGCGCGCTGAACGGCTATGTGCTGACCAAATGGCGGTTCCGCGGCGATACGATCCTGTTTGGCCTGATGCTGTTCGCCTGCTTCATCCCGTTCCAGATCGTGCTCATCCCGATGGCGCGGATGCTGGGGTTGATGGGGCTGGCGGGATCGACGCCGGGGCTGATCCTGGTGCATGTGGTCTACGGCATCGGCTTCACCACGCTTTACTTCCGCAACTACTATGCCTCGTTCCCGACCGAACTGGTAAAGGCCGCGATGATCGACGGGGCAGGGTTCTTCCGCATCTTCTGGCGGATCATGCTGCCGGTTTCAGGGCCGATCGCGGTGGTCAGCGTGATCTGGCAATTCACCAACATCTGGAACGACTTCCTGTTCGGTGCCTCCTTTGCCGACCTTGATTCCATGCCGATGACGGTTGCCTTGAACAACCTCGTCAACTCTTCGACCGGGGTGAAGGAATACAACGTCCACTTTGCAGGGGCGATCCTCGCCGCGCTGCCCACCCTTTTCGTCTACATCGTCGCGGGCCGCTACTTCGTGCGCGGGCTGATGGCTGGCTCTGTGAAAGGCTGACCCATGGGTTTTCTCGATATCTCGCATGTGACCAAATCTTACGGCAAGGTGCAGGTGCTGCACGAGGTGGATATCTCGGTGCAGGAGGGAGAGTTTCTGGTGCTGGTCGGCCCGTCGGGCTGCGGAAAATCCACGCTTCTGAACATGATCGCGGGGCTGGAGGCGATTTCCTCGGGCGACATCTCGATCAAGGGGCGGGTGATCAACGGGGTGCATCCGTCAAAGCGCAACATCGCGATGGTGTTTCAAAGCTATGCGCTTTACCCGAACATGACCGTGGGTCAGAACATGACCTTCGGGCTGGAAATGCACGGCGTCCCGAAGGCGGAGCGTGAGCGCGCGCTTGCCGACGTGGGCAAGTTGTTGCAGATCGACCACCTTCTGGACCGCAAGCCGGGGCAGTTGTCGGGTGGCCAGCGGCAGCGGGTGGCGATGGGGCGGGCATTGGTCAGAAACCCGGACGTCTTCCTGTTCGACGAGCCGTTGTCGAACCTTGACGCGAAGCTGCGTGTCGACATGCGGACCGAGATCAAGAAGCTGCACCACAAGCTCGGGACGACGATCGTCTACGTCACCCACGACCAGATCGAGGCGATGACGCTGTCGACCCGGATCGCGGTGATGAACAAGGGCTATGTCCAGCAGCTTGGCACCCCGAAGGAGATTTACGATACCCCGGCCAACCTCTTCGTGGCGACCTTCATGGGCAGCCCTGCGATGAACATCCTGCCTGCCACGGTGGTGATGCAGAACGGCGCGGCCCATGCCGAGATCACCGACAGCGAGGGTGTGGTGCGGCGCCTGCGGTTCAGTCAGGGCAACATGGCGGAGTGGGCTGGCAAGGCAATCCTGCTGGGCATCCGGCCCGAGGCGATCACCGACCCGGAAGGGGCGGACCGCAAGTCCGGCAACATCCAGCCCTTTGCCAACCGGGTGACGGTGACGGAACCGGCGGGGTCGGATACCTTCGTGACGATGACCCTGTCGGGCAAGGACGTGATCGCGCGAATGCGGGCGGATGCGTCGGTGGCACCGGGGCAGATCTTCGACTTTGCGGTGAACATGGAAAAGGCGGTGGCCTTCGATCCGGTGACCGAGGCGCGGATTGCGGGATGAGCGACGCCGACATCATCATCATCGGCTCGGGCATGGGGGGGGCTACGCTGGCGGCGGCACTGGCACCCTCGGGCAAGCGCATCCTCATTCTGGAACGGGGCACGCGGCTGGAGCCATCGCCCGAGGCGCGCGATCCGGCGGCGATCTTTGGCCGGGGGCATTTTCGCCCCGACGAGCAGTGGCTGGACGGCGAGGGGCGGCCCTTCAACCCCGGCAACTACTACCACGCGGGCGGCAATTCCAAGTTCTACGGTGCCGTCCTGATGCGCTACCGGGCCGAGGATTTCGCCCCGATGCGCCACTTGGGCGGCACCACGCCGGGCTGGCCGATCAGCTACGACGATCTGGAGCCGTGGTATCAGCAGGCCGAGCAGCTTTATCAGGTGCGCGGCGAACTCGGTGACGACCCGACCGAGCCTGTGCATTCCGGGCAGTATGCGTTTCGCCCGGTGCCGGATGAACCCGCGATTGCCGATTTTCGCCGCCGGTTGCAGGCGGTAGGGCTGCATCCGTCATCCTTGCCCTTGGGCGTGGATATCGAACGCTGGCTCGCGCATGGCCAAACCCCGTGGGACGCGTTCCCCGACACCTGCGGCGGCAAGATGGATGCCGAAACGGTGGGGCTGGCCCATGCCTTGCAGCACCCGAACGTGCGCTTGCAGACCGGTGCGCGGGTGACACGGCTGGTGGCCGAGGGGGGCCGCGTGACAGCGGTGGAGGTGCAGCGGGACGGGCGGGCAGAGCGGTTGACCGCACCGGTGGTGGTGCTGTCGGCAGGGGCGGTAATGTCGGCGGTGCTGCTGCTGTCATCTGCCGATGCAGCGCATCCGGGTGGGTTGGCGAACCGCTCGGATCAGGTCGGGCGCAATTTCATGAACCACAACCTGAGCGCAGTTCTGGCGTTGCATCCGTTCCGGGCGAACCCTTCGGTCTACCAAAAGACGGTGCAGGTGAACGACTTTTACCTGTCCGGCGGGCCGGGCGGGGCGCCTTTGGGGAATGTGCAGTTGCTTGGCAAGATCTCGGGGCCGATCCTGGCCTCGGACACGCCGATCCCGGGGCCGGTGGCGGGGTGGATCGCGCGCCATTCGGTGGACATTCTGGCGATGTCGGAAGACCTGCCGAACCCCGACAGCCGGGTGACGCTGAAGGGCGATCAGGTCGTGCTGGACTGGAAGCGGTCGAACTGGGAGGCGCATCTGGCGCTGGTGGCAGAGTTGAAGCGAAAGTTGAGGAAAGCCGGGTATCCCGTTGTTCTGTCGCGCGCTTTCGACAGGCGCACACCGTCGCACCAATGCGGGACGGCGCGGATGGGCGCGAACCCTGCGGCTTCGGTTGTGGATGCCAACTGCCGGAGCCATGATCTGGAGAACCTCTACATCGTCGACGCCTCGGTGCTGCCGACCTCGGCCGCGGTGAACCCGGCGCTGACGATTGCAGCACTGGCGTTGCGGACGGCAGCGCATATCCGGGAAAGGCCCGCAGCATGAAGCCGGTCGCGTTCATCACGGGCGGGCAGCAGGGCATTGGCCTTGGCATCGCCGAGGCGCTTTCTGGTGCGGGGTTCCGCATCGTCATCGCGGCCGAGATGACCGACGACGCAGACCCGGTGCGCGACGCGCTGGGGCGGTTGGGAGATGCAAGCTACCACCGCCATGACCTGCGCGATGTCGGCGCGGTGGCGGCGCTGATGGACAAGGTGGGGCCGGTGACGGTCTTTGTCTCGAACGCCGGGGTGCCCGCGATGGCGCGGGGCGATCTGTTCGACGTCACGGCGGAAAGTTTCGACCGCGCAATGGCGATCAACCTGCGCGGGGCCTTCTTTCTGGCGCAGGAAGTTGGGCGGCGGATGGCGGCAGAGCGATCCGAGCATTGCCGCAGCATGACCTTCATCACGTCGGTCAGCGCCGGGATGGTCAGCGCGGACCGGGCGGAATATTGCATGTCCAAGGCCGGGGCGTCGATGATGGCGCAGGCCTTTGCGGTGCGGATGGCGGCGGTGGGCGTGGCGGTCTTTGAACTTCGCCCCGGAATCATCGCGACGGCGATGACGGCCGGGGTGAAAGACCGCTACGACGCCCGCATCGAAGGCGGCCTCGTGCCGATGGCGCGCTGGGGGCAGCCGGCGGATGTCGGCGCGGTGATGGTGCCGATTGCCACGGGTGAAATGCGCTTTGCCACCGGGGCGGTGATCCCCGTCGATGGCGGGCTGTCGATTGCGAGGCTGTGAATGGCGTTTGATTTCATCATCGTCGGCGGCGGGTCGGCGGGCTGCGTGCTGGCAGCAAGGTTGAGCGAGAACCCGGACGTGAAGGTGCTGCTGCTGGAGGCGGGCGGGCGCGACCGGCATCCCTTCTACCACCTGCCGGCGGGGTTCGCGAAGATGACCAAGGGCATCGGGTCATGGGGCTGGCAGACGGTGCCGCAGCGCCACATGAACGGCATGGTGATCCGCTATACCCAGGCGAAAGTGATCGGCGGCGGGTCGTCGATCAACGCGCAGATCTACACGCGCGGACACCCCTTGGACTACGAGGAATGGCGGCAGTTGGGCTGCGCGGGCTGGGGCTATGAGGATGTGCTGCCGTATTTTCGCAAGGCCGAGGACAACGACACCCACGACAACCGCTGGCACGGCAAGGGCGGGCCTTTGGGCGTCAGCCAGCCGCGCGCACCCCTGCCGATCTGCGAGGCGTATTTCGCCGCTGCGGCGGAACTGGGCATCCCGCGCAACCACGATCTGACCGGTGAGACGCCGGATGGGGTGGGGTATTACCAACTGACCCAGCGCAATGCGCGGCGGTCGTCAGCCTCGGTCGCCTATCTTGGCATGGCGCGGGCCCGGGCGAACCTGACGGTGCGGACAGGCGCGCAGGTGGCGCGGATCGTGGTCGAAAAGGGCCGCGCTGTTGGGGTGGAGCTTGCGGGCGGCGTGGTGGAGCGGGCGGCGGAGGCGGTGATCCTGTCGTCTGGCGCCATCGGCTCGCCCCGGATGCTGATGCTTTCCGGCATCGGGCCGGCGGAGCATCTGCAATCGGTCGGCGTGCCGGTGGTGCTGGACCATCCGGGGGTCGGGTCGGATTTGCAGGACCATCTGGACCTGTTCGTGATCGCGGAATGCACCGGGCCACACACCTATGACCGCTACGCCAGGCCCCTGTGGTCGGCGGTGGCGGGGGTGCAATACCTGCTGACCAAACGCGGGCCGGTGGCTTCGAGCCTGTTTGAGACGGGTGGGTTCTGGTATGCCGAAGACGGCGCGCGGTCGCCCGACATTCAGTTTCACCTGGGGCTGGGGTCCGGGATCGAGGCCGGGGTGGCGGCGATGCCGCAGGGCGGTGTCACGCTGAACTCGGCCTACCTGCGGCCACGGTCGCGGGGCACGGTGCGTCTTGCCTCGGCTGATCCTGCGGCGGCCCCCTTGATTGACCCGAATTACTGGGCCGACCCGCATGATCGCGAAATGTCGATCCGGGGCTTGAAGATCGCGCGCGAGATCATCGCGGGGCAGGCGCTGAAACCCTACGTGCTGGCCGAACGGCTGCCGGGGCCGCAGGTGCGCACCGACCAGGACTACTTTGACTACGCCTGCCGCCATTCCAAGACCGACCATCACCCGGCCGGCACCTGCCGGATGGGCGGCGATGCGGGCGCCGTGGTGGACCCCCGCCTGCGCTTCAACGGGGTGGAGCGGCTGCGCGTCGTCGATGCCTCGGTGATGCCACGGGTCGTTTCGTCCAATACCAACGCCGCCACGATCATGATTGCGGAGAAAGCCGCAGACATGATCCGCGCCGATCATGGAGCGTGAAGATGCAGTTGCCGACCGAAACGGGCACGTTGCAAGTGTTCCGGCTGACCGGAGAGCCTTTGGTGCCGCGCGCGCCAAGGGTGCCGCTGACGCGCACCGCCTTTGCCGCGGCGCATGTGATTTCCGACCCGCTGCGTGAACGCAACCCCTGGGATACGCGACCGGCGGTGGATTGGGACGCGACGCTGGCGTTCCGGGTTTGGCTTTGGGATCAGGGATTGGGGCTGGCCGAGGCGATGGACACCGCACAGCGCGGGATGGGCGTCGATTGGCCAACCGCGCTGGACCTGATCCAGCGCACGATGAAGGCCGCCAAGGCGCATCCGTTGCGGCCGCGCGTGGCCTGCGGGGCGGGGACGGACCATGTGCCCTTGGCGGCGCTGCGGTCGTCCGAGGCGATCCTTGCGGCGTATCAGACGCAGGCTGACGCGATCGAGGCGGCGGGCGGCCAATTGATCCTGATGGCAAGCCGGGCCTTCACGGCGATGGGGGCGGGGGTCGGCGTCTACCGGCGGGTCTACCGCCAACTGATCGAAGGCGCGCGGGAACCGGTGATCCTGCACTGGCTGGGCGAGATGTTCGATCCCGCGCTTGCCGGCTATTGGGGCAGCACGGATGTGGCCGAGGCGACGGAGTTCGTGCTGGGGCTGATCGCGGACAATCCGGCCAAGGTGGACGGCATCAAGATTTCCCTGCTGGATCAGGTGCATGAAGAAGCGTTCAGGGCACGGCTGCCAAAGGGGGTGCGGCTTTATACCGGCGATGATTTCAACTATGCGCCCCTGATCGAAGGCGATGGGGCGCATCATTCCCACGCGCTTTTGGGGATTTTCGCGGCCATCGCACCGGCGGCCAGTCAGGCGCTGGAGGCGCTGGCGCTGGGGGGCCGCGACACCTACCATCGGCTGCTTGCGCCCACGGTGCCGCTCAGCCGCGAGATCTTTCGCGCGCCGACGCGGTTTTACAAGGCAGGCATCGCCTTCCTGTCGTGGCTGAACGGCCACCAGCGGCACTTCATCATGCCGGCGGGGCTCCAATCCAGCCGCGACATCGTGCATTACTCGGCGGTGTTTCGTCTGGCAGATGCGGCGCGTCTGCTCGAACGGCCCGACCTTGCAGAAGAACGGATGGGGTTGTTGCTGAAACTGCATGGGATCGAGGCGGGGTGACGAAACGGCCGACCATCATCGACGTTGCCGAGGCGGCTGGCGTGTCGAAATCGACCGTCAGCCTGGTCTTGCAGGACAGCCCGCTGGTAAAGGACGAAACCCGCGCCAAGGTGCGCGAGACGATGCGGACGATCGGCTATGTCTACAACCGCGCGGCGGCGAACCTGCGGTCAGCCAACGTCGGGCTGATCGGGCTGGTGATCAACGATCTGCGCAACCCTTTCTTCACCGAGTTTGCTACCAGCCTTCAGATGGCGCTGTCGGCACGCGGCTACGCCACGGTGATCGCCAATACCGACGAGGATGCAGGCGTTCAGGCGCAGGTCGTGGGCTCGATGGTGGAACATGGCGTTTCGGGGCTGGTGATCTCGCCCACCTATGGCGGCACCGAGGCCACGTTCGGGCCGCTGCAGCGGGCCGGAATACCGGTGCTTCAGGTGCTGCGGCAGGCATCGGGCGATACGGAGCGGTTTCCCTTTGCCTCGTTCGATTACCTGTCGGGCGGACGAGCAGCGACGCGGCATCTGTTGGATGCGGGGGCGCGGCGGATTGCGTTTGTCGGTGGCCCCGAGGGGCGGCCGATCACGGCGGAACGGATGGCGGGCTATCTGGCGGTGCTGCGCGAGGCGGGGATGGAGCCGATCATCCTGCACGGCAGGTCGTCGCGCGGCTTCGGGCGCGAGGCGGCACTGCGGCTGGGGCGCGAGTATCCGGCGGTCGATGCGGCGGTATGTTTCAACGATCTGGTGGCCTTGGGCATGATCGCCGGGTTTGCCGCCGAAGGGCGTCAGGTCGGGCGCGAATTCCGGCTGGTCGGGTTCGATGACATCGAGGAATGCGCGATGGTCTATCCGCAACTGTCATCCGTGCGCTGCAACATCGCAGGGTTCGGCAGGGCGGCGGCGGATACACTGGTCGACTGGCTGGAACAGCAAAAGCATCCCGTCGCCGTCACGCGGGCGCCGGTCGAATTGGTCGTGCGGGCGTCAAGCGGGGGGTAACGGATGCTGCAACACTGTGTGGTCTGCGATCTGCGGACAGATGCTCCGGAGGGCGCCTTGGCAGATGTGATGCGCCGGTTGGCGGGGCTGTTGGGCAAGGTCGATGGCATGACCGCCTTCCAGCACGGACCAAACCGGGATTACGAGGCGAAATCAGCGCGCTACAGCATGGGCTTCATCTGCACCTTCCGTGACCGCGCAGCGCATCTGGCCTATGAACAACATCCCGACCATCAGGCCGCCGGGCGCGATCTTGTGGCCTTGTGCAACGGCGGTGTGGCCGGGATCATGGTCTTTGACCTTGAGGTTGGCTGAGCCTCAGGGTTGCCAGATGGCCGGTTCGGCGCCGGGACTGAGGGTGTAGAAGCCGCGGGCGGGCAGGGTCAGCCACGGGCCTTCGCTGCCGTCGGGCCAGATCACCCGCATTTCGGCTGCGTCGGTGGCGCCAAGGCCAAAGTGCAGCCAGCCGACGCTGCCGCTCATGTGGCCCCCACCCGAGGTGATCTCGTGGCGTTCGACCACTTCGCCGCGTCGAACCTCGATCACCGCGCCGATGGCGTTGCGGTTGGGGCCGGGATGATCCAGCCGCACCTGCACCCATGCCCCCGCAAGGCTGGCATCGCCGCGCCAGATTTCCGCGCCTTCCCAACGGTTTACGACAACAAGATCAAGCGCGCCATCAAGATTGAAATCAACCACCTGCGCACCGCGGCCGATCTTCACGCTGGCAACGCCAGCCTTGTCGCCGGCTTCGGTGAAGGTGCCATCCTCGTTCTGCAACAAAAGGTTGTTGGGGTCGGCCGCCGCGAAATCCGGCATCTTGGCGACGTTGCCCTTGGCGACGAACAGATCAAGCCTGCCGTCGTTGTTCACGTCGGCGAACTGCGGGTGCCAGGCGGTGGAGGGTTTCAGGTCGTCGCCCATGTAGGGCCGGTGGGCGGTGATGCCGCGCGCGAAGGCAAGGTCGCTGTAGACCGGCTTGGTTCCGGGTTCCGGCGTGGCGAGGGTCTGGAACTTGTTGTCGGCCATGCTGGTGAGGAAAAAGTCAGGATAGCCGTCCAGCGTGATGTCAGCCGAGGCGATGCCCATGCCCCAGATGCGCAGCCGCTTCCAGCCTTCCTTTTCGGTGTATTCGCGCGGTGGCTGGCCGGGGTCGAGGTGCCAGAGCTGTTCGCGCCCGGCCTTGTAATACTCGCGGTCGTTCGACACGCGCAGGGCGGGCTGGCCGGTGCGGTTCCAGTCGGTGAAGATCATCGACAGCGCGCAGAACGAGGGCGTCAGCGGGGCAGGCGGGCCGTAACCTTCGCCGTCGGGGCGGAAAAGGTGGTTGTCGGTGCAAGAGCCCCAGGGAAACGCCTCTTCCTTGCGGTCGATGTAGGTGCCGATGGCAAGGGTCGGCCAGCTTTGCCCCTTTTCCCAGGTCGCGGCAAAGGCGGTGGACCAGGCGTCGCCACCCGCAAAACCCCAGGCGGCAGTCGCATCCTCGAACCGGCAGTCACCAAGCCCGCGCAGCAGAAGATCCGGCCCGACGCGCAGGGTGACAAGGTCAAGGGTGCCGTCGCTGTCGATGTCCAGGGGATAGGCGCCGGTGATGCCTGCCGGAAACGCGGCGTCGGCTTTGGCAAAGGTCAGCGGCCCGCCCTTGGTGCTGCGGTTGAGGTAAAGCGCCGAAGCGTCGGCACCGCCCGAGATGAACGCCTCGGGAAACCCGTCGCCCGAACAGTCAAAGGTCGAGACCCCGCCGCCAACCATGAACTCCCACTCGCCCTGATAGGCCGTGGTGATGCCCGATGTGGCGGTCTCATTTGTGAAAACCGGAATCACCGGATCGGCCAGCGCGGGGCTGGCAACAAGCAAAAGGGCTGCGCGAAGCATCATGCGCGGGTCGCCAATCCGGCGGCGTAGGCACCGATGCAGCGGCCCTGGACCAACCCCTGGTCGATGCCGAAGCGGAAGTGGATGCCGCCGTAAAGCCTTGAAATCCCGGCCTCTTCTGCGGCCGCCCAAAACGAGGCAAAGCTGCGTACCGGCAGGCCTTCGTCTTCGTGGGTGTGATCGTCGAAGGCAAAATCCTCGCCAAAGGCCGCGGTCAGCACGGTTGCGGCGGCCCCCGACTGTGTGCTGTGGCCCGACGGGTATTCCGGAAACGGCGGCGTGTTCAGCAGGGGCTCGAACTTCGGGTCGATGTGGCGGCGGATGTAGGTGATCGGGCGCAGGAGATCATACTCGAACTTTGCGGCCCAGCAGCCGATGAAGGCGTCGGCCATCGCGATCCCGAGGGTGGCGAGGATTTCGGAGATACGGTCGGCGGGCAGGGCGTCACGGTCGGCGATATCCAGAACGATGGCGATCCAGTGTCCGGGCGGCGTCGGCGACAGCATCGGGTCGTCCGACCAGAAGCGGGCGATCAGGCGCTGTTCGTCGGTAAGGTTCGTGACGGTGTCGTAAACCTCTTTCGCTGCAAGGAAGAACGGCGAGGCCGGGTCTTCGCTGTAGGCGGGCGGCGCGGGCAGGCTGCAGGCGTCGCCGGTGGGCATGGCGAAGGGGCGGACAGTGCCCCAGTCGGGCAGTAGCGGCGCCTGCTGCTGGCGCACAAGGCTGGTCGGCACCCAGTCCTGCGGATTGGTGCCGGGGGTGTAGCTGGCGGGAAAGCCCATGTTCTCGATGACGGCACCGCCGTCCGACAGTGACCATTGCAAGATGTGCGCGGCAATCGCCTCGCCATGTGCGGTGCTGCGCGCCACCACATCGCTGGCGATGCCGTCCATTGCCTTTCCGGCCATCCGTTCGGTCATCGCCCCCATCGCGCGCTGGCCGGTCGGGCCGGTGTTGGAAAAGAAGTTCCTGGCCGATGCTGCAAGGGCCGCGTGCAGGACACAAGCCTCGTCATGGTCGCCCGGGGTGCGGGCCGGAAGCGTCGCAAGTCCGTTCAGTTGCCCTGCAAGCGAGCGCAAGGCGGGGTTGCCGCTGGCCAGCGCTTCATGCGCGGTGATGCCGATGTAGGCGAAGGCGCGGCTGGCGACGGGGGGCGAATAGGTGGCGGTATGGCGGACGAGTTCCAGGATCAGCCGATACCAGGTGACGATGACATCCCGCTCCACCTCGGGCCGGGGCGCGGCGCCAAGCGGGCGCGCCAGCAGCGCCAACGGAAGTGCCAGTACGTGCCGACGGTGAAACTTCATGGTCCCGCTCCCCAACGCTGGCCGTGTTATGGCAAGCGATTGGCCATCGGGCAAGCGTTAGCCGCGCCCGGTCAGCCAGTTGCCCAAGGCGGCAAGCCTGGACGGACCTGCGCCGGGGCGGGCCTCGCGCCGGTCGGCGGCGTTCAGCAAGGCATACATGCCGTGGACGCCCAGCCAGCGGAACGGCTCGGGCTCCCACGGGCGGACGCGGCGATTGACCCACGGCAGGTGGACAAGGTCGGTATCGCGACCGGTCGCAAGGTCGGCCAGGGTGCGTCCGGCAAGGTTGGAGGTGGAGACCCCAACACCGATATAGCCACCCGCCCAGCCAAGGCCGGTCGAGGGATCAAGACCCACGGTCGCGCACCAGTCGCGCGGCACGCCCAGCACACCGCACCAGGCGTGGTCGATCCTTGCCTGACGTGCCGCCGGGAAATGCCGGTGCAGGATCGCGGTCAGCCGGCGGATGGTTTCAGCATCGGGCGCGCCATTGGCATCAAGGCTGGAGCCGAAGCGGTAGGGCACGCCGCGCGCGCCCACGGTGATGCGGCCCTCGCGGGTGCGCTGGCAGTAGCAATAGACGTTGGCGAAATCGCCGACGATCTCGTGTCCCTGCCAGCCGATCTGGCGCCAGACCTCGTCGGGCAGGGGTTCGGTGGCGATCTGGGCGGAATTCAGCGGCAGCCAGTCGCGCTTCAACCCCTCGATCCCGGCGGTGAAGCCTTCGGTGCAGCGCAGGATGATCGGCGCGCGCACGATGCCAAGGTCGGTCGTGACGCTGCCCTTCTCATAGGCGCTGACGGTGGTGCCTTCGACGAGGCGGACGCCCAGCCGTTCCACCACGGCGGCAAGGCCACGCACCAGCTTTGCCGGCTGGATTCGGGCGACGTTCGCCACCACCATCGCGCCAAGCGCGCGAGGGATGCGAATGCGGTCGGCCAGGCTTTTCGCCGCCATTTCGAACACCCGGCCGTCTTCGCCCCAGTGGCGGCGGTGCGCGACCTCGGCCTTCAGGCGGATCATCTGCGCGGGGTTGGTGGCGACCATCAGTTCTTCGGTGCGGCGGATGTCGGCGTCGATAGCCTCGGCCTCGGCCACCCGGATCACCTCGTCCACGGTGCCGTTCATCGCCTCGACCATCGCGCGAACGGCGTGTTCGGACGAGGTTTCCAGATAGCGCCGATGCGTCCAGGCAAAGCCGCCCGTCAGCCAGCCACCATTGCGGCCCGATGCGCCGAACCCCGCGAAATCCTTTTCGATCACCAGCACATCCAGCGCTGGATTGGCCTTCTTGAGGTAATAGGCCGCCCAAAGCCCGGTATAGCCCGCCCCGATGATCGCCACATCGGCACTGGTGTCGCCTGCCAGTGGCGCGCGGCAATAGGGCAGGCCGATATCGCCGTACCAGAAGGAAACGTCGCCGATCTTCATGCCGCGTCTGCCCCGGGGTGAAATGGTAGGCCCGGAGGGACTCGAACCCCCAACCAAGGCGTTATGAGCGCCCTGCTCTGACCAATTGAGCTACAGGCCCGTAGCCGGTCTTGCCTAGCAGAGCCGCCGATAGGGTCAAGCCAAAGGCGCGGATTTCAAGGCCGCAGTTGCCGCTGCATCCGACTTGGTGTAGCGACCACGCGACACTTCGTCGGACGGGGGATTGCAGATGGCCAAGGTGCAGGGTGGGCTGACCTATGCGGACGCGGGCGTGGATATCGACGCCGGGAACGCACTGGTGGACCGGATCAAACCGGCGGCCAAACGCACGATGCGGCCCGGTACGATGGGTGGTCTTGGCGGGTTCGGCGCGCTTTTTGACCTGAAGGCCGCCGGATACAATGACCCCGTGCTGGTCGCCGCGACCGACGGCGTCGGCACCAAGCTGCGGATCGCGATTGACACCGGGGTGGTCGACACGATCGGCGTCGATCTGGTGGCAATGTGCGTCAACGATCTTGTCTGCCAAGGTGCCGAGCCGCTGTTTTTCCTCGATTATTTCGCCACCGGCAAGCTGGAGATCGACCAGGCGACGCGCATCATCAACGGCATCGCCGCCGGCTGCCACGCCTCGGGCTGTGCGCTGATCGGGGGCGAGACGGCGGAAATGCCGGGCATGTATCACAAGGGCGATTTCGACCTTGCCGGTTTTGCCGTCGGCGCGATGGAGCGGGGCGGCGAGCTGCCTTCGGGCGTCCGCGAAGGCGATGTGCTTTTGGGCCTCGCGTCCAGCGGCGTGCATTCCAACGGCTATTCCTTCGTGCGCAAGGTGGTGGAACTTTCCGGCCTTGGCTGGGACGCCGCCTCGCCGTTCTCACCCGGCACGCTGGGCGAGGCGCTCTTGGTGCCGACGCGGCTTTACGTGAAGCAGGTGCTGGCAGCGGTGCGGGCAGGCGGCGTGCATGCGCTGGCCCACATCACCGGCGGCGGGTTGACCGAAAACCCGCCCCGTGTGCTGCCCGAGGGTCTCGCCTGCGAGATCGACCTCACGTCCTGGACCCTGCCGCCGGTGTTCCGCTGGCTGGCCGAGACGGCGGGAATGGCCGAGGCGGAACTGTTGAAGACCTTCAACTGCGGCATCGGCATGATCGCGGTCGTGGCCGAAGACCGGGCCGAGGCGCTGACCGCGCTGTTGCAGGCCGAAGGCGAATCCGTCACGCGCATCGGCCGGGTCGTGGCGGGTGAAGGCGTCATCTACCGCGGCCGTCTGCTGTGAAGCGCGTTGCCATCCTGATTTCGGGTGGCGGGTCGAACATGCTGGCGCTGGTGCGGGACATGGTGGGCGACCATCCGGCGCGGCCCATCCTCGTGGCCTCGAACGACCCCGAGGCCTCCGGATTGGCCCGTGCGGCGGCGCTTGGCATGCCGGTCGCGGCGGTCGACCACCGGCCCTTCGGCAAGGATCGCGCGGCGTTCGAGGCGGCCTTGCTGGCACCGCTTCTTGCGGCAGAACCCGACATCATCTGCCTTGCGGGCTTCATGCGCGTGCTGACACCCGGCTTCGTGCAGCGTTTCGCCGGGCGGATGCTGAACATCCACCCCTCGCTCTTGCCGAAATACCCGGGCCTGCACACCCATGCGCGGGCGCTGGCGGCGGGCGACACGGAGGCCGGCTGCACGGTGCATGAAGTGACGGCTGATCTTGATGCCGGTCCGATCCTCGGGCAAGCGCGGGTGCCGGTCCTGCCGGGCGATGACGAGGCAAGCCTTGCGGCCCGCGTGCTGGCGCAGGAACACCGGCTTTACCCCGCCGTGCTGCGCCGCTTTGCGGCCGGTGACCGGACGCCGGTGCTGTTGCCCTGACCCCGCGGCGCCTGCGGCGCTCTGCAGACCCCTTTCATTTCCCCCCGTTCGCCTGTAAGCGGTGGCGGTCTGCGGGATGACCCCGCGTTTCGCTGAAAGGCGCAACATGCGCACGATTACCACGACCCAGGACCTTGCCGACTACTGCGAGATGGCAAAGTCCCAGCCCTACGTCACCATCGACACCGAATTCCTGCGCGAGCGGACCTATTGGTCAAAGCTCTGCCTGATCCAGTTGGCGATGCCGGGCGCGGGCGAAGCGGTTCTTGTCGACCCGATCGAGGGCGCGGACATGTCGATGGAGCCGCTTTACGATCTGTTCCGCCACGAGGCGACGGTCAAGGTATTCCACGCCGCGCGTCAGGATCTGGAAATCTTCTTCGTCGAAGGCAAGGTCTTCCCCAAACCGCTGTTCGACACCCAGATCGCCGCGATGGTCTGCGGCTTTGGCGAACAGGTCGGCTACGAGACGCTGGTCAAGAAGATCGCCCGCGAAAACCTCGACAAGACCTCGCGCTTCACCGATTGGTCGCGCCGCCCGCTCAGCGATGCGCAAAAGGACTACGCGCTGGCCGATGTCACGCATCTGCGCGTGATCTACGAATTTCTGGCCGCGCAGCTGAAAAAGAATGGCCGTGCCGAATGGGTCGAGGAAGAACTGGCGGTTCTGACCGACCCCGCGACCTACACGGTGGAACCGAACGAAGCCTGGACCCGGATCAAGACGCGCACCACCTCGGGGCGGTTCCTCGCGGTGGTCAAGGCCCTGGCGCGGTTCCGCGAAAGCTATGCGCAGGCGCAGAACGTGCCCCGGTCGCGGGTGATGAAGGATGATGCGCTGCTGGAGCTGGCCTCGACCCGCCCCACCACGCAGGAAGAACTCGGCCGGTCCCGACTGTTGATGCGCGAGGGTCGCAAGTCCGAAATCGCGGATGGCATCATTCAGGCGGTGAAAGCCGGCATGGAGATGCGCCCCGAGGACATGCCGCGCGTCGATGCGTCGCGCGATCAGATCCAGGTCAATCCGGCGCTGGCAGACCTGTTGCGCGTGCTGCTGAAGGCAAAGTCGGAAAGCCTCGGCGTAGCCCCCCGGCTGATTGCATCGAGTGCGGAACTTGATGCCATCGCGGCGGGCGAACGCGATCTGGCGGCGCTGGCCGGATGGCGGCACGAAGCCTTTGGCGAGGATGCGCTGCGCCTGTGCCGCGGTGAAATCGCGCTGTCGGCCAAGGCCAACGAAGTGCGGATCGTCCGGCTTTAGCGCCGCGCGGCCCGCGCGTTGCTGGCCCCCTGCACCACGATCTCGCGCACCGGCTCCAGCCGGATGTCGGAAATGTAGTGGGCCACGGTGACTTCGCGCGATTGCGGCGTGTTCACGTCGGTCTGGGTGATCGGTGGCAACAAGCGGAACTCGTAGACCAGAACCCCGTTTTCGGTCAGCGGCATCGCCACCAACTCGGCCTGCCACCAGCCTTGCGTCGGCGTGCGCCCGGTGGCCCGCACGATCGCGCCGCCCGCCATCGGCTCGACGGTCATGCTGACAACCTCGGCGACCAGGGGCCGGGGATCGGCGGCCGTTTCCGGCAGCACGATGGTTTCGCGCGGCTCGGACCGACCGAACCAGTTCATCGGGTTGAGCCTGCTGTCCCTGAACCCGCCACAGCCGACAAGCGTGACGCAAAGGAACAAGGCGATGATCTGGCGGGCTGGCATGTCGGAACATCCTGAAGTGACTGCCCTTGGGTAGCCTACGCCGCCGCGTTTGAAAAGCGCGTGTTGCGGACTGGACCTTTGCGGGCCGGCGACATACCTCAACCGGGACACAGCGGAGACGGCTCATGGCTACCGAGGCATTCGAGGAAATCGCCGAAACCTTCGAGTTTCTGGACGACTGGGAAGACCGCTACCGCCATGTGATCGACCTCGGCAAGGCGATGCCGCCCCTGGACGACAGCTTCAAGGTGCCGGCGCTGAAGGTGCAGGGCTGCGCCAGCCAGGTCTGGTTGCGACCGATCATCGAAGGCGGGCGCTTCGATTTTCAGGGCGAAAGCGACGCGATGATCGTGCGCGGCCTGATCGCCGTGCTGCACGCGCTGTATTCCGGTGTGCCGGTGAACGAGGTGGCCAAGGTCGACGCTGTGGCCGAACTTGGCCGTCTGGGCCTGAACGAACACCTGTCGAGCCAACGGTCGAACGGCGTTCGCGCCATGGTCGAACGCATCCGTTCGGTGGCTGGCGCCGCGTCAGCGTGACCTTGCCGGGATAAGACGCAAGGTGGCCGGCAATCGCCGCCTGATGGGATCAGACCGCATTTTCCAGCCCCCCGCATCGGTGCGGACCGACTGATGGCTCGCCGCCCCCTTCCACGGGCAAGTCGTGCTGCGTGCCGTCCTTTCCAGCTTCGACATGTCGGCATCCTCGCGCGGATCACAGTGGACCGGCGGATAGCTGCCCTCCTTCAGTCCCAGCGCGCGGTCCGTGGACCCAAAGGGCGTGCCACCTGCGGCTACCGTGACGGAACCGGCGGCTGGCGTGATCTTGATGTGGTCTGCCATGAGAACCTCACAAGGGGGCGCAGGCGGCAGCCAACCACTCAAGCGTGGCGGAAGAAACCCGCGGCGCAAGTTTTTCCAGAACCGCGGCATGATAGGCGTTCAGCCAGACCCGTTCGCCGGGCGCGAGCCTCTCCCCCAGGATCAGCCGCCGGTCGAACGGGGCAAAGGTCAGCGTTTCGAACGACAACTGCACCCGGTTGTCGCCAAGCGGGGCCGCCGCTTCGACCACGATCAGGTTTTCCAGCCGGATGCCGAACGCGCCCTCGCGGTAATACCCCGGCTCGTTGGACAGGATCATCCCCGGCTCCAATGGCACGTCCGACAGCCGGCTCAGGCGCTGCGGCCCTTCATGCACCGACAGGAACGCGCCGACGCCGTGGCCGGTGCCGTGGTCGTAATCCTGCCCCGCAAGCCAGAGGGGATAGCGGGCGATGGCGTCCAGATCGCGCCCGGCCAGCCCTTTGGGAAAGCGCAGGCGGCTGATGGCAACGGTGCCTTGCAGCACGCGGGTATAGCACTCGCGGGCCTCGTCCCCCGGATCGCCGATCGCGATGGTGCGGGTGATGTCGGTGGTGCCATCGACATACTGCCCGCCCGAATCGACCAGAAGCAGGCTGTTCGGCGCGAGGGTCCGGTTGGTTTCCGTCGTCACCCGGTAGTGGATGATCGCTCCGTTCGGCCCGGCACCGCTGATCGTGTCAAAGCTGATGTCATGCAGCGCGTTCGTGGCGCGGCGGTAGCCTTCCAGCGCCTGCACCACGTCGATCTCGGTCAGTGTGCCGGTCGGTGCCCGCGCGTCCAGCCAGCACAGGAACTCCGCCATCGCCGCTCCGTCGCGCAGATGCGCCTCGCGCGTTGCGGCGATCTCGGCGGCGGTCTTGCAGGCTTTCGGCAGGCGGCAGGGATCGTCGCCCCATGCAAACGCAACCCCGGCCGCCTCCAGCTCGCGCGACACGGCGATCGGGGCGGTGGACCGGTCCACCCGAACCGGGCCGTCAAGGGTGCGCAGGGCAGGGACAAAAGCATCGGGCGGCAACAGCCCCACGTCCGGGCCAAGGTGGGCTCGGACGGCGCCATCAAACTTCGCCGGGTCGGCAAACAGGGTGACGCGGCCACTGTCGTGCAGGATGGCGAACCCGTGCACCACCGGGTTTCGCGGCACATCGGACCCGCGAATGTTCAACAGCCAGCACAGGCTGTCGGGCAGGGTGATGACCGCCGAGGTCTGGCCCGCCGCTTGCAACGCCCCGGCCAGCCGACTGCGCTTTTCGGCGCTGCTGTCACCCGCAAGCTGATCGGGATGGGGAAAGGCGCGACCCTGCGGCGGAGCAGGTTGGTCAGTCCAAATACGATCAACAATATTATCTATGGGACAAAGGCTTACGCCCGTATCTTCAAGTGCTGCATGAAGCCGCTCGATCTCGTCCTTTGTATGCAGCCAGGGATCGTATCCGATCGTTCCGGCGGAAACCTGCGCCTTGATCCAGTCGCCGGGCTTGGTTTCGGGCCAGGGGACCGGCGTGAAGGCCGCCAGATCGACCTGCGCCTTCACTTGCGTGCGGTAGCGTCCGTCGATGAACACGCCCGCAACCTCCGGCAGCACGATGCAGAACCCGGCCGATCCGGTAAACCCGGTCAGCCATTGCAGCCGCTCGTCCCGCGCCGCGACATATTCGCCCTGATGCGCATCCGCACGCGGGATGATGAACCCGTCAAGGCCAGCCTCGGCCAGCGCCGACCGCAGGTGCGCCAGACGGGGTGGGCCTTGCTCCGGGGCGGCGGTGGTCTCGAAATTCTGGAACATCCGTCACCCGTTCATCTGTCTGAAAACATCCTCGGGGGGGGGTGAGCCGGCACGGAAAGGGGGGGCAGGCGGCCCCCCTTACCCCGCCCGCCTCATGCCCAGCGACCGGGCGCGCTTTTTCGGGTCCACCTCGAACAGCGAGGCAAGCTGTTCGGTCATCGCACCCGCAAGCTGCTCCACATCGGTGATCGTGACGGCGCGGTTGTAGTAGCGCGTCACGTCATGCCCGATGCCGATCGCGATCAGTTCCACCGCGCGGCGGCGTTCGACCATCGCGATCACATCGCGCAGATGCTTTTCCAGATAGTTCGCCGGGTTGACCGACAGGGTCGAATCGTCCACCGGCGCGCCGTCGGAAATCACCATCAGGATGCGCCGCGCCTCGGGGCGGGCCAGCATCCGGCGGTGCGCCCATTCCAGCGCCTCGCCGTCGATGTTTTCCTTCAACAGCCCCTCCTTCATCATCAGCCCAAGGTTCGGCCTGACCCGCCGCCACGGCGCATCGGCGGACTTGTAGATGATGTGGCGCAGGTCGTTCAGACGGCCGGGGCCAAGCGGCCGGCCCTGCGCCAGCCAGCGTTCGCGGCTTTGCCCGCCCTTCCACGCGCGCGTGGTGAAGCCAAGGATCTCCACCTTGACCGAACAGCGCTCCAGCGTGCGGGCCAGCACATCAGCACAGATCGCCGCGATGGAAATCGGCCGCCCCCGCATCGAGCCCGAGTTGTCCAGCAGCAGCGTCACGCAGGTATCGCGGAACTCGGTGTCCTTTTCCTGCTTGAACGACAAGGGCGTCGTCGGGTTCGCCACCACCCGCGCCAGACGGCCCGCATCCAGCGTGCCTTCCTCCAGGTCGAACAACCAGGACCGGTTCTGCTGCGCCTGCAAGCGGCGCTGCAGCTTGTTGGCAAGGCGGCTGACCGCACCCTTCAGGGGTTCAAGCTGCTGGTCCAGATAAGCGCGCAACCGTTCCAGTTCGGCCGGTTCGGCAAGCTCTTCGGCGCGGATTTCCTCATCGAAATCGGTGGTGTAGACGGTGTAGTTCGGATCGGCGTCGGAATAGGGGGCAGGCGGCGGCGGCTCCAGCGGGGCCTCGCCCTCGGGCATTTCCGCCTCGTCGCCCTGCTCCATGTCGGCGCTGTCTTCCATCGAGACCTGCGCCTGGCTTTGATCTTGCTGTTCTTCCTGGCTGCGTTCGGGCGAGGCTTCGCTGTCGTCGCTGTCCTGCTCCTCATCACCGGCAGAATCGGGCGCGTCCTGATCGTCCTCGGCCTCGTCGCCCGCCTCGTCTTCGGGCGTGTCGGGGTCGTCGCCCAACTGGTCGCCATACCCGAGGTCAGAGATCACCTTGCGCGTCAGCCGCGCAAAGGCGGCCTGATCGGCCAGCGCATGGTTGATGTTCTGCAAGGTGCCTGCGGCGTGATCCTCGATGAACCCGCGCCACAACTGCATCACATTCGCCGCGCCCTTCGGCATGTCGCGCCCGGTGGCCAGATGGCGCACCAGATAGCCCGCCGCCACCGGCAGCGACGCATCGGCGGAATTGGTGATCTGGCCATAGCCCTTGCGGTCGGCCTCGTTGGCGATCTTGGCGTCGATGTTGCCGGCGGTGCCGGGCATGTCGCGCGCACCTACCGCCTCGCAGCGGGCGGTCTCCATCGCGTCGTAAATCTCGCGCGCCAACTGCCCGGTCGGCGCATAGCGGTTCGACACGCCTTCGTCATGATACTTGCGGCGCAAGGCAAAGGCATCGGCGGTGCCGCGGGCCAGCAGCACCTCGTCCCGCGTCATGCGGCGCGAGACCTGCGGCAGGCGGATGCCTTCCTTGTTCATGCCGGCCGGATCGACCGAATAGGTCACGGTCATCTCGGGGTCATCCGCCATCGTGCGGGTGGCTTCGGCCAGGGCCTTCTTGAACGGATCGGCGGGGTTGTCGCTGGGCTTGTTCATGCCACAGATAAATCACTGCGGCCGGGCGGGGGCAAGAGTGAGTGCGGCAATGCACAGGATCGGCGCGGGGGTGCGGGATTGGCACCGACCCGGTTCCACCCACATTACGCTGACAGAATTGCACACAACCCCAAGGAACCCACCGCCATGAGCAAGAAGCCGCATATCGCCATCATCGTCAGCTCCACCCGCGCCACGCGCTTTGCCGACATTCCGACCGCCTGGATCAAGGCGCAGGCCGAGGCCCGCAACGACCTGACCGTCGAAGTCGTCGACCTGCGTGACCACCCGCTGCCGTTCTTCGCCGAAGTCGCGTCGAACGCCTGGGCACCGACGCAAGACGCAGCCGCCGTGGCATGGCAGAAGAAGATCGGTGGCTTTGACGGCTACATCTTCGTGGTCGCCGAATACAACCGCTCGATCACCGGCGTGCTGAAGAACGCGCTGGACCAGGCTTACGTCGAGTGGGCGAAAAAGCCGTTCGGCGCGGTTGCCTACGGTTCGATGGGCGGTGCCAACGCACTTGGCCACCTGCAGAACATCGGCGTCGAACTGCAGATGGTCCCCACCCGCAACAACGTCCGCATCGGCGGCGGTGATTTCTTCAAGGTCCACCCCGGCTTTGGCGGTTCGGGCAACCTTGCCGACATCGAAGGCTCGATCGCCCCGTCGGCTTCGGCGATGCTGGACGACGTGATCTGGTGGGCCAATGCGACGATGGCCGCAAAGGCCTGATCTTTCCTCATAGTCGTGTGAAAAGGGGCGGGCAACCGCCCCTTTTTTCATGCTCAGGATTGCCCGATGAGCGCAAGGCACTGCCCGATCAGATAATCGGCGCGCTGTTTTGCCAGTCTGTCCCGGCCAAAGGTGGCGCGCGTCAAGAGCCCCGCCTGGGCGACCTTCGCCTCGATCCGCCAGCCCATCAATTGCGCCGTCTGACCCGCAGGCGCCACCGCATCGACCAGCGCCAGCATCGCCTCGCGCGAGCGGGCCGTGGCCTCTGACGCGGGGCCGTCAACCAGCCATTGATGTTCCATCAAGGCAGCAAGCCGGCCCGCGCAGACGGCGAAGGTTCGCAGACCGGAAGCCGGGTCCGTTTGGCCCGAAGCCGTTGGTGCCAGTGCCTGAATGGCAAGGCAGACCGGGATGGTTTCGCAAAGAGTTTTCAACGCGCCCATGATGTGAACATTAGGCCATATAAATCGCACGCAAATAGGGCGAAATGAAAACTTCTGTCAGGTGGCGGGCGGGCGGGCAATAAAAAAGGTGCGCCGAAGCGCACCCTTTGTCGTCTTGCGGGCGGTGATGGTCAGCGCATCGCCATGCTGGCGGCGCTTTCGGGCAGTTCCTCGTTGAAACACCGCTGATAGAATTCGGCCACCGTCTGCCGCTCCAGCTCGTCGCATTTGTTCAGGAAGGTCAGCCGGAACGCATAGCCCACGTTGCGGAAGATCTCGGCGTTCTGCGCCCAGTTCAGCACGGTGCGCGGGCTCATCACCGTCGACAGGTCGCCGTTCATGAACGCGGTCCGCGTCAGATCGGCCACGGTCACCATCTGGCCGATGGTCTTGCGGCCCTTCTCGGTGTTGTAGTGCGGCGACTTCGCCAGCACGATCGCGGCTTCGGCATCGTGCGACAGATAGTTCAGCGTCGCGACCAGCGACCAACGGTCCATCTGCGCCTGGTTGATCTGCTGGGTGCCGTGGTAAAGCCCGGTCGTATCCCCAAGACCCACGGTGTTCGACGTGGCGAACAGCCGGAAATACGGGTTCGGCGTGATGATCTCGTTCTGGTCCAAAAGCGTCAGCTTGCCGTCATGCTCCAAGACCCGCTGGATCACGAACATCACGTCGGCGCGCCCTGCGTCATATTCGTCGAACACGATGGCCACCGGGTTGCGCAGCGCCCAAGGCAGGATGCCCTCGTGGAATTCCGTCACCTGCTTGCCGTCGCGCAGCTTGATCGCATCCTTGCCGATCAGGTCGATCCGGCTGATGTGGCTGTCAAGGTTCACCCGCACGGTGGGCCAGTTCAGCCGCGCGCCGACCTGTTCGATATGCGTCGATTTGCCCGTGCCGTGATAGCCCTGGATCATCACGCGGCGGTTGTAGGCAAAGCCTGCCAGAATCGCGAGTGTGGTGTCGGGGTCGAACTTGTAGGTCGGGTCGATGTCCGGCACCCGGTCGGTGCGCTCGGCGAAACCCTTGATGCGCATGTCGGTGTCGATGCCGAAGACATCGCGGACCGAGATTTCCTCGGTCGGTTTCAGGGCCTGATCCAGCATGCGTCGTCCAATCCCAAGAGCCTCCACGCCCGGCGCGCGGTATCTGTTGTTTGGAACATATCGCAGGGGGGTTCAAGGGGAAGGGGACGATCACGCCGCTTCGCATTTCAGTGAGGTTGAAACTTACCACTTGGGGCGCGCGTAGCTTCGGGCGTTAGGTTGGGCGTGGCAAAGGATGGGCACGATGAAACGCAGACACTTCATGATGATGACGACGGCCGCGATCTTCGCCGCCCCGATGGTGCGGGCCGAAGCGTTCGAGGTCACATTGACCGAGGCCGAATGGCGCGCGCGGCTGACCGAAGAGCAGTTCGCCGTGCTGCGCGAAGAAGACACCGAACCGGCTGGTTCCAGCCCGCTCGACGGCGAAAAACGCACGGGCGTGTTTCATTGCGCCGGCTGCGATCTGCCGCTTTATGCGTCGCAGGCGAAGTATGACAGTGGCACCGGCTGGCCATCGTTCTTCGAACCCCTGCCGAACGCGGTGCGCACCAAGGACGACCCGGGCCTCTTTGGCAGCCGCACCGAGGTGCATTGCCGCCGCTGCGGCGGGCATCTTGGGCATGTGTTCGATGACGGCCCGCAGCCAACCGGCAAGCGCTACTGCATGAACGGCGATGCGATGGTGTTCCGGGCGGCCTGAGGGGCCGCTGGCCTCCGGGCGAGGGGCGGCCAGCCCGGCCGCCCGCCTATTCCCGGAAGAACCGGCTGTCCTTCAACTGGTCCCAGGCCCAGACCACCTCTTGCAGGCGATCTTCATCCGACCGGTCGCCGCCGTTCATGTCGGGGTGCAGATCCTTGACCAGCGATTTGTATTGCTTGCGGATCTCGGTCTTGGTCCAGGTGTCGCGGGCATCGAGGATCTCGAGCGCTTTCCGTTCGGTCGGCGGCAGCTTGCGCGTGGCGTTTGACGTGAGCGCCGCCTTGCCGGGGTTCTGCGTGGCCTTTTCGCCCAACAGCGACATCGGATCGTTCACCCCCAGACGCGCCCAGGCGTTGCCATCGCCGATCCGCGAGAACGGCTTGGTCTCCCGCTCCCAGACCCGGTCCTTGTCCAGGAACTTCTGGAACTCCTCGTCCGTGGTGCCCTGGAAGAAGTTCCATTTCAGATTGTATTCGCGGATGTGATCCTTGCAGAACCAGAAGAACTCATCCAGCAGGTCCGGCGATTTCGGCGCACGGTAGGCACCGGCTTCCTTGCACTCGGGGTAATCGCAGGCTTTGTTCGACGTCTCGAACGCCCCGGACATCCCCCGCCGCACGGTTTTCTTGCGCTTCTTGTCCGCTGAAACGCGGATGTCGAATTCAAACGGTGGGCGGTTCGTCATTCAAGGGCCTTTCCGACTCGGGGCCGTGAGTCTAGGGCTTTTGACGGCGGATAGAAGGGGGTGAGGCTGAAATGGCTGTGAAGGACGAAATCGAGGCACGGCTGTCGGCGGCGTTTGCCCCCGAACGGCTGGAAGTGGTGAACGAAAGTCACCGCCATTCGGGTCATTCCGGCGACGACGGCTCTGGCGAAAGCCATTTCAAGATCCTGATCCGCGCGGCTGCCTTTGCACCGATGAACCGGGTCGCCCGTCACCGGGCCGTGCATCAGGCCCTGGGCGACCTCAACGCCCGGGTTCACGCGATAGCGCTGGATATCGCCTAGGCCGGGAACATAGACGCTCCCCTCTGGTTGACCCTGAAAGCCGAGGAGGTGGATCATGTTTCCACATTTGCGCGTCTTGCTGGTAACGCTGTGGGCGGCTTGCGTCGCGGGCGTTGTCGTGATCGCCGGACTGGCACAGGGCTACTACGACTGGCTGACATTCGCCTGGGCCTTGGTCTTTGCGGTATCCATCGGTGTGCCGGCAGGCCTGCTGAACTGGGCGCACCTGCGGCCCGACCGGGCGGCCGAGATGCGCGCCCGTGGCCCACGATCAAGCCGCCCGTGATCAGCCCGCCGCCTTCTGCTGCTGGCGGTAGGCGTGCAGCACCGGCTCGGTATAGCCCGAAGGCTGCGTCCGGCCCTTGAACACCAGATCGCAGGCCGCATGGAATGCCGGGCCGTCAAAGCGCGGCGCCATTGGCAGGTAAGCCGGATCGCCCGCGTTCTGCCGATCGACCACCGCCGCCATCTTGCGCAGCGCGGCAATCGTCTGCGCCTCGGTGATCACCCCGTGATGCAGCCAGTTTGCCAGCGCCTGCGCCGAAATCCGGCAGGTCGCGCGGTCTTCCATCAGCCCGACATCGTGGATGTCCGGCACCTTGGAACAACCGATCCCCTGACCGACCCAGCGCACCACATAGCCAAGGATGCCCTGCGCGTTGTTTTCCACCTCGCGCTGCACGGTATCGGCGGGCCAGTTGGTGCCGGTGGCGACCGGCATGGTCAAAAGCTGGTCCAGCGTCGCCCGCGCGCCGCCCCGCGCCAGCGCCTCTTGTCGCGCCTTCACGTCGACCCGGTGATAATGCGTGGCATGCAGCGTGGCGGCGGTGGGCGATGGCACCCAGGCGCAACTGGCCCCGGCCTGCGGGTGCGCGATCTTTTGCGCCAGCATCGCGGCCATCTGGTCCGGGATCGCCCACATCCCCTTGCCGATCTGCGCCCGACCACGGAACCCGCAGGCAAGGCCGATATCGACATTGCGATCCTCATAGGCCTTGATCCAGGCCTGGCCCTTCATCTCGCCCTTCGGCACCATCGGCCCGGCTTCCATCGAGGTGTGGATCTCGTCGCCGGTGCGATCAAGGAACCCGGTGTTGATGAAGGCCACCCGCGATTTCGCGGCACGGATGCACTCCTTCAGGTTGGCGCTGGTGCGGCGTTCCTCATCCATGATGCCCAGCTTCACCGTGTTGCGGGGCAGGGCGAGGCTGTCTTCCACCAAGGTGAACAGATCATCCGAAATCGCCACCTCGTCCGGCCCGTGCATCTTGGGCTTTACCACATAGACCGATCCATGAGGCGAATTGCGCGGGCCATCGGTCTTTTGCAGGTCGTGCAGCGCACAGAGCGTGGTGACGAAGGCATCAAGCACGCCCTCGGAAATCTCGCGTCCCTCCGCGTCCAGCACGGCGGGCGTGGTCATCAGGTGGCCCACGTTGCGCACCAGCATCAGCGCGCGGCCCTTCAGGCTGTGGGCCGAACCGTCCGGCGACGTGAATTCGAAATCGGGGGCAAGCCGGCGGGTGATGGTGCGGCCGTCCTTTTCCAGCACCTCCTCCAGATCGCCGCGCATCAGGCCCAGCCAGTTGCCGTAGGCGGCGACCTTGTCCTCGGCGTCGACGGCGGCAATGCTGTCTTCAAGGTCCATGATCGCCGACAGCGCGGCTTCAAGCCGGATGTCGGCCACCCCGGCGCGGTCCTGCGCGCCGATGCGGTGGCCGGGGTCGATGCGCAACACGATGTGCAAACCGTGGTTGCACAGCAGGATCGCGTTCGGCGCCTCGGCCGGGCCACGGTAGCCTGCAAACTGTGCCGGGTCTTTCAGTGCCGGGTGCAGCGCGTCCCCAACCACCGTGTAGCGCGGCGCGTCGGCATGTGAGCCCTCGGCAAGCGGGGTCGCATCATCCAGAAACGCCCGCCCCCAGGCGATCACCCGTGCGCCGCGCGCCGGGTCATAGCCCGCGCCAACCGGCAGGTCGCCCATCGCGTCGGTGCCGTAGAGCGCGTCATACAGGCTGCCCCAGCGCGCGTTGGCCGCGTTCAGCGCATAGCGCGCGTTCATCACCGGCACCACCAGTTGCGGGCCCGAGATGGTGGCGATCTCGGGGTCGGTGCCGGTGGTCTCGATCTGGAAATCCGGGCCTTCGGGCACAAGATAGCCGATTTCGTCCAGAAAGGCGCGGTATGCCTCGGCATCATGCCGCTGGCCCTTCCGTGCGCGGTGCCAGTCGTCGATCTGCGCCTGCAGGCTTGCGCGCCGGGCCAGCGCATCGCGGATGCGCGCACCGATCGTTGCATGTGCGCCAGCAAGGCCCGACCAGAACGCATCAGGCTGGATGCCGGTGCCGGGCAGGGCGTCGGTTTCGACAAAGCTGGCCAGACGTTCGTCGACTGCCAGACCGGATCTGATCACGCGTGCCATCATCCGCCCCCTTCGTATGCAATGGCATACCAGTTAGGCCGCACGAGGATCAGGTGCAAGCAGCGGCTGCGCAGGATTACGCGGTTTGCCCCTGAATCAGTTGGTGCGAACGCTTGAAACTGAAACTTAGCGAAATCACTAAGTTTTGCTTGCCGCGACCCGCAGCGCATGATACTTAGCGATATGGCTAAGCATGACCCGGACCTTTCCCGCCTCTTTCACGCGCTCTCGGACGCCACGCGCCGCGCCATGCTTGCGCAACTGGCCGAAGGCCCGGCCACGGTCAGCGACCTTGCCGCTCCGACCGGGCTGCGCCTGCCGACGATCATGCGCCACCTTGCGGTGCTGGAAGAGGCGGGGTTGATCACCACGACCAAGGGCGGGCGCATCCGGTCCTGCGCCTTCGTGCCACAGGCGTTGGACCCGATGCGAACATGGATGGATGACCAGCGCGCGATCTGGGAGGCGCGTCTCGACCGGCTTGACGACTATGTAATGAAACTGATGGAGGCGCGGAAATGACCGCAATCACCGATCTCGACCCCGATCTCGACCCCGAACTCGACCCCGAACTCGACCTTGTCCTCACCCGCGATCTGAACGCGCCGCGCGACCTGATCTACACCTGCTGGACCACGCCTGAACATCTGATCCACTGGTTCGTGCCAAAGCCGCACAAGGTGACGGCCTGCGAGCTTGACGTGCGCGCCGGTGGTGCCTGCAACACGACCTTCGATGTCGAAGGCACCGTGATGGAAAACAAGGGCGTCTACCTCGAGGTGATCCCGAACGAGAAACTGGTGTTCACCGACACCTATACCGCCGGCTGGAAGCCCGCCGCCGAACCCTTCATGACCGCGATCCTGACCTTCGAGGATATCGGCAACGGCCGCACCCGCTATACCGCCATCGCCCGGCACCGCAGCGCCGATACCGCCAAGGCGCACAAGGACATGGGCTTTTTCGACGGCTGGGGGACGGTGGCCACGCAGCTTGAAGCCTATGCGCAGGGATTGATGAAATGACCACTGACCGCACGATGGTGCTGGAACGGGTGATCAAGGCGCCCGTCTCGGTGGTCTGGGGCGCCTGGATGAACCCCGAAACCCTGCCGCACTGGTGGGGGCCGGACGGCTATTCCTGCCGCACCTCGCGCATTGATCTGCGGGCGGGGGGCGAGTGGGTGTTCGACATGATCGGGCCGGATGGCACGGTCTACCCCAACCACCACCGCTACACCGTGGTCGATCCGCAGCGCCGCATCGACTATACCCTGCACTGGGGCGAAAACGGCCCCAAACACGCCGACGCCCGGGCCGATTTCCAAGATCTGGGCGATGCCGCCAAGGTCACCCTGTCGATGACCTTCATCACCGCCGAGGAATACCAGACCGCCAAGGGCTTTGGCGCGGTGGAGCTTGGCCTGCAAACCCTAGGCAAACTCGCCCGCTTCATCGGGGCGGATTAGGCGATCAGCGCCGGGGCGGTTTCGCGCCCCGGCAGCGGTCCGAGCAATACTTGACCTCGTCCCAGACCTTTTCCCATTTCCTGCGCCAACTGAACGGCTTGCCGCAGGTGGCGCAGGTCTTGCTCGGCAGATCGGTCTTCTTCACCCCGCGCGGCATTACAGATCCAGGCTCAACTGCGCCGAAGGCACCTTCCTCGGTGCTGTGCGGTCGTTGACGAACCGCGCATCGGCCCGGCTTGCGTGGCGTGTCACGATCTGCGCCGCCGCGTCCGCAAAACCGGGGCTGCGCCGCGCCGACCAGATCGCATCGCGCGCCGCCCGCGCCGCAGACGCCACGTCAATCATCGGCTCAGGATACCGATGCCCCAGCAATCGCCGCGCCTCGGGCCATTTCCACGGCTCGTGCAGGAACGCATCCGGCACGGCGGCCAGTTCCGGCACCCAGCGCCGCGTGAACACGCCTGCCGGGTCCTGATCCAGCCCCTGCTTGACCGGATTGTAGATGCGCGGCGTGTTGATGCCGGTGGTGCCAGACTGCATCTGCACCTGCGGCCAGTGAATCCCCGGTTCGTAATCGGTGAACATCCGCGCCAGATGCGCGCCGCTTTGTCGCCAGTCAAGCCACAGGTGATAGGATGCGAACGACGTGACCATCGCGCGCATCCTGAAATTCAACCACCCCGTCGCCGCCAGATACCGCATGCAGGCATCCAGAAACGGCAGGCCGGTTTCCCCCGCAGCCCAGGCCTGCAATCGCGCCGCATCGCTCAGCCGCGGTCGCACCGCTTCGGCGCCGGGATGCAGCGCGCGGATCTCGATCGACGGCTGGTCCTCCAGCTTCTGGATAAAATGATCGCGCCACGCCAGCCGCGACTGAAAGCTGGTCAATGCCCCACCCCAGCGCCCGCCGGGACGTTCGGCTTGCCGCGCGCGGGTGATCTGCGCCGCCTCCCGCAGGCTGACCGTTCCCAGCGCCAGATGCGGCGACAGCCGCGAACAGGCCCGCTCGGCGGTCAGCGGCGACGACATCGCCGTGCGGTAGGGCTCCCCGCGCAAGGACAGAAAGCCGTCCAGCAACCGCTCGGCCTGCGCCCGCCCGCCGATCTGGCGATGCGGGCATCTGTCATCCGCCAGCTTCAGAGCGCGCGCCGACGGAATATGGCCGGGTTCGACACCCGCAACCGCCGTGATGGAAGGGGCGGGCAGCCTTGGCAGCGCCACGAACGCATCGCGTGACCTCGCCCAGCCATCCCGGCTGGCAAGGCGGCGCACCACGCCCGATTGCGGAAGTTCGGTCCATCGCACCGAGGCACTCCGCGCCCAGGCTGCAACGCGGCGGTCGCGGGCGTAGGTCCACAACGTGCCAGTCTCTTCATGGCTGACAAGATCGGTGATCGAATGTTGCTGGCAAAGCCGGCTCAACACCGCCACGGCATCCCCGGTCCGCACCGCAAGCGGCGCACCCGACTGCGCCAGATCCGCCCGCAGACCCTCCAGTGATTCTGCGATGAACGCCCATTGCCTCGCAGAACTGTCGGGCTGCGCCCACAACTCCGGCTCGACAATATACACCGGCAGGACCGGGCCGCGCTCCGCCGCAAGGCACAGCGCGGGGTGATCGCAGAGGCGCAGGTCGCGCTTGAACCAGACAAGAACAGACATCGAACATCCATATCAAATCCGCTGGCCGGCTCAATCGCAAATCGCCTCTCAGGGGGCCGAGGTGGACGGCCTTGTCGTCGGTGTCGGCGCGGGGGTCGTCGTCTCGATGCTGTCTTGCGGCTCGGTCGGATCGGCCGGCTCGGTCGGATCGGCCGGCGGCTGCGCGGTGGCCTCGCCCGTCCGCCCGTCGATCTGGGCCGCGTTGGTCTCGGGCGGGGTGCCCTGATCGGCGGTGCGCATCAGCAGCCAGAACAACAGCGCCAAGGCGAAGATGACCACCACGATCATCCCGATCAGCGGGCCGATATGGCGGCGGCGTTGCTTTTGCAGATTGGTGTGTGGTGCCGACATCGTGCCATCCTGTCGCCATTGCAGGGAAAATCGGGTCAGCCGTTGTCGTGGCGCCGCTGCACCGTTAACCTGCCCCGACGCGCAATGTTCCCGACCGGCAGGAAGACATGACACATCCCACCCCGCAAACCATTCACCTTGCGGATTACAAGCCCTTCACCCATCTGGTCGAGAAGGTTGATCTGACCTTCACCCTGTCGCCCTCCGCCACCAAGGTGAAGGCCCGCCTCGCGCTTGCGCCCAACCCTGCCAGACCCGGACGCCACGCGCTGAGGCTGGATGGCGAGGGGCTGCGGCTGGTGTCCTGCACCATCGACGGCGCCGAGGTCGCCCCGAAACTGGACCCGACCAGCCTGACGGTGCCGGCAAGGCTGTTGCCAAAGCGCCCCTTCATCCTTGAAACCGTCGTGGAAATCGCCCCCGAGGCGAACACCGCCCTGACCGGGCTTTACATGTCGCGCGGCATGTATTGCACCCAGTGCGAGGCCGAAGGCTTTCGCCGCATCACCTTCTACCCCGACCGCCCCGACGTGATGTCGCGCTTCAAGGTGCGCATCGAAAGCAAGCTGCCGATCCTGTTGTCGAACGGCAACCCGGTCCGGCGTGGCAAGGCCTCGGCGGTATGGAGCGATCCTTGGCCGAAACCGTCCTACCTCTTCGCGCTGGTGGCAGGTGATCTGGTCTCGCACTCCGCCAAATACACCACCCGGTCCGGGCGCGAGGTCGTGCTGAACATCTGGGTGCGGCGCGGCGACGAAGACCGCTGCGCCTATGCGATGGACAGCCTGATCCGCTCGATGCGCTGGGACGAAGAGGTGTATGGCCGCGAATACGATCTGAACGTATTCAACATCGTGGCGGTCGACGATTTCAACATGGGCGCGATGGAAAACAAGGGGCTGAACATCTTCAACTCCCGCTACGTCCTCGCCAGCCCCGAAACCGCGACGGATGAGGATTTCGCCCGGATCGAGGCGATCATCGCCCATGAATACTTCCACAACTGGACCGGCAACCGCATCACCTGCCGCGACTGGTTCCAGCTTTGCCTCAAGGAAGGCCTCACCGTTTTCCGCGACCAGCAGTTTTCCGGCGACATGCGCTCCGCCGCGGTCCGGCGGATCGAAGATGTGATGACCCTGCGCGCCCGCCAGTTCCGCGAGGATGCAGGGCCATTGGCCCACCCGGTTCGGCCCGACAGTTTCGTCGAGATCAACAACTTCTACACCGCCACGGTCTACGAAAAGGGCGCCGAGGTCATCGGCATGTTGAAGCGCCTTGTGGGCGATGACGCCTACGCCCGCGCGCTTGACCTCTACTTCGACCGCCACGACGGCGACGCCGCCACCATCGAAGACTGGCTGAAGGTGTTCGAGGATGCCACCGGCCGCGACCTTTCCCAGTTCAAGTATTGGTACACCGAGGCCGGAACTCCCCGCCTGAACGTCACCGACCACTACGCCGATGGCGTCTATACCCTGACCTTCGAACAGGAAAACCCCGCCACGCCCGGCCAGCCGGAAAAGCACCCCAAGGTGCTGCCCATCGCCGTCGGCCTGCTCAACCCCAACGGCGACGAGGTGGTGCCGACCACCGTGCTGGAAATGACCAAAGCCCGCCAAAGCTTCCGCTTCGAGGGGCTGGCGGCCCGTCCGATACCCTCGATCCTGCGCGGCTTTTCGGCGGCGGTGGTGCTTGACCGTGACACACCCCCTTCCGAACGCGCTTTCCTGCTGGCCCACGACACCGACCCTTTCAACCGCTGGGAAGCGGGCCGCGCACTGGCCAAGGATGTGTTGCGCCGGATGGTAACCGAGGGCGCCGAACCTGCGACCGACTGGCTCGATGCATTGGCGCATCTGGTGCTGGACGAAACCCTCGACCCCGCCTACCGCGCCCTGGCGCTGCGGCTGCCCGGCGAAGACGACATGGCCCAGACCCTGCACAGCGCAGGCCTGGTCCCGGACCCTGACCGCATCCACGCCGCGCGGCGCAGGATGGGCGACGCGCTTGCCGCCCGGCTTGGCCCGCGGCTGCCCCGCCTGATCGACGATCTGGCCGACGCTGGCCCCTTCACCCCGGACGCCAAGGCCGCCGGTCGCCGCGCCTTGCGGGTGGCCGCTCTTGGTCTGTTGTCGCGCCTCGATGGCGGGGCTGCGGCCGAGGCGGCCTATGCCAGGGCCAACAACATGACCGAAGAGATCGGCGCGCTGTCTGCCTGCCTCGACGTCGGAAAGGGCAGGGCGCAGCTCGACCTGTTCCAGGCGCGCTGGTCGCACGACCCCAACGTGATGGACAAATGGTTCTCGCTGCAGATCGCCCATGCCGCCCCGGCCGAGGCCGCCCGCATCACCGCCCGGCTGACCGACAGCCCCGGCTTTGACTGGAAGAACCCCAACCGCTTCCGCTCGGCGATCGGCGCGCTTTCCGCCAACCACGCCGGATTTCACCATCTGTCCGGCGCAGCCTACCGTCTGGTGGCCGACTGGCTCTTGCGGCTGGACCCGCTCAATCCGCAAACCGCCGCCCGCGTCTCCACCGCGTTCGAGACGTGGCGGCGCTACGATCCGGCGCGCCGACAGTTGGCCAAGGCGGAACTCGAACGCATCCTGGCAACCCCGAAGCTCAGCCGCGACCTGCACGAAATGATCGAGCGGATGCTGGGGGTCGCCTGGTCGGCCTAGCTGCGTGGCGACCGGGGCGGCGCGACCGACGCAAGGCCTTCGGTGCAATAGGGCTGCGCGCCGGTCCAGGCGGCAATTTCGGCGCGCTTTTCCCGGTCGCGGAACGGCATCCAATCCCGCCCGGCACCGCGATTGCCGCTGCCTGCCACCACACCGTCACGCGCCACCTGCTCTGCCATGATCTCGACCGCGCATTGCAGGTTCGCCGCGCCATCCTTCAACGCTTTTGCCGAGGTTGCAGCACAGCCGTGGTTCCCCGCCGTCTTCGGCGAAATCTGCATCAGGCCGATGTAGCGCCCGCCGCCGCCTGCCGCCGCCGGGTTCCACGAACTTTCATACTTCGCCACCGTCGACAAAAGCCCCGCCCAGAACATCCGCCGCTCTTCAATCGACGCCCGGGCATATCCCGGACACCACGCCGCAATATCATCCGGCACACCCTGCGCCAGATCCGCATCCTTTGCCGACACCGCCAGCAACGTGGCCGAGGTCCAGCTTGCCGCCTCGGGCCGGTGGTCCCACCCCATTGCCGGCGAATCGGCCTTGGCGGCAGACCGCTCCGCATCGGCCGGAGACACGCATCCCGATAGCGCCATCAGGACACTCAACCCCAGGATGTAAAGCCAGCGATTTTCCGTCGATCGGACACTCGAAATCCCTGTCGTCACCATCTTTACGCCCCGATTTGCGGCCAGTTTGGCACTCAGTTTTACCGCTAGTGTTAAAAGGTTCCCCAATGGTCATTACACAGCCCCTGCCACTCGTGGAAACCCGGGGTCCCGGGCTTGCGCAGAATATCGCCGCCACCTTCGGCCTCCCCGACACTTTCGCCGACACTTTCGCCGACATGCCCCGCGAAGCGCTGCCCGGCGACATGGTTCTGGAACGCCTTGATCTCAAGGTGCTGAAAATGGCCCCCGAGGTCACCGAATGGCACTGCATCCGGGCCGATCACGCGGCAATGGCCGATGCCGGCCAATGGTCCGACCTGCTTGATTGCCTGCGCTTTGCCGATCAGGGGCGTGCATCGGCCAGCGGCGGCAAGCGTGTCGCCACCCTCATCAGCCGTGGCGCACGGTCGGCCTTGGCAGCCGCAATCGACCTCAGGGATTGGGCGGCGGCCGAGGCGGAAATCGCCCGTTTCGAAGCGGTTCTTGACACCCACCCTGATGATTACGCCGCGGCCCACCTGCTGGCGCAGGCGCATCTGGATCTGGCCTGGGCCAAACGTCTGGTGTCGACCGGTGCAGCCCTTTCCCGCAATATGTGGGCCGAAACGACCGCCCACATCGCCCGCGCCGAAGATGTGCTGTCGCTGTTCGACCCGATCGAAGAGATGTCGCCGATCCTCGCCGCCACGCGCTACCAACTGGTGCGCGGCATCGAAGGTGGCCGCACGCTTTGCCGCGACTGGTATGAGGACTGGTGCGACCTTGATCCCACCGATGCAGACATCCACGCGATCCACGCCCAGCACCTTTTGCCGCACTGGTTTGGCACGCTGGCCAATTTCGACCGCGAGGCAAAGCACGCAGCCAGCATGACCGAGGGGCAGACCGGAAATGCCGCCTACGCCGTGTTCTACATGGCCGCAGCCGAAATCCTCGGCGATTTTCCTCCGGGCATGGACATCGTGCGGTTCCTGTCGGGCCTTGCCGATTTTCAGGCCGCGACCGGGTGCCAGTATCGCGCCAACCTTGTGGCGAACATCATGGTTGAACTCATGGAAGGCTTCGCCATCGACGGCGCGTCCAAATCCTATGAACTGGGTCTGACCCGGGCCGCGCTGTCAGACCTGTTGTGGAACCGCCTGACCGAGGTTCACCTTGGCGCGTGGCGTGACGGTGCCACCGGGGTGGTGTTTGCCATCAACCAGATCTTCGGACCGGCGATCCTGCGTGGCGCCCGGATCGGGGTGCGCGGCACCGGCCTTGCCGCCATCATGCCCGAAGACCGCGCCGTCGCCTGACAACTGCCATACGGGTGCCAGACGCCTGCCAGACGCCTGCCAGACAGGTGTCTGGACAGGCGTCTGGCCCGTCGCCCCTTGCCCAACGGCCCGCACGGCCCTAAACCCGGCAGCGGAAACCGCCGTCCGGAGGCATGATGCTCGACCTCACCCATACCGCCCCAAAGCCCCGCGTCATCGCAGGGGCCAAGCATGACTGGGAACTCGTCATCGGGATGGAAATCCACGCCCAGGTCTCGTCGAACGCCAAGCTCTTCTCAGGTGCCTCGACCAGCTTTGGCGCCGAACCGAACTCGAACGTCGCCTTCGTTGATGCAGCGATGCCAGGAATGTTGCCTGTAATCAACGAGTTCTGCGTTGAGCAGGCGGTCCGCACCGGCCTTGGCCTGAAGGCGCAGATCCACCTCGCCTCGGCCTTTGACCGCAAGAACTACTTCTACCCCGACCTGCCGCAAGGCTACCAGATCAGCCAGCTTTACCACCCCATCGTCGGCGAGGGCGAGGTTCTGGTCGAACTTTCCCCCGGGGTCGCCCGACTGGTCCGCATCGAACGCATCCACCTCGAACAGGACGCGGGCAAGTCGATCCACGACATGGACCCGAACCTGTCCTTCGTCGATTTCAACCGCACCGGCGTCGCGCTGATGGAAATCGTCAGCCGCCCCGACATCCGCGGCCCCGAAGAAGCCGCTGCCTACGTCACCAAACTGCGCCAGATCCTGCGCTACCTTGGCACTTGCGATGGCAACATGCAGAATGGCAACCTGCGCGCCGACGTCAACGTGTCGGTCTGTCGCCCCGGCCAGTATGAGAAATATCAGGCCACGCAGGACTTCTCGCATCTGGGAACACGCTGCGAAATCAAGAACATGAACTCGATGCGCTTCATTCAACTCGCCATCGACTTCGAGGCGCGTCGCCAGATCGCGATCCTCGAAGACGGCGGCAGCATCGTGCAGGAAACCCGCCTCTACGACCCCGACCGCAACGAAACGCGCTCGATGCGGTCCAAGGAAGAGGCGCATGATTACCGCTATTTCCCCGACCCCGATCTCTTGCCGCTGGAAATCGAACAGGCCTGGGTCGACCACATCGCAGCAACCATGCCCGAACTGCCCGACGCCAAGAAAGCCCGTTTCATGTCGGATTTCGGCCTGACCGATTACGACGCCAACGTGCTGACCGCCGACCTTGAAAGTGCAGGCTTTTTCGAAGCCGTCGCCAAGGGCCGTGACGGCAAGCAGGCGGCGAACTGGGTGATCAACGAGCTTTTCGGTCGCCTGAACAAGGAGGGCCGCGCCATCGTCGACAGCCCGGTGTCGTCAGTCCAGCTTGGCGGCATCCTCGACCTGATCGCCTCGGGCGAGATTTCGGGCAAGATGGCCAAGGACCTGTTCGAAATCATCTGGACCGAAGGCGGCAACCCCGCCGAAGTCGCCGCCGCGCGCGGCATGAAGCAGGTGACCGACACCGGCGCCATCGAACAGGCGGTGGACGAGATCATCGCCGCCAACCCCGAACAGGTCGAAAAGGCCAAGGCCAACCCCAAGCTGGCCGGCTGGTTCGTGGGGCAGGTGATCAAGGCGACCGGCGGCATGGCCAACCCGGCCACCGTGAACGCGCTGGTTGCCGCAAAACTCGGTCTCTAAAGCCCGCTCGGCAACCCGTTGCCGATGCAGCGATTGCATCATGCGGCGGGAACCGGGCTGCTTTAAGTTCGTTGTCTGACGACGTCGGAGGGTAGAATGCAACGGTTCGAGTATCATGTGGTGCCAGCCCCACGGCGCGGCGAAAAGGCGCGCGGCGTCAAGACGACGGAGGAGCGGTTCGCGCTGGCCCTGTCGACCCTGATGAACCAGCTTGGTGCCGAGGGCTGGGACTATGTCCGCGCCGATGCCTTGCCCTGCGACGAACGGGCGGGCTTTACCGGCACCAAGACCACCTTCCAGAACGTGCTCGTCTTCCGCCGCCCGCTGCGTGCCTTGGGTGCGGATGTGCCGGAGCAGCCTGCGATGCGGCTTTTCAACCCTGAACCAGCGGCGGCCGGCCCGAAACTCGGGCCTGCTGAAACCCCAATTGGTCCGGCACCGGCCGTAGGCCCCGCCAAGGGCGTCGCGGCCGAGTGATCAGCCGGCGGCTTTCAGCGCCTCTGGCAGCACCGCCTCGAACACGTCCATCGCCGCCTCGTCGCCAAGGCTGACGCGGATGCATCGGTCGAGCGGGGCGACGCCGGGCATCCGGATGAACACGCCCCGCTGGCTGATCTCGGCCAGCAAGCGGCGGGCGTAGTCGCCGTCGCGGCCGCAGTCGATGGTCACGAAATTCGTGGCCGAGGGCAGGGCGGCAAGCCCGTTGGCCGCAGCGGTCCGCGTGACACGCGCGCGGGCGGTGATGACCTCGGCCTGAACCTTTGCAAGCCACGCCTGATCCTGCAGCGCGGCCAGCGCACCGGCCTGCGACAGCCGGGTCATGCCGAAATGGTCGCGGACCTTGTCGAAAGCGACCGCAAGCTCGGGGTTGGTGATCGCATAGCCCACCCGTGCGCCGGCAAGCCCGTAGCCTTTGGAAAAGGTCCGCAGCCGGATCACTTGCGGATGGTCGGCGGGAATGTCGGGGATGGTGCCTGCAGGCGCGAGGTCGGCATAGGCCTCGTCGAGAAGGAGCAGTGTCTCGGCGGGCAGATTGGCGATCAGGTCCTCGATCACCGAAGCCGGATGGTGGCTGCCCATCGGGTTGTCGGGGTTGGCGAGGTACAGGAGCCGCGCGCCGGTCTGGCGGGCGGCGACCAGAAGCGCACCGGGGTCTTCAAAGTCGCCCCCGTAGGGCACGCGGGTGAGGGCGCCGCCGTAGCCCGCGACGTGGAAATTGAAGGTCGGGTAGGCGCCAAGCGAGGTGACAACCGGGGTGCCGGGCGCGAGCGTGAGGCGGCAGATCAGGCCAAGGAGGCCGTCGATGCCGGGGCCGACGGCGAGGTTGGCGGGGCTGACGCCGTGGTGGGCGGCGAGGGCGGATTTCAGATCGTGATTTTCCGGGTCGCCGTATTTCCAGGTCTCAGCGGCTGCGTCCTGCATCGCCTTGATGGCCTTGGGGGAGGGGCCGAAGAGGGATTCGTTGGCCCCGAGGCGGGCGCGGAACGGGTGGCCCTGCCGGCGTTCCAGGGTTTCCGGTCCGGTGAAGGGAACGGTGGAGGGCAGGGCGTCGGCGAGGGGGGTGAGGAAGCGGGTCATGGGCGCGAGTTTGCGGGGGTTTCTGGATTGCCGCAAGGGGGGTGTCCCACGGTGGGACATTTCTTCGGTCGTTGTTTTTCAATGGCTTGGCGGGTGCGGTTTACCAAATCTTTACGGGTCTGCGGGAAGCAGCCCGCCACCCCAGCCCTCCCCCACGAGGGGGGAGGCAGGCGAAGCGGAACCGGGCGGTCGTGCGGGGCCGCGAGCGAGGGGGATTTCGTGATCCGCCGCGCGGGCGGTTGCAGGTGCCCGGCAAAGGGGGCGGGTGCGGCTGCGGTGAGGCGCGGAGAAGGGGGGCTTCGCGCCCCCCTTCGACCCCCCGCGGGATATTTGGGAACAGAAGAAATCAGGCGAGGTCGGCGAGGCGGGTGAGGGCTGCCTGGAGTTTGGCGGCCTCGTCTTCGCGCGCCTCAAGATTGGAACGGGCTTCCTCGACCACATCTTCGGGGGCGGATCTGGCGAAGTTGGGGTTGTTGAGACGCACTTTCAGGCCACCGATTTCCTTGGCGAGCTTGTCTGCGGCCTTGGTCAGGCGGGCCTTTTCCTCGGTGATGTCGATGATCCCGGCGAGGGGGATGGCGAAGGCCGCCCCCTCGACCGCGACCGAGATCGCGCCTTTCGGGGCGGGGCCTTCGCTCAGCGCCTCGATCCGGGCGAGGCGCTTGATCAGCGCCTCGTTCCGGCCCCAGGCGGCGCGGGCGGCATCGTCGAGCGTGGTGGCGACCATGTCGAGTTTCAGGCCGACCGGCACATGCATCTGCGCCCGGGCGGAGCGAATCTCGTCGATCAGGGTGGTGACCCAGTTCATCTCGGCGTCGGCCTTGGCGTCAATCAGATCAAGGCCGTAGCCGGGCCAGTCGGTGTGAACGAGCGGCTTGGCCCGGGTGCCGGTGGTCTGCCACAGCTCTTCGGTGATGAAGGGCATCATCGGGTGCAAGAGGATCATCGACTGGTCCAGCACCCAGGCCATCGTCGCCCGCGTCTCGGCCGCCTCGGGGCCGTCGAACAGGGGCTTGGCGAATTCGACATACCAGTCGCAGACCTTGCCCCAGACGAACTTGTAAAGCGCATCTGCGGCCTGATCGAAGCGGTAATCCGCGAGCGCGGCGTTCACCTCGGCCAGGGTGCGGGCGGCTTCACCGATGATCCACTGGTTGACGGTGGCCTTCGGCGTGGGGGCGGGGCCGGTGGCGTGACCGTCCCAGACCCCGTTCATCTCGGCAAAGCGGCAGGCGTTCCAGAGCTTGGTGCCAAAGTTGCGGTAGCCGGCGATGCGGCTGGTGTCGAGTTTCAGCACACCGCCGAGGCTTGCCATCGCCGCATTGGCAAAGCGCAGCGCATCGGCGCCGTATTCGTCGATGATCTCCAGCGGGTCGATGACGTTGCCAAGCGACTTCGACATCTTCTTGCCCTTGGCGTCGCGCACCAGGCCGTGCAGGTAGACGGTGTGGAACGGCACGTCACCCACCACGGCCAACTGCATCATCATCATCCGGGCGACCCAGAAGAACAGGATATCCTGCCCGGTCACGAGGACCGAGGTCGGGAAATAGCGTTCAAGTTCCGGAGTTTGCTCAGGCCAGCCAAGCGTGCCGATCGGCCAGAGGCCGGAGGAGAACCAGGTGTCGAGAACGTCGGGGTCGCGGATAAGCGAGATCCGCGACCAGCCGGTTTCTGACAGCGGTGGCTCCGACGCCTCGATCACTTTGAAGATGAGGTCGGCGTCCTGATCGATCCCGAACTGTTCGGCGTAATACCACCGGGCTTGGACTGCAGCTTCCTCGAAGGTTGGTGCGCAAAAGGGCACCAGACTTCCCGAGTCCCAACGCAAGTGGAAGTCGCCCCATTTCCCACCGGTCGGGCGCCCGTCCGGCCCGATCGAGGCGCGCATCTGGCCTTCCGCGCGCGGCCCATACCAAACCGGAATCTGATGCCCCCACCAAAGCTGGCGGCTGATGCACCAGGGCTCGATATTCTCCAGCCAGTGGTAATAGGTCTTCTCGCCCGAAGGCGGGATGATCTTCGTGCGACCGGTGCGCACCGCCTCCAGCGCGGGCTCCACGATCTTTGCGGTGTCGACGAACCACTGGTCGGTCAGCATCGGCTCGATCACCACCTTGGAGCGGTCGCCGAACGGCTGCATGATCTTTTTCGCCTCGACCACCGGTTCCAGCCGCAGGTGTTCGGAGCCTGTCTCGGGATCGGTTTCCTTGACGAGCGTGGTGACGGCAAGGCCTTGGGCGGTGATGTCTGCCACCACCAGGTCACGGGCCTTGAGCCGGTCGAGGCCGCGGTATTTCTCGGGGACCAGGTTCAGGCTGTCGACCTCGGTCTCGTCGGTGGGGGAACCGGCGGCGATTTCGCGGGCGCGCAGCACGGCCTCGGCATAGGGCGCACCGTCGGCGCGCATCCGGGCGCGGCTGTCCATCAGGCGGTAGCAGGGGATATTGCCGCGCTTGGCCACCGCGTAATCGTTGAAGTCATGCGCGCCGGTGATCTTGACGGCACCCGAGCCGAAGGTGGGGTCGGGGTATTCGTCGGTGATGATCGGGATCAGGCGGTCGCAAAGCGGCAGGTGGACCATGCGGCCGACGATGGGTTTGTACCGTTCGTCCGTGGGGTGAACCGCCACCGCACCGTCGCCGAGCATGGTTTCGGGGCGCGTCGTGGCGATGGCGATGTAGTCGCGGGTCTCGCGCAGGGTGACGGTGCCTTCGGCGTCTTTCTCGACGTATTCGTAGGTTTCGCCGCCCGCGAGGCGGTATTTGAAGTGCCACATGTGGCCTGCGACTTCGAGATTCTCGACTTCGAGGTCGGAGATTGCGGTCTCGAAATGCGGATCCCAGTTGACGAGGCGCTTGCCGCGATAGATCAGGCCCTTGTGGTAAAGGTCGACGAACACCTTGATCACGGCGTCGTGGAAGTTGCCGTCCTCGCCCGCAGGCGCGCCGGGGGCACCGGACATGGTGAAAGCCTCGCGCGACCAGTCGCAAGACGCGCCGAGGCGTTCCAACTGGCCGCGGATGTTGCCGCGGGACTTGCGTTTCTGGTCCCACACGCGGGCAAGAAACGCCTCGCGGCCCATCTCGCGGCGGCTGGGTTCGCCGTTCTTCGCCATCTCGCGTTCGGTGACCATCTGGGTCGCGATGCCGGCGTGGTCGGTGCCGGGTTGCCAAAGCGTGTCGTGGCCCTGCATCCGGTGCCAGCGCGTCAGGATGTCCTGCAAGGTGTTGTTGAAGGCGTGGCCCATGTGCAGCGCGCCGGTCACGTTCGGCGGCGGGATCATCACGGAAAACGCGGGCTGGCCGGGACGCGCGTTGGCCCCGGCCCTGAAGGCGCCCATGCTCTCCCACATCGCGTAAAGGCGGGCCTCGGCCTCGGCGGCGTTGAAGGTCTTTTCCATCGGCATGATCTTGTCCCTCTGCGGTCGCGCGGGTTCTAGCCTGCGCCGCCGCAAAGGAAAAGCGTCAGATCAGCGGCAGGCCCATCAGCGCCTGTGCAAAGATGCCAAGCGTCAGCGCGGTATAGACCGCCGCCGTGGCCCAGACCGCCGGCCGCGACCCGGTCAGCGCGGCAAGGGGGACGGCGTGCATCGCATGGGTGGCAAGGAAATGTGCCACGCGCAGATCGCCCACCTCGCGCGACCAGCCCATCACGGGCACACGCGCGCCGGTCACGGCCGTGCCGATGTGATGGCCGCTGCCCGATGACATGGTGCCGGCGATCACCACGGTCAGCACGAAGGTCAGGATCAGGCCAAGCGCCAGACCCAGATGCAGCGTGGTGGCGCGGGTCTTCCAGAACAGCACCCCCATCGCGAGGCTGAGCGAGGTCAGCGTGACCGCCGCGACGCCCATCAGGCCGTAAAGGCCGGGAACGGTCAGGTTGAAATGCGACCCGGTGCCAAGGGCTGCGGCACCGCCGATCCAGATCACTTCGCCCACAACTGCGGCAACGACAACGCCCTGATAGATGCGCCAGTTGCGCGTGAGCAGGCGGGCTTGCGGCAGGGCAAGGGCATAAAATGCCAGTGATCCGGTGTAGATCGCCAGGGCGATGTGAAACTTCAACGGCTTCAGCCAGATGCTTTCGCCCTGAAATTCACGCGGGTCGATCGCCATTGCCACCAGGATCGGAGCGGAGGCAAGGATCAGGATCGCGGTGATCGCCGTCAGTTGTGGTGCGGCCTGACGGATCCGGTCGATCGGCGAGGCGGCAAGGGCAAGTGCGGTCATGCGGGAACCTTTGCGGTCAGGGCGCGGGAAGCGCGGAGGATGTGAAAGGCCAGAAAGCCAGCGGGGCCGAACAGGAAGGTCAAGATCAGGCAAGGGATTGCAAAGGCATGGGAAATACCTTCGCTGCGGGCGGTTTTGGTGATCCAGGCGCCGACCAGCAGATCGAAGGCGAGGTAGTGCAGCCACCCCGCCAGCGCCACGCCGGGCGTGGTGAACAGCGCCATCACCTCGGCCAGGGAACCAAAGCCGCCCGGCGTGCCGGCCCAGTAGGCGAGGACAAGGGCGGTGTAGGCCACCGACAGCAGGATGGGAATGATCAGCGCCGCCACCCGGTCGGCCCAAAGCGGCGACAGCGGCGACAGCACCAGCGCGCCCCAGCCGAATAGCGCAAGCGGGCCGGACAACTGGAAAAGGGCGTCGGGGGTCATGGAAGCCTCTTATCTTGACAGTGTCAGGATTACGCCAGATCATCTGTCCCCTGTCAAGATGAATTTTGACATTGCCAAGTTCCCTTGTTAGACGAGGCGGATGAGCAGCGACGACAAACCCTACCACCACGGAGATCTGCGCGCGGCCTTGCTGGCAGCGGCCGAAGCCGAACTGGCAGAGCGCGGGATCGAGGCGTTTTCGCTGCGCTCGGTTGCCAAGCGGGCAGGGGTCAGCCACGCGGCACCGGCGCATCATTTCGGCGATGCGGGCGGGCTGCTGACGGCCCTTGCCGCCGAAGGCTTCCGGCAGTTTCTGGCCGCGCAAGCCGCACGCGAAGCGGTGGCCGCAGGCGACCCGGCATCGCAACTGGTGGCTGCGGGGCTTGGCTATGTGGATTTCGCCATCGCGCGGCCAACGCTGTTCCGCCTGCTTTGGCAATCGGACCGCCCCGATTTCACCGACGCCGACCTTGGCCCGGCGGCGCGGGCTGCGTATCAGCATCTGGTCGATCAGGTCATGGCGGCTGGCGGGCGCACCACGGCAGACGAGGCGGCGGTCTGGGCCATTGCGCATGGCCTTGCCGATCTGCTTGCGGCGGGGCGGTTGCGGACTGTCGGCACCCTGCCGACCGACGCCCGCGACGCGATGGTGGCGGGAATAATCCGCCGCGCCCTGCCGTAAGATCAGACCGCGCGGTCGATCTTTGTCGACAGGTGGATCAGGCTTTCCGACCCCTTCACCCCGGTCATCGCGCCGATCTGGTCCAGCACCTGATCCAAGACTTGCGTGTTCGGGCAGGCGATCTGCATCAACAGATCGAACCGGCCCGAGGTGGTGAACACCCGCTCCACCTCGGCGATCGACTTCAGCCGGGTCAGCACGGCGGCTTGCGCGCGGGGTTCGATGGTCAGCAGAACCGAGGCGCGCAGGCGGCCTTCGCGCGCGCCTTCACCCAGTTTCAGGGTATAGCCGGCAATCACGCCCGAGGTCTCCAGCCGTTCGAGCCGGGCCTGGATGGTGGACCGCGCGACTTTCAGCCGCCGCGACAGGGTGGCCACCGACATCCGCGCATCGGCCCCAAGCAGCCCCAATATGTTGCGATCAAGTTCGTCCATGCAATCTGCCCACCCTTTTCGTCATTATAACGACGTATCGCTACAATTATAGAGTTTTGTTCGGTGAGTTTGTCCAGCATATGCGGCATCCTCGATTGCAGGAAAAGGGCGGCTCATACGCACCTGGCCTGGTTTACTTGAAACCACGCTGGTGCCCGGTCCCACAGCTGCGCGGGGGTTAGGGCGAAGCGTCTTCATTGGCAGAAAGGACAGCCGATGGGACTCTCCAAGACAATCTGGACCAATCCGACCGAATACCTGCGCAACCAGCAGCCGGAAAATCCGGTGCTGTTTTTCGCACCTTCGGTGGCACAAGCGGCAGCGCGGCGCTTCATCGACGGCTTTCCGGGCATGGTGACCTACGCGGTCAAGTCGAACCCCGGCGAAGCGATGGTCGAAAACCTCGCTGCGGCGGGCATCCGCGGCTATGACTGCGCCTCGCCGTTCGAGATCGACCTGATCCGCCGCTTGGCGCCGGATGCCGCGATCCACTACAACAACCCGGTGCGCGCCCGTCACGAGATCGCCTATGCCGTCGAGCGCGGGGTGAAATCCTACAGCGTTGATTCGAAATCCGAACTGGCCAAGCTGATCGAGATGGTGCCGGCCGAAGGCACCGAAATCTCGGTGCGCTTCAAGCTGCCGGTGGCGGGTGCCGCCTACAACTTCGGCGCCAAGTTCGGGGCCACGTCCGAGCTGGCCGTGGAACTGCTGCGCGAGGTGGCCGACGCTGGCTTCATCCCGTCGCTGACCTTCCACCCCGGCACGCAATGCACCGATCCGGCAGCGTGGGAGTTCTACATCCGCGAGGCGGCGGTGATTGCGCAAAAGGCTGGCGTGACCATCGCGCGGCTGAACGTCGGCGGCGGCTTTCCGAACCATCGGCTCAATGCCGTGGTGCCGCAGATCGAGACGACCTTCCAGTTGATCGACCGGGTCGCCACCGAAGCCTTTGGCGCGGATCGCCCGCTGCTGGTCTGCGAACCGGGCCGGGCACTTTGTGGCGATGCGTTCTCGCTTGCCGCGCGGGTCAAGGCGGTGCGCGACGACAGCCATGTGTTCCTGAACGATGGTGTCTACGGCACGCTGACCGAACTGCCGATGATCGGCGTGATCGACCGGATGGAAGTGCTGACCGCCGAGGGCGCCCGCCGCACCGGCCCGGTGCAGCCCCGCATCGTGTTCGGGCCAACCTGCGATTCGGTCGACCGTCTGCCGGGCGAGTTGCCGCTGCCCGCCGACATCGCCGAGGGCGACTATGTGATCTGGCACGGCATGGGGTCTTATTCCACCGTCACCAACACCCGCTTCAACGGGTTTGGCGACTTGCAGATGGCGACGGTTCTGGGCCTGAAGCTCTGATCCGACGAAACTTTCGACAAAACCAAGCGCCCGGCTGGACAATTCCTGCCGGGCGCTTGGCGTTTGCGGTGATGGGGGACCGATGATGAATGCAAGCCAGATGAAGTTCGGAACCGCGCAGCCGTTGAAACGGCGCGAGGATGTGCGGTTTCTGACCGGGCAGGGCCGCTACGTCGCCGATCTGGTGCCTGCGGGCGCGCTGCATGCGGTGTTCCTGCGCTCGGATCATCCGCACGGGGAAATCGCCGCCTTGGACCTGTCGGCAGCGCGCGGGGTGCCGGGTGTGCATCTGGTGCTGGCGTCGGCGGATCTGGAGGCGATGGGTGTCACGCTGGGCATGAAGGGCGACCAGATCGACACGCGCGGCGGCGGGCTTGGGGCAGCGCCAGAGCGCCCGGTTCTGGCCAGAGGCCGGGTGCGCTTCGTGGGCGAGGCGATTGCGGTGGTGGTGGCCGATACGCTGGCGGCCGCGCGCGACGCAATCGACCTTATCGACATAGAAATCAACGCACACGAGGTCGCTCTTCATCTGAAACCTGAAGAGCCGACCATTCACCCCGAAGCCCCGCAGAACCTCGCCTTCGACTATGTGATCGGTGACGAGGCCGGGGTTGCGGCGGCCTTTGCAAAATCCGCGCATGTGCTGGAGGTGGAGGTCGTCCACAACCGCGTCACCGCCGCCCCGATGGAACCGCGCGCGGCATTCGCCGAATGGACCGAGGGCCGCCTGCACCTTTGCGTCAACGGGCAGGGCGTCTGGACCCAGCGCAACGAGCTTTCCCGGATGCTGAACCTTCCTCGCGCGCAGGTGCGGGTGACCAATCCCGATGTCGGCGGCGGGTTCGGCATGAAGGCGATGACCTACCCCGAATACGTGGTGATCGCCGCCGCCGCCCGCGCACTTCAGCGCCCCGTGGCCTGGGTTTCCACCCGCGCCGAGGCGATGCTGACCGACAATGCCGGGCGCGATCTGGTGGCCAAGGCCGAAATCGGCTTTGACGCGGGCCACAGGATCACCGGCTACCGGGTCACCCTGGTGTCGAACCTTGGCGCCTACAATTCGCAATTCGGCCAGGCGATCCAGACCGAACTGTTCTCCAAGGTGCTGACCGGCATCTATGATGTCCCCGTCGCCAGCCTTGCCGCGATCGGGGTCTACACCAACTCGGTTCCGATCGACGCCTATCGCGGCGCGGGGCGGCCCGAGGCGATCCTGACCATCGAGCGGGTGATGGACGAGGCCGCGCGGCAACTGGGCGTGGACCCGGTCACCCTGCGCCAGAAGAACGCGATCCGCAGCTTTCCTTATGTGACGATGGCGGATGAAAGCATCGACGGCGGCGATTTCGCGGGCTTGCTGGACGCGGCGGTCACGCAGGCCGACGTGGCCGGCTACGCCGCGCGGGCGGCGGCATCCAAGGCGAAAGGCCGGCTGCGGGGGCTTGGGCTCGCCTCCTACATCGAAGCCATCCTTGGCGATTCGCACGAAATCGCCCGACTGGTGCTGGACGAGGACGGCGGCGCCACGCTGTACGTCGGCACCCAGTCGAACGGGCAGGGGCATGAAAGCGTGTTCTCCCGCATGGTGGCCGAGGCGACCGGGATCGACCAGTCGATGGTCCGCATCGTCGAAGGCGACAGCGACCGCATCGCCAAGGGCGGCGGCACTGGCGGCTCGCGTTCCGTCACCGTGCAGGGCACCGCCACGCGGGCCACGGTGCTGTCGATGGTGGCGGGGTTCGAGGCGTTTCTGGCCGAGGAATGGGGGGTGGACGCCGTCAGCTTCGACGACCTGCGCTTTGGTGCGCCCGGCACCAACCTGCGCCTGACGCTGGCCGAGGCGGCGGCGCTCGCGCGCACCAAGGGGCGCGCAGACCTGATCGACCGGTCGGAGCGCATCCAGCTTGACGGGCGGTCGTTCCCGAACGGCGTGCATATCACCGAGGTGGAGATCGACCCCGAAACCGGCGGCCTGACCGTCGAGCGTTATTCGGTCATGGATGATTTCGGCGTGCTGGTGGCCCCGAATCTTGTCGAAGGCCAGGTCCACGGCGGCATCGCGCAGGGCTTCGGGCAGGCGGTCACGGAATGGCTGGTGCAGGACGAAGCCGGGCAGGTGGTGACCGGCAGTTTCATGGATTACGGCATGCCGCGTGCGGATGATCTGCCGATGATCCGCTTTGCCGAACGCGGAATTCCCACCCGCACCAACCCCCTGGGCATGAAGGGCTGCGGCGAGGCGGGGACCGTGGGCGCGCTGGCAGCCATCTCCAACGCGGTGCGCGATGCGCTGGCGCCGGTGGGCGTGACCGAAGTGGCGATGCCCTTCACGCCGTCGCGCATCTGGACCTGGATCAACGAGGCGCGGGCATGACGCTGACGGTTGCCGCCACCCAGTTCGCCTGTTCGTGGGATCTGCCCGCCAATGCCGACCGGGCCGAGGCGCTGGTGCGGCAGGCGGCTGCCAAGGGCGCGGGGCTGGTTCTGGTGCAGGAATTGTTCGCAGCACCCTACTTCTGCATCGAACAGCATCCGCAGTATTTCGATCTTGCCGCCCCCGCCGAGGGCAATCCGCTGATCGCCCGCTTTGCCGACCTTGCGCGCGAGTTGGGCGTGGTCATGCCGGTGTCGTTCTTTGAACGGGCAGGGCAGGCGCATTTCAATTCGGTCGCGATGGTCGATGCGGATGGGCGGGTGCTTGGCATCTACCGCAAGACCCATATCCCGCAGGGGCCGGGGTATGAGGAAAAATACTATTTCTCGCCCGGCGATACCGGCTACCGGGTGTGGGACACGGCGGCGGGGCGGATCGGTGTCGGCATCTGCTGGGACCAGTGGTTCCCGGAATGTGCGCGGTCGATGGCGCTGCTGGGGGCGGAGGTGCTGCTTTACCCGACCGCGATCGGATCGGAACCGCCAGAGCCCGGCCACGACAGCCAGCCGCATTGGGAAACCGTGATGCGCGGCCACGCGGCGGCGAACATCATGCCGGTGGTGGCCTCCAATCGCGTCGGCACCGAGGTGGCTCCGGACGGGCGCGAGGTGACGTTCTACGGATCGTCCTTCATCGCCGACCAGACCGGGCAACTGGTGGCAAAGGCGGGGCGAGAGGGCGAGGCGGTGCTGACCGCCAGCTTCGATCTGGGCAAGATTGCCCGGATGCGGCGCAGTTGGGGCCTGTTCCGCGACCGCCGCCCCGAAACCTACGGCGCGGTTGGCACCCTCGGCGGGTAGGATGGGCCTTCCGGCCCATCCGAAAGCGCCTTAACGGTGGCGCAGGTCGATGTAGTCGCGCTTCGGCGGGCCGACATAAAGCTGGCGCGGGCGGCCGATCTTCTGGTTCTTTTCCGCGATCATCTCTTTCCACTGGCTGATCCAGCCCACGGTGCGGCTGATCGCAAAGATCGGCGTGAACATCGAGGTCGGGAAGCCCATCGCATCAAGGATGATGCCGGAATAGAAATCGACGTTGGGATACAGCTTCTTCGAGATGAAGTAGTCATCCTCCAGCGCGATCCGCTCCAGTTCCTTGGCGACTTGCAGCGTCGGGTTGTTGTGAACACCCAGCAGGTCCAGCACCTCGTCGGCGCTTTCCTTCATCACCGTCGCGCGCGGGTCGAAGTTCTTGTAGACCCGGTGGCCAAAGCCCATCAGCTTGACGCCCGAGGTCTTGTCCTTGGCCTTCTTGATGAACTCCGGAATGCGGTCGACGGTGCCGATCTCGCGCAACTGTTCCAGCGCGGCCTGGTTCGCGCCGCCATGCGCCGGGCCCCAGAGGCAGGCGATGCCAGCGGCGATGCAGGCAAACGGGTTTGCACCCGACGAGCCCGCCAGACGCACGGTGGAGGTCGAGGCGTTCTGTTCGTGATCGGCGTGCAGCATCATGATCCGGTCCATCGCTTTCGCAAGGACCGGGTTCACCACATAATCCTCGGCCGGAACGGCAAAGCACATGTGCAGGAAGTTGCCCGCGTAATCGAGCGCGTTCTTCGGGTAGACGAAGGGCTGGCCGACCGAATACTTGTAGGCCATCGCGGCGATCGTCGGAAGTTTCGCGATCATCCGGATCGCCGCAACCTCGCGCTGCCAGGGATCGTTGATGTCGGTGCTGTCATGGTAGAAGGCCGCCATCGCGCCGACCACGCCCACCATCGTCGCCATCGGGTGCGCGTCGCGGCGGAACCCGCGGAAGAAGTAGTGCATCTGTTCATGCACCATCGTGTGGTTTGTCACCCGGGCGGTGAAATCCTTCAACTGCACCGCGGTCGGCAGTTCGCCGTATAGCAGAAGGTAGCAGACCTCGAGGTAGCTGGACTTTTCCGCCAGTTGTTCGATCGGGTAGCCGCGATGCAAAAGCTCGCCCTTGTCGCCGTCGATGAAGGTGATGGCACTTTCGCAGGCGGCGGTCGAGGTGAAGCCGGGGTCAAAGGTGAACACGTCCGCTTCGCCATAAAGTTTCCGGATATCAAGCACATCCGGCCCCAGCGTGGGCGAATGCACCGGCAGGTCGTAGGTATTCCCGTTCAGGCTCAGCTTGGCAACTTTGTCAGACATGTCTTTTCCCCGGTGTGGCCGGCTGTCCCCGTGGCAGGGGGCAGCCGCAAGCAGTGATCCTGCACCCCTGAAGGCGCGGCTTCAAGACCGGGGTCTGCGCATCACGCCGATGCGTCCTCGAGCCTTGCGATGGTCTCGTCCCGACCAATGACCAGCATCATGTCATAGACGCTGGGTGTAACAGTTCTTCCCGCCAGAGCCGCGCGCAACGGTGCGGCCACCTTGCCGAAGCCGATCCCGTTTCCGGCCGCAGCCGCAGTCAGAATGGGCTCCAATTCCGCTTTCGTCCAGCTAACACTTTGCAGCTGCGGCGTCAACGATTTCAGTATACCACGGGATACCGTATCCAGTGCCGCCGCGGCTTGCGCGTCGCGTTCCACCGGGCGGGATGTTAGCGCAAACTGAGCCTTATCAAGCAGTTCCGGGAACGTCTTGGCGCGTTCCTTGACCGAGGGCATCGCCTTCAGCATCAGGGCACGCTGTGCATCCGTCAGCGCCGGACGACCCGCTGCCGCCAGATACCCTTCAAGTTCATGCAGCAGTGCGGCATTGTCCATCATCGCGATATGATGCCCGCAGGTGTTTTCCAATTTCTTAAAGTCGAGCCGGGCCGGAGCCTTGCCGATGCCCTTCAGGTCGAACATCGCCAGCGCCTCTTCGGTAGTGAAGATCTCGGCGTCGCCATGCGCCCAGCCAAGCCGCGTCAGGTAATTGCGCATCCCGGCGGCGGGGTAGCCCATCGCCTGATAGTCCTCGACGCCCGTGGCACCGTGGCGTTTCGACAGTTTCTTGCCGTCCGGCCCGTGGATCAGCGGGATATGCGCCCATACCGGCACCGTCCAGCCCATCGCGTCATAGACCATCTGCTGGCGCGCCGCGTTGTTCAGGTGGTCGTCGCCCCGGATCACATGCGTCACGGCCATGTCGTGATCGTCGACCACCACGGCCAGCATGTAGGTGGGCGTCCCGTCCGAGCGCAGCACGATCATGTCATCCAGCGTCTCGTTCCTGATGATGACGCGGCCCTGCACCTCGTCCACGATCACCGTCTCGCCGCTGCGGGGGGCCTTCATTCGGATCGAATAGGGCGCGTCGGGGTGGGTCGCAGGATCAGCATCGCGCCACGGCGACAGGAACACCGGATAGCGCCCGGCGGCTTCTTCTGCCGCGCGGAAGGCGGCGATGTCGTCCTGCGTGGAAAAGCACTTGTAGGCGGTTCCCCGGCCCAGCATCTGATGCGCCACCTCGGCGTGGCGGTCGCGGCGTTCGAACTGGCTGACCACCTCGCCGTCCCAGTCAAGGCCCAGCCAGGTCAGCCCCTTCAGGATCGCCGCCGTCGCCTCGGGGGTGGAGCGTTCGCGGTCGGTATCCTCGATCCGCAGCAGGAACCTGCCGCCGCGTCCGCGGGCGTAAAGCCAGTTGAACAGCGCGGTCCGCCCGCCCCCGATATGCAGGTATCCGGTCGGCGAGGGGGCAAAGCGGGTGACGACACCCGGGTTGGTCGCTTCGGCCATAGGAAGTTAACCTTTCGGAAACCATGTGGGGGCTAGACTGCCCGCGTCTTTAGGCAATCGCGCGAGGGGAAACAAGGTGGCGGCCCTGATCCAAAGGCTCGGCTGGCCGCTGCAGGCGCTGCTGGAGGCGCGGGCCTCGCTGTTTCCGTGGATACCCGTGTTCATCGGCATCGGCATCGCGGCATGGTTCGCGGCTGCGGCGGAACCGGGGGTGGGCGCCTATGTGTTGGCGGCGGGGTTTTGCGCGATGGGTGCAGGCTTGCGGCTGCGCGGACCGGACCTCTTGCACCCCCTCGCCATCGCCATCGCCTGCGTCGCGCTTGGCTGGCTGGCCGCCGGTGCGCGGGCGCATCTGGTGGCCGCCCCGATGCTGGAATTTCGCTACTACGGCCCGGTGCAGGGCCGCATTGTCGGCATCGACCGGTCGCAGACCGATGCCCTGCGCCTGACGCTGGACCGGGTGGTGCTGCGCGAGGTGTCACCCGCACGAACCCCGGTGAAGGTGCGGGTGTCGATGCAGGCCGAGCAGCCGTGGCTGAAGCCATCGCCGGGGCAGGTGGTGGTGCTGACCGGGTTTCTGGCGGCCCCCGACGGTCCGGTAGAGCCGGGCGGCTTCGACTTTCGCCGCATGGCATTCTTCGACCGGTTGGGCGCGGTTGGATACACCCGCACCCCGGTGCTTCTGCTGGCCGAACCGGAGGCGGGCGATACCGTGATCGCGCGGCTGCGCACCTATCTGACCGCCGCGATGCTGGCCGAAATGCCGGGGCAGGCGGGCGCCTTCGCCGCAGGTGCGATGACCGGCGACCGCTCTGCCATCACCCAGGAGACCGTGGCCGCGCTCAGGGATTCGTCGCTGGCGCATCTGCTGGCGATCTCGGGGATGAACATGGCGTTCCTCGTGGGCTTCGTCTTTGCGCTGATCCGCTACGGGCTGGCGCTGGTGCCCTATGTGGCGCTGCGGGTGAACACCAAGAAGGTCGCGGCGGTGGTCAGCCTTGGCGTGGCGCTGTTCTATCTGCTGTTGTCGGGGGCCAATGTGGCGACCGAACGCGCCTTCATCATGGTGTCGGTGATGCTGGGCGCGGTGCTTCTGGACCGCCGCGCGCTGACGCTCCGCACGGTGGCGATTGCGGCGACGATCCTGCTTCTGGCGCGGCCTGAAAGCCTGACCGAGCCGGGGTTCCAGATGTCCTTTGCCGCGACCGTGGCGCTGATCGCAGGCTTCGCCGCGCTGGACGGCGCGGTGATGCGCGAACGGCTGCCGCGCTGGCTGCTGCCGGCCTTCATGCTGGTGTTTTCCTCGGTGATCGCGGGCTTTGCGACCGCGCCCTATGCCGCGGCGCACTTCAACCGCTTCACCGATTACGGGTTGCTGGCAAACCTCTTGACCGTGCCGGTGATGGGGGCGGTGGTGATGCCTGCGGGCGCGGTGGCCGCGCTGGTGGCACCGCTTGGTCTGGCATGGCTGCCGCTTTGGGTGATGGAGCGGGGGGCGGCGTGGATCTTGTTCATTGCGCATTGGATCGCGGGGCTGGAAGGCGCGGTGACAGCCATTCCGGCGCCGGGGCCCTACGTCATGGCGCTTGTGACGCTTGGGGGGATCTGGGTGATCCTGTGGCGCGGGCGCGTGCAACTGGTGGGCGTGGCGGCACTGGTGGCCGCAGTTGGCCTGTGGGTGGCAAGTGACCGGCCGGTGCTGCTGATCTCGGGTGACGGCAAGCTGATCGGGCTGGTCGGCAGCGAGGGGCGGGCGCTGTCTTCGGCCTCCGGCGGCGGCTTTGCCGCGCAGAACTGGCTGGAGAATGACGGCGACCTGGCCGATCAGAAGCTGGCCGCGGCCCGGCCGGGCTTTGACGGTGCCAAGGGCGAGCGGTGGTTTTCGGTGGCGGGGATCAGGATGGTCTCGCTGACCGGGAAAGGCGCACTGGACCGTTTGCCGGCGGCCTGTGCGGAGGGCGTCGTGGTGGTGCTGGCGGCAGAGGCAGAGGTGGTGCCACCGGGCTGCCGCCTGATCGACCAGACGGTGCTGCGCGAAACCGGACCGCTGGCGGTGATCGACAGCGCCGGGGGGCCGCGCTTCGTGATGGCCAAGGCGAGGGCGCGGATCTGGTCCGGCACAGCCGCCCGCAACGGCATCCTGCCCGCGCTTGTCCCGGCCCCGGTGGCCGCATCCGGTCAGTAGCTGCGGATCAGCCCGACAAGCCGGCCCTGCACCTTGACCAGATGGTCGGGGAACACCCGCGTCTCATAGGCCGGGTTTGCCGCCTCGAGCGCGATCATGCCACCCCGGCGGCGAAACCGCTTCAGGGTGGCCTCGTGATCTTCGACCAGCGCCACGACAATATCGCCGTTCTCGGCGGTGGACTGTTCGCGGATCACCACGATGTCGCCATCGTTGATTCCCGCCTCGATCATCGAATCGCCTTTGACTTCAAGCGCGTAGTGCTGCCCCTTGCCCGACAGCATCGACCCCGGAACGGTGACATGGTGCGATACTTCGGAAATCGCCTCGATCGGCACGCCGGCCGCGATGCGCCCCATCACCGGCAGTTCCAGCGCGTGGACCGTATCCACCTGCATCGCGCCACGCGGCGGGGCGGTGCGGTCGCCAGCGATGACGCGGGGCGTGAAGCCCGGCTTTTCCATCGCTTCGGGCAGCTTGATGATTTCCAGCGCCCGGGCGCGGTGGGCAAGGCGGCGGATGAAGCCCCTTTCCTCCAGCGCGGTGATCAGCCGGTGGATGCCCGACTTCGACCGCAGGTCGAGCGCATCCTTCATCTCGTCAAACGAGGGTGGAACCCCGTCACGGTCCATCCGACCCTTGATGAAATCGAGAAGTTCCAGTTGTTTGCGCGTCAACATGCCTGTCCCCGTTTTGCAGGTGTTAACACAATGTTCTGCCCGCGTTCCCGGTTTGTGTCAAGCGATTTTGGCCGCTGCATTCACAACGGCAGGTAGGACACCGCTTCGCCGCGCGGACGGGGGCCATCGCCCAGGGGCCGGATCAGCAGCGCATCAGCCTGCCCGAGGATCGACAGCAGCGCCGAATCCTGCCGCTCGAACGGGGTGATGACGGGCAGGCCGTCGCCCCCGTCGCCCTCGCTCAACCGCGCGCGCATGTAGTGGGTGCGCGGTCCGGTCGCGCCCACATCGGCGCCAAGGATGGCGCGACGCGGAAAGGGGCCGGGCGCGGCCCCCAGCATCGCGCGCAGCATCGGCACAAGGAACAGGTGCCCGCAGACGATCGCCGACACCGGGTTGCCCGGCAGCCCCAGCATCGGCACGCCGTGCAAGCTGCCCGCGATCAACGGCTTGCCGGGGCGCAGCGCGATCTTCCAGAACGCGCGCTCCAGCCCCGCCACCCGGCCGACAAGATCGTGGTCGCCGACCGATGCGCCGCCGATGGTCACGATCAGATCGGCGCTCGCGGCCAGCGCCAGCACGGTCGCAAGTTCTGCCTCGTTATCGCGGGCGATCGGCAAAAGCCGTGCCTCGCCGCCCTCGGCCTCGACCATCGCCTTCAGCGCAAAACTGTTCGACGCGATGATCTGGTCGGGGCGCGGGGCCTCGCCGGGCATCACCAGCTCGTCCCCCGTGGCGATCAGCGCCACCACGGGGCGGCGGCTGACCGGCACTTCGCCGATGTTCATCGCAGCCAGCAACGCCAGATCATTGGGGCGCAGGCGGCGGGGTGACAGGCTGTCGCCCGCGCGGAAATCCTGGCCGAGGGGGCGGATATGAGCGCCGGCGTCGGCGCCGTCCTTCACGGTGATCCGGTCGCCATCGGCGACCACATCCTCCTGGATGATCACGCGCGTGGCCCCGTCCGGCACCGGCGCGCCGGTGAAGATGCGCACCGCGTCGCCCGCGCCAACACGTCGGACGAAGGCATGGCCCGCGCCTGCCTCGCCCACCACGGCAAAGCTGTCACCCGGCTTCGGATCGCCCGCCACCGCATAGCCGTCCATCGCCGAGGCGGCGAACGGCGGCTGGTCGCGCCGCGCCACGGCGGGGGCGCACATCCAGCGGCCATGCGCGTGGGTCAGCGGCACGGTTTCCGCCGCCACGGGCGTCACCAGCGCCAGACAGCGCGCCAGCGCCTCTTCAACCGAAATCACCGTGTCGCCTCGTAACGGCCTGATTTGCCGCCATCTTTAAGCACCAGCCGGATGCCTTCGATGGTCATGGATTTCTCCACCGCCTTGACCATGTCGTAAACCGTCAGCGCCGCCACCGACACGGCGGTCAGCGCCTCCATCTCTACCCCGGTCTGGCCAGAGGTCTTGACCGTGGCCTCGATCCGCACGCCGGGCAGGCCCGGATCGGCGACCAGTTCGACGGCAACCTTGGTCACCGGCAGGGGGTGGCAGAGCGGGATCAGATCGGCGGTGCGCTTGGCCGCCATGATGCCCGCCAGCCGCGCGACGGACAAGACGTCGCCCTTCTTGGCGCGGCCCTCGGTGATCAGCGCCAGCGTCTCGGCGCGCATCCGGACCACGCCTTCGGCAACGGCAACCCGGTCGGTCACCGCCTTGCCGGAAACGTCGACCATATGGGCCGCTCCCTTGGCGTCGAAATGCGTGAGGCCGGTCATAGCCCGCCCTGCGCTGTCAGGGGCCGGGCAAGAATGGCGCGGGTTGCGGCGGTGACGTCGGCCTGCCGCATCAGGCTTTCGCCAATCAGGAACGACCGCGCACCGTATTGCGCAAGATCGGCAAGGTCGGCGGGGGTGTATAGCCCGCTTTCGGCCACGATGGTGCGGTCCTCCGGCACCAGACGCGCCAGACGCCGGGTGGTTTCCAGCGTAACCTCGAAGGTGTGCAGGTTGCGGTTGTTGATCCCGATCAGTGGCGATTTCAGCCGCCCGGCACGCTCCAGCTCGGCCTCGTCATGCACCTCGATCAGCACGTCCATGCCAAGGCTGGTGGCGGCGTCTTCCAGTTCCAGCGCTTGCGTGTCGCCGAGCGAGGCCATGATGATCAGGATGCAATCGGCATGAAGCGCGCGCGATTCCGTCACCTGCCACGGGTCGTAAAGGAAATCCTTGCGCAGGCAGGGCAGCTTGGTCGCGGCGTGGGCGGCGACAAGGTAGTCATCCGCACCCTGAAACGAAGGCCCGTCGGTCAGCACCGAAAGACAGGTCGCCCCGCCAGCCTCATAGGCTTGTGCCAGTGCCGGCGGATCAAAGTCGGCGCGGATCAGACCCTTCGACGGGCTGGCTTTCTTGATTTCGGCGATCAGGCCGTAGCCTATATTCTGCGCCTCCTTCAGCGCACGCGCAAAGCCGCGTGGCGGGTCGGCGGCGGCGGCGGCGGCTTCCAGATCGGCCAGCGGGCGGGCGGCCTTGCGGGCGGCGACCTCTTCAAGCTTGTAGGTCTTGATACGGTCGAGAATGGTGTTCATCGGCGGGGTCTTTCAGGCATTGGTCAGGCGGCGCAGGGCTTCGACCTTGGCACGAGCAGCGCCCGAGTCGATGGCGCTTCGGGCCATCTCCACACCTTCCCTCAAACTAGCGGCGCGGTCGGCCACCACAAGGGCGGCGGCGGAATTCATCAACACGGCGTCGCGGTAAGCCCCTGACGCGCCATCCAGAAGCGCGCGGAACGCAATCGCGTTTTCGGCAGGCGTGCCGCCCAGCACCTTCTCGAAGGCATGCACCGGCAGCCCTGCATCCTCGGGGTGGACCTCGAACTCGCGCACCGCGCCAGCCTCGACCGCGGCCACCTTGGTCGGCGCGGAAATGGAGATCTCGTCCGTCCCGTCGCCGCCATGCACCAGCCACGCGCGCTCCGAGCCGAGCGCCAGCAGCGTCTCCGCCATCGGCCGGATCAGCGCCTCCGAAAACGCCCCCGTAAGCTGGCGCTTGACGCCCGCAGGGTTGGTCAGCGGCCCGAGGATGTTGAAGATCGTGCGCGTGCCAAGTTCGGCGCGCACCGGCATCACATGCCGGATCGCCGGATGGTGCATCGGCGCCATCATGAAGCCGATCCCGGCATCCGCCAGACAGCGCTCCACCACATCCGCACCGACCATCACGTTCAGCCCCATCTCGGTCAGCGCATCCGCCGCCCCCGACTTCGACGACAGGTTGCGGTTGCCATGCTTGGCCACCACCACCCCAGCCCCCGCCACCACAAACGCCGTCGCGGTCGAGATGTTCAGCGTGCCCTTGCCGTCGCCCCCGGTGCCGACAATGTCCATCGCCCCTGCAGGCGCGCGCACCGCATTGCACTTGGCCCGCATCACGCTTGCGGCAGCGGCGTATTCATCCACCGTCTCGCCCCGCGTCCGCAAGGCCATCAGAAAGCCGCCCATCTGCGCGGGTGTGCCTTCCCCCTCGAACAAGGCCGTAAACGCAGCCTCGGCCTCGGCGCGTGTCAGGGGCCGCGTCGCCGCAATGCCGATCAGCGGTTTCAGAACGTCGCTCATGCGGGAACCTTGACGCGCGCTTCCTCAAGGAAGTTGCGCAACAGTTGATGCCCATGTTCCGACGCGATGCTTTCGGGATGAAACTGCACGCCCTCGATCAGGTGGCGCTTGTGGCGCAGCCCCATGATCGTGCCATCCTCCAGCCACGCCGTTACCTCAAGCTCGGCCGGCAGGCTCTCCCGCTCCACCACAAGGCTGTGATACCGGGTTGCGGCAAAGGGCGAGGGCAGGCCGCGGAACACGCCTTGCCCGTTGTGATGCATCATCCCCATCTTGCCATGCACGATCTCGTGGCAGCGCACCACCTTACCGCCAAACGCCTCGCCAATCGTCTGATGCCCAAGGCACACGCCCAGAAGCGGAATCTCCGCCGCCGCCGCAGCCCTGGTGAGCGGCAGGCAGATCCCCGCCGCCGCCGGGTCGCAGGGGCCGGGCGACAGCACGATCACCTCTGGCTGCATCGCGATCGCGTCCTGCACCTCAAGCGCATCGTTGCGCTTGACGACGACATCGGCCCCCAGCTCGCCCAGATAATGGACAAGGTTGTAGGTGAAACTGTCGTAGTTATCGATCAGCAAAAGCATCGGCGTCCCCTGCGAAGCTCAGGTCTTATCGCCGATCCCCCCGCGCCTGTAAACTGTGCGGGCCTAGCGCCAGTCCAGCACCACCTTGCCCGATTGCCCCGACCGCATCGCGGCAAACCCGGCCTCGAAATCAGCCACCTTGAAGCGGTGGGTGATGACTTTCCGCACATCAAGCCCGTTTTCCAGCATCGCGATCATCTTGTACCAGGTCTCGAAGATCTCGCGGCCATAGACGCCCTTGATGGTGATCGCCTTGAACACGATCCGGCTCCAGTCGACCGGGCTTTTCCCCGGCGGGATGCCCAGCATCGCGATGCGGCCGCCCATCACCATCGCCTCGACCATCTGGTCCAGCGCCTGCTGGTTGCCCGACATCTCCATGCCCACGTCAAAGCCCTGCACCAGCTTCAACCGGTGCATCACATCCTTCAGGTCTTCGTGGCCCACATTCACCGGCGTCACATCCGCCACCTCGGTGGCCAAGGCCAGCCGCGCGGGGTTCACGTCGGTAATCACCACATGCCGTGCGCCCACATGCCGCGCCACGGCGGCGGCCATGATGCCGATCGGCCCGGCACCGGTGATCAGCACGTCCTCCCCGATCAGATCGAAGGACAGCGCGGTGTGAACCGCATTGCCAAGGGGATCGAGGATCGCGCCGATCTCGTCGTCAATCGCATCCGGCAGCGGCACCACGTTGAACGCCGGCAACCGCAGGTATTGCGCAAACGCGCCCGGCTCGTTCACCCCGATGCCCCGCGTCTCGGGATCAAGGTGGAACCGCCCCGACCGGCTTTGCCGGCTGGTTTTGCCGATCAGATGGCCTTCGCCGGAACAGCGCTGGCCGATGGCAATGTCGGTCACGTCGCGGCCAACCTCGACCACCACGCCCGCAAACTCATGCCCCGTGACCAAGGGCACCGGCACCGTGCGCTGCGCCCAGTCGTCCCAGTTCCAGATGTGGATATCGGTGCCGCAAATCCCGGTCTTGTTGACCCGGATCAGCACGTCATCCGGCCCGATCTCCGGCACCGGGCGCGTCTCCATCCACAGCCCCGGTTCCGGGCGGGCCTTCACCAAGGCGGTCATCTCATTTGCGCGCCTGTCGCGCGCGGTCACCTCAATCGTCATGCCAGCACCCCCGTGGCCTTGCCCGCCGCACGGAAGGCCTCCAACGCAAAATCAAGGTCACCCACCGTCAGCGCCGCATTCATCTGCGTGCGGATGCGCGCCTGACCCTTCGGCACCACCGGAAAGAAGAACCCCGCCACATGCACGCCGCGCGCGCCAAGATCCGCCGCCATCGCTTGCGCCAGCTTTGCATCCCCCAGCATCACCGGAATGATCGGATGCTCACCAGGCAACAGGCTGAACCCCGCATCCGCCAGTCCGGCGCGCCAATACGCGGCATTGGCCGCCAGCCGCGCGCGCAGGTCATCCGCCGCCTCGACGATATCCAGCGCCGCCAGCGCCGCACCCACCACCGCAGGCGGCAAGGCGTTGGAAAACAGGTAGGGCCGCGCACGCTGGCGCAACAGGTCGATCACCGGCTGCGGCCCGGCGATATAGCCGCCAAGCGCCCCGCCAAGTGCCTTGCCCAGCGTGCCGGTCAGGATCTCCACCTTGACCCCGGCCCGCGCGGGGGTGCCGCGCCCCTCAGGGCCCACAAAGCCTGTCGCGTGGCAATCATCAACCATCACCATCGCGCCGTAAGCATCTGCCAAGGCACGGATTTCCCCCAGCTTGGCAAAATACCCGTCCATCGAGAATACCCCGTCCGTGGCGATCAGGATGAACCGCGCGCCCGCCGCCCGCGCCGCCTGCAACTGCGCCTCAAGGTCGGCCATGTCGGAATTGGCGTAACGATAGCGCTGCGCCTTGCACAGACGGATGCCGTCGATGATCGAGGCATGGTTCAGGCTGTCGGAAATGACGGCATCCTCCGCGCCGAGAAGCGGCTCGAAAAGCCCGCCATTGGCATCGAAACAGGCCGCGAAAAGGATCGCGTCGTCGTGGCCCAGATACTCCGCCAACCGCGTCTCCAGCGCGCGGTGCAGATCCTGCGTGCCGCAGATGAAGCGCACGCTGGCCATCCCGAACCCATGACCGTCCATCGCCGCCTTCGCCGCCGCGATCAGCCGCGGATCATCGGCCAGCCCAAGGTAGTTGTTGGCGCACAGGTTCAGCATCTGCCGCCCCGCCATCGCCACATGCGCGCCCTGCGGCCCGGTGATCAGCCGCTCCCGCTTCATCAGCCCATCGGCGGCAATGCCAACGAGCGTGGCCCGCAGATGTTCCAGAAACGCCGCTTGATCCGCCATGACAGAACCCCCTCCGCTTTGCCGGACTATCCCATATCGCGCACAATCGGTCAACATAACGGAAGTATATCCACTAAACCGGAAAAACCTTCCTCTCTGCCCAAATATCCCACGGGGGTGCGGGGGTGTGAAACCCCCGCTCGCTCCGGTTCAGCCGCCCTGCACGATCAGGATCGCCCGCGCCGCCGCATCCCCCGCTGCAATTTCATGCGCCCGGTCGACCGGATAGCGCGCCACGTCGCCAACCCGCAGCTCCTCGGTCTCCTCGCCCGACCGCACCGACAAGCGGCCCTCCAGCACCGTCAGATGCTCGCGCGCGCCGGGGGCATGGGCCTCCGACACCAGCCGCGCGCCGGGGGGGAAGGTCAGCTCGTAGACCTCATGCTCGCCCACCGCCTCAGGGGCCGAAAGGATGCGGATGCGCACCCCGTCGCGCACCATCACCGGGGCCGCCGCCGCCCGGGTGATCTCGATCCCCGGCGCGGGACGCCCCTCCAGCAGCCCCGCGAAATCCACCTGCAACGCCTGCGTCAGGTTCCACAGCGTCGCCACCGTCGGGCTCGATTCCCCCCGCTCGATCTGGCTGACCATCGACCGGCTGACCCCTGACAGCTTCGCCGCCGCATCAAGGCTCAGCCCGCGCGCCTTGCGCGCCGCCCGAAGCGAGGCGGCAAGCCGGTCGTGGATATCGGAACGCGCGGTCATGGTGGCAGAGTGCCGGGGCAGGGCGGTCGCGTCAATCAGGTGCCGCAATAGGTGACATAAGGGCCAAAGCCGGTCGGCGCGGGCAGCATGAAGCCGTCCCGCTCCACGAACGGCTCCTGCACCGCCGCCAGAAGGGCATCGAACGGGGCCATGTCGCCCGCCGTTGCCGCCTCCAGCGCCGCTTCGACCTGATGGTTGCGCGGAATGACCGCCGGGTTCGCGGCGCTGAGCCGCGCCTCCACCCCATCCCCCGCCCGCGCCCGCCAGCGCGGCAACCACGCCTCCATCGCGGTGAAATCATCGAACAACGGCCTGAGCGCCGCCTCATCCCCCAGCCGCCGGAAGGTCAGCGTCCAGTCCGCCCCCCCCATCGCCGCCATCAGATCATCGGCCAGCGCGGCATCCCCGGCGTCTTCCCCCACCAGCCCCAATTTGCGCCGCATCACCGCCAGCCACGCCTCGCGGTAGCGCGCCGCGATCCGGTCCAGCCGCCCGTTCGCCAGATCCACCGCCCGGTCGCCATCGACATCGAACAAAGGCAGCAACGTCTCGGCCAGCCGCGCCAGATTCCAGCCCATGATCAACGGCTGGTTGGCATAGGCATAGCGCCCCGTCCGGTCGATCGAGGAAAACACCGTCCCCGGCGCATAACCCTCCATGAAGGCGCAAGGTCCGTAGTCGATGGTTTCGCCCGATACCGCCATGTTGTCGGTGTTCATCACGCCGTGGATGAAACCAAGCCCCATCCAACTGGCAACCAGCCGCGCCTGCCGCTCGATCACGGCATCGAGAAACACCAGATACGGCGCCTCCGCAGCCAGAAGCTCCGGGTAATGCCGCGCAATCGCGTAATCGGCCACCGCCCTGACCTGCGCCTGATCACCCCGCGCCGAAAAGAACTGGAACGTGCCGACGCGGATATGGCTTGCCGCCACCCGGGCCACGACCGCCCCCGGCAACCACGCCTCGCGCGCCACATCCTCGCCCGTCGCCACCACGGCAAGGGACCGGGTGGTGGGCACGCCAAGCGCGTGCATCGCTTCGGAAATCAGATACTCGCGCAGCATCGGCCCGACCGCCGCCTTGCCATCGCCACCGCGCGAAAACGACGTGCGGCCCGAGCCTTTCAACTGGATGTCCCAGCGCCGCCCGTCCGGCCCCAGAACCTCGCCCAGAAGATGCGCCCGCCCGTCGCCAAGCTGCGGAGAAAATCCGCCGAACTGATGCCCGGCATAGGCCAGCGCGACCGGCTCGGCTCCGGGCGGCACCGAAGCACCCGAAAACCACGCCGCCGCCTCTGCCTCGGTCATCGCCAACCCCAGATCGGCCAGCAACCCCCGGTTCAGCACCAGAAGCCGCGGGGCAGGGGCCACATCGGGCGCTTGGCGCAGATAGGTGCCGGGCAGGTCGCGGACGTAGGTGTTGTCAAAGGCAATGGTCATGGCAAAGCCCCCTTTTCGCAACGGATATGGGCCTTTCGGCGCGCCGCGGCAAGCGCGCTGGGCCTGCATTGCAAGGAAGTGGTCGGGGCGGAGGGATTCGAACTCTCGACCTACGGTACCCAAAACCGTCGCGCTACCAGGCTGCGCTACGCCCCGACGACGCACCCCTTACAGGGCTTTGTCGGGCTTGAAAAGGCGGATAGCGCACGCGCGGTAAACAGCGTCGAGGCGTCGATCTTCGCGCGGTGCGGTGCAGCGGCGCCGATCAGCCCTCGCAGGACCAGGCCGCGTTCGGCCCGACCGACGGATGCCGCAGCTCGGCCCCCGGCGCGATGCCCAGCTTTGCCGCCAGCCCAGCGTTGATTTCCAGCACGAAGCGCACGTCCTCGCCCCCGTCGATCGGTGTCAGGTCGCCGGGAATGGCGTTGGAGTGGACCCGCGTCACCTGCCCTGCGGCATTGGCAAACACCATGTCCAGGGGGATCAGCGTGTTCTTCATCCAGAACTGCGCCCGGCGCGGGGATTCGTAGACGAACAGCATCCCGGCGGCCAAGTCCATCTCGGTGCGGAACATCAGGCCCTTGGCGCGTTCGGCGGGATCATCGGCCAGTTCGACGGCAAAACTTTCGCGCCCGCCCTCCCAGCGCAGGTCAATCCGACCCGGCGCGCAAGCCGCCCCGGCGGCTGCCTGCACCGCAAGGATCGGCCCCGCGATCACCGCAAGACTGAGCCCGATCAGGGCGTGCCGCGTGTTGCTGCTTCCCATGACACCACCTGAACCGCCATCCGCCCGCGCTTGCCATCGACGATTCGCAGCGCGACGGCTTCGCCCGCAGCAAGATCGGCAAAACCGGACACGCGCAACACCTCGACATGCACGAACACGTCTTCGCTGCGGCCAAACACGTTGGCGAACCCGAAGCCCTTGCCCTTGTCGAACCATTTGACCCGTGCAGGTTCCAGTGGCAGCGCCAGAATGTCGGCACTGTCCATCTGGCCGGCTTCGTCGCCAAGGGGGAACACGACCCCCTCCGGCGGCTCGATCTTCAGAACCTCGACAGCCTGAACGCCGCGCTGCGTCTTTTGAACGCGCACTGTTATCCCTGCGCCGTCTGCAACCGAACCCTGGCCGAAATTGCGCAGGACATTGGCATGCAACAGCACGTCGGTTTGCGCCTCGTCCGAGACGATGAAACCGAAACCCTTTGTCGGATCAAACCACTTAACTCGGCCATGCACTTCGTGCGTGACCTCTTCTTCTTCCGCCATTTGCAGAGCCTTCTCCCCAGAAGTGAGCCCTTGACCTGACAAATGCGGCCAATCGTCCCTTGGGTTCAAGTGGAAAACGGTATGTCCTGTTAATAACTTTCAAGGTTCAGGATGGTTCGCCAATGGTTCAGGGATTCAGCCGCTCAACTGTCCAGTTGGCGTCGATGTTTTTGCGGCTCCAGCGAAAGCGGTCATGCAGCCGGAAGGTGCCGTCGGCCCAGAATTCGATTTCAAGCGGGCGAATTCGGATGCCGCCCCAGAACGGCGGGCGTTTTGGCATCGGGCCTTGTGCCAGCGTGACCTTCGCCACCTCGGCCATCAGCGCCTCGCGCGAGGACAGCGGCTCGGATTGCTTCGAGGCCCAGGCGCCCAGCCGCGACTTCAGGCTGCGGCTGCTGTAGTAGGCGTCGGCCTGCGGGCCTTCCTCGCGTTCGGTGATGCCGCGCACCCGGATCTGGCGGCGCAGCGATTTCCAGTGCAGCACGAAGGCCGCCTTGCCCGAGGCTTCGATCTCGCGGCCCTTCTTTGATGTGTAGTTGGTATAGAACACGAATCCGCCACCGCCGATGCCCGCCGTCTCGATTTCTTTCAACAGCACCATCCGCGCGTTTGGCAGCCCGCCCGCGTCCACCGTGGCCAGCGCAATCGCGTTCGGGTCGTTCGGTTCCAGCGGCTCGGCTTCGGTCATCCAGGCCTGCGCGATGGCGAAAGGGTTGTCTCCGGCGAATATTCCGCTGCGGTCCACGTCCGTTCACTCCCCTTGACGGCGACCCGAGCCGCCCTTGATGCAACCGTGCTCTTGGCCTACACGTCGAAGCCAACGCAGAACAGGTGGGCAAGGGGCAAGCAATGTCAACCGGACTGATGCAAGGCAAACGCGGGCTGATCATGGGCCTTGCGAACGACAAATCCATCGCATGGGGCATTGCCCAGGCCGTGGCCGAGCAGGGGGCCGAGATCGCCTTTTCCTACCAGGGCGAGGCGTTGAAGAAACGTGTCGAACCCCTCGCCGCGTCGATCGGGATGACCGAGATGGTGGAATGCGATGTGGCGGACGAGGCCAGCCTCGACGCGCTTTTCGCCCACCTGAAAGCGATCTGGGGCCACCTTGATTTCGTCGTCCACGCCATCGGCTTTTCCGACAAGAACGAACTGCGGGGCCGCTATGTCGATACCAGCCGCCAGAATTTCCTGATGTCGATGGACATCTCGGTCTATTCCTTCACCGCCGTCTGCCAGCGCGCCGCCGCGATGATGGGGCCGGGCGGATCGCTGCTGACGCTCACCTACTACGGTGCCGAAAAGGTCATGCCGCACTACAACGTCATGGGCCTGTGCAAGGCCGCGCTCGAGGCATCGGTGAAATACATCGCCGAAGACCTTGGCAAGGACGGCATCCGCTGCAACGCCATCTCGGCCGGCCCGATCAAGACCCTCGCGGCCAGTGGCATCGGCGACTTCCGCTACATCATGAAGTGGAACGAGCTGAATTCGCCGCTGCGCCGCAACGTCACGCAGGAAGAGGTCGGCAAGGCAGCACTCTACCTGCTGTCCGACCTTGGTTCCGGCACCACGGGCGAGAACCTGCACGTCGACGCGGGCTACCACGCCATCGGCATGAAGGCGATCGACGCACCCGATATCGACCTGGTCACCGCCAGGAAAGACACCGGCCAGTGACCCTCGCGGCCTTCCTTGCCTTCGCGGGCCTTGTGATCTTTGCCGCCGTCTCGCCCGGCCCCGCCGTGCTGATGAGCGCGCGCACCGGGCTGACCGAGGGCTTTCGCACCGGCGTGATGCTGGCCGCAGGCATCGGCACCGGCGCGGTGATCTGGGCCCTGATGGCGATGTTCGGCCTGCATCTGGTGTTCGACGCCGCACCCTCGCTCTTGTGGGCGCTGAAGATCGGTGGCGCGGCTTACCTGTTGTGGATGGCATGGCACCTCTGGCGCGACGCGAAAACCCCCTTCGTGGCCGAGGACAGCCGCCCCGTGCCACGCTCGCCCTTCGCCGCCTTCCGCCTTGGCCTCTGGACCAACCTTGCCAACCCCAAGGCGGCGGTGATGTTTTCGTCGATCTTCCTTGGCACGCTTGGCCCGAACACGCCCATCTGGGTGCTGGCGGCGCTTCTGGCCATCATCTTTGCCGCCGAAACCACCTGGAACAGTCTTGTCGCCCGCATCTTTTCGCTCGACCGCACGCGGGCGCGGTATATCAGCCTGAAAACCGTCATTGACCGCAGCTTTGGCGGTTTGCTCGCCCTTCTGGGCGTCAAGATCGTCGCCACCTGAGGGGAGAACACCATGTCCGCCGAACGCCTGCCGCATGAAAAGGGCTTTCACGTCAGTTGGGACCAGATCCACCGCGACGCCCGGGCGCTCGCGTGGCGGCTGGATGGCAAGGGGCCGGACGGTGGCGCCTGGCGTGCCGTGGTCGGCATCACGCGCGGTGGCCTTGTCCCGGCGATGATCGTCAGCCGCGAGCTGGATATCCGGGTGGTCGATACGATCAGCGTGAAAAGCTACAACCATCAGGCGCAAACCGAGGCGCGGGTGACCAAACCGCCGCAGGCCGATCTGATGGGCGACGGCACCGGCATCCTGGTGGTCGACGATCTGGTCGACACCGGCAAGACGCTGGAACTGGTGCGCAAGCTTTATCCCAAGGCGCATTTCGCCACGGTCTACGCCAAGCCTTCGGGCAAGCCGATGGTCGACAGCTACATCACCGAGGTCAGCCAGGACACCTGGATCTTCTTTCCGTGGGACATGGCGCTGCAATACGTGCAGCCGATGCGCGGAATGGACTGAGGTTTCCAGGAATGCTCCGCCAAGGCCGGGACAGGCTGCTGCACTGGCTGTTCGAGGCCAGTCTGGCCATCAAGGGCGTGCTTACCTCGGCCGAGGCGTTGGCGGGGCTGGGGCTGTTGCTGGCACCCAATCCTTTGATTGCGCGCTTTGTGTTCTGGGTAACGCATTTCGAGATTGCCGAAGACCCGACCGATACGCTTGCCACCTGGACATTGCGCGCGGTGGCACAGTTTCCGATCGGCACGCAGCATTTCTACGCCATCTACCTTCTGGCGCATGGCGGTCTGAAACTGACGATGGTGCTGCTGCTTTGGCGCAAGGTGGTCTGGGCCTATCCGGCCTCGATGGTCGTGCTGGCGGGCTTCGTGCTGTATCAGACGTTCGAGTTCTTTCACGCCGGGTCGCCGTTCCTGCTGATCCTCGCGCTGTTTGATCTGGTGATGATCGGGCTTGTCTGGCAGGAATGGCGGGCGTTGCGAGACAAGGCTCCGCCGACACTGTCGCCCGCCTGACGTCTTGTGCCTGCCTGACGTCTTGCGCCTGCCAGAAGGAATGCTGCGATGACCCACCCCCTCAACCCCGCCTTTGCCCTGACCGATCCGCCCCCGGTGATGGAGGCGCGGCGCTGGCTGACCGGGGTGACGCACCCGGCAAACCGCCCGCTGATCAACGTCAGTCAGGCGGCCCCGGTGGATAGCCCGCCCCTTGGCCTGCGTCAGGCACTGGCCGATGCCGCGCTGAACAACCCCGACGCCCATCTTTACGGCCCCGTCCTTGGCCTGCCGGCGCTGCGCGAGGAAATCGCCAGCCAGTGGTCCGCCGCATATCACGGCACGATCAAGCCCACGCAAGTCGCCATTACCCAAGGCTGCAATCAGGCCTTCACCGCCATCATGGCCACCCTCGCCGGGCCGGGGGACGAGGTGATCCTGCCGACGCCGTGGTATTTCAATCACAAGATGTGGCTCGACATGGCGTCGGTGAAAACCGTGCCGCTGGATACCGGGCCCACCCTGATCCCGTCGGTCGATGCGGCGGCGGCGCTGATCACCGACCGCACCCGCGCCATCGTGCTCGTTACCCCGAACAACCCCGGTGGCGTCGAGTATCCGGCGCAAACCCTGACCGCGTTCCGCGACCTTGCCCGCGCCAAGGGCATCGCGCTCATCGTGGACGAAACCTACCGCGATTTCGACAGCCGGACGGGTGCGCCGCATGACCTGTTCGCCGATCCCGATTGGCCCGACACCTTCATCCATCTTTACAGCTTCTCCAAGGCCTACCGGCTGACCGGCCACCGCGTCGGCGCGGTCGTGGCGTCCGAAGGTCGTCTGGCCGAGGTGGAGAAGTTCCTCGACACCGTGGCGATCTGCCCCAGCCAGCTTGGCCAGATCGGCGCGCTTTGGGGGATGCGCAACCTTTCGCAATGGGTGGCCGGTGAACGCGACGAGATCCTCGCGCGGCGCAAGGCGATGGTGGGCGGCTTTGCCGCACTGCCGGGGTGGAAGCTGCTGGGCTGCGGCGCATACTTTGCCTACGTCGAACACCCGTTCGACATGGCGTCGGATGCGCTGTGCAAGCAGTTGGTCACCGACGCCTCGATGCTGATGCTGCCCGGCACGATGTTCCAGCCGCCCGGCTCCGCGGCCGGAAAGCGCCAGATCCGCATTGCCTTCGCCAATGTCGATGCGGCCGGCATCGCCGAGATGTTCCGCCGGCTGGCAGCGTTCAGGCCGTGAAACCGTCTACAAACGGTTAATCGCTCTTGGCGCGCCAGTGAATTCAACGGCTTGGCGGCATGTCCCACGGTGGGACATTCCGCCCGCCTTGAACCGGTGCAGCCCTCGGCCCCATCTTGCCCAGACCGGCCCTTCCCTCTATTCACTCACCCAGACCCAACCATCAGGCGGACCCATGGCCAAGACCCCGGACCTTGAGACGAAGAAACCCAAAAGCAAGGCCAAGGACGCAGCCGTCTGGGTGCTGATGGGCATGCTGATCATCGGCCTCGGCGGCTTTGGTGTCACCAATTTCGGCGGCGGCATCACCTCGATCGGCAAGGTCGGCGACACCGAGATATCCACCGATGATTACGCCGCCGCCTTCCGCCAGCAATTGTCCAGCTTTTCGCAGCAGATCGGCCAGCAGATCTCGGCGCAGGAAGGCATCGCCTTCGGCCTTGACCGGCAGGTGCTGCAAGGCATCATCACCCGCACCGCACTGGACAACGAGGCGCACCGCCTTGGCCTTTCGGTCGGCGACGCAGTGGTGGCGGCCCAGTTGACCAGCATGGATCAGTTCAAGGGTGCCTCGGGCGGCTTTGACCGCGAAGCCTACCGCTTCACGCTGGAGCGCAACAACCTGACCGAAGCCGAGTTTGAATCCAACATCCGCCGCGACCTTTCCCGCTCGCTTCTGCAAGGCGCGGTCGGCGGCGGCTTTGCGGCCCCCGCCGCCGTGACCGACACGCTTTACCGATGGGTTGCGGAGCGGCGCGGAATGTCGATCCTGCGGTTGGGCGAGGGCGACCTGACCGCGCCGGTGCCGGAACCGACAGAGGCGGAGCTGAAGGCGTTCCACGAGGCCAACATCGCGACCTTCACCAAGCCGGAGGCCAAGCGCATCACCTATGCGGCCTTGCTGCCGGAAACCATCGCCAAGGATCAGCCGGTGGACGAGGCGCTTTTGAAGAAGCTGTACGAGGACCGGATCGAGGAGTTCGTGGTGCCGGAACGCCGGCTGGTCGAACGGCTGGTCTACCCCGATCAGGCCGCCGCTGACGCCGCCAAAGCACGGCTGGATGCGGGCGAGGCGTTCGAGACGCTGGTGGCAGACCGTGGCCTGACGCTGGATGCCATCGACCTTGGCGACGTCGCCAGGGACGATCTTGGCGCTGCGGCCGAGGCCGTCTTTGCCATCACCGAACCGGGGATTGTCGGGCCGGTAGCGTCGGACCTTGGGCCTGCATTCTTTCGGGTGAATGCGATCCTTGCCGCCGAGGAAACCACCTTCGAGGAGGCTCGTGACGCGCTGGCGATCGAACTGCAGACCGACGCCGCCCGCCGTGCCATTGCGGATCAGGTGGAGACGGTGGACGATCTTCTGGCCGGCGGTGCCTCGCTTGAGGATCTGGCCAAGGACGCCGGGATGACCCTTGAGACGGTCGACTATGTGCCCGGAGCCCCCGGTGACAGCACGATCGAAGGCTATCCCGCGTTCAGAACGGCCGCCGAAGCGGTTCAGGCCGAAGATTTCGCGGAAGGGATCGTGCTGGAGGATGGCGGGCTGGTCGCATTGCGGCTGGATGAGGTGGTGCCAGCAGCACCGATCCCGTTCGACGAGGCCCGCGATGCGGTGGCAGCGGCATGGAAGACCGATGCCGTGACAAAAGCCCTGTCGGCGCGGGCCATCGAGATCAAGGCCGAGATCGAGGCGGGGGCTGCGATTGGCAGCTTTGGCATTGTCGATGTGACGCCGGAAATCGCGCGCGACGGCTTTGTCGAAGGCGTGCCGGAGACGTTGGTGCCGGACATGTTCACGCTGAACGAGGGCGATGTGAAGATCGTGGAAGGGCCGGGGTTCGTTGCCGTGGTGCGGCTTGACCGCGTGATGCCGGCGGCGACCGAAGGCGAGGATGCCGCTGCGTTGAAGGGCGCGCTGTCGACGCAACTGGAACAGGCCATCGCGACGGATGCGTTCAATGCCTTTACCAATGCGTTGACCGACGAGGCGGGGATCGTGCTTGATCAGGCTGCGATCAATGCGGTCCACGCGAGCCTGCAGTAGATGCTGTCGCCATCGTTCGAGGCGTTCGAAGCGGGGTGGAAGGAAGGCCGCAACCAGATTGTCTGGGCGCGGCTGGCCGCCGATCTGGACACGCCGGTCAGCCTGATGCTGAAGCTGGGCGAAGCGCGCGCCGACACGTTCATGCTCGAGTCGGTCACCGGCGGCGAGGTGCGGGGCCGGTATTCGATCGTCGGCATGAAGCCGGACCTGATCTGGCAAAGCCGGGGTGCCGTCAGCCGGATCAACCGGCAGGCAAGGTTCGACCCCTTGGCCTTTGCCGACCTGCCGGGCCATCCGCTGGACACGCTGCGGGCGCTGTTGGCCGAATGCCGGATCGAGATGCCGGACGGGCTGCCGGCGGTTGCGGCGGGGCTGTTCGGCTATCTGGGCTACGACATGATCCGGCTGGTGGAGCATCTGCCGGACGTGAACCCCGATCCGCTGGGCCTGCCGGATGCGGTGCTGATGCGCCCTTCGGTCGTCGCGGTGCTGGACGGGGTCAAGGGCGACGTGACGGTGGTGGCGCCGGCCTGGGTCGGATCGGGCCTTTCGGCACGGGCCGCCTATGCGCAGGCGGCGGAGCGGGTGATGGATTCCTTGCGCGACCTTGACCGGTCGCCCGCCGTGCCGCGCGATCTGGGCGAGGCGGCGGCGGTCGGTGTGCCGCAGTCGAACTTCAGCCACGACGGGTATCTGGCCGCCGTCGAGAAGGCCAAGGCGTATATCCGCGCGGGGGACATCTTTCAGGTCGTGCCAAGCCAGCGCTGGGCGATGGACTTCGCGCTGCCGCCCTTTGCGCTGTATCGCAGCCTGCGTCGCACCAACCCGTCGCCGTTCATGTTCTTCTTCAACTTTGGCGGATTTCAGGTGGTGGGTGCCAGCCCGGAAATCCTGGTCCGGTTGCGCGACGGCGAAGTGACGGTCCGCCCGATTGCCGGCACCCGCAAGCGTGGCGCGACACCCGAGGAGGACCGCGCGCTGGAGGTCGATCTTCTGGCCGATCCCAAGGAACGGGCCGAACATCTGATGCTTCTGGATCTTGGTCGCAACGACGTGGGGCGGGTGGCCAAGGTTGGCACGGTGCATCCGACCGAAACCTTCATCATCGAACGCTACAGCCATGTGATGCACATCGTGTCGAACGTGGTCGGTGAGATTGCCGATGGTGAGGACGCGCTGTCGGCGCTGCTGGCGGGACTGCCTGCGGGCACCGTGTCCGGTGCGCCGAAGGTGCGCGCGATGGAGATCATCGACGAGCTGGAGCCGGAAAAGCGCGGCGTCTATGGCGGCGGCGTGGGGTATTTCGCGGCCAATGGCGAGATGGATTTCTGCATCGCGCTGCGCACGGCGGTTCTGAAAGACGAAACACTTTATATTCAGGCCGGGGGCGGAGTGGTCTATGACAGCGATCCCGAGGCCGAGTATCAGGAAACCGTGAACAAATCCAACGCTCTAAGGCGCGCAGCCGAAGATGCGGGGCTGTTCGCCCGGCGCGGCAACGGCTGAGCGGATCACTCTACCGTCAGCGCGGCCGACACTGGCGCAAGCGCCACATTGGCCGCCCGACCCTCGACCGTCCATTCCAGAAGTGCCGCGACGGTTTCCGGCCGGGTGTGCCCGACCACGGTGACGCGCCCGTCCTGACCGGCCTTGAACGCCGCCCTGTCGAGCAGGCGGCGGATCGCGGCGCGGTCTTCGCCGGTGCTGTCAAGGGCGCGGAACACGACTGTGGCGGGCAGATCGACGCGGCGCGCCACCTGATCTGCCGCGTTCAGCCCCTGATCCCAGGTCAAAAGGCCACGCCCTTGCGACGCGATCACCGGAACGACCAGGCTGGCAAGCGGGCGGTTGCCCTGAAACTTGTGGTCGGCTTCGTCCATCACCGCGACGGCTTCGGGCAGGCCCTGCGCCATGCTCTGGAATGCCACCTCGATGTCGGAGGCATTCGAGCCTTCGGCAATGCCGGTGGCCAGCATCACCACCTCCTGACCGGCGGCGCGGTAGGCAGCGGCGCGTTGGTCTGCGTTCGGCGCCAGCGGGTCGATCGCGAAGGAGACGGCGAAAGGCAGGCCGGCCAGCGCGGAGCGGTCAAGGTTGGCCTCGCCGGTGTCGATCAGCACGATGGCAAATAGCGGCTTGGCGTCGGGGTTCTCGAAGGCGCGGGCGTAGCGTTGCAGCGGTGTGAGCTCTGTGTCCTGAACTTCGGGCGCGGCGGTTGCCTCCTCGGCCGGCTGGTCGCCGATACGGGGGAGGCGGTTGATGATGACGCCTTCGGTCTTGTTGCCAAAACCGGGCGTCGGCTTGAAGGTTTCGGACGCTTCGGGGGAATCGGGCGTGGGCGCGGCTTCAGCCGGAGCGGTCTCTGGGACGGTGGAGGCGCGGGGCAGGCCTTCGGGCTTGTTGCCGGGCATCTGCGGTGCTTCGGTGCCGGGCAGGGCATTGTCGGGCAGGGCATTGTCGGGCTCGGGCATTGGCGCCGGATCGGGCTCGGCCATCGGTTGTCCCGTCTCCGGCGTCACGGTCTCTGGCGTTACGGTCTCTGGCGTCACGGGCGCTGGCAACACGGGGGCGGGGTCGGAGACTTCGGGCAGGGTCGGTTCGGCCATGGTGCCTGCATCCGCAATCAAGGCGTCTTCGGGCGCAGTGGTGGCCGGTGGCGGCACTGATGCCTCGACCTTTACGGTGGCGCTGTCATCGGCCGGTTGCGGCGGTTGGGCCGGACCGTCGGGCAGGAGCGGGGCAGGAACCACGCTGACGGTCGTTGCGGCCGGGTCTGACGCGGCGGGCTCTGGCGTGGCCGGGGCGGAGGGGACCACGGGGGCGACACTGGTGGCTGCAGGCAGCGGATCGACCGGCTTTGGTGCCGGATCTGTGGGCGGCACGGGGGCATCGGCGGGTTCGAGCGCGGTCAGCACGTCGTTGGCCAGTTCGGCAACGGCGTCACTGGCTGCGGCGGGTGGATCGGCGCTGATGGCAGGTTCGTCGGTCGGCGCGGACAGGGACGGGGCTTCGGCAACCGCCACTGTCGGTGCCTCGGTAACCGGTTCGGGGACAACGGCGGTGGCTTCCGGTTCGACGGCAATCGCCTGAGGAGTGGTGTCGGCGGTTTCTGCAGGGACCGGATCGGCCGCAGACGCATCCATCACCCGGGGGCGGTCCGGTGCCACCAGCGAAGCCATCGAAAGCCCCGCTGCGGCCATCACGCCACCCACGAACGCACCGTAAACAAACTTGCCCAACGCCACTGCCGCCTCCGTCTCTGCGTCTTGGGGCGCGGGATGCGGTCGCCATGCCTGATGCGAACGCGCCGACTGCCTGCCCGTAACGCTTATTACCGACTGGCCCCTTATACCCCGGGGCGTGCCGCACATCACCCCTTTTCCGCGCAGCGGCAGCAAGTTGCCGCCACGAAATGCATTCCTGCATCAGAACCGCACAAGCGGAGCGGGCAATTCGACGGTGAAGGTGGAGGCGGGTACCGGAATCGAACCGGTCTTCACGGATTTGCAATCCGCTGCGTAACCTCTCCGCCAACCCGCCGCGATGAGTGCGCTGGGGATAGCGGATCATGCCTTCAGCCGCAAGGGGGTGACAATTGCCGATTGACGGTGCCGTGGAGTTCGCTCTCATTGCGGCGGATCGTCGGAGAGCAGCATGCGACTGAAACACCGTTTCTGGGCGGATTACACGGCGCGAGGCTTCATGGCGCTGGATCGGTCACGTCTGATCGCCGTTCTGCCGGTCGGCGCGGTGGAACAGCACGGGCCGCACCTGCCGCTGTCGGTGGACCGCGATATCCTGAACGGGATCGTCGCTGCGGCGGTGCCGCTGATACCGGACGACTGCCCGGCCTTGTTCCTGCCGACCCTCCCGGTGGGCAAGTCGAACGAACATTCGGCCTGGCCCGGCACGCTGACCCTTTCGGCCGCGACACTGATGGCAATGTGGAGCGAGATTGGCGCGTCTGTCGCGGCGGCGGGGGTGAGGAAGCTGGTGCTTTTGAACTCGCATGGCGGGCAGATCGCGCCGATGGACATCGTGGCGCGTGATTTGCGGGTCAAGCACGGATTGCTGACGGTTGCGGCGAACTGGTTCGGCATGGGGCTGCCGGAGGGGCTGATCGCGGGCCGGGAGGAGCGGTTCGGAATTCACGCGGGCGAGGTCGAGACCTCGATGATGCTGGCCGTGCAGCCGCATCTGGTGGAGATGGCGCAGGCCCGTGACTTTCCGGCGCGGCAGGCCGAGTTGACCGGGTTGCTGGGGCTTTCGCCAGCGGGAAAGCTGGGCTGGCAGATGCAGGACCTGAACGCGGCGGGGGCCTGTGGCAACGCAGCGGCGGCGACCTCTGAGAAGGGTGTGGCACTGGTGGACCATGCGGCGCGGCAGTTGGTGGCGTTGCTGCGCGAGGTGCAGGACCTGCCAGAGGATTGGCTGGACACGCGTCCAGACCCGGATGCGTTTGCCTGACCCTTGCGGGAGCGCAGTGCATTGCCTATTTCCCAATAAACTTATTGGTGCTATATTTTCACCTGAAAGGTAGGGCGATATGGCTGTGATCTTGCAGGACGGGCTGCTTTCTCCCGCTCGCGGGGTGGTTCTGGCGAAGGCGATGCTGGCTGCGGCTGACCGTCTTGGCCTTACCGCGCGCGCTTTGGCGCGGATCATCGGGGTGTCGGAGCCGACGATTTCGCGGATCAAGCGCGGCGATCTGGGGCTGGACGAGGGGAGCAAGCCGTTCGAGCTTGCCGCCTTGCTGGTGCGGGTGTTCCGGTCGCTTGATGCCGTGACAGGCGGTGACGAGCGGGTGGCGCGTGCGTGGATGCAGGCGGAAAACCTGGCGTTGGGCGGGGTGCCAGCGGTGAAGATGGCTTCAGTACAGGGGTTGTGCGATGTCGTCGCCTATCTGGACGCGCGACGCGCTCCGCTCTGAACTGCGCGGCTGGCGCGGCAAGGCCTGGCGTCTGGTCGAAGCGCAGCACCGGGTGTCGACGCTGAAGCTGGTCGACAGCCTGGCCGAACAGGCGATCCTTGAGGATATTCTGGAGACGACAAAGCCACCGGTGCCAGAGCCTTGCCGGGGCCTCGATTATCTTTTGTCGACCCCGTTCCGCTATCGCCCCTATCCATACGGATCGCGATTTCGCCGGGCGGGGTTCACGCCGGGGGTGTGGTATGGAGCCGAGCGGGCGGAAACCGCGGTGGCCGAGATGGTGTTCTATCGCTTTCTCTTTTTCGCCGAAGCGCCGGATGTGCCGTTTCCCGATGGGGCAGCGGATTATACCGGGTTCGCGGTCCCCCTGGCGACCGGCGCGGCGCTGGACCTGACCGCCCCGCCCTTGGACCGCGACGCAGCGGACTGGACCCATCCGACCGAGTATGGCCCGTGCCAGACCCTTGCCGATACGGCGCGAGAGGCAGGGTGCCTGCTGCTGCGCGCGCCATCTGTGCGCGATCCGAAACGGGGGGCGACCCTTGTGGTCCTTGCTTGCGCGGCATTTGCGGCGAAGGCACCGACCGACCGGCAGACCTGGCGGATCAGGGTAGGGCCAAGCGGCGCGCAGGCGATCCGCGAGCATCCCGCCAAGGGGATCGAGTTCGGGCGCGATGCCTTTGCCGCCGATCCGCGATTGGTGGGGATGCGCTGGGACCGGCCCCGCGCGGGCAGCTAGCGCAGCAAACGGGTAAGCTGGCGGGTGACGCGTTGCAAGTGGCGGGCGCGGCTGTCGGGGGTTGAACTGTCCATCAGGTAATGGGCGGCATAGGCCTTGCGGGCGCGTGGGGCGCACAGCAGGCCGACCCCGCGCAGAAGCGTGCGCTTGCCGGGCGCGCCGACGAAGGTGGTCAGCCACCAACTGGCGCCGCAGGTGGTAAAGACGCCAAGCCGCCGGATGTGGGTCAGCCCGGGACGGATGGTCTGGTTCTGCCCGGCGGGCATCAGGAAGGCGACCTCGGGCAACAGCACCCGGTCAAGCCAGCCTTTCAGGGCGGCGGGCAGGCCATACCACCATGTCGGGTAGACGAAGATCAAGGTGTCAGTCCATTGCAGCGCCTCTACATCGGCTGCCACAGGGGCGCGGTTGGCGGGACTGTCGGTGTAGCCTTCCCATTCCGCGAGCGAGAGCGAAGGCGAGAAGGCTTGAGCATAAAGGTCGATCACGCGCGCCTCTGCTCCCTTGGCGGCAAGGCCGGCAAGCACGCAATCGCGGACAGCCGAGGTAAAGCTGCCCTCCTTTGGGTGGCAATAGACCACAAGCGCGCGCATCAGAGCCGGTCCATTTCAGCGCCCACACGGGCAAGAAAGGCGGTGCGGTTTGCGGCGGTCGCGCGGTTCATGTCGTAAAGCGCAAGGTAGCGCAGCCGGTCGGGCCGGATGACAAAGCGCAAGACGCGGGTGAACATCTTGCGCGGTGGGTTGCCGGCCATGAAGGCACGTAGCGGTGTGGCCCCGTAGCTGGTGACGGCGGCGAGCGTGCGGATATGCGTCAGGTTCGGTGCGACGAGGCCGTCTTCCAGCCGGAAGCTGACGCCGGGCAGGAAGACGCGGTCGAAGTATCCCTTGAGGATCGCCGGAAAGCCGAAATTCCAGACCGGGAACACGAAGATCAGCACCTCGGCAGCGCGCAGGCGGTCGACGTAAGGTTGCACCGGGGCGGTGTTGGTGGCGGTGTCGTGATAGCCTCGCCGTTCGGCGGCGGGAGCTATAGCTGAAAGTTGGTGACGGGGGGATTGGGTGGCATATCAAGGCGTTGTTGACGCGCCGCAGTTCTCGCAGAGAAAAGGATATGCCACATGACGAAGGATACGGTTGTCGCGTTTCGCGCACCAGAAGGAT
>JAUYQR010000024.1 GCA_030697175.1 Paracoccaceae bacterium | reverse complement strand
CTACCCGACCGACATCGCCCTGATGGTCGAAGCGCCGAACTTCCACGTCAACTGCGACGACCCCGAGGCCGTGGTCCACGCCGCCCGCGTCCCCTCCTAATCCCGCCAGAAGTTCCACAAGGACGTGGTGATCGACATCTTCTGCTACCGCCGCTTCTGTCTCAACGTAGGCGACGAGCCGATGTTCACCAACCCGGCGATGTATACCCGCATCCGCAAGCAGAAAACCACGCTCCAGCTTTATACCGAGCGTCTGGTCAAGGACGGCCTGATCCCCGAAGGCGAGATCGAAGACATGAAGGCAGCCTTCCAGGCCCGCCTGAACGAGGAATTCGAGGTCGGCCGCAACTTCAAGCCGAACAAGGCCGACTGGCTGGATGGGCGCTGGAAGAACCTCGCCACCAAGGATCTGAACAACTACCAGCGCGGCGAAACCTGGATCAAGGCCGAAACCCTGGCCGAGGTCGGCGCCGCCCTGACCCGCGTTCCCGAAGGCTTCGATCTGCACAAGACCGTGGCCCGCCAGCTTGAGGCGAAGAAAGAGATGTTTGCCTCGGGCAAGGGCTTCGACTGGGCGACAGCCGAGGCGCTGGCCTTCGGCTCGCTCGTCACCGAAGGCTTCCCGGTGCGCCTGTCGGGCCAGGATGCCACGCGCGGCACCTTCAGCCAGCGCCATTCCGCCTTCGTCAACCAGACGACCGAAGAACGCCACTACCCCCTCAACCACATCCGCGCCGGACAGGCACGGTATGAGGTCATCGACTCGATGCTGTCGGAATACGCCGTCCTCGGGTTCGAATACGGCTATTCGCTGTCGGAACCGAACGCGCTCGTCATGTGGGAGGCCCAGTTCGGCGATTTCGCCAACGGCGCGCAGATCATGTTCGACCAGTTCATCAACTCGGGCGAATCGAAATGGCTGCGGATGTCGGGCCTCGTCTGCCTTCTGCCGCACGGCTTCGAAGGCCAGGGGCCGGAACATTCCTCCGCCCGTCTGGAACGCTTCCTGCAGAACTCGGCCGAGGATAACTGGATCGTCGCCAACTGCTCCACCCCGGCGAACTACTTCCACATCCTGCGCCGCCAGTTGCATCGCACCTATCGCAAACCGCTGATCCTGATGACGCCGAAATCGCTGCTGCGTCACCCGATGTGCATCAGCCGGGCCGATGATTTCACCGACGGCTCCACCTTCCACCGCGTCCTCTGGGACGATGCGCAGAAGGGCAATTCCACGACCAAGCTGAAGGCCGACGCCAAGATCAAGCGCGTCGTGCTGTGTTCGGGCAAGGTCTACTTCGACCTTCTGGCCGAACGCGACGCGCGCGGCATCGACGACATCTATCTGCTGCGCGTCGAACAGCTTTACCCCGTGCCGACCCTGTCGCTCACGCAGGAACTGGGTCGCTTCCCGAACGCCGAAATCATCTGGTGCCAGGAAGAACCAAAGAACCAGGGCGCATGGTCCTTCATCGAACCGGAACTGGAAGCGGTGCTGACCAAGGTGCGCGGCACCACCACCCGCGCCCGCTACGCTGGCCGCAACGCCAGCGCCTCGCCCGCAACCGGCCTCGCCAGCCGCCACAAGTATGAACAAGCAGCCCTCGTCAACGACGCACTGACGATCTGAGGAGAATGAGAATGACCGATGTAATGGTGCCCGCCCTCGGGGAATCCGTGTCCGAAGCCACCGTATCGACCTGGTTCAAGAAACCCGGCGACGCGGTCAAGCAGGACGAGATGCTGTGCGAGCTTGAGACCGACAAGGTCTCGGTCGAGGTGCCGTCGCCGGTGACCGGCGTCCTGACCGAGATCATCGCGCCGGAAGGCACGACCGTCGCGGCCAACGCCCGCCTTGCCATCGTGACCGAGGGTGCGGCTGCTGCTGCCCCCGCGCCGAAAGCCGAAGCCAAGGCTGAAGCGGCCCCCACCGCCCCAGTCGCCGCCCCAGTCGCCGCCAAGGCCACCGAAGACGCGCCATCGGCCAAGAAGGCCATGGCCGAGGCAAACCTCACCCCCGACGCCGTGCAAGGCACTGGCCGCGATGGCCGGATCATGAAGGAAGACGTGGCCCGCGCCGTCGCCACCGCAGCGGCGGCACCTGCGGCGGCCCCGGCCTCGGTCCCCCGCGCCCCCGTCCCCGCCGACGACGCGGCACGCGAAGAACGGGTCAAGATGACCCGCCTTCGCGCCACCATCGCGCGGCGCCTGAAAGACGCCCAGAACACCGCCGCGATGCTGACGACCTACAACGAGGTGGACATGTCCGGCATCATGTCCTTGCGCAACGAATACAAGGACGCGTTCGAGAAGAAACACGGCGTCAAGCTTGGCTTCATGTCCTTCTTCGTCAAGGCCTGCACCCACGCCCTGAAGGAAGTCCCCGAGGTCAACGCCGAGATCGACGGCCAGGACGTGGTCTACAAGAACTACGTCCACATGGGCGTCGCCGTCGGCACCCCCTCGGGCCTCGTCGTCCCGGTGGTCCGTGACGCCGACCAGATGGGCTTTGCCGCCATCGAAAAGAAGATCGCCGAACTGGGCCTTCGCGCCCGCGACGGCAAGCTGTCGATGGCCGAGATGCAGGGCGGCTCCTTCACCATCTCCAACGGCGGCGTCTACGGCAGCCTGATGTCCTCCCCCATCCTCAACCCCCCGCAGTCCGGCATCCTCGGCATGCACAAGATCCAGGACCGCCCGGTTGTTGTCGCAGGCCAGATCGTCATCCGCCCGATGATGTATCTTGCTCTGTCGTATGACCACCGCATCGTCGACGGCAAAGGCGCGGTGACGTTCCTGGTGCGGGTCAAAGAGGCGCTGGAAGACCCGAGGCGATTGTTGATGGATTTGTGAGGTGTCCTAGTAGTGTTTGGCCTCATAAAAAGAGCAAAGACACAGCTTCGCAAAGCCGAAGCTGCGTCTGCCCTCGAAAATCTACTCAGATCGCAAGCAGCGACGGGAAATTTCGACGGAAACGCGCACATAACTGCCAATGAAATGATCGCGGAAACTTGGGCGCGCTCAGCAACAAACGTTGACTGGGTGCGGGTGCCGCTCCCACACAAGGTTTCGCTCGTTGCAATTGCCTTGGCCGAGCGTTTGGAGCGGACGGAATATGGTGAAGAGCATTTCTTCGCGTACGGGATATCTCTTGGCGTGGTCTTGAATACGGCGTTTCGCAACGCGGCCAACCTCGGCTTCTCGCCCCTGGACGAGCTATTGATCACATCCGCTGCCAGAGTTTCTGAGTCCGTGAATGAGCGGCTTGCGTCTCTGCCGGTGTCGCAGGAACTGCAGGCTTTTGTGACACAAGATGACGCGAGCGAAAGATAGACATCACGGTAGGGTGCGCTACAGCACACCATCCCCCGGTGCGCTGTAGCGCACCCTACTCAACCCCGGACCCCACATGCCCCACCCCACCCCCACCGCCCGCGGACCAAGCGCCTCCCCTCCCCCTCGTGGGGAGGGGATGGGGGTGGGGGCCTCCGGGAAACACCATGACCCCTGAACTCACCGTCCTCGCCCTCGCCGGCCTGCTGCAAGCCGCGCAATACGTGGCCTTCGCTCTTCCCGCGAACCTCGAGCTTGGCACCCGCTACACGTCGGGCCCGCGCGACCGCGCACCGGAACGGCCACTGTCCACCGTCACGGGCCGGCTGCAACGCGCACTCAACAACCATTTCGAAGCGCTGATCCTCTTCACCCTCGCCGTGGTCGTCGTGACCCTGGGCGACCAGTCCACGCCCGTTACCCGGACCGCCGCCTGGGCCTACCTCGCCGCCCGCGTGCTCTACATCCCCGCCTACGCCTTCGGCTGGCAGCCGTGGCGGTCGGCAATCTGGGCCGCAGGCTTCTTCGCAACCGTCACAATGCTCGTGGCGGCCCTTCTCTGACCCTTGCGCTGGCAAAACTGCCAGACGCTTGCCATACACTTGCCATACGCTTGGCAGACCGCAAAAACCGAAGGATTTGACCGATGGCAGACTTTGACGTGATCTATATCGGCGCCGGCCCCGGCGGCTATGTGTCCGCCATCCGCGCCGCCCAGCTTGGCCTCAGGGTTGCCGTGGTCGAGGGCCGAGACACCCTTGGCGGCACCTGCCTGAACGTCGGCTGCATCCCGTCGAAAGCGCTGTTGCACGCGACCCATCTTCTGCACGAAACCCATGAAAACTTTGAGAAAATGGGACTGATGGGCGCCACCCCCACCGTCGATTGGGCCAGGATGCTCGGCTACAAGGACGATGTGATCGGCCAGAACACCAAGGGCATCGAATTCCTGTTCAAGAAGAACAAGATAGCCTGGTTGAAGGGCTGGGGTTCGATCCCCGCCGCCGGTCAGGTGAAAGTCGGCGACGAGGTTCACAACGCCAAAAACATCGTGATTGCAACGGGTTCCGAGGCATCCAGCCTCCCCGGCGTCACTGTCGACGAGAAGACAATCGTCACCTCCACCGGCGCGCTGACCCTCGCTGCCATCCCCAAAACAATGGTGGTCATCGGTGCCGGCGTCATCGGGCTGGAAATGGGCTCGGTCTACGCCCGCCTCGGCACGCAGGTGACCGTGGTCGAATACCTCGACGCGATCACGCCCGGCATGGATGCCGAGGTCGCAAAGACCTTCCAGCGCATCCTTTCAAAACAAGGGCTTAAGTTCGTCCTTGGCGCTGCCGTCTCGGGTGTAAAGGCCGGAAAGACGGGCGCGACGGTCAGCTACAAGCTGCGCAAGAATGACAGCGAGGCCAGCCTCGACGCCGAGGTTGTGCTTGTCGCCACCGGCCGCAAACCCTTCACCTCAGGCCTTGGGCTGGAGGCGTTGGGGGTCGAGATGCTGCCCCGAGGCCAGATCAAGACCGACGATCACTTCCAGAGCAATATCAAGGGCATCTATGCCATCGGCGATGCCATCGTTGGCCCCATGCTGGCCCACAAGGCCGAGGACGAGGGCATGGCCGTTGCGGAAATTCTCGCGGGCAAGCACGGTCACGTTAACTACGGGGTAATCCCCGGCGTGATATACACCACGCCAGAAGTGGCAACCGTGGGAAGAACCGAAGAACAGTTGAAAGACGCGGGCATCGCCTACAAGGCCGGCAAGTTCCCCTTCATGGGCAACGCGCGGGCGAAAGCGGTGTTTCAAGGTGAAGGTTTCGTCAAGATCCTCACCGATGCCGCCACCGACCGCATTCTTGGCGCGCATATCATCGGCCCGATGGCCGGCGATCTGATCCACGAGATCTGCGTCGCGATGGAATTCGGCGCCTCGGCGCAGGATCTGGCGCTCACCTGCCACGCACACCCGACCTTCAGCGAAGCCGTCCGCGAGGCCGCGCTCGCCTGTGGCGACGGGCCGATCCACGCCTGAGACGGACCTTTCAGGTCGAAACCAGTTGCGGCTGGATGGCTAGGCTTGGGTCGATGCTGGCTGCCTTCCACTGCGGAAATCCGGCCTGCTCGCACTCAAGCGCGCTGGTCAACTCAAAGCTGTCACCAAACCGTTTGATGCCATAGGCATCCAGCGTTACATCTTGATATTGCTTGATTATCTTGTCGTAATTCTCGGCCAGAACGGTATTCCCCGGCGCAAGGCCGGTCACACAAACCAGCCCCGTCGGGCGGCAATCGATGACTGTCAGGGTCAGATCGGGCCGGTATTCCTGCAAGATCGGGATCAGTTTCCAGACGTCGCCCGTCCAGGCCCCGGATGGCAAATTCGAAAGGTCGCGCGTCGTCATCCGCAGGTCGTACGGCACGCAGTCATGCAGCAGGATCACACTGTCTGGCGTGCTCTGCGCTTCGGTGCCGATGAAATCGCGCAGCAGAAACTCGAACAGATGCATTCCGTCCAGAAAACTGGCCGACAGCTTGATGCGCGCGTTCGCAAGGAACCCCGACGCAAAGAATTCGTCGCTGGTTTGCTGCAGGATATGCAGGGCAGGCTTCTTGCCGATGATGTTGTTCGCGGCACGAAAGAACGGGTCGACGCCGATCGTCTTGCTGCGAACCGGAGCCAGAGACTCTCCCGTGCGGCAGCCGATTTCCAGATACCAATCAAACAGATGCGCGCTGTGCAACCGACGCAGAAACCGGTGATACTGCAGACCAGATGCACGCTTGAACATGCCGTTCCCTTGCGAATTATTCCGTTGCGCTGATCTATGACTACCCGGCGAGGTGACGCAACCCTTGTGTCACGTCAGTGCGAACCGCCAGCCTCAGTCCCGGCTCGTCGCCGGCTTTCAGGGCTGCCAGAATCATCCTGTGGTGCTGTGGCGGCTCGCGTCGCTTCAGGCGGGCGTAGACTGTCCGCATCGTCGGCCCCAGTTGCAACCAGACCGTTTCGCACATCGCCAGCATCGCCGGCGTCTGGGCGCGCAGGTAAAGCGTCCGGTGGAATTCAAGGTTGGTGCGCACATAACCCACAGCGTCCTGCTTCACCGCAGCCTCGGCGTTCGCCATGTTGATGGCGCTCAGCCGTTCGATCAGCGCGAAATGCGCGCGCGGCAAGGCCCTTGCCGCCATCTCAGGCTCAAGAAGCGCGCGGATCGCCGCCAGTTCCTCGATCCGCTCGGGCGTCAGTTCCGGGGTCGAAATCCGGCCCGAGGACGACAGCGTCAGCGCCCCTTCCGCCACCAGCCGCCGCACGGCCTCGCGCGCGGGGGTCATAGACACGCCGTAACTTCGTCCCAGCCCCCGCAACGTCATCGACTGGCCCGGATCAAGCTCGCCGTGCATCACCTGCTGGCGCAACGAGCGATAAAGCCGTTCGTGGGCTGCGGCGTTGGGATCGGTCGGGCGCGGTGTGATCGACATGGCCGCGAGGGAAACACCCCGACCCTGCCCGGGTCAATCCCCGAAGCGAAATCGGTGCAGCGTCTGGCCATGGTCGTGCAGCCATTGCCGCTCGCGCTTCCAGTTCGGGCACAAGGTCAGCACCACGTCCCAGAAGGCTGCGGAGTGGTTCATCTGCACCAGATGCGCCGCCTCATGCGCCGCCACGTAATCCAGCACCGAAGGGGGGGCCATGATCAGGCGCCACGAATACATCAGCGCCCCATCCGGACTGCACGATCCCCAACGCGACCGCGTGTCGCGCAGCGTCAGGCGTGTGTAGCGCCGTTGCAGCGTGCCGGCGTGGCGGGCCGATGCTTCGGCCAGCCGGTCACGCGCCAGCACCTTCAACCAGGCCCCGACCCGTGCGGCGGCCTGTTCCGGCGCCCCCGGCACAAGCAAGCTGCCTTCGGCCTCTCGGATCACGCGCCCGCTTCCCGGCGCGAGCATCAGGGACCGCCCCTCCACCGGCAGCAAGGCGCCAAGTCGCACCGGAACCGAGGCAGAATCGGGCATTGCTGCCAAGGTTTCGCGCAACCACGCTTCCTGACCGCGCAGAAACTCCAGCGCCTCCGTCTCCCGCGCACGCAGGGGGATGGACAGGGTCACCTTCCCATCCAGCCGCGACACCCGCAGCGAGAATCGCCGGCTTCGCCCCGAACGTTTCAAGTGAACGTCGACCGGTAGAACGCCCGTCAGAACCGCCATGACCCCCCCTTGAATCTGCAAGAAGCCATAGCGAGATTTGGCGCCGGACGAAAGCCTTTGACACTTGCCCCTGCCTGTGGCAAGCGACTGCCTTCTCAAGTCAGCCTGTAAAGGGATCACCATGCCCAAGCAAGAATGGGGCACGAAGCGTATCTGCCCGACGACCGGCAAGCGTTTCTACGACCTGAACCGTTCTCCGATCGTCAGCCCGTACACGGGCGAAGTCGTCGATATCGAATCCGTCCGCCGCAAGATGGCCGCTGCCGTCATCTCGCGAGTTGTGCCGGAGAAGGATGATGACGTCCTGGTCGACGATCTGGAAGCCGATGACGACATCCTTGCCGGTGCTGTCACCGAAGACGCCGAGCTGGATGATGATCTGCTGGAAGACGACGCCGATGACAACGTTTCGCTTGATGATCTGGCGGACGTTGCGGGCGACGAGGAAGAGGTCTGAAGAACTGGCGTGGGGCCGGCAGCGAGAGGTGAAAAATCCGCTTGCAGCCCCCCGCGACCTACCCTAAACACCCGGCATCGCGGCGACAACGGCGCGAGTTCTCCGGTGGGGTCATAGCTCAGATGGGAGAGCGCTTGAATGGCATTCAAGAGGTCGGGAGTTCGATCCTCCCTGGCTCCACCAAAGAGAACAAAGACTTAACTTACAAATGGCCTCGCACATGCGAGGCCTTTTGTATTTTAGGGAACGCCAGGGGAACAGAATCTAAAGAACTGGCGCACGTCGGCGAGACCGCTAAACACTTCTGACTAAGTGTTTGATCCCTGCACTTGCTCGAGGCTGTCCCCCATCAGGTCCACCCCATTCTCACTGATAAGGGCACTCAGTTCGCTGAGCAGCCGCGGAGCCGCAACACACCCTTTTCCCGGCCCAGCCAGGCGATGAGGGCTTTTCCACCGTCGCGTTGAAACGCCCACGCTGGCTTCTTGCCCAATGTTGACGTTTGGGCCAGCCCGAAACTTGGCGACCGCACCCGGCACTGATCGCTCAGCCCGGAAACGCTGAGAGGATTGTGAACGGCGCTGAATTGGGTGCGGAATGGGTTGATTGTTGGCGGACACTCCGAGTGGTCAAGATCTGGGCGACGATGCCTTGGCGCGACATCGGCGGAAAACCAGTAACGAAAGCAGATCACCTCCAACGCTTTCGGATGGCCCCACAAGCCTGTCGGATCGACACCGCCCAATCGCTGCCCATCCCGCGAACCAGTTCGCGCATTCGACCAGGCTTCAGAGCTTTCGGCGGATCACACCCTGCAGCATCTCCCGGTCCAGCGTCAGGTCCGCCACGATCTTCTTCAGCCGAGCGTTCTCGTCCTCGAGCCGCTTCATCTCGGTCGGCAGCAGACCGGCAACCTTCTTCTTCCAGTTAAAGTGGGTCGCTTGGCTGATCACAGCTTTGCGGCAGATCTCCGCAACCGGTGTTCCGTCTTCGCCCTGCTTGATGAGGAACGCCTTCTGCGCGTCCGAACCAAGGGTCCACGAAGTGAAAAATTGCGCGCTTTCATCCGATTCCGCTCCTCTCCCAGCCGGAAAAGCGTAGCCGAAAACTCCAGCTTCAAACGGGCCAGTTTGCGGGGATCAGATCAACAGGCTGCGCGCTCTGAGGTCTATCAAGCTGATCCCAAGGCAGCCGAGAGAAAGGCGCGGAAGACCTGAGCTGGCGCGGATAGCGGGCGATTGTTCGGCCAAGTCAGGCCAACGTCCATCGAAGGAACAGCCTCAATGGTCTGGCGCTGTTCGATCCGCTGGCCCTCAAGTGACCAGGGTCGATAGACCATGTCGCTGAGGATCGTCACCCCCATGCCCGCGGCCACCATCGACCGTACCGCCTCTACTGACGAAGTTGAAAACACCACCTTGGGTGTCAGCCTATAATGGTCCCAGTAGCGCCCGGCCGTGCGGCTGGCCTCGTCCACTGTCAGCATGACATAGGGCTCGTCAGCGACATCGCGCAGGCTTATCCCCGGGGCGGTCAGCAGCCGATGATCCGATGGCAGCCAAAGCCGCCGCCGCGAGCGGAACAGCGTCTCGGATTCCAGTTCACCCGTATTGCCAAGGTTCGAGGTCAGCATGACGGCCAGATCCAGCCCACCGGTCACCAGGGCGTTTTCGATGGCAGACCTTGGTTGTTCTGAGAGTTCCAGCGTGATGCCGGGATAGATGCGGCGGAAGGCGGCATAGTGACGGGCCATGAAATAGCCCGCGACCGTGTAGGTCAGACCCAGCCGCAAGCGGCCGGTCACCAGCTTTTCTTCACCCAGAGGGCTGCGTGTCGCCTCTTCGACAGCGGCAATGATCGCCTTGGCCCGGGACAGGAACCGCGCGCCCTGCGGGGTGACTGATACCCCTTGTCCACCCCGCGCCAGAAGCCGGGCGCCCAAAGCGGCCTCCAGGCTTTGAATGCCCGCCGTCACGGCAGATTGCGAGATGTTCAGCTCCATCGCCGCGTGGGAAACCTGACCGGTCTCGGCGGCTGCGATGAAATAGCGCAACTGTCTGATGGTCAGCGACATGGGCACCCTCATATCTATTCTGTCGATATCGTATCTCAGAAATTCGAATTTGCAATGAAGGCAGACTTGGGTGAAGTTCAGGAACATTCGGAAAACTGCAGGGGGTGCGATGCCTGTCACGGTGAACTGTGACATGGGCGAAAGCTTTGGGCTTTGGCGCATGGGGGACGACGCGGGGCTGATGCCCTTCATTCACATCGCCAATGTGGCTTGCGGTTTTCATGCCAGCGATTTCGACCACATGCGCGCCACGGTGCGGCTGGCCAAAACACATGGGGTGAAGATCGGGGCGCATCCCAGCCTGCCCGATCTGCAGGGCTTCGGGCGGCGCGAAATGAAGATGGGCCGCGAAGAAATGGCCAATTGCATGATCTACCAGATCGGTGCGCTTTGCGGGTTCCTGAAGGCTGAAGGCGTTGAGTTGAACCACATCAAGCCCCACGGCAGCCTTTACGGCATGGCCGCGCGGCAGGAAGATATCGCCCAGGCGGTCTGCGACGCAGCCGATGTGTTCAAGGTGCCGCTTCTGGGCATGACCGGGACGCTGCACGAAAAGATCTACCCGGCTCGTGGCCATGGTTTTGTGGCGGAATTCTACGCCGATCTGGAGTATCGTCCGGACGGAAGCCTGATCGTGACGCGCGAGCATGATGCCAAAGACCCGGCGTTGATGGCTGCCCGCTGCGTGCGGGCGATCACCGAAGGCAAAGGCACGGCCACGGATGGTTCAGACATTCCGGTGCGTTGCGACAGTATCTGCATTCACTCTGACACCCCCAACGCCATCGACATCGCCCGCGCGGTGCGAGCGGCGGTTCAGCCCTATACCTGAGAGGTTCCCATGACCCCTATCCATTCCCCGCTTCCCGGCACCTTCTACCGCTCGTCCGCGCCCGACAAGCCGCCCTTCAAGGCCGACGGGGATGCCGTGGCATTGGGCGACGTGATCGGGCTGATCGAGGTGATGAAGTCCTTCCACGAGGTGAAATCCGAGGTGGCGGGCAGCAACATCCGCTTTGAGACCGAAAACGAAGAACCCGTCATGGCAGGCGCGGTTCTGGCGCAGGTTGAGTGATGCTGCGGAAACTTCTGGTCGCCAATCGAGGGGAAATTGCGGTGCGGGTGATCCGCGCAGCGCGTGACCTCGGGATTGCGACCGTGGCGGTCTATTCGGATGCCGACCGCGAGTCCTTGCATGTTCAGATTGCCGATGAGGCGGTGCATATCGGACCGCCTGCAGCGAAGAAAAGCTATCTGAATGTCGCCAACATCCTGAAAGCCGCCACTGATACCGGCTGCGATTCCGTGCATCCCGGTTACGGCTTTCTGGCCGAGAACGCCGATTTTGCCGATGCCTGTGCGGCGACGGGGCTGGTGTTTGTCGGCCCGTCAGGGGACGCCATCCGCACGATGGGCGACAAGGTTGCCGCCCGCTCTGCCGCCCATGCCGCCGGGGTTCCGGTGGTGCCGGGGTCGATGGGCCGGGTCGCCGATATCGACGCCGCGCGCCATATCCTGATCGACACCGGATTTCCCGTGATGATCAAGGCCGCTGCGGGTGGCGGGGGCCGGGGCATCCGTATCGCCAATGACCTTGCCGAGTTCGAAGCTGCCTTTCCGCAAGCGGCGGCCGAGGCGCTGGCCGCCTTTGGCGACGGTGGGCTTTACATGGAAAAGGTCATCGCCAAGGCCCGTCATATCGAGGTGCAGGTTCTGGGTGACGGCAGAGATGCCGTGCATTGCTATGAGCGTGAATGCAGCCTTCAGCGCCGCCGCCAGAAGGTCTGGGAAGAGGCCCCCAGCCGCGCCCTGTCGAACCGCATCCGCGATGAATTGTGCACCAGCGCCGTGCGGCTGACCCGTGCGGTTGGCTATTCCGGCGCGGGCACCATCGAATATCTTTATGACGACGAAGCCGACCGCTTTTACTTCATCGAGATGAATACCCGCATTCAGGTGGAACATCCGGTGACCGAGATGATCACCGGCATCGATCTGGTGGCCGAGATGTTGCGCATTGCCGGGGGCGAACCCCTGCGCCTGCGCCAGTCCGATATCGTGGTGCGCGGCCATGCCATCGAAGTGCGCCTGAACGCAGAAGACCCGTCCCGTGATTTTGCCCCCTTTCCGGGCACCGTCAGCACCCTGCGCGTGCCCGGTGGCCCCGGCGTGCGGTTCGAGTCGATGCTCTACGCCGGCTACACCGTGCCGCCGTTCTACGACTCGTTGCTGGCCAAGCTGGTCGTCCACGCCGAAACCCGAGAGGCGGCGATCACCCGCCTTGTCCGCGCCCTGTCCGAAACCCGGATCGAGGGTTTGCGGACGACGAAACCGTTGTTTCTGGCCTTGGCGGATGACCTCGCCGTTCAGGCCAACGCTGTTCATACCCGCTGGCTGGAAGGCTGGCTTGAAACCCACGCGGCCCGGTTGGTGCCGGAACTGGAACCATAGGAGGGACCATGTCGATCCGCTTTTCCTTCGGGGGCGACGAGCACATCTTCGCGGAAGTCAGCGAAGAGATGTCGCTTGAGGCCTTTTTCACCTCGCTGTCGATGACCAATGCCGTCAAGGCGGCGGGCATCACGGGCGTCACCGAGATTTGCCCGGCCAATGCCAGCTTTCAGGTCAAGTTCGACCCGGACCGCATCAAGCCCGGCGATCTGTTGAAGGAACTGCAGTCCATGGAAGGGGCAGCGTCGAAGTCGGACGCCACGCTGCAAACCCGGATCATGGAAATTCCGGTGTTTTATCAGGACCCCTGGACGCACGAGACCCTGATGCGTTTTCGTGAACGCCACCAGAACCCCAATGCCACCGATCTGGAATATGCCGCCGAAGTGAACGGTCTTGGCGGGGTCGAGGATTTCATCAAGGCGCATTCCAGCCAGCCGTGGTTCGTGTCGATGGTAGGGTTCGTGGCGGGGCTGCCGTTCCTTTACCAGATGGTCGAGCGCAAGCGTCAATTGCAGGTGCCGAAATACCTGCGCCCGCGCACCGACACGCCGAAACTGACCATCGGCCACGGCGGCTGCTTTTCCTGCATCTACTCGGTGCGCGGCGCGGGCGGCTATCAGATGTTCGGCGTCACGCCGATGCCGATATATGACCCGACCCAGAAGGTCAGCTATCTGCAAGACGAGATGTGCCTCTTCAAACCAGGCGACATCGTCAAGTGGAAGTCAGTGACGCGCGACGAATATGACGCGGCGATCGAGGCGGTGGATGCCAATCGCTACGAGCCGGTGATCCGCCCCGCAACCTTCAGCCTTTCTGCGTTCAACAAAGACATGGGCAGCACAAATGCCAAGCTGATGGAGACTTTGCATGGCCGTTAATGTCATCTCTCCCGGTCTGTCCACCACGGTGCAAGACCTTGGTCGCCCCGGGTATTATCACGTCGGGATTCCGATCTCGGGCGGGATGGACCGCTTTGCCTTGCGTGCGGCAAACATGCTGGTCGGCAATGACGAAGGTGCCGCGGTTCTGGAAGCGGTGTTTCTGGGGCCGGAGCTGGAGTTCACGGTCCCTGCCACCGTGGCTGTCACCGGCGGCGATCTGCCGCCCAAGCTGAACGGGGATGAGCGCAGCACATGGGAGGCCTTTCCGGTCAAGGCAGGCGACCGTCTGAGCTTTGGATACCTCAAATCCGGGGCGCGGGTGTATATCGCGGTTTCGGGCGGCATTGATGTGCCGGTCAAGCTTGGCTCACGGTCCACCTATACGCTGGGGGCTTTGGGCGGCCATGAGGGGCGTGCCCTGAAGGCGGGCGACAGCCTGCCCTTGGGTGCGGGCGCGGGTGGCAAGGGGGCGATCCCGGCCAATCTGCGCCGGATGCCCGGAAACCCTGCCGAATTGCGGATGCTGCCGGGGCTTTACTGGCACCGCATCACGGCAGCGGCGGGCAAGCAGTTCTTTGCCGACACCTGGAAGGTCGCGCCCGAGGCCGATCGCATCGGCTACCGCTTCAAGGGCGGCACCGCACTGGACTTTGTGCCGCGCGAGCAGCCCTTCGGTGCGGGATCGAACCCCTCGAACATTGTCGATGCCTGCTATCCCTACGGATCCATTCAGGTGCCGGGCGGCACGGAACCCATCGTTTTGCACCGCGATGCGGTGTCGGGCGGCGGTTACATGATGCTGGGCTGCGTCATCAGCGCCGACATGGACCTGATCGGCCAGTTGCAACCACATTCGCCGGCCCGCTTTGTCGAAGTGTCGATGGATCAGGCGCTGGCAGCGCGGGCCGACCGGAAAGCGGCTTTGGCGCGGTTGCGGGCGCATCTGGGGCGGTGATGGGCGGGTTCGTTCATCGCGGGCGTCTCGCTTCTCTTCGCACCCCGGCGAAGAGCGCAGGAACTGCGGCGATGAGCAGCCCCTCAGGCCCTGCCGCGCGCCTCTTTCGGGGTCAGCCCGAACCGGGCGCGGAAGGCGCGGGAAAACTGCGCCTGATCGGTGAACCCCCGTGCATAAGCGATCTCGCCGATGGCGCGGCAGTCGGCGGGGTTCTTCATATCCTCCATTGCTGCCTGCAACCGCGTGTCGCGGATCCACTGGCCAAGCGTCATGTTGGTGTCGCGCAGCAGCTCGTGCAGATAGCGCAGCGAGATGCCGCACCCTCCCGCCACCTCCTCCGGCCCCAGATCTGGGTCGTCGATATGGCGGCGCACAAAGCTTTCGATCCGCGCCAGATGGGCGCTGCGCACCGTCGAATTGCCCGAGGTCAGCACCCTTTCGTCCGACTGGATCGCCAACGCCAGCAAATCGACCAACTGTCGGCCGACGACCCCGCGGGTTTCCTCGGTCATGCTGTCATAGCGCGCTGGGATCAGGTGGACCATGTCGACAAACAGCCCGTTGGCACCGTTGGTGGCATCAAACTGCAGGCTGCAAAAACGGTCTGGCGCACGGATGCGGCCACCCAGCATTTCCTTGGACAGCTTCATCACCCACAGATCGGCCGGATCTGCGTGACTGAACTCATAGGGTTCATGGCTGCGCTCGATGAAGAAGGCGCCTGGGTTGGCCCGCACTTCCTTGCCGCATTGGGTAAAGCGCAGTTCCGATTTGGCGGGCAGGGTGACCAGGAACTCCTCTGGTCCCGGCTCGCGGAAGTGCTTGGGCAGGCGGCGGTAGACCAGCGGGTCCGAGGTCAGGCGCGACAGCGATACACCGCCCAGATCCCAACTGGACAACTCGCCGTCAAAAGCCTCGGGGCGCTGGAAGGTCAAATCCAGCGGGAAATAGGTGCGGGCGATGGTTTCGTGCCAATGGCGGCTGCGCCCCGACACATCGACCCCGCGCGTGCTGATCGTGGACTTCATCGCGCCACTCCCTGTTTCGCTCATCAGGCCACGGCGGGGCATTTCTGTAAAGCGGCAGAGCTTGCCCACGGCACTGAATGCACGGAAAGACAAAAGCCTGTGCACCAACTGCAAAGACGGCCGGGCAGAACCGCCGCTACGGTCCCTTACACAAAGGCGCAACAGACGCCGCGCGACAGGGAAAAGCATCGATTCGGACGGGTGACTTGCCCGAGCGGCACCCTTTTGCGCGGCCCTTACCGGAGGGCATCGTAGTGGCCAGGAAAACCGCAAAGAAGATCGAGGTCGACCCCATCACCCTGTCGGTGGTGCGCGGCATCCTTGAGACAACCCAGCGCGAGATGACACTGTCGCTGGAGAAGACCGCACGTTCCAGCGTGTTCAACCTGGCGCACGACTATTCGACCGCGCTGTTCAACGCCACGCCCGAGATGATCCTGCAGGGGCAGGACATTCCCATTCACCTCGGGTCCCTGATCCCGGCGATGAAGGTGGTGGCGGGATACTTCGAGGGCGATATCCACGAAGGCGATCTTCTGATCCACAATGATCCGGCCTGGGGTGGCAGCCATGCCATCGACACCTGCTTTTACAAGCCGGTGTTCTGGAAGGGACGTCTGAAATACTGGACGGTCTGCAAGGGCCACCTCACGGATATCGGCGGCCCGGTGCCTGCGGGCTACAACCCCAACGCCAAGGAAATCTATGCCGAATGCCTGCGCATTCCGCCCGTCAAGGTTTGGGACCGGGGCGTCCCGCGCCGCGATGTGCTGAACTTCATCTTCACCAACATGCGCGCCCGCCGTGATCAGGAAGGCGACTTCAATGCCCTGATCGGTGCCTGCCAGGTCGGCGAACGCGCGCTGATCGCGATGCTGGAGAAATACGGCGAAGCGACCGTTGATGCCTGCATCGACACGCTTCTGGACATGGCCGAAAAGCAGATGCGCGGCCTTATTTCGACGGTTCCCGACGGCACCTATGAAGGCTCGGCGATCGTCGAGGATGCCGGCCACGGCTTTGGCGATCTGACCATCACCGCCAAGGTGACGATCAAGGCCGATACCTGCCACATCGAAATCTCCAGCCCACCGCAGATCCCTTATTTCATCAACAGTTATGAGGGGAACAGCTATTCCGGGGTCTATCTTGGCCTGATGATGTTCGCCCAACTGCCGCCGCCCTACAATGAGGGCCTCTATCGCTGCATCTCGGTGAACATGGGGCCGAAGGGCACCCTGTGCAACGCGGTAGAACCCGCGCCACACATGAACTGCACCACAACGCCGATGGAGACATTGACCGATGCGGTCCGGCTGGCTTTTGAAAAGGCGGTGCCATCCAAGGTTTCGGCATCCTGGGGCCATGCCAACGGGTTGAACATCGCCGGCTGGGACAAGCGCCACGATGAAGAATATGTGACGATGGTGCTGGCAACCATCATCAGTGGCGCCGGGGCCACGCCAAGCCAGGACGGCTGGCATGCCTGCGGGCCGGAGTGCTGCTTTGGCGCGTTGACCAGTGGTGATGTCGAACTGCTGGAGTATTCCTATCCCATCATCATCCACCGCTATTCGCTGATGACCGACTCGGGCGGTGCAGGCAAGAACCGCGGCGGTTCGGGCACGGCCTGGGAAGTGGAGCCGCTGAACGACGACATGACCTTCATCACCTTCGGCGAAGGCCGCCGCATTCCTGCCGTCGGTGCGGCAGGGGCTTCCAGCACGATGATCGACACCAAGGTGGGCCGTCTGGAACTGGTCGAGGGCAGCCATTCCGAGACCATCCGCGAGAACGTCATCAAGGTCATCAAACCAGGTGACCGCATCACCAACATGAACCCCGGCGGCGGCGGCTACGGCAACCCAATGGAGCGGCCTGTCGAGAAGGTCGTCTGGGATGTGAAGAACGGGCTCGTTTCCATCCAGGGGGCAAGGGAGGATTACGGCGTCATCATCAAGGACCCGACCACGCTGGACGTGGATATCGCAGCAACATCAGCCCTGCGCGCCAAACGCGCCGTGGCCGCGAAATAAGGGGGGACATGTGATGAAATCCGATTATCGTCTGGGCATCGACGCTGGCGGCACCTTCACGGATTTCGTGCTGGCCGACAAGACCGGTCAGGTGCGGCTGTTCAAGGCCCTGTCCACCCCGCAAGACCCCACGCTTGCGATCAAGAACGGCCTTCAGCTTATTTCGGAAGACCTGGGCGTTTCGGCGGAAACCGTGGTGTCGAACTGCGATCTGTGCATCAACGGCACGACGGTTGGGCTGAACGCCCTGATCACCCACAAGGGCGCCAAAACCGGGCTGATCTGCACGGCGGGCCACGAAGACAGCCTTGAGATTCGCCTTGGCCACAAGGAAGACGGCTACCGCTATGATCCGGAATACCCGCCCGCTACCATGCTGGTGCCGCGCTATCTGCGCCGGGGCATCCGCGAGCGGATCCTTTCGGATGGCTCGATCCGTCAGCCGTTGAACGAGGCCGACGTCCGCGCCGCTTGCGAGGTGTTCAAGGCAGAAGGTGTGGAAACCGTGGCGATCAGCTTTGTCTGGTCGGTGCTGCATCCCGACCACGAGGCCCGCGCCGGAGCCATCGTTCGCGAGATGATGCCGGGGGTGATCCTGACGCTCGGGTCCGAGCTTTACCCGCAGGTCCGCGAATACACCCGCACCTCGACCGCAGTGGTGAACGCCTATCTCGCCCCGATCATGAAGCGCTACGTCGCGGCGGTGGACAGCTATTTCCGCAGCCTCGGGGCCAAACAGCCGGTGCGCTATTACCAGTCGAACGGCGGGCTTGCGATTGGGCAGGCGATGACCGATCGCTCGGTCTATGCCATCAACTCGGGGCCGGCGTCCGCCCCGGCGGCAGGGCAATATGTCTGCGAACCGTTTGGCTACAAGAACGTCATCACCGTCGATATGGGCGGCACGTCCTTTGACATCACGCTGACCAAGGACGGGTCGACCAACATCAACAAGAACATCGACTTCCTGCGTTACCGCATCGGGGTGCCGATGATTCAGGTGGAAACCCTGGGCGCGGGCGGCGGTTCGATCGGCTGGATCGACGAGATGGGTCTGATGCAGATGGGGCCGCAATCTGCCGGCTCCGATCCGGGGCCGGCCTGCTATGGCCAAGGCGGCAAACTGCCCACGGTATCGGACGCCAATCTTGTGATGGGGTATCTCAACCCCGATGGTCTGGTCGGCGGGCGGCTTCCGTTGGACTATCAAAAGGCCCATGACGCCATCAAGACCAACCTCGCCGCCCCCCTGAAGATGAGCGTCGAACGCGCCGCCTATGGCATGTTCACCATCGTCAACGCCAACATGGTCAACGGCATCCGTCGCGTTACCGTGGAACGTGGCTATGACCCGCGCGACTTTGTGCTGGTGGGCGCAGGTGGGGCGACGGCGGCCCATATAACGGCGCTGGCCGACGCCATCGGCATCGACACGATCATTTTGCCGAAGCTGGCTTCGGGCCTGTGCGCTTTTGGTCAGATCATCTCGGACGTGAAGTACAACTACATGGCCACAGCGCCTTTGCGGCTGGACAATGACGCGGCCTTTGCGCGGATCGACGCGTTGTTCAACCAGATCGAGGCGCAGGGCGTGGCGCATCTGAAGAGCGATGGCTTCAAGGCAAAAGACATCAACACCAAGCGCAGCCTCGACATGCGCTATGTCGGTCAGGTCCATGAATGCACAGTGGAAATTGGTAACTTCACGGTTGACGCCAAGTCGATTTCCAAAATCAAGGAAGCCTTCCACAAGCGGCACAAGGAACTCTACACCTATGCCGAACCGCTGTCGGTAGTCGAAGTGGTGAACATCGAAAGCACGGTTTTCGGCGTCGTGGACAAGCCCGAGCGCATGACCATCGGCAAGGGCACCACGGCGCAAAAGGCGATGAAGGGCCACCGCGACGCAGTGTTCAGTGCCGATGGCAAACGGGTGCGGACCCCGATCTATGACGGCACCCCGCTGGGTGTCGGGGCCTCGATCAAGGGGCCTGCCGTGATCGAGGAAGTCACCACGACCATCGTGCTCGAACCGGGCTGGACGGCGCGGCTGGATGCAAGCGGCTCCTACCTCATCACCCGCGACCGCAAGAAAGGGGCGACATGAGCGATCTGATCGCTGACAAAATATCGGTTGCCTTCGCGGGGCTGCGCGCCCTGTCGGAAGTTGACCTGAAGGTGACCTCCGGCCAGATCGTCGGACTGATCGGCCCGAACGGGGCGGGGAAAACCACGCTCGTCAACGTTATGACCGGGTTTCAACCCGCAACCTCTGGCTCTGTCAGTCTGGAGGGGCAAAACCTGTCCGGTCTGAAACCGCACGAGCTGCGCCGCCGGGGCGTCGCCCGTACCTTTCAGGGCGGGCGGTTGTTCCGCGATCTGGCGGTGATCGACAATCTGGAAGTGACGGGAGTCGGCCTTGGCCTTTCCCGCGCCGCCGCCATCGCCGAGGCCGAGGCCATGCTGGACTGGGTCGGCATCGCGCCCTTGGCCAACTTGGTCGCCGGGGCGCTGCCCTATACTGACGAACGCAGAGTGGCGATTGGCCGCGCACTGATGGGAAAGCCCGCTTTCGTGTTGTTGGACGAACCCGCCGCCGGGATGAGTGCGACCGAGGCCCAAGACCTGTCTAGCCTGATCCGCCGCATCGCAGGCGAGATGGGTTGCGGGGTCTTGCTGATCGAACACAATGTCGGCCTGGTGCTGGACCTGTGCCACCATGTCGTGGTTCTGGATAGTGGCGTTGTCATCGAAGCCGGCGATCCCGCAACGATCCGCTCCTCTGAAAGGGTGCGCCATGCCTACATGGGCACCGCCGCCGATACCAACCTTCCGGTCCTTGAGGTGATGGAATGAGCCTTCTTGCGCTTTCCAACGTCTCGGTGCGCTATGGACGGCTAACTGCTGTGCGCCAAGTGACCTTCAGCCTGGCCGAGGGTGAAATCCTGTTCATCACCGGGCCGAACGGGGCCGGGAAATCCTCGCTTTTGCGCGCCATTGCCGGGGTGACGCCACCATCCGGTGGTCGCATTGACTTCGCTGACCACGACATCACAGGGCGCGCGCCAGAAGACATAGCGCGCCTTGGCCTGTCGATGGTGCCTGAGGGGCGAGATGTGTTTGGCTCGCTTTCCATCGAGGAAAACCTGATGGTCGGCACCGGCATGCACAGTGCGACCCGCGGCTGGAAGGCCCGAGCCGCGACCGAATTGGAAGCGGTCTATGCCACCTTCCCCATCCTGAAAGACCGCCGCCATTCGCAGGCCGGTCTTCTGTCGGGCGGACAGCAGCAGATGCTGGTGATAGGGCGCGCCCTGATGACCAACCCGCGCCTCGTGGCGATTGATGAGCCAAGCCTCGGGCTTGCCCCCAATATCACCGATCAGGTCTATGAACGGCTGATCGCGCTTCGGGCGATGCGCAAGCTGACCCTTCTGATCGTCGAACAGTCGTCTACCCGCGCCATGATGGTGGGCGGGCGGATGATGCTGATGCGCGGCGGCGAGATTCTGCTCGACGGCGACGCGCGGGCCCTTGGGCAGTCAGAGGCCATGCAAGCGGCCTATTTCGGATACGGAGAGCATTGATGGGATCGCTGTTGCAGGTCTTGTTTGACGCGCTCTCGCTTGGTTCGCTTTATGCCCTTGGCGCCTTGGGGATCGCGCTGATCTTTGGCGTCATGCGGCTGGTGAACTTCGCCCATGGCGATGTGATCGCAGCTTGCGTTTTCGCACTGCTCTGGCCCTCGGTCGATGCTGTCGCCATCATCTTTGCGGGCAACCTGCCGTGGTACCTTCTGATCCCCTTTTTGCTGGCCATCGGGGCGGCCCTTTCAGTGGCCTCCGAGATTGTGGTGTTCCGCCGCTTTCGCCGTGCCAATCCCGCGACCATGATGATCGCCTCTTTCGCATTGGGCTTCGTCATCCGCTATTTCCTGCTGATGCTGTTCTCCAGCCGGCCGAAAAGCATTTCCCTGCTTCCGTCACTCAGCCAACCCGTTGAAATCCTTGGCGCGCGGATCCCGCTTTTGCAGTTGATCACCATTGCCGTGACCATGGCGGTGCTGTTCGGGCTTACCACTTTCCTGCGCCGCACCCGATTTGGGCTGGAGATGCGGGCGGCGGCCGAAAACTTCACAATGGCGCGGATGCTGGGGGTACGGGCCAACCGAGTGATCATGGGGGCCTTTGCCCTCTCGGGCGCACTGGCTGCCGCCATTGCGCTGATCCTAGGGTCGCAAACCGGGACCGCCAATATCATGATGGGGGCTTCCGTGATGCTGATGGCCTTTATCGCCACGGTGATCGGCGGCATGGGCAGCTTGGCAGGAGCGGTGCTGGCCGGGTTCCTTCTGGGGGCCATCGCGACGGTGATGCAGGTGATCCTGCCCCCCGACGCCCGCGCCTTCCGCGACGCTTTCGTATATGGCGCGGTCATCCTGGTGCTGATCTTCCGCCCGCAGGGCTTGCTGTCGGCCCGTGGCACCAAGGAGCGCGTATGATGTCGGCCTCCGTTGCCCGCCGCACCTTCGCCACGCCAGTTCTGCTTGGGTTGCTCCTGATAGCCTTCGCGCTTGTTGCGGTGGCCGTGGGGTCCAAACCCTTCAACCAGACCATCATCGACATCTTTCTCAAGGTGATCTTCGTCGTTGGCCTCTGGGTCTTTGTCGGCAATTCGGGCGTGATCTCGTTTGGCCACATCGCTTTCGCCTGCCTTGGCGGCTATGTCGCGGCCTGGACCACGATCAAGCCGATGATGAAGGGCATGTCGATGCCCGGTTTGCCGGACTGGCTGATGCAGACGGAAATCCCCTATTGGGGCTCAGCCATAGTCGCCGCTGGGTGGGCAGCCCTTTGGGCGCTGATCTTCGGATCGGTGCTGATGCGGCTATCGGGGATCGCCGCCTCGATCGCCACCTTTGCCATGCTGGCCATGGTGAACTCGATCTATTCGAACTGGGAAAGCGTCACCGCCGCCACCTCATCGGTCGTGGGCATTCCGATCATCCGGTCGATCTGGCCCTATCTGGTCGCGGCCCTGATATCGGTCTTTGCCGCTTGGGCCTATGGCATCTCGCGCCACGGCCTTGCCCTGCGCGCTGCCCGCGATGAACCCACCGCTGCCGCCGCCTGTGGCATAAACATTCCCCGCGCCCGTCTCATCGCATTCGTGATCTCGGGGGCGATCATGGGGATGGGGGGCGCGCTCTATTCGCACTCCATCGGCATCGTCACTCCCGACACATATTACCTTGGGCTGACCTTCATCACCCTGTCCATGCTGGTGGTGGGAGGCATGGGCAGCCTGTCGGGCGCGGTACTGGGGGTACTGATACTATCCACCTTGATCCAGACCCTGCGCTGGTTGGAAGCCGGGGTTCAGGTCGGCGAGACCACCATTGCCCTGCCGGGGGGCGTGCAAGAAATCGCCCTCGGCGTCGTGATGATCCTGATCCTCATGTTCCGGCCCGCTGGAATCATGGGCAACAAAGACCTGAGCCTGCCGAAAAGGGCAGCTTTGGAAACCAAGGGCCCCAAGAGCCCACGAACCTGACCAAGAAACTATTCAACAAGGAGAGACGCCATGAAAAGACTGATGACCGCGCTGGCAGCCACCACCTGCCTGACTGCACCCGCGCTTGCCGATGACGACAAGATCATCGTGGGCTTTGCCACGGCGGAGACCGGCTTCATGCAGGCCTATGACAAGCCTGCGCAAGACGCCGCCATGATCCGGATTGCCGAGATCAACGCGTCAGGTGGCCTTCTGGGCAAGCAGATCGAAGTGGTCAATGCCGACACCAAGACCGACCGTGCCGAAGGGGCGAAGGCGGGTCTGACCGTCATCGACGCGGGCGCCGACATGGTTGTCGTGTCCTGCGATTATGACTTCGGCTCGCCCGCAGCCCTTGCGGCCGAAAGCGCCGGCCTGCCATCGTTCTTCCTTTGCGCTGAATCGATCAAGGCGGGCATTCAGGGCGTTGGCCCGAACTCCTTCTCGGCTTCGGTTCTGGCGGCGGTTCAGGGCGCCACCATGGCCGAATGGTCTTACACCAAGAAAGAGGCCCGCACCTTCTATCGCCTGCTCGACACCTGGACCGAGTACAACAAGGGCATCTGCGACGGCTTTGACTATATGCTGCCGAAGCTGGCCGATGCGACGCTGGTGGGCGAGGACACCTTCCTGAACGAAGACGCCTCGATCGCCGCCCAGATAACCCGCATCAAGGCCCTGCCCGAAGAGCCCGACGCGATCATGCTCTGCACGATGATGCCGGGAGCAGTTTCGGCCATCAAGCAGATCCGTGCCGCCGGGATCAACTCGATGATCCTGAATGGCTCTGGCGTGGACGGTTCCTACTGGCTTTCTGCTGTGCCGGACTTGTCGAACTTCTTCGTGCCGGTTCAGGGCTCGATCTATGGCGATGACCCGAATCCCGACGTGACCGCCTTCAACGCCAAGTACAAGGAAGTGACGGGCGGCGATCCGTCGACCCAGTATGTCTATCCCGGCTACGTGATGATCGACGTCTGGGCCAAAGCGGTGGAACGCGCAGGCACCACCGAAACCACTGCCGTGGTGGCGGAACTGGAAAAGATGAACGCCGAGCCGACGCTGTTTGGCCCGCGCACGTTTACCAGCGAGTTGCACCACCAGAACCAGGCCCGCTATCTGATTGTGGAAACCAACGCGGGCAAGCCCGGCGTGGTCGATGAATGGACGATCTCCGAACCCATTCCAGTGGCAGACCTGATGAAGTAAGCCTTGCCAGCCTGACCGGCCCCGTGCATGCGGGGCCGGCTCTGTTTGCCTTGGAACGCATACCCGAAGTTTCGATCCGCCCCCTGTCTGCCCATGATGAAGCCGACTGGCGCCGCCTCTGGTGAGGCTGTCTGGACTATTGCGAAACCACGGTGCCCGAGACTGTCCATACCGGCACGCTCGCCCGGCTTCTTGGCAATACCCCCAGGATTTCCAAGGCTTGCTCGACTTTGTCAATTGCAAGGCAATGGGACTGACCCACTTCCTTTTCCGCCGCCATGGCTGGGAGATCGAGAACGTCTGTTACCTGCAAGACCTCGACGTCACGCCCTGGCCTGCTGCCGGTTTCGTGGGCAGAATGTTAAGCTAGCATCGCGCGGGCCTTGAACTCCATGGGGCTGAGGTAGCCGAGTTTCGAATGCCGCCCGCGCGGGTTGTAGAAGCGCTCGATGTAGTCGAAGACGTCGGCTCGCGCCTCGTCTCGGGTGCGGTAGACCTTTCGTGCGGCCCGTTCGGTTTTCAGCGATGAGAAGAAGCTCTCCATTGCCGAATTGTCCCAGACGTTGCCGGCCCGGCTCATCGAACAGGTGATGCCGTCTACAGGGAACTGGATGCTATCGCCTTCCTTGACGCCGAGAGAGGCTCGAACAGTCTTCGGCAAGGTGATTTGACCCTTCGATGTGATCTTGCTGCTGTCGAGCAGACCTTCCACCATTCGCTTTGCCGTTATCATCCGGCGCGCCAGTTTCTTCGACCCTCCGGTGGTCGCGAAACCCACGGTCATCTGGCCGCCCTGCTTCTGTCGCGTCATGGTTTCGCTCCATTGTTGGCAAACAGAGGTGAGGATTATCCGTCAAGCCACCCGCGCTCGGTTGCCGATGCAGGCCCAACTGGCCGGTCCGCAGAGACATGCCCCAGAGATCAGCCTCCGGGGCCGTGTCCAGAGGGATCGGTCGACCACGATCAGCCTATCTCCGCCGCGGTTAGGGTATAGGAATGCAAAATAAGACCCTGCCGAGTAGTTCTCGGCAGGGCCCCTCATTTCCTGTCCCAGTCATCGAACTCGTCGAGGCAAGTTCAGCCGGGCTTTCAACATTTACCGCATGGGCTGGGGCTCGCGCCGTCCCTTTTCATTTGTGCGACGCGGGGGCTCAGTGGCGGCTTGTCCTTGCCCTTCCGGCACTTGACCACGCTGCAGCGGCCTATTCGGCAGGCTGCCCTCCGACCCGACCCCGCGTTGCCCTCCAAGCCCTTCGCTTTGCGCGCTGCCAGAACCACGGGCGCGGGTTGTCGTCCGACGTGACCAGCATCAGAAGCGACGGGATCACGATCAGCGTCAGCACCGTTGCAAAGGCCAGGCCAAATACAATCGCGCTCGACAGGGAAATCCACCACTGCGTAGAAGGCGCCCCAAAGGTGGTTTCGTGATGCAAAAGCTCCAGGTTCAGCCCGAAGGCGATCGGAAGGACGCCAAGGATGGCCGTCAGCGCGGTCAGCACGACAGGGCGGGCGCGTTCCCGGCAGGTCGCGAGGATCGCCTCGATCTTGGGCCGCCCTTCACGTCGCAGCGTGTCGTAGGTGTCGATCAGGACGATGTTGTTGTTCACCACCACGCCCGCCAAGGCGATGATGCCGATACCGGTCATCACGATGCCAAACGGCTGCGCCATCACCAGCAACCCCAGCAAGACGCCAATCGTTGACATGATCACAGCCGATAGCACCAGCCAGACCGAGATGAAGCGGTTGAACTGCGCCAGAAGCACCACGAAGATCAGGAAGATCGCCGCCCCGAAGGCCTTCGACAGGAAAGCGCCAGCCTCGGCCTGTTCCGCGTCCTCGCCCGCCAGTTTCCATTGCACCCCGACCTTGTTGAGACCGGCCTTTTCCAGTTCCGCTTCAATCGCTGCCCGGACCGGATCGGCCTGCACACCTTCGCGGATGCCCGCCTGGACCGTCACGGTGCGCTCGCCGTCCAGCCGGTTCAGCGTGCCGGTCGTGGGCACTGCAACCCGCGTCACGAAATTCGAGATCGGAACCGATCCCGCCGCGGTCTGAATGCGCAACTGGTCAAGTGCGGATATCGTGCGCTGTTCGGACGGCAGGCGCAGCACGATATCCACCGCATCATCCGAACCGGCGGGCCGGTAATCCGACAGCTTCAGGCCGCCAGTGACAAGCTGCACCATCGCCCCGACCGTGCTGGGCGCGATGCCAAAGCGTGCGGCCTCGGCGCGGTCCACCTGCAGTTCCCAGTCGACCCCGGGGGGTGGCAAGCCGTTGCTCACGTCAATCACGTCGGGCATGCCCTTCAAACGCTCCGCCACGGCCTTGGCCACATCGTTCAGCCCGGCAGGATTGGCGGCCGAAAGCTGGATCTGGATCGCTTTGCCTGTGGGTGGCCCGGCTTGCGGCACTGACACTTCGATGTCCACGCCGGGGATGCCCGTCATCGCCCCGCGCAGATCGGCAAGGATCGCGTTGGCGTTCTTGCGTTCGCGCCAATCGACGAATTCATACTGGATCACACCGATCACGTCGGCCGCAACCTCGTTGCCCGCGCCACCGGCGGCACCAGACCGGGTGTAGACCGTGGCAATTCCCGGCCAGCCCAGAATGCGCTTCTCGGCTTGTCGGACCAGAACGTCCTTTTCCTCGATCGACAGGTTCCCACGAGCCTTTACATAAAGCAGGCCGAACTCCGGTTCGACATTGGGAAAGAATTCGACACCCTTGCCAAACTTCACATAGGCATAGGGCACCGTGCCCAACAGCCCAAGCGCCAGAAACAGCACAATGACCGGGTGCCGGACAGCCTTGCCGACCACCCACATGTACGCCCCGTCGCGGTGTTCCGGTGTGTGCTTGAAGGGTTTGGCCAAAAGCGCACCAAGGGTCGGCACAAAAATCAGCGCGTACAACAGTGACGCCGACAGGGTGACGATCAGCGTGATCGGCATGTATTTCATGAACTCGCCCACGATACCGGGCCAGAACAACAACGGCGAGAATGCGGCAATCCGCGTCAGCGTGGCTGCAGTGACCGGCCCAGCCATGCGGTGCGACGCCATTGCAAAGGCCTCGCGCTTGTCCATCCCCTCAGACATCCGGCGTTCGGCGAATTCTGTGACGATGATGGCATCGTCGACCAGCATCCCGACCGCAAGGATCAACGAGAACAGCACAACGATATTGACCGTAAACCCGGCCAGCGACAGCGCCAGCATACCCATCAGAAACGAGGCGGGGATCGCCAGACCGATCAGAATCGAGGCCCGCATCGACAGCGCATAAAGGATCACGATGAACACCAGGATCACCGCCGTCAGCACGGAATTCTGCAGGTCGGACAATAGCTGTCGGATGTCCTTAGACTTGTCTTGGCTGAAGGTGACGACGGTGCCCTCTGGGAGTTGGGCCCGGAATTCTTTGGTAACCGCCTTCACCTCGTCAACGGTCGCAATCAGGTTGGCACCGGTCCGCTTTGACACTTCGATCGCGACAGCGGCCTCGCCGTTCAGTCGGGTGATGGTCTTGGGGTCCTTGTAGGTCGGTCGGATCGAGGCGATGTCGCGAACCCGCACAATCGCCGACCCGGTCGAGATCACGGGAAGGTTCGCCACATCTTCGGCCGTTTCGATCAAGGCCGGAACCTTGATCGCATAGCGGCCCTCGGCGCCTTCCAGCGACCCCGCCGCGACAAGCTGGTTGCCCGACGTGAACCCCTGGATAAGCACGTCGGGGCGCAAGCCATAGGTCGCCAGCTTTGCCGGGTCGACGACGATTTCGACCAGATCATCTCGCACCCCCTGAAGGCTTGCGTCCAGAACGCCGGTCAATTCTTCGATCCTGTCGCGCAGCTCGCGTCCGGTTTGCGCCAGAACGGTCTCCGGCACATCACCCGAAAGCGTGATCACCAGAACCGGAAACTCTGATATGTTCACCTCGTTGACGGTCGGCTCGTCTGCGCCAGACGGCAACTCGGGCCGGGCTTGCGCGACCTTGTTGCGAACGTCATCCAGCGCCTTGTTCAGGTCTGCACCAGCCTGAAACTCGATCACTACATTGCCGCCACCCTGATAGGCCGTGGCGGTCATCTTCTTGATGCCGGTAATGGATTTCAGCGCGGTTTCCATCGGCCGCAGCAGCAGCCGTTCGGAATCCTCCGGCGAGATTCCGGCATACCCCATGCTGACATAGAGGATCGGGATCTGCACGTCCGGTTCGGCTTCTTTGGGAATGCTGACATATGCCAGCGCCCCCGCGAGCATCAAGAACAGAAGAATCGAGACCGTCAGTCGGGCATTTGCAATGGCGGTTTCAACAATTTTCATTGGTCCGCCCCGTCAACAGGCCCGTCAACAGGCCCGTCAAGAGCTGCGATCTGAACCGGGTCGCCGTCCTGCACAAGATCCTGCCCGGCCACGATGATCTTGACGTCCTCGGGAACGCCGGTGACAACCAGCCCCGCCTCGGTGTCGTCGATGATCGAAATCGGAACGAACGCCGCAAGGCCATCGCTGCCAACCACACGAAGGCCAAGCACGCCCGTCTCGGCCAGCGTGATGACCGAGCGTGGCACGGTGACGGCACGCTGCGGATCGGCGCTCAGTTCCACCTCGGCGCTCATCCCGGAGGGAAGCGCGTTGCCTGGATTGGCCAGCAGGATTTCCACCGGGAATGTCCGCGTTTCCGCAGATGCCTCGCGCGAGACGATGCGAACCGTGCCTTGCATCGTCTTGCCGTTCACCAGTTTGACGGATGCCGGCGAACCGGGGGCGACGCTGCCCACGTCAACTTCGCTGACCTCGGCTCGCACCAGGATCGGGTCCAGCGACAGGATGGTTGCCACGGGGGTTCCGGTCTGCACCCATTCGCCAAGTTCAACCTCGACGGAATCCACCACCCCGGCAAAGGGCGCCCTGAGTTGCAGACGGTCTACAGCCGCTCTTGCACGGCTCAGTTCGGCAGCAGCCGCGTCTCGCGCAGACCGGGCGCTTGTCAACTGGATCTCTGGCGTATTGCCACCCGAATAAAGGCGCTCGGCAACCGCCAATTCGCGCTCGCGCTGATCAAGCGCGATCTGCGCGATCTCGGCCTGGGCGAGGGTTTCGGGGCCTTCCAGCGTCAGGACAACAGCGCCCTGCTGGATCGAGGCACCCTTTTCCAAGGCCAGCTTGTCAATCACGCCATCCGCGCGGGCCGCCAGTTCAACCCGTTTGTCGGCCGCGGTCGTCCCCGATAGCCGGATGATCCTTGCGTGTTCGGCAAAGACCGGCTCCATCACCGCAACGGTCCGGACCAGCGGTGCGGGGGCTGACGGCTCTGGCACAGCTTCGGTGCCCTGCACCCCGCCATCCGATGCTTCGGATTGCGCGCTTCCCACGGCCGAAAACTTCCCCGTCGCAATCCAGCCAGCAGCCACCAGCAGAACCACCAACGCCGCGATGCGATGAAATTTTGGAAATGCTGACACTCTGATATTCCTGTTGAAAAGCTGGCCCATGCCACCCGCCCGGTTCAACCCACGGCGGTCAAGGCGGGCGAAATCCGCTGCGTCCCGAGCGGCAACGTTTACTCTCAGATGCACAGCGCGTCCAGTCGCGCGTACTTGGGCCTGGCCATCGATGGCCGCTTCGCACTTGACAGATGCCGCCAGAAACCCCATGTGCAGCCGATCCGAAGCCCGTGCCGCGTGAGCACCGAAAGGCCCGGACACAGGTTTCCTCCATCACGCAGGGGCGCCGCTAGCGGCACGGTCACGGGCAAACGCTCGGGACGAGGGTCGTTTGCCCTTACGTATTGGATAACGCCATGACCACTTTTGCCGACCTCGGCCTTTCGCCAAAGCTGCTGAAAGCCCTCGAAAAGACCAACCTCAAGATGCCGACGCCGATCCAGGCGCAGGCCATTCCGCATATCATGCAGGGCCGTGACCTGATGGGTCTGGCCCAGACTGGCACCGGCAAGACCGCAGCCTTCGGTTTGCCGCTTCTGCACCGGCTTCTGGACCTTGGCCACCCACCGGGGCCGAAGAACGTACGCGCCCTGATCCTTGCCCCCACGCGCGAACTGATCGGTCAGATCAAGGACAACCTCGAGGTTTTCACCAAGGGAACCGCCGTCAAGGTCACGATGGTTGTCGGCGGCGCGTCGCTGTTCAAGCAGGCGCAGGCGCTGTCGAAGGGTACCGATGTGCTGGTCGCGACGCCAGGCCGTCTGATCGACCTTCTGGAACGCGGTGACGTCAGCCTTGAAAAGTGCGGCTACCTCGTTCTGGACGAGGCCGACCACATGCTCGACATGGGCTTCATCCACTCCTTGCGGAAGATCGCCAAGCACATCCCGCTGAAGCGCCAGACCATGCTGTTCTCGGCAACCATGCCGAAGGACATTTCGGAAATCGCCGACACCTATCTGCGCGACCCGATCCGCGTGCAGGTCGCTCCTCCGGGCAAGCCGATCGAAAAGATTGTCCAAGGCGTCCACTACATTCCGAACGGCGACAAGGCGCGTCTGCTGGAAACCTACCTCAAGCAGCATGTCGGCGAGCAGGCTCTGGTGTTTGGCCGCACCAAGCACGGCTCGGAAAAGCTGTGCAAGCTGTTGGCGACCTGGGGCTTCAAGGTCGGCTCGATCCACGGCAACAAAAGCCAGAACCAGCGCGACCGGACGCTGAGCGAATTCCGTGGCGGCGAGCTTGATGTGCTGGTGGCAACTGATGTTGCGGCGCGAGGCATCGACATTCCGACAGTGCGGCACGTCTACAACTTCGATCTGCCCAACGTGGCCGAGAACTACGTCCACCGCATCGGGCGCACCGCCCGTGCAGGCGCCGAAGGGACAGCCGTCGCATTCTGCGCCCCGGCTGAAATGGACGAGTTGCAGGCGATCGAGAAGCTGTTGAAGAAGCCCATTCCGGTTCTGGGTGGGGCCCCTTGGGCAGCCGATATGATCGCTGCGGCGCCGAAGCCCGGCCAGAACCGCGGCCAGCGGCCCGCAAACAAGGGCGGGCAGAAACCCGGCGCCAAACCCCCGGCAAAAGGTGCTGGCGGCCGTCCCGGCAACCCGGCACAGAGGACCGGTGCGCCAAAGCCGGCAGGTGGCAGCTTTGCGCCGCGCAGGCCGGATGCGACCAAGGCCGGGGCATCACGTCGCCCCGGCTGATGCCGATCAGGGCGCGCCGTCTTCCAGATTGAGCTTCATGTCCAGCAGCACCTGCTGGATGGCCAGCGTCTCGCGCAGCAGGCGCTTGGCTTCGTTCACGGAAATCACGCCGTCGCCGATGGCCTGGTTGTATTCGGACATCAGAATGGCAAAGCGCTGCGCAAGTGCCACGACATCCTGATTGACCCCCTTCGAGGCCGCATTCCTGCGTTCGGCATCATACGACAGCGTGATGCCGCGCAGATCGGCCAAGGCCGAGGTCACATGCGGGTGGCGCGCGGCCCCTTCCAGTAAGGCGACAACGTCGATCGGCATGAAACGGTCGCCGTGTTCTTCGTTGTCCGAATAGTACCTACCGATTGTCGCCTTCGATTTGCCGGTCAATTCGCACGCCGCTTCGACGCCCACATCCTTGACCAGCGCCTCGGTGTGCTTCTTCAGGTAAGTCGCAATCGACATGTTCGCTCCACTGTCCCAACGGCGAGCGGTGGGGAAATCGCTACGATTTTTCCCATTAATGGGGTCGCAAGGCTTTGTCATTGATAAAGACGTTCCGAGTGTTCGGAACTGTCACGAGTGGCCGATGTCCCCAGCATCGGCATGGGTGGGGACCCGCCGTCACGCCGCTTACACTTCGGGCGGCCACGGCGGGACTCCGTCGTTCGGCGGCGGGTCTTTGTAACCACGTCTTGGACGACACGCTGCCTTGCGCTTTGGCGGCTGGATACGTTAGGCGTGCTGTCAACATGGCGAAGCTCTATTTCCACTTTTCCACGATGAACGCAGGCAAGTCGACCTTGCTGCTTCAGGCATCCCACAACTACCGCGAACGCGGGATGGCGACCTATCTGATCACCGCGCAGTTCGACAACCGCGCAGGCGAAGGCCGCATCGCCAGCCGCATCGGAATTGGGGAACCTGCCGATACCTTTGCACCGTCCGATGACCTTTGCGCCCGGCTCAAGTCACGGTTCGCGGCCGGTCCGGTCGCCTGTGTCTTCATCGACGAAGCCCAGTTCCTGACCAAGGAACAGGTTTGGCAACTTGCCTGTGCGGTGGACGATCTGGGTGTTCCGGTCATGTGTTACGGTCTGCGCGTCGATTTCCAGGGCAACCTATTTCCCGGGTCGGCAGCCTTGCTGGCTTGGGCCGACGAAATGCGAGAAGTGCGAACAATCTGTCATTGCGGCAAGAAGGCCGCCATGGTCATCCGCCGCGGCCCCGACGGCAAGGCGCTGAAAGAGGGCGATCAGGTGGTGATCGGCGGAAACGAAACTTATGTGTCGCTGTGCCGCCGCCACTGGCGAGAAGCGGTGGAGGGCTGACGCGAAACCAGCACGCCGGCCAGGGCGATCATTGCCATTCCCGCAATCGCGCCTGCCGTCAGCGTTTCGCTCCACAGCACCCATCCCCAGGCCGCCGAGCAGGGCAGGATCACGTATTCGAACACCGACACGCGCGACGCTTCGGCAAGCTGATAGGCCTTGATGATCAACCCGACCCCCAGCAGCGAGCCGGATGCCTGAACAAAGGTCCACCACAGGAACGTGGCATCGGGCCAAGCCGCGCCGCGCAGGATGAAGCCGTCGGCCCCTTCGACTGCGACGATTGGCGCAAGCGCCAGCACGGCCATTCCGACCAGACCGAACACGCCAAGAACGACAAAGAACCCCGCAAGCATGGTTTCCGCAGTTTCTTCGGCGCACATCTCCCGCGTGGCGATGTTGCCGACGGCGTAAAGCGCACCGGACAGGACAGGCAGCACCGCCGCAAGCGTGGCCCCCGAAAGGGCCGACGGACCCAGCACCAGCACGACGCCAAGGAATCCGATTGCAACGGCGGACACCTGCAGGAGGCCAATCTGGCGGCCAAGCGTGAACCGCTGGATCAAAAGCACGAAGATCGGCGCGGTGAACAGACCTGCCGCGACCTGTGCCACCGGAAGAAACGCCAACGCCCCGAAGTAGATCAACATCGCAAGGCCATGTGTGATCGAACGGAACGCCACCGCGCCCAGGCTTTTCGGCCGAAGCCGCATGCCAAGGCCAACCGCCAGCACGGAAAGCAAGACCAGCGCCATCGCAGACCGCATTGCATGAAACTGCCAAAGCCCGAAATCTTCGGCGATCACGCGCACAAAATTGTCGGTGAAGCCGATGATCATCGCATAGCCAAGCACCGCGGCAGCGGCGGCCAGCGTTCGGTTATGGCTGGCGCCGGCTGTAAGGGATGTGTCGGTCATGCCTTCTGACTAAGGCTGGCGCGCCTTCGACTCGCGCCTGATTGCGACGCCGGCCGCAAAATTCGGACGAAACCGCCAAGCTGGCAGACCGTAAGGGCGCGGGCGATTGTGGCTCCTCGATGCACGGGCTATGGTTCCTTGAAGCAGGCAGAGACAAATCGCCAGATGACGGCGCTGAAACGGTATCAACGGCTGGAATGCACCGGCCTCTGGCGCGAAGCGCCCGAGGACCAGCGTCGTGAGGTGCTTGTCCAGTTCGGGGACGCGACGCTTATCCTGAGCGATCCCAAAAGCAGCGTTGCCATCAGTCACTGGTCGCTGCCCGCCGTCGAACGGACCAACCCGGGCGAAATGCCAGCGGTGTTTTCCCCAGGCGCCGATGCGACAGAGACGCTGGAACTAGACGAACCGGACATGATCGCAGCCCTTGAAGCGGTTCAGGGCGCGGTAAAGGCAGCCACGGCGCGCCCGGGACGTTTGCGGGGCGCATTGCTGAGCGCGGCCACGGTTTCAATTCTTGCCCTCGGCGCGTTCTGGGTGCCGGGTGCGCTGGTGGCGCACACCGCCTCGGTCATTCCGGCGGCAAAGCGCGCCGAGATCGGGCAGACCGTGCTGGACGACCTGACCCGCCTGACCGGAACGCCCTGTGACAACCAACTGGGGTTGAGCGCGCTGGCAGGGATCGCAGAGCGCGTGTTTGGCCCCGTCGACACTCCAATCCTTTACATCCTGCCAGAAGGGGTCGACCGACCGCTCAGCTTGCCGGGCGATGTTATCGTCTTGCCACGCGCACTTGCCGAAAGTTCGAAAGGCCCCGAGGCTCTGGCCGGCACCGCGCTGGTTGAAGGTCTGCGCAAGAAGGACGCCGACCCGATGATTGCGCTTTTGGATCACGTCGGGCTGCGCGCCACGTTTCAGCTTTTGACGACCGGCGACTTGCCGCTGGCGGCGCTGCAAGGCTACGGCGAGGTCTTGCTTCAGAGAACGCCCACGCCACCCGCAGATACCCGCGTGCTGGCCGCCTTCGAGCAGGCCCAGATCCCAGCCACGCCCTATGCGCTGTCGGTTGACCCTGACGGCAAGGCGGCTGCCGGCCTTGTGGCAAACGATCCCTACAAGGGGCTGTCGCCGACGCCTCTGATCCCTGACGACGATTGGGTCGCACTTCAGGCGATCTGCACGAACTGACCCCCCTAGGGCAAGATCAGCATCGCGTCGGAAAAGCCCGCTGACCGGACCGTCGCCAATGCCGCACGGGCCGAAGCCGCGTTTTCAAACGGTCCGGCAAAGATCGAGGTCAGTTGCAGCCCGTTGCGCAACACCTGTCGGCGCGTGATCGGCAAGCCAAGCTCGGTGATCGTTCGTTCGGCCCTATCCGCGTTCTCGATCCTGGAAAAACTTCCGATTGCTACCATTGTCGCGTCCGCTGCACCTTGCGGCACAGAACCTTCGTCTTGCACGGTTGGAGCGGCGGGAGCCAACGCCTCGCCCGCAATCGACACCCGGCGGCCAGAGGGCGGATAACCGCAAAGCAGAGACCCGTCGCGTGCTACGCGCGGAATCCAAATGCGTTCTTTTTTGGTGCCAGCGCGCAGAAACAGGCAGCCAGCGCTATCGACATACTGCTGCCCCTCGAATGAGGCGGGCGGCATTTCAGCCGGTCGCTTCAGATCCCGCGCGCCGACGATCGAGGCTACCGCCAAGAAGGCACACAGCAAAGCAAGACCAAGTTTCACGTTAGATTGCCCCACCTGACTGCGCCCTTGCCGTCTCCGCCGCGCCAAGGCGGCCGTGGTCGTGCTACTTGGTTCCAAACATCCTGTCGCCCGCATCGCCCAACCCCGGCACGATGTAGCCGTGGTCGTTCAGATGACTGTCGACGGCGGCAGTCACGATCGGAACATCCGGGTGGCTTGCCTTCATCCGCGCGATACCTTCTGGCGCGGCGAGCAGGCAGAGAAACCGGATTTCCTTGGCACCCGCCTGCTTCAGCAGGGATATCGCCGCAGCCGAAGAATTTCCGGTTGCCAGCATCGGGTCCACGACGATGCTGATGCGGTCCTCCATGTGGTCTGGCAGCTTGCAGTAATACTGCACCGGCTGCAGCGTTTCAGGGTCGCGGTAAAGCCCGACGAACCCCACACGTGCCGCCGGGATCAGTTCCAGAATCCCGTCCAAAAGCCCGTTTCCCGCCCGCAGGATCGACACCAGCGCCAGTTTCTTGCCCTCGATGACCGGGGAATCCATTTCCTCCAGAGGCGTTTCTATCCGCTTCGTGGTCATTGGCAGCTCGCGGGTCACCTCATAGGCCAGCAGCAGGCTGATCTCGCGCAAGAGTTTGCGAAACGACGCGGTCGACGTATCCTTTTCGCGCATCAAGGTCAGCTTGTGCTGCACCAGAGGGTGCGAAACGACGGTCAGGTGATCAAGCATCGACAGGCTCCAACTTGGCGCGGATTTTCGACTTGGTATCATCATCGCAGAAGGCCGCGTCAAGCGAGGTGCGGGCGATCTTTTCAAAGACGCCCTCGTCCCAATCGAAGGCCCGGTGCAACTCGTCATATTCGCGCGCCATCGTGGTGTGGAAAAAGGGCGGATCGTCCGTCGATATCGTCACCTTCACCCCACGATCGAACATTGCACCGATGGGATGATCGCGGAACGTCGGGTAAAGCCCCAAGGCCACGTTGGAACCCGGACAGACCTCCAGCACCACGCCCCGTTCGGCCAGTTCGTCGACCAGCGCAAGATCCTCGATGGCCCGCACGCCGTGACCGATCCGTTCTACCGCAAGATCGTTCAGGGCGGCGCGCACACTCTCCGGTCCGCCCCATTCGCCGGCATGCGCCGTCAGCCGCAGCCCGGCTTCGCGCGCAAGGTCGAAGGACCAACGGAAATCCTTTGGCTGGCCAACCTTTTCGTCGCCGGCAATCCCGAAACCGACGATCCAGTCACCCGCCGTTTCCGCTGCGCACCGCGCTGTCTGGCGGGCCTTTTCGGGCCCGAAATGGCGGATGCAGGTCACGACGCCGCGCAAGGTGATGCCGAACTGGCGTTCCGCCTGATCCGCCGCTTCGCGCATCGCGTGCAGGTATTCGCGCCAAGCCCCAAGATCGCGCCCGCCACAAAAATCCGGCGACAGGAACGTCTCGGAGTAGACGACACCGCTGGCAGCCGATTCCTCAAGCACCGCCAGAACAAGCCGATGGTAATCCTCGGGCCGTTGCAGGGTGCTGGTGGCAGCTTCGTAGACTTTGAGGAAATCCCAGAAATCCTTGTAGCGGTACGCCCCGCTTTCGCTGAACAGGCCGCCAAGGTCCATCTTCTTCTCACGCGCCAGCCCGCGAATGAAGGCAGGCGGTGCCGCACCTTCCAGATGCAGGTGCAGTTCGACCTTTGGCACGTTGGAGACGTTCACAGAAAGCTCCTTCCGGGGCCGGTTGTGGAAAGGCCAAGATACGTCGCGATTGAGGCGGCAACATCGGTGAAGCCCACCTGACCGATTGCCTTGGTTCCAGCACCAAAACCGACGACCGGCACGCGTTCGCGCGTGTGTTCGGTTCCACGGAAGGTGGGGTCATTGCCGTGGTCGGCCGTGAAGATCACCAGATCGTCAGGGCCGAGCATGGCGAGAAAGTCCGGCAGGCGGGCGTCGAACCATTCCAGCGCGCGGGCATACCCCGCCACGTCGCGCGGATGTCCGTACAGCGTGTCAAACTCGACAAAGTTGGCGAAGGTCAGCGACCCCGGCTCGGCTTCGCTGCCAAGGCTGATCAGATGGTCGAAAAGATCTGCATCGCTCTTGCCCTTGTGCAGGAAACCGATCCCGCTCATCGAGAAGATGTCGCCGATCTTGCCGACGGCGTGCGTGGCCCGTCCATCTGCCGCCGCCCAATCCAGCAACGTTGGTGACGGCGGTGCGATGGCGAAATCCTTGCGGTTTGCGGTGCGTTTGAAATTGTCGGGGGTGCCTGTAAAGGGCCGGGCAATGACCCGCCCGACCTTGCGTGCGTGCAGCATCGGGGCAAGATCGGCACACAGCTTGAGCAAACGCTCCAACCCGAACGCCTCTTCATGCGCCGCGATTTGAAACACGGAATCGGCCGATGTGTAACAGATCGGCCAACCCGTCCTCAGGTGCGCTTCGACATGTTCGGCAATGATCGGGATTCCTGACGCATGGCAATTGCCCAATATCCCGTCGGAGCCCGCCAGCCGACAGACCTCGGTGACAATGTCATCCGGAAACGCCGGAATGGTGTGGGGGAAATACGTCCAGTCCCACGGAACCGGAACACCTGCCAGTTCCCAGTGGCCCGAAGGTGTATCCTTGCCGTTGCTGACCTCCGTGGCGGCACCCCACATGCCGTGCGGTTCGGAACCCAAACCCGGAGCAGCCAGACCAGATGCCAGCCTGATGGCGGCCCCAAGTCCAAGACCGTCCAGCAGTGGCACCCGCAACGGCCCCTTGCGGCCCACGTCGGCCCTGCCGCTGGCGCAGGCTTCGGCAATATGACCGAGCGTGTTTGATCCGGCGTCGCCGAAACGGTCGGCATCCGGCGCGCCGCCACAGCCGACAGAATCCATCACGATCAGAAATGCCCGCGGCATCAGGCGATCCTCTTCAGCACAAGCGCCGGCTCGTCCGGCGCCGCGTCGCTGATGCGGTAGGCCGCCTGAACGGCCCGAACGGCGGCACGGGCCGCGTCTTCGGTCGCCGCATGAACCATCGCAATTGGCACGCCTGCCCCTGCTTCTTCGCCCAGTCCAGCCAGATCGGACAACCCGACCGAAAGGTTCAGCTTGTCGCCTTCACGCAATCGCCCACCGCCAAGATGGACCACCGCATGCCCCAGCGCCTCGCCGTCTATTGCTGCGATAAAACCGTCGGCGAGCGCCGGAACTTCCATCACCACCGGCGCTGAAGGCAAGCGATCCGGCCACCGCTCGACAAAATCCTGCGGGCCACCCTGTGCCGCCACCATGCGGCCAAAGATTTCGGCTGCGGCACCGGATTCAAGCGCCTGCGCGATCCGCCCTGCCCCATCCTCTGGGTCGGCAGCCAAGCCTGCCAAGGCCAAAGCCTCGCCTCCCAACGCGGCCGTCAGATCCCACAGGGCTGTGTTGACCGACGTTCCCGTCAGCGTCTCCATCACTTCGATGACTTCCAGCGCGTTGCCAGCGGCCGTAGCGAGGGGTTGGCTCATGTCAGTGATCAAGGCCGACGTCATGCAGCCCGCACCTTGCGCGGTGGCAACCAGCGCGCGGGCAAGTTCTTCGGCCCGTTCCGGCGTTTTCATGAACGCGCCGGACCCGCATTTCACGTCAAGCACCAGAGCTTCAAGCCCGGCCGCCAGTTTCTTCGACAGGATCGACGCGGTGATCAGATCGACGCTTTCCACCGTGCCCGAAACGTCACGGATGGCATAAAGCCGTTTGTCTGCAGGTGCAATTTCGGCGCTGGCAGCAACGATCGCACAGCGGATGTCCTTCAACTGCACGCGCAGGGCATCTTCCGTCAGGCCGGTTCTGAAGCCGGGAATAGCCTCCAGCTTGTCCAGCGTCCCACCGGTATGCCCCAGCCCGCGGCCAGAAATCATCGGGACATAGGCCCCACAGGCGGCGAGGGCTGGCGCCAACAGAAGCGAGACGCAGTCGCCGATACCGCCGGTCGAATGCTTGTCGACAATCGGCCCCGGCATGTCCCATGCCAGCACCTTGCCGCTGTCACGCATTCCCCGGGTCAGGGCAACGCGCCCCGCCTCGCCCAGACCTCTCAACAGCACAGCCATTGCAAACGCACCGGCCTGCGCATCGGTTACCACGCCAGAGGCCAGCCCTTGCGCGAACCAGGCCAGTTCATCGGCGGTTGGCTGCCCCCCGTCACGCAGCCGAACGATGATGCTGCGGGCGTCGGTCATGTCCGGTCCATGTGCGCAGCGGTGAAGACGCCGGGCAACAGGTCGCCAACTGTAAGGGTTCGTGCCTGCCCGTCTGTCGTGCAAAGTGTGACCGTCACCTCTTGGCCCGCAAACTCGGCCAGTTTCTGGCGGCAGCCACCGCAGGGCGGAACCGGGTCCGGGCTGTCTGCGATAACCAGGGCCTCGATGATTCGGGTTTCGCCAGCCGCAACCATCGCCGCAATCGCCCCAGCCTCGGCGCAGGTACCTTCGGGATATGCCACGTTTTCGACATTGCATCCCGCATAGATCGTTCCGGACGCCGCCCGCAGGGCCGCCCCCACCTTGAAGCGTGAATAGGGCGCATAGGCGTTTTCGCGAACCGCTTTCGCGGCGTCCAACAACGTCATCATCGCTTCTCCTTCTGACCTTGCGGGCAGAGTTTGGTCCTCGGGGCCAGCTTATGCAAGCCGTCAGACCAGACGTGTTGGCGGGTTAGCCGGAAGCGAGACCTCAAGCAGTTCAAGGTCTGGTGTGGCGTCGCTGTATCTGGTCGCCATGCCCGGCGGGATGACGAACGCATCGCCGGGCGACAGGCGGTAAGGCTCCTTGCCCTCGCCCTCAAGAGTCATAGCGCCGGTCATGACGAAGCTGAACAGGATGTCACCATCATGCACTGTCCAGGGTGCTTCTGCGACCGGGCGCGCGACCATCACCGATGCCACGCCCTTTGTGGCAGCATTGATCGTGGTATCCCGCGCCTCGAACCCCGGAATCCGGTACGGATGAAAAGTGCCTTCCCGACCGATGTTGTGCACGAACTTCTGTCCGTCCCACTCTCGGTCAGGGCGGAAATGCGGGGTTGGCAAGGTCATCTCGTGGTCGATCTCGGTGACGTGGTCGGCAGGCACACCGATTTCCACGACCTGCACGCCTTCGGAATGCAGCACCTTGTGACGGATGCCCGGCGGCTGGATAAAGCAGTCACCGGCATTGATCCGACGAATATCGCCCTGATCCTCGTAAAGCACGTCGACCCATCCGGCGACGCAGAAGATCAGCTGAAAGCCGACCTTGTGATAATGCACCATGTCAGGAACCGGACCGTCTGGAACCCGGATATGGCTTGCGATCATGGCCCCGCCAAGGCGCGTCGGCACCAGATCGCGATATTCCATCCCCGCGCGTCCGATCACCCAAGGCGCCTGATCTGCCAAGCGGCGCACAACAAAGGCGTGCTCGGTGCGCGGCATCACCAACGGCGGGTCAAGTTCGTCGATCTCGATCCGTGTGCCGTTCGGCGCGGTCAGCGCGCGCGCGCCCCCTGCAAAACCGTCCGGGTCATCGGTCAGGATACGCAGCGTTCCAGGTGCCTCCGGCGCGCCCTTTTCAATACGCAATCGCAGTCCGTGACCAGATACCACCGCTACTTCGGGGTTGTCGGCTGGGTAGATCATGTCCAGCCGCATGCGCAAGGTTTTGGTGAAAAAGGGAAGGTCGTTGCGCAGCTCCTGCGTCGGCAGGCGTATTTCGGCGCGCGTTTCGCTCATGGTGTTCCTCGTGCTATCGCTGCATGGTGATTGGCATCGGCAGGATTTGCAAGCGATGCCGAAAGGACCTGCGCATCCGACGGTGTTGGCAGGTGCGAAGAATTGGTTTAGGGCTAAACCAAATTTCTGGAGGGCGGAATGGACGAGGCTCGCAACGACAACGCACGTCAGGCGGCGCTGGATTACCACGAATTCCCCAAGCCCGGAAAACTGGAAATCCGCGCCACGAAACCGCTTGCCAACGGACGCGACCTTGCGCGCGCCTATTCGCCCGGCGTCGCGGAAGCCTGCCTCGAGATCAAGTCCGATCCCTCCACCGCCAGCCGCTACACCAGCCGCGGCAACCTTGTGGCCGTTGTCACCAACGGCACGGCGGTGCTTGGCCTTGGCAATATCGGTGCGCTGGCATCAAAGCCGGTAATGGAGGGCAAGGCTGTCCTCTTCAAGAAATTCGCGAACATCGACTGTTTCGACATCGAACTGAATGAACCCGACCCCGAGAAACTCGCCGCCATTGTCTGCGCGCTGGAGCCGACGTTCGGCGCGATCAACCTTGAAGACATCAAGGCGCCCGATTGCTTCATCGTCGAACGGCTGTGCCGCGAGCGCATGAAGATTCCGGTCTTTCATGACGACCAGCACGGCACGGCCATCGTGGTGGGCGCGGCGGCCACCAATGCGCTGATCGTGGCGGAAAAGCGCTTTGAAGACATCAGGATCGTCTCCACTGGTGGCGGGGCGGCAGGCATCGCCTGTCTGGAGATGCTGGTCAAGCTTGGAGTTCAGCGCAAGAACATCTGGCTTTGCGATCTGGAAGGGCTGGTCTACGAAGGCCGGACCGCGCAGATGACGCCGCAGAAGGCAGCGTTTGCACAAGGCACCACTCCTGCGACCTTGGCTGACGTGATCGCGGGTGCCGACCTGTTTCTGGGACTGTCCGGCCCTGGTGTGCTGACACCGGAAATGGTCGCGAGGATGCCACCAAAGCCAATCATCTTCGCACTTGCCAACCCGATGCCGGAGATCCTGCCAGACGCTGTTCGGGCCGTTGCGCCGGACGCAATCATGGCAACCGGACGTTCGGATTTCGCCAACCAGGTCAACAACGTCCTTTGCTTTCCGTTCATCTTTCGCGGCGCACTTGATGTCGGCGCGACCGAGATCAACGACGCGATGGAAATAGCCTGCATCGAAGGCATCGCAGCCCTTGCCCGCGCTACCACAAGCGCCGAGGCCGCCGCCGCCTACCGCGGCGAAACGCTGTCATTCGGGCCAGAATATCTCATTCCCAAACCCTTCGATCCGCGCCTCATCGGCGTTGTCGCCAGCGCGGTCGCCCGCGCCGCGATGGAGACCGGCGTTGCGACCCGCCCGATTGCCGATCTGGAGGCCTACAAGCGCCAGCTTGACGGTTCGGTCTTCAAATCCGCGCTGTTGATGCGTCCGGTTTTCGAGGCATCCAAACTTGCGACTCGCCGCATTGTCTTTGCCGAAGGTGAAGACGAGCGTGTGTTGCGCGCAGCGAACGCCGTGCTTGAAGAAACCACCGACATCCCGATCCTGATCGGTCGGCCCGAGGTCATCGAGGCGCGATGCGAGCGATATGGCCTGCCGATCCGGCCGGGCAAGGATTTCCTGCTGGTGAACCCGGAGAACGACCATCGTTACCGCGATTACTGGGGAACCTACCACGAGTTGATGGCGCGGCGCGGTGTCACCCCCGACACCGCCCGCGCAGTGATGCGCACCAACACCACGGCCATCGCCGCGATCATGGTCCACCGTGGCGAGGCGGACAGCATGATCTGTGGAACCCTGGGGCAATACCTCTGGCACCTTGGTTACATCCGCCAGATCCTTGCACGCGACGGGCTGCATCCGGTGGCTGCTCTCAGCATGATGATCCTTGAAGATGGCCCTCTTTTCATCGCCGACACCCATGTCAACGCCGAACCGACGCCCGAGCAGATCATGAACACCGTGATTGGCGCGGCCCGGCACGTTCGCCGCTTTGGCTTGACGCCCAAGATAGCGCTTTGCACGCAAAGCCAGTTCGGCAACATGGAGAACGGCAATGCGTTGCGGATGCGCGCCGCACTGGAATTGCTTGACGCCCGAGAGCCGGATTTCGCCTACGAGGGCGAGATGAACATCGACGCAGCCCTTGACCAATCGCTGCGCGACCGGCTTCTGCCGGGGTCACGCTATGAAGGTGCGGCAAACGTGCTTGTCTTTGCCAGTGCCGATGCTGCTTCAGGCGTGCGCAACATCCTGAAGGTCAAGGCTGGCGGGCTGGAGGTCGGGCCGATCTTGATGGGCATGGGCAATAAGGCCCATGTGGTCACTCCGGCCATCACGGCGCGCGGGTTACTCAATATGTCGGCCATTGCAGGCACACCCGTCGACCACTACAAATAGAATCACTGACACAAATCTCGCCGTGCCGAAGCGAAAAGTTTGCAAACACCGCCGCCGATGAACGTCAAAAGCACGCCACATCAGGGGTTTGCAAACTTACCGCTTAGCGGGGAGCCAATTATGCAAATTGGTGCGTGCCGTTGCCGGTAACAGCGTTGCGTCAACAGTCCCATCTGCCGTAACTAACGGGCAATCGGTCAGCGGGGGAGACGCCATGACGTTTGCACAGACCTATGCCGGCTGGAAGGCAGATCCTGAAGCATTCTGGCTGAGGGCCGCCGAAGACATCGACTGGGTGGAAAAGCCAATCCACGCGCTGAACGACAGCCGGGCGCCGCTTTATGAATGGTTCACTGATGCAACCGTAAACACCTGCTGGAATGCGGTTGACCGCCATGTCGCCGCAGGGCGCGGCAAGCAGCCTGCCATCATCCACGACAGCCCGGTAACCGGCACCAAACACGTCATCACCTATGCCGAGTTGCGGGACCGTGTCGCCCGACTTGCCGGTGCGCTGCGAGCCAAGGGCATCACCAAGGGCGACCGCGTCATCATCTACATGCCTATGGTCCCCGAGGCGTTGGAGGCCATGCTGGCCTGTGCGCGGCTTGGCGCGATTCATTCTGTCGTGTTCGGCGGGTTTGCGGCGGCCGAACTTGCCGTGCGGATTGACGATTGCACGCCAAAGGCGATCATCGCGGCATCCTGCGGGATCGAACCGTCGCGCGTGGTTCACTACAAGCCGCTTCTCGACGGGGCGATCGAGATGGCTGACCACAAGCCGGATTTTTGCGTGATCTTCCAGCGCGAACAGGAGGTTGCACGGCTTGTACCGGGTCGTGACGTGGCGTGGCACGAATTCCAATATGGTGTCGACCCGGCAGACTGCGTGCCAGTCGAAGGCTCTCACCCGGCCTACATTCTTTACACCTCGGGCACGACCGGCGCACCGAAGGGCGTGGTCCGGCCAACCGGCGGGCATCTGGTAGCCCTGAACTGGACGATGCGCGCGATCTATAATTGCGGGCATGGCGATGTGTTCTGGGCGGCTTCGGATGTGGGTTGGGTCGTTGGCCACAGCTACATCTGCTACGCGCCGCTGATCGCCGGCTGCACCACCGTCGTCTACGAAGGCAAGCCGGTGGGCACTCCTGACGCAGCCGCCTTTTGGCGCGTGATAGCTGAACACAATGTGCGCAGCTTTTTCACCGCCCCGACCGCGCTGCGCGCAATAAAGCGCGATGATCCCGAGGGGGCGCTGGTTGGCCGACACCCAATGCCGAACCTTCAGGCGCTGTTTCTTGCCGGTGAACGTGCCGATCCCGACACGATCCTTTGGGCGCAGCGGCATCTTAACGTACCGGTCATCGACCATTGGTGGCAGACAGAAACCGGCTACGCCATTGCAGCCAACCCGATCGGCATCGAACAGCTTCCCGTCAAGATCGGCTCGCCTTCGGTCGCGATGCCGGGCTACGATGTGCAGGTGCTGGACGAAGGCGGCCATCCCGTCGCCCCCGGCACGCTCGGCGCGATTGCGATCAAACTGCCGCTGCCCCCCGGCACCCTGCCGACGCTGTGGAACGCTGAAGATCGGTTCCGCAAAAGCTATCTTGCCCATTTCCCGGGTTACTACGAAACGGGGGATGCTGGCTTTGTCGACGCCGATGGGTATCTTTACATCATGGCCCGGACCGATGATGTGATCAACGTCGCCGGCCATCGCCTGTCGACCGGCGCGATGGAAGAGGTGCTGGCAGGACACCGCGATGTCGCCGAATGCGCCGTGATTGGTGTGGCGGATGATCTGAAAGGGCAATCGCCTTTGGGGCTCCTCTGCCTGAACAAAGGCTCGACCCGTGACCATGCCGATGTGGTGAAGGAATGCGTGGCACTTGTCCGCGACAAGATCGGCCCGGTTGCAGACTTCAAGCGTGCCCTGGTGGTGGACCGCCTGCCAAAAACCCGGTCGGGCAAGATCCTGCGTGCTACGATGGTCAAGATTGCGGACAGGCAGCCATGGAAAATGCCTGCCACAATCGACGATCCAGCAATCCTGGATGAAATTGCAACGGCACTGCGCAGCATTGGATTGGCCAAGGTCTGATACACGCTCTGCGGGATCTGCTGGACAGTCGTGGCGAAATGCGTCAATTCTTTGCATTATGCAAAGGTCGCCTTTCATCAATAGGTCACTCGCCTGTCAGTCCGGACCGCCGCCATGATTGGCCGTTCCAATGCCGCGTCCGAGATCGATACGGCGCTTGACCGATTGCATCTGGTGATCAACCAGTTGGAAGCATTGGTTTCATCCGAAACGCAGCGAGCCGAACTTGATGTCTTGCGTCGGGCGGCGTTGAGACTTGGTGGTGCAAAGCTGCAATCGGAGGTTCAGCAGGCAAAGCCGGCGACCGAAGGGATGCGCCAGTTCGAACCGGCCCGTTTTCAGCGCCTTTTGCAACTGGCAGGGCCCGAGAACGGAGCCGAACTACTGGCGCGCCTGTCCGAAGACCTGATCGCCACCCGCGACCAATCCTCGGCGTCGATGGCTAGTCTGGATTGGTCAGGGCTTCGTGCGGCAAGCCATGTGCTGATTTCGCTGGCGGGGTCGGTCGGCGCGGTTTCGCTGCAGACCCTCGCCGAACAGATGAACGCCGCTGCACACGTTACTGACCACGCCTCGCTTTTTTCCCTTGTGCCCGAGGCGCTTGGCGAACTTGACGCGCTCATCGCCGTCGTGGCGGCGACACAGCCCATTGCGGCTGCCCGATGAAGCCCGGTTCAGCCTGGACACCCAGCGTGCTTTTGATTGAGGACACGGCCTCGCTGCAACTTGTCTATCGGTCGGTTCTGGCATCGGCCGGATATCGCGTTTCGGTCGCAAGCACCGCCGCGGACGGCTTGGCGCAATTTCGCGGGCTTCAGCCGGTGGTCGTACTGCTTGACCTTATCCTGCCCGACCGTGACGGTTTGATGTTGATGCAGGACATGCTCGCGCTCAGGCCGGAAACCTGCGTCATCGCGATTACTGCGAACGGGTCGGTCAATCGCGCGGTCGAAGCGATGCGTGCCGGGGCGCATGACTTCCTGGTGAAGCCATTCGATGAAAATCGCCTGCTCGGCGCGGTGCAGAACGCGCTGGCTGAAAGGTTGCCGCGCAAGGCACCGGCAGCCTTGCCTGATCCCGGCCCACAGGACCGCGCGATGCTGCAGGACGGCTCGTCGTTCATCGGGTCGTCCGACACGATGCAGCGGATTCACGACACGATCGCGTCGGTGGCGCGGTCGATGGCCACGGTGTTCATCACGGGGGAAAGCGGAACGGGGAAGGAGCTTTGCGCGCTGGCTGTCCACGCCAATTCGGCACGGGCCGAGGGGCCGTTCATTGCGCTCAACTGCGGTGCGATTCCGCAGGATTTGCTTGAAAGCGAAGTTTTCGGCCACATGAAGGGCAGCTTTACCGGTGCAATTTCCGACAAGCCTGGCGCTGCGGCGGCGGCTGACGGCGGGACACTGTTTCTGGACGAAATCTGTGAAATGGCACCGGCCTTGCAGACGAAACTGCTGCGGTTTCTGCAAACCTCGACGGTCCAGCCGGTCGGCGCAACCCGTCCGCGCAAGGTGAATGTGCGCATCGTTTGTGCCACGAACCGCGACCCCCTTGATGCAGTCCATCGCGGTCATTTCCGTGAGGACCTGTATTACCGCCTGTTCGTGGTGCCGATCCACATGCCGCCGCTAAGGGACCGGGGGCAGGACGTGATCGAGATCGCGGAAGCCGCGCTGTTCAGGTTTGCCGAAGAGGAGGGGCGCACGTTCTATGGTTTGGAGGCCGAGGTGCGGGATCTTCTGCCGCGCTTGCCCTGGCCCGGCAATGTGCGGCAACTGTTGAACGTCATGCGCAACGTGGTCGTGCTCAATCCCGGCGGCTGGGTCGGGGTCGAGATGCTGCCACCGGGTCTTGCGGCCGAGATGACACCCCACCGCGGTCCCGAAAGGCTGCGCGCGCTGCCCGAACCACCTGCCGAGGCGGGGGTTATGGTTGGCCTGACGCTGGCCGAGGCAGAGCGCAAGATCATCGAGGCCACGCTGGCGCGATACGGCGGGTCGGTTCCCAAGGCAGCGCGCGTTCTGGACGTGTCTCCGTCAACGCTTTACCGCAAGATCGACGGCTGGACCAAAGTGTAAGGGCCGCGCCCTTATACGAACTGCTCGCCGATCAGACGCTCTTCCAGACCGTGACCGGGGTCGAACAACAGGCGGTGCTGAACCGATCTTTCAGACCTGATCTCGACGCTTGCCACATCGCGAACAGACGCCCGGCTGTCGGCATCGGCCATCACGGGGCGTTTATCTGGGTCCAGCACGTCAAACCGCACGACGCCCGACATCGGCAGCACGGCGCCACGCCAGCGCCGCGGTCGGAACGCGGCAATTGCGGTAAGGGCGAGCACATCGGCGCCGATCGGCAGGATCGGACCGTGTGCCGAATAATTGTAAGCGGTGGACCCGGCTGGTGTCGCCACCAAGGCGCCATCGCAAACCAGTTCGGGCATACGTTCTCGCCCGTCGATGCTGATGCGCAGCTTGGCCGCCTGTGGGCCTTGCCGCAGCAATGCTACTTCGTTGATCGCCAGGGCCGCAGTCAGCTTGCCCTTGGTGTTGATAGCCCGCATCGACAAGGGATGGATGACGGCCTCTTCGGCGGCGGCCAGGCGGGCGGGCAGGTCGTCGGCAGAATAGGCATTCATCAAAAAGCCAATGGTTCCGCAGTTCATGCCGTAGACCGGGAGGTCCCTGCCCTTGGTTGAATGCAATGTCTGCAACATGAACCCGTCGCCGCCCAGGGCGACAATCACCTCGGCTTGCCTGAGGTCGGCCTGCCCATAGGTCGCAGTCAGGGCCGCAAGGGCTTCGATGGCCGCCGGGGCCCTGCTGGCCGTGAACCTGATACGTTGTGGCATGGCGTCCCCCGATCGCAGCAGTCTTGGCCGGGGTAGTAGGTAAACTCAAGGGGTTGGTGCCAAACCGATGGGCAGGGGGCGCACTGTGCGGCAACATGATTTCGTCGCAATGGCGAAAAAGGTCGTTTTCTTGCCTTTCCGTAGGACAATCGGTGCTCTAAATAGCGCCGCACCCTGCCCTTGGCCCAAAGAGGACCTGCTTCATGAACGCTTCGCATCGCGACTCCGGCTTCTTTACTGAAACGCTCAGCAGCCGCGACCCGGAGCTTTTCGCCTCCATCACCTCGGAACTGGGCCGCCAGCGCCACGAGATCGAGTTGATCGCTTCGGAGAACATCGTCAGCCGCGCGGTGATGGAAGCGCAAGGCTCGGTGATGACGAACAAATATGCCGAAGGCTATCCGGGCAAACGCTACTACGGCGGCTGCCAGTTCGTGGACGTGGCGGAGAATCTGGCAATCGACCGCGCCTGCAAGTTATTTGGCGTAACCTTCGCAAACGTGCAGCCGAACTCGGGCAGCCAGGCAAACCAGGGCGTGTTTCAGGCGCTGATCAAACCCGGCGACACGATTCTGGGGATGAGCCTTGATGCCGGCGGTCACCTGACGCATGGCGCGGCGCCGAACCAGTCGGGCAAGTGGTTTCATGCGGTGCAATACGGCGTGCGGAAACAGGACCTGACGCTGGATTACGATCAGGTTCAGGCACTGGCGACCGAACATCAACCCAAGATGATCATTGCCGGCGGGTCGGCCATTCCGCGGATCATAGATTTCGCCCGGATGCGCGAGATTGCCGACAGCGTTGGCGCGTATCTTCTGGTCGACATGGCTCACTTCGCCGGTCTGGTGGCGGCAGGGCTTTATCCCTCGCCCTTCCCGCACGCGCATGTGGCGACCACGACGACGCACAAGACCCTGCGCGGCCCGCGCGGTGGCATGATCCTGACGAATGACGAGGCGATTGCAAAGAAGGTCAACAGTGCAATTTTCCCGGGCATTCAGGGCGGTCCATTGATGCATGTGATCGCCGCCAAAGCAGTCGCCTTTGGCGAGGCGTTGCAACCAGGCTTCCAGACCTATCAGTCGCAGGTCGTGAAGAACGCGCAGGCTCTGGCGGACGAATTGATGAAAGGCGGTCTTGATATCGTAACCGGCGGCACCGACACGCACCTGATGCTGGTCGACCTTCGCCCTAAGGCGGTCAAGGGCAACGCGACTGAAAAGGCCTTGGGCCGCGCGCATATCACCTGCAACAAGAACGGCATTCCGTTCGATACCGAAAAGCCGACGATCACTTCCGGCGTGCGTCTTGGCACTCCGGCGGGCACGACGCGCGGATTTGGCGAAGGCGAATTCCGCCAGATCGGGCGCTGGATCGTTGAAGTGGTGGACGGGCTGGCCGCAAATGGCGAGGATGGCAATGGCGCGGTCGAAGCCAAGGTGCGCACCGAGGTCGAGGCACTGTGCCAGCAGTTCCCGATTTATCCGGACCTCTGAGCTCGCCGCAATGATAATGGCCGGGCGCGGGCTGCAAGCTCGCGCCTTGTTCATTTCAGAGGGCGCAGAGAATTTTTCAGGCCGAGACCCAAGCGCTGAAAGCAGGATCGGCGATCGGACGCGGAGGTTGCGCCGATCGCGGCGGGCGCTTCATGCGCAGCCGATAGCAGTCATCGCTATCCACGCCACGCCAGAAAGCCTGCCACCAGAAGGGCCGCAGACAGCACCGCAAGCGCCGCCGAACTCAGAATCGTTGCGAAGATCCGGCGGCGGCGCAAGGCGGGGTCGATCGCCATCAGGTGACGGACGCAAATGTCGTAGGCATCAGATACCTGGCCTTGGTCAATCTGACGAAGCAGCTTTGGGTTGCGTGCCTTGTGTGAAGCCTCTGCCAGTGCCGCCGCGGCATCGCGCACACGGCGTGGCAAGCGCCGGCGGCCACGGTCAAGCTTTGCCTGCAGCCCGCGACCGCCAACCGCCAACCGTTCGTCCATCAACTGCGCGACCCGATCCGCCCTCTGCTGGATGGTGACCGCGCTCATCTTCTGCCACCCGGTGCCTGCATCCGGCCTACCTACGGGCGAACCCTGCGGGGTTCAACACCTCTGGCCTCCTTGCAAGCCGCTGGATAGAACGAGGTATGCTCGCAATGATCCACCACCCCGCAACACTGCCCGACGATGCCTTGCCTTTGGTCATAGCGCACGGGCTTTACGGATCGGCGCGCAATTGGGGCGTGATTGCCCGGCGTCTGGCAGACCGTCGTGATGTGGTGGCGGTGGACATGCGCAACCACGGCATGAGCCCGCGCAGCGATGTGCAGGGCTACCCCGAAATGGCAGCAGATCTGGCCGAGGTGGTCGAAGGCCTTGGCGGGCGGGCCGACCTCCTGGGTCATTCGATGGGCGGCAAGGCGTCGATGGTGCTTGCCCTGACGCGCCCGGACCTGATCCGCCGGCTGGTGGTGGCCGATATCGCGCCGGTTGCCTACAGCCATGACCAGACACGCCATGCGCTCGCGATGCGAGGCGTCGACCTTGCGACAGTGACAACCCGTGCCGAAGCGGACGCGGCGCTGGCAACTTCAGTTGACGATCCCGCCTTGCGCGCGTTCTTCCTGCAATCGCTGGACTTTCGCGAAAAGCCACCGGTCTGGCGGCTGAACCTCGACGTGCTTGCAACTGAAATGTCAAAGATCGTCGGTTGGCCCGGCACCTCAGGCCACTCCAGCGGGCCGGCACTGTTTCTGACCGGGGCCGATAGCAGTTACGTCCGCCCCGAACACCGCGACACTGTCCGTGCCCTGTTTCCCAAGGCGCGATTTGCCAAGATTCCCGGCGCCGGGCATTGGCTGCATGCGGAAAAGCCGCGCGAATTCGAAGAAGCTGTGCGGGTTTTTCTGGACGCCTAGTCAGGCCTGCCGCGCCATGCGCATCCGGTCCAAAAGCCCGTCCTTCAACCAGAAATGGTGCCATAGCGCACCTGCTACATGGGCTGCGATCAGCACTATGAAAACGGGCTTCGCCAGTTCATGCAAATCCGCCGCTTCGTGCAGCCCGCCAAACCACGCGGCAAGGCCGGTGGTCGGCACCGCCAGAATCAGCGCATAGAATACCCAATGCACAACCGCAGAGGCGCGGTCCGTCAAAGCCGAGCCTGCGCCCGTCGTCTCTGGCACACCGCGCCTCAGGCGCAGACCCAACCGCCAAATGCCGAACAGCAAGACCAGCACTCCGGCCCCGATATGACCCAGCGTCATCAGGTCGTAATTGGCAACGCCCGTATCGCGCAATGTGTCGTAAGCATCGCCAATCTCTTCGCCAAAGATCAGGTTGCCGATGATCAGAACGGCGATGATCCAGTGAAGCACGATCTGGGTTCGGGAATAGGCTGTCGGGGCGGACATTGCATGGCTCCTGAGTTTAACGCTTCATACGGTTGGAATGGCAGTTTCCGTCGCTCAGGCAATGTTTCGTGCGACGATCCAGCTTGCTGGTATCGCCAGAAGAAACCCGATGGCAGCCGAAGCAAGGATGGACGTCAGATCGACCCACCCCAATGTCAGCACGATAATGATCGCGGTGCCCATGAGGGCGGTAGAAATCATCGAAAACAGGATCATCGTCAGGCGCAGCATGAGAGCCTCCAGTGTTTCACCTGTTGGGTTCATACTCCCGCTGCGCAGAGCCGCCTTGATCAAGATCAGGAGCGCCGCAGAATATCCAGCAAGGCCGCGTCCGGCAGCAAGACCGGATTGCCCTTCATGGAAGAGGCCGAGGCAGAGGCTGCAACAATCGCTGCATGATCCTCAGGGCGCACACCCAAGCCCGCAAGATCCGACAAGCCCGCACCACGCGCCCAGGTTTGCAGCGCCTGAGGGGCCGCATCAGCGGCCGTGCCGAAGGCAGCGGCGATGATATCGCAGACTTGGCCCAGTCTTTCGCGGGCGTTGCCCGAGCTGGCTGCGCAGTTTGCCGCCAGCACCGGGCCGATCAGGGCCCCGCAGATCGCGCCGTGTGCGGCACCGGTCATGCCGCCGATCACGCCGGCAAATCCGTGCACCGCGCCAAGCCCGGCATTCGACAGCGCCAGGCCGCCGCAGAGACTGACCCACGCCATCGTGTCACGGGCCGCTGAATCTTCGCCGTCCATCAATCGACGCAGCGCTGCAAGGCCGGGGCCGATTGCCGGCCGCGTCAGTGCATCGGTGTACGGCGTGGCCTTGCATGAGACGTAGGGTTCGATCACCTGCACCAGCGCATCGAGACCAGAGGCAAGGGTTACCCCGCGGGGGCAATGGTCGGTAAGCGCCGGGTCCACGATGGCCAAGCGCGCGATCATCCGGTCGTCGCGCAGGCTGACCTTGCGGCCATGGTCGGGCAGGCCGATCACTGCATTGCGTGTCGCCTCGGCCCCGGTGCCACTGGTGGTCGGGATAGCGATGAAGGGCAGCGGTGCGGTTGTCAGGGGAAGCGATCTTCCGACCACCTCCAGATGATCCATCGCCGGGCTTGCCGAAGGGACCAGCGCGGCAAGTGCCTTGCCCATGTCAAGGACCGCACCCCCGCCGATCGCCGCTACCCATTGCGGGGCGTGGGCCCGGGCTTGCCCCAGTGCAGCGTCAAGGTCTGTCAGGGTTGGCTCACCGGCACAGGCGATCGCCAGCGTGTCCGGCAGCGCTTCGGTCAGCCATCTTGCACGATCCGCATTTGCGCCGTGGACGATCACGCCGCGCAGACCGAAAGCTCTGATCAGGGCGGGCGCTTTGGCCGCCCCGCCTCGACCGAACAGGATGCGCGGAGGGCTGGCAATGGCAAAGGGGGTCATAGTGACATCGTCGCGGCAACGGCCCGGCCCCAGCGAGCATATTTCGCGGCGCGGGTCGCTTCGTCCATCGAGGGGGTGAAGCGGCGGTCAAGCGCCCAGCTTTTGGCGAACTCCTCAGGTGTGCCGCAGACCCCGGCCTGCATCCCGGCGAGGTAGGCCGCACCAAGGGCCGTGGTCTCGGTCACCTTGGGCCGATCCACCGGGGCGCCGAGGATATCCGACAGGAACTGCATGGCCCAGTCGCTTGCGGTCATGCCGCCGTCGACGCGCAGGACCCCGTCAGCGGCGGCGCCCCAGTCGGCGCGCATCGCCTCCAACAGGTCGCGGGTCTGGTAGCCCACGCTTTCCAAAGCGGCGCGGGCCAGTTCTGCGGGGCCGGAGTTGCGGGTCAGGCCATAGATCGCGCCGCGACTGTCAGGCCGCCAGTAGGGTGCGCCAAGGCCAGTGAAGGCGGGGACAAGGATCACGCCCTGCGCTGCATCGGCAGCTTCGGCAAGGGGCTGGGTCTCCTTCGCCTCGCGGATGATCTTGAGCCCGTCGCGGAGCCACTGGACGACTGCTCCGGCGATAAAGATCGAACCTTCCAGCGCGTAGGTGGGCTGACCTTTCAACTGGTAGGCAATGGTTGTCAGCAGGCGGTTCTTCGACGGGACAATGTCTGCACCGGTGTTGAGAAGGGCAAAACAGCCAGTGCCATAGGTGGATTTCATCATGCCGGGGGAAAAGCAGGCCTGGCCGACGGTGGCGGCCTGCTGGTCGCCGGCGACGCCGAGGATCGGGATCTCGCGGCCGAAAAGGTCGGCACGGGTGGTGCCGAAGGGAGCGGCGCAGTCATGGACCTGCGGCAGGAGCGACAGAGGGATGTCCAACAGAGCGCAGATCTCGGCGTCCCATTCGCCCTTGGCGATGTTGTAAAGCATGGTGCGGGCGGCATTGGTGGCGTCGGTGGCGTGGACGCGGCCGCCGGTGAGGTTCCAGATCAGCCAGGTGTCGACGGTGCCGAAGGCAAGTTCGCCCTTCGCGGCGCGGGCGCGGGCGCCGGGGATGTGGTCAAGGAGCCACTTTACCTTGGTGGCGGAGAAATAGGGATCGAGGAGGAGGCCGGTGCGGGCGGTGATCATCGGCTCATGGCCGGCGTCCTTGAGGGCGTCGCAGGTGTCGGCGGTGCGGCGGTCTTGCCAGACGATGGCGTTGTGGATCGGGTGGCCGTTGGCGCGGTCCCAGATCAGGGTTGTCTCGCGCTGGTTGGTGATGCCTATGGCGGCGATGGAGGTGGCGGCGATACCGGCCTTTTCGATGGCGGCGCGGGCGGTGCCGGCCACGCTGGACCAGAGGTCGGCGGGGTTGTGTTCGACCCAGCCGGGGTGCGGGTAGATCTGGGGGAATTCTTCCTGGGCGGAGGCCATGGGACGGAGGGTGGCGTCGAAAAGGATCGCACGGGATGAGGTGGTGCCTTGGTCGATGGCGAGGATGTGGGTCATGGATCGCGGTCCCTCGGGGTCTTGGCGGAGAGGTGTCCCACCGTGGGACATGAAGTCACCGCCTTTATTTTCAATGACTTAACGGGCGCATTAACAGTCAGGTAAGATCTTTTCCCGTTTCATCTGTCTTGAAATATCCCCGCCGGAGGCTTCCGTCAGATACGGCAGGAGCCTCCGGCGGGGATATTTTAGAACAGGTGAATGGGGGGCGAGGTGACCTCGCCCCCCTTCAGGCTTAGTTCTGCCAGGACTTCAGCAGCTCGTCATACGAGATCGTCTTGGGCTCTTCGTCCTCGTTCGCCAGCTTGGCGACCGGAGCGCCCGGCTGGTCGATCCAGTATTGGGCGTCCATCACTTCGCCCATCTTCGGACCGATGTCGCCCTGCACGCCGGCGCGTTCGATCCGCTCCAGCACTTTCTCCTGCTCGGCGCAGAGGCTGTCGAGTGCCTCTTGCGGGGTCTTGGAACCCGACATGGCGTCGCCGATGTTCTGCCACCACAGCTGCGCCATCTTCGGATAATCCGGGATGTTGGTGCCGGTGGGCGACCACTGAACGCGGGCTGGCGAGCGGTAGAATTCGATCAGGCCGCCGAGTTTCGGGGCGCGATCGGTGAACGACTGGTGCTGGATCGTGGATTCACGCACGAAGGTCAGACCGACATGCGCCTTCTTCACATCGACAGTCTTCGACGTGACGAACTGGGCGTAGAGCCATGCAGCCTGGGCGCGGTCCACCGGGGTGGACTTCATCAGGGTCCACGAACCCACGTCCTGGTAGCCGATCTTCTGGCCTTCCTGCCAGTAGACGCCGTGCGGCGAGGGGGCCATGCGCCACTTGGGCGTGCCATCCTCGTTCATCACCGGGGTTCCGGGGACGACCGACGCTGCGGTGAAGGCGGTGTACCAGAACATCTGCTGGGCAATAGCACCCTGGGCAGGAACCGGGCCGGCTTCGCCGAAGGTCATGCCTTGGGCTTCTGGCGGGGTGTACTTCTGCAGCCATTCGATCGCCTTGGTCACGGCATAGACCGCCGCCGCGTCGTTGGTCGCGCCACCACGGGTCACGCAAGAGCCGACGGGACGGGAGTTTTCGTCGACGCGAACGCCCCATTCGTCGACCGGCAGACCGTTCGGTTCGCCGACGTCGCCCATACCGGCCATCGACATCCACGCATCGGTGTAACGCCAGCCGAGCGAGGGGTCTTTCTTGCCGTAGTCCATGTTGCCCCAGACCGACGTCGGCCCGCCCATGTAGGACATGTCGCGCCCGGTAAAGAACTCGGCGATGTCCTCGTAGGCCGACCAGTTGACCGGGACGCCGAGATCGTAGCCATACTTGGCCTTGAAGTCGTCCTTGGTCTTCTGGTCGTTGAACCAGTCGTAGCGGAACCAGTAGAGGTTGGCGAACTGCTGGTCGGGAAGCTGATACAGCTTGCCGTCCGGAGCGGTGGTGAACTTGGTGCCGATGAAGTCGGCCAGATCCAGGTTCGGGTTGGTGACGGCGGCACCTTCGCCGGCCATCCAGTCGGTCAGGTTGCGAACCTGTTGATAGCGCCAGTGGGTGCCGATCAGGTCGCTGTCGTTGATGTAGGCGTCATAGATGTTTTCACCCGACTGCATCTGCGTCTGCAGCTTTTCGACGACGTCACCTTCACCGATCAGGTCATGGGTGATCTTGATGCCGGTGATCGCGGTGAAGGCCGGGGCCAGCACCTTGGATTCGTAGCTGTGCGTGTCGATGGTTTCCGACACGACCTTGATTTCCATGCCTGCATAGGGCTTGGCCGCGTCGATGAACCACTGCATCTCGGCTTCTTGTCCGGCGCGGTCGAGCGTCGAGAGATCGCCGATCTCGGTATCAAGAAACGCCTTTGCTGCCTCCATGTCTGCCCAGGCGGGCAGGCCAAAGGCCATCAGCGCAAGCGCCATGGCGGTTGTGGTCTGGCGTAGTCTCATGTGATTCCTCCCAGAATGTTGAGACGTTTTGCAGTCGTCTTGCCTTCGGGCGGAGCGTTGGCCCCCGCCCGGAAGCGGTTTTTCCCGATCACACCCAGCGGAACACCGCAGCGACGTAGATCAGGCAAAGGATCAGCGCGCCGGTCAGCGGAGCGCCGAAGAAGAAGAGCCAGCCAAGGCAGATGAAGGCCGAGCCCAAGAGCGAGATGAAAAGCCGGTCGCCGCGCGTGGTCTCGATGCGCAGGATGCCGACGCGGGGGGTTTCGGGCCAGCGGATCGCCAGCAGCGTGAAGATGATCAGAAGGCAGGCAATGATGAAGAAGAACAGCGCGACCGGAAAGCTCCATGCCATCCAGAAGCCGGGGATCAGTTGCCCGGTCCATTCGCGCACCCCGTCGGCGTCGGTGGGCACGGCCCAGAGAAGGAGGGCGAGGATCGCGGCCATCAGGGCGGCGAGGGCGGCGTAGAGGGTATTCCAGCGGCTGGCGGTCATCACACCCTTCCCAGGGCAAAGCCCTTGGCGATGTAGTTGCGGACAAAGTAGATCACGAGCGCGCCCGGCACGATGGTCAGCACCCCGGCGGCGGCGAGGACGCCCCAATCCATGCCCGAGGCCGAAACCGTGCGGGTCATCGTGGCGGCGATGGGTTTGGCGTCGGTCGTGGTGAGGGTGCGGGCGAGGAGAAGCTCGATCCACGAGAACATGAAGCAGAAGAAGGCGGTGACGCCGATGCCGCTGGCGATCAGGGGCATGAAGATCTTCACGAAGAACTTGGGGAACGAATAGCCGTCGATATAGGCGGTTTCGTCGATTTCCTTCGGGACGCCGCGCATGAAGCCTTCGAGGATCCAGACCGCGAGGGGGACGTTGAAGAGGCAGTGTGCGAGGGCGACGGCGATGTGCGTGTCGATCAGGCCGAAGGCGGAGTAAAGCTGGAAGAACGGCAGCGCGAACACAGCGGGCGGGGCCATGCGGTTGGTCAGAAGCCAGAAGAACAGGTGCTTGTCGCCCATGAAGTTGTAGCGCGAGAAGGCGTAGGCGGCGGGAAGAGCGACGGCCAGCGAGATGATCACGTTCATCGTGACGTAGATCATCGAGTTGACGTAGCCCATGTACCACGACGGATCGGTCAGGATGGTGACGTAGTTCTGCAGCGTCAGGTTTTGCGGAAAGAGCGAGAAGGTCGAGGTGATCTCGGTGTTGGTCTTGAGGCTCATGTTGATCAGCCAGTAGATCGGGATCAGCAGGAACAGCAGGTAGAGCGTCATCACGACGGCGGAGGATTTGATGCGCATCAGCGGTTCTCCTCGCGGTCGAGGTTGGTCATGACGGTGTAGAACACCCATGAAATCAGCAGGATGACACAGAAGTACATCAGGCTGAAGGCGGCGGCGGGGCCGAGGTCGAACTGGCCGGTGGCCATTTTCGCGAGGTCGATGGAGAGGAAGGTGGTGGAGTTGCCCGGGCCGCCGCCGGTGACGACGAAGGGCTCGGTGTAGATCATGAAGCTGTCCATGAAGCGCAGGAGGATGGCGATCAGGAGGACGCCCTTCATCTTCGGCAGTTCGATGTAGCGGAACACGCTCCACCGTGTCGCCTGGTCGATCTTGGCGGCCTGGTAGTAGGCTTGCGGAATCGACTGGAGGCCGGCGTAGGCGAGAAGCGCCACGAGCGAGGTCCAGTGCCAGACGTCCATCACGATGACGGTGATCCAGGCGTCGATCGCGTCGTTGGTGTAGTTGTAGTCGATCCCGATGGCGGCGAGGGTGTGGCCGAGAAGGCCGATGTCGACGCGGCCGAAGATCTGCCAGATGGTGCCGACCACGTTGAAGGGGATCAGCAGCGGCAGCGAGATCAGGATGAGGACGAGGCTGGCCCAGAAGCCCGATTTCGGCATGTTGAGCGCGATCAGGATGCCAAGCGGCACCTCTATCGCGAGGATGATGGCGGAGAACAGGATCTGGCGGCCAAGGGCTTCGTGGAGGCGGTCGGAGGTGACCATTTCCTCGAACCATTCGAGGCCTGCCCAGAAGAACTCGTTGTTGCCGAAGGTGTCGTTGAAAGCGTAGTTCACCACCGTCATCAGCGGCAGAACCGCCGAGATGGCGACCAACACCAGCACGGGCAGCACCAGGAACCACGCCTTGTTGTTCTGGGTCTTGTCCATCAGACGGCCCTCCCTTGCACGCGCCAGTCGTCGGCGTAGACGTTGGTCCGGCCCGGCGCGAAGGTGACGCGGGGATCTGACGGAAGGCTGGCCCCTTCGGGCAGGATGGCGTTCAGGGGCTGGCCATTCAGGCTGGCGCGGACGATGCGGTGGCGGCCGACATCTTCCACCCGCTTGACGTCGATCGGCAGCCCCTCGTCGCCCAACACCACATATTCCGGGCGGATACCGATTTGGGTGCGGCCCTTGATTGGCCCATAGGCCGCACCCAAAGACACCGTGGCGCCTTGCAGGCGCGCCTCGGTGCCGGTCACTTCGGCGTCGAACAGGTTCATCCCCGGCGAGCCGATGAAATAGCCGACGAAGGTGTGCGCCGGCGTTTCGAACAGGTCTTCCGGCGTGCCCATCTGCACGACACGGCCGTCATACATGACGACGACCTTGTCGGCGAAGGTCAGCGCCTCGGTCTGGTCATGGGTGACGTAGATCATGGTGTGGCCGAACTGGCGGTGCAGTTGTTTCAACTGGGTGCGCAGTTCCCATTTCATGTGCGGGTCGATGACCGTCAGGGGCTCGTCGAAGAGGATGGCGTTCACGTCTTCGCGCACCATGCCGCGGCCAAGGGAGATCTTCTGCTTGGCATCGGCGGTCAGCCCGCGCGCCTTGCGGTTGAGGATGGCTTCCATCCCGATCATCTGGGCAATCTGGTTCACACGCTTGGCGATGTAGGCGGCATCCATGCCGCGATTGCGCAGCGGGAACGACAGGTTGTCGCGCACGGTCATGGTGTCGTAGACGACCGGAAACTGGAACACCTGCGCGATGTTGCGTTCGGTCGTGGCGGCATCGGTCACGTCGCGGTCACCGAAAAGGACGCGGCCCTGCGAGGGGCGGACGAGGCCGGAGATGATGTTGAGAAGCGTGGTCTTGCCGCAGCCAGAAGACCCGAGGAGCGCATAGGCGCCGCCGTCCTGCCAGACGTGATCCATTTCCTTCAGCGCGTAGTCGGCCTCGGATTTGGGGGTGGCGGAGTAGCTGTGCGCCAGTTTTGAAAGGGTGATCTGGGACATTAGGCCGCCATCGCATAAGGGGCCGGGGCGGCAAGGCGACCCTCGGCGTCGAAGAGGTAGACGTGCGCGGGATCAAGGAAGATCGAGACCTGCGAGCCGGGGTCAAGCTGATGCACGCCGTGGACAAGGCCCACCCATTTGTCGGAGCCGTGGGTCAGGTGGACGAAGGTTTCCGACCCGGTGATTTCGGTCACGCCAAGGGTGCAGCGGAATTCCACAGCGTCGCCCGAGTGGCGGTTCAGGGTGATGTGGTTCGCGCGGAAGCCGGCCTGATAGGTGCCATCAGGGATCGCGGCAAAAGTTCCGGTGGCAGGGGCGTGGGCCTCGCCTGCGAAGGTCAGGCGGGTGCCTTCCTTGCGGCAGGGAATGAAATTCATCGGCGGGTCGGAGAAGACACGCGCGGTGGTGGCATCGGCGGGCAGGCGGTAGACGCTTGGCGTCGGGCCGAACTGGGTGACGCGGCCTTCCCAGAGGGTTGCGGTATTGCCGCCCAGGAGGAGTGCCTCTTCGGGTTCGGTGGTGGCGTAGACGAAGATCGCGCCGGACGCCTCGAAGATGCGGGGAATTTCGATGCGGAGTTCCTCGCGCAGCTTGTAATCGAGGTTGGCGAGGGGTTCATCCAGAAGGACGAGGCCCGCGCCTTTGACCAGCGCGCGGGCCAGGGCGCAGCGCTGCTGCTGGCCACCCGAAAGCTCCAGGGGTTTGCGTTGCAGCATCGGCGTCAGTTTCAGCATGTCGGCGGTTTCGCGCACGGCGCGGTCAACCTCGGCCGCGGATTTGCCCATCAGGCGCATCGGCGAGGCGATGTTGTCGTAGACCGACATTGCGGGGTAGTTGATGAACTGCTGGTAGACCATCGCGACCTTGCGGTCCTGCACGCGCTGGCCGGTGACGTCAGCGCCCTGCCACAGGATGCGACCGGTGGTGGGTTTGTCGAGGCCCGCCATCAGGCGCATCAGGCTGGTCTTGCCTGCCGAGGTTGGCCCGAGAAGGACGTTCATCGTGCCGTTTTCAAGCGTGAGGCTGGTGGGGTGGATATGCGCCCTGCCCCCGACCGACCGCGACACGCCTTGCAGTTCAAGTGACATTCCTGGCCCCCTATTCCGCCGCCGGGCTGATCGCCCGCGACGCGGTGCTTGACCCGTTCATCTGCATGAAATGGTCCAGCGCGGTGATCTGATCCTGGCTCATCCTCAGCCCCAGTTTCGACCGCCGCCAGACCACATCTGTGGCCGTCGAGGCATATTCCCTGGTCATCAGCCAGCGCACTTCAACCTCGGTCAGGGTAGCGCCGAAATCGGTGCCAAGGGCCGCAGGCGTGCCGGCATTGCCAAGGATGAGGAAGGCGTCGGTGCCGTAAGCCCGGATCATCCGGCCGGCCCAGTAGGGCGTGAGGAAGGGGTATTGCGCGGCCAGCTTGGCGGTCAGTGCTGCCACACCGTCATGCGGGAAGTCGCCGCCCGGAAGGGGGACGCGCGCGGTCCATGCCGGTTTGGCCTTGGGGAAGAACGGGTGGAGTTTCGCCAGAGCGGATTCGGCAAGGCGGCGGTAGGTGGTGATCTTGCCGCCGAACACGTTCAGAAGCGGCGCTCCGGTGTCGTCGAGGCTGAGGACGTAGTCGCGGGTGGCTGCGGTGGCCGATTTCGCGCCGTCGTTGTAGAGCGGGCGAACACCGGAATAGGTCCAGACGACATCGTCACGGGTGACGGGTTTGGCGAAGTATTGCGAGGCGAAGGCGAGGAGGTAATCCCGCTCCTCGTCGGTGCAGACGGCTTCTTTCGGGGCGCCGGTGTGGTCCTTGTCGGTGGTGCCGATCAGGGTGAAATCCTGCTCGTAGGGGATGGCAAAGATGATGCGGCCGTCGCTGCCCTGGAAGAAATAGCAGCGGTCGTGGTCGAACAGCTTTCTCGTGACGATGTGGCTGCCGCGGACAAGGCGGACACCTTCGGACGAATTGATCCGGGCGACGTTGCGGATGACATCCTCGACCCAGGGGCCGCCGGCGTTGACCAGGGCGCGCGCCTTGTGGTGGTGGCGGCCATCGGGGCCTTCGGTGGTGAGGTGCCACAGATCACCCTGCCGTTCGGCGGTGACAACCTTGGTGCGGGTCATGATGCGGCCGCCGCGCTGGGCCGCGTCGCGGGCGTTCAGGGCGACGAGGCGGGAATCTTCGACCCAGCAATCGGAATATTCGAAGGCGCGGCGAAACTCGGGCTTCAGGGGCTTGCCGGCAGGGTCGCGCGTGAGATCAAGGCTGCGGGCGGCGGGCAGGATCTTGCGACCGCCCATCGTGTCATACATGAAAAGGCCAAGGCGGATCAGCCAGGCCGGACGGCGGCCCTTGGCCCAAGGCATCACCCAGCGCAGCAGGCGCGAGGTCGGAGTGTCGGATTCAAACCGCATTCCGGGCGACAAGGGCAGCACGAAGCGCATCGGCCACGAGATGTGGGGCATCGCGACAAGGAGGGTTTCGCGCTCTTCCAGGGCTTCGCGCACCAGGCGAAATTCGAAATATTCAAGGTAGCGCAGGCCGCCGTGAAAGAGCTTGGTCGAGGCGGAAGACGTGCCTTGGGCAAGGTCGCCCTGTTCGGCCAGCGTCACTGACAGGCCACGGCCCGTGGCGTCGCGGGCGATGCCGCAGCCGTTTATGCCACCACCAATGATGAAGAGATCGCTGACGATCCCTGTCGACGTCGCTGTCAATGCGGGTTCCTCCCCGGGCGGAAGAAGGGCTCATCGTCACGATTCCGTCAACCGCTTTTTTCGTTTATGCGCGCTTTTTTTGAAACCGAACATAAACGCGCAGTTTGGGCGGATTTTTCTGCAGTTGCTACGCTGCATTGCGGCGCAATCCCATAAAACGAAAATCCGCGCGCATCACAAAAACGCTGACAGCCGCTTCGCGCCGTGGCAGAACCAAAAGGGCGGCAATCCGAAGAAAGAGGAATGCGACGTGGCGCTCAGCTTCCGGCAGACCGAGATACTGGAGCTGGCCCGCGCCGAGGGGCGGGTGGCGGTGGAGGATCTGGCGCAGCGTTTCGACGTGACGTTGCAAACGATCCGCCGCGACCTTTCGGATCTGGCGGATGCCGGGCATCTGGACCGCGTGCATGGTGGCGCGGTGGTCCGCACCGGGGTGGCCAACATCGGCTATGAGGCGCGGCGGCGGATGAACGAAGCGGCGAAGGCCGCCATCGCGCGCGCCTGTGCGGCGGCGATTCCCGACAATTGCAGCCTGATCATGAACCTTGGCACCACCACCGAAGCCGTGGCGCGCGAATTGCTGACGCACCGCAACATCACCGTCATCACCAACAACATGAACGTGGCCAATATTCTTGTGGGCAATCCGGGCTGCGAGATCGTGGTGGCAGGCGGGGCGCTGCGCCGCACCGATGGCGGGTTGGTCGGCGAGCTGACGACGCAGTTCTTCGAACAGTTCAAGGTGGATTACGCGGTGATCGGGGTATCGGCACTGGACCGCGACGGCGACCTTCTGGACTTCGATCTGGCCGAAGTGCGGGTCTCGAAGGCAATCATCCGGCAATCGCGCAAGGTTCATCTGGTGTGCGACCATTCCAAACTGGACCGCTCGGCGCCCGCCCGGCTTGCGTCGCTATCGGAGATCACGATGATGTTCACCGACCTCCCCCTGCCCGCCGATCTGGCGCGAAAATGCGAGGGCTGGGGAACCGAGGTCAGCGTGGCCGAGGTGCAAGGCGCATGACATCGGCGCCTTACGGGCTTTGATTGGTCAGACCCTTCTTCGCATCCCGCAACCCGACAAAGGTGGTCAGGACTGTGCGATGAACCAGCGCATAGACGCGGGCGACAACAATGCCGACGACTATGGCGGCGAACAGTTCGGTCCAGGGCCGGGTTTCGCCGTAGATCTTTGTCACCAGATCCATCGTCGGCTCGTGGCACAGGAAGATGAACAGGGACGCCGCAGCAATTTCGCCGATGACGATCTTTGCTGGCGCTGGCACCACGATGTTGCGCACGAAAAGCACGACTGCGCAGCCGCCGGCAACATAAGAGGCCGCCGTATTCGGCCCCCAGGCCAGCAGAACAACGGCAATCGCGCAAGCCATCGCAACAAGCCGGGACCGCGTGTCGGTGGCACTTGCGACCACAATGCCAAGCGTGAAGGCCCAGCCATAATGCCACGGGGTGCGATGGTAGTTGTAATCGCCGTTCCAGAAATATTCGACAGTGTGATCAAGAAGGATGACTGCCAGCAGGAGGGTCACCGCGCTTTGCATCGCGCGGGTCCGGAACGCCTCTCGCACCGGTGCGAGTGAAAACAGAACCGCCGCGGCCAGGAACAACTGGATGTAGATTTCCATGAAATAGAACAGAAAGCCACGCAGTTGGTGTGGATCGACGTAGTTGGAATAAAGCAGAAGTGTCGGGAGTTCGAACTTTCGGGTTACCACTTCCAGCAAGGCCACAAGGATCACGGTGGGAACCGCGACGTAGATCACCGTGCCAAGCAACGTCTTGACGTTGCCTGTGCGGATGATTTCCGGCAGTTGGAACCGGGTGAGGGAGTAGCCCCCCAACAGGATCAGGAAATAGGCGGCACCATTGTTCGGGCTGTATATGAAGGCTTCGGTATGCAATGCCACGATGCAGACGACGAAAAACGCACGGGTCAGCGTGGCGGCTTCGAGCCGACGCCAGATCGTCTTTTCCACAACCCCGACATCGCGCTGCAACTCGGCCACGCTGAGTTTTTCCCAAGCAACAGGCAATTGGCCGAAGCTTTGTTCAAAGGCGAGGCTGAACTGGATGTAACGCAGTGAATCGCCACCGAGCGTTTCAAAGCTGTCGTTGGGGCCGACAGTCTGGCCCGGAAACTCGTGCCGGAAAAGCGAAAGCACGTCACTTTTGCTGGCGGAGGCGGCTGCGTCAGGCGGGAGCGGGTCGGGCTGACGCGCGGCAAATTGTTCGGACAACACGCGCCGTTGCACCTTGCCGGTGGCGGTGACGGGCAGACGGTCCACCGCGATGACGTGGAGCGCGCTGCCGGCGGCAATGCCTATGTCCTGCAAGGCGGCGACGGCGGCCTTCGTCACGGCGGCGGTGGCCGAGGGGGCGGCCTGGACCGCCACCAGGATGCCGTCGCCGCGCTGGGCATCGGCCACGCGGGCCACGGCCACCTGCATGCCGGGGTCGAGCCGCAGCCGGATGCGGTCTTCCAGCTGGTCGGGGACAAGTTTCACGCCGCCGCAATTGATCAGGTCATCGGCGCGGCCGTCGAAGAACAGGTGGCCGTCGCGGATGTGCCCCGTGTCATTGGTCTGGAGCCAGCCATCGGCATCCTGAAGATCGTGCAGGCCGTCGGCGTCGACGCGCGACCGTGCAACATGCGGGCCGCGGATGCGGATGCGCCCGTCATCACCGATCTGCACTTCGGTGCGCCCGACCGCGCAACCGACCGAACCGAGAAGATGATCAGGGGTTTGCGACAGGGACAGGAAGGTGCTGCGGGAGGCTTCGGTCAGGCCGTAGTGCTGGACGATCACGGCATTGGGAAAAAGCGCGCGGACAGCCCGCTTTTCGTCAGCGGTCATGTGCTGCGAGCCGATTTCCATCCACCGCAACCGGGTGCCGGCAGCGCGGATCATGTCGGGCGAGGCCAGCAGGATGCGCAACAGGGTGGGCACCACGGCAAGGGAATTCACCTCGCCTGCGGCCAACATGCGAGCAAGCTCGGCCGGATCGAAACCGCGCGGCGGCAGGTAGGCCATGCCGCCTACGGCACTGATCGCACGGTAGCGCGCCATGCCGAAGCTGAACGTGGCGGGCACGCCGACATATTCGCGGATTTCGGACGTCATGCCCATCTGCGATATGATCCGCTCGGCAGCGTCGGCGAGGTTTGCGGCGGTCAGCAGGATGCCCTTTGGCTGACCTTCGGTGCCAGAGGTATAGGTCACCTGCGCGGGGATCTCGTCGTGCGAAAGCGGGTAGTGCGCGCTGAACCAGCCGGTCCGATCATCGGGGACGATGCAGCGGTCGACGGTCAGCCCCGGCAGCGCCTGTGCATGGGCGGCGTCAGAAACCAGCACCACCAATTGCCGCGCCGCCTGAAGGGTGAAAACCTGTTCGACAAAGGCAAGGGAGTTCTTGCGGACCAGCGCAGTGGCCTGAAGATCTTGAAATGTCACGTTGGTCTCGCTGAAAGAAATTTCGGCTTTGGTTACCATGGATTGTGGACAAAACTATGGCCGGCGTCTTGTGGGCATGGGTTATTTCGCAGGTCAAGCCGCAGGTTGGCCGGAAGCAAGGGCGGCTGGTGGCGGTTCGCCGATTGCTCGCTGACGACCGAAATGCCGCCGGAGCAGATGGAGACTCCTTTCCCAAAGGAATTCAAGTTATTGAATGTTGCCCGCTACCGCTTTCAAGCCAGTTTCGAGCCGGGGCATCCGGGATCAACTGTTCAAGCCGTTGTCGATAAAGTGCGAGTTCGTCTTCGGCAAGCCTTCCGTCCCATTTGTTTGAACTGGCGGACTCAAAGAAATTCTCATCGGACTTCCAGAAACCCGTGCCGCCCACAGGCGCGTAATCCACTGCCTTGGCTTTCATCGCACCGAAAGCGGTGGCCTTGGTCACCGCATCGATCACGCCGGGGTTCGCATCTATCCCCGCCGCCGCCGCCAACGCCTCGACCGTGCAGCGCGCGTCGCGGACCATGTCGGAATAGTGGAACAGCTTCAAATCAGGCAACCTGCCGGAAAGCACCGTATTTGCGTAGTGCATAGCCAGATTCATCAAATTGTCTTCGGTAACGTCGTTGTGGTCCGACGGGTTGCTGACATAGGCCCGGATCGAGCGCGCCACAGGCCAGGTCAGCATGTCGTCGTCGTCGACAACACGCCTGTTAGCGGTATGATTTCTCAAGGAGAAAAAGACATCGAGCGGGTGGCGATAGACGGCAATCACTGTAACGCCCTCCCAGATCGGAAAGCCGTCAGCGGGGGCGTGGGTCTTGACGACCCGGCGCCCCTTTTGCGCGGCAAGCGCTGCTGCAACCTCGGTCGCCGGGACGCCCAGGTCTGCGTCAACCCAAGGTGAAAGCACCGGCAGCCTGACGGGCAAATCTGCCCCGCCGTGAACAAGCATCGCCAGCATCGTCTGTGTCCACGTCGTACCGCACTTGGGGGGTGTGCAAACCAGGATGTCGCCCTTGTTGGGGATCCACGTTTCCCAGCGTTCCGGGCGCGTGATCTTGCCGCGATAAATGCGTTCTGCGGGGGCAATTACAGGAGCAGGACTTGTCATGGCCATAAGGTCCGCCTTGCGCAGGGATCCTGCAGCACTGAGCGCCTTGGGTCCAAGCGCGCCGGTTTGAAAAGCGTAGGCCGGAAAGCCCCTTCATGTCTAATGCCAACTTCGCAGCGTTCTGGCTGCTGACGAAACGGTTGCCCTTTCGCGTGCTGGTCAGTTCGGCCTGCAGGACAACCCTTCCGGCAATCATGACCGTCGCAGGGCGTCTGCGCGGGCAAGTGCGGCTTCTGCCTCGGCGCAAATCTGCGTGACAAGCTCGCCCGCCGGGATGAGGTCGCGCACCAACCCGGCTGACTGCCCGGCGTAGAGGCACGCAGCCTCGATCTCGCCGGTGGTGCCCTGGTTCGGACTGATGTCGCTGTAGCGCAGCAGCGCCTCGCCATCTTGCTGCCGCGCCACCGGATCACCCTCGCCGGGACGCAGGCCGGAGGGCGGGCGCCCGGCGGCGTCCCAAAGATCGTAGGTGCTGTTGCGCAAGACCCGATGAGGTGCCTTTGGCCAGCCAAGATCGAACAGCTCGGTATGAACAGTCGCCGTTTCCCGCGCCGCCATGATGCGGCGTTTCCATTCGTCATGCGCACCGGCTTCGGGTGTGGCCAGAAAGCGTGTGCCGATCCAGGCGCCTGCCCCGCCGAGGGCCAGCACCGCGGCAAGCCCACGGCCATCGGCTATGCCCCCGGCGGCGATCACCGGAAGCGGCGCCACGGCGTCTACAACGGCGGGCAGCAGCACCATCGTGCCGACCTGACCCCAGACATGACCGCCAGCCTCAAAGCCTTGGGCGCAGATGGCGTCGGCGCCCAGATCGGCGGCGCGCTTGGCCTCGTCAGCCGAGCCGACGCTGACGATGGTCTTGGCCCTGGCCGCACGCAGTTTGGGAAAATAGGCCGTAGGATCGCCCCAGAAGAGCGAGATCACCGGCGCCCCGGCATCAATGCACTGGGAAAGCCGCGCGTGCTGGTCCCATTCCAGCACCAGATTGACCGCGAATGGCCGCGCCGTGCGCCGCCTGATCGCCGCGATCTCGGCGGCCAGCGCGTCGGGTTCATGCCAGGAGACGCCCTGCATGCCAAGACCGCCGGCTTCGCAGACCGCGCAGATCAGGTCGACGGTGACCGAGCCGCCCATCGGTGCCTGCGCAATCGGGTGGTCGAGGCCGAATGCGGTTGTAAACGCGGTTCTTATCATCATCGCCCCCCACAAACTTCGAATGGCAGCCGCCAAGCATCAATTGGGCTTCGCCGGTCGCAGACAGCACCCCTTCAGGGATCGCCTTTCGCCGCGTTCAGGCTGCAATGGCTGATCAGCCAGGAACCGTCGGACTGGCGTTGAAGGACACCAAGCGACGTCCCGTTGCCAGCGGCCCCTTCGGTGTAATGCGCCAGACACCAACCGAGATCTCCCGAAGATCCGGCGTTCATGACGACGATTGTCTTGGTCTCGGCCCCGTCGCCGACCCAGTCCCGATGGATCGCCTCTATTGCAGCCCGACCAATCGCCGGTGGTCCATAGGGCGAGAAAAGTTCCGCATCGGCGACAAAGCACGCGGCACAACCGGCTGCGTCCCCTGCAAGGTAGCTGGCCACGTATCCATCATACAGTTTCTGGAAATCGGTCTTGCAGGACACGGCGGCCTCATCGGCATGTTGCAGGCGGGTTGCGTCGCGCCAACTGTCGGTCTGGGTTGGCGGATTGGCAAGGTCAGCTTTGCTCGCGCATCGGACAAACTGCGGCGCCGCTGGCTAAAGGTAGGGCGTCAGCTCCTGTCTGAGCCGGTCGATCAGCAGGTCCGCATCATCCTGATCCTGTCGCAGCTTCGGCAAATCCTCTTCAGCGTGCCGGCCTTGATCAGCACGGTGATCTCGGCCTGCTGGCCGGTGCTGCGCTGGCAGATCGTGCAGTGGCAGGTGCAGCCGTTATCGAGAAAGACCTCTGCCTTGTAGCGGAAGCGGCACCACAGGCATCCGCCCGAACCTCTGGCGCCCGACGTTCCATCAGAGCCTCGCTTGGGCCAGGCGAAGATCACGGCGTGATCGTGGTTGAAGGCACGGTCGAACGCAATCCACCAACGTGGGCCACCTGCCGTCGCCCGGTTACTCGGGCGGTTTGAGGTCTGCCTGCGTCATCTCCGGCCGAACCCATGTTGCATGAAGAACGGCAAGTCCGGCTGCCATGACGAGACCCCTGTAGCATCAGAGGGGTCAATGCCGGTGTCCTGAATATCCGGCCCCGCGACGGAGGCGAGGGTGCAACGCGAGGCGTGCGCCTCTTCAACCTTGTGCAGGGCGGCGCGGGCTGCACCGGGGGCGGCGACAATCGACGTAGCGAACCGCCAGAATTTGTCGAGCACGTCTATGGATGGTGTCCGGGTATCGGTGTCATCGGATGCATGGATCATGGCTGGTCTTCCTTTTTGCGCTTTGCACCGGTTCATGGCGGTCTGAATGAACCCTACGCCTGGGCTCCGGGCGCTGCTTGAGGACTGGCTGAGGATTTGTTGAGCAGCGGGTGCGGATTTGCTAGGTTCTGACATGAGGCTTCAATTTGACCCGTTTGAACTGGACACAGATCGCGCCGAGCTTCGGACGGGTTCGGGGCCGGTCAGACTTGAACCCAAGGTTTTCAGGCTGCTGCGCCTTTTGGTCGAGAACAACGAACGGGTCATCAGCAAGGACGAAATGATCGCGGCGGTCTGGGCCGGGCGTATCATTTCGGACGCCGCCGTCTCGACAGCGTTGAAGGCGGTTCGCAAGGCGCTTGGGGATGACGGGGACAGGCAAGAGTTCATCCGAACCATTCGCGGCCTTGGCCACCGCTTTGTCGCGCCGGTCAGGATCAGACCGACCGAGAACGCTGTGGGCAGCCCCGCAGCGAAGACAGAACGACCCCTCGCTGAGGATGGACGGGGTGAAAGGCCGACCGTTGCAGTCCTGCCGTTCAGCCGGAGCGGTTTGCCGGATGGTTTTGCCAGCCTGGGCGATGCAATCCCGGCCGATATCATTTCTTCGCTGGCCCGCCTGCGCTGGTTGCGGGTGATCGCGCGCGAATCCACGTTCCGGTTCCGTAACGCCGATGTGGACCTTGCCGGGCTGCACAGCGTTCTGGGCGCGAGCTATTGCCTTTCCGGGCGTGTCGAGCTTTTCGGCACGCAGCTGGAGGTGAGTGTTGATCTTGTCGACACCCGGAGTGGGGGGCTGATCTGGTCAGACCGTTTCGCGCGGCCCGTCGCCGAGGTGCACGCCGTCCGGCAGGAAATTGTGGGCGCGGTCATCGCGGCACTGGATCTGCAGATCCCGCAGGCAGAAGCGGCGCTGGCGCGCGGCAAGCCCGTCGAGCATCTGGATGCCTGGGAGGCTTATCACCTCGGGCTAAGCCATGTGTACCGCTTCAACGCGCATGACAATGCGATTGCGGGCAGTCTCTTCCGCCGCGCCACCGATCTTGACCCCGGCTTTTCCACGGCGTTTGCAGCCCGGGCGTTCACCAGTTTTCAGGACGCGATGATGGGTTATGTCCCTGATCACCAAGCCGCACTGGCCGCCGTCAGGTTCGCGGCCGAACGCAGCATCGAGCTTGACCCGCTTGATCCCTATGCGAATGCCGCGATGGGGCGGTTGCACATCCTGACCGGTAGTCCGGATGACGGGCTGGTCTGGTTGGACAGGTCGGTAGAGTTGAGTCCGAACTATGCCAAGGGTCATTACTCGCGGGCCTTCCTGCAAGTTGTCCGCTGTCAGACAGTCGCTACTCGCGCGGGTATTGATATGGCGATCGGGCTTAGCCCGCTTGATCCGCTGCTTGCCCCGATGCGAACGATGAAGGCGCTATCCTTCGGAATTGATGGCGACTATGCGTCCGCTGCCGACCTGGCGGTACTGGCGGCGCGCACCGCGACCAGCCATTTCGCCATCGCGATAGCGGCGGTAGGAATGTGCCAGCTTGACGGTCGGGCCGAAGCCGCCGCGCATTGGGCGCGTGTCGTGCGTGAAGTCCGACCAGACCCGTCGATCACCCAATATCTGAGGTCAATGCCATTCTCGGACGCAGATTTTCGCGACAGGATTCGTTCCGCGCTTCATGCTGCCGGATTTCCGGACTGATCGACACGATCTATCCGTTGCCGGGCTGGTCACTTTGATGGCCGGTCTATCCACTTTGCCCAGACACGATTTCGTCCGCGACTTTCAGCACATCGACCAGGAATCCGTCGATATCCGCGCGCCGGGTGCGGTGGTTGTTGAACGCGCAGCGAAGCCCGTGTTTGCCCTTCACCGTTGTGTCCGACGGCGCGGCAAGGCCGCGCTCCTGCAGCCGCAGCATGATTTCTGTGTTCAGGGTCTTGGCCGCGTCCTCATCCGAGGCAACATGGCGGAAGCACACGATGTTAAGGTCCACCGGGGCGATCAGTTCCAGAAGCGGATGCGCCTCAACCTGTGCTGCCATATAGCGCGCGTGGCCGATGTCCTGAGCTATCAGCCGCCCGAATTTTGCGGCCCCCTGTTCCTTGAAAGCCATCCAGATCTTCAGGGCGCGGAAGCCGCGGCTGAGTTCCAGCCCGTAATCGGCGAGGAATTTGCCTGCGATCATCCCGCGGTCCTGAAGTTGCAGATAGGGCCCGTGCATCTCAAAGGTCGCAAAATGCGCCTGAGGATCCTTGATCAGAACGGCCCCCGCCGCGAAGGGGGCGTGAAGCCACTTATGCGGATCAATGGCCACGGAGTCCGCCCGCTCCATGCCGACGACCAGATGCGCGTGATCCGGGGCCAAGCGCAGCACGCCGCCGATGCACCCATCGACGTGAAACCAGATGCTCTCACGATCACAAAGATCGGCCAGCGCCACCAGATCATCAACCGCCCCGGTGTTTGTCGTGCCCGCCGTCGCGATGACACATGCCGGTTGCAGCCCATTTGCGCGGTCTTCCGCTATCGCCGCTTCCAGCGCATCAAGCCGAATGCGAAGGCGGTCATCAGTTGCAATTTCCACCAGCGCCTTTGACCCGAGCCCCAGGGTCTCCAACGCCTTTTGGTGGCAGCTGTGCACCTGATCAGAGGCGTAGAAGCGCAGCGGCCGTTTCAGCGCGGCGATGCCTTCCTTGCGCACGTCATACCCGGCGGCGAGATTTCGGATCACCGTATGCGCGACAAGGTTCGCCATCGACCCGCCGCTGGTAAGAGTGCCACTGGCGCTTTTCGGAAAGCCCGCGATTTCCTTTAGCCAGTCGACAACCTGTTGTTCGACCTGCGCCGCTCCGGTGGTGCCGCCACCAAGGTTGCTGCCTTCGATGGCGGCAAGAAAATCGCCCAAGGCTCCGGTGAAATTGCTGGCACCCATGTACCATCCCCAGAAGCGGGGATGGATGTTGCCCATCGGGTAAGCCCCGACGGTTTCCCGTTATTCGCGGTAGACCTGGTCCAGGGAGGCAGGGTCTTCCGGCAGGCCGGTCTGGAAGGTGGCACGGATATCGTCGGGCATGGGACGCCAGACCGGGCGTTCGCGGACCTGATGCAGATGATCCACCGCTTCATCCACCATCCGGTGCGCCAGCGCGCGGGTCGCCGCCCAATCGTCCGGATCAAGAGATTCTTCGCTGAAGTTTTCCATGTGCCGCGTCCTCGGAATGAAAAGGCAAGCCTGTCGGAAGATCGTGTGCGGTGCGAACCTTGCCGGCGCAGGCCTCGTGGCCGCTGAAGGGGGTAACCGTCAGAAAGACAACAGACAGAAGGACCTTCGGGTATCTGGCGCTGCGAGTGGTGAAGGATCCGGTTTGCCGAGATGTCGACCGGATGAACTGGGTCTATCGTGGTGTTTGCCCGGACACAGGCGGATAGATCGGCGGTGCTGCGTTCCTGAGCGACACAAGGGGTAAGAAAGCAGACCCGCTGAAAGTTGTGCGGTTCTAGATCATGACGGTGTAGGCTACCCGTTGTCAAACCCCGCTTTCACAGCGTCTGGGACGCGCGCCAGAGGGAAGGCCAGGGCCGTGCGGAGTTTGCTGCTGCAGGAGCGGAACACGGTTATCCAATGGTGCGAGGTGCGTGTGAATGGCGGTGCTCTCTCGGCGACGCATCGGCGGCAGGCCACGGTTTACATTCCAAGCGAGCGCATGCGGAACTTGCTGATCAATTGGCTCAGTACCGGCCAGGTGTACTCCGGGACGTCAGACTGGACGGTTGCCGCAGCGGCGGCAGCGTGACACTGGGTCGGGGTGGGGTAGTCCCCTGCCCTTGTCTGCCACTCTCATGCGGGTATGTATCTATCCCCTTTGGCCCGACGCGCTGGAGGTCATACTGCAAACAAGTCGATTGCTGCCTCCGAGCGGGTAAAGGCAAGAAATATGCCTCATTCTGTGTCACACCCTCGGGGCACACCAGTTGTCGAGGTTTCCAAGGCTTTGATTTATAAGGTTATGGTGGAGCAGAGGGGGATCGAACCCCTGACCTCGTCATTGCGAACGACGCGCTCTCCCAACTGAGCTACTGCCCCGCACCATGACGGGGTGTTTCGCCGATGGCGGCGGAATTGTCAAGAAACCGGCGGGTGGGACGGGGTGGCGGTGTGGCTGCGCACGAAGGCCACGATGTCGGAAGCGGGGCGGGCGCCCGCGAGGCGGGCAACCTCGCGGCCGCGGTGATAGAGAATGAGCGCGGGGATGCCCCGGATGCCGGCGCGGGTGCTGATTGCAGGGTGGTCTTCGGTGTTCAGCTTGGCCAGCCGGACATGCGGCGCGAGGGTCTTGGCGGCCTTGGCAAACTCGGGCGCCATCGCCCGGCAGGGGCCGCACCAGGGCGCCCAGTAATCGACGAGCAGCGGCAGGTCGTCATTTCGGGTGGCCTTGTCATGCGCTGCGGCATCAAGGTCAGCCACGCGGCCATCGGTGAGGGCACTGCCGCAGACGCCGCATTTCGGCGCGGCGGCAAGGCGGGCAACTGGCACCCGGTTGGTCTGGCCGCAGGCGGCGCAGGTCAGTTTCACGCTGTCGGTCATCATGCTGTCACGCCCGGGGGCACCCTCATATTCCTTCTGTGGAATATATTGGAAACGCAGATGCCGGGCGCAAGGGTCAGAGCAGGTCTTCTTCTTCGCCCGTGACGTCGAACCCCATGGCTTCCATCCCGGATTCGAGGTTTTCGGCGAGGTGCGGCATGCCCATCAGGTAATCGGCGGTCGGCACGGTTGCCTCGGAGATCGCGGTGGCGACGGCTTCGGCAAAATCTTCCGGCTCGAACGCGCCGCGACCGACCCAGGCGAGGGCAGTGAGTTCGGCCTTTTCCTCGTCATTCATCGCGTCGATGAAGGCGTGAAGTTCACCCCGGCCCACGTCCATCTCGCGGGCGAGGAAAATGACCTGCACGACCTTGCTGGGGCTGATTTCGACCATGCTGTGGCCTTTCGCTGCTCTGGCTATCGTTGCCGAAGCGGGCGCTTAGCGCAAGACCGATCAGCCCAACAAATATACGGCAAGGCCATAGGCGACCGATCCGGCAAGGGTGGCGGCAACAACCGAACGGCTGATGAAGTAAATGGCGACGACCGAGGCGACGCCAATGGCGAGGGTGGCAATCTCGCGCGGGACAAGGCTGAGCGCGGGCAGGATCGAGGCGACAAAGAGGGTGGCAATGGCGGCAGGGCCGGTTGCGGCGAGGAACCGGGCGAGCGGGCCGGTCTGCGGCAGGGCGCTGCTGCCCATGCGGGTTGGCAACACGCGGAAGGCGTAGTTTGCAAGACCGGCAAGGACGGCAACGATCAGCAGGTCGGTGTTCATCGGCGGATCACCCCGGCAGCGGCCCCGGCGGCGATGCCCGCAAGGATGCCGGCGGTGCCACTTATGGCGAAGGTTCCGGCGATGGTAACGGTTGCGGCGACCACGATCACCGGCACCTGCGGGCGGGCGATAAGCGAAAGGAGAAGTGCAAGGAACAGGGCGGGCAGCATGAAGCCGAGGGCGGCGCCGATCGCGGGGGAGCCGTCGAGCGCGCTGCCACCAGCCAAGGCACCGATGGCGGTGCCGCCGACCCATGCGGCGTAGGCGGGGAGCCCAAGGCCAAACATGTAGCTTTCGGAGAACCGCTGGCCGCGCGCGAGGGCGCCAAGGGCCTGACCGAACACTTCGTCCGTGAGGCCAAAGCCCCACGCCCAGACGCGGCGGGTGCTGGCATCGTCACCGGCGGCTTTCATCAGGGCGGGGCCGTAGACGAGGTGGCGGAGGTTCATCGCGATCAGCGTGACGGCAGTGATCAGGACCGGCGCGCCGGAGGAAAGGAGGGCCAGAGCCAGGAATTGCGAGGCACCGGCGTAGATTAGGAGTGAAAGGGCCGTCGCCTCGACCGGGGTGAAGCCGGTCTGGGTGGCAGCAACACCGAAGGAAAATGCAATGGGCAGGTAGCCGAGCACGATGGGCAGGGCAGCGGCGAGGCCAGAAGGGAAACCGGAGCGGGACATCTGGCGGTCTCGGTAGCGCGGGGCGTGGCGGCGGTCAATCGGCGAGGTGCCTTTGCCCGGCGACAGGGAGGGTTTCACACCCTCCCCTTGCCGGCCCGGCTATGGACCGGGCGTTCTTTGCTGACGCTTTCCACCGGCGCGTTTCCGGGCGCTCATCACCCCTCCCGTGGAATATTTGGTGACGAGGAAGCCGTCATTCGGCGGCCTCCATGTAGCTTTCGACCGGCGGGCAGGTGCAGACAAGGTTGCGGTCGCCGTAGACGTTGTCGACGCGGCCCACCGGCGGCCAGTATTTGTCGACGCGGAAGGCGCCCGGCGGGAAGCAGCCCTGCTCGCGGGAGTATTTGCGGTCCCACGCCTCGGTGACGAGGGCCGCGACGGTGTGGGGCGCGTGGCGGAGGGGGCTTTCCTCGGCCGTGATCTCGCCGCGTTCGACGGCGGCGATTTCGGCGCGGATCGACAGAAGCGCGGTGATGAAGCGGTCGATCTCGGCCTTGGTCTCGGATTCGGTCGGTTCGACCATCAGGGTGCCGGAGACCGGCCACGACATCGTGGGCGCGTGGAAGCCGTTGTCGATCAGGCGTTTGGCGATGTCATCCACGGTGACGCCGACAGCGGCGAAGGGCCGGGTGTCGAGGATACATTCGTGGGCGACGCGGCCCTTGTTGCCCATGAAGAGGATCGGATAGGCGCCCGACAGACGCGCGGCGATGTAGTTGGCGTTGAGGATCGCCACGCGGGTTGCCTGCGTGACCCCTGCCCCGCCCATAAGAAGGCAATAGGCCCAGGAGATCAGGAGGATCGAGGCAGAGCCGTAGGGGGCGGCCGAGACCGGGCCTTCGGTGCCGCCGGTTTCGGGGTGGCCTGGCAGGAAGGGGGCAAGGTGTGCCTTGACGCCGATCGGGCCCATGCCGGGACCGCCGCCGCCGTGCGGGATGGCGAAGGTCTTGTGCAGGTTGAGGTGGCTGACGTCGGACCCGATCTCGCCTGGTTTCACGAGGCCGACGAGGGCGTTCATGTTGGCACCGTCAAGGTAGACCTGGCCGCCGTGGTCGTGGGTGATGCGGCAGATGTCTTTGACCGTCTCCTCGAACACGCCGTGGGTCGAGGGGTAGGTGATCATGCAGGCGGCGAGGCGGTCGCCGGCAGCCGCCGCCTTGGCGCGGAAATCGTCGAGGTCGACGTCGCCGTTCGGGGCGGATTTGACCACCACGACCTCCATCCCCGCCATCTGGGCCGAGGCGGGGTTGGTGCCGTGGGCACTGACGGGAATCAGGCAGACGGTGCGCTGGGTGTCGCCGCGCGAGCGATGATAGGCGAGGATGGTCAGAAGGCCTGCGTATTCGCCCTGCGCGCCGGAATTCGGTTGCATCGACATGGCGTCGTAGCCGGTGATCTCGCAGAGTTTGGCGGAGAGGTCGGTGATCGCCTCGTGGTAGCCCTGCGCCTGATCGAAGGGCGCGAAGGGGTGGAGCGAGCCGAACTCGGGCCAGGTGATCGGCATCATCTCGGCCGCTGCGTTCAGCTTCATCGTGCAGGAGCCGAGCGGGATCATCGCGCGGTCAAGGGCGAGGTCGCGGTCGGAAAGGCGGCGCATGTAGCGCATCATTTCCGATTCCGCGCGGTTCATGTGGAACACCGGGTGGGTCAGATAGTCGGATGTCCGCGCCAATCCTTCGGGGAAGCCAAGCTGCGCGCGGTGGGGCGGAACGCCGTCGATGCCGAAGGCGCGCAGGACGCGGATCAACACCTTTTCGTCGGAGGTTTCATCCAGCGAAATGCCGATGCGGTCGTTGCCGATCTTGCGGAAGTTCAGTCCCTCATGGCGCGCAGCGGCGAGGATGCCGGCCTGCCCCACGCCGACCTCGACGGTGATGGTGTCGAAGAACGCCTTGGGCGAGACTTGCGCCCCGGCGGCTTTCAGCGCGCGGGCGAGGCGGTTGGTCAGGAAATGCACGCGTTCGGCGATGGCGCGCAGCCCTTTGGGGCCGTGGAACACGGCGTAGAACGAGGCCATGACGGCCAGAAGCGCCTGCGCGGTGCAGACGTTGGAGGTGGCCTTTTCGCGGCGGATGTGCTGTTCGCGGGTTTGCAGGGAAAGGCGGTAGGCCTTGGTGCCATTGCTGTCGATGCTGACACCGACGATGCGGCCGGGCATCGCGCGTTTCAGGTCGTCCTTGCAGGACATGAAGGCGGCGTGCGGCCCACCGTAACCCATCGGCACACCGAAACGCTGACTGGAGCCTACTGCTATGTCGGCACCCATCGCACCGGGCTCCTTCAACATGCACAGCGCCAGAAGGTCGGTCGCAACGATGGCGATGGCTTTCGCCTCATGCAGGCGGGCGATTTCGGCGGTGAAATCCTGCACATGGCCGTAGCTGCCGGGATACTGGAAAATCGCGCCAAAGACCTTGGCGGGGTCCAGCTTTTCGATGCTGTCCTCGATGATCTCGATGCCCAGGGGCAGCGCGCGGGTGCGGATCACGGCGATGGTCTGCGGGTGGCAGAACCGGTCCACGAAGAACGCCCGCGCCTTCGACTTGGCGCTGCGTTCAGCCATTGTCATCGCCTCGGCGGCGGCTGTCGCCTCATCCAGAAGCGAGGCGTTGGCAACGTCAAGGCCGGTCAGGTCGCAGATCATCGTCTGATAGTTGAGCAAAGCCTCAAGCCGGCCTTGCGCGATCTCGGGCTGGTAAGGGGTGTAGGCGGTGTACCAGGCCGGGTTTTCCAGAATGTTGCGCTGGATCGCGGGGGGCGTGACGGTGCCGTAATAGCCCTGCCCGATCAGGCTGGTCATCACCTTGTTCTTGCGCGCCACCTCGCCCATCCGGGCCAGGAGCTCATGCTCGGCCAAAGGTGCCCAGGTCAGCGGCTTTGACTGCCGGATCGAAGACGGCACCGTCTGGTCGATCAACTCGTCCAGTGTGCGCAGGCCGATGGCCTTCAGCATCTCCTCCATCTCGGACGGCGAGGGGCCGATGTGACGGCGGTTGGCGAAATCGTAGGCGTTGTAATCGACGGGGGTATAGGTCATCGCTGTCAATCGGGCCGCACGACCCGCTCCCATTTCTTCTGTTCACAAATATCCCGGGGGTCCGGGGGCTGGCCCCCGGTCCTGCGGGTTGGTTCAGCCCACCAGATCCTGATATTCGTCCTCGTCCATGAACTGATCGAGCACACTCAGATCATCGATCCTCATCTTGAAGAACCACGCTGCTCCGGTCGGGTCTTCGTTCACGAGGCCCGGCTTGTCGGTCAGCTTGTCGTTCACCTCGACGATCTCGCCGTCCACCGGGGCCAGAATATCGGACGCGGCCTTGACGCTTTCGATCACGCAGATCTCGTCGCCCTCGGCCACCATGGTCTCCGGTTCCGGAAGTTCCACGAACACCACGTCGCCAAGCTGGGTGGCGGCGTGTTCGGTTATGCCGACGACGACCAGATCGCCCTCGACGCGCAGCCATTCATGATCCTTGGTAAACTTCATCCTGTTGCCTCAGCGTTTGTAGGTTGTGGGTTGGAACGGAAGATCGGCCACTGTGACCGGCAGGCGTTTGCCGCGCACCTCGCCTTCCAGCGGCGTGCCGGTGGTGGCAAAATGGCGGGCGACGTAGCCCATCGCAATGGGGGCGTTGACCGAAGGGCCAAAACCGCCCGAGGTGACGCTACCCAAGGGGGTGCCGTCGGGCGCAAAGAGTTCAGTGCCTTCGCGCATCGGGGCGCGGCCATCGGGGCGCAGGCCGACGCGCTGGCGTTCCGGCCCCTCGGCCAGTTCGCGCAGGGTGCGCGCAGCGCCGGGAAACCCGCCTTCGCGGGCGCCTCCGGCACGGCGGGCCTTTTGAATGGCCCATGTCAGACCGGCCTCGACCGGGCTCGTGGTCTCGTCGATATCATGGCCGTAAAGGCAAAGCCCGGCTTCGAGCCGCAAGCTGTCGCGCGCGCCAAGGCCGATCGGCATCACGCCGGGTTCGGCCAGGAGCCTGCGCGCGAACGCCTCGGCCCCCGCAAGCGGGAGCGAGATTTCATACCCGTCTTCGCCGGTATAGCCCGACCGGCTGACCCAGGCCTCGCCGATCACCGCCTGATCCATGAAGCGCATCGCGGCTACGCCTGGCAGGTGGCGTTCCAGCGCGGCTTCGGCCCCCGGCCCTTGCAGGGCCAGAAGCGCGCGGTCGGCAATCGGGATCACCTCGACCCCCGGCATGGCGTCGGTCATGTGCGCCACGTCGGCCACCTTGCACGCGGCATTGACCACGACGAACAGGTGATCGCCGCGGTTGGCGAACATCAGGTCATCAAGGATGCCGCCCTGATCGTTGGTGAAAAGCCCGTAGCGCTGCCGCCCCACCGCAAGGCCAAGCACATCGACGGGCATCAGCGCCTCGAACGCGAGGCACAGCGCTTCCATCGTGCCTTTCGGGCGCAGGATCACCTGCCCCATGTGGCTGACGTCAAACAGCCCCGCCGCGGCGCGCGTGTGCAGATGTTCCTTCATCACGCCGGGGGCATATTGCACCGGCATCTCGTAACCGGCAAAGGGCACCATCTTGCCCCCGAGTTCGACATGCAGATCGTGCAGCGGCAGCCGCTGCAATCCGGTAGCGTCAAGGTCTGACACTGTGCGTCCCTCCTGATGTTCGGCCGGAATACATGCCGGCACCGTCCGGGCAGGCCGATCCCTGCCCCGCGATGCCCCCTCTGTCCTTGCGCCCCCGGGAAAGCCCCGGTGTCGCGCGCCTGAGATCGTTATCCCTTCGGCGTCCCGGCGGTGCCAGGATCTCTCCAGAGTCTGTCGTCAGAAACGGTCCCTTGCGCCTGAGAGTTTACCGGGGCGGTTGCTCCTTCGGCACCGAGGGGCAAGTTGGCCCAACGGATTCTCCCGAACCTGACGACACTTGGTTAGCCTATGGCTGGCGGTCCGGGCAAGGGGAAATCGGAATACGATGGTATGCGGTCGGAAAGCTGCGGTCAGGCGCGCCGCTCGCCGGGGCTTGCCACCGGTTCCGCCTCGGGACCGGATGGCTGTGCCGCTGGCTGGCGTTGGCCGCCGCGCGGCGCGGCCGGGTCGGCGATGGCCCGCAGGGCCAGCCACACCGCCAGCAGTCCGAACACGACGCCGCCCAGCGCCTGACCGATCAGCACACCCGGCGCGCCCCAGAGCCCGCCCAACCAAAGGGCAAGCGGAATTGTCCCCACCGTATGCCGCCCCCAGTTCACCACGGTGGACCAGAACGGGCGGCCCAGATTGTTGCACACCGCATTGCCGACAAAGATCATGCCGTTGAAGAACCACAACAAGGCAAGCGGCCCGCAAAACAGGTAGACGAGGTCGCGCGTCAGCCCCTCGGCATGGAACAGATCGGCGATCGGCGCGCGCAGCACAAACAGCAGCGCCGACACGAACAGGATCACCAGCGCGGTGAAGATCAGCCCGTCGCGCAGGGTACCGCGCACCCGGTCCAACCGGCCTGCGCCGAAGTTCTGGCCGATGATCGGCCCGATGGCGCCTGACAGCGCGAAGATCACGCCAAAGGCCACCGGCGTCAGCCGCCCGGCAATTGCCATGCCAGCCACCGCCGCCTCGCCGTAAGCGCTGGTCGCACGGGTCACGAAGGCCTGTCCCACCGGGGTCGCCATCTGGGTCAGGATCGCCGGGACCGCAATCGCCCAGACCGGCCCCATGTCGGCCACCACCTGCCGCGGCGAGGGTCGGTCAAACCCACCGTGATTGCGGATGATCGGCCGCAGCGCCATCGCGGCGATCATCACGCGCGCGGCCACACTTGCCAGCGCCGCCCCGGTCAGGTCCAGCCCCAGGCCGAAGATCAGGATCGGGTCCAGCACCGCCGTCGCCAGCGCGCCCCAGACCGTCGCCATCATCGCCGCTCGCGCATCGCCGTGGCTGCGCAAGATCGCGCCGCCGATCATGCCGACCATCAACAACGGCTGCGACGGCGTGACGATCTGCAAGAACCACACGGCCAGATCATGCGTCTCGCCCGTGGCGCCAAGCAGGCTTACCAGCGGCGACAGGAACACCCAGACCACGGCCGCAAAAAGCGCCCCGAACAGAAACCCAAGGATCAGCCCGGTGGTCGATTTCTCGCGCGCCTGCACCACATCACGCTGGCCCAGCGCGCGTGACACCAGGGCACTGACCGCAATCGACATGCCGATCCCGAAACTGGTGGTGAAAAACAGGATCGCCCCGGCATAGCCGATTGCCGCCGCCAGCTCCTCACGCCCCAGCATGGCAATATACACCATGTTGATCAGGTCAACGACGAACACCGCCATCAACCCGACCGACGAGGTCAGCGCCATCACCGAGACATGGCGGAACAGGCTGCCCTCGACGAATTTCGCTTGGCGTCCCGCTTCGGCCACGGCCATCTTCCTCTTTGCAGAAATATCCCACGGGAGGTCCGGAGGGTGTGAAACCCTCCGGGGCCAGCCAAGGGGCTTACAGGGTTGGCGCCTTGCGCAGAAGCGGCATCACGTCGGCCATCTCCGGCCCCGCGTCCCGCCCGGTCAGCGCACGGCGCAACGGGCGGAACAGGTCCTTGCCCTTGCGCCCCGTCGCGTCCTTTACCGCTGCGGTCCATTCGCCCCAGGTGGCTGCCGTCCAGGGCTGTGCCGGCAGCATCGCCAGCGCCTTTGCCACGAATTCCCGGTCGGCAGCATCGACCACCGGTTCGGCCCCGTCACGGAACAGGGTCCACCACTGGCCCAGATCGTCCAGCACGGTGATGTTGCCCTTTGCCACCGCCCAGAATGCCTCGGCCTCGCTGTCGGGAACGCCCAGCGCCGCAATCCGCTGCTTCACCGCCGCGAAGGGCAATCCCTGCACGTGATGGCGCGTCAGCGGAAACAGGTCTTCGGCATCGAACTTGGTCGGTGCCGCGCCGAACGATCCTACGTCGAAGCCCTCGATCAATTCGTCCATCGACCCGACCAGTTCGACCGGCTTCGATGACCCCAGCCGCGCCATCAGCGACAGCAGCGCCATCGGCTCCACCCCCCGCGCCCGCAGGTCGCGCAGCGAAAGGACGCCCAGCCGCTTCGACAATTCCTCGCCCTGCGGCCCGGTCAGCAGCGAGTGGTGCGCAAAGGTTGGCGGGGTGCCGCCCAGCGCCTTCATGATCTGGATCTGCGTTGCGGTGTTGGTCACATGATCGGCGCCGCGCACGATATGGGTGACGCTCATGTCGACGTCATCGACCGATGATGCGAAGGTATACAAGACCTGCCCGTCCGCCTTGATCAGCACCGGATCGCTGACCGAAGCGGCGTCGATCGAGATGTCCCCGACGATGCCGTCCTGCCACTCGATCCGCTCGAGATCGAGCTTGAAGCGCCAATAGCCCTGCCGGCCTTCGGCGCGGTAGGCGTCCTTCTGGGCTTCGGTCAGGTTCAGCGCGGCACGGTCATAGACCGGCGGTTTGCCCATGTTCAGCTGTTTCTTGCGCTTCAGGTCCAGCTCGACCGGGCTTTCGAAACACTCGTAGAACCGGCCCGCCACCTTCAGCGCCTCGGCGGCTTCGGCGTAACGCGCCATGCGTTTCGACTGCTGTTCGATCCGGTCGTAGCGGATGCCCAGCCAGTCAAGATCGGCCTTCAACCCGTCGATGTATTCCTGCTTCGAGCGTTCCTGATCGGTGTCATCCAGCCGCAGGATGAACTGGCCGCCGTTCTTGCGGGCGATCAGATAGTTCATCAGCGCGGTGCGCAGGTTGCCGACATGGATCCAGCCGGTGGGCGAGGGGGCGAAGCGGGTGGTGACGGTCATGGATCGGGCTCCTTCAAGCGCCCTTCCCTGTCACATGGCCCCGGTTTTGTCCAGTTGGCGCCGCCGGTGCCGCGGTTCGTGGCAACGCCGTTGGCGGGGGCTCGATGCCCCCGACGACGGCACCCCCTTTCGGGCTTGCGCCAACCCTTCCATCGGCAGCCGCAAGCACCTACCTATGAGCCATGACAAATCCTTCGCCCGACAGCATCGCCCCGTCGCTCGGCCTGATCGAACAGCTTGCTCATGAGGCTGTATCTACCCTGCCCGAACCGTTCCGCGAGGCTGCCACTCAGGTGCGCCTGCGGATCGAGGACTTTGCGGATGACGAAATGCTGCAGGCGCTCGACCTGACCGATGCGTTCGAACTGACCGGGCTTTATGACGGCACGCCGATGACCGAAAAATCGGTGTCGGACCAGCCGACTGGCCCGGACACGATCTGGCTTTTCCGCCGCCCGATCCTTGATGAATGGGCAGAACGTGGCGATGTGTCGATTGGCGACATGGTCACGCATGTGCTGATCCACGAGATGGCGCACCACTTCGGCTGGTCGGACGAGGACATCGCCGTCATCGACCCGTGGTGGGAGTAGCGCAGCAGGATAGCGCACAGGCGGTGTGCGCAGATGCGGGGTCGGTCACCGCCCCGTGACTGGTCCGGCAGCGTGGTCACCCTACCCTAGCTTAATGGCCCCAACCCGGAGGATTGCCGATGACGACCTTGACCCGCCGCCACGCCCTGCTGTCTGCTGCCGCCTTGCCTTTCGCGGCCAGCCTGTCCAGCTCGCCCGCCCTCGCCAAGGCCGAACCGCAAGGCGTGTCGGTGCCGTTGCACAACCGCTTCAAGCTTGGCGCGTTCGAAGTGACCGCGCTTCTTGCTGGCACCCGCACGGGCGACAAACCGCAGGAGACCTTCGGCACCAACGCCAGCCCAGAGGATTTCGCGGCCTTGTCTGCGGCGAACTTCCTGCCCACTGACAGGTCGCAGAACTTCTTCACGCCGACGCTGGTGAATACCGGGGCCGAACTGGTGTTGTTCGATACCGGGCTTTCGGCAGAAGGCACGCTGGCGGCGCTGACCGCTGCCGGCATCACGCCCGATCAGGTGGATGTGGTGGTGCTGACCCACATGCACGGCGACCATATCGGCGGTCTGATAGATGCCGATGGCCTGACGCCAACCTTTGCCAATGCGCGCTACGTCACCGGGTCTGCCGAGCACAACTACTGGGCCGGGGCCGCGAACGAAGGGTTCGACAAGAATGTGAAGCCCTTGAACGACAAGTTCACCTTCCTTGAAGACGGTGGCAGCCCGATTTCCGGCATCACCGCTATGGCCGCATTTGGCCATTCGCCGGGTCACATGGTCTACATGGTGGAATCGAACGGTCAGCGGCTGGCGATCACCGCCGATACCGCCAACCACTACGTCTGGTCGCTGCAAAAGCCGGATTGGGAAGTGCGCTTCGACGCCGACAAGGCCGCCGCCGCCGCAACGCGCAAGCGGGTGTTCGGCATGATCGCGGCTGACAAGATCCCGTTCATCGGCTATCACATGCCGTTTCCGGCACTCGGGTTTGTCGAGCCGATGGGCGATGGCTTCCGCTATGTTCCGGTCAGCTACCAGTTGATGATGGAAGGCTGAACTTGCGCAAGATTGCCCCCGGCCCAGTGTCGGGGGCAGGTTCCATTTCCCGTCGAAGCGGATATGATAGCGGTAACACGAGGTGCCGCAATGTCCAACCAGACGCAAACTCCAATCCTGACCCTGACGCTGAATCCAGCGCTGGACATGGCCAGCGATGTGGCCGAGATCATTCCCGGCCACAAGCTGCGCTGTTCGGACCCGCAGTTGGACCCGGGCGGCGGCGGCATCAACGTCAGCCGCGCGATCAAGTCGCTTGGCGGTGACAGTCTTGCGCTGGTCGCCATCGGCGGGCTTACCGGTGACCGTCTGGCCGGGCTGATCCGGGCCGAAGGGGTCACTTTCCTGTCGATCCTCGGCCCCGGCGAGACACGGCAGTCGCTGACCGTGAACGAGGTGTCCACCGGCAAGCAGTTCCGTTTCATGCTGCCCGGCCCGGTCTGGGGCGAGGCGGAGCGGGCGCGGGTATTCACGCTGCTTCGTGCCACGGCGCGGCCCGGTGGTTTGTCGGTGATCTCGGGCAGCCAGCCACCGGGGGTGCCGGTCGATTTCCCAGCGCAGCTTGCCGCGTCGATGCCCGACAGCCGCGTGGTGCTGGACACCTCGGGCGCGGCGCTGACCGAAGCGGTGCGCCATCCGATCCCCGGGCTGGAGGTGTTGCGGATGGATGGCGAAGAGGGCGAGGCCTTGGCCGGGCATCCGTTGGAAACGCGCGAGGCGACGGCGGATTTCGCACAGTCCTTGGTCCGCAATGGCGTTGCCAAACAGGTCATCATCGCACGGGGGGCCGATGGCAACGTGCTGGCCGACATGGATCATCGGATCTTTGCCAAGGCGGCGAAGGTGAAGGTGAAATCCACCGTCGGCGCGGGCGACAGTTTCGTGGCGGCCTTCGTTCTGGCACTGGCGCGGGGGCAGTCGAACGACGAGGCGCTGGCGCTTGGCTCGGCCGCCGCTTCGGCTGCGGTGATGAGCGACGCGACACAGTTGTGCCGACCCGAGGATGTGATGCGGCTGTTGCCGGAATGTGCCGTCAGCCGGGTCTGAGATCTAGGTGCGGCGGAAACCCGTGACGGCCTCGCCTGCGTGGCGCAGGCGGCCGAGCAGGTCCGCCTTTTCAAGCCAGGCGCGCATTGCGTCGCTGAGCGGGCCGTAGAGGGAGATTTCCTCAAGGGCGGACACCGCCCGGACCGCCGCCATTTCCGGCCAGCCCATCGCGATGTCATGGTGACCGACCCAGGCGTCGGGGCTGGCGTAGGTCACGACCGCGCGGCCTTCGCCATCGGCGCAGAAGAAGTGATGGCTGCGGACGCCGGGATGCCCTTCGGTATCCACACGGCGGGCCATTGCGGAAACCGCTGCCACGAACGCCCCCTGCCCTGCGGTCAGACGGTAGCGGTTTACCACGGTGATCGTGGGATCAGCTTTCATCGCGCCAGCGGTTCACGATGGGATAGCGACGGTCCAGCCAGAACGCCTTTTGCGTCAGCCTTGTGCCGGGGGCCGCCTGGAAACGCTTGTATTCGCTGATGTAAAGCAGATGCTCCACCTTCTTCACGGTGGCGCGCTCAAAGCCCATCGCGACCAGATCGGCGACGGACTGTTCCTTTTCGACCAGCCCCTCGAGGATCGCGTCCAGAACCTCGTAGGGCGGCAGGCTGTCCTGATCCTTCTGGTCCGGACGCAGTTCAGCGCTTGGCGGTTTGGTGATGACCCGTTCCGGGATCACGGCGCCGGCGGGGCCTTTCATCCACGGGCGGTGGTTTTCGTTGCGCCAGCGGCAGGTCTCGAACACGCGGGTCTTGTACATGTCCTTGATCGGGTTGTAGCCGCCATTCATGTCGCCGTAGATGGTGCAGTAGCCGACCGCGACTTCGGATTTGTTGCCGGTGGTCAGAAGCATTTCGCCAAATTTGTTCGATATGGCCATGAGCATCAGGCCACGCAGGCGGCTTTGGATGTTCTCTTCGGTCACGCCGGGTTCGGTTTGTGCAAAAAGGTCCGCCAGCGCATCGCCCACGGCACCCTGCGCGCCGCCGATCGGCACGGTGTCCAGACGGCAGCCAAGGTTGCGTGCGACCTCGCCCGCATCGTGGTGCGAGGCGTCGGATGTGTAGACCGATGGCAGCATCACGCAGCGCACGTTTTCCGGGCCGAGCGCATCGGCGGCGATGGTGGCGACGATGGCGCTGTCGATGCCGCCAGAAAGGCCAAGCAGCACCTGTCTGAAGCCGGTCTTGGCCATGTAATCGGCCAGCGCCATCACGCAGGCGCGGTAGTCGGCCTCCCACACCCGGGGAATTTCGGCGATCTCGCCGGGGTCGGCGCGCCAGCCGTCCGGGCCGCGCCGGAAGGTGACCATGACCATCGCGGCATCGAACTGCGGCAGTTGCGCCATCAATCTGCCGCCGGGGTTCAGGACCATCGACGAGCCGTCGAAGACCTGATCGTCCTGCCCGCCGACCATGTTGAGGTAGACGAGCGGCAGCCCGGTTTCCACCACGCGCGCCACCATCAGGTTCAGCCGAAGGTTCGGCTTGCCGCGGTGGTAGGGCGAACCGTTGGGGATGAGGAGGATTTCGGCGCCAGTCTCAGCAAGGGTTTCGGCTACGTCGGAATGCCAGGCATCTTCGCAGATGGGGGTGCCGATGCGGACGCCGTTCACCACGTAAGGCCCGCTGACATCGTCGGAGGAAAACACCCGGCGTTCGTCGAAGACGGCGTCGTTGGGCAGGTGATGCTTCAGCACCGTCGCGGTGATCTTGCCGCCTTGCAGGATGTAGTATGCGTTGTGCAATCTGCCCGTTACGCGGGCCGGACCCCCGATGCCGATTGTCGGGCCATCGGCGCAGTCTGCAGCCAACGCCTCGATTGCGGCGATGGCGGCGGTGACGAAGGCAGGCTTCAGGATCAGGTCCTGGGTCTGGTAGCCGGTGATGAACATTTCGGGCAGGGCGACCATGTCGGCACCAGCCGCGCGGCCTTCGGTCCATGCCTGTCGCGCCAGTGCAGCGTTGCCGGCGATTGCCCCCACGGTCGGGTTCAACTGGCCCAGCATCAGGCGGAATGTATCGGACATGCGCGTCTCCTTGACCTTCCGGATGGTTCTAGCAGGTTGCGCCCCAAGGGAAAGCCACCGCCGCCCGATCCCAACTGAACCTTGTCAGACCGCCCCCACCCGCTTAGGCTTTGCGCGTTCGATCAGGAGTTTTCGGCATGAGCCTTTTCAAGGCATCCGCACTTGCGGCGCTTCTGGCCACCGCGCCCGCCAGCCTTCTGTTTGCGCAGGATGACGGCGAGGTCATCACCAAGCAATATGACAACGGCGCGGTCTATGAGGGCACCTTTCGCAACGGGCGCCAGCATGGCACCGGCACTTACAAACTGCCGAACGGGTTTGAATACACTGGTGACTGGGTCGATGGCGAGATCGTGGGCAACGGCACCGCGCGCTACCCGAACGGGTCGGTTTACGAGGGCGCGTTCGCCAAGGGTCAGCCGGAGGGGAAGGGCAAGATCACCTCGCCCGACGGCAGCACCTATGAGGGCGACTGGGCGGCGGGCCAGATGACCGGGCAAGGTGTTGCACGCTATGCCAACGGCGCGGTCTATGCGGGCGCGTTCACCAAGGGCCAGCACAACGGCCGCGGCAAGATCACCAATCCGGGCGGCCATACCTATGAGGGCGACTGGGTGCTGGGCGTCAAGGAAGGCACCGGCAAGATCACCTACCCGGATGGTGCAACCTATGAGGGCGGGCTGGTCAAGGGCGTGCGATCGGGCAAGGGCACGTTGATCATGCCGGACGGGCTGACCTACATCGGCGACTGGGCCGAAGGACAGATCAACGGCACTGGCAAGCTGACGCAACCGAACGGCGACGTTTACGAGGGCGCCTTCGTCAACGGTCAGCGCGAGGGGCGGGGCAAGGTAACCCATGCCAACGGCGACCGCTATGAGGGCGGTTTCGTCAAGGATCGCCGCCACGGCAACGGCACATTCATCGCGGCGGACGGGTTCAAATACGAAGGCTCGTGGGTCGAAGGGCGGATGGAAGGCACCGGGTCGGTGACCTACCCGGATGGCGCGGTCTATGTCGGCGCAATGAAGGGCGACCAGCCGCAGGGTGAGGGCGCGATCACCTACCCGGACGGCGCAACCTATCAGGGCAATTGGGACCGGGGCATGATCTCGGGCCAGGGCCGGGCGACATATGCCAGCGGGCAGGTCTATGACGGTGCGCTGAAGAACGCGCTGCCAGAGGGCAAGGGCACGATGACCTTCCCGAATGGAACCCGTTACGAGGGGGATTGGAAAGCCGGGGTGCGTGACGGCGTGGGCACCGCGACCTACCCGGACGGCTCGGTCTACAAAGGCACTTTCAAGGCGGGCCAGCGCGACGGGACGGGCGAGTTCACCATGCCCGACGGGTTCAGATATGTTGGCACCTGGGTGGCCGGGCAGATCGAAGGCCAGGGCACCGCAACCTATCCCGGCGGCGAGGTTTACGAGGGCAGCTTCAAGGCCGGCAAGCGCGAGGGTCAAGGCACCATGCGCTATCCCGGTGGCGAAGAGGCGACGGGGATCTGGCAGAACGGCGTGCTGACCGCCCCGCCCGAAGCCGCTCCCGAAGCCGGCCCCGCAGGCGGCCCCGCAGACGATGCCCCCGCAGACGATGCCCCCGCAGACGGCGAAGCCGCGCCTACCAATGGTGCTGCCGCCGAAGCCCCCGCAGACCCATCGCCCTCGCCATGACAAGCGTCGCTGTCTCGGTGGCTGCCACACCTTCGCCGCGTGAGTTCCACCGCTTGATTCCCGACACCACCGGACCCATCTTCCTGCCAAGCGGGCCATCCGGTTGCCGCCAGACAATCCCCGCTTTCCGAAAGGTCTAGCAGATGCAGACGCTCCGCCCCGCGCCACGCCCGACCCGCCGCCAGTTTCTGGCGACAGGTCTTTCCGCAACGGCGCTTGCATCGCTTGGGTTTGGCCAAACCGGCGCGGCGCAGGCGGCATCGCTGCCGCCCCGCCCGTTCAACACCCGCGTCATCCAGTCCGGTCACAGTCTGACCGACCCGATCGTGCCGGAACTTGAGGCAATCGTGCGCGGTGCAGGCGGTGGCGAAAGCCTTGGCATGAAGATGGACCGCTCCACCATTCCTGGCAGCCCGATGGAATGGCGCTGGAACAACCGCCCCGATGGCATGCCCGATGCGCGCTATGACATTGCCGACTACGAAGTTCTGGTCTTGACCGAACGGGTGTCGCTGTCGAACACGATGCCCTACCACAACTCCGAAGATTACGCGTTGAAGTATTTCACCAATGCCTGGACCAAGGGCAATGGCGGCAAGGGGGCCGAGACGGTGCTTTATGCCGCGTGGGTCGAGGTCGACAGCGGGCCGGGCGCACCGAACCCCTACAAGGACCCCGAGCGCGAAATTCCGTTCCGCAAGCGGCTGGATCTGGAGTTGGTCGGGTGGGAAAAGATCCTCACATCGGTGAACGACCGCCGCCCCGCAGGTTCGCCCGCGATGACGATGATCCCGGGGACTTTGGTGATGGCCGCGCTTTATGACGCGCTGAAACAGGGCACGGTGCCCGGAATTTCGCGCATCGAGTCGGTGTTTTCCGACACGATTCATATCAACCGGATCGGTGCCTACATGATCGCGCTCGCCCATTATGCGGTGATCTACCGGCGCGACCCGCGTGAGCTTCCGGCCCGCCTTGGCACCGACGCCGCAGGATCACAGGCGACGGTCGACTGGATGGCGGCGATGGTCTGGGACGTGGTGTCGCGCTACAGATTCAGCGGGTTGGTCTAGGGCGCATCACGGGCCGTCGCCCGCATCCAGCCGGCGCAGCAGGCCCGCCGCCTCATCCAGCACGCGCGCCTTGTGACCGGCCTCCATCCGGTCCCAGGTCCGGTACATCTGCGCCATCCGCGGATTGCCCTCGAACCGCGGGCGGTGGCGCATCAGGAAATCCCAGTACAGCAGGTTGAACGGGCAGGCCCGGTCGCCGACCTTGTCCTTCACCTGGTAGTGGCAGGTGCCGCAATGGTCCGACATCCGGTCGATGTAGGCGCCTGACGAGACATAGGGTTTCGATCCGACCACCCCGCCATCGGCGAACTGGCTCATCCCCACGGTGTTCGGTGCCTCGACCCATTCGAAAGCGTCGATATAGACCGACAGATACCATTCATGCACATGGGCTGGGTCGACGCCGGCCAGAAGCGCAAAGTTGCCGGTCACCATCAATCGCTGGATGTGGTGCGCATAAGCCAGGTCGCGGGTCTGCGCGACGGCCGCCGCCATGCAGGCCATCCGCGTCGGCTGGCCCCAGTAAAGCGCGGGCAGCGCGCGGCTGTGTCCAAGCACGTTGCGAGACGTGTAGTCCGGACCTTGCAGCGCCCAGATGCCGCGCACGAACTCGCGCCATCCGATGACCTGGCGGATGAAGCCTTCGGCTGCGTTGATCGGCACCCGGCCGCCCCGCCACGCAGCCTCCGCCGCGCGACACACTTCCATCGGGCCAAGAAGACCCAGGTTGAGGTAGGGCGAGATCACGGCATGGCTGAGAAACGCCTCGCCCTGCAGTATCGCGTCCTGCTCATCGCCAAAACGGGCCAACCGGTTGGTGACAAAATCATCCAGCGCGGCCAGCGCGCCTGCGCGGTCCGTCGCCCAATGAAACGGCCTCGCCTTGCCGAAATGGGCAAAGCGCGCCTCGACTAGTGCCAGCACCTCCTCCGTCACGGCGTCCGGGGCAAAGCGCAGCGGGCGCGAGCGCAAGAGATCGGCCTTGGCCGGCTTGCGGTTGTCGTGGTCGAAATTCCACTGCCCGCCGGCCGGCCTTTCGCCCTCCATCATCAGCCCGGTCTTGCGCCGCATGTCGCGGTAGAAGAACTCCATCCGCAGCGCCTTTCGCCCCTCGGCCCAGGCCGCAAACTCGGCCTCCGGGCACAGGAAGCGGTCGTCAGGCAGGATCGTCACCGGCAGCGGCAAAGCCTCAAGATCACCGATCACGCGCCATTCGCCGGGCCGCGTTGCCAGCACCGACATGGCCCCCGTCTCAACCGCACGGCGCAACAGTTCGCCCGACAGGGTCTGGCTGTTGTCGGGGTCGTCCAGCCGCGAATAGGCCACCTGCCAGCCATCAGCCTGCAAGCCGGTCGCGAACTTGCGCATCGCTGTCAGAATGAGCGCGATCTTTTGGGGATGGTGCGGAACGCTGGTCCCTTCGCCCATCACCTCGGACATCACCACGACGTCGCGCGTCCGGTCAGCCGCCTTCAGCGCCGCCACATCGCGCGACAGTTGGTCGCCCAGCACCAGAACCAGCCTCACCAGACGATCCTTTCGCCTTTCCAGTCGAAGAACCCGCCGCTGTCGGCGGGCCGGAGCCCATCCAGCACCGCCAACAGATGCTCCGCCGCCACCTCGGGTGTTACCACTGCGTGGCCGCCCGCATAGGCCTGCGTCAACCCGGTCGCCACGGTTCCGGGATGCAGCAAGGCCAGTACGGCGTGCGGATGGCTACGCGCCACCTCGATGCTCGCGGTATGGACCAACTGGTTCAACGCCGCCTTCGCCGCCCGGTAGGAATACCAGCCACCCAAGGCATTGTCGCCGATCGACCCGACCCGAGCGGACAGGACGGCCAGCCGTGCCACCCGGTCCTTCGGCATCAGCCGCAGAGCGTGCTTGACCACCAGCGCCGGGCCGATCGCGTTCAGCGCAAACTGTGCCGCCATCGCGCCCGCATCCAATGCCCGAAGGCTCTTTTCCGGCCGCGCACCGGCAATCTCCAAAGCCCCGGTCGCGACAATCAGGGTGTCAAACGATCCCTCCAGCCGCCCCATAACCGTCGCCACCGATGCCTCATCCGTCAGGTCCAGACCATCGCCGCGCCGCGACACCCCCACCACCTCGCCGCGCCGCGCGAGCGCCGCCATCAGCGCCGCCCCGATCCCGCCCGACGCCCCGATCACCAATGCCCGCATCTAACGCCTCCCGCACGCACCGAACCTAGCCCGCCAAACCGCCACGACCATGTCTTGCTCTTTTCCCCAAATACTCCCGCCAGAGGCTCCGGCGGCAAAACCCCGAGCGTGCTGCTGCGTTTGCGGCGGCGGCAGCGCCGTCCTAGGGGGCTCGATGCCCCCTAGGACGGCACCCTTTGCCAAAAATCCCCTCTTTCCTTCGAGGAAATCCCCCGTATAGTCCCGATCCATGACCACAGGCCAACATAACCATGCATTGATCGGGGCGTTTCGTCCCGCGGCTGGCCTTGGCCTTCTCCTTCTTAGCCGCCTCTGAGCGTGCCTTCGGGTGCTGCCGCTCAGAGGTGACACGCGCCCGAACGCAAAGCTGAGACCCTAAGGAGCCACCTCATGACCACCGAAGTCAAAACAGAAGCCAAGGCCGGCCAAGCCAAACCCATGCAGGACCGCGTCGTAATCTTCGACACCACGCTGCGCGACGGCGAACAGTCGCCCGGCGCGACGATGACGCATGACGAAAAGCTGGAGATTGCCGGCCTTCTCGACGAAATGGGCGTCGACATCATCGAGGCAGGCTTCCCGATCGCCTCTGAAGGCGATTTCGCCGCCGTCGCTGAAATCTCCAAGCGCGCGGTGAATTCCACGATCTGCGGCCTTGCCCGCGCCAATTTCAAGGATATCGACCGCTGCTGGGAGGCGGTGAAACATGCGCGCAGCCCGCGCATCCACACCTTCATCGGCACCTCGCCCTTGCACCGCGCCATTCCGAACCTCGACATGGATCAGATGGCGGAACGCATCCACGATACCGTAACCCACGCCCGCAACCTGTGTGACAACGTGCAGTGGTCGCCGATGGATGCGACGCGGACCGAGCATGATTATCTGTGCCGGGTGGTGGAGATCGCGATCAAGGCGGGTGCCACCACGATCAACATTCCCGACACCGTGGGTTACACGGCACCGCGCGAAAGTTCGCGGTTGATCCAGATGCTGCTGGAGCGGGTGCCAGGCGCTGACACGATCATCTTCGCCACGCATTGCCATAATGATCTTGGCATGGCGACGGCGAATGCCCTGGCGGCGGTCGAGGCGGGGGCGCGGCAGATCGAATGCACCATCAACGGCCTTGGCGAACGGGCCGGCAATACCGCGCTGGAAGAGGTGGTGATGGCGATGAAGGTCAGGAATGACATCCTGCCCTACCGGACCGGCATCGACACGACGAAGATCATGAACCTCAGCCGTCGGGTGGCAAGCGTCTCGGGCTTTCCGGTGCAGTTCAACAAGGCCATCGTCGGCAAGAACGCCTTCCTGCACGAAAGCGGTATCCATCAGGACGGTGTGCTGAAGAATGTCGAGACGTTCGAGATCATGCGGCCCGAGGATATCGGGCTGACGCAGAAGAACATCGCGATGGGCAAGCATTCCGGGCGCGCGGCGCTGCGCGCCAAGCTGAAGGAACTGGGGTTCGAGCTGGCCGACAACCAGTTGAACGATGTGTTCGTGCGGTTCAAGGCGCTCGCGGACCGCAAGAAGGAGGTCTACGACGACGACCTGATCGCGCTCGTTGCCGACGAGGCGACGATGGATGCGCATGATACGCTGCAATTGAAGCGGCTCAGGGTGGTGTGCGGCACCGACGGGCCACAGGAGGCGGAGATGGTGCTGACCATCGAGGGCACCGACCACTTCATCGACGCGACCGGCGACGGGCCGGTGGATGCGGCGTTCACCTGCGTCAAGATGCTGTTCCCGCATCGGGCGCGGTTGCAGCTTTATCAGGTTCATGCGGTGACCGAGGGCACCGATGCGCAGGCCACGGTTTCGGTGCGGCTGGAGGAGGACGGGCGGATCGTGACCGGGCAATCGGCCGATACCGATACCGTCGTCGCCTCGGTCAAGGCGTATATCAACGCGCTGAACCGGTTGATCGTGCGGCGCCAGAAGACCGCGCCGGGCGAGGATGTGAAAACCGTCACCTATCACGGCCAGTAGGCCGGGCTGGCGCGGTGTCCCACCGTGGGACACCGCGCCGAACCTTACGTTTTCAACGGGTTGCGCCTGCGCGTTAGGGGTTTGTTTACGCGGACGCGGCGCGACGCGGGGGTTTTCCACCCCCGCACCCCCGGAGGATATTTGCGGCCTTATGTAGCAAACGCACCAACAAACCGGAATCCTTTGGCCGCTGATTTCGCTATCCTGCGGCCATGCAGGACCGGACCATAACCAACGCTTTGCTTGCCCTTCGCGGGCAGATCATCCGGGGCAACCTGGACGGGC
>JAUYQR010000017.1 GCA_030697175.1 Paracoccaceae bacterium | reverse complement strand
GCTCTCCGGGGCCGGGCTCTCCGGGGCCGGGCTCTCCGGGGCCGGGCTCTCCGGGGCCGGGCTCTCCGGGGCCGGGCTCTCCGGGGCCGGGCTCTCCGGGGCCGGGCTCTCCGGGGCCGGGCTCTCCGGGGCCGGGGTGGTCGGGTATGAGGACCGGCCTGTCACCGAGACGTTTACCAAGGCCGCACCGGCGGTGCTGCACTGGCCGTGGCGGGCGGCGCTGTTCAAGACGCTTTATCGCAACGATGGCAGCTATGGCCGGCTTGGCGTTCACCGGCCACGCAACCCCGACCCGGCCCGGCTGCCCGGTCAGTGCTGGTATGACGGATCGGGGCGCAGGCTGCCTGCGCTCTTTCACCGCGAGCGCATATTCTCGGACCTTGGGCGCGACAATTTCCGGCTGGTGCAACTGAACCATTACGCTCTGGGGTCGATGGAAGGTTTCGTGGTGAAATGCGACCGGGGCAGCGTTTTTCCCGGCGTGACCGGGCTGAACATGGACTACTGGGTGGAGCGCAATTTCTGCGACGTCGAGGACAGTTCGGTACTGGCGCTGGACAGCCGCGCCGAACGTCAGGCGCTGCTGGCGGACCCGGTTCTGGGGCCGCTGCACATGGCTGCCGTGGCCTGGCGTAAAGCCCGCTTTCTGGCACTGATGGGCGAAGAATCATGGCGCAGTCTGTTCGGCCGAATGTTGATGACACCCCCGACGCGAGCGATCAGCGCCGAGGAGGCCCGGCTGGTCTGGCGCCACGCGATCCGGCAAATACCACCTGCGGATGAATAACTCTACCTCCGCGCGAGACGCTGCGACTGCACGAAACAATGGCCCTTGGTTGTTTGCCAAGTGGCGGCTCCGTTTACACTTTCCCGACTTGTTTGGAGCGCTTCGACAAAGGAAATTGGTTCCAGAAGCTGATTTTTTCTTTGGAAGTTCTTTATACCATGTCCGATTGGGATGGCCTCACTGCGGAAGCGACGCCAGACTGGTTGCGCGCAATGACGCGGCTGACCGAAGAGGATGGCGATCTACTGCCTTTGGGCGACCGGCACTGGGCTTTCTTTGTGGAGCAAAAGCCGGTGCTTCTGGTCACGTTCGAGGACGCTGGCGCGATCCGCGAGCGTGAAGGCAACCTGCCTGCGCATCAGGCATTGGCACATTCGCGCGGCTGGTCGCATCTGTGCATCATATCGGAAGGCGAGACCTGGTGGCGCGATCCGGCGGTCTACCGCTATTTCGACCGGCTGGTGGATGACGGGTTCCTGGAGGATTTCGAGCGCGTCGTGTTCTACGGAGCGGGCATTTCCGGCTATGCGGCGGCGGCCTATTCGGTGGCCTCGCCGGGGGCGGAACTGTTGCTGATCGCACCACGGGCCACGATGGACACCTCGCTTGCGCGCTGGGACGACCGGCATCTTGCGGCGCGGCGGCTGAACTTCACCGACCGCTACGGCTTTGCCCCCGACATGACCGAAGGCGCAAGCAAGGTCTGGCTGATCCACGACCCCTACAACATGCGCGACGCGATGCATGCGGCCTTGTTCCGGCGGCCCTATGTGACGGTGCTGAACGCGCCGCACACCGGGGAGGCGACGGAAGACACGCTGGTCGAGATGCAGGTGCTGGACCGGTTGCTGGCGGCCGTGATGGACGGCAAGCTGACGCCCTACGGTTTTGCGCGGATGTGGCGGGGGCGACGGTCGAACGCCAGCTACCTGCGCGCCATCCTTTATGCAGCGGAACGCAGCGGGCATCCGCAGCGCGAGGTGATGATCTGCCGGTCGGTTACCTCAAGGTTGCGGGCACCGCGGTTCCAGCGCAGGCTGGCGGAACTGACGGGCGGGTGATCAGAACTCGGGCTGGCGGTTGAGGTCTTCGGTGCGCGCCAGTGTCATGTCGCGCAGGCAGGCGTAGACCAGCAAGGGTTCTGCCGACCCACCCCGCATCGGGTAGCCTGCGACGGCACAGTTGGCATCCCGAAACGCGATCCAGGCGCGCTGCGCGTCGCGCAACATGCCGGTTTCCTTTGCCAGATCTTCGGGCCGGTCGGCGAGCGTCTGCTTCAGATCGGCCATCGCGGTCTGGTAGGCCTGGTTCAGCGCGGTGTCGGCCTTGGACCACTCCTGTTCAGCGCAGTAATTCAGTTCGATCTGCGTCATGGCAGCGGTGCAGTCGATCTGCTGTCCGATGGCGGGGGCTGCGAGAACGACAAGCAGGGCGGCAAGGCGGGTCATTGCAGGCTCCGGGTTTTGGGTTTCGGGCATGGTGCCCCAGCCAGCCCCGCGATGCCACTGGAAACGGGTGCGGGTTTGCGCTACCCGAGGGCTCATGCATACCCTGACCCTCCGCCGCCCCGACGACTGGCACCTGCACCTGCGCGACGGCGCGATGCTGAAGGCCGTGCTGCCGGAATCCGCCCGGCATTTTGCGCGGGCGATCATCATGCCAAACCTCGTGCCGCCGGTTGTGACCGGCGACGAGGCGCGGGCCTACCGCGACCGTATTCTGGCGGCCCTGCCCCCGGGTGCCACATTCGAGCCGTTGATGACGCTGTATCTGACCGAGGCGACAGACCCGGATGATGTGGCGGCGGCGGCGGCATCGGGGCTGGTTCGGGCGGTGAAGCTTTATCCTGCCGGGGCCACGACCAATTCCCACGCCGGGGTGCGTGATCTGGACAAGGTGCTGCCGGTTCTGGAGCGGATGGCCGACATCGGCCTGCCGCTTTGCGTACACGGCGAGGTGACGGACCCGTCGGTTGACATCTTCGACCGCGAGGCGGTGTTCATCGACACGGTGCTTGACCCGCTGCGCGGCCGCCTGCCGGGCCTGCGTGTGGTGATGGAGCATATCACCACCGAAGAAGGCGTGGCCTATGCCCGCACGGGCGGTGACACGCTGGGTGCCACGATCACGACGCATCATCTGGTCATCAACCGCAACCACATCCTCGCCGGGGGGATCAGGCCGCATTACTATTGCCTGCCGGTGGCCAAGCGCGAGAAGCATCGTCTGGCGTTGCGTGCGGCGGCGGTGTCGGGCGAGGGGCGGTTCTTTCTTGGGACCGACAGCGCGCCGCATGTGGATGCGCTGAAGGAACATGCCTGCGGCTGCGCCGGCTGTTTCACCGCGACCAACACCCTGCCGATCCTTGCGCATGTGTTCGAGGAAGAGGGCGCGCTGGACCGGCTCGAAGCCTTCGCCAGCCTGAACGGCCCGGCGTTCTACCGGCTGCCCGCAAACGAGGCGCGGATCACGCTGACAAGGCGCGACACGGCCAATGCCTTTCCCGAAAAGATCCTGTCCGAGGCAGGGCCTGTCACCGTCTTCAACCCCGGTTTTCCCGTGCATTGGCACGTCGAGCCCTGATTGAGAGCCTGCCGATGATCCCTTCAAGCTTCCCCCCCGCCGCCGAGATCGCGCGCCTGACCGCCCGCGCGCTTCTGGAAATCAAGGCCGTGCATTTCAACGCCGAGACGCCGTTCACCCTGGCCTCGGGGCTGCCCTCGCCGACCTACATCGACTGCCGCAAGCTGATTTCCTATCCGCGCATCCGGTCGATGCTGATGGATTTCATGGTGGTCACGGTGATGCGCGATGCGGGGTTCGAAGCGTTCGACAACATCGCCGGGGGCGAGACGGCCGGAATTCCGTTTGCGGCACTGGTGGCCGAACGGATGGCGCTGCCGATGACCTATGTCCGCAAGAAACCGAAAGGTTACGGCCGCAACGCCCGCATCGAAGGTGCCATGACCGAAGGCCAGCGGGTGCTCTTGGTCGAGGATCTGACCACCGATGGCGGCTCGAAACTGTCCTTCGTCGATGCGATCCGCGAAACCGGGGCCACCTGCGCCCACACGGCGGTGATCTTCTATTACGGGATCTTTCCCGAAACTGCCCAGCGTCTGGCCGATCACGGCGTGGCCTTGCACCATCTTTGCACCTGGTGGGACGTACTGGCCGAAGCGCGCGCGCAAGGCAGTCTCGATGCGGCGACGTTGTCGGAGGTTGAAGCCTTCCTGACGGCGCCGCGCGCCTGGCAGGATGCGCGCAAACCCGCCTGACCGGCGGGCTTTCCTGTGTGCGGCCCTGTGCAGCCTTTGTGGACAACAGGATTCGGCCGTCCACAGGCGGTGCCGTTCCGCGCATCTGACCCCAAAGATGGTGGCCGACTCGGCCCTGCCCGGTTATCCTCAGACTTATACCCGGTCCATGCACCGATCTATCAGGTGTTGCCGGCACAGCGTTAAGGGCGCAAGAGACGCTCGGATTGAGGGAGTAGATGCATATGGCCGACTTGGCTGCAGTCAGGCAAATTGTCCCCGCCGCATCCAATGCTGGCGCGGAGACCGAGGTTCTGCCGCACAACATCGAGGCCGAACAGCAGCTTCTGGGCGCGATTCTGGTCAACAACGACGTCTATGACCGGATCTCCTCGGTGGTGAAGGCCGAGCATTTCTTCGATCCGGTGCACCAGCGCATCTACGAGATTGCGGCGGCGCGCATCCTGAAGAACGCCCTCGCCTCGCCGGTGACGCTGAAAGCGTTTCTGGAAGAGGACGCGGGCCTGAAGGATCTTGGCGGTCCGGCCTATCTGGTGCGCCTTGCGGGGGCTGCGATCTCGGCCTATGCGGCGCGCGATTATGCGCAGATGATCTACGACCTCGCGGTGCGGCGCGAACTGATCCAGCTTGGCCGCGACATTGCGGCGCAGGCGGCCAAGGTCGCTGTCGACAGCGAGCCGAAGGACCAGATCATCGAGGCCGAGCAGCGGCTTTACAAGCTGGGCGAACAGGGCGTCGCCGAGCGCGGATTTCAAAGCTTTCTCAAGGCTGTAACGGACGCTGTGAATGTGGCCAATGCCGCCTACCAGCGCGAGGGCGGCCTCGCCGGGATCTCGACCGGCCTGATCGACATGGACCGCAAGCTTGGCGGCCTGCACCCTTCCGACCTTCTGATCCTTGCTGGTCGTCCGTCGATGGGCAAGACCTCGCTCGCCACCAACATCGCCTTCAACATCGCCAAGGCGCACAAGCGCGGGCGGATGCCGGATGGCGGTGACGGGTCGGTCGAGGGCGGCGTCGTCGGCTTCTTCTCGCTGGAAATGAGCGCCGAGCAGTTGGCCGCGCGGATCCTCTCCGAGGCCTCGGAAGTGCCGTCCGAACAGATCCGCCGCGGCGACATGACGGAACAGGAGTTCCGCCGCTTTGTCGAGGCGGCCAAGGCGCTGGAGGCCTGCCCGCTCTACATCGACGACACCCCTGCCCTGCCGATCAGCCAGGTGGCCGCGCGCGCCCGGCGGCTGAAGCGCACGCATGGGCTCGATGTGCTGATCATCGACTACCTCCAGCTTCTGAAGGGCACCTCGAAGGAAAACCGGGTTCAGGAAGTCTCTGAAATCACGCAAGGTTTGAAGGCGATTGCGAAGGAACTGAACATCCCGGTCATTGCACTCTCGCAGTTGAGCCGGGCGGTAGAAAGCCGCGAGGACAAGCGCCCGCAACTCAGCGACCTGCGCGAATCCGGGTCGATCGAACAGGACGCCGACGTGGTGATGTTCGTCTACCGCGACGAATACTACCGCGAGCGGGAAAAGCCGGGCGACCACGAACTGGAAAAGATGGCGCAGTGGCAGACGATCATGGAATCGGTGCATGGCAAGGCCGAGGTCATCATCGGCAAGCAGCGCCACGGGCCGATCGGCACCGTGGAACTCAGCTTCGAGGGCCGCTTCACACGGTTTGGCAACCTCGCGAAACCGTGGCAAGGGTCGGGCGGCCCCGACGTCGGGTTCTGACCACCACCGCATCCGACCACAGCTTTGCTCTTTTCAAAAATACTCCCGCCGGAGGCGTCCCACGTCTGCAGCCCCCGCCACGCTGTGATGCCAACTCACGGCAGCGCCGCAGGAGGGGGTTCGAAACCGCCGAGGGCGGCTCCCCTTTCGCAGGGCGGATTGCTGGGGCAATGTGATCGCAACACGGGGGAGGACAGGTATGGATCTGGGACTGACGGGCAAGGTCGTGATCGTCACCGGCGGCGGAGCCGGGATTGGCGGCGCGATTTCCGAAGCGCTTGCGGCCGAAGGTGCGATCCCCGTGATCGTCGCGCGCCGCGCGCCCGAGGCAGGCTTCATCGCAGCGCTTACCACGCGCCAGCCGCAGGCCAGCGTCGTGATCGCCGATCTTGCGCAGGACGACGGCTGCCGCACAGCTGTGGCCGAGGTGCAGCGTCGCTTTGGGCGGATCGACGCCTTGGTCAACAACGCCGGCACCAACGACGGGGTTGGCCTTGAGGCGGGACCGGAGGCGTTTCGCGCCTCGCTCGATCAGAACCTGTTGCATTACTACACGCTCGCCCACCTGTGCCTTGACGATCTGAAGGCCGCGCGCGGCGCCATTGTCAACATCTCGTCCAAGACCGCGCTGACCGGCCAGGGGTCCACCTCGGCCTATGTCGCGGCAAAGGCGGCGCAACTGGGGCTGACGCGGGAATGGGCGGCGGCATTGGCACCGCACGGCGTGCGGGTGAACGCGGTGATCCCGGCCGAGGTGATGACGCCGATGTATGCGCGCTGGCTGGAAACCCTGCCCGACCCGGACGCGGCCCTCGCCACCATCACCGCGCGCATTCCCTTGGGCCAACGAATGACCGAAGCGGCAGAAATCGCCGCGACCACGGTTTTCCTGTTGTCGCCCAAATCGGGCCATACCACGGGGCAATGGCTGTTCGTCGACGGCGGCTACGTGCATCTGGACCGGGCGCTGGGGCGCTAGGCGGCGGCGGGTCAGGCCGGACGGCGGATCGGATCGGCCAGCAATCGCAGGCCATTCAGCACCACCAGCAGCGTGCCGCCTTCGTGGCCGACGACGGCAAGCGGTAGCGGCAGGTTGAAAAACAGGCCGCCCGTCACCAGAACCAGCATCGCGCCGATGGCAAAGGTCAGGTTCTGGCGGATGATCGCGCGGGTGCGGCGGGCCAGCGCATGGGCCGCGGCAAGGCGGCCAAGGTCATCGGCCATCAGCGCCACATCCGCCGCCTGCAGCGCCACTTCGCTGCCCGCCACCCCCATCGCCACGCCGACGTCTGCCCGGGCCAACGCGGCGGCATCGTTTACCCCGTCGCCCACGAACGCCACGGCGCCGCGTTTCGCCGCCGCGTCAACCAGCGTGACCTTGTCGGCGGGAAGCAGGCCCGACTCGATCTCACTCTCCTTCAGCCCAAGGGCAGCACCGATTCGGGCCGCCACCGGCGCGCGGTCGCCGGTCATCATCAGGATGCGCGCGACGCCCCCGGCCTTGAGTGCGGCCAGCCCCGCGCGGGCGGTCGGCCGCAGGTCATCGGCAACGGTAACCGCGCCCAAAAGCCGGTCACCGCGCCCGGCGAAGATCAGCGTTTCGGACCCGTCGGCCATGGCTTGCAGATCGGGCGGCAGGGTCGCCCCCATCCGTTCCCGCATGCGCGCGTTTCCAGCCCAGATCGGGCCGAGGGCATCAACCCCGCTGATCCCTTCGCTGGGATTTGAGGTGACATCGCGGACCGCGATCGGAATGACACCCCGCGCCTCGGCAGCGCGGCGAAGGGCACCGGCAATGGGATGTTCGGACTGCGCCTCCAGCCCGGCGACAAGGGCAAGGAAAGCGTCCTCGTCCCCTTGCAGAGCAAGGATACCGGTCACTTCGGCCTGCCCGGTGGTCAGCGTTCCGGTCTTGTCGAAGGCAAAGGTCTTCACATCGGCCAGACGCTCCAGCGCGGCCCCGCCCTTGAACAGAACCCCACCCCGGGCCGAGGCGGACAGTGCCGACAGGATCGCCGCGGGAACCGAGATCACCACAGCGCAGGGGCTGGCCGCTACAAGCAACGTCGCAGCGCGGTAAAGTGCGTCGTCCAGCGTCCAGCCAAGGCCAAGGAGGACGGCAAAGGCCAGCACCGCCCCGGCAAGCACCGCGATGGTGTAGCGCTGCCCGAACCAGTCGGAAAACCGCTCCGACGGGGCTTTCATCGCCTGCGCCTCGGTCACAAGGCGGATCATCTGGGCAACGGTGCTTTCGGCCAGCCCCCGCGTCACCTCGACCGTGAGGATTCCGTCAAGGTTCACGGTGGCCTCGTGAACCGACGCGCCCGGCGCCTTCAACCGAGGCTCGGATTCTCCCGTAATCGTGCTTTCGTCCAGATGCCCCGTGCCCTCGACGATCCGCCCGTCAACCGGCACCCGCGCGCCCGGGCGCAGGATCACCTGATCACCCGGGACAAGTTCGGCCACCGGCACCTCGCGGACCTCACCGTCCGCAAGCCGCAGCGCCGTTTCGGGGCGCAGTTGCATCAGCGCCTCGACCGCGCGGCGGGCCTTGCCCATCGCGCGATGTTCCAGCGTGCCGGAAACGGAAAACAGCGCCAGCAGCACCGCGCCTTCCAGCGCCGCGCCGACGCCGGCGGCGGCCAGCGCTGCAACCACCATCAAAAGGTCGATGTTCAAGGTGCGCCGCTGCCAAAGATCACTTAATGCCGAGCGCAGCGGCGGCACGCCTCCTGCCAGATAGGCCACGACCAAGGCCCCGCCCACCAGACCGAGCGGCAGCGGCTGGACCGTAGCATCAAGTGCGGCAATGCCCAGACCCGCCCAGGTCAGCACCGTCAGGGGCACATCGGCGTCGCGTTCCGGCGCAGCGTCATCACTTTGATCATGCGCCATGTCGTATCCTTCTTCGGCCAGCCAAAAGGCCACTCCATCGTCCGAACTTCGGCGGCCGGATGCAACCCCTGCCCCGCGCCCCCATGTTTTTCCTTGACCCAAGCCCTGCCTCGGTCGAAACAGCGCGCATGGCAACCGCGACCCTCACCATCGACCTTGACGCCGTCGCGGCCAACTGGCGCGCGCTTGACCGGCTGTCGGGGCCAGAGGTGCAGACCGCAGCCGTGGTCAAGGCCGACGCTTACGGATTGGGCGTTACCCGCGTGGCGCGCGCCTTGGCGCAGGCGGGTGCGCGGCGGTTCTTCGTGGCCTACGCCGAGGAAGGCGCGGCCGTGCGCCAGGCGCTTGGCCCCGGCCCGCAGATTTCGGTGCTGTCGGGCCACATGTCGGGTGATACCGAGATGATAAACGACCTTGATCTGACGCCGATGTTGAACAGCCTGGAACAGATCACCCGTCACCTGGAAGCGCTGCCCGGCCACCCGTTCGGCGTGCAGCTTGATACCGGGATGAACCGGCTGGGCGTCGAGATGCTGGAGTGGCAGGCCGTCGCCTCGATTCTGATCGACGCAGGGCCGGCCTTGTTGATGAGCCACCTGGCTTGCGCCGACGAACCCGATCATCCGCTGAACGCCACGCAGCTTGAGGCGTTTCACGAAATGACCGACGGCACCGGCATCCCGCGCTCGCTGGCGGCGACGGGCGGCATTCTTCTCGGGCCGAAGTATCACTTCGACCTGACCCGTCCCGGGATCGGGCTCTACGGCGGGCTGCCCTTCGATACCTCGGTTCGCGCCGTCAGCCTTGGTCTGCCGGTGATCCAGACGCGCGAGGTGGCCCCCGGCGAAAGCGTGGGCTACGGCTGCACCTGGACGGCTGATACCCACGCCGTCATTGCAACGGTCGCCGGTGGCTATGCCGACGGGCTGCCGCGCACCTTGTCGAATGCCGCGATGCTGTGGGACGGTGACGTTCCCTGCCCGCTGGTTGGCCGCGTGTCGATGGACCTGATCACCGTCGACGTGACCCATCTGGCGGAAGTGCCGAAGTCACTTGATATCCTGTGTGCGCACCAGACTGTCGACGATCTGGCCGACGCCGCCGGAACCATCGGCTACGAGATCCTCACCTCGCTTGGCCCACGCTACCTGCGCCGCTATCAGGAGCGGACGGCATGAACCTGGCCACACCGCTGGCCGCCCTGTTCGCCGCCATTGGCCGCCCCGTTCTGGCAGCCCTGACGTCAATCGGGCGGGTCACGCTTTTTGCCGGCGCCATCGTCGGACACATCCTGCGCCCGCCATTCTACCTGCGCGAATTCGGCCAGTCAGTGCTGCAGATCGGCTGGTTCTCGCTGCCGGTGGTCGGCCTGACCGCGATCTTCACCGGCGGCGCGCTGGCCTTGCAGATCTATGCCGGCGGATCGCGGTTCAACGCGGAAAGCGTGGTGCCCTCCATCGTGGCGATCGGCATGACGCGCGAACTTGGCCCGGTTCTGGGCGGGCTGATGGTGGCGGCACGGGTCGCGTCCTCCATCGCCGCCGAAATCGGCACCATGAAGGTCACCGAGCAGATCGACGCGCTGGTCACACTTTCGACAAACCCGTTGAAATACCTGGCCGTTCCTCGCGTTCTTGCGGCAACCCTGGCGATGCCGGTGCTGGTCGCTGTGGGCGATGCGATCGGCATCATGGGCGGCTGGCTGGTGGGCATCACCCGGCTTGATTTCAACTCTGCCGCCTACCTCAAGAATACCGCCGATTTTCTGGAACCCTGGGACGTCGGTTCAGGATTGGTGAAAGGCGCCGTGTTCGGCTTCATCGTCGCGCTGATGGGCTGCTATCATGGCATGAACTCGGCCCGCGGGGCGCAAGGCGTGGGTGCTGCGACCAAGGCCGCCGTGGTGTCGGCCTCGGTCCTGATCCTGGCCGCGAACTACCTGCTGACGGAGGTGTTCTTCTCGGCATGATCACCCTTACCGGCGTGCAGAAAAGCTTTGGCGCGAACCGGGTGCTGGCCGGGGTGAACCTGACGATCCCGTCAGGGCAAAGCATGGTGATCATCGGCGGGTCGGGCACCGGAAAGTCGGTGCTTCTGAAATGCATCCTTGGCCTTGTGCGCCCGGATGGTGGCCAGATCACGCTTGACGGGCAGGATGTGACCAAGGCCGATCGGGATGCGTTCCTCGCGCGGTTCGGGATGCTGTTTCAGGGCGGCGCGCTGTTCGATTCGCTTCGCGTGTGGGAAAATGTCGCCTTCCGGTTGCTGCGCGGCGCGAAAGCCCTGCCCAAGGCTGATGCGCGCGAGATCGCCATTGGCAAGCTGCGCCGCGTCGGGCTGAAACCCGAGGTGGCCGACCTCTTTCCCGCCGAGCTGTCCGGCGGCATGCAAAAGCGCGTCGGCCTCGCCCGCGCCATCGCCGCCGAACCCGAGATCATCTTCTTCGACGAACCGACCACCGGCCTCGATCCGATCATGGCCGGCGTGATCAACGAACTGATCCGCGAGATCGTGGTGGAAATGGGGGCGACGGCAATGACCATCACCCACGACATGTCCTCGGTCCGCGCCATCGCCGACCGGGTGGCGATGCTGCACGCCGGGGTCATCCAGTGGACCGGTCCGGTCAGTGAATTGGACGCCACGCCAGATCCTTACGTGCAGCAGTTCATCCACGGTCGGGCAACCGGCCCGATTGCCAGCGTCAGGTGACGCTCTTGATTTCCCCTTCTCGAAATATCCCGCGGGAGGTCCGGAGGGTGTGAAACCCTCCGGTCCCACCGCAGATGAAGGGACCGGCCATGCGCTATCTGAACCTCGCTCTCCTCGTCCTGTTCCCGGTCGCATGGTTCGCGCCCCTGCTGCGCGCCGCCCTTCTTCCGGTCTTTGGCATGGACGAGATTTCCGTCGTCACCGGATTGCAAAGCCTTTGGGAAACCGATGCGGCACTGGCGCTTCTGGTGACCTTCCTTGCGATCTTCGCGCCCTACGCCAAGACCATCGGCCTCGCGCTCCTGCATTTCGGACTGCTCTCGCCCCGGACCCTGCCAGCGCTCTATCTCCTGGGAAAGCTGGCGATGGCGGACGTGTTCCTGATCGCGATCTACATCGTGCTGGTGAAGGGCGTCGGCATGGTCACCATCGAGCCGGCATGGGGGCTTTACCTCTTTACCGGCTGCATCCTTGCCTCGGTCCTGATCGCCTGGCAAAGCGAGGGGCGCGAAACCGCGCCTTGATGCTGCCCATCTTTCAAGGCAGGGTCGTTGGCGATGAAACAGACCGCTGCCTTTGTTTGCACCACCTGCGGCGCGCCCTATCGCAAATGGGCGGGCAAGTGCGAAGCCTGCGGCGGCTGGAACACCATCGTCGAGGAAACCCCGCTGTCCACCGGTCCGAAGTCGATGGGCGCCAAGGGCCGCACCATCGTGCTGACCGACCTTGCCACCGAGGAAGACCCGCCGCAGCGCGCCTCCTCCGGCATTGGCGAACTTGACCGGGTGCTTGGCGGCGGTCTGGTCCCGGCCTCGGCCATCCTCGTCGGCGGCGATCCCGGCATCGGCAAGTCGACGCTCCTTCTGCAAGCCGCGGCAAGTTTTGCCCACACCGGCCTGAAGTGCATGTATATTTCCGGCGAAGAGGCTGCGGCGCAGGTGCGCATGCGGGCGGCACGGCTGGGCCTGCAGGACGCGCCGGTGATCCTTGGCGCCGAAACCAACCTGCGCGACATCCTGACCACGCTGGATGCCGAACGCCCTGCCCTTGCGATCATCGATTCGATCCAGACCATGTGGCTTGATCAGGTCGAGGCCGCCCCCGGCTCGGTCAGCCAGGTGCGCGCCACCGCGCATGAGCTTGTCAGCTTTGCCAAGCGGCGCGGCGTCGCGGTGATCCTTGTCGGTCACGTCACCAAGGACGGCCAGATCGCCGGCCCGCGCGTCGTGGAACACATGGTCGACACCGTGCTCTATTTCGAAGGCGAGCGCGGCCACCAGTTCCGCATCCTGCGCGCGGTGAAGAACCGCTTTGGCCCTTCGGACGAGATCGGCGTGTTCGAGATGACGGGCGCCGGGCTGGCCGAAGTGGCGAACCCCTCTGCGCTCTTTCTGTCCAACCGCGACCAGCCGGCACCGGGCTCGGCGGTCTTTGCCGGGATCGAAGGCACCCGGCCCGTGCTGACCGAAATCCAGGCCCTTGTGGCCCCTTCCACCCTTGGCACTCCAAGACGAACGGTTGTCGGCCTTGATTCGGGGCGGCTGTCAACGATCCTCGCCGTGCTTGAGGCACGCTGCGGCATCCCCTTCACCGGCCTTGATGTTTTCCTGAACGTCGCCGGGGGCTTGCGGGTCAGCGAACCGGCGGCGGACCTTGCCGTCGCGGGTGCGCTCTTGTCGGCACGCGAAGATGTGGCAATTCCGCCAGACATGGTGCTTTTCGGGGAAATCAGCCTCTCCGGCGCGCTGCGTCCGGTCGGTCAGACCGAAAACAGGTTGAAAGAAGCCTCGAAACTTGGTTTTTCACACGCGACGGTGCCAAGCCATTCCAAGCTGGAAGGGGCCGGCGGGATCGCGGTGCGCCAGATGCCCGATCTCACCGCCTTTGTCGGCGAAATGTTCGGAGCGGGCTAAGCAAGGCATGACAGGACGAAGCGGGGACGACGCATGGAAAATTTGACCGCAGTCGATGGCGGCGCGGCGCTGATCGTGGTGATCTCGGCGATCCTGGCCTTCTCGCGCGGGCTGGTGCGCGAGTTGATGGCGATCCTCGGCTGGGTGGGCGCCGCGATCCTGGCCTTCATCTTCGCGCCCTCGGCACAGCCGCTGGTCAAGGAATTGCCCGTGGTGGGCGAATTCCTGTCAGACAGTTGCGAACTTTCCGTTGTCGCGGCCTTTGCAGGGGTGTTCGCAATCGGCCTGATCGTGGCGGCGCTGTTCACGCCGCTGTTTTCTTCGGCCGTGCAACGCTCGGCTCTTGGCGGCATCGACCAGGCGCTTGGCTTTCTGTTCGGCGCGCTGCGGGGTGTTCTGCTGATCGCGGTCGCCTTCATCGTTTATGACCGCGTGTTGTCGGATCAGGCAATCCCGATGATCGACGACAGCCGCACCGCCAAGGTGTTCGCGAATTTCCAGGCCAACATCGACGAGAACATCCCTACCGACGCGCCCGGCTGGATCGTTGCCCGCTACAACGAGCTGACCGATGTCTGCGTGCCGGGCGGCGCCGAAGTCGCACCCGAAACGGCGCCCGAACTGGCACCCGAATTGGCACCGGCCCCGGCCAACTGAGGCGCCGCGATGCGGCATTACGGGCGTGACACTGACGCGGCGGTGGCCTAAAGGAAGGCACGCCTTGCGCAAGGAGTCGCTTCCCATGCAACCGTTCCGCTCGCATCCCTTCGACGACGACAAGCTGAAGGAAGAGTGCGGCATCTTCGGCGTGGTCGGCGTTGCCGACGCCTCGAACTTCGTGGCACTGGGCCTGCACGCCCTGCAGCACCGCGGCCAGGAGGCAGGCGGGATCGTCAGCTACCATCCGGACCACGGCTTCAACTCGGCCCGCCGCTTTGGCTATGTGCGCGACAATTTCACCAAGGCAGACGTGATGGACACCCTGCCCGGCAGCCTCGCCATCGGGCATGTGCGCTATTCCACCGCCGGGTCCAAGGGCGCGACCGCGATCCGCGACGTGCAGCCCTTCTTCGGCGAATTCTCGATGGGCGGTTGCGCCATCGCGCACAACGGCAACCTGACCAATGCCGCCGCGCTGCGGCGTGAGCTGATCGAGCGCGGCTCGATCTTCCAGTCGTCGTCCGACAGCGAATGCATCATCCACCTGATGGCGCGGTCGATCCAGAAGACCCTCGCCGAACGCATCAAGGACGCGCTTCGCCGCGTCGAGGGCGCGTTCTCGGTGGTCGCCATGACCCGCACCAAGCTGATCGGCGTGCGCGACCCCTTGGGCGTCCGCCCGCTTGTCCTCGGTCGCCTTGGCGACCACGGCTGGGCACTGTCGTCAGAAACCTGCGCGCTTGACATCATCGGCGCTGATTTCGTCCGCGAGATCGAGCCGGGCGAGATGGTGGTGATCGAAGGCAACAAGGTCGAATCAACCCGCCCCTTCGCCCCCGCCAAATCCCGCTTCTGCATCTTTGAAAACGTCTATTTCAGCCGCCCCGACAGCATCATCGGCGGCCGGTCGGTCTATGAAACCCGCCGCCAGATCGGCGTCGAACTGGCGATCGAAGCCCCCGTCGATGCCGACCTCGTCTGCCCGGTCCCCGACAGCGGCACCCCCGCCGCCATCGGCTACAGCCAGCAATCCGGCATCCCCTACGCGATGGGCATCATCCGCAACCAGTACATGGGCCGCACCTTCATCGAACCGACCGACAGCATCCGCAACATGGGTGTGCGGCTCAAGCTGAACGTCAACCGCGCGCTGATCAAGGGCAAGCGGGTGATCCTGGTCGACGACTCTGTGGTGCGCGGCACCACCAGCCGCAAGATCAAGGACATGATCCTGGAAGCCGGTGCCGCCGAGGTCCACTTCCGCATCGCCTCGCCCCCGACCGCCTGGCCCTGTTTCTACGGCGTCGACACGCCGGAACGCTCGAAACTTCTCGCCGCGACGATGTCGGAAGACGAGATGCGCGACTGGATCGGCGTGGACTCCCTCAAATTCGTCTCGCTCGACGGCCTCTACCGCGCGGCTGGTGAGGCTATGGGCCGCGACATGGCCGCCCCGCAGTTCTGCGACGCCTGCTTCTCCGGCGATTACCCGGTCGCCCCCTCGGACAAGATCGAGGAAGGCTTCGAGATGAAGGCGGCAGAGTAACTGCTCCCCTTGCCATTTGCTCTTTTCAAAAATACTCCCGCCGGAGGCTCCGACAGCCCCGCAAGGATTGACGCATGACCGAAAAGATCGCCCCCAAAGTGGCACTTGTCACCGGCGCCTCGCGCGGCCTCGGTGCGGCGCTGGCCGAACAACTGGCCTTGCGCGGCTGGCAGGTCGTGGCCGTGGCCCGCACGGTGGGCGGTCTCGAAGATCTGGATGACCGCGTGAAACGCGCAGGCCAGCCGGGTGCTGGCGGGCTGACGCTGGCACCGATGGACGCGACCAACGACGATGCGATGCGCCACCTCTGCCGGTCGATCTTTGACCGCTGGGGCGGGCTTGGCTTGTGGGTTCATGCCGCCATCCATGCGGCGCCATTGTCGCCGGCAGCGCATCTGGACCAGAAGGATTGGGACAAGTCGATCGCGACCAATGTCCGCGCCACCGGGATGCTCATCCCGATGGTCGAGCCGCTGCTGCGTGCCCACGGCGGGACGGCGGTTTTTCTTGACGACGCACGGGCCGGGCAGCCGTTCTTTGGCGCCTACGGTGCCACCAAGGCGGCGCAGATCGGGCTTGCCCGAAGCTGGCAGGCCGAGGCCGCGAAACACGGGCCACGTGTGGTGATCGCGACGCCGGCGCCGCTGCCCACGGCAACCCGGGCGCGGTTCTTCCCCGGCGAGGACCGCTCCAGGCTTGGCGATCCGCAGGTGGAAGCCGCGCGCATCCTCGACGCGCTGTAGCGCGCCGCAGATCGGGCGACACTGTCCGCCTGGGGCCGTTCAGATGCTCATGCCGTCAGCGCCGTGTCGATGGCCTGCCACAGCACGTCAACCGGCTCCACTCCGACCGACAGTCGGATGAACCCTTCGGCGACCGCATCACCCCATCGCGCGCGGCGTTCTGCGGCAGAATGCGTGCCGCCAAAGCTGGTCGATTGTTCGACCAGCGGACAGCGCGCAAGGAATCCTTCCGCTGCGCCGGCGTCGTCAAGTTCGAAGCCGATCAGGAACCCGCCATTCGCCATCTGCCGCCCGACCGCCCAGTGCGACGGATCGCCCGGCAGACCGGGATAACGCACGTTCCTGACGGCAGCGTGTGCAGCCAGCCGTTCTGCGATGATCGCAGCACTTGCGCACATCCGCTCCAATCGGACATCCAGGGTTTCAATTCCGCGGTGCGTCAGGAAGGCCTCGAACGGCCCCGGAATAGCCCCTGACATCCGCCGCCAGTCTCGCACCCGTTGCATCAGCGCGGGCTCACGCCCGGCGACATGGCCGAACAGCACGTCCGAATGGCCAGCCGGTGCCTTGGTATCGGCGGCTACGACAAGATCGCAGCCAAGGTCGAGCGGGCGCTGCAACAGCGGCGTCATCGTGGTGTTGTCGGCGATGACCGTTGCGCCCGCAGCCTTTGCCCGCGCGGCAACGGTCGCGATGTCCACGACGTCCAGACCGGGGTTCGACGGGGTTTCCAGATACACCACGGCTACGCCGGTGAAGTCCGCCGTGCCATAGCTGGCGGTCGGCAGCGGTTGCACGCCGATCCCGAGGGGCTTCAGGAAGCCCTCCGACAAGACCCGTGTGACGTAGTAACCGTCAGACGGAATCACCAGCCGATCGCCCGCCTTCAGCGTGGCAAAAAGCGCGGCAGAGATCGCGGCCATGCCGGATGGAAAGCTGACCGCCTCCGCATCTTCAAGGATCGAAAGCTGGACCTCGACCGCGTCCCACGTCGGATTGCCGTTGCGGCCATAGAACTGACCGCCCGATTGCACGCTTGGCAAATGGAACGTGGCAGACGCCACGATCGGCGGTATCACCGGATCGCCCTGCGCCAGCGTGGCCTTGCGGTGGTGCAGGAGCATTGCCATTCGGCGGGCGGTTTCGTCAGTCAGGCTCATTGCTGTGTCTTTCTCGCGTCACTCAAGCCGGGCCGGGAAACCGGGGGCGCGAAGGTCGATGCCGAGCAGATCCTCCAGCAGTTTTGCAATCATCGGGGATTGCGCCTCGCCGCCGTAGGCTGCCTTGGCCGCGATGTAGGTCTGGTTCGTCATCGAGGCGAGGTCGAGCGGCACGCCGAATTCCTTGCCGAACCCCAAAGCAAAGCTGAGGTCCTTGAGCGCGAGGTCGATGTTGAAGGCAATGTCGTAGGAGCCGTTCAGGATAAGGGCGCCCTCGGTTTCGTGGACAAAGGAATTACCCGAAGACGCCTGAATTGCGTGCCATGCCTGCGCAAGGTCAAGCCCACCGCGTTTGGCCAGCATCAGCGCCTCGGACGTGGCTTTCAGGTGGATGAAGGCCAGCATGTTGGTGATGACCTTGATGATCGAGGACGACCCCAGCGGCCCCATGTGGAAGATGCGGTCGCCCATCGCCTGCATGGCGCCGTGGTGCAGATCGAAAAGGTCGCGGTCGCCGCCTGCCAGCATGGTGATCTTGCCCTGATAGGCCAGATGCACGCCGCCGGTGACGGGCAGTTCCATCATCCGCACCCCGGCCTGGCTGGCGATGGCGGCCAGTTTCAGCACCTCGTCACGGCCCAGGGTGGACATTTCCAGCCAGTTTGCACCCGGCTTCATGTGGGGCAGGATGTTGCGCAACACGCGCTCGGATACGGCCGGGGACGGCAGGCAGGTCAAGACATGATCGACCTGCCCGGCAAGCGCCTCGGCGCTGGTCGCAAGGGTCGCGCCTTGGGCGATCAGCGGGTCGGCAAGGGCGGGATTGAGGTCATAGACCGTGACCTGAAAGCCCGCCTTCAGCAGGCAACCCGCGCAGGCGGCCCCGAGGTTGCCGAGGCCGATGTAACCGTAGTGCATGGTGTCCCTGTCCGTCTTTATGGGGCGGCTTGGTGCGGCGGCGGCTGCACACCGCCGCCGTTGGTTTCATTCGCCGTAGCCGACGATGCCCTTCACTTCGCAAAAGTCGTGGATGCCCCAATCGGCGTATTCGCGGCCATTGCCGGACTGCTTGTAGCCGCCGAACGGGGCGGAGGTATCCCAGTCGGGGTAGTTGAGGTTGATCGTGCCGGCACGCAGGCGGCGGGCGACGGGTTTGGCATCCTCGACCGGGCCGGCGATGTAGGCGGCGAGGCCGTAGATCGTGTCGTTGGCTTGGGTGATGGCGTCTGCGATGCTGTCGTAGGGCTGGATCGCGAGGACCGGCCCGAAGATTTCCTCCTTGGAGATGGTCATCGAGTTCACCACGTCGCCAAACACCGTGGGCCGAACGAACCAGCCGCGGTTGAGGTCGGCCGGACGACCGACGCCGCCGGTGACGAGGGTGGCGCCTTCGTCGATGCCAGCCTGGATCAGGCGCTGCACCTTGTCGAATTGCAGTTTCGAGACGAGCGGCCCCATGACGGTGGCCTCATCCCTCGGATCGCCGACCTTGATTGCCTCGGCAGCTTCTTTAGCCGCCGCAAGCGCCTCGGCGTGTCGCGCGCGTGGCACCAGCATCCGGGTCGGCGCATCGCAGGACTGGCCGGTATTCGACATCACGGCGGTCACGCCGGCGGCGACGGCCTCGGCGATGTTCGCCGTGGGCAGGATGATGTTGGGGGATTTGCCGCCCATTTCCTGCGCCACGCGCTTGGCGGTAGGGGCGGCGGCAGCGGCGATCTGGGTGCCGGCACGGGTGGAACCGGTAAAGGACACCATGTCCACCTCTGGGTGCGTCGACATGCGCGCGCCAACCTCGGGCCCCGCGCCGTGGACGAGGTTGAAGACACCGGGCGGCACGCCCGCGTCATGGCAGACCTGCGCAAAGAGGGTGCCGGAAAGGGGTGCGATTTCGGACGGCTTCAACACCATCGTGCAGCCTGCAATCAGCGCCGGGGCGACCTTGCAGGCGATCTGGTTCATCGGCCAGTTCCACGGTGTGATCAGCGAACAGACGCCGATGCCTTCGTAGATGATCCGGGTGGTGCCGCGGCTGTATTCCCAGACCATTTCCTCGGCGGCCTTGATCGTGGCCTCCATGTGGACCTGACCGGCCCAGGCCTGGGCGTCGCGTGCCCAGGTGATGGGTGCGCCCATTTCGGTGGACATGACCTGGGCGAAGTCTTCGTAACGCTCGTTGTAAACCTCCAGCACCCGCTTCACGACGGCGATGCGTTCGGCGACAGGGCGGTAGGTCCAGCCGTCGAATGCAGCACGGGCGGCGAGGATGGCGCGGTCGGCGTCGGCCTCGTTGCCCATCGCGACGTCGCAGACGATTTCCTCGGTCGCGGGGTTTTCGACGCCGATGCGGGACTTCGAAATGGGGTCGACCCACTGACCATTGATGTAGAATTTCAGCATGTTGGCGGGGATCATTGAGACCTCACTTGAAGTAGATGTTGTATTTTGCCCGGATCATTGCGTCGATTTCCGGATCGATCCGGCTGCCAGCCTTGGCGAGAATCGCATTCTTGCGGGCAATCGCGGTATCAAGCAACAGGGGTTTGCCAGCCTCGTTCCATTCCTTTGGCGACATGCGGTTGCCGACCTTGGGGTAGATGTATTCGGTCTGCATCAGACGCAGCGTCTGGTCGGAGCCAAGGTAGTGGCCGGGGCCGCCGAGGCAGACCTCTTTCATCGCGTCAAGCGAGGTGGTGTCGGGGGTCACGTCGATGCCGCGCACAAGGCGCATGGTCTGGCCGAGAAGGTCGTCGCCAAGGACGAGCGATTCAAGGCAGAAGCCAAGGAGCGAGGCATGCATCCCGACCGCCTCGTAGCACATGTTGAGACCGGCAAGACCGGCAAGGGCGTTGGTGATGCCCTGCTCCCACCCGGCCTGCATGTCGGGAAGTTTGCTGTCGCTGATGCCCGAGGCCGCGCCACCCGGCAGGTCGTAGAAGCGGTGCATCTGGGCGCAGCCTGCGGTCAGAAGTGCCTGTTCGGCGCTGCCGCCCGACATGGCACCCGTGCGCAGGTCACTGACGAAGGGCCAGGTGCCAAAGATGCAAGGCGCGCCCTTCCTGATCGAATTGGCGTAGACGACGCCGGCGAGACATTCCGCAACGGCCTGCACGATGGTCAGCGCGATGGGGGCCGGCGCGGTAGCCCCCGCCTGGCCCGCGGAAAGGAGCAGCATCGGCATGCCGCGGCGGATGCAATCCTCCATCGTGATGCAGGATTCCTCGGCGAATTTCATCGGTGGGACGACGAAGCAGTTGGAATTGCTGACGAACGGGCGTTCCAGCCATTTTTCCTCGCCGCCCGCGACCATGTGGATCAGCTCGAAGCAATCGGCGACATGCGCGGGGTCGGAAAACGAGGTGCCGACGTGTTTCACCGTGCCGGACAGACTGCCGTAGAGGGTGTTGAGGTCCATCTCGCGGTTATCCACCACGTCGCGGCAGACCATCGTGCGCTGGTAGAAGTGGATGTTGTCGAGGTTGTCGACGAGGCGGGCGGCGTCATAGAGGTCTTGCGCGGTCGAATCGCGGTATTCCAGTGTGATCGGATCGACGATGTGCACCGCAGCGCCAGCCGTGCCATAGTGGACGTTGCTGCCCGACAGGTGCAGGTCGTAGCGCGGGTCGCGGGCGTGGAGCGTGATGTCGCGGGCGGCGACGGCCAGCATGTCCTCGACCAGCGAGCGGGGAAAGCGCAGGCGCCCATCGTCGCCCTGGATCGCGCCGGCTTTGGTCATGATCTCCACTCCCGAGGGCGGGGCTTGCGAAAGGCCGATCTGTTCCAGCGCATCAAGGGCGGCGGCGTGGATCTGGCGCACGCCTTCGTCGGTCAAAGGTTTGTAGCGGCCACCGGGCATGCCGGGGCGGACGGGGCGCACATCGTCAGCCAGAGGGGCTGCGCGCATCGCCACGCGGGCGGAGCGGCCACCGGGACGGCGGGCGCGGGAGGGTTCGCAGATTTCGCCAAGGTCGGTCATGATGCGTTACTCCCGCAGGTCAAAAGCTCGTCTATTTCGGTGCCGGATGCCGCTGCGCCGAGGCGGGCGAAACTGCCCTGCCCCAGCATTGCGCTGACGCTGTCACGAATCGCGGCATGGGTCAGGCGTGCGATCTGGCTGCCGGTGGAGATGCGGCGGACACCCATACCGGCCAGTTCCGCGACGGTGAGGGATTTCAGCGGTCCCGCAGCCAGCGCGTTCACCGGCCTGGTAACGGCGGCGAGGATCTGCGCCAGATCCGCCTTGCCGGGCGGCACGGGCAGGTAGAGAAGATCCGCCCCCGCAGCCTCGAACGCTTGCAGGCGACGGATACCCTCGGCAAGGGCGTAGCTGCCATGCATCACGCCATCGGCACGCGCGCAAAAGATGAACGGGCGGCCCAGAGCGCGGGCGGCGGCGGCCCCGGCGCGGATGCGTTCGACGGCGAGCGCGAAGTCGTAAGGCGGGGTCCCGGCGGTCATTTCCGTATCTTCGATGCAGATGCCGGACAGCCCGATTTCGCCCGCGAGCCGGACGGTTTCAGCCACGCAGCCAGGGTCATCGCCAAAACCGTTCTCGAAATCGCCAGACACCGGGAGCGGCGTGGCGGAGAGGAGGTCTGCCGCGTGCGCCAGAGCCTCATCGCGGGTCACGGTGCCAAGGTCGGGACGGCCAAGGGTGAAGGCGTGGGCGGCGGAACTGGTGGCAAGCGCTTGCGCGCCAAGCGCGGCCATCATCCGGGCTGAACCACGATCCCACGGGTTGGGGATGACGAAACATCCCGTCTGGTGGAGGTTGTGAAACACCTGATGCCGCGCTGCCAGCGTCATGCGCGCACCCGTTCGGATTTTGGGTCGTGCATCGGGGCAAGGCTGGCTATGGCCTTGTGGCGCTGGCCTGCGACCTCGATTTCATAGGACGAGCCAAGGATTTCGGCGTCGGACTGCCCCTTGCAGGGAACGTAGCCCATACCGATGGCACCGCCGAGGAAGTGGCCATAGTTGCCCGAGGTGACGGGGCCGATGATCTGGCCGTCACGGACAAGGGCTTCGTTGTGGAACAGCAGCGGCTCGGGGTCGGCCAGGCGGAACTGGACGAGCCTGCGCGGTACGCCCTCCTCCTCGCGCCGCAGCACGGCATCGCGGCCGATATAGGCGGGTTTCTTGCGGCTGGCAGTGAAACCGAGGCCCGCATCCAGCACATGATCTTCGTCGGTAATGTCGTGGCCCCAGTGGCGGTAAGCCTTTTCGATCCGGCAGCTATCGAGGGTGTGGAGACCGCAGAGCTTCAGCCCAAGGTCCGCCCCCGCCGCCTCGATCGCCTCGAAGACATGCGCGGTCTGGTCGGCACTGACGTAAAGCTCCCAGCCAAGCTCGCCCACGTAAGTCACGCGGTGGGCGCGGGCAAGGCCCATGCCAGCCTCGATTTCGCGTGCGGTGCCAAAGGGATGGGCGGCGTTGCTGAAGTCCGCCGGGCTGAGGCGCTGCATCAACGCGCGCGATTTCGGACCCATGACGCAAAGCACGGATTCGGCGGCGGTCATGTCGGTGATCACGGCAAAATCATCGCCGACATGGGCGCGCAACCACGCGAGGTTGCGCTGCAGGGTGGCGCCGGGGACGACCAGCAGGTAGGCTGTCTCGGAAAGGCGGGTCACCGTAAGATCGGCCTCTATCCCCCCGCGATCATTGAGGAGCATGGTGTAGACGATGCGGCCCGTGGCGACATCCATCTCGGCCGAGGCGACGCGGTTCAGGAACCGGCAGGCATCGCGCCCCTCGACCCGGATCTTGCCAAACGAGGTCATGTCGAAAAAGCCGACGCCCTCGCGGACCGCCATGTGTTCGCCGCGCTGGTTGTCGAACCAGTTCTGCCGCTTCCAGGAATACTGATACTCGCGCTCTTGCCCGTCATTGGCGAACCAGTTGGCGCGCTCCCATCCGGCAACCTCGCCAAACACCGCGCCTCGGGCCTTGAGGTGATCGTGGATCGGCGAGCGGCGAACGCCGCGCGAGGTGACGACCTGACGGTAGGGGAAGTGATCGGCGTATAGAAGGCCGAGCGTTTCCGACACCCGCTCCTTCAGGTAGCTGCGGTTGCGCTGGAAGGGCTGCGCGCGGCGGATATCGACCTCCCACAGATCGAAGGGTGCCTCGCCTTCGGTGATCCAGTGCGCCAGCGCCATGCCAGCACCACCCGACCCGGCGATGCCGACCGAGTTGTAACCTGCGGCAACCCAGTATCCGCCAAGTTCCGGCGCCTCGCCCAGATAGTAGCGATCATCCGGAGTGAAACTCTCCGGACCGTTGAAGAAGGTGTGGATGCCGGCGGTCTGGAACAGCGGCAGGCGGTTCATCGCGTGTTCGAGGATCGGCTGGAAGTGGTCCCAGTCCTCGGGCAGCGTGTCGAACATGAAATCGTCGCGGATGCCCGCCCGCCCCCAGCCGGTCATGCCCCAGGGCTTGGCCTTCGGCTCGAACGCGCCGACCATCATCTTGCCTGCGTCAGATTTGTAATAGGCGCATTCGTCCGGCACCCGCAGAACCGGCAAATGTCCAAGCCCCTCAACGGGTTCGGTGACGAGGTAGAAATGCTCGCAGGCATGCAGCGGCAGGGTGACGCCTGACGCTTCAGCCAAGTCGCGCCCCCACATGCCACCGCAGTTCACCACAACATCGGTGGCGATGTGGCCGGGCTCACCATCAGCCCCGATGTAATCGACGCCGGTGACATGGCCCGCGGCCTTGGTCACGGCCGTAACCCTGGTGTGCTCGAAGATCTGCGCACCGCGCATCCGCGCGCCCTTGGCCAGCGCCATCGCGATGTTGGCCGGATCGCATTGGCCATCAAGTGGCAGGGCCACCGCCCCCACGACGCCCTCGATGTTCAGATGCGGATACTTCGCCTTCGCCTCGGCCGGCGAAATCTCGTGCACCTCGACATCGAAGATCCGCGCGACAGTGGCTTGGCGCAACAGTTCCTCATGCCGCGCCTCGGTCAGCGCGACCGAGATGCTGCCAACCTGCCGCATCCCCGTCTCCACTCCGGTTTCGGCGGCAAGCTTGACATAAAGATCGGCGGAATACTTCGCCAGCCGCGTCATGTTGGCAGACCCGCGCAATTGCCCGATCAACCCGGCGGCGTGCCAAGTGGTGCCACTGGTCAACTGCTTGCGCTCCAGCAGCACCACATCGGTCCAGCCCATCTTCGCCAGATGATAGGCCACCGAACATCCCGACACCCCGCCCCCGATGACGACCGCCCGTGCCTGCCGTGGAATCTCAGCCATTTCTTCTGTTCCCAAATATCCCGGGGTCCGGGGCAGCGCCCCGGCGGCCCGTCATGCCTTGATCCGCTCGTTCTTTGCATCCCAGGCCGCGCCGAAGCCCAGCACTTCCGCCGCCAGCCGCTCGCCGTAAACCTCCACCTCCAGCGCCGTTCCCGGCACTGCAAGGTCGGTTTTCAGCATTCCCAACGCCACGACATGCCCGACGCGGTGGCCCATCGCGGCCGAGGTCACCTCGCCGACGATGCGACCCTGATGCCAGAGGTTGGCCATGTAAGGCGGATCGGCGGGGCCGGTGGCGACCTTCAGGGCGACGAAGCGTTTGGTCACGCCGCGCTGTTTCTCGGCCGCAAGTGCTGCCTTGCCGGGAAACTCCTTGGTCCAGTCGATAAAACGCTCGAGGCCACCTTCCAGCAGCGAATAGTCGGTGGAAAGGTCACCCTTCCAGGCCCGGTAGCCCTTTTCGATGCGCAGGGCGTTCAGCGCGCGCATCCCAAACGGCACCGCGCCGCTTTGCAAGACCGCGTCGTAGATCGTTTGCGCATCGGCACGGTCGCAATGGATTTCCCAGCCAAGTTCGCCCGCGAAACTGACGCGGACAAGTGCAACATCGCGGCCCGCAACCTTGGCGAAATACTGGATCGACAGCCATGGCAGCGACAGGTCGGCCTCGGTGATCGGGGCGAGGATGTCGCGGGCTTTCGGGCCGGTGACGATGAAACAGTGGATACGGTCGGACCAGTCTTCCAGCGTCACGCCCTCGGGCAAGCCCCGACGAATCAGGTCGGCGTCGTGCTTTTGCGCGATGGCGGCGGTGATCACGCCAATGTCCTCGTCGTTGAACGGAAGCACCGTCATTTCGGTGACGATCCGCCCACGCGCATCGGCAAAGTAGGCCAGCCCGATCTTGCCGTCGGGTGGCAAGCGGCTGGCGGTCAGGCTGTCGAGATGCGCCCGCGCGCCGGGGCCGGAGAGGCGCAAGCGGGTGAAGCCGGGCAGGTCCAGAACCCCTGCCCCGTCGCGCACGGCGGCACATTCGGCGGCGATGCGGGCCTCCCACGGGCCGGCGCGGTTCCAGGTCTGCGTCGCCTCCCACGAAGTGTCGTCGCCGGGCATGGCGAACCATTCGGCGCGTTCCCAGCCGTTGTAAGGCGCCATCACGCCGCCAAGCGCCTTCACCCGGTCATGCACGGGCGACAGTTTGCGGTCGGGGGCTGCCGGCCAGCGGGCCATCGGGAAATGCATGCCGTATTCGTGGCCGTAGACCTCCATCCCCTTCTGGATGCAGTAGTCCTCATCCTCCCAGCCGGTGAAGCGGCGCGGGTCGCAGGACCACATGTCCCATTCGGTGCCGCCTTCGGTGACCCATTCGGCCAGAACCTTGCCCGCGCCCCCGGCCTGACAGATGCCGAAGGTAAAGACGCAAGCCTCGAACGCGTTCGGAACGCCGGGCATCGGGCCGATCAGCGGGTTTCCGTCGGGGGTATAGGGGATCGGGCCGTTGATCACCTTGGTGAGGGCTGCCTTTTCCAGAAGCGGCACGCGGGCCATCGCGTCGGCGATATACCATTCCAGCCGGTCCAGATCGTCGGGGAACAACTGAAAGCTGAAGTCCTGCGGGAACGGGTCGTCGGGCGTAGTCCAATGCGCGCGGCAGTTGCGCTCATACGGGCCAAGGTTGAAGCCGTGCTTTTCCTGCCGCAGGTAGTAAGAGCTGTCGACATCGCGCAAAAGCGGCAGCTTGCCCCCGGTTTCGGCGGAGTAGGCTTCGATTTCGGGGATCGTGTCGAAGAGCATGTATTGATGGCTCATCACCATCATCGGCAGGTCGCGGTTGAACATCTTGGCGACTTCGCGGGCGTAGTAGCCCGCCGCGTTCACCACGTATTCGGCGCGCACCTCGCCTTTCGGCGTGGTCAGGATCCACTCCGTCCCGGTCCAGCGCGCGTCGGTGACAGGGCAGAACCGTTCGATCCGCGCACCGAGGTTGCGCGCGCCCTTGGCAAGGGCCTGGGTCAATTGCGCGGGGTCGATGTCGCCATCGTAGGGGTCGTAAAGCGCGCCGGTCAGATCGTGGGTTTCCACAAAGGGATACTTGGCGCGGATCTCGTCGGGGCCAAGTATCGCCAGCTCCATGCCCTGAGTGCGTCCCATGCCGACGACGCGCTTGAATTCCTGCAACCGTTCCGCCGAATGGCCCAGACGGACCGACCCGGTCACGTGATAATTCATCGGGTAATCGACCTCGGCCCCGAGGCCACGGTAGAGGCCCGCGGAATACCGCTGTATGTTCATGATCGACCACGAGGCCGAGAACGTCGGCACGTTGCCCGCCGCGTGCCAGGTGGAACCGGCGGTCAGCTCGTTCTTTTCCAAGAGCAGGCAGTCGGTCCAGCCAGCCTTCGCCAGATGGAAAAGGCACGAGGCCCCCACCGCGCCGCCGCCGATGATGACCACCCGTGCGCTTGCGAATTCGGTCATCGCTGCCCTCCCGTTTCTTCGCGCCACTATCAGGCCGCGTGCGGTGGCTTTCAATTCGGCAATCGGCGGCCTATTGATCGAAGAACCCGATCAGAGGACGCCATGCAGATCGAGCTTCTTGATACCTTTCTTGACCTTGCCGAGACGCGCAGTTTTCACCGCACCTCGGACCGGCTGGGGATCACCCAATCCACCGTGTCGTCGCGGGTGACGGCGCTGGAGCAGGCGGTGGGGTCGCGGCTTTTCGACCGGTCGCGGGCAGGCACGGATCTGACGGCAGAGGGCAAGCGGTTCGAGCCGCATGCCCGCGCCTTGCGCCACGAATGGAACGAGGCGCGGCGGCGGATCCAGATTCCGCAAGGGGCGGCGCATCTGGTGCGACTGGGCATCCAGAACGATCTGGCGGCGCTGTATCTGGGCGACTGGATGACGGGGTTCCGGCAGGCGCTGCCCGAAGCCGCATTCTACATCGAGCCGGATTACTCCAACCAGATGTGCGCCGATCTGCTGACGGGAATTCTGGACTTTGCGGTGATGTTCAGCCCCAAACCGCACCCCGACCTGCATTTCGAAAGTGTGGGCGACGTGGCTTACCGGATGGTGTCGACCGACACCGGGCGGCTGGCGGAGGTGACGCCGGAGCGCTTTGTGTTCGCGCATTTTTCGCCCGCGTTCGAAGAGATGCACCGCCAGTTGACGCCGGGGCTTGCGGGGGCTGCGGTGTCGGTCGGGCAATCTGCGTCGGTGGTGTCGCTGCTCATGGCGATGGGCGGATCGGGCTACGTGCTGGAAAAGACCGCCGAGGCGCTGACGGCGGGCGGCTTCCGGCTGGTGGCGGATGCGCCGGTCTTGCGCCAGCCGGTGTTTGCGGCGCTGCACATCCGGCACCGGATCGCGCCGTTGCACCGGCGGCTGGCGCAACTGGTGGCGCGGCATCTGGCCTAGAACGTCATCTGCACCCGATGCCCCGGCGCATGGGCAAGGCGGACATAGGTAACAGGGCCAAGGGTGCCGAAGGTGGTGCGCTCGGCGATGAAAAGCGCGGTGCCCGGAGGCACGCCGAGGACGGCTGCTTCGCGCAATGTCGCGGCTTCGGCAGTGAAGGCGATGTCGCCGGACACGAGGCTGACGTGGGTCACCAGCCATTCGTTGGCGCTGAGGGCGGCGAAATCGGGGGCCGGGTCTGGCAGGACCGCGGGGTTCAGCCAGCGGTCTTCCAGCACATAAGGCCGCCCGCCGGCCAGATGCAGGGTTTCCAGATGGCGCAGGATGGCACCTTCGGGCAGGCCGAGGCGTGAGGTGACGGGAACCGGGGCGTGACTTGTATCGTCGGCCAGAAGGTCGAAACCGTGGGTCAGGCCCTTCGCCTCGACATCTTGCCGGATCACCGGGATATCCAGCTTTGCGCGGCGGACGGGAAGTTCGGCAACGCGGGTTCCGGCGCGTTTCTTGCGCTCGATCACGCCCGCCTCGGCCAGATCACGCAGCGCGCGGTTGACGGTGGCGCGGGCGACGTTGAATTCCTGCGCAAGGCTTTCCTCGCCGGGAATAAGGCCACCGGGAGGCCATTGGCGTGCGCGGATGCGGCGCAGAACCTCGGCGCGGACTGCTTCCCAGCCGCCGGTCATGCGCGGGCCTTGAGGGCGGCAAGGCGGCTGCGGTAGCGCGCTTCGATCCGGTCACGGGCGATGTGGCGGCCGGATGCAACGATGTGGCGGCCAGCGGACCACAACTCGCGGACCGGGCGCTCACGGCTGGCAAATATCCATGCGTCGAGGAGGGTATCGCCGGACAGACCCTCGACATCCGACGTGTCGGGAACCATCAGGTCCGCCCATTGGCCCGGAGCGATGGCACCCGATCTGCGGCCCGCGGCCTGCGCGCCACCCTGAAGGCTCGCGTCCAGAAGCACGCGGCCTGTCGAACGGATGGCATCGGCCATGACTGCTCGGGCCTTCTGGCCAAGGCGTTGGGAATATTCCAGCAGCCGCAGTTCACCGGTCAGCGAGATTTGCACGTTGCTGTCGGTGCCGACGCCAAGCCGCCCCCCAGCGGCCTGCCAGCCGGGACCATCGAAGATACCGTCGCCGAGGTTCGCCTCGGTGATCGGGCAAAGGCCGGCGACGGCGCCGGTTTTCGCCAGTCTGACGGTTTCATCGGGCTGCATCTGCGTGGCGTGAATCATGCACCAGCGCTGGTCGATGGGCAGGTTTTGCAGCGCCCATTCGACCGGGCGGGCGCCATAGGCGGCCTGGACCTCGGCCACCTCGGCCACCTGTTCGGCGAGGTGCAGGTGGATCGGGCCGGAGGTCTGCGCGATTTCGGCCAGGGACCTGCGGCTGACGGCGCGGAGGGAATGGGGGGCAACGCCAGTGCCGTCGTCGGGACGGGCCAGGGCTTTCCGGGCAGCGGCATGCAGGGTCTGAAAACGCTCGAGGTCGCAGCCAAAACGCAATTGCCCGCCAGCAAGAGCGCGGCCATCGCAGCCGCCCTGTTCGTAAAGAACCGGCAGCAGGGTGAGGCCAAACCCGGTGTCGGCAGCGGCGGCCGCGATACGAGCCGAAAGCTCGGCCGGATTGTCGTAGGGCGCACCGCCGGGCTGATGGTGAAGGTAGTGAAATTCGGCAACCGCGGCATAGCCCGCCTCGGCCATCTCGATCATCGCAAGGGCGGCAATGGCCTCCACGTCGTCGGGGGTGAGATGGTCGAGGAAGCGGTACATCAGGGTGCGCCACGTCCAGAAACTGTCCTGCCCTGCGGTCCGCGCCTCGGTCAGCCCGGCCATCGCACGCTGAAAGGTGTGGGAGTGAAGGTTGACCGGCGCCGGCAGGACAAGTGCATGACGCTCGCCTTGGGGTGCGGTGTTGGCGGTGACATCGGTGATCCGGCCCTCGGTGACCGTGATCCGCACATCCTTTGCCCAACCGTCCGGGAGCAGGGCGCCTTGAGCGTGCAGGATCATTCTGGCCTCGCTTGACATACAGACTTATGTATAGACATATTAGCCAAACCCGCAGACATAAAACAAGGTCCCAATGTCGCTGCTACTGACCGATGCAACACTTGCCACGATGACCGGTGGCTATGGGCTGATCCCTGACGGGGCGGTTGCAATTGCGGACACAAAAGTTGTCTGGGTGGGAAAACTTGCAGAGCTTCCGTCGCAATACCAGAGCTTTAGCAACAAGGGCTGCGGTGGCCGCCTGATTACGCCCGGCCTCATCGACTGTCATACCCATGTCGTCTTTGGCGGCGACCGCGCGGCAGAGTTCGAGATGCGGCTGAACGGTGCGAGCTATGAGGCGGTTGCGCGGGCCGGCGGGGGGATTCTTTCCACCGTGAAGGCCACGCGGGCAGCATCCGAAGCGGAGCTGCTTGCAGCCGCCCTGCAAAGGATTGACCTGATGCTCGCGGCAGGCGCGACGGTGATCGAGGTGAAGTCGGGCTACGGGCTGACCGTGGCGGACGAGGTCAAGATGCTGCGCGTGGCACGGACGATAGGCACGGCACGGCGGGTGCATGTGGTATCGACGCATCTGGCTGCACATGCCATTCCGCCCGAATTCACCGGCCGCGCCGCAGCCTATATCGCGGAAGTCGCAATTCCGTCGCTGCGGGTGGCCCATGCCGAAGGGTTGGTCGATCAGGTCGACGCGTTCTGCGAGGGGATCGCGTTCTCGCCTGCCGAACTGCGCCCGCTGTTTGCGGTGGCGGCAGAGCTTGGCCTTGCGGTGAAGCTGCACGCCGAGCAATTGTCAGACCTAAAGGGCGCGGTGATGGCCGCTGAACACGGCGCGCTGTCGGCGGATCATCTGGAATATCTGGCGGCGGATGGCGTGGCGGCGATGGCAGCTGCCGGGACGGTTGCGGTGATACTGCCGGGCGCGTTCTACACGCTGCGCGAGACGCAGGCCCCGCCGATCGCCGCCTTTCGCGCGGCAGGAGTTCGGATGGCGGTGGCGACCGACATGAACCCCGGATCGTCGCCAATCGCCTCATTGCCGCTGGCGATGAACATGGCCTGCACGCTTTTCCGCCTGACACCGGAAGAGGCGCTGATGGGCGCAACCGTCCATGCAGCGGCGGCGCTTGGGCTGGCCGACCGCGGCCGCATCGAAACGGGCCAGCGCGCTGACCTGTGCATCTGGGAGGCGCGGCATCCGGCGGAACTGTCTTACCGCATTGGCGCGACCCCGCTTCATTCCCGCATTTTCGGAGGCGAAATTGACCGCTGAAATCCTGATCCCCGGCCACACGACGCTGCGCCAGTTGGAGCGCATCTGGCGCGAAGGGGCGCCTGCGCGACTGGACCCTTCTGCCAAGGCGGGGGTCGTTGCGGCGGCGGCGCACATCGCCCGCGCGGCGGCCGGGACGGCGGCGGTTTACGGTGTGAACACCGGGTTTGGCAAGCTGGCAAGCCTGAAGATCGCACCAGAAGATACTGCCATACTTCAGAAAAACCTGATCCTGAGCCATTGCTGCGGGGTTGGTGAAGCGATGGAACCGGCGACTGTGCGGCTGATGATGGCGTTGAAACTTCTGTCCCTTGGGCGCGGCGCGTCTGGAGTGCGGTGGGAGATCGTGGCGCTGATCGAAGGCATGCTGGCCAAGGGCGTGGTGCCGGTGATCCCGGCGCAAGGCTCGGTCGGGGCGTCGGGCGACTTGGCCCCTCTTGCCCATATGGCGGCGGCGATGACCGGTGAGGGCGAGGCGGATTTCGCGGGGAAAACGCTTTCGGGCCGCGAAGCGTTGGCGCGGGCTGGGTTGCGGCCAGTGGTGCTGGGTCCGAAGGAAGGGCTGGCGCTGATCAACGGCACACAGTTTTCAACGGCTTACGCGCTGGCAGGACTGTTCGACGGCTGGCGTGCGGCGCAGACGGCGCTGGTGACGAGCGCCATGTCGACCGACGCGATCATGGGCTCCACTGCGCCGCTGGCGCCGGAAATCCACTCGCTTCGCGGCCATGCCGGGCAGATCGAGGCGGCGGCGGCGATGCGCGACCTGCTGGACGGCTCGGAAATCCGCGAAAGCCACCGCGAGGGTGATACGCGCGTGCAGGACCCCTACTGCATCCGCTGCCAGCCGCAGGTGACCGGAGCCGCGATCGACGTGCTGCGGATGGCCGCGCGGACGCTTGAGGTGGAGGCAAACGCAGCGACGGACAACCCCCTGGTGCTGACCGACGGGCAGATCGTGTCTGGTGGGAACTTTCACGCAGAACCTGTTGGTTTTGCAGCAGATATGATCGCGATGGCCTTGGCCGAGATTGGCGCCATAGCGCAGCGGCGGGTGGCATTGATGGTCGATCCGGTGCTGTCGTTCGACCTGCCCGCGTTCCTGACGCCAAAGCCGGGGCTGAACTCGGGCTTCATGATTGCCGAGGTCACGACGGCGGCTCTGATGAGCGAAAACAAGCATCTGGCGCATCCGACGGTGATCGATTCGACGCCGACCTCAGCCAACCAGGAAGATCACGTCAGCATGGCCGCCCATGGCGCGCGGCGGCTGGTGCGGATGAATGCGAACCTGCAGGCGATCCTTGGGGTCGAGGCCTTGTGCGCGACCCAAGGCATCGGGTTCCGCGCGCCGTTGGAAACCTCGCCCCCGTTGCAGCGGGCGGTGGCGCGCCTCCGCCGCGACGTGCCGGCGCTGGAGGATGACCGCTACCTTGCCCCCGATCTAGCCGCCGCCGCCCTGATGGTGGCCGACGGCAGCCTTGCCCGCGCCACCCTGACACCCTTGCCGGAGCTTTGACATGACCCGCCACAACACCCGTGACATCTATCCCGCGACCGGCACCGAGATCAGCGCGAAAAGCTGGCTGACGGAGGCGCCCTTGCGGATGCTGATGAACAACCTGCATCCCGACGTGGCCGAAAATCCGCATGAGTTGGTGGTCTACGGCGGTATCGGGCGGGCGGCGCGGACCTGGGAGGATTTCGACCGCATCGTCGCGGCCTTGCGCGATCTGGAGGCGGACGAGACGCTGCTGGTGCAATCGGGCAAGCCTGTGGGGATCTTCCGCACCCACAAGGATGCGCCGCGGGTGCTTATCGCCAATTCCAACCTCGTGCCGCATTGGGCGACGTGGGACCATTTCAACGAGTTGGATAAGAAGGGTCTGGCGATGTACGGCCAGATGACGGCGGGGTCTTGGATCTATATCGGCACGCAAGGCATTGTGCAGGGGACATACGAGACCTTTGCCGAGGCCGGGCGGCAGCATTACGGCGGCAGCCTGAAGGGTCGCTGGATCCTGACCGGGGGCCTCGGTGGCATGGGCGGCGCGCAGCCGTTGGCGGCGGTAATGGCCGGGGCGTGCTGTCTGGCGGTGGAGTGTGACGAAACGCGGATCGATTTCCGCCTGCGCACCCGCTATGTCGACGCGAAGGCCCGGACGCTGGACGAAGCGCTGGCGATGATCGCGGAGTGGACCGCGAAAGGCGAGGCGAAGTCGGTGGGCCTTTTGGGCAACGCGGCGGATGTGTTCCCGGAACTGGTGCGACGGATGCAGGCCGGGGGGGTGCGGCCGGATATCGTGACGGATCAGACAAGCGCGCATGATCCGCTGAACGGCTATCTGCCGCAGGGCTGGACAGTGGAGCAGGCCAAGGCCGCGCGGGAGACGGACCCGAAGGCAGTGGAGCATGCGGCGCGGGCCAGCATGAAGACCCATGTCGCGGCGATGGTGGAGTTCTGGAACGCGGGCGTGCCGACCCTGGATTACGGCAACAACATCCGGCAGGTGGCGCTGGATGAGGGGTTGGAGAACGCGTTTGCCTTTCCGGGGTTCGTGCCTGCCTATATCCGCCCGCTGTTCTGCCGGGGGATCGGGCCGTTCCGCTGGTGCGCCCTAAGCGGCGATCCGGAGGATATCTACAAGACCGATGCCGCGATGAAGCGGCTGTTTCCGGAGAATGAGCACCTGCACAACTGGCTGGATATGGCCCGGGAGCGGATTGCGTTTCAGGGGTTGCCGGCGCGGATCTGCTGGATCGGGCTTGGCGACCGGCACCGGGCGGGGCTGATGTTCAACGAGATGGTCGCGTCGGGGGAGTTGAAGGCGCCGATCGTGATAGGACGGGATCATCTGGACTCGGGGTCGGTGGCCAGCCCGAACCGAGAGACGGAGGCGATGAAGGATGGGTCGGACGCGGTGAGCGATTGGCCGCTGTTGAATGCGCTTTTGAATACGGCGTCGGGGGCGACGTGGGTTTCGCTGCATCATGGCGGCGGTGTGGGGATGGGGTTCAGCCAGCATTCCGGCATGGTCGTGGTGGCGGACGGCACCGAGGATGCGGCGCGGCGGTTGTCGAATGTGTTGTGGAATGACCCGGCGACGGGGGTGATGCGGCATGCCGACGCGGGGTATGAGATTGCCCGCGATTGCGCGGTCGAGCATGGGCTGCGGTTGCCAGGCATCTTGTAGTGTCCCACGGTGGGACATTTCCAGAAGCGTTTGTGATCAACGGGTTAGTGGGGGCGTTAACGGGTTGGTAACCACCTAACGCTCCTTCGCGCCTTTGCCTGCGAGGATGCGCGGGCGGGCTTTTTCGATGCGGGCAAGCCGGGTGGCGCTGGCTTTCGCGCCCGACAGCAGGATCACGTAGCTGCGCTGGCGACCGGGGGTCAGGCGGTGGAACGCCTCGGCAAGGTCGGGGTCCATGTCGAGGGCCTCGATCAGTTCGGGCGGCAGGTCGATTTCGGTTTGCGGTTTCGCAGGCAGGGTACCGGCCTCGGCGTAGCCCATCGCCTCGGCCAGATAGGCGCGGATCGTGGGTTCCATTGCACGGGCGGCGGCGGTGTCGGTGAAGCGCAAGCTGTCGGGGTGCGGGGTGTTCGGTCCCTGGCGTTCCAGAACGTGGTCGCGGTCTTGCATCAGGGCCGCGTTGAAGAAGTTGAGCCGGAAATCACCGCGCAGGGCGCCGATCAGGGCGATGTTGCGGCCTGCGTGCATGTAGCAGGGATGGCCCCATTTCACCGTCTCGGTCAGGCCCGCATCGCGGCAGATGCGGCGCAGGTCGGCAAGGCCTGAGGCCCAGCGGCGGGCGGAACAGTCGGGTGTGGCGAACCGGGCGCAACGACCGCAGCCAAGGCTGAAGTAGTCTTCGATGTCGGTGATCATGGTGCTGGCCTTCCGGAAGCCCCCCCCTCCCCAGCCCTCCCCCACGAGGGGGGAGGGAGGCGCGGCCTGAGGCGGTGGTCAGAGCGAGGGTGGTCTGTTCCTATGGTTGGCCCATCTTGCCGTGGAGTGGTTATCAAAGCCAGATCGGGTTCGACCAGGCGCGTTTTCCGGCGGCGTCGATCACCGCGACGCGGAGCCAGGGCGAGGTGTTGAGGCGGGCGAGCGGGACGGAGGCACGGGTCATCGAGTGGCCGTGGACGGCCTTGGCCCCGCTGCCGCGGCCCATTGCCACGACCGAAACGGCGGCGGAACATTCGACGGTGACGTGGTCGCCTTCGACGGTGACGCTGCGAATCTCGGGCCCTTGCGAGGAGTAGAACGCGCCGTCCTTCAGCGCCTGCAACAAGGCTTCGGGCGTGTTTTCGGTGGCTTTCACCATGACCCAGCCGCCGAAATGGTCGGGCTCGTGGAAATGTGCGTCATCGGTGGCGATGAGGCTGAGGCGGCGGCCTTCGGTGAGGAGGAGGTCGGCGATGGCAGCGCCATCGGGGCGGTCGCAGCCAGTGCCGCAGCCGTGGTTGTAGATCTCGACCGCGTGGGCGGCGGTGATGGAGCGGGCGTCGGCGAGGGTCAGGCCGGACCATTGCGGGTGCGCGACGGCGACGAAAGCGCCCGCCGCGACGGCGCGGGCGGCGATTTCGGGCCCGGTTTCCTGACCGTCGACTGGCAGGAAGCCGGGCGCGTTCGAGGGCGCGAAATCGGGTGGCAGTCCGACGGCGAGGATGTGCCAGAGTTCGCCGTTTGACATCGCGCCGGAGTGCAGCTCGGCGCCGAGGATGGTGGTGAAGCCGTCGCTGCGGAACGGTGTGGTGTCGACGATCGGATAGCCGCAGGTGCCGATGAAATGGTCGGTCAGGGCAAGGAAATCATAGCCTTCGGCGCGGTAGCGGCGGCAGACCTCTTCGGGTGCCAGCACCCCGTCGGAGCGGGTGGAGTGGGTGTGCAGGTTGCCGCGCCAGAACCGGCCGGGGTTGGTGAAGGCGATATGGGTGGTCATGGTTGCCCTTTGATCAGCACTTGCAGGTCGGCCACGTTGGTGCCGGTGCCGCCTGTCATCAGAAGATCATCCGAGGCGGCAAGGCAAGGGTTGCTGTCGTTTTGTAACAGGCGTTGGGTGGGGTCGATGCCCTTGGCGCGCATCCGGGCGAGGCTGCCGTGATCGACGATGGCACCTGCCGCGTCGGTCGGGCCGTCGCGGCCATCGGTGCCGCCGGAAAGGAAGACCCAAGGGGCAGGCCAGTTCTGCGCCTCGGCCAGCAGGGCCACGCGGAGCGCCAGTTCCTGATTGCGCCCGCCAAGGCCCTGGCCTTTCAGCACGACCGTGGTCTCGCCGCCAAAGAGCGTGATGCCGGGGCCGGAGGCGGCGACCCGTTGGGCGGCGTCGGCCACATCGCCGACGAGGGGGGCGTCGGGGACGTGTGCGCCGGGGGCGGCGGCGGCCATCGCGAGGACGGATTTGCGGTTGGAGCCGATCAGGAGGTTGGTGGCGGGCGGCAGGGGCGGCAGCGGGGCCTCGGGCGCGGCGAGGTGGGCGCGCACGGAGGCGGGCAGCGCGTCCCAGACGTGGTGGGCGTGCAGGATCGCCGTGGCCTCGGCCCGGGTGCCCAAGGGGGCGACGGTGGGGCCGGAGGCGATGGCGCGAAGATCGTCGCCGATGACGTCGGACAGGATCAGCGCGGTGACGTGGGCAGGCGCTGCGGCACGGACGAGGCCGCCACCCTTGAGGGTTGAAAGCTGCTGGCGGACGAGGTTCATCTGGCTGATCTCGGCCCCCGAAGCGAGGAGCAGGCGGTTGACGGCGGCCTTGTCGTCAAGGCTGACGCCAGCGACCGGGGCGGGCAGCAGGGCCGACCCGCCGCCGGAGATCAGCGCAAGGATGTGCTGGCCGGGCTGCATCAGTGACAGACGGTCGAGGATGCGGGCGGCGGCGGCGGCCCCGCGGGCGTCGGGGACCGGGTGGCTGGAGGCGAGGACGGTGGCGCCGTGGAGGGGCGCGGCGTTTTCGTCATTGGTGACGACGAGGGTTTCGGTGGGGCCGTAGTGCCGCAGGGCGGCGCGGGCCATCGCGGTGGCGGCCTTGCCGACGCTGAGGATCAGGTCGGGGCGCGGCAGGCCCGGCAGCGCCTGCGCCACGGCACGAACGGGGTCGGCCGCAACGAGCCCTGCGTGGAACAGACGGGTGGCTTCGGCCCTGAGCATCGGGTTTCCTTTCACGTTCGGCTGATCCTTGCCCGTTTGATGCAAAATCGACAAGGTTCCCCTCGCTGGTGAAATTGGTTCATGGTATTCTTTTACAATCATACGTTGAGTGGAGAGACTGATGTCGCTTGATCATTTCGACCCTGTCACCAAGCCGACTGCGGTTGACATGCCCGAGACAGTGGATGCGGGCGCCATGACGGAGCGGGCGGCGGCGGCGGCGGCCTTCCTGAAGGCGTTGTCGCATGAGGGGCGGCTGATGATCCTGTGCCATCTGATCTCGGGCGAGAAATCGGTGACCGAGCTGGAGCAGCTTTTGTCGTCGCGGCAGGCGGCGGTCAGCCAGCAACTGGCGCGGCTGCGGCTGGAGGGGTTGGTCTATGCCCGGCGTGACGGCAAGTCGATCTACTATTCGCTGCAGGACCCCAAGGTGCTGCGGATGATCAGCCTTGTGCATGAGATGTATTGCGAGGACTGACGCCTATCCCCGACCGATGTAGGGCATGTCGCGGGCCATGATCGTGACGAAGGGCGTGTTTACCTCCAGCGGCAGGCTTGCCATGTGCAGGACGGTGCTGGCGACATGGGCCACGCCCATCACCGGTTCGGCGCGGATGCTGCCGTCGGCCTGCGGCACACCTTGGGTGAAGCGGGCCGCCATGTCGGTCAGCGCATTGCCGATGTCAATCTGGGCGCAGGCGATGTCGAAAGCGCGGCCGTCGAGGCCGAGGGTCCGGGTCAGGCCGGTGACTGCGTGTTTCGACATGGTGTAGGGCGCCGAGCCGGGGCGCGGGACGTGGGCGGAAATCGAGCCGTTGTTGATGATGCGCCCGCCTTGCGGGGTCTGGTGACGCATCAGGCCAAAGGCGGCGCGGGCGCAGAGGAACATGCCGGTGATGTTGGTCTGTGACAGGCGGAGCCAGTCGTCGACGGCGATCTCGTCGATCGGCGCGCCGGGGAGCGAGATGCCGGCGTTGTTGAACAGCACGTCGAGGCGGCCGAAACGCGCCTTGAGGGCGGCGAAGGCGGTGTCGACGGCGGCGGGGTCGGTCACGTCACAGGGCAGGATCAGCGCGTCGTGGCCGGCGGCGGTTTCGCGCAAGGCGGGTTCGCGGCGGCCCGTCAGGGCGACCTGCCAGCCTGCGGCGAGGAAGGCCTGGGCGGTGGCGCGACCAATGCCGCTGCCAGCGCCGGTGATCAGGATGGTTTGTGGCATGTCGGTCCCCCTGCCCCATGGTTAGGCGCTTCGGCGCGGGGCGTCCAGAGCATCGGCCGGAAACCTCAGGCCGTGCGGGTGGAGCGACGGGTGAGGATCAGGCGGCGGACGAAGGCGGCGATGAAGAGCGCGGTCAGCACGAGGATGATCGTCGGGCCGGTGGCGCTGTCGAGGTGGAAGCTGGCCCAGGTGCCGATCAGCATTGAGAAGACACAGACGACCACAGCGACGATCAGCATCTTGCCGAAGCTGCGCACCACAAGGAAGGCGATGGCACCGGGCGAGATCAGAAGGCCGATGGCGAGGATCAGGCCGACCGAGGACAGGGTGGCCACGATGGTGAGAGAGAGAATAGCGAGGAGGCCGTAGTGCAGCACGCCGGTGCGCAGGCCCGAGGCTTGCGCCTGCGCCGGGTCGAAGGCGTGCAGCATCAGATCCTTCCATTTCAGCAGCAGGATCAGGGTGACCGGGCCGGCGATCAGGGCGGCGGTCAGCAGGTCTTCGGCACCGATGCCGAGCATGTTGCCAAAGAGGATGTGGTCAAGATGCACATCGGTGCTGATCGAGGTGTAAAGCACGATGCCAAGCGCGAACATGCCGGAGAACACGACGCCCATCACGGTGTCCTGCTTTACCCGGCTGTTGCCGGAGAGGTAGCCGGTGGCCAGCGTGCAGGCCATGCCGGCGACGAAAGCGCCGACGAGAAGGGGTATGTTGAGAATATAGGCCAGCACGATGCCGGGCAGCACGGCATGGCTGACCGCATCGCCCATCAGCGCCCAGCCTTTCAGGACCAGAAAGCACGACAGGATCGCGGTCGGGGGCGCGACGATCAGGGAAATCCAGAACGCGTTCTGCATGAACGGGAACTGGAAGGGCTGGAGGAGCGCGTCGATCATGTCAGCGCCCTTGCCGCCTTGCGGCGACTGGCAAGAAGCCCGTGTTTTGGCGCAAAGACGAAGGCTGCAAGGAAGATCAGGGTTTGCAGCAGCACGATCACGCCGCCGGTCGCCCCGTCGAGGAAGAAACTGATGTAGGCACCGAGAAAGCTGGTGCCGGAGCCGATGGCCACGGACAGCGTGATCAGGCGGGGGAAGCGGTCGGTCAGAAGATAGGCGGTGGCACCGGGTGTGACGACCATCGCCACGACAAGGAAGGCGCCCACGGTCTGCATCGCGGCGACGGTCGAGGCGGACAGGAGGGTGAAGAACACCACCTTCAGAACATCGGGCTTGAGGCCGATGCTGCGGGCATGGGTTTCGTCGAAGAAGGTGACCATCAGATCCTTCCACTTTGCCAAGAGGATCACCGAGGAGATGATGCCGATGAGCGCCAGTTGCAGGGTGTCTTGCGGCGTGATGGCGAGGATGTTGCCCATCGTGATGGTCTGGATCGAGACCGAGGTCGGGTAGATCGAGATCAGAAACAGGCCGAGGCCGAAGAACGAGGTGAAGATCAGGCCGATGACGGTATCGACCTTGAGGTCGGAGCGGCCCGACAGGAACAGCATCGCGGCGGCGGCAAGGCCACCGGAGAGGAACGCACCGAGCGCGAACGGCAACCCGAGGATATAGGCGCCCGCGACGCCGGGGACGACGGAGTGCGAAAGCGCGTCGCCGATCAGCGACCAGCCCTTGAGCATCAGATAGGCGGAGAGGAACGCGCAGACGCCGCCGACGAGGGCCGATACCCACATCGCGTTGACCATGTAGCTGTAGGCGAAGGGTTCAAGCATCTGCAGGACGGGTGTTGAGAAGAGCGCGTTCCGCGCCGGTCTGTTGTCTCGCCTCTGCGCGCCACAGGCGCGCAACCGGCTCGGGCGAAGGGCCTCCGGCGGGGATATTTGGGAACAGGTGAATTGGTTTGGTCATTGGTCGCCCTTTCGGCCGTATTGCACGAAGGGGCGTTCGTCATCGGTGATGATGCGGACCTCGCGGGTGTCGTCGTCTTCGTGCAGGTCGGTGCCACCGATGGTGAAGTGGCGCAGGACGCCGCCGAAGGCCGCCTCGAGGTTGGCGCGGGTGAAGATCGTTTCGGTGGGCCCGTAGGCGAGGACGGTGCCTTTGACGAGGACGGTGCGGTCGCAGAATTCGGGCACCGAGCCGAGGTTGTGGGTGGAGACCAGCATGACGCGGCCTTCGTCGCGCAATTCGCGCAGGAGGGCGACGATCTGGTCTTCGGTCTTGACGTCGACGCCGGTGAAGGGCTCGTCGAGGAGGATGATCTGGCCTTCCTGTGCCAGCGCGCGGGCGAGGAAGACGCGTTTCCTTTGGCCGCCCGACAGTTCGCCGATCTGGCGGTGGGCGAGATCGGACATGCCGACGCGGGCGATGGCCTCGGCCACCTTGGCACGGTCGGTGGCCGACGGGCGGCGCAGGAAGCCCATGTGGCCGTAGCGGCCCATCATCACCACGTCTTCGACGAGGACCGGGAAGGTCCAGTCCACCTCTTCGGCCTGCGGCACGTAAGCCACGAGGTTTTCGCGCAGGGCTTCGGTGACGGGACGGCCAAGCAGCCGGATCGAGCCGCGGGCGGAGGGGATGAAGCCCATGATCGCCTTGAAAAGCGTGGACTTTCCCGAGCCGTTGACGCCGACGAGCGCGGTGATCGTGCCGCGCGGGACCATGAAGCTGGCATCGCGCAATGCGGTCAGGCCGTTGCGGTAGGTGACGGTCAGGCCTTCGGCAAGGATGCCGCCGGCGGGGCCGGTGGCGGTGGTGTCAGCGGTAAGGTCGTGCATGGGGTCATTGTGCCTGCGAGGTGAGGCCCTTGGCAATGGTTTCTGTCGTGACGCGCAGGAGGTCGATGTAGGTGGGGGTCGGGCCGTCGGGTTCAGAGAGGCTGTCGACATAAAGGACACCGCCGAAGGCTGCGCCGGTTTCGCGGGCGACCTGTTCGGCGGGGGCGCTGGAGACGGTGCTTTCGCAAAAGACGGTGGGGATGGCGTTGTCGCGCACGCCGTCGATCACGGCGCGGACCTGCTGCGGGGTGCCTTGCTGGTCGGCGTTGATCGGCCAGAGATACAGCTCTTTCAGGCCGAGGTCGCGGGCGAGGTAGCTGAAGGCACCCTCGCAGGTGACGAGCCAGCGCGAGGCCTCGGGGAGGGCTTCGATCCGGGCTGCCAGGGGGGCGATTTCGGCGGTGAGGCGGGCTTTGTAGGCGGCAGCGTTGGCCGCGTAGGTGGCGGCGTTGGCGGGATCGGCCAAGGCGAGGGCGCGTTCGATGTTGTCGATGTAGATCAGGGCGTTGTCGACGCTCATCCAGCTGTGCGGGTTGGGCTTGCCTTCGTAGTCGCCGCCGGAGATGGCGATCGGGGTGATGCCGTCGGTCAGGGTGGCGGAGGGGATGTCGCCGAGGTTGGCGAGGAACTGTTCGAACCAGCGTTCGAGGTTGAGGCCGTTCCAGAGGATGAGGTCGGCGTCGCTGGCACCGACGATGTCTTGCGGAGTGGGCTCGTAGCCGTGGATCTCGGCGCCGGGTTTGGTGATCGAGACAACGTCGGCGGCGTCGCCGGCGACGTTCTGGGCCATGTCGGCGATGACGGTGAAGGTGGTGACGACCTTGAGCCGGTCTTGTGCTGCGGCGGGCAGCGTGGCGAGGGCGGCGATGGTGGCGAGGAGGAGGCGGCGGGTCAGGGTCATGGCGTGGGTGGTCCCGGTGCTGGTTACCCTATGTAGATGCGAAGCGTTCGCAGAAAGTCAAGGGTAGCTGCGAATGGTTCGCAGAAAGGCCGGGGTTCTGGCGCAGGGCTCGGCAATGGGCCGGGCGCAGCTTGGGCTGAGCAAAGCCACCGGCCAGCGCCGGTCGTGGCGTTGGCAGGCGCGGGTCGTCTGGAGGGGAGTTTCTTGGCTGTCCGGTTGGAAGCGGGGGTTTCACACCCCCGCACCCCCGCGGGATATTTGGGCAGAGAGGAAGATGGTGTTCCAGCGCGGGTGTTATTCGGCGGCTTCGGCTTGTTGCGCTTCAAGCTCGGCGGCCTTGGCTTCGACCAGTTCGACGATGTGGTCCACCATGCGGTCGTTGCCCATTGTATGGGCCTGCTTGCCGGCGAGGTAGACCATGCCCTTGCCTGCCCCGCCGCCGGTGAAGCCGATGTCGGTCATCAATGCCTCGCCGGGGCCGTTGACGACGCAGCCGATGATCGAAAGGCTCATCGAGGTGGTGATGTGGGCGAGGCGGTCTTCGAGGGCGGAGACGGTCTTGATCACGTCGAAACCTTGCCGCGCGCAGGACGGGCAGGAAATGATGGTGACGCCGCGGTGGCGCAGGCCGAGGGATTTCAGGATCTCGAAGCCGACCTTCACCTCTTCCACCGGATCGGCGGAGAGCGAGACGCGGATCGTGTCGCCGATGCCCATCCAGAGGAGGTTGCCAAGCCCGATGGCGGATTTGACGGTGCCGGACTGCAGACCGCCGGCTTCGGTGATGCCGAGGTGGATCGGCGCATCGGTTGCCTCGGCCAGTTGCTGATAGGCGGCGGCGGCGAGGAACACGTCGGAGGCTTTCACCGAAATCTTGAATTCGTGAAAGTCGTTGTCCTGCAACAGCTTGATGTGGTCGAGGCCGCTTTCGACCATCGCTTCGGGGCACGGTTCGGCGTATTTTTCGAGAAGGTGCTTTTCGAGCGACCCTGCGTTCACGCCGATGCGGATCGAACAGCCGTGGTCCTTGGCGGCCTTGACGACCTCTTTCACGCGGCGGGCGTCGCCGATGTTGCCGGGATTTATGCGCAGGCAGGCGGCGCCAGCCTCGGCGGCCTCGATCGCGCGTTTGTAGTGGAAATGGATGTCGGCCACGATCGGAACCGGGCTTTCGGCGACGATTTCGCGCAAGGCGCGGGTGCTTTCCTGATCGGGAGTGGAGACGCGGACGATGTCGGCCCCGGCGACGGCGCAGCGCTGGATCTGTTCGATGGTTGCGGCGATATCGGTGGTGAGCGTGTTGGTCATGGTCTGCACCGAGATCGGCGCGTCGCCCCCGACCAGAACCTTGCCGACACGGATCTGCCGCGAGGCGCGCCGGTAGATGTTGCGCCAGGGGCGGACGGGATTATGCGACATGGGGCCGGGCCTTTGGAAACTGCGACAGGTGCAGGATACCGGGACGCGCGGTGCGCGGCAACTGTCAGCCGGTCGCGGCGGGACTATTCCGAAATGGAGACTTCGGGCGCGCCTTCGATGCCTTCGACGGGCGCAAGGCCTGTCGCATCGGCGGTGGCGAACCTGGCGAGGTCTTCGTCGGCGGTGAGGTCAGCCTGCGCGAAGCTCTGGGTCAGCGCCTCGGGCGAAAGGGCCACGTCCTTGACCACCTGAGCGCCGGGGGCGGCAGGGCCGTAGGTAACGCCGTTGACGACAAAGTAGACCGAACCGGAGTTGCCGGTGCGCAACACAGCGGCGGCTTCCAACTGCGGCACGGTGTAGCGTTCGCCGGCGTCGAGGATCTTTTCAAAAAGCACCGTGCCATCGGCGGCATTGACGCGCACCCAGGACGGACGGACCGCAAGAACCTCGATGCCGGGCTGCACGTCGGCCACGACCTTCAGCACCTCGGATTCGATGGTGGCTTCGGTTGCGTCGGCGATCTGGATCGAGGCGAGCGCGCCGGTTTCACGCGGGTTGATCGCAGAGATCGGGCCATCGCGCGAGGTCAGCACCGGCACGTCGAGGGCCTGCGGGCGGTAAAGACGGTCCATCACATCGACCGAGGCATCGCCTTCGGCGCTGGCAATGGATTCGGCGGCAGGTTCTTCGGCGGGGGCCGCAGCGACGATCTGTGGCGCGGCGGCGGTGGCACCTTGCAGCGGGTCGATCTGGGCGACAACGCTGGGGGCCTCGTCCACGGGTGCCAACTGCACGCGCTGGACTTCTTGCAGCACCGACCAGCCGCCGTAGCCGATGGCACCAATCAGGGCGATCAGGACGGCGACGGAGCCGACCGCGCCGGGCTGGATGCCGGAAAGCACACTTTCCCCGCGCGGCACGAAGGTCGCGTTCGGGTTGGCAAGCGGGTCGGAGAATTCGGACCGCGCACGGGCCTTGATGATGCGCTGCGGCGAGGCGTTGGCCGACATGCCGTGCGCGACCTGAAAGCCCGCTTCGGCGCAGAAGCGCTGGAAGGCCCATTCCGGGTCCATCGCCAGATAGCGCGCGTAGGAACGGACGTAACCGGCGACGAAACCGGGGGATTCGAAGGCCGACACGTCGGCGTTTTCGATGGCGGCGATGTAGGTGGCCTTGATCTTGAGATCGCGCTGGACGTCGAGCAGGGATTTGCCAAGCGTGGCGCGTTCGCCTCGCATGACATCGCCCAGCCGCAACTCGAAGTCGTCAAAGCCCTTTGGCTTTTCCGCTTCGGTCGTCGAAGGTTTCGACCTCCAACCGATCATCCAGAACCTGTCCCCTCGGTGCGCACTGACGTTCGAGTCGCCGTCCCTAACGACTCACAGGGCGTCGTATTGGGCAAACCGTAGCACAGGGCAAGGGTTTTTGCACATGCGAGAAAGGTCAGCCGGCAGCCTCGGCGCGATTTAGCGCACAATGGCTCCACAGCGCGTCCATTGCCTTGATGAGGGCGTCGATGGCCCGGGCGTCGTGGACCGGAGAGGGGGTAAAGCGCAGGCGTTCGGTGCCGCGCGGCACGGTGGGGAAGTTGATCGGCTGGACGTAGATGCCGTAGGTTTCCAGCAGCATGTCACTGAGCATCTTGCAATGGATGGGGTCTCCGACGTGGACCGGCACAATATGTGAGCCGTGGTCGATGATCGGCAGCCCAAGGCCCTTGAGCCGGAGCTTCAGGATGCGGGCGGTGGTCTGGTGGGCGTCGCGCAGGTGCTGGGCGGTTTTCAGCACGCGCACGGAGGCCGCCGCACCGGCTGCAACGGCGGGGGGCAGCGAGGTGGTGAAGATGAAGCCGGGGGCATAGCTGCGGACCGCGTCGCACATCTTTGCAGATGCAGAAATATAGCCGCCGAACACGCCGTAGGCCTTGGCCAGCGTGCCGTTGATGATGTCGATCCGGTGCATCTGGCCGTCGCGTTCGGCAACCCCTGCCCCGCGCGGGCCATACATCCCGACGGCGTGAACCTCGTCGAGGTAGGTGAGGGCGCCGAACTCTTCGGCCAGATCACAGATCGCCTTGATCGGGCCGAAGTCGCCGTCCATCGAGTAGATCGATTCGAAGGCGATGAGCTTTGGCGCGGCGGGATCGTCGGCGGCAAGCAGCGCGCGCAGGTGCGCCAGGTCGTTGTGGCGGAAGATGCGCTTTTCGCCGCCACCGCGACGGACGCCTTCGATCATCGAGGCGTGGTTCAGGGCGTCGGAGTAGATGATCAGGCCGGGGAAGATCTGGCGCAGGGTGGAAAGCGTGGCGTCGTTGGCGATGTAGGCGGAGGTGAAGACGAGGGCGGCCTCCTTGCCGTGCAGGTCGGCGAGTTCAGCCTCCAGCCGCTTGTGATAGACGGTGGTGCCGGAGATGTTGCGGGTGCCGCCCGAGCCTGCGCCGGTGGCATCGAGGGCCTCGTGCATCGCGGCGAGGACTTCGGGGTGCTGGCCCATGCCGAGGTAATCGTTGCCGCACCAGACGGTGATGTCTTTTTCGGTGCCGTCCGGGCGGGTCCAGACGGCGTGGGGGAACTGGCCCTTGCGGCGTTCGATGTCGATGAAGGTACGGTAACGGCCTTCGCCATGCAGCCGTTGCAGGGCGGCGTCGAGGGCGGTGGCATAGCTCATCTTCATCTCTCCGTCAGGGTCATGCGACCCTTGGTGTCAGATCGGTCTGACTGCGGCCTTGATGTGGGTCAAGCGGCGGCCGCAGCCAAGGGGGCGAATTGTCGCCCTTTCAGTCAGGGTGCCGGTTCAGGGTGCCGGGGCGATTTCCAGCACGACGACGCAAGGCGCCTCGGTTTGCTTGGCCGCATCGCAACCGGCAAGGGCAGCGGCGGCGGCGGCGGCGGCATCGGGCAGGTCGGCTACGGCGGTGGCAGACCCCATCGGCGCGCCGACGCGGATGAAGCCGTCATCAGGCGATACGGCAAGGGCGGCGTGGCCAGGCGTGCCCGGCACGAACAGGGACAGTGCCTGTTCGTTGGTCATCACGAGGCGGAGGGTGGTGAGTTCCTCTTCGGTAAGGAACGGGTGCAGGTGCAGGGTGATCGCCGATGTGCCGAGGGTGGAGGTTTCCACCGGCACGGTCTGTGCCGCAAGGGGTGCAGCGGCGAGAAGCATCGCGCCCAGAAGGAGTTTTGCGGCCATGAGCTGTCCTTGCCTAGGAACCGTTCCAGATTGCCGCAGCGTTTAGCGCAACTCGCGCGGTCTGGACAGTCCCCCGTCGCCTGATAGGCTTGATCCCGATCACATTCGGGAGAGAAGAATGACCATCGACGCCGTGCTGGCCCGTATCGACGAAACCCTGCCGGAGGCGCTGGACAGATTGATGGCGCTGTTGCGCATCCCCTCGATTTCGACCGATCCGGCTTACAAGGCCGAATGCGCGCGGGCGGCGGAGTGGCTGACCGAGGATCTGCGGGGGATGGGGTTCGACGCGGCGGCAAGGGCCACGCCGGGGCATCCGATGGTGGTGGGGCATGGCGGCGCGGGCGGGCGGCACCTCTTGTTTTACGGGCATTACGATGTGCAGCCGGTTGATCCCTTGGAGTTGTGGGACCGTGATCCGTTTGACCCCGGGGTGCAGGACACGCCGAAGGGTAAGGTCATCCGGGCGCGTGGGTCGTCGGATGACAAGGGCCAGTTGATGACCTTCATCGAGGCATGCCGGGCGTGGCGCGATGTGCATGGCAGCCTGCCCGGGAAGCTGACGATCTTTCTGGAGGGCGAGGAGGAGTCCGGCTCGCCCTCGCTGATCCCGTTTCTGCGTGAACATGCGGCGGAGTTGCGGGCGGACCTTGCGCTGATCTGCGATACCGGCATGTTCGAGGATGGGATTCCCGCAATCACCACGATGCTGCGGGGCTTGTGCAAGGCGGAGTTCACCGTCCATGCCGCCGACCGCGACCTGCATTCGGGGTCTTATGGCGGCCTCGCCCGGAACCCGATCCATGTGCTGACGAAGATTCTGGCAGGCCTGCATGACGAGACGGGGCGGGTGCAGGTGCCGGGATTCTATGACGATGTGGCGGAACTGCCCGACAGTCTGCGCCAGCAGTGGCAGAGCCTTGCCTTCGACCATGCGCGCTATCTGGGCGATGTCGGGCTTTCGGTGCCCGCAGGAGAGCAGGACCGCACGCCCCTGGAACTGATCTGGTCGCGGCCCACAGCCGAGGTGAACGGCATCTGGGGCGGCTATACCGGCGCCGGGTTCAAGACCGTGCTGCCGGCAGAGGCGCATGCCAAGGTCAGCTTCCGGCTGGTGTCGACGCAGGATCCGGCGAAGATCCTGCCCGCGTTCCGCGCCTGGGCCGAGGCGCAACTGCCCGCCGATTGCCGGATCGAATGGCATGACGGGATCGCAGGCAGCCCCGCGTCGGTGATGGCGATCGACGATCCGGCGTTCGAGGCGGCGCGGGCGGCCCTGACCGAGGAATGGAACCGGCCTGCGGCCTTTATCGGCACCGGCGGGTCGATCCCGATTGCGGGGTATTTCAAGACCTACCTTGGCATGGACGCGATGCTGATAGGCTTTGGCCGCGACGACGACCAGATCCATTCGCCGAACGAGAAGTATGATCTGGAAAGCTTCCACAAGGGCATCCGGTCATGGGCGCGCGTGCTGGCGAGGCTGCGGTGATCCGCGATGCCGGGCCGGGCGACAAGGCCGGATGGCAAGAGCTTTGGGCGGCGTATCTGGCGTTCTACGAGGTGGATTTGCCACAGCAAGTGACCGAAGCGACGTGGCAGCGGTTGATGGACCCCGCGTCGCCGGTGAAGGCGCGGCTGGTGGAGGCGGAGGGCCGTGTCGCGGGGTTTGCGATCCACCTGCACCACCCTTCCACCTGGGCTGCGACGGATGATTGCTATCTGGAGGATCTGTTCGTGGCACCGGACTCACGTGGGCTGGGGCTGGGCCGGGCGCTGATCGACGATCTGGTGGCGCTGGCGCGGGCAAAGGGCTGGGGGCGGCTTTACTGGCACACCGATCAGGACAACGCCAAGGCGCGGGCGCTTTACGACAGCTATGTGCTGTCGGACGGCCACATCCGTTATCGGATGCGGCTGCGCGACGATGCAGCGGACTGAAGGGGGACGATCTGGCGCGGTGGACGGGGCTCGAACCCGCGACCCCCGGCGTGACAGGCCGGTACTCTAACCAACTGAGCTACCACCGCGCAGGATCAGTCTTTCGGGCACCTTTTGGGGCGAGGTTGGCGCGGTGGACGGGGCTCGAACCCGCGACCCCCGGCGTGACAGGCCGGTACTCTAACCAACTGAGCTACCACCGCGCATCTCGCTGCCCGGAAGGTGCCTTCCGAACGTGCGCCGTCTTACGCAAGGGGGTTGGCGGCGTCAATGGGGAAGCGGTGGATTTCATGTCTCGGGCGCAGGGATGAATTCGGCGGTGTCCTCGGGCGGCAGCTTGAAGCGGCCATGCGCCCAGTCGCCGGCACGCCAGGCCTCTTTCGCGGCGGCGATGCGATCCTTGGATGAGGCGACGAAGTTCCACCAGATGAAGCGCGGGCCGTCCATCGTGGCCCCGCCGAGAAGCATCAGGCGCGCGCCCGAGGCCCCGGCCCTGACACTGATCCGGTCGCCGGGGCGGAAGATCAGCATCTGCCCGGTCGGGAAGGTCTGGCCGCCGACGGTGACATCGCCGGAAAGGATGTAGACGCCGCGATCTTCGTGATCGTCAGGCAAGGGGATGGCGGCGTGCGGCGCGAGGGTCGCGTCGGCGTAGAACATCTCGGACGGGGTTTCCATCGGTGCGGCCTCGCCCCAGGCGGTGCCGAGGATCAGGCGGACGGTCTTGCCTTCGCCGTCCAGCACGGGAAGGGCGGCTTCGGGGGTGTGGACAAAGGCGGCGGGGTCATCCTCGTGGTCCTTCGGCAGGGCGAGCCAGGTTTGCAGGCCGAACATGGTTTGGCCGGTCTGGCGCACCGGGCCATCGGTGCGTTCGGAGTGGGTGATGCCCCAGCCGGCCTTCATCCAGTTCACCGCGCCCGGTTCGATCCACTGGTCGGTGCCGAGGCTGTCGCGGTGATGGAGGCGGCCTTTCAGCAGGTAGGTGACGGTGCCAAGGCCGATGTGCGGGTGCGGGCGGACGTCGATGCCCTGCCCGGTCAGAAACTCGGCCGGGCCGATCTGATCGAAGAAGATGAAGGGGCCGACCATCTGGCGCGCGGCCGAGGGCAGCGCGCGGCGCACCTCGAACCCGCCAAGGTCGCGGGCGCGCGGGACGATGACGGTCTCGATGGCATCGACGGCGTCACCGATCGGGATCGTGGGGTCGAGGGCGGGGTTCCAGCTCATGTCGCGGTCTCCTTTGAGGGGAAGGTAGGCGCGCGCGGTCAGGAACGCATTAGCTTTCGGCGCGAGGCCCCTGTGCGGAGGTAAACAGGCCGCGAGTCCCGGCGGTGCTGTCCGAAAAGCGGGGGCCAGCCCCCGCACCCCCGGGATATTTTCGCAAAGAGGAAGATGGGAAGGACGGGCGCAACCGGCAAGGCTGATCCGGGTGGTGGGCGGTGAGGGACTCGAACCCCCGACATTCTCGGTGTAAACGAGACGCTCTACCAACTGAGCTAACCGCCCGACGGGTGCCGTCTACACCGATCCGGCGGGACATGGCAAGCGATGTGCGGCCCTGCCCCGCCGATCCGGCGTCAGGTTTTGGTCCTGGCCCCGACATGGGCGACGATGGCGTTGGCGTGGCCATGGCCAAGCCCGTGGTCGGCTTTCAGCCGGGCGACCTTTTCCATGTGCTTCAGGCCGGTCATTCCTTCGACCAGCGCCAGCCACTGCGCGATGGGCTGGCCGGTGGTCTTTTCGATCGAGGCAAAGTAGGAGGCGGGGCCTTTGATCTGGTCGGGCATGGCGGTCTGTCCTGTGCCAGTCGGGTCAGGCCCCGACGCGGTAATGAGACTGGACCAGTCCGGAAGGGAACGCCACCGTCTTGAGGTGCGTGAGCCCGATGTCGGACGCAATCTTGCCGAAGAGCGGCCGTCCCGCGCCGATCAGGACCGGGACCTGCGTGATGACCATGTCGGCGATCAGGTTGTCGGTCAGGAAGGCCTGCACCACCTGGCCGCCATCGACGCAGACGCGGGTCATGCCTTCGGTGTGAAGCTGCGCCATTGCGGCGGCGGGGGTGAGATCGGCAAAGCGGACACGGCCTGCGAGATGGGCGGGAACGGGCGTGGCGGCGAGGGTTCTTGACAGCACGAGAACCGGTTTGTCGTAGGGCCAGGGATCGAAACCGGCGACCGCCTCATAGGTGCCGCGTCCCATCACGAGGCCGTCGATATCAGCGATGAAGGCGGTGTAGCCGTGATCTTCGCCCGGCGCATCGCGGCTGAGAAGCCAATCAAGCGAGCCGTCGGGGCGGGCGATGAAACCGTCGAGGCTGGTGGCGATGAAGACGTGGCCGGTGGGCATGGGACGACTCCTCTGGCGGGTAAGGAATTGAAAAGGCGCACCGTTTCGGGTGCGCCTTGGGAAGGATGGTGGGAGATAACGGATTTGAACCGCTGACATCTTCGATGTGAACGAAGCGCTCTACCGCTGAGCTAATCTCCCGCTGCGGGGGGTTTTAGTCGTCCTCTCCGCTGTCTGCAAGAGGCTGTTTCGCGCCCTGCCCGGCCCCTCCGCCGAGGCGGAGTTTCAGGGTCAGCGTGGCGGTGCCGTCCTTCTCGGAGGTCTTCGCCACACGAGCCCGGCCAAGCGGCGGCAGGTTGAGGTCGTGGCCGCGCTTCAGGGCGGCGGCGAGGCTGGCGAGCGTGGCCTCGAGCGCGCGCTTGACGTCGGATTTCTTCATGTCGGTCGCGTCGACCACGGCAGCGACAAGGTCTTTCAGGCGCAGCACATCGGCCTTTGGGGTCGCGTCGGGTGCCGCCTTGAGTGCGGTGGCCTTGAGTGCGGTGGCCTTGGGTGCGGCGTCGGGTTTCGACTTGGCAGGGCGCTTGGCGGGGGGCGCGGCCTTGGCCTGCACCACGGCCAGCCGGGCTGCGGGTTTTGCGGTGGCTTTCGCGCCGGTCTTGGCGGGAGCTTTGGGCGGAGTGGCGGGCATGTGGGGGTTCCGGGCGCTGCTGTTCGCCTGGCACGATAGTGCGGGTCGCGGGGCGAGGCCACAGGATTCGGTGGGCCGGCAGATGCGAAGAAGGCGCGCCCGAAGGCGCGCCTTTCTGGTCATTTGGCGTCCGATCAGTGCGCGGTCTGGACCGGCGGCACCGCACCGCCGGCAAGCCGGGCGGCAGCGGCGGCTTCTTCTGCCGCCTCGTCCCATTCGACCGGTTCGGGCTGGCGGACAAGGGCCTGGGCCAGGACTTCCCGCACGTGGGTTACGGGAATGATCTTGAGGCCGGACTTCACGTTGTCCGGGATCTCGGCCAGATCCTTTTCGTTCTCCTCGGGGATGAACACCGTCTTGATGCCGCCCCTGAGCGCCGCAAGGAGTTTTTCCTTGAGGCCGCCGATCGGCATGGCGTTGCCGCGCAAGCTGACTTCGCCGGTCATGGCGATGTCTTTCTTGACCGGGATGCCGGTCAGGACCGACACGATGGAGGTGACCATCGCCAGACCGGCCGAGGGGCCGTCTTTCGGCGTGGCACCATCCGGGACATGGACGTGGATGTCGATCGTCTCGAACTTGGGCGGTTTCACCCCGATCTGCGGGCTGATCGAACGGACGTAAGAGGCCGCCGCGTCGATCGATTCCTTCATCACGTCGCCCAGTTTGCCGGTGGTCTTCATCCGGCCCTTGCCCGGCAGTTTCAGCGCCTCGATCTGCAAGAGATCGCCGCCGACAGAGGTCCAGGCAAGGCCGGTGACGACGCCGACCTGATCCTCTTTTTCCGCCAGACCGTAACGATACCGCTTCACCCCGAGGAAGGATTCGAGGTTGTCCGGCGTCACGGTGACGGTGCCACCCTTGTTCTTGACGATCTCGGTCACCGCCTTGCGGGCAAGTTTCGCGATCTCGCGTTCAAGGTTCCGCACGCCGGCTTCGCGGGTGTAGGTGCGGATCATCTCTTGCAGGGCGTCGTCGGTGATCTTGAATTCACCCTTGCGCAGCCCGTGGCCCTTGATCTGCTTGTCGATCAGGTGGCCCTTGGCGATTTCGCGCTTTTCGTCCTCGGTGTAGCCCGCCAGCGGAATGATCTCCATCCGGTCCAGCAGCGGACCCGGCATGTTGTAGGAGTTCGCCGTGGTGATGAACATCACGTTCGACAGGTCGTATTCCACCTCGAGGTAGTGGTCGACGAAGGTGTTGTTCTGTTCGGGATCAAGCACCTCCAGCAGCGCCGAGGCCGGGTCGCCACGGAAATCCTGGCCCATCTTGTCGATCTCGTCGAGCAGGATGAGGGGATTGGTGGTCTTCGCCTTTTTCAGCGTCTGGATGATCTTGCCGGGCATCGAGCCGATGTAGGTGCGACGGTGGCCGCGGATCTCGGATTCGTCGCGCACGCCGCCCAGCGAGATACGGATGAATTCGCGCCCCGTGGCCTTGGCGACCGAACGGCCAAGCGAGGTCTTGCCCACGCCGGGCGGGCCGACGAGGCAGAGGATCGGGCCTTTCAGCTTGGTCGAGCGGGCCTGGACAGCCAGATATTCGACGATGCGTTCCTTGACCTTGTCGAGACCGTAGTGATCGGCATCAAGCACCTTTTGCGCGGCGACGAGGTCTTTCTTGACGCGGGACTTGGTGCCCCACGGCACGCCCAGAAGCCAGTCGAGGTAGTTGCGCACGACGGTGGCTTCGGCCGACATCGGCGACATCGACTTGAGCTTTTTCAGCTCGGCATCCGCCTTCTCGCGGGCCTCTTTCGACAGCGCGGTCTTCTTGATCCGCTCTTCCAGTTCGGCAACCTCGTTCTGGCCCTCTTCGCCGTCGCCAAGTTCCTTCTGGATCGCCTTCATCTGCTCGTTCAGGTAGTATTCGCGCTGGGTCCGCTCCATCTGCGTTTTCACGCGGGATTTGATCTTCTTTTCGACCTGAAGCACCGAAAGCTCGCCCTGCATCTGGCCGAACACCTTTTCCAGCCGCTCGGCCACGTCGAGGGTCTCGAGAAGATCCTGCTTCAGACCAACCTCGATGCCAAGGTGACCGGCAACAAGGTCAGCCAGCCGCGCGGGTTCGCGGGTGTCGGACACCGCGGCGAGGGCCTCTTCGGGAATGTTCTTCTTGACCTTGGAGTAGCGCTCGAATTCCTCGCTGACCGCGCGGACGAGGGCTTCGACCGAGGTCTTGTCGCCTGCGGTTTCGGTCAGGGTTTCGGCGCTGGCCTCGAAGAACGAGGGGTTTTCGATGAAGCCGGTGATCCGCACGCGGGCCTTGCCTTCGACCAGAACCTTCACGGTGCCGTCAGGAAGCTTGAGCAATTGCAGCACGTTGGCAAGCACGCCGGTGCGGTAGATGCCGTCTGTGGTGGGGTCATCGACGGTGGGGTCCACCTGCGAGGACAGCAGGATCTGCTTGTCGTCCTGCATCACTTCTTCCAGAGCGCGAACCGATTTTTCGCGGCCCACGAAGAGCGGCACGATCATGTGCGGAAAGACCACGATGTCGCGCAGCGGCAGGACAGGGTAGCTGGAGGAAAGAGGTTCGGTCATAGCGTCGTCCTTGGCTTGCGGCAGACACGACTGGCCCCGACCATCGGCAACCACGTCCGTCTCCGCGACTTCGTTAACTTGTGTGTCCCGATCCGGGGATTCAAGTTCCGCAGGTCTGGCATTCCACAGCGTTGGCATTCCACAGGTCTGGCATTCCACAGCTTTGGCAATGTGAACCCGCACGGCGTCCGCTGCAAGGGTGGAAACCGGGTTTTCGGCTGCGTCGGCGGAAACAGCGGTGCCACGATTTGTCAAAGATCTTGCCGCAATCTGAGCGCAGTTGCCGTGCAAACCACCGGTCAGGAAAACGACAGGGTGGGGCCGATGGGTGGTTTGGCGGTTCGGACAAAGGCTCAAGGCCCGCGCGCACTGAGGGTGTGCATTCTTGCATTTCTGGCGGGCATGCTTTTGTACCTTGACCGGCCCGGCATGGTTGGCGCCCTGCCCCTGCCGCTGTTCACCGGCCTGCTTTACGCGGCAGTCATCACGCCAGCGGCGGTGCTGACGGCGGTATTCCTGCCGGGACTGACGAAATTGTCGGATGCGGTGCAGGTGTCGCGGCTGTGTCTTGCGACCGGGGTGGCGCTGTTTCCTGCGGCGTTGCGGCCACTGGCCGATCAGCCTGTCGTGAATGCAACGGTCGTCATTCTGGGCGGGATGGCGATTGTCGGCCTGACTCGCTGGATCGCACGGGACAACCTTGGGGTTGGTGCCAGCGCGTAACCAACGGTCAGTTCAGGCGGCCCGACTTGGCCTGGCTGGCGCGTGCGGGCGCATCTCGGACACAAGCGCCCGCACTTCGCCCCGCCTGAGGCTGGGCAGCGCATCGGGGCGGGTGAGAAGGTCATCACGGCCCGCGCCTTGCAGGGCCAATTCCAGACCGGCGCGGGTTTCGGCTGCCATCACGTCGATGCTCCGGCGGGCGGGCTGAAAGCTTTCGCTGGGCAGGCCATTGGAGAGGAGGATTTCGTGCGCGTCGGTGAGGATATGAAAGTAGTCGACATCCGCCGTGGGCGTGGTTTCTTCGGCAAAGGTGCCGACAAGGTGGCGTGCGGCGGCCAGAACGCGGGGGGCTGCGAACAACAGCTCTGCCGCCGGGTGATGCAGCACGATCCGGTGCTGCGGCGAGACCAGAAGATCGGCCGCAGGCAGCGACGGGCCGAAACTGTGGGCGGGAACGCGGACCGGCGCGAGGCGCGGGTTGGCGCGCAGTTCGGCAAGCGAAACGCGGCTTTTGCCGACCCAGAGGATCGGCCTGGACGCGCCTGTATCGGTCAGCACCCGGTCGCCCGCACCAAGAGTTTCGACGCCGCGGGGACCGGTCGGAGTTGCGATCATCGTGCCGGCGCAGAAGCAGGGATAGAACGGGTCGGGATTGAAATTCAGCCCGTCAAGCGGGATCGAACCGTTGCCGATGGCATTCATCTGGGCAAGCGTGGCGGTGCCGTCGGTGACGAAGAAGTATTCGCGGGTTTGCCCGCCGATCACCACGGTGATGAGGGCGACCTGCTTGCCTTCAAGGCTGTCGGGCACTTGCGAGCTGCCCGCCGGAAAGGTGCCGACGAACTGGAGCGTGAAGTTGTAGGTCACACCGTTGATGATGACCTGCGTGTCGGGATCGACCAGCCCGCCGTTGCGATCCAGCAGCAGATCACCGGTGCCGCCATTGTCGGTGAAGGTGATCGTGGTGGTCGGCGCCTGGTTTGTGCCGATCGGGTTCAGAATCGAGTTGTTGGCGGTGATGGAATCCCGTCTGGCAAAGAAACTGAGTGTGGCCATGCTGGAACCCTCGCCTGTCCGGTCCGCCAGTCGCTACTGCGCTGTGTATCCAATTACCTGCATACAACGGACGGGGAACCGCGTTCCACCAAAATCTTAACGAAGACTAATGCGGCTCGATATCACCTTGCAACCGCATGGCGTGAAAGCGGAAAACGAAATCGGCCAGCGCTTGTGCCGCGATGGCGTCGCGCAGCCCCTGCATCAGGCTTTGGTAGTAGTGCAGGTTGTGCCAGGTCAGAAGCATGGAGCCGATGATCTCGTCTGCCTTGACCACATGATGCAGGTAGGCGCGGGAATAGTTGGCGCAGGCCGGGCAGGTGCAGCTTTCGTCCAGCGGGCGCGGGTCGTCGCGGTGGCGGGCGTTCCTGAGGTTGATCTGGCCGCGCGGCGTCCAGCCCTGCCCGGTGCGGCCAGAGCGGGACGGCAGCACGCAATCCATCATGTCGATCCCGCGTTCCACCGCGCCGACGATGTCGTCGGGCTTGCCCACCCCCATCAGGTAGCGCGGCTTGTCGGCAGGCAGAAAGCCCGGAGCGTAGTCGAGGACGGAAAACATCGCCTCCTGCCCCTCGCCCACCGCGAGGCCGCCGACGGCGTATCCGTCAAAGTCGATGGACGCGAGCGCCTTGGCGGATTCTTCGCGCAGGTCGCGGTTCACGCCGCCCTGCATGATGCCGAACAGCGCGTGGCCTGGGCGGTCGCCAAAGGCATCACGCGACCTTTGCGCCCAGCGCATCGACAGGCGCATAGACTGGGCCACCGCTTCGTCGGTGGCGGGAAGTGCTGGACATTCGTCAAAGGCCATGACGATGTCGGAGCCGAGGAGTTTCTGGATTTCCATGCTGCGTTCGGGCGTCAGCATGTGTTTCGATCCGTCGATATGAGACGAAAACCGCACGCCTTCCTCGGTCAGTTTGCGCAAGGACGCGAGCGACATGACCTGAAAGCCGCCAGAGTCCGTCAGGATCGGGCGGTGCCAGTTCATGAAGCGGTGCAGGCCCCCCAAAGCCGCGATGCGTTCAGCGGTGGGGCGCAGCATCAGGTGGTAGGTGTTGCCCAGAAGGATGTCGGCCCCGGTGGCGCGGACGCTTTCTGGCAGCATCGCCTTGACGGTGGCGGCGGTCCCGACCGGCATGAAGGCAGGGGTGCGAATCTCGCCCCGTGGGGTCTTGATCGTGCCGGATCGCGCCGCGCCGTCAGTAGCCGCCACGCTGAAGGATATGCCAGTTGCCATGATGCGCCCGCCTCTTTGCCTGTCCTTTGGGCGAAAACGGTGGAAAAGCCAAGTCCGGCCCGCCAGATGCGCAAACCACTTGACGTGCGCGCGGTTTTGTCTATCTCCGTGAATGAACGTTCATTCTGAGGCTGAAATGCCTGTCACCGCTGCCCCCGCCCACGGTCTTGATGTCCGCAGCCACGAGATCCTTGGGCTGGTCCGCCGGGCCTTTGCCGAAAAGGGCTTTGATGGCGCGTCGATGCAGGATCTGGCCCGCGCGGCGGGGATGAGCGTCGGCAATTTCTACCGCTATTTTCCGTCGAAAGCCGCGATTGTCGAGGCAATGTGTGATCTGGACCTGCATGAGATGGAGCAGGACTTTTCCGCGATCCGCACCTCGGGCGACCCGATGACCGCGATTCGGGCGAAGATGATGGAGCATATCGGCGGCGCGTGTCAGGACGACGGCCAGCTTTGGGCCGAAATCACCGCGGCGGCGATGCGCAAGCCGGAGGTCGGGCTGGCGTCAAGAGCCATGGAAGAGACGATCATCGCCAACCTGATCACGGTCTTTGCGGGCGTGACCGGGCGGACGCTGGAAGAGGCGGCGCAGCGCTACCGGGCGCAGGGGCAGCTTCTGGTGATGCTGGTGAAGGCCGCGACAATCCGCAGCAGCCAGTATGGCGGCGGGGACGCTGATCTGACAGCGCTTGTGGGGCGTATCATTGACCAGGTGCTGGCCGAAATTTCCACTGACAAGATTTCCAATGACAAGCAGGAAGGCTGAGGTCGCCATGCGCGCGTTTCACAAGTTTGGTCAGGCAGTTGCCCTGTCGATGATGGTCATGGCGGGGGCTGCGTGTGCCCAGGAGGCCGAAGCGGTTGCCGTGGTGGAGACACTCCCGGCGATCACGGTGACGGACGTGACCGCGCGGCTGCTGCGCGACCGGGTGATCGCGTCGGGGATGATCGGGCCGGTCGAGGAGGTGCAGGTGGCACCCTTGATCGAAGGCCAGCCGGTGGAGCAGTTGCTGGTCGATGTGGGGGATGTGGTGACCGAAGGCCAGGTGCTGGCGGTGCTGTCGAAGCAGACGCTGGAATTGCAACGCAGTCAGGCGGTGGCATCGCTGGCGGCGGCCAAGGCGACGATCGCGCAAGCCGAGGCGCAACTGGTCGAAGCCGAGGCAAGCGCCGGCGAGGCCCAGCGGGTGGCCGAGCGGACGGCCAGGCTGCGCGAGCAGGGATCAGCGTCGCAGGCGGCGGCGGATACCGCGAATGCCAGTGCCGTGTCAGCGACCGCGCGGGTCAGCGTGGCGCGGCAATCGCTCGAGGCGGCGCGGGCTCAGGTCGATCTGGGCAAGGCGCAGTTGGAAAACGTCGACCTGCAATTGGCGCGGACCGAGGTGAAGGCCCCGGTCGCGGGCAAGGTGGTGACGCGCAACGCCCGGCTGGGCGGGATTGCCACGGCCGCGGGACAGGCGATGTTCGTGATCGTGCGCGACGGGGCGCTGGAATTGCGCGCCGACGTGGCCGAGGCCGATATCCTGCGTCTGGTCGAGGGGCAGAAGGCGGAATTGCGCACGGTCGGGGCCACAGCGGCGCTATCGGGAACCGTGCGGCTGGTGGAACCTACGATTGACACCACGACCCGTCTGGGCCGCGTGCGGATTGCGGTGGACGAGCCCGAAAAGCTGCGCTCGGGCATGTTCGCCGAGGCCGAGATTCTGGTGGCCGAGCGTGAAACGCTGTCGGTGCCGGTGACGGCGGTGGGGTCGGATGCGACGGGCTCTACCGTGATGCGGGTGACGGACGGCGTCGTCGAGCGGGTGGTGGTCAAGACCGGCATCCGTGACGGCAGCTATGTCGAGGTTCTGGAAGGTCTGGCGGCGGGCGATCTGGTGGTTGCCAAGGCTGGTGCGTTCGTGCGGTCGGGCGATCGGGTCAACCCGGTTCCCGACACGGCAACCGTGAATTGAGGGTGCGGCGATGAACTTCTCAGCCTGGGCGATCCGCAACCCCGTAGCGCCGCTTCTGGCGTTCTTCATGCTCATGGTGCTGGGCTGGCAGTCGTTCATCAGCCTGCCGATCACGCGGTTTCCCAACATCGACGTGCCCTTGGTTGCGGTCACGGTGGCGCAGGCCGGTGCGGCACCCGCCGAACTGGAAAGCCAGGTCACCAAGGAGATCGAAGACGCGGTGGCCGGGATCACCGGGGTCAAGAGCGTGATCTCGACCGTGACGGACGGGGTGTCGACCACGGCAGTCGAGTTCCGCATGGATGTGTCCACCGACAAGGCCGTGCAGGATGTGAAGGACGCCATCGACCGCATCCGCGGCGACCTGCCGGGCGGCATCGAGGCGCCGATCGTCAGCCGGATCGACATCGAAGGCCAGGCGATCATGAACTTTTCGGTGACCGCGCCGAACATGACGCTGGAAGAACTGTCGTGGTTCGTGGACGACACGATCACCCGGTCGTTGCAGGGCCGCCCCGGGATTGGCCGGGTGGACCGCTATGGCGGGGCGGAACGGGAAATCCGCATTGAACTGGACGCGGTGAAGCTGAACAGTTTTGGCATCACCGCGCAGGCAGTATCGTCGCAACTGGGCCAGACCAACGTCGATCTTGGATCGGGCCGGTCAGAGATCGGGTCGGGCGAACAGGCGATCCGGACGCTGGGCGACCAGTCGACGGTAGAGCAGTTGGCCGCGACAACCATCGCCCTGCCCTCGGGCCGCTTCGTGCGGCTGACCGATCTGGGCGAGATCATCGACACCTACAAGGAAGTGCGCTCGTTCAGCCGCTACAACGGTGCCGAGGCGGTGACGTTCTCGGTGTTCCGGTCCAAGGGCGCGTCGGAAGTGAGCGTCGCGGAGACCACAAATGCGGCGCTGGACAGCGTGCGCGCGGCGCACCCGGACGTGACCATCACGATGATCGACGACACGGTGTTCTACACCTACGGCAACTACGAAAGCGCGATCCACACGCTGCTGGAAGGCTCGATCCTGGCCGTGCTGGTGGTGCTGATGTTCCTGCGCAACTGGCGCGCCACGCTGATCACGGCGGTGGCCTTGCCGCTGTCGGCAGTGCCGACGTTCTACATCATGGACCTGTTGGGCTTTTCGCTGAACCTGGTCAGCTTTCTTGCGATCACGCTGGCGACAGGGATACTGGTCGATGATGCGATCGTGGAGATCGAGAACATCGCGCGCCACATCCGCATGGGCAAGACGCCCTACCGCGCCGCGATCGAGGCGGCGGACGAGATCGGTCTGGCGGTGATCGCGACGACCTTCACCATCGTGGCGGTGTTCGTGCCGGTGTCGTTCATGCCGGGGATTCCGGGGCAATACTTCCGACAGTTTGGTTTGACGGTGGCGATTGCGGTGCTGTTCTCGCTGGCGGTGGCGCGATTGATCACGCCGATGATGGCAGCCTACCTGATGAGCGCACGGGATGCCGCGGGCCATGAGGAAAAGGACGGCGCGTTCATGCGCGGCTACCTGCGGATGGTCAGCGCGACCACCAAGGTGCGCCGTCTGCCAAAGCTCGGCTGGCGGTTCCCGACCTATTACATGACGATGGTGGTGGCGATCATCGTGGTGATCTTTTCGATTAGCGCGATGCTGCGGGTGCCGGGCAGCCTGTTCCCGCCAGAGGACGTGAGCCGGGTGTCGATCTCGGTCGAACTGCCGCCGGGGTCCAGCATCGACCAGACCCGGATCACGACCGATGCGATGCGCGACGCGATCAAGGATATCGACGGCGTGAAAAGCGTGCTGATCGTGGGCGGTGCCTCGCCCACCGGTGACATCGACGTGCGCCGGGCCAGCATGTCGGTCATCCTTGACCGACTGGACAACGGCTTTGCCCGCAAGCTGTCGGATCTGGGGCAGGCCTTGCCGGTGATCGGGTGGATCCTGCCCGAGGCCCCGGCGGATGGCCGGGTGCGGCCGCAAAACGAGATCGAGGCCGAGATTTTCGAGCGGCTGACGGTGGTGCCTGACGTGCGCACCTTCAAGCTGAACGACCGCGGCGAGCGCGACATCAGCTTTTCGGTGCTGTCGTCGAACGAGGCGGACCTGAACCTTGCGGTGCAAAAGCTGGAAGCCGCGCTGTCGGGCGAGCCTTTGCTGGCGAACGTGGCGTCCGAAGGCGCCCTGCCCCGGCCGGAAATCCAGATCACGCCCCGGCTGGAAGAGGCGGCGCGGCTGGGGATCACGACGCAGCAGATTGCCGCCGTGGTGCGGGTGGCAACGATCGGTGATTTCGACGCGGCGCTGGCCAAACTGTCGATCGACGACCGGCTGATTCCGGTCAGGGTGCGGCTCGCAGATGCGTGGCGCAAAGACCTGTCGCGGATCGCGGCGCTGCAATTGACGACGGCGACGGGGGCGACAGTGCCCTTGTCGGCGGTAGCGGATATTTCCATCGCCGAGGGTCCGGCAGCGGTGGAGCGGTTGAACCGCGAACGCATCGCCACCATCGGCGCGGGCCTGCCGGTTGGCGTGGCGCTGGACACCGCAACCGCGCGGTTCAACGAGATCGTGGCCTCGGTCGAGCTTCCGCCGTCGGTGCGGGTGGCCCCGGCGGGCGATGCCGAGGTGCAGGCCGAACTGATCGGCAGTTTCGTCGATGCGATGGTGATGGGGCTGATGCTGGTGCTGGCGGTGCTGATCTTGCTGTTCCGGTCGGTGATCCAGCCCTTCACCATCCTTCTGTCGCTGCCCCTGGCGATCGGTGGCGTGGCGGCGGCGCTAATCCTGACCAACAACCCGGTGTCGATGCCGGTTCTGATCGGTATCCTGATGCTGATGGGGATCGTGACGAAGAATGCCATCCTGCTGATCGACTTTGCGATCGAAATGCGGGCACGCGGCATGAAGCGGGTCGAGGCGGTGATCGAGGCGGGCCACAAGCGGGCACGGCCGATCGTGATGACCTCGATCGCGATGTCGGCGGGGATGCTGCCCTCTGCTCTCGGGGTTGGCGAGGGCGGGTCGTTCCGCGCGCCGATGGCGATTGCGGTGATCGGCGGCATCATCGTGTCGACGGTACTGAGCCTGGTCGTGGTGCCGTCATTCTACCTGATCATGGATGACCTGTCGCGGCTGTTGAGCCGGGTGTTCAGCCGCATGGTCGGCAAGAAGGAAGCGGAACCGGAAAGCCCGGAAGCGCATGTCCTGGCCGAGCGGATCGTGCGTGGGCAGGAAGAGCTGGCGCTGTTGCAGGGCCGGTTGGTGGCGCTGGAAGAACGGGTCAGCGGCAAGCGGCAGACGGCGCTGCACGTGGCGGAGTAGCGGTGCCGCCGGGGAAGCACAGCCTGCCTGGAACGCTGGTCTACCCGGCGGGCCACAGGCGCGCGGCCTCTGCCTTGCTGTAGCGGCCAAGGCGCACGTCTTCGGCGATGAGTGCGGGGTCGCGGGCGGCGGGCGGGCCGTAGCCGCCGCCGCCGGGAGTGCGGACTCGCACACGGTCGCCCGGTTTCAGCGCAATGTCCTGCGCCTTTGACAGGTGTTCGGGGATCAGCGTTTCGCCGCCGCGGATCACCTCTACCCGGTTCACCGCGCCGTCCTGCCCGCCAAGCGCACCTTGCGGCCCGACCCGGCCATGATCCATCACGAAACTGGCGCGCGCCTCGCCGCGCAGAAGCTCGATCTCGTAATCGAGCCCGAAGCCGCCGCGATGCTGCCCTGCCCCACCCGAGCCCTCGTGCAGCGCGTAGCGGCGATAGAGGACCGGGTAGGTCTGTTCCATGATCTCGACCGGGGGGGCCTTGGAGATGCCGATGGTGGAGCAGCCGTTGGCAAGCCCGTCGTGGGCCGCGTTGCCGCCGTAACCGCCACCGGAGATCTGGTACATCACGTAGTCACGGCCCTTTTCCGGATCATGCCCGCCAAGGCCGAAGTTGCCGGAGGTGCCGGCGGGGGCGGCGGTGACGTGGTTGGGCAAAGGCTGGACGAGGGCCGCGAACACGGCTTCCGCGATGCGTTGGGAAACCTCGGCGGCGCAGCCGGACACCGGGCGCGGGTATTGCGCGTCGAGGAAGCTGCCCTCGATGCCCGTGATGGTGAGGGGTTCGAACGCGCCGGCCGATATCGGCACGTCGGGGAAGATGTGGCGCATGGCCAGGTAGACGGCGGAATAGGTCGTGGCGCGGACCGAGTTCATCGGGCCCATGCAGGGCGGCGATGACCTCGCGAAGTCGAAGGTCAGGGCGCCTTCGGCCTTGGTCACGGTCAACGCGATGGTCAGCGGTTGGTTCACCACGCCGTCGCTGTCGATGATGGCGGTGCTTTGGTAGCTGCCGTCGGGAATGAGGTCGATCATCGCGCGCATCTGTCTGGCGGCAAGGCGGCGCATTTCGGCAATGGCTTCGGTCACGGTCGGGTCGCCGTAACGGTCCAGCAAGGTGGCGAGGCGGTCAGCGCCGACCAGAAGGGCCGAGGCCTGCGCCTTGACGTCGCCGATGCGCTGCTCTGACACGCGGATGTTGGAGCAGATGATCTGGTAGATCTCGGTATCAAGCTGGCCTTTCTTGAACAGCTTGACCGGCGGGATGCGCAGGCCTTCCTGTTCGGCGCTGATCGCGGATGCGGAAAAGCCGCCCGGGACCGCGCCACCGGTGTCGGGCCAATGGCCGGTGTTGGACAGCCAGCAGAAGATTTCACCGCCCCGGTAGACCGGCATCGCAAAGCGCACGTCCATCAGATGCGTGCCGCCAAGGTAGGGGTCGTTGACGATGTAGATGTCGCCCGGCTCCGGTGCGGCGGTGATGCCCTTGGCGATGCGATCAAGGATGGTGCGGGTGGAAAACTGCATCACGCCGACGAACACCGGCAGGCCCTTGGAGCCTTGCGCGATCAGGCTGCCGTCGGTGGCCGAATAGATGCCGTCGGAACGGTCGTCGGCCTCGGCGATCACCGGGGAAAAGGCGGCGCGGGAGAAGGTGAGGTCCATCTCGTCGCAGACCTGTTGCAGGCCGGCCTGGATGACGGCGAGGGTGACGGGGTCGATCATGGCTGGCCTCCGGTTTGTCGCTGCGCCCTGGTCGGCCCCCCCCACCCCGGCCCTCCCCCACGCGGGGGGAGGGAGGCGCGCGGGGCGGGCTTGGGCGCCTCCCCTCCCCCGCGCGGGGAGGGGAGGAGGGTCAAGGGCATGTCGGTGGCTTGTGTCATCGTCAGACCCTCACGATCAGGTTGCCATCACCGTCCGAGGTGACGGTGCAGCCGGGGTCGATGATGCTGGTGGTATCCATCTGTTCGATGATCGCCGGGCCTTCGAGATGCAGGTCCAGCGGCAGATGATCACGCCAGTAGACCGGGGTGTCGTGCCAGCCGTCGAACCAGACGCGGCGGGTATCGGTGGGCGCGGCGGTCGGTTTGCGGCCCTTGGGGTCGATCAGGCGCGACAGGTCAAGCTCGGCGCGCTGGCCGATCACCGAGGTGTTGAGGTTCACGAGGTTGGCGCGGATTGTCGGCAGGTCGACGCGGAAACGGGCGTGATAGGCGGCCTCGAACAGGCGCTGGAGATCCTCGCGGGTGGGGGTGGCGGAGGGCAAGGCGACGCGCAGCAGGTGGGTTTGGCCGACGAACTGCATGTCGGCGGAATATTCGGCGCGGGTGGCGGTGAGGCTGATCTTTTCGGCGGCGATCAGGCGGCGGCCTTCGGCCTCTTGCCCCGCAAGAACCGCGTGGAGATCCGCCATGTCGGCGGTATCGAGCGGGCGGTTCACGGTGCGAACGAAATCGTGGCGCAGGTCTGCGACCACGCAGCCGAGCGCGTTGGTGATGCCGGGACGGGCGGGGATCAGAACATGTGGGATGGCAAGTTCGCGGGCCAATGCCACGGCATGAAGCGGCCCTGCCCCGCCAAAGGCGAAAAGCGCGAAGTCGCGCGGATCGGCGCCGAGCGAGATGGAGACCATGCGGATCGCCCCCGCCATATGGGTGTTGGCAATGCGGATCACCGCCTCGGCGGCCTGTTCGGTGGTCAGGCCAAGGGGTTTGCCGATCTGGTCTTGCATGGCTTGCCGGGCAGCCTCGGCCGCCTGACCGAAGCGGGCGGCGGGAAGGCGCCCGAGGATCAGGTTGGCGTCCGAGATGGTGACGCGGGTGCCGCCGCGACCGTAGCAGATCGGGCCGGGGGTGGACCCCGCACTTTCCGGCCCGACGCGGAGCATGCCCCCGGCGTCGATCCGGGCGATGGAGCCGCCGCCGGCCCCCACGGTGCGGACATCGACCATCGGGACATGGATCGGCATGGCGTATTCCACCTCGATCTCGTTCGAGACGGGTGCGATGCCGCCCCGGATCATCGCGACGTCGGTGGAGGTGCCGCCCATGTCATAGGTCAGAAGGTTGGTCATCCCGGCACGGCGACCGGTAGCGACGGCGGCCATCACGCCCGAGGCGGGGCCGGACATGACGGTCTTGACGGCTTCCTTGGCCACGTCCTTGGCCGCGACCATGCCGCCATTGCCGTTCATCACCAGAAGGTCGCGGGCGTAGCCTTTGGCGGCAAGCTGGTCGGCCAGCCGGGCGACGTAGCGTTCAAGAAGCGGTTGCACCGAGGCGTTGACCGCCGCTGTCACGCCGCGTTCGTATTCGCGGCTTTCCGACAGAAGCGCGTGGCCCATCGTGATGTAGCGGTTCGGCCAGATTTCCGCAGCGATCCCGGCGGCGCGGCGTTCGTGGGCGGGGTTGGCGTAGGCGTGCAGGAAATGGATGACAAGGCTTTCGCAGCCCTGGTCGGCAAGCTGGCGGACGGCGGCGCGAAGGGCATCTTCGTCGAGGGGCGTCAGGACGCGGCCCCTGGCGTCCATCCGTTCGGGGATTTCCAGCCGCAGGTCGCGCGGGATGACGGGGGTAAAGGTGCCGTGCATGCCGTAGGCATGGGGTCTGGTGCGGCGGCCAAGTTCGAGAACATCCCGAAAGCCCATCGTGGTGATGAGGCCGGTCTTGGCGAGCGCGCGTTCCAGAACGGCGTTGGTGGTGGTGGTGGTGCCGTGGACGATGAGGTCGATGTCCTTGAGGTCGGCGCCAGCAGCCTCGAACGCGGCCAGCACGCCGCCCGACTGGTTCGGCAGCGTTGTCGGCACCTTGGCGAGGCGCACGTCGCCCGAGGCGGGATCGAAGATCACCAGGTCGGTGAAGGTGCCGCCCACATCAACGCCCGCGACAAGTCCGGTCATTCACACACCTACATAAGTTCGGAAGGCCGGGGCATCGGGCGCGAGACCCGCCACCGGCAAGGTCGTCTCGATCCGGCCCGCGACCATGAAGGCGACGCGGTCGGCCATTTTCAAGACCGCATCGACGCGCTGTTCGACGAGCACGATGGTGGTGCCTTCGGCGCGCAGGGTCAGCACGGCCGCTTGGATGAGCGCGATCATCGAGGGTTGCAGCCCCTCGGTCGGCTCGTCAAGGAGCAGCACCTTGGGTTCAAGGCAAAGCGCGCGGGCGATGGCGAGCATCTGCTGTTCGCCGCCCGAAAGGGTGGATGCGGTCTGCGTCAGGCGTTCGCGCAGGCGCGGGAAGAGGGTCAGGATGCGGTCGAGGCGGGCGGCGGCGTGGCCTTTGACAAGGTCGCCGACCGCGAGGTTTTCGGCGACGGTGAGCGGGCCGAAAAGGCGGCGGCCTTGCGGGACGTACGCCATGCCGCGCCTTGGCACCTCGTGTGGCGGCAGGGAGTGGAGCGGCGTGCCGTCCAGCATGACGGTGCCGGAGGTGGCAGGGACAAGGCCCATCAGGCAGTTCAGAAGCGTGGATTTGCCCACCCCGTTGCGGCCCATGATGCAGGTCACCTGCCCCGGTTCGGCGCGGAAATCGACACCGTGAAGGACGGTGACGGGGCCGTAGCCAGCGGTGAGGGACGCGACCTCAAGCGCCAAGGTAGGCCTCCTGCACATGCGGGTTGGCGCGGATTTCGGCAGGCGTGCCGGTGGCGAGGACATGGCCGAAGTTGAGGACGGTGATCCGGGTCGCAAGGTCCATCACGAGGTCCATGTTGTGTTCGATCAGAAGGACGGTGGTGGCGGGGGCGAGGCCGCGCACGAGGGTCTTGAAGCCCTCGATCTCGGACGCGGCGAGGCCTTGGGTCGGCTCGTCCAGGATCAGGACGCGGGGGTTAAGGGCGAGGCCCATCGCCAGTTCCAGAAGGCGCTGGTGGCCGTAGCTGAGGGTTTGCGCCTCTTGCTCTGCCAGCGCATCAAGCCCGACGCGGGCAAGGGCGGCGCGGGTCTTTGCATCCAGGTCGCGGGTGCCGCGGGATTGCACGGCTAGCGCGACGTTGTCGAACACGGTCAGGCGCGGAAAGATCGAGGTGATCTGGAAGGTGTAGGCGATGCCTTTGCGGACGCGGGCGTGGGCGGGAAGCCGGGTGATGTCTTCGCCTGCCAGCGTGATCGTGCCGGACTGCGGCAGGCGGCGGCCAGAAAGAAGGCTGACGAAGGTGGTCTTGCCCGCGCCGTTCGGGCCGATCAGGGCGTGGATCTCGCCCGCGTTCAGGGTGAAATCGACGCCGTCCACCGCACGGAGGCCGCCGAAATGCAGCGTCAGGTCGCGGGTTTCGATCAGGGGAGCCATCTGACCCACCTTTCCCGGATCGTGCCGAGGATGCCTTTCGGTGCAAAAAGCACGAGGGCGACAAGCGCCGCGCCGACGAGGAAGAGGTAGGCGGAGGTCAGGCCCGACGTCGCCTCGATCAGGGTGAACATGAGCGCGGCGCCAAGGAAGGGGCCGATCACTGTGCCCGCGCCGCCGAGGAGGACGTAAAGCATCGGCAGGATCGAATACTGGATGGTGGCGAAACTGGCCCCGACATAGCCGAACAGGATGGCGTAGGCGGCCCCGGAAGCTCCGGCGTAAAGCCCGGAAATGGTGAGGGCGGTCAGCTTGATGGTGAAGGGGTTGTAGCCGAGCATCCGGCTGCGGTCCTCATTCTCGCGCATCGCCACCATCGTGCGACCGAAGCGGGAGCGGACGAGGGAGAGGCAGATCAGCAGGGCAACGGCAAAGAGCAAAAGTGCGAAGGTGTAGCGGTGGCCGTCAAGCGCGAGGTCGAGGCCTGCGATGCTGCGGCCAGCGGCTTCGATCACGAAGCCTTCGTCGCCGCCGGTGTAGGGTGCGAGGTAGAGGATCGTCAGATAGCCCGCTTGGGCGAACATCAGCGTGACGATCATGAAGCTGACACCGGTGGTGCGCAGCGCCAGAAGTCCGACAGCGGCGGCGACTGCGCCCCCGGCAACAAGACCGGTGATCAGCGACGGAAGCGCGGTCCATTCCAGCAGGTAACCTGGCAGTCCCATGCCATACATTCCAGCGGCGAAAAACAGCGCGTGGCCGAGGCTGAGAAGGCCGGTGTAGCCGAAGGCGAGGTTGTAGCCGATGGCAAAGACCGCCAGCACCATGATGCGGGCGAGGTTGGTGGCGTAATAGGGCGGCAGCAGGAACTGCGCGGCGTAAAGTGCCGCCAGCAGCGCCAGATGCAGGGCCCAGACCTTTGCGGTTGCGCTCATGCCTTTGCCCCGAAGAGGCCTTGCGGGCGAAATACGAGGACCATCGCGACGAGCAGCGTGGCGATGATCTTGGCCAGCGTGGGTGAGAACATCATCGAGATCACGCCGTCGGAAAGGCCGATGAAGAGCGCGGCGATGACGGTGCCGCGAAGCGAGCCGAGGCCGCCGATGATGACGACGATGAACGACAGAAGGAGCGGATCGCCGCCCATCAGGTAATGCGCCTGCTGGATCGGGACGATCAGCACGCCGGCGAGCGCCGCAAGCCCCGCACCGAAGGCGAAGGTGCCCATGTAGACGCGGTCGACGTTGATGCCGAAACTTTGCGCCGTCGTGCGGTCCACTTGGGTGGCGCGCATGATCAGGCCGGCCCGGGTGCGGGTCATGATTGCCCACAGGCCGAGAAGGACGAGAACGGCGGCGAGGATCACGAATAGCTTGTAGCCGGAGTAGCCGAACCATGGCAGCTGGATGCGCCACTCGAAAGGTGCGGTCACGGGGGTCGCGTTCGGGCCGTAGATGCTGAGCGTGGCCTGCTGGATCATGTAAAGCAGGCCGATGGTGGCGACGATGGTTGCTTCGGGGTCGTAATTCAGACGCTTCAGGATCAGCGCGTCGGCGGCGGCAGCAAGGGCCGCGACAAGAAGCGGTGCAATGACCAGGGCGGCGGCGAAGGCCAAGGCGGGCGGACCGGGCATGAAGGCCGCAACCGCCCAGGCGATCACGGCGCCGAGCATGTAGAATTCACCGTGGGCGACGTTCACCACGCGCATCACGCCAAAGACGAGGCTGAGGCCGCAGGCCGCCAGCGCAAGGACGGCGGCGGTCACCATGCCCTCCATCAGGGCCAGAAGCAGGAAGGGTCCGAAGGCCATGCGTCAGACGGCCCCCGGGCAGGTGCGCCGGTGCGCAGGCAAGGGCGCTTCCCTCCCCCCCATGTGGGGGAGGGAGAGGGAGGGGGGGCGCGCGCAAGGCTGGCGGCGGGGCGGAACCCCCCACCCCTCTCCCCTCCCCACGGGGGGGAGGGGAAGCGCCTTTGCCTGCAAGGTCATGCGCTGCGAACCGGTCAGAACGACGTCGCCGTGTAGTCAACGGCGTCCTCGTAGGCGCCGTCAGCCATCGAGGTCTGGTGCACGCGCATCAGTTTGCCGCCCTGCACCTGACTGATGTTCTGGGTGCCGAACACCTGATGCGTCCTGCCGTTGAACAGCTTGGCACCTTGCGGGCGTTCGATGCCGTAGGGCATATCCGACATCGCCTCCATCGCCTCGACCAGTTTCTGGCGGTCGGCGGGGCCGGTATAGGCGGACGCCTCCATCGCGGCTTTCAGGAAGAAGAGCGTCTCCCAGGTCGAGAACATGTGGCTGTAGGTCGACACGTCGGCGGCATCGCTGACGCTTGCGCCGTTGTCATCAACGCCGACGGCGGCGCGGTAGGCGGCCTCATGTTCGCCCGCATCTGCGGGTTTGACGCGGTTGTGCGCCTCCCAGAAATAGCTGCCTTCGAGGAATTCGAGGCCGGGGGTGGCGGTATCGACGGCCTCAAGACTGTCGATGAAGCCGAACATCGCGGGCTTGGCGCCAGAGCCGTAGAATTCACCCAGTTCCTTGACGAAGGTCAGCACGGCAGGGCCGACCATGACGTGGTAAAGCACCTCGGTTTCGGCAGGGATCTGCGGGAAGTAGCGGGTGAACGAGGTTTCGGTCGGCGGGATGGCGATCTGGGCGATCACCTCGCCGCCTTGTGCGGCCATTGCGGCGGTGAAGAAATCGCGGTGGTCATGGCCGAAGGCGAAATCCGGGAAGATCATCGAGACCTTCTTGCCGAGGTTGGCGCTGACCCACGGTGCCATCGAGGCGATCTGGCTGCGCACATCGGTGATGCCGGGTTGCAGCGTCCAGCGGTTCAGCATGCCGGAGGCGACGTGGTAGCCTTCGGAGCAGACGAGGTAAGGCACCTTCAACTCGCCCGCGCGGGGGGCGGAGCCGATCACGACATGGGAAAACAGCGTTCCCATAACCACATCGCAGCCGGCCTGGACGGTGAGTTTCTCGACCACTTCGGAGCCGCGCTTGGGATCGGTCGCGTCATCCTCGAACACGATTTCGACCGGGCGACCGTTGATGCCGCCGCCATCGTTGATCAGCTTCAGCGCGGCTTGTGCGGTGCGTTCATACCAGCGGCCGTAGGAGGCGCCGATGCCGGTGCGGTGCAACTGGAAGCCGACCTTGATCGGGGCGGCCTGCGCGCCGACAAAGCCGGGCATGGCGGCGACGGCAAGGCCCGCCGCACCGGCCTTCAGAAGGCCGCGGCGGGTGGGGGTGTAAAGCGAGGTCCGGAGTGTCATGTCTGTCTCTCTCCACTGTTGCGGGCCTCTCTGACGGAGGCTGGTCGTCGGTCAAGGGTGGGCGGGATGCCCGAAGTTGTCCACTGATTTCATCCGGTTCTGGCGGTGGACAGCAGCCAGAGACCAAGCACGGTGTAGCCGACCATCAGGACGGTCAGCGGCAGGTGGGCCAGGGGCCGCGCGCCCTGCCCCGCCAGTTTCAGCGCCAGCACCACGGCCAGCAGATGCGCGCCAAGGATGGCGGCGAACTGCGCGGCGTAGATCAGCGGCATCACCGAAGGATCGGTCAGGAACCCGAACGAGACGTAGAAGGGCGGCAGGCCAAGCCAGGCATCGCCCACGAAGAACGGGTCGTTCAGCGCGGCCAGGGTGTATTGCCCGGCCGTCAGCAGCACCACGAGGTAATGCGCGGCGTGGTAGCCGGCGGCGATGGCAAGGAACGACAGCATCACCGGACCGGTGGCAAGGCCCGCGCCGCCAAGGCGGCGGCCAAGCGCGACGACGCCAAGGATCAGCGTCAGGGTCAGCACCCAGACGGCCATCAGCCCGACGGTATTTGCCAGCATGACACCGGAACGTCCGGTGGGTTCCAGCGGGTTTTCCCCGATCAGTGCCTGCCACCAGAACGTCTCGGCCAGCCCGTCGAAGGTGAGGGCGGCGAGGGCCAGGGTGACGAAGATGATGGCCGAAGGGCCAAGCGGCGGCAGGGTCAGCACCTGTGCGCCGGGCCAGCCTGCCATCAGCTTCGCGCGCGGTCCGTCAAGGCGCAGCCAGAACGGCGCGACCTTGGCGATCATCCCGAAAAGAACGGTCAGGAACTCGCCCTGTTCCAGCCAGTCGTCGCCTTCCAGAACCGCAAGGGTGAAGACCACCGCCCAGTAGGCCAGCGCCGTCAGCGCCAGCACGGCGGGATCGTCCGGCGACAGCGACACCATCTGGAACCAGACGAACCCCGCGTAGCCAAGGATCGCGGGAAGATGGCCGAACCGGGCAAGGCCGATGCTGCCGCTGCGACCCAGAAGCGTGCGCGCGATGCGGACCGGGCCGGTCCAGGGGTTGATCGGGCGCCAGAGGTTTCCCATCAGCATCGAGCCCAAGGGAACGGCGATCCAGACCCCGGTCCAGAACACCAGCGTCATCAGGTTGTGCATCGGATCGCGGCTGCCGAAAAGGCCGATGAGGATGAGGCCGAGAAACCCCAGAAAGCCCATGTAGGACGAGACCGCGACCGGGACCAGAACCCGTCGTTCCAGCAGCGTGACCGGGGTCAGGCTTGGCAGGCGATGCGACAGCGCCCCGAGGATCGCGGTCAGGCCGACGGCAAGGGCGGCCCCGGTGATGTAGTGGCCGGTCGGCAGGGTCAGGATCACCGAGGGTGGCAGGGCGCAGGCCAAGGCGGTTCCGGAGGTCAGTGCGAGGCTAACACCGGCACAGCCAAGAATTCGGGTGAATTCCCGGCAATGTCTTTCAAGGCACTGAAAGCCCCGGCGCATGCTCACCGCAAACCATCCTCCCCCTTGACCTGATCCACCTCAAGCCCGCCCATCCGGCTGTGCACCCGGCCCCCACGCGCCATCGCAAGCGCAAAAAGCACCTCGTTCGCCCGCGGACCGTCTTCGCAAGCTATTGTAATGACGTCGAAACGCGACCGAACATAGGCCGCGTTCAGGTGACCGAGCGGCACATCAAGCGTGGTGCCCATGCCGCCCACCTTCATCGCCGAGGGCACGATCGCGCGACACTCGCCCAGCCGGTCACGCATCCCGTAGCCGCCCGAAACGTGCCAGATCGCGCCATGCTCATGCTCGCCGTTCTCGCCCACGATGGCGCCCTTGCCATAGGCGTCGATGCCCGTCCGCCCGCCCAGCGCCGCCACGAGCCGGTCGGTGAGGTCGAGAGCGAGGGGTTTCAGCGCCTCCATCGCCGGTTGCAGGTCCGGCTCGTAGCGCCCGGCGAAGGGGTTGGCGCAGATCGCGTAGACGGCGCCTTTCAGGGCGGGCTGCGTGGCGGCCGGGCCACCTTCGTGGATGATTTCCTCGACCTGCAGGACGATCTTGCGAATGGTAAAGTCAGACATGCGCGGGCTCCGGTGCGGGCAGGAAATCGGCTGCGGGGAAGGGCGGGCCAGGAAACAGCGGGCCGGTCACACGGCACGCTGAGTGCAGGAAAAGGGCCGCAGCATCAATCAGACCACGGGCGCGAAAAGCATCGGCGGTGCCAAGGCCCGCGTCAAGGGCGCGGGCGATGTCTGCGCCGGACAGCGGGCCAACCGCAGTCGTGACCAGCCTGTCGCCCAGATCGGTGTCGGCCTGCAGGGTGTTTGCGGGGCAACGCGTGACGGCCGGGTGCCCCGGCAGGTCAACGGCATTGGCGATCATCGTCGCGGCCGCATCCGCCATCGCGGCGGTGCGCGCGACCACGGTGACCGCGTCGGCAATGCCGAAAGACCAGCTCCGCCCGCCCCAACCCGAGCTCGCGATACCCCGCGCGGCGTCACGGTCGGACAGGGTCAAGGCCCCCTGCCCTTCGATCATCGCACAGGTCAGGCGTTGTCCGGGGCCAAGGTGAACCGCAATGTCACCCCCGTTGTTGACATAGGCTTTCACGATGCCGGGACCGACGAGCGCCGCCAGGATTTCTTCCGCCACCGACCCGGCGACCGCAGCCATCGGCGTGATGAAGGCCGGGCGGAACGGGGCCACCGCGCGCGCCATGCGCCGCGCCATGACGCCGGTCGGAGCAGCATCGAGACCGCGCAGCAACGGAAGTTCCGCGACCAGTTCGGTCAGCACGGTCTCGAAGCGCCGCGCCGCACGGTGGTAAGCCTCGGCGACCGCATCGGCCTCGCCCCATGCCTCGATGATGAGGTCGATCGGCCCGTGCTGGAGGTGCTGGCGCCCGTCTGGCAAGCGTCTGGCAAAGGTATGGCAATTCATCCGGCTTGCCCTTTTGCCAAATACTCGAAATCGGAGCCAAGCGGCCTTGGCCGCGCGGGCGACCTGAAACGAATGCGGCGAAGCCGCTCATTTGGATCACCCGTCACAGCCCGTCACTCCGCCAGGGCTCGAGGCGCGCGGCGGTGGGGTATTCGCCACCCTCGGCCATGATCTCGTCAAGGCTGCGCACCGCCGCGTCATGACCACCCATCGCGAGGTAGGCGTCGCGCGGCAGCGTGAACTCCAACGGCGCCACCAGCGCGGGCGTCGGCACATAGCCGAAGGCGCCCTTCGGCAGCCGCGTCACGTCGACCATGAAGGTGATGCCGCCGCCGGGCCAGATGTAGCACTCCGCCCCACCCGAGGTCAGCCGTGTGGCGCCGGATTGCACCGAACGGGTCAGGCGGACGGGATTCTTCGTCACCCCGGCGCGCAAGCTGCCCCCTGCGCCGCCCATGAAAAGGACGGTGCAGAGCGAGGGTTCGCAGTTTTCGTCGATCAGCCCGACGGTGGCTTTCAGGCTGTCGGGCAAGGGCTGCGGCTGCGGTATCAGCGCGTCGTCGAGGGTGTAATAGGCAAATTCCTCGCCCGTGGTGGACACCATCAGAAGCCTCAGACCGGGGCGCGCGCCTTTCTTGGGGTTCCACTCGCCAAGGATGTCGAGAGGATCGGTCAGCTTGGTCCCGCCCCAGCCGAGGCCCGGTTCCGACACGCGGAAATAGCGGCCGGGGGTGGAGCGGTGGCCCTTGATCTTGATGCCCGTCGGTTCCCAGCCAAGAACCTTGCCCGCCTGATGTTCACTGACGACGCCGGTGATGTGGTCGTCGACCACCACCACCTCATCCACGAGCCCACGCCATTGGCTTGCGAACATGCCGATGGTCGCCGAGCCGCAGCCGACGCGCATCCGCCGTTCGGGCCGGCCATCGACGATGGGCGGCTGGCCCGCCTGCACGGTGACGGTGGAGCCGCCGTCGATCACCAGCGTCACCGCATCGCCGTTGCACAAGGCCAGCATGGCCGCACAGGTGACGCGGCCCTCGGCCTTGCTGCCACCCGTCAGGTGATGCACGCCGCCAAGCGACAGCATCTGGCTGCCATATTCGGCGGTGGTGACATGGCCGACCGGCTCGCCTTCCGCCCGCACCACGGCGCCTTCGGGGCCGAGGAAGCGGTCAGTGTCGATCTTCACCTTTACGCCGCAGTAGGAAAAGATCGCCTCGGTCACCACGGTGACCATGTCGGCGCCGTCGAGGCGGGACGAGACGATGAAGGGTGCGGGCTTGTAATCGGGATAGGTGGTGCCCGATCCGATGCCGGTCACGGCGATGTCTGCGGGCATGGCCTCGGCGGGCATCGGATCGCCATCCCAGTCGCGGGCGGCGAAGCGCACGATGCGGTGGCCCGTCTCCAGCGCATGGGTCAGCATGACCACGGGATCAGTGCGCACGATGCGGCCCGCGGCATTGGCGTAGCGGTCGCAGGCGCCGGTTTGCCCCGGTGCGATGTAGCACATCACCGGGCAGGCATCGCAGCGGATCTTTTCAGGCGCTTCGGTCATCGGAGGCTTCCTGCGTTGCCGTCGCGGTGGGGGACTTCCACCCCCGCACGCCGGGAGGATGATTGCCGAAGGGGAAACCGGAGGAGGATCATTGGCGAGCCTCCATCGCGGCACGGACGCGGTGCGGGAGCGCGGGGACGCGGCTGAGTTCGGCACCGGTGGCGTGGCGGATCGCGTTCACGATGGCGGGCGCGGTCGGGATCAGGACGTGTTCGCCAAGGCCCTTGGCACCGAACGGGCCTTCGGGATCGGGCACTTCGATCAGCACGCTTTCGACCTCTGGCACGTCGCCGAAGGTTGGGATCAGGTAGTCGTGCAGGTTTTCGGTGCGCCCGGCGATGTAGTCCTCCATCAGCGCGAGGCCGATGCCTTGCGCGATGCCACCTTCGATCTGGCCTTCGGCGAGGGTCGGGTTGATCGCGCGGCCGACGTCATGTGCTGCGGTGATCTTCACGAGGCGCGTGGTGCCAAGCGCCGGGTCAACCTCCAGTTCCACCATCTGCGCGCCGTAGCCGTAAAGCGCGTAGGGTTTGCCCTGCCCGTCGGCGTCGAGGGGCGAGGTTGGCGGGTCGTAGGTTTCCTCGGCCGACAGGGCGTAGCCGTTGGGGTCGGGCGGCACTGTCGCAAGCTCGATGTGGCGCAGGGTGGTGCCGTCGCGGACGGTAAGGGTCGCGCCGTGCAGCGCGAGGGTCGCACCCTGCCCGGCATTGGCAAGCCGCAGGATGGCGTGGCGCAGCGCCTCGGCCGCCGCCTTGGCGGCGCGGCCGGTGACAAAGGTCTGGCGGCTGGCCGAGGTCTTGCCCGCGTCGGGCGTGAGGGCGGTGTCGGGGCCGATCAGGCGGAACGCGGCAAGCGGCAGGCCCAGCGCCTCGGCCGCGATCTGGGGGATGACGGTGTTGGAGCCTTGGCCGATGTCGGTGGCGCCCTGGTGCAGGACCACTTCGCCCGCATGCGACAGGCCGATGCGGATGGTCGAGGGGTTCGGCAGCGCGGTGTTGCCGCAGCCATACCAGCAGGAGGCGACGCCGACACCCCGGTTCGGGTGGGCCTTGGCTTCGGCCAGCGCGCGGGTCCAGTGCGGGCGCAGCGCCTCAAGACACGGGGCGATGCCGGTGGCGTGCAGGATCTGGCCGGTGGCAGAGGCGTCGCCGTCGCGCAGCGCGTTCAGGATGCGGAATTCGAGCCGGTCGATGCCCACCTTGCCCGCGAGCCGGTCGTAGAGGGTTTCCTGCCAGAGCGCCCCTTGCGGCACGCCAAAGCCGCGGAACGCGCCGGAGACGGGGCCGTGGGTGTGGATGGCACGGGCCTCTGCCGTGATATGCGGCGTGCGGTAGGGGCCGGAGACGTGGACCGGGACGCGGTTGGCGACGGTCGGGCCCCAGCTTGAATAGGCACCGGTGTTGAAGCGGCCGTTGAATTCGACGGCGGTGATGCGGCCTTTGGCGTCGCAGCCGATCCGGCCGGTCATTTCGGCGGGGTGGCGTTTGGTGGTGGAGGCCATGCTTTCGGCGCGGGTGTAGGTCATCCGGCAGGGGCGGCCCGTCTTCAGCGCGACGAGGCCGAGGAGCGGTTGCAGCGAGATGTCGAGTTTCGAGCCGAAGCCGCCGCCGACGGCAGAGGGGATGATCCGGACGCGGGAGTGCGGCAGGCCGAGGATGGCGGCGGTATCCTCGCGGTCCATGCCGGGGGCCTGGGTGCAGGCCCGGATGGTGAGGGTGTCGCCGTCCATCCAGGCGGAACCGGCCTCGGGTTCGATGTAGGCGTGTTCGACGAAGGCGGTGGACATGGTGCCTTCGACGATGTGGGCCGAGGTGGCGAGGGCGGCGGCCGCATCGCCCTTGCGGACGCGGCCTTTGACCAGAAGGTTGCCGGGGCGGTTGGGGTGAAGGGGGGCGCCGGCCTCCGCCTCGGCCGGGGTGGTGAGGGCGGGAAGCGGGGTAAAGGTGATCGGGAATTCCGTCAGGTCGGGGTCGGTGCCGGGTTCGAACGCGACGAGGCCGACGCATTCGCCGCGGAAGCGCGCAGGAGAGGCCGCGATGGCGGGCTGGTCGGCGAAGGGTGGGATCACCGAGAAGGCATTGCGACCGGGGATATCGGCGGCGGTGAACACGGCGGCGACGCCGGGGCGAGCGGCGAATGTGGCGAGGTCGCCGAGGGTGAAGGCGGCGTGGGGGTGCGGCGAGCGGACGGCCTTGAGGACAAGCGCGCCTTCGGGCCATTCGTCGGCGCCAAAGCTGTCGCCCGCCACCTTGGCCGCGCCGTCAAGGCGTTCGATGCGTTGGCCGATGGCGCCGGTGATTTCGGCGGGCAGGGCGCCCTGCCCCGCATCGCAGACGGCCGTGATGATCTTGGCGTAGCCGGTGCAGCGGCAGAGGACGCCGCCGAGGCCGGTTTCAACGTCGGTCCGGGTTGGGTTGGGGGTGCGCGACAGAAGGTCGGCAGCGGCCATCAGCATACCGGGGGTGCAGATGCCGCATTGCGCGGCACCGTGGCGCAGAAAGGCGGCGCGGAGGCGGGCGAGCGCGGGGGTTTCGGCCTCGACCGTTTGCACCTCACGCTGCGCCACTTGCGCGGCGGGCATCAGGCAGGCGCAGATTGCGGCGCCGTCGACCAGCACGGTGCAGGCGCCGCAATCGCCCGCATCGCAGCCGACCTTGGTGCCTTTGAGACCAAGACGCTCGCGCAACACCTCGCTCAGCCGTTCGGTGGGGGGCGCGTCGATGGTGACGGGCCGGCCGTTGAGGGTGAAGGCGATCATCGGGCCACCTCGACCACGGCGCGGGTGACAAGTTCGGTGGCGGCAGTCAGGCGGTAGGCGGCGGTGGCGCGGATGTCGTCGATGGGCGACAGGGCCGAGGCGACATCGGCGGGGCGGATGCGGCTGGGAGCCGCGTCCGGGGTGGTGCCGATCAGGGCTGCCTCGACCAGCGGCAGGCGCTGCGCGGTGGCCGAGCAGGAGCCAACGGCGATTGCGGCGCTGACCACCCTGCCCCCGTCAAGCACTACCCGTGCCGCGACCATGACGATCGAGATCACCAGATGGCTGCGCGCGCCCAGTTTGAGGAAAGTGGAGCGCCCGGTCAGGCCGGAAGGCGGGATATGAACCGCGACAAGAAGCTCGCCGGGGCGAAGCGCCGTCTGGCGCGGGCCGGTGAGGAACGAGCCAAGTCGCATTCGGCGGGTGCCGGTGGCCGACACAAGCTCCACCTCGGCGTCGGCGGCCAGCAGCGGCGGCACACCATCGGCGGCGGGCGAGGCGTTGCAGAGGTTGCCGCCAAGCGTGCCCGCGTTCTGGATCTGGCGACCGCCGACGTGGCGCGCTGCCTGTTGCAGCGCGTGCAGCGCGGGCGGCAGGCCGGCCTCGGCAATGGCGGTCCAGGTGGTGGCGGCACCGATCCGCATGCCGCCCGCGAAGGCCACGATGCCGCGCAGGTCGGTGATCGCGGTGAGATCCAGGATCGGGCCGGAAAGTTGCGTGCCCGCGCCAGGGTAAAGATCGGTGCCCCCCGCCAGCACCCGCGCCGGACCGGAGCGCAAGGCTGCGACGGCTTCATGCAGGGTCTGCGGGCGGACGTGGGACTGCACGGGCGAACCTGAAAATCGTTTGTATGGCAACAAGTGTGCGGCCGGCCCTGCCACCTGTCAACTGTCTTGCGTGGCAAAGGATGGAGGGGTATCCCGAAAGCACGATGGACAAGCCGCACCGCTACAGTCTGGACGAACAGATCGGATATGTGCTGCGTCGGGTGACACAGCGGCATCTGTCGATCTTTTCCGAAGCAATCCCGGAGGTGACGACGACGCAGTTCGCCGTTCTGGCACGTTTGGCCGAAACCGGACCCGTGTCGCAGAATCATCTTGGCCGGTCGACGGCGATGGACGCGGCGACGATCAAGGGCGTGGTGGACCGTCTGGCCAAGCTGGGCCTTGTCGGCACCGCAGCCGACCCTGACGATCGCCGCCGTCTGACCGTCACGCTGACGGCGGAAGGGGCGGAACTGTTCGAGGCGCGCAAGGCCACGGCGCTGGCGATTTCGCGCGACACTCTCGCCCCGCTTGATCCCGCCGAGCGGTCGGTTCTGATGGCGCTGCTGACCCGGCTGGCCTGAGGTTCAGCCCCTGTGCCGCGCCTGGAAGGCAGCGATTTCGGCAGGGCTGGGGGCGACCCCGGAAAATGTCAGCACATAGGCCGGGATGCGGCCCATGCGGATATCGAAACTTTCCTCGGACCCGACCGCGATATAGCCGACCTGGGTAAGATACAGCGTGCGCGCCCGGGTATCCGCCTCGGTTTCGCCGTAGCCGAAGCGGCGGAAGAGCGCGGTGATCGCGGCAAGGCGGAGGCCATCGGCTGCGGCCATCGCCGATTTTACCGCCGCATCGGTCAGCGCCCATGTCCGCATCGCGAATTCAAGGCGGCTGTCGAACAGCGCCGGATCGACCCAGCAGTCGATCAGGTTCAGCATCGCTTCGGAAATCGTCGCCGCCGGCGCCTCGCAGCGCGCGACGAGGGTGCCGGTGTTCTTTGCCCGCCAGCGATCCACCAGCCCGGCCAGCAGCGCCTCGCGGTCAGGAAAGTGCCAGTAGAACGAGGTGCGCGACAGGCCAAGGCGCTGCGCCAGCGGCATGACCTTCACCGCCTCGACCCCGGCCTCGACCAGAAGGTCATAGGCGGCGTCCAGCCAGAGGTCGGGCGTTCCGCGCCAGCTTCGGTCGGTTCGGTCAAGCGTCATCGCGCAAGCCTAGACGCCGCCGATGGTGCGGCACAAGGGGCTGCGCCGCAAAAATCGACACATGTGTCGAGTTTGCGATTGACGGCAGGCCGGACGTGGCGGCAGATTGCCGAAACCGCCAGCCTTCGGAGTCATCATGTCGAACGATCCGCTGTTGCAGCCCTACCAGCTGAAACATCTGACCCTGCGCAACCGGATCATGACGACCAGCCATGAACCGGCCTACCCCGAGGACGGGATGCCAAAGGATCGCTACCGGCTTTACCATCTGGAACGCGCCCGTGCGGGCGTGGCGCTGACGATGACGGCGGGGTCTGCCGCAGTGTCGAAGGACAGCCCGCCGGTGTTCAACAACATCCTCGCCTACAAGGACGAGGTGGTGCCGTGGATGAAGCGGCTGGCCGATGATTGCCACGAGGCGGGTGCGGCGGTGATGATCCAGTTGACCCACCTTGGCCGCCGCACGCGCTGGGACAAGGGCGACTGGCTGCCGACGGTTGCGGCCGGGCCATCGCGCGAACCCAGCCACCGGGCGTTTCCGAAAGTGATCGAGGACTGGGACATTGCCCGGATCATCGAGGATTACGCCGACGCGACCGAACGGATGCAGGCGGCGGGTTTGGACGGGGTGGAGTTCGAATGCTACGGCCACCTGATGGACCAGTTCATGTCGCCCTTCACCAACGCCCTGCCCGCACCTTATGGCGGCAGCCTTGAAAACCGCGCGCGTTTCTCGCTGGAGGTGCTGGCCGCCTGCCGCAAGCGGGTTGGGCCGAAGTTCCTTTTGGGCGTGCGCTATACGGCGGATGAGGACGATCCGGGCGGCATCGACGCCGACGAAGGCATCGCGATCGGCAAGCTGTTCCGCGACAGCGGCAATGTCGATTTCCTGAACATCATCAAGGGGCGCATCCATACCGATCCGGCGATGACCGACGTGATCCCGATCCAAGGCATGCGGTCGGCCCCGCATCTGGATTTCGCCGGTCGGGTGCGGGCCGAGGTCGGCCTGCCCACCTTCCACGCCGCGCGTATCCCCGATGTGGCGACGGCCCGGCATGCGGTGGCGTCGGGGCAACTGGACATGGTCGGGATGACGCGGGCGCATATCGCCGACCCCCATATCGTGCGCAAGATCAAGGAGGGGCGCGAGGCGGATATCCGGCCATGCGTCGGGGCGACCTACTGCCTTGACCGGATCTATCAGGGCGGAATTGCGCTGTGCATCCACAACCCATCGACCGGGCGCGAAGAAACGATGCCGCATGACATCCCCCTCGCCGCGACGAAGAAGCGGGTCGTGATCGTCGGCGCAGGGCCAGCCGGGCTGGAGGCCGCGCGGGTGGCGGCGGAACGGGGGCACTCGGTCACCGTGTTCGAGGCGGCGGACCGGCCCGGTGGGCAGGTGCTGCTGACCTCGCGGTCAAAGCGGCGGGCCGAGATGATCGGGATCATCGACTGGCGCATGGCGCAATGCGCGGCGCGGGGGGTGGAGTTCCGGTTCAACGCCTTTGCCGAGGCGGCCGATGTGATGGCGCTGAACCCGGATGTGGTGGTGATCGCCACCGGAGGGCTGCCGGAGAAGGATATCCTCGAGGCGGGCAATGACCTGACGGTGTCAGCGTGGGACATCCTGTCAGGCGATGTGAAGCCGGGGACGAATGTGCTGCTTTATGACGACGCGGGCGATCATACCGCCTTGCAGGCGGCGCAGGTGCTGGCCGACAGCGGGGCGGTGGTCGAGGTGATGACGCCGGACCGGACCTTTGCGCCCGAGGTGATGGCGATGAATCTGGTGCCCTACATACGGGGGCTGCAGGACAGACGCGTCACCTTCACCGTGACCTACCGGCTGCGGGCGGCGGTGCGGGACGGCAACCGGATCAAGGCTGTCGTCGGCAGCGATTACATGAAGCTGGCGCAGGAGCGGCACTTCGATCAGGTGGTGGTGAACCACGGCACGCAGCCGAACGCGGGGATCTACTTCGACCTGAAGCCGGTGTCGGGGAACCGGGGCGCGGTGGACTATGACGCGCTGATCGAGGGGCGGGCGCAGCCGGAGGTGGCGGGGTTCCAATTGTTCCGGATCGGGGACGCGGTGGAATCGAGGAACACCCACGCCGCGATCTATGATGCGCTGCGGCTGGTCAGGACGGTCTGAGCCGGGGCTAGCGGGTCTTGCGGCAGTAAAGTTCGAGCCGGTGGTGGACGATGTCGTAGCCCATCTCGGCAGCGATTTCGCGCTGGAGCTGTTCGATCTTTTCGGAGCGGAATTCGGTGATCTGGCCGGTATCGAGGTCAACGATGTGATCGTGGTGCGGGGCGTCGGTCACCTCGAAGCGGGCGCCGCCGTTTTCCAGCGAAAGGCGCTGGACCACGCCTTCGCGTTCGAGGACCGAAAGGGTGCGGTAGACCGTGGCGAGGGAGAGGCTGTCGTCGAGGGTGCGGGCGCGGCGGTGCAGTTCGGCCGCGTCGGGGTGGTCGTCGGCCTCGGTCAGGACCTTGAGGAGCGCCTCGCGCTGGCGGGTCACGCGGACGCCGGTGTCGCGCAGGGCCTTGGTCATCGAGCGGGCGGGATCCTGGGTCATGGGGGGATGGTAGCTTTCGCGGCGGGCGGGGTCAAACCCGCGGTGTCCCACCGTGGGACACTGAGGCGGGATCCGGGATTTCAAGGGGTTGCGGGGTGGCGTCAAGGGTTTGTTAACGGGTGCCGTGGCGTGGCTGGGCTGGCCCCGGAGGGTTTCACACCCTCCGGACCTCCCGTGGAGTATTTGGGAAAAGAGCAATCAGGGGTCCGGCAGGCCGGGGCCCGGAACCGGCAGGCGGCTGTGTGTCGGGCGGGATGGTGCGGTCAGGCTTGATGGCTGCGTTGCAGGGCGTGGCGGCCTTGCGCCCAGAGGAGGGCTTCTTCCAGCCGGTCATCGCCCCAGAACACCTCGCCGTTCACCACGAAGGACGGCGAGCCGAACACGCCATGCGCGAGGGCAATATCGGTTTCAGCGTCATAACGGGCGGCAATGTCGGGGGTTTCGGCCAAGGCGATGGTGGTCCTCGGCTTCCGTGAGGACCTTGAGGAGCGCCTCCCGCTGGCGGGTCACGCGGACTCCGGTGTCGCGGAGGGCCTGGGTGGGGTCTTGCTTCATCAGGGGATGGTAGCGGGTGGGGGGGCCGGGGTCAAACGGGCGGATGTGTCCACGGTGGACAGAATCGGATGTTGGTTTTATTTCCACGGGATAGGGTTTTTCGTTAGGGTGGGGTTAACTTCTGGCTTTGGAGCCCCCCACCCCATCCCTCCCCCACAGAGGGGGGAGGGAGGTGCCTTGGTTTCTGGCGCTGCGTTGGGTGACCGGCGGCGGACCGGGGGTTTCACACCCCCGGACCCCCGTGGGATACTTGGGGAGGGAAGGCGCGGTCAGTGTCTGGAACCCTCAACCGCAACTCGCCTGCCCAGATCAGTTATTGCGTATCCGCGCGGTACGTCTCGCAGCAAGCCTTCATAGAATGGGTTGCCGGGCACATTCTTATGCGACTTCAGATTCCTGATTGTCTGGTCGATCCTTTGATCCTGACGATTCCGGAGTGGGGCTAGATCGTCAGGTGTGAGCCTGATGGTGTCCCGAACCCGTTGGCGAACTTCCTGGGTCCTTAACACCCCTGTTTCCGTTTCGGTCAGAATACGGAGAACGGGCAAAACGATGTCGACTTCTCTTGTCATGGCAGCAATTCCTTTATGTCGGTGCCGAGCGGCGGGGGCGTCGAGCAGACAACGCCCCCACCCTTCGCAGCCGGTCAGGAGTTTGAGGTGTCCCGACCATCAGGTTCCTTGGCGACGCCCTTGAACGGTCCCGGGGAGGACTTCCTCTCCATAAACTGACCGGTGCGCTCGTCGCGCTTCTGCCAGTCGCCGTCCTCGTGCTGGAACTGGGTTCGCCCAGTTACCGCGCCACGCCTGAAGTCACTTCCGGTATTCTTGGCCATCTCTGGCGCTCCTCTTTTCCACAGGAGACCACAGTTTGCTGTGGGGAAAACCTGTATAATCGAGCACGCCATTGCCACCTGACCTCGTTAACGACCATTGCTGGCCTTCGCCCCGAGAGGGACGAGACAGCTTGCCCCGCAGCGTGCACAACAATGCAGGAAAGCCGGGGCGGTCGAGCTGCAACTCTTCCGCCCCAACCCAAACTCAGATCAGCTACACCCCGTCGTCCCGCCGCAGGAGTTGCACTTCAGGCAGGAGCCGTTGCGGACCATCGTGTAGTTGCCGCACTCGTTGCAGCTGTCGCCGGTGTACCCTTGCAGCTTGGCCTTGGTGCGGGCGTCGGTGCTGCCGCTGGACAGGGCGTAGGTCGAGGTGGTTTCCGAGAACCCGGCAATGAAGCTGCCGGAGTTCGGGGCCAGCATGTTCAGCGAGGCGACCGGGTCGGTGCCGGTGGCGAGCATGGCGTTCATGCCGCCCTGGTGCACCACAAGCTCTTGCGGGACGCGCTTGCGGAGGTAGCCGGTGGACGAAATCTGCTTGAGGAATTCAAGCGAGGAGTTGGTTTCGGCCACTTCGGTGATGTTGCGCTTGCCCTCTTCCTCGCCGCGACCGAGGTCGTCGAACGAGGCACCTTTCGGGGCGACATGCGCGAGGTCGGTGCGGTCAAGGTAGCTGACCGCCAGTTCGCGGAAGATATAGTCGAGGATCGAGGTCGCGTTCTTGATCGAGTCGTTGCCCTGCACCATGCCCGCGGGTTCAAAGCGGGTGAAGGTGAAGGCCTCGACGAATTCCTCCAGCGGGACGCCGTATTGCAGGCCGACCGAGACCGCGATGGCGAAGTTGTTCATCATCGCCCGGAAGCCGGCACCTTCCTTGTGCATGTCGATGAATATCTCGCCAAGCGTGCCGTCCTGGTATTCGCCGGTGCGCAGATAGACCTTGTGGCCGCCGACGATGGCCTTCTGGGTATAGCCCTTGCGGCGTTCCGGCAGCTTTTCGCGGTTGCTGCGGACGATTTCCTTGATGATGACCTTCTCGATGATCTTCTCGGCGATCACCGTGGCCTTTTCCATCGTCGAGCCGTTGGTCAGGATCTCTTCGGCCTCTTCGTCATCCTCGATCAGCGCGGACGCGAGGGGCTGGCTGAGCTTGGAGCCGTCGCGGTAGAGCGCGTTGGCCTTGATGCCGAGCGAGTGGCTGAGTTCATAGGCCGCCAGCGTTTCGGCGATGGTGGCGTTGTTCGGCATGTTGATCGTCTTCGAGATCGCGCCCGAGATGAAGGACTGGGCCGCCGCCATCATGGTGATGTGGCTGTTGACCGAGAGGAAGCGCTTGCCGGTCTTGCCGCAGGGGTTGGCGCAGTCGAAGACCGAGTAGTGTTCTTCGCGAAGGTGGGGTGCGTTCTCCAGGGTCATGGTGCCGCAGACATGGTCATTGGCAGCGTCGATCTGCGCCTTGGTGAAGCCGAGGTGGCGCAGAAGGTCGAAGGTCGGGTCGTTCAGCTTTTCTTCGGGGATGCCAAGGGTGCCCTTGCAGAAATCGGCGCCCAGGGTCCACTGGTTGAAGACGAACTTGATGTCGAAGGCCGAGGGAAGGGCGGCCTCCAGCTTTTCGATCTCGCGCGGGCCGAAGCCGTGGCCGATCAGCGAGGTGTGGTTGATGCCGGGGGCCTGGCCGAGCGAGGCGTGGCCGACAGCGTGGGCGACGATTTCGGCCGATTGGGCGCTGGTGTAGCCGAGCTTTTCAAGCGCTGCGGGGACCGACTGGTTGATGATCTTGAAGTAACCGCCGCCGGCGAGTTTCTTGAACTTGACGAGGGCGAAGTCAGGCTCGATCCCGGTGGTGTCGCAGTCCATGACGAGGCCGATGGTGCCGGTGGGGGCGATCACGGTGGTCTGGGCGTTGCGGTAGCCGTGCTGTTCCCCAAGGCGCAGGGCTTCGTCCCAGGCGGATCTGGCGAGGGCGACGAGGCTTTGGTCCGGGCAGTTCGCGTGGTCAAGCGCCACGGCGGGGACGTTCAGGCCTTCGTAGACGCCGGTCGCATGGGCGGCGGCGCGGTGGTTGCGGATGACGCGCAGCATGTGGTCGCGGTTGCGCTGGTAGCCTGCGAAGGGGCCGAGTTCCTTGGCGATTTCCGCGCTGGTGGCGTAGGAGATGCCGGTCATCACGGCGGTCAGGGCACCGCAGAGGGCGCGGCCTTCCTTGCTGTCATAGCCAAGGCCCATGTTCATCAGGAGCCCGCCGATGTTGGCGTAGCCGAGGCCGAGGGTGCGGAAGTCGTAGCTGAGTTTGGCGATTTCCTGGCTGGGGAACTGCGCCATCATCACCGAGATTTCCAGCGTGACGGTCCAGAGGCGCGAGGCGTGGACATAGGCCTCGGCGTCGAACTTGCCATCGTGGAAGAAGGTGAGCAGGTTCATCGACGCCAGATTGCAGGCGGTGTCGTCGAGGAACATGTATTCCGAGCAGGGGTTGGAGCCGCGGATCGCGCCGTCTTCGGGGCAGGTGTGCCAGGCGTTGACGGTGTCGTGGAACTGGATGCCGGGGTCGGCACAGGCCCAGGCGGCGTGGCCGATCTGGTCCCAAAGCTCGCGCGCGGAGACGGTTTTCGCAACCTTGCCATCGGTGCGGCGGATCAGTTCCCAGGGGGCGTCGTTCTTGACGGCCTTGAGGAAGGCGTCGGTGACGCGGACCGAGTTGTTCGAGTTCTGGCCGGAGACCGAGATGTAGGCCTCGCTGTCCCAGTCGGTGTCGTAGGTCGGGAATTCGATGCTGGTGAAGCCCTGCCGCGCGTATTGCAGGATGCGGTTGGTGTAGGTGTCCGGGATCATCGCCTTCTTCGCGGCCCTTATCGCGGCTTTCAGGGCCGGGTTCAGGACCGGATCGGTGGCGCCGTCCATCGAGCCGTCGAAGGATTTGATCGCGGCGAAGATGTCGTTCAGGCGGGCGGAGTGGACCTTGGAGCCGGCGACGAGGCTCGCGACCTTCTGTTCCTCGATCACCTTCCAGTTGATGAAGTCCTCAACGTCCGGGTGGTCCATGTCGATGATGACCATCTTGGCCGCGCGGCGGGTGGTGCCGCCGGACTTGATCGCCCCGGCGGCGCGGTCGCCGATCTTGAGAAAGCCCATCAGGCCCGAGGACTTGCCGCCGCCCGAGAGTTTCTCGCCCTCGCCGCGCAAGCTGGAGAAGTTGGTGCCGGTGCCGGAGCCGTATTTGAAGAGGCGGGCCTCACGCACCCAGAGGTCCATGATGCCGCCGTCGCCGACGAGGTCATCCTTGACCGACTGGATGAAGCAGGCGTGTGGCTGCGGGTGTTCGTAGGCGCTGGTCGACTTGGTCAGCGTGCCGGTCTTGTGGTCGACGTAGAAGTGGCCCTGCGACGGGCCGTCGATGCCGTAGGCCCAATGCAGACCGGTGTTGAACCACTGTGGGCTGTTCGGGGCGGCCATCTGGCGGGCCAGCATGAAGCGCATCTCGTCATAGTAGGCGCGGGCGTCGGCTTCGGTGGTGAAATAGCCACCCTTCCAGCCCCAATAGGCCCATGCCCCGGCGAGACGGTCGAAAACCTGCTTGGACGAGGTTTCGCCGGTGTTGCGCTGATCGGCGGGCAGGTCGGCGAGGGCGGCCTCATCGGGGACCGAGCGCCAGAGGAATTCGGGCACGCCCTTTTCCTTGACGCGCTTCAGCCGTGCCGGGATGCCGGCCTTGCGGAAATACTTCTGGGCGAGCACGTCGGAGGCGACCTGGCTCCAGCCTTCGGGCACCTCGACGGCATCGTTGCGGAACACAACGGTGCCATCCGGGTTGCGGATTTCGGAAACGGTGGTGTTGAACGCCATCGCGCCATAAGCGCCCGTGGCCTCGGTGGTGAACTTCCGCTCGATCTTCATGCCCCTGATCCCGTTTTTGCGGCGCGCTGGCCGATTTTGATTGAAACGAGGAAAACCCGTCTTGCAGGCGCCACCCGGTTGATCCGGGGTTGGCGTTGACTGACTGACTGCTTCAACCTCGCACGGCACTAGATATGGTGTTGACCCCGGCCGCGATGTCAAACTGTCGTATTAGCGGACGCCGTTCAACGGATTTATTTGCGATGCCAGCGGATTTTTAACCTTGACGCGCCGATGTCACAGTCACGCAAACGTCATCAAGTTCTGCGTGTGGTTGTGGACAGCCGTGGGGACAATCTTCACCCGATCTCTGAGGAGAGCGGGATTTGTGAAGAAACGCGCCCGGTTGTGCAGACGGCTTGAGACAGGCTGGCGCCCTGCCCTGCCTGTGGACGACAGCTTCGGGAGCGATTCTGCCAGTCAGGCGCGGGTCGGGCGGTTGATGAGCACGATCCCGGCGGCCACAAGGACCGCCGCGCCCAGAATCGCCCAGGTGACGGTTTCGCCGAAAACAAGGGCGCCGAGCGTGAGCGCGAAGATCGGGGTCAGGAAGGAAAACGAGGCCACGGTGGAGGCCGGGTAGACCGACATCAGCCAGAGCCACGAGATGAAGCCGCCCGCGACCACGACCGAGGCTTGGAACACCAGCCAGAAAAGGTGAATCGGTTGCAGATCACGGATCAGCGGGCCGAAGAACGGCGCGGCGAGAAGCAGGATCGGGGCGGAAACGAGGACCATCCAGAAAAGCTGCATCTCGGGCCCTTCGGCACGCATCACGGGGCGGCGGGCGATGTAGGCGGTGCCAGCCCAGCAGACCGCGCCGGTAAGGGCGAAAAGATCGCCGGCAAGGGAGCCTTGCCCGGTGGAGGGGCCGGACAGGATCGCCCAGGCCGCCCCCGCAAAGGCGAGAAGGAGGCCCGCGGCGCGCACCGCGGTGATGCGGTCGCCAAGGCCGAAGTGGGCCATCAGCGCGAACCAGACCGGCATCGAATAGAAGATCACCGAGGTTCGCCCGACCGTGGTGAGATCGAGCGCGACGAAGAGGCAGAGGAATTCGAGCGCAAAGACGCAGCCCATCAGGATGCCGGTGGGCAAGGTGGCGCGGGTCAGGCGCGGCGGACGCTTGCGCCAGACAAGCCAGGCCCAGACGAAGAAGATCGCAAGAAGCGAGCGCAGGCCCGCGAAGAACACCGGTTGCAGGCCCGCGTTCACCACCTTGACGATGATCTGGTTGAACGCGAGCAGAAGCATCACGCCCACCACCATCGCGCCGCCGAACGCATCGAGCCTGTCCTTGCGGTTCATCGCCTGCCCCTTTGACTGCCGCGCCCAACTGACTGCCGCGCCCTTCTGCCTGTGCGGGCGACGAAGGGCAAGCCGAGCGGCTTTCGTTTGGCGCGGCGGCGCGGTAGGAGGCGCGGATGATCGCATCCCACGCAAGCAGCCAGAATCTGCGCGGCATCCTGTTGATGGTCGCGTCGATGGCGCTGTTCGGGGTTGAGGACATGTTCCTGAAATGGGCCGCCGAAGGGTTGCCGATCGGGCAGATCATCTTCGTGTCGGGCGCCTTCGGGCTGCCGGTGTTCGTGCTGATGGCCTGGGCGCAGGGGCAGCGGGTTCTGGTGCGCGAGGCGCTGCAACCAGCGGTCATCGCCCGCAATATCGGCGAGATGATCGGATCGGCCGGTTATGTTGCGGCGCTGGCCACGGTGCCGCTGTCGACGGTGTCGGCGGTGCTGCAGGCGATGCCCCTGGCGGTGACGATGGCGGCGGCGCTGTTCATGCAGGAGCAGGTCGGATGGCGGCGCTGGACAGCGATTGCGGTCGGGTTCGCGGGGGTCTTGCTGGTGATCCGGCCGGGGATCGACGGGTTTCGCCCCGAGGCGCTTTATGTGCTGGTCACGGTCGCGGGGCTGACGCTGCGCGATCTGGCGTCGCGCCGGATACCGGCGGTGGTGACGACGGCGCAGGTCTCGGCCTGGGGGCTGATGGCGGTGGCCGTGCTGGGGGCGGGAATGATGCTGGCTTCGGGCGAGGTGCGGGCGGTGTCAGCGGGTCAGGGGCTGGTGCTGCTGGGCGCGGTGGCGTTCGGCACGGCGGGGTATTGGGCGATCACGGCGGCGACGCGGACCGGCGAGGTGTCGGTGGTGGCACCGTTCCGCTATACCCGGCTGGTGTTCGCGATGGCCATCGGCGCGCTGGTCTTTGGCGAATGGCCGGACGGCTGGACCTACGCGGGCGCGGCGCTGATCATCGGGTCGGGGCTTTATTCCTTTGCCCGCGAACGGGCGCGGAAACGCGCTTCCCATGCGGGGTGAGGCGCGGTAAAGGGGCGGCGAGAGCATCATCCGCCCCAAGGGAGCGCCGCCATGAGCACGATCATCGACATTCACGCCCGCGAAATTCTGGACAGCCGGGGCAACCCGACGGTCGAGGTGGACGTCTATCTGGAGGACGGCTCGATGGGCCGGGCCGCCGTTCCCTCGGGCGCATCGACCGGCGCGCATGAGGCCAACGAGCGGCGCGACGGCGATGCCGCGCGCTACAAGGGCAAGGGTGTGCTTGAGGCCGTGGCGGCGGTGAACGGCGAAATCGCCGAAGAGATCGTCGGGTTTGATGCGACCGAGCAGGTCGGCATCGACCGCACGATGATCGAGATGGACGGGACGCCGAACAAGTCGCGGCTGGGCGCGAACGCGATCCTTGGGGTGTCCTTGGCGGTGGCGAAGGCGGCGGCAGAGTTTTCCGGCCAGCCGCTTTATCGCTACGTCGGCGGGACCAGCGCGCGCATCCTGCCGGTGCCGATGATGAACATCATCAACGGCGGCGAACATGCCGACAACCCGATCGACATCCAGGAATTCATGATCATGCCGGTCGGGGCGCAAGACATCCGCGAGGCGGTGCGGATGGGATCCGAGGTATTCCACACGCTGAAGAAGGAATTGCAGAACGCCGGCCACAACACCGGGATCGGGGATGAGGGCGGCTTCGCACCGAATCTCAGCTCGGCCCGCGATGCGTTGGATTTCATTCTGAAATCCATCGAGAAGGCCGGGTATACACCGGGCGAGGATATCTTCCTGGCGCTGGACTGCGCGGCGACGGAATATTTCCGGGGCGGCAAATACGAGATGAAGGGCGAAGGCAAGTCGCTGTCCATCGAGGAGAACGTGGCGTTCCTGGCGGGGCTGGCGGCGGATTACCCGATCATCAGCATCGAGGACGGCTGTTCGGAGGATGACTGGGCGGGCTGGAAGCTCTTGACCGACACGCTGGGCGACAAGATCCAGCTGGTGGGCGACGATCTGTTCGTGACGAACCCGCGCCGGTTGGCCGAAGGCATCAAGGCCGGCTGCGCCAATTCGATGCTGGTGAAAGTGAACCAGATCGGCACCCTGACCGAGACGTTGCAGGCGGTCGAGATGGCGCACCGGGCGGGCTATACCAACGTGATGAGCCACCGGTCGGGCGAGACCGAGGACGCGACGATTGCCGATCTGGCGGTGGCGACGAACTGCGGCCAGATCAAGACCGGGTCGCTGTCGCGGTCGGACCGGCTGGCGAAATACAACCAGTTGATCCGGATCGAGGAACTCTTGGGCGAGACGGCGGAATACGCCGGGCGCAGCATCCTGCGCGCCTGAGGCGGTGCGGTCGCAGAGCGTCAGCCCTGCCGACCGAAGGCGTGAAAAGAACTCGGCGGGCGTCCCTTGGGGCGCCCGTTTTCCTTTGCGGATGCGGCGAAACCGGGCGCGTGGCCCGCGCTGACGCAGAGGATGCTTGTCACCAAATCGCATCCTGCCATTCTGCCGCGATGCGAAAGGGCAACGTCATGACCGAGGCCGAGACGATCATCGCGCATCTGGCGCTGGAGCGCCACCCGGAGGGCGGCTGGTATCGGCAGACCTGGGTCGGGCCGCAGATCGAGCCGGAGAATGGGGGCCGTGCGTCGGGGACAGCGATCCTGTTCTTGCTGGCGGCGGAAGAGCGGAGCCATTGGCACCGGGTGGATGCGGACGAGATCTGGCTGTGGCACGCGGGCGCGCCTTTGGTCCTGCGGCTGGCCGAAACGGCGGCGGGGCCCGCGCGCGAGATGGTGATGGGGGCGGCGGTTCTGGAGGGGCAAGCGGTGCAGGCGGTGGTTCCAGCGGGCTGGTGGCAGGCGGCGCGGACCACGGGGGCATGGTCGCTGGTCAGTTGCACGGTCAGCCCCGGCTTTCGGTTCGAGGGGTTCGAGTTGGCGCCCGAAGGCTTCGAGATCCCGTGATGGACCATCGCGCCTTTGTTGCAGGGCTGGCACCGGAGGTGCGGGCGGCGTTGACGGCGCGAACCGATGCGGCAGGGCTTTGGCATCTGGCCGGACATCTGGGGGCGATTGCGGTGGTTGGCGGGCTGATCGCGGTGCGGGTGCCGGGGTGGTGGGCGCTGACCCCGGTGCAGGGCATGCTGGTGGTGTTCCTGTTCACGCTGGAACATGAAGCGACGCACAAGACGCCGTTCCGGTCGCTGTGGATCAACGAACAGGCGGGGCGGCTGGCGGGATTTCTGTTGCTGCTGCCGTTCGAGTGGTTTCGCTACTTTCACCTGGCGCACCACCGCTGGACCAACATCGAGGGGCGCGACCCGGAACTGGCGGGCGGCAAGCCCGAGGGGTGGCGGGCCTGGGCGTGGCATGTGTCGGGCGTTCCCTACTGGGTTGCGGAGCTGCGGCTGATGGCAGCCTTGGTGCGGGGGCGGGCCGAGGCGGACTATCTCCCGGACGGCGCCAAGCGCCGGATCGTGGCCGAGGCGCGCTGGATGGCGGTGGGGTATGCGGTTGTTCTGGCGTCACTTTTCTGGACGCCGGTGGTGGTGTGGGTGTGGATCGTGCCGGTGTTGCTGGGCCAGCCGGTGCTGCGCCTGTATCTGCTGGCCGAGCATGGCGATTGCCCGCGCGTCGCCAACATGTTCGAAAACACCCGGACGGTGTTCACCACGGCACTGGTGCGGTTTCTGGCGTGGAACATGCCGTATCATGTGGAGCACCACGTCTATCCTGCGGTGCCGTTTCACCGCCTGCCCGCGCTGCATGCGCTGATGCGGGCAGAGCTGCGGGTGACGGCGGAGGGGTATGCGGCCTATACGCGGGACTACCTGCAACGGCGGTTGTGACGCGGAGCGGCTGCGCCGCACGCCTTTTGCGTCGCCGGCGCGGGCAGGCCCGCTTGGCTCCGGCTGTTCTTGAGTATTTTTGAAAAGAGCAAGGGCGGGGTCGCGCGGCTTGGGGCGATTGTGCGGGGCACAAGTTTCGGGTGGCCTCGGACGCGAGGCGCGGGGTAGTCAGGCCGCATGAGCGAGACCCCTGCCCCATTGGCCCCCCAGATGGCCCCGAAGAACGAAGACTCGATGTCGGGGTTCTTCTTTGCGTTGACCGCGTATCTGTTGTGGGGGTTCCTGCCGCTTTACATGAAGGCGATGGCGCATATTCCGCCGGTCGAGGTGATTGCGCATCGGGTGGTGTGGTCGGTGCCGATCGCGCTGGCGGTGATCGCGGTTCTGGGGCGGACGGCGGAATTGCGGGCGGCATTGCGCAGCCCGCGGATGCTGGCGATGGGTGCGCTGACGGCGGCGCTGATTTCGGTGAACTGGGGCATCTATGTCTGGGCGATCGGGTCGGGGCATGCGCTGGATGCGGCGCTGGGGTATTACATCAACCCGCTGTTTTCGATCTTCCTTGGAGCGGTGCTGCTGCGCGAGCGGATCAGGCCGGCGCAGGGCGTGGCGATTGCGCTGGCGGCGGTGGCGGTGGCGGTCTTGACCTGGGACGCGGGGCGGTTGCCGGTGGTGGCGCTGGGGCTGACGCTGTCCTGGGGGTTCTATGCGTTCTTGAAAAAGTGGCTGCCGATCGGGCCGAACCAGGGCTTCACGTTGGAAGTGCTGATCCTGTTGCCGCTGGCGTTGGCCTATATCGGCTGGCGCGGGCTGGTCGGGGGCGGGCATTTCATGGCGGGCGTCGGGTGGGATACGGCGCTTTTGTTCGGCTGCGGGCTGGTGACGGCTGGGCCTTTGATGATCTATGCCAACGGGGCCAAGCGGCTGCGGCTGTCGACCATCGCGATCATGCAATACATCGCGCCGACGATGATCTTCCTGACGGCGGTGTTTCTGTTCGACGAGCCGTTCAGCGCGGTCAAGATGGCGGCGTTTGCGCTGATCTGGGCGGCTCTGGTGATTTATACGCTGTCAATGTTGCAGGGCCGCCGGCAGGCGTGAGCGAGGTTTGCGTGACCGGGGGGCGGGAGACCTGCCCGCCGCCAACGAAGGCGGGAACGCCGGTGGTGCCGGGGGCCGAGGTTGGCAGTTTTGCCAGCACGCGGACGGCGAGGTAGGCGAAGGCCTGCGCCTCCAGCATATCGCCGTTGAGGCCGACGACCTCCACGGGCTGAACCGGGCAGTCGAAGCGCAGGGCAAGTTCGGTCATCAGGGTGGGGTTGTGGCGGCCGCCGCCGGTGACGAGGAGGCGGCTGATGGGAGCCGGGAAATGGCGCGCGCCTTCGGCGACAGCGGCGGCGGCGGCGGCGGTAAGGGTGGCTGCGGCGTCAGCATCGTTGAGAGTTGCGGCGGCGGCGGAGAGGCTGTCAAAATCGTTTCGATCCAGTGACTTCGGCGGTGTTCTTGAGAAATAGGGTGAGGCGAGGAAGGCGGTGATGATCGCCTCGCTGGCCATGCCTTTGTTGGCGAGCGCACCGGCCTCGTCATGGGCAAGGCCGAGGCGGGTATGCATCAGGTCATTGATCGGCGCGTTGGCGGGGCCGGTGTCGAAGGCCAGAAGCGCACCGGGGGTATCGGGGCCGGGGGCGGTAGGATCGACCCATGTGAGGTTGCCGACGCCGCCGAGGTTGAGGAAGGCGATGGGGGCGGTGGCACCGATGTGGCGGGCGCAGGCGAAGTGGAAGAACGGGGCCAAGGGCGCGCCCTGCCCGCCCAGGGCCACGTCGGAGGAGCGGAAATCCCAGACCGTGGTGAGGCCGAGGGCTTCGGCCAAGAGCGCGCCGTTGCCGCATTGGTGGGTGCCGCGCCCGGTGGGATCATGCGCGAGGGTCTGGCCGTGAAAGCCCAGCACATCGGCCCCTTCGAAGCGGGAGAGAAGTTCGGCATGGGCGGTTTCCACCACTTCGGCGGCGGCGGCGACGGCGGGGCCCTCGGGCCATTGGCCGAGGGCGGCGCGGATCAGGCTGCGCTCGGCGTCGGTATAGGGGCGGTAGGCGTGCGGGCCGAAGGCGAGAATTTCATGCCCGTCCGTCAGGAGCATCGCGGCATCGACCCCGTCAAGCGAGGTGCCGGACATCGCCCCCAGGGCCCAGAGAGCGCCGTCTTTCCGCATCTTCCCTTGGTCCCCGCGCAAAGCTATACCCTGCCCACCTTAAAGCACGGGTGCCATATGACCTACCATCCGAAATCAGAATTCCTGCGTGTGATGTTCGAACGCGGCTATGTGGCCGATTGCACGGATTATCAGGCGCTGGACGAGGCGTTGGTGAAGGGCGTGGTGCCGGGGTATATCGGGTTTGATGCCACGGCGACCAGCTTGCATGTGGGCAGCCTGATCCAGATCATGATGCTGCGCTGGCTGCAAAAGACCGGTGGCAAGCCGATCGTGCTGATGGGCGGCGGGACGACCAAGATCGGCGATCCGTCGTTCCGGGCCGAGGAGCGGCCTTTGCTGACGGATGCGCAGATCGGACAGAACATCGACGGCATCAAGCGGGCGTTTTCGCCCTATGTGCGCTTTGGCGAAGCGGCAAGCGACGCGGTGATGGTGAACAACGCGGAATGGCTGGACGCGCTGAACTACATCGGCTTTTTGCGTGACATCGGGCGGCATTTCAGCGTGAACCGGATGCTTTCGTTCGAAAGCGTGAAGTCGCGGCTGGACCGCGAGCAATCGTTGAGCTTTCTTGAGTTCAACTACATGATCCTGCAAGCCTATGATTTCCTTGAGCTTAACCGCCGCTATGGCTGTCTGTTGCAGATGGGCGGGTCGGATCAGTGGGGCAACATCATCAACGGTGTCGATCTGACGCGGCGGGTGATCGGGGGCGAGGTGTTCGGGCTGACGTCGCATCTGCTGACCACCAGCGACGGGCGCAAGATGGGCAAGACGGCGCAGGGCGCGGTCTGGCTGAACGGCGATCTGACCAGCCCTTACGAGTTCTGGCAGTTCTGGCGCAACACCACGGATGCGGATGTGGGGCGGTTTCTGAAGCTGTATAGCGAATTGCCGCTGGACGAGTGCAACCGGCTGGGGGCGCTTGGCGGGTCGGAGATCAACGCGGGCAAGATCGTGCTGGCGAACGCGGTGACGACGCTGCTGCACGGGGCGGAGGCGGCGGCGGCGGCGGAAGCGACGGCGCGCGAGGTCTTCGAGAGGGGCGGGATCGGGGACGACCTGCCGACGGTGCGGGTGACGCCGGCGGAACTGGCTGACGGCGTTGGCATCGTGCAACTGTTCGTGCGGGCGGGGCTTGCCGGCAGCGGCAAGGACGCCAAGCGGCTGATTTCCGAAGGCGGTGCGCGGCTGAACGACGATCTGGTGACGGATGCCGCGATGCGGCTGGGGGCCGGTGATCTGGCGGAGCCGGTGAAGCTGACCGCAGGCAAGAAACGGCACGCGCTGGTGGTGCTGGACTGAGCCTTTGCGCGGCGTCGGGGGAACCCTTCGCCGCGCCAGACCGTTGCTTCCGGCAATCGAAACGGAGGACGACGGATGCCGACACCGGATGAGCTGGAAGCGAAACTCTGGGCGGGCCTGCGCTCGGAGATGACGGTGATGCTGGGGACGGAGGGTGACCGCGCCCCTGCCCGGCCGATGACCGCGATCGTCGATGGTGACGAAAATCGCGGGCCGTTGTGGTTTTTCACCAGTCAGGACAGCGAGTTGGTGCGTGCAGGAGGCGGGCCTGCCACAGCGGTGCATGTGGCCAAGGGGCATGACCTGTTCGCGCGGATCGAAGGCGTGCTGCGCGAAGACACCGATCCGGCGATGATCGAGCGGCTGTGGAACCCCTTTGTCGCGGCCTGGTATGACGGCAAGGACGACCCCGATATCGCGCTGATGCGGATGGATCTGGACAGCGCGGAGATCTGGGAAAACGCCTCGTCCTTGATCGCGGGGATCAAGTCGCTGTTCGGGCGAAAGCCACAACAGGACTATTCCGACAAGGTGGCGGAAGTGACGCTGGAATGAAAAGGGGGCCTCGCGGCCCCCTTTTGTTACGGCTGGACGGTGACCCTGGTCATCACGTCGGGGGTTGCGGGCGGTTCGCCGCGCTGGATGGCATCGACCACCTCCATCCCCGAGATCACCCGACCGACGACGGTGTATTGGCCGTCAAGGAAATCGCCCGGAGCGAACATGATGAAGAACTGGCTGTTGGCCGAGTTCGGGTCCTGGCTGCGGGCCATGCCGACAATGCCGCGCTGGAACGAGATGTCCGAAAACTCGGCCGGGAGGTCGGGCTTGTCGGAGCCGCCCATGCCGGCCATCGACAGATCGCCGCCCGCCTTGCCGTTCGCGACATCGCCGGTCTGCGCCATGAAGCCGTCGATGACGCGGTGGAACACCACGTTGTCATAGGCGCCTTCGGTGGCGAGCGCGGTAACTTGCGCAACGTGCTGCGGCGCTACGTCCGGGAGCAGGTCGATCACGACGGTGCCGTTGGCGGTGCCGGCAACCTCGATCACCAGGTTCGGGCCGGGGCCGTCGGTGGCGTCTTGCGCCTGCGCGGAGTGCGACACGCCGTAGCCCACGACAACCGCGAGACCGGCGGCAAAGAGGCCGCCTGCAAGGATGCGATCAAGCCTGGACATCGGCGGCCACCCGGACAGTGATCATGCGGTCGGGGTTGGCTGGCGGCTCGCCCCGGGTGATCTTGTCGACATGCTCCATCCCGGAAATCACCCGGCCGTAGACGGTGTATTGATTGTTCAGGAAGTGGTTGTTGGAGAAGTTGATGAAGAACTGGCTGTTGGCCGAGTTCGGGTTTTGCGAGCGGGCCGCGCCGATGGTGCCACGGTCATGCGGCAGTTTCGAAAACTCGGCGGGCAGATCGGGATGGTCGGAACCGCCCGTGCCAGCGCGGCGCAGGTTGAAGTTCTGTTCCATGTTGCCGTTCGCCACATCGCCGGTCTGGGCCATGAATCCGTCGATCACGCGGTGGAAGCAGACGTTGTCATAGGCCTTGGCGCGGGCCAGTGCCTTCATCCGTTCGGTGTGCTTCGGGGCCACATCGGCCAGAAGCTCGATCACCACTTCGCCGTCTTTGAGCGTGAGGATGATGGTGTTTTCGGGGTCTTTGATCTCGGCCATGCGGCACCTCCGGGTTTCATTGCGCGCGGACCGTAATGGCGGGTTCCGGCCAAGGGAAGGGCAAACCGTCGTGATCGGTTGACGGGGCCGTGATATGCGCGGCAAAAGCGAAGTGGACCGATGGGGAGATTTGCGATGGCCTGGAACACGCTGGACGACTTGGACCTGAGCGGCAAGACCGTGTTGACCCGCGTGGACATCAACGTGCCGATGGAGGCGGGCGTGGTCAGCGACATGACCCGGATCGACAAGATCAGGCCGACGGTCGAGGCGATCATCGCCAAGGGCGGCAAGGTGGTGCTGCTGGCGCATTTCGACCGGCCGAAGGGCAAGGTCGTGCCGGCGATGAGCCTTGGGCATCTGGTGGATGCGCTGTCGGCGTCGCTGGGGCGCAAGGTGGTGTTTGCCGCCGATTGTGTGGGCGATGTGGCGGCGACGGCGATTGCCGGGGCCGGGGCGGGCGAGGTGGTCTTGCTGGAAAACACCCGCTTCAAGCCTGGCGAGGAGACGAATGATCCGGCCCTTGCGGCGGAAATGGCGGCCTTGGGCGACGTTTACGTGAACGATGCGTTTTCGGCGGCGCACCGGGCGCATGCCTCGACCGAAGCGCTGGCGCGGCTGTTGCCGGCGGCGGCGGGGCGGTTGATGGAGGCCGAGTTGCGCGCGCTGGAGGCGGCGTTGGGCAAGCCGGAGCGGCCTGTGGTGGCGGTGGTGGGCGGCGCCAAGGTTTCGACCAAGATCGAGCTTTTGGCGAACCTTGTGACCAAGGTCGATCATCTGGTGATCGGTGGCGGGATGGCAAACACCTTCCTCGTGGCCGAGGGGATCGAGGTCGGCAAATCGCTGGCGGAACGCGAGATGGCGGAAACCGCGCGGGAAATTCACCGCAAGGCGCAGACGGCCGGGTGTTCGATCCATCTGCCGGTCGATGTGGTGGTGGCGCGCGACTTCAAGGCCGGGGCGGAAAGCCATGTGGTCGGCGTGCGCGATTGCCCGATGGACGCGATGATCCTGGATGCGGGGCCAAAGACGGTGGCATCCATCGAGGCGGTGTTCGCGGGGGCCAAGACCCTGATCTGGAACGGGCCTTTGGGTGCCTTCGAGATCGAGCCGTTCGATGCGGCGACCAATGCGGCGGCGAAGGCGGCCGCGCGGCTGACGCGGGAGGGAAAGCTGATTTCCGTGGCGGGTGGCGGTGACACGGTGGCAGCGCTCAATCAGGCGGGGGCGGCCGAGGATTTCACCTTTATCTCCACCGCAGGGGGCGCGTTTCTGGAGTGGATGGAGGGCAAGGAATTGCCCGGTGTCGCGGCCCTGATGGGTTGAGGCGAGCGCCGTGCCGGACTATCACTGACGCGAGAGCAAGCAGGAGACGGACATGGCTGACGCTGAAATGACCGAACAGGTGCGAAACGGCAAGGGCTTCATCGCCGCGCTGGACCAATCGGGCGGATCGACCCCGAAGGCGCTGAAGCTGTATGGCGTGCCGGAGACCGCCTATTCGGGCGAAGCGGCGATGTATGACATGATCCACGCGATGCGGAGCCGGATCATCCGGTCGCCGGCCTTTTCCGGCGACAAGGTGGTCGGCGCGATCCTGTTCGAGCAGACGATGGACCGCGATATCGACGGCATCCCGACGGCGGAATTCCTGTGGAAGCACCGCCATGTCGTGCCGTTCCTGAAGATCGACAAGGGGCTGGAGGCCGAGGCCGACGGCGTGCAACTGATGAAGCCGATGCCGGGGCTGGACACGCTGTTGGCGCGCGCGGTGAACGCAGGGATTTTCGGCACCAAGGAACGGTCTGTGGTCAATGCCGCGAACCGCAAGGGCATTGCGGCGATTGTCGCCCAGCAGTTCGATGTCGGTCGTCAGGTGGCGGCACATGGGCTGATGCCGATTCTGGAGCCCGAGGTCACCATCTCCATCGCCGACAAGGAAAAGGCCGAGGCGATGCTGCAGGAGGAAATCCTGCTGGCGCTGGATCACCTGCCCGAGGGAGACCAGGTGATGCTGAAGCTGTCGTTGCCGACGGTGGCGAATTTCTACAAGCCCTTGGTGACGCATCCGAAGGTGTTGAAGGTGGTGGCGCTGTCGGGCGGGCATAGCCGCGACAAGGCGAACGAGATCCTGGCGCAGAACCACGGCATCATCGCCAGCTTCAGCCGCGCGCTGACCGAGGGGCTTTCGGCGCAGCAGTCGGACGCGGAGTTCGACGCGGCACTGGGGGCGGCGATCGACAGCATCCACCGCGCCTCGATCACCTGAGGGCTGGCGTTCAACACGTTGAGTCCGGTGCGTTTTCGGGATTCACAAAGGCCTGACGTTATGCGATGATTCGGCCATGCCCCCGGTCAAGAGGGGCGGTGGGGCCGCAGGCATGACGATTTCGCAGACGCGGGCGCAGACACGGCAAGGCGTGGGCGGGTTGATCTATTTCGCCCTCGCCTTCATGCTGGGGGCCTATTTCACCTTTGCCGCCGTGCAGGGCGATTATGGCCTGTTCCGCCGGGTGGAGATTACCGCCGAAGCGCAGGTGCTGACCGAAGAGCGCGACCGTCTGGCCGCCGATCTGGCGGAAATGACCAACCTTACCCGGCGCTTGTCGGATGCGTTCCTTGATCTTGACCTGCTGGACCAGCAGGCCCGCGACATTCTGGGCTATCTGCGCACCGACGAGATCGTCATCCGCTGACATCCTGCGCCACGCGCTGCGCTGGCCTTGGGTGGCAACACCGCGCCCTGTGGCTTGTTTCGCCCTGTATTTTCCGTTATGCTGCAGATAGTTTAGCATTGAACTATCTTGCCCGGGAGGATGCCGATGGCCAAGAAGCCAGCCGAAAGGCCGAACGTCTCGAAAGACGAGCTTTTGCAATATTACCGTGACATGCTGCTGATCCGCCGCTTTGAAGAAAAAGCGGGCCAGCTTTACGGCATGGGCCTGATCGGGGGGTTCTGCCACCTGTATATCGGGCAGGAGGCGGTGGTCGTGGGCCTGGAGGCTGCGGCCAAGGAAGGCGACAAGCGGGTGACCAGCTACCGCGACCACGGCCACATGCTGGCCTGCGGGATGGACCCGAAGGGGGTGATGGCGGAATTGACGGGGCGCATCGGGGGATACTCCAAGGGCAAGGGCGGCTCGATGCACATGTTCTCGAAAGAGAAACATTTCTACGGTGGGCACGGGATTGTCGGCGCTCAGGTGCCGCTCGGCGCAGGCCTGGCCTTTGCCGACAAGTATCTGGGCAATGACAACGTGACCTTCACCTATTTCGGCGATGGCGCGGCCAACCAGGGCCAGGTCTACGAGACCTACAACATGGCCGAGCTTTGGGCGCTGCCGGTGATCTTCGTGATCGAAAACAACGGCTATGCGATGGGAACGAGCGTCAAGCGGTCGACCAAATCGACCACCTACTTCGGGCGTGGCATCGCCTACGGCATCCCGGGCGAGCAGGTCGACGGGATGGACGTGCTGGCGGTGAAGGCGGCGGGCGAGAAGGCCGTGGCACACTGCCGGGCGGGGAACGGGCCGTATATCCTTGAGATGATGACCTACCGCTACCGCGGCCATTCCATGTCGGACCCGGCGAAATACCGGACACGCGAAGAGGTGGAGAAGATGCGGTCGGAAAAGGACGCGATCGAACATGTGCGCGACCTGCTGCTGCAGGCGGGGCTGGCCTCGGACGAGGAGCTGAAGGCCATCGACAAGGACATCAAGGCGATCGTCAACGAGAGCGCCGAGTTTGCCAAAGACAGCCCGGAGCCTCCGCTGGAGGAACTCTGGACCGATATCTACGCCTGAGGGGAGAGACACATGGCAACCGAAGTATTGATGCCGGCGCTGTCGCCCACGATGGAAGAGGGCACGCTGGCGAAATGGATGGTCAAGGAAGGCGATGTGGTCAAATCCGGCCAGATCATCGCCGAGATCGAGACCGACAAGGCCACGATGGAGTTCGAGGCGGTGGATGAAGGCACGGTGGGCAAGATCCTCGTCGCCGAAGGCACGGCGGGCGTGAAGGTGAACGCGCCGATCATGGTGCTGGTCGAGGCCGGGGAAACCGTTTCCGACGCACCGAAGCCTGCGGCGGCGGCGGCTGTGGCGGTGCAGCAGCCTGTCGCAGCGGCGGCGGCTCCGTCAGCGCCAGCAATGCCGAAGGCGGTTTCGGGCTGGCCACATTCGGACCTGCCCGAGGGACCGACCAAGACGATGACGGTGCGCGAGGCGCTGCGCGAGGCGATGGCCGAGGAGATGCGCGCCGACCCGACCGTGTTCCTGATGGGCGAGGAGGTCGGCGAGTATCAGGGGGCCTACAAGATTTCCCAGGGTCTTCTGGACGAGTTCGGGGCGAAGCGCGTCGTTGACACGCCGATCACCGAGATGGGCTTTGCCGGGATCGGGGTCGGGGCGTCCTGGGGGGGCCTCAAGCCGATCGTCGAGTTCATGACCTTCAACTTCTCGATGCAGGCGATGGACCACATCATCAACTCGGCGGCCAAGACGCTGTACATGTCGGGCGGCCAGATGGGCAGCCCGATGGTGTTCCGCGGGCCAAACGGCGCGGCGGCACGGGTGGGCGCGCAGCACAGCCAGGATTATGCGGCGTGGTATGCCGCCATTCCGGGCCTGCGGGTGTGCATGCCCTATTCGGCAGCGGACGCGAAAGGGTTGCTCAAGACCGCGATCCGCGATCCGAACCCGGTGGTGTTTCTGGAGAACGAGATCCTTTACGGGCGCAGCTTCGAGGTGCCGGTCGACCCGGACTTTACCGTGCCGTTCGGCAAGGCGTCGATCCTGCGGGATGGCAGCGATGTGACCATCGTGTCGTTCGGGATCGGCCTGACCTATTCGTTGCAGGCGGCGGACGAGCTGGCGAAGGAAGGGATCAGTGCCGAGGTCATCAACCTGCGCACCCTGCGCCCGATCGACTATGACACGGTGCTGGCGTCGGTGATGAAGACCAACCGCTGCGTGACCGTGGAAGAAGGTTTTCCGGTCGGGGCCATCGGCAACCACATCGGCGCGGTCGTGATGCAGCGGGCGTTCGATTATCTGGATGCGCCGGTGATCAACTGCACCGGGAAAGACGTGCCGATGCCCTATGCCGCCAACCTTGAAAAGCTGGCGCTGACGACCACCGCCGAGGTGATCGCCGCTGTCAAATCCGTCTGCTACCGGTGAGGTGAAGCAATGGCTGTAGAAATCCTGATGCCCGCGCTGTCCCCCACGATGGAGGAAGGCACGCTGGCGAAATGGCTGGTCAAGGAGGGGGATGCGGTCAAATCCGGCCAGATCCTGGCCGAGATCGAGACCGACAAGGCGACGATGGAGTTCGAGGCAGTCGACGAAGGGATCGTCGGCAAGCTGCTGGTCGCCGAAGGCACGGCGGGCGTCAAGGTCAACACGCCCATCGCGGTGATGGTCGAGGAAGGCGAAAGCCTCAGCGCGGCCCCTGCCCCGGCGAAGGCATCGGCACCGGTGGCGGCCCCGGTGGCTGCTGGGGCGGCTGCTGGGGCGGCGGCTGCGGCGGTGTCGGCGGCGGTGTCGGCGGCGCCTGCCCCCGCAGCCCCGGTGGCGGCTGGCGGCGCGCGGGTGTTCGCCTCGCCACTGGCGCGGCGGATCGCGGCGGAAAAGGGGTTGGACCTGACGACGGTCGCCGGGTCCGGCCCGCATGGGCGCATCGTGAAGGCGGATGTCGAAGGCGCGAAGCCTGCGGCGGCCCCGGTTGCGGCGGCTGCCCTTGCGGCAGCGGCCCCGGTTGCGGCGAAACCGGCGGCTGCGGGGATGCCAGCCGGCATGTCGGCGGAAACCGTGATGAAGATGTATGCCGACCGTCCGTTCGAGGAGATCACGCTCGACGGGATGCGGCGGACGATTGCGGCGCGGCTGACCGAGGCCAAGCAGACCATCCCGCATTTCTACCTGCGGCGCGAGGTGCGGCTGGATGCGCTGATGACGTTCCGCGAGACCTTGAACAGGCAGCTTGAAGCGCGCGGCGTGAAGCTGTCGGTCAACGACTTCATCATCAAGGCCTGTGCGGCGGCGTTGCAGGCGGTGCCGAACGCCAATGCCGTCTGGGCGGGTGACCGGATCCTGCGGCTGAAACCATCGGATGTGGCGGTTGCGGTGGCGGTGGAGGGCGGGCTGTTCACGCCGGTCTTGCGCGACGCCGAGAAGAAGTCGCTGTCGACGCTGTCGGCCGAGATGAAGGATCTGGCGGCGCGGGCAAAGTCGAAGAAGCTGGCGCCGCATGAATATCAGGGCGGGTCGTTTGCGATTTCCAACCTTGGCATGATGGGGATCGAGAACTTTGACGCGGTGATCAACCCGCCGCATGGCTCGATCCTGGCGGTTGGCGCGGGCGTGAAGAAGCCGGTGGTTCTGGCGGATGGCACGATCGGCGTGGCGACGGTGATGTCGATGACGCTGTCGGTGGACCACCGGGTGATCGACGGCGCCCTGGGGGCGGAGTTCCTGAAGGCGGTGATCGAGGGGCTGGAAAACCCGATGGCGCTGTTGGCCTGACCGGCGGAAGCGGGGGTTTCAGACCCCCGCACCCCCCTGGAGTATTTTGGAAAAGAGCAAGCAGGGGGTCGGTCGGCCCCCTGTTTTCATTTGGCGTCGAGCGCCTGGATCAGGCGGCGGGAGCGCAGGGCGGCGGTGATTGCGGTGCCAGCGATGATCAGCCAGAGGGTTGCGGAGAGGGACCAGGCTGGCGCGGTGAAGGCGGCGATCACGGTGCCGATGGTCAAGGCGGCCATGCGCTGCGGCTTGGCCATCGGACCGGAGAAATCCGGTGGCAAGCCTTCGGCCCGGCCAAGTTCACGGATGTAGGCGGTGGCGATGGCAAGGGCGGCGGCCAGAAACCCGAGCGCCGGGTTGCCCGCCGCGATGCCGGCCCCGCCGAGCAGCAGGAGGTCGGAGAGCCGGTCCGGCGCTTCGTTCCAGAACGGGCCGTCCTTGGTGCCCTGCCCGCCTTCGACGGCGACCATTCCGTCGATCAGGTTGTACACCAGCCGTGCCTGGCAGGCGGCGGCGGCAAGGATCAGCATCAGCCATTGCAGGACGCCGGGCCCAATGGGCGACACGGCATAGCTGGCAGCGCCAAGTGCGGCGAAAGCGATGGAAAGCTGCGAGATCTGGTTGGGGGTGAGACCCCGCGCGACGGCCCTGACGGCAAGCGCCTTTGCCCAACGGGAATTGCGCGAGGTCAGGGGGCGGCGGGATGGCGGTTCGGCGCGGTCTGTCATGTCACGGACCAGCCGTACCGGGTGATGTGAAAGAAGATCGGTGCCGCGAAGATCACGCTGTCGAGCCGGTCGATGAACCCGCCATGCCCGGCGATGAGATGGCCCCAGTCCTTGATCCCCCGGTCGCGCTTGATTGCCGACATGACGAGGCCGCCGAGGAAACCCATCAGTGTCAGGATAAGGCAGATCCCCATGGCCTGCAGCATGGTGAAGGGCGTCATCCACCACAGGAGCGTGCCGACGGCTGTGGCGGTAAGCGAGCCGCCGAGCAACCCCTCCCACGTCTTGGAGGGCGACAGGGTGGGGGCAATTCGGGTGCGGCCGATCAGCTTGCCCCAGACATATTGCATCACGTCCGAAAGTTGCACGATGAAGATCAGATAGGCGATGAGGATGACGTTCCGACCCTCGAAACCCGGGATCTGCAGCGACAGGATCGCAGGAACGTGGCTGACGCAAAAGACGCAGACCATCAGCGCCCACTGCGTTTCGGAGACGCGGACGAGGAAATCCCTGGGGTTGCCGCGCAGCGCCGACAGGACCGGCAGCAAGAGGAACACGTAGACCGGGATGAACACGGAATAGAGCCCGTACCAGTCGATCAGCACCAGGTAATATTGCAGCGGCAGGACCAGGAAGAAGCAGGCGACAAGTGACCAGTGATCTTCGCGCGAGTGGGTGGTCAGGGTGAGAAACTCGCGCAGGGCCGCAAAGGAACAAAGCGCAAAAAGCAGGATCACGCCGGTGCGGCCCGCAAGGAACGCCACGGCGAGCAGGATCACCATCACCCACCAGGCGTTGGTGCGCGCGATCAGGTTGTCGAGCATGGGGTTGGGCGCATCGCCGAGCCGTTGCCGCAAGAGCGTGCCGATGATCGAGGCGACCAGCAGGATCACCACGACGCCCGAAAGCAGCCAGATCAGGTGCGGGCTGGTCATGATGCAGGGCTGCCCAAGGCAAGCAGCGCCTCGGAGGCACGGGCGAGGAAGGCATCCTTTGCCTCGCCCGCATGGATCCGGATGGGGGCGCCGAAGGTGAGAGTGCAGATCAGCGGAACCGGAATGACTTCTCCCTTCGGCATGACCTTGTTCAGGTTGGCGATCCAGACCGGCACAAGATCAACGGATGGCCGGCTGCGGGCCAGGTGGAACAAACCGGACTTGAACGGAAGAAGGGGGTCGTCAGAGACGTTGCGCTTGCCTTCGGGAAACAGGATCAGTGACGTCCCCTGATCCAGCGCCGCGACCATCTGATCAACCGGGTCAGTGGTGCGCGCCTCGGGGCGGCGGTCGATCAGGACGGCGTTGAAGACGTCGCGCCCGATGAACGCCCGCAACGGGGAGGCAAGCCAGTACTCCAGCGCAGCCACCGGACGGGTTTGGCGGCGCAGCGGGGCGGGCAACACTGTCCAGATCAGGACGAAGTCGCCGTTGGAACTGTGGTTGGCAAAATAGACGCGCTGGCCGGGTTCGGGGGCGATCCCCTGCCAGATGGCGCGAGGCGCGGTGATGAACCGGGCAAACAGCGAAATCGCCTCGCCCATCGCCCGGGCGGCCAGGGAGCGAAGGCTGAAGCTCACCGCGGCGTCACTTCAACTTCAGGATCTGATCCATGGTCAGCGCCGGCTGAGCACAGCCTGCCTTGCCGACAACCCGGGCCGGAACGCCCGCGACCGTTGTGTTGTGCGGCACATCCTCCAGCACCACCGAACCGGCCGCAATGCGCGAGCAGCGGCCGACGGTGATGTTGCCCAGCACCTTGGCCCCCGCGCCGATCAACACGCCATCACCGATCTTCGGGTGCCGGTCACCGTCTTCCTTGCCGGTGCCGCCAAGCGTGACCGAGTGCAGCATCGAGACATTGTCCCCGACCACCGCCGTTTCACCAATGACGATGGAGTGGGCGTGGTCGATCATGATGCCCTTGCCGACGCGGGCGGCGGGGTGGATGTCGACGCCGAACGCCTCGGACACGCGCATCTGCACGAAATACGCAAGGTCGATCCGGCCAGTGCGCCACAGCCAATGCCCGACACGGTAGGCCTGAATGGCCTGATATCCCTTGAAGAAGAGGATCGGCTGCAGGAAGCGGTGGCAGGCCGGATCGCGTTCGTAGACGGCCATCAGGTCAGACCGTGCGGCGGCGCCCAGATCGGCGTCGCTGGCATAGGCTTCATCCGCGATTTCGCGCAGGATCTGCTCGCTCATCTCGCCCGAGGCGAGCTTCATCGAAAAGCGGTACGCCAGCGCCCGCTCCATCGACGAATGATGCAAAAGGCCCGAGTGGATCAGGCCACCAAGCAGCGGTTCGGCGCGGATAGCCTCGACGGCTTCTTCGCAGACGCGCTGCCAGACGGGATCAATGCTGGAAACGCGTGGTTTGATCTCGGCCATGCTGAAGCCTCCTGTTGCAGGCCTCTTTTACCATATCAAAAGGCGCTGACGACCCTCAAAGTTGTGATGTCGGCAATCGCGCCCTGTAATGTGTCCGCAGAGCCTGCGCCGCGATGCATATCGCGTCCAGAAAGTCGGGGTCGCTGGCAACGGGTTCCGCAACTGGGCGCAGATACAGAACCCGGGCCATCAAGCTGCCATCGCCGTAGGTCGGGTGGCAGCGGCGTGTCGCCTCGAAATGCATCTGCGCTTCGGTCGCCTCGCGGATCAATCGCCTCGCGTAGGGCATGCGCCGGGCCGAGGGAAGCGGCATCAACGCCCGGGCCAGCAACAGGACGTCGGCAGCAAGCGGTGTGCGCATGTCATGCTGAAACCGCGATGACGCGAAATGGGCCAGGGCCAAAGCGGCTTGAAACCTGCGCCACCGCAACGTCGAATGGCCCCGCGACCCCATCCGCAGCCTGCATCGCGGCGGAATAGACGAACCCCGGTGCGGCACTGGCGTATTCCGCCCGGATCGTCGGTCCTTGCTGGATGCGCAGCACATAGGCCTCTGCGTCTTCGCCCAACGGCACCTCGACAACCTGCCAGCCGTCACCGTCGATGCGGGTCCTGCGTTTCCAGTCAAGCGTGACGTTCCCTGCATCGGTCCGTTGCCGCAGATGCGACACCGGATAGGGCCGCAGACCGATGCCGTCGAATGCCTCGATCCGAAGCGTCACGTTCGGATCGTCAACCCCCCGCGCAGCCCCGCCAATACGGTAGTACCGGGCAAGCCCGCGCGCCGACAGCGGCACGTCGATCTGGATCAGCGCAAGATCCAGCAGGACAACCGTGCTGCCAACCGGCCATTCGGCCGGCATGACGCCATCGGTGCCTTGCTGCCCGCGCAACCTCATGCTCACCTCGTAGGTGTCTGGCGCCACGATCTGGGACGCAGCGAACTGAAAGACCTCCCAGTTGCCCGAGCTTCCGTCACCGATCGCCATCGCATTTGCACCGTTCAGCACCGAAAGCTCACTTGCCGACGCCAGCGTGCCGCCCGAAAGCCGGATGCGCAGCGGCGCGCCGCGATCCCATAGCCCCGGCGATGCGGCAGGCAGGGGCGACTCGGTGACACCGGTCACGGCGGCTGCCGCCACCAGCCGGTTCAACTCGTATCCCGCGTCCTCGGCAGCCGACCAGACCGCCACCGAACCCGGCCAGGGCGAAGCCGCAACCGCCATATGCGGGGCGTGCGCAACCTCGTCACCGGTCAGCAAGGGCAGGTCCAGAAAGTACGGCAACACCGGCACCGGGGGCACAAAGGGGCGCAAACGATAGTCTTCCTCGGCGCTTTCACCCGGCAGATAAAGCCCGGGCTCGACGCGGACCGCATCAATCACCTGCGCTTCGGCCTGGTCCACCCGGTCCACCCGGTAACGCCGGCCAAGATAGCCGACCACGTCGCCCGCCCCCACGGCCAGCCGCGATTTTGGCAAGGCGAACCGCGCGCTGTCGCGGGCAACCCGGGCCTCGGCCAACCACCGTTCCACGGTGGCGCGGCCATCCGCCTTGGTCAGTGCAATCGCGATGTCGGTCTGCGAAACGCCGCGGGCGTCTTCGTCGGGAAAACGCCCTTCCACGCTGCGCACCTCGTAGCTGCCCTGCGCATCGACATACCCAAGCCGCACTTGCCCCGCTGTCTCGGCCTCGGACCCGCGAGCCGTCTCGAACGTGCCATCAAGGTCGCTGACCACGGCAAGCTCGTCAGGCGTGATCTCGACGCTGATCCTGCCGGTCCGGTTGCGGAACTGCAGCACGCCGTCGCGTTCGACCACATCGAACCCAAGCGTCAGCATCAGCGGCTGCAGCGCCGCGCGGGCCGTCGACACGTCGCTTTGCAGATAACCGCGGACCAACCCGTAAAGCGCGTCGACATCCACCGTCGTGATGCCCGAAGCGGCGCAGATTTCCCGCACGACCGTAGCCAAGGGCTGGTTTGTCGCCCGCCCGTTCAGCCAATGTCCGCGCGAATAGTTGCCGCCGTCGCTCCAGATTTCGGTCTGGCCGGGAAACTCCGGGAACGGTCGCGCGTCCCACGCCCAGACATGGGCGCGGTCCATGTCAACCATCCCGGCCCCATAAAGCGGCGAGACCGGGTTGTTTGCGGGATCCGCCCAGAACTCCGCCATCGCCAGCAGATACTGCATCTGGACAAGGTCATCACGGCGGCCGCTTGAATACTTCGGCAACCCGGATTCCGAAGATTTGGCGTCGATGAAACGGTTCGGCTGGTTGGTGCCCTTGTCTACTGCTGCACAGCCATATTCGGTGAACCGGAACGGCTTTGATTGCGGCACCCACGCCGTCGGTTGCGCTGCGCGCACCCCGCCCGGCCGGTCGAAATGCGCGTTCGACCACCAGGATTTCAGATCCTTGTAGCGAAACACCCACGGCTCGCCATACGCGCCATCGCTGATCGGCAAGCGACGTTGCGCCGCCTCGCCTTCGGGGCTGTCGTAAAACCAGTCGCCACCCTCGCCGCCGGTGATGTTCGCCTTGAGGTAGGCAAGGTTGTAGATCGAGCCCCAGGCCGCATCCGCGTGGTCGTCCCCGTCACGCCAATCCGAAGCGGGCATGTAGTTGTCGATCGCAACGAAGTCGATGTTGGCATCGGCCCACAAGGGATCAAGATGGAAATACACATCTGCCCCAGTGTGATAGCCGAAATACTCGGACCAGTCGGCCGCATAGCTGATCTTGACCGTCGGCCCGAGGATGGTGCGTACATCGGCGGCAAGCGACCTGAGCGCCTGCACCGCCGGGAACGCATCCGCCGCGCCCCGGATCTGGGTCAGCGACCGCATTTCCGATCCGATGCAGAACGCGTCAACCCCACCGGCCACGGCGCAAAGTTTCGCGTTGTGCAGGATGAACCGCCGATAACTCCATTCGTTCGGCCCGGAATAGCTGATCACATCGCCTGCCGCGCTGAAGTGCGCGGGCTGTGCGGTGCCGAAAAACGCGGCCACCTCGGTTGTTGCGGCGGCGGTGCGGTCTGGCGTGCCCGCTTGCCCGGGGGCCACCGACAGCGTCACCCGTCCGCGCCAAGGCAGGGCGGGCTGACCGACAGACCCGCTCCAAGGATCGGGCAGACTGTTGCCGCCAAGCTGATCCATCAACATGAAGGGATAGATCATCGCCTCCTGACCCTTGGCCTTGATCGCCCGGATCGCCTCGATCACCGAGGCATCCGCCGGGGTGCCGCCATAGACCGACCGCCCGTCGACCTTCGGCACCTCGACCGCAGCCGACCGCGCAATGCCCCCCGAGCGCCACGCCATCCCCACACCGTCCCGTATTGTCTGCTCAACCTTTGGCCGCACCGTGCATGATCCGCAGCGAAGATCGTCACCAAACCAGGATACGATCACCGAAACCGATCCGCACCCTGGCAACTCTTCGCCCAACTGCTCCAGACTGGTCGCAAAATCGGTCAACCCGGACGGCGAATGGACGTTCGCGGTCCGGTTCCGGCCCGGCGCTTCGGCATAATGCACCGGCGTCGTCGCCAGGCCGTATTCCCCCGTCCCCGGAATAAGTGCAACCGCACGAACCGCCCCGTTCAGCGTCGCCGAGGGGTCAACCGACGGTCCCTGAGCGGCGCGCATGACTTCAAAGTTGAACTGCGGCACACGGTTGCCATAGGCCGCCAACTCCAGATCCTCGATCACCACATAGGCCAGACCGCGATAGGCGGGTGCCTGCCCGGCACCCTCGACCGCCTCGATCTTGGGGTCGGGCATCTGCGCCTCGCTGCCCACATAGACCCGCAGGTTCAGATCGCGGGGCGAGATTTCATTGCCATCCGCCCAGATCCGCCCGACCCGCAGGATTTCGCCCTCACAAAGCGCGATCGCAAGGCTGACGGAATAGCTGTATTCATTCACTTGCGGCTTTGGCGCGCCTTTTCCGCTGCGCCGCCGCTGCACGGATTCGCTGAACTGCGTCGCCCAGATCACCTGCCCCGGCAGCCGCATCCGGCCCCACACCTGGCCGATGGCCGCGCCTTCGCCCGCCCCGGTCAGCCGCAACCTGTCCAACCGTCCGACATCCACCGGGTCCGAGCCCGCCCCAAGGATCCGCTGGTCGATCACCCGGCCCAGCGTCGCCCCGACCGCCCGGCCGATCACCGCACCAGACAGGCCAAGAACCGCACCGCCAAAGCCGGACCCGATGGCCGCACCGGCCGCAGACAAAAGAAGAGTGGCCATAGATCAGGCTCCTTTGGGAAAGGCGAAACGTGCCGCGATCCGCCGTTCCCAAGGCTGGGACAGCGGGCTTTCGACGACACCGTGGTCGGTGTAGGCATGGATGAAACGGGGTTCTGCCCCGGTTTGCGATTGTATTCCCAGATGTTTGGCAATGCTGCCCGTCCGCATCCGGAACACCAGCACGTCACCCCGGTCCGCCGCGCCATCCGGCTTGCGCAGCAGCAACCGAGCCGCGGCCTCCAGCAACACCTCGCGGTGGTCAGGCTCGGCCCAGTCAGCGGTGTAGGGCGGCACCGGTTCAGGCTCGACCCCCTGCAACGCCCGCCAGATGCCGCGCAAAAGGCCAAGGCAATCGGTGCCAGCCCCCTTGGTGCTGGCCTGGTGCAGGTAGGGCGTGCCGATCCAGCTCCGTGCCTCGGCCACCACGCGATCAGGCCCCGTCATGGGGTCGATCCGAAGGTCTGCCGCACCAGGCTTCCACCGGTCTTGGCGCTGCCGGACACCGGGTAGGATGCCAGCCAATCTTCACCCGGAATATGAGGAAATCCTCGGAAGTTCATGAAATTTGCGAACTTTGTGCGGCAGATCTCTGCTGCCTTGTTGCAGCCGGCAACGATGCGAACGCTGTCACCCGCCGCAATCTTTGCCGGGATCGACTGCCACAATTCGATCCGCCTGCCCGCCCCCTCTTGCCGGTCCACCCGCACCACGCCGACAAGGCCTGCGGCGGGCCCGCTCAGCACCTCGAAGCGGCCATACTCGAACCACCGGTCATCAAACCCGGCAAAGCTGTCAAAGCGGAAACTGCGCGCGTCCTCGACCGCCTCAACGATGCGCTGTGAAAAATATCCAGGTTGCGCCGTGTCGAACCGGCAGCGGCCATCACCCAGAACAGCCGAACAGCCCGACTGGTAGGCAAAGCCCTGCGGCCGGTTCAATGCATCGCTCAATCCCCGCAACTCGGCCCGGAAACTTCCGCCCGCCCGCACGATTTCGCCCAGCGCGCCGCGAAACTGCTCCACCCGCTCGTCAGGACTGGCCCAGTTCACCAGCCAGGCCCGCACCTCGGCCCCGTCATAGCGCCCGGCCAGCAGGTCCGCTTCCGTCACCGACGCGTCGCTCAGCGCGCCAACCGCCTCGCTGTTGTCAACCGACAGGCCCGTGGTCTGCTGCAACGCCCGCGCCGTCATGCCTGTGTCGGCGCGGCACACCACGCCTTCGATCACCAGATCGCGGTCATGGTCGGTGAACCCAAGCACCGTTCCGTCCGCGCGCACCACGGTCCACGCCCGGCAAACCGTGGTCGCCCCGCTGCCCAGATGCGCGTAAAGCGCTGCCGCGCTCACAGCCGGATCTCCACCACCGGCACCGTCGGCACGTCGCCCGCCTGAAACGACGCGACCGAGGTCTGGATGCCGTCGGTGTCAAACCGCACCGGCACGTCGAACTCGAACCCCGCCGTGATCCGCGTGCCAACCTCCGGCGCAACCACAAACGTGATCGCACCCGTCTGGTAATTCACCGCGAACTCAAGGCTTTCGATCTTCTGATCGTCCGACACCGCCACCAGAACCGACCCCACCACCGGCTTCAGGATCGGGCGCACATAGCTTTCCAGGCCCGAAGCATAGGTCTTTTGCAGCGCAAAGACCGTCGCCACCCCATCCCCGGTTCCGATCAACTGGTCCAGCGGCGACAGGCTGCGCGATGCCGGGCAGGATTTGTAATCCGACCAGTCCTTCCAGCGAAACCCGTGCAACTGCCCGGCCCGCGCCTCGAAAAACGCGATCAGCGTTTCCACATCGTCCAGCGACCGCAGCCCCACACCCGCGTCATACCGCCTGCGCGAATGGGCCCAGGGCGTGTTGCGCTCCTCGAACCCGTTGGCCAGCGTCACCACTTCGGTGCGCCGCTCCGGCCCGCCAACCGACCCGAAGCTCAGGTTTGCGGGAAAGCGTATTTCGTGAAATGCCATGATCTTCCCTCACCGGTTCCGTTGCCCACGCGCCAGCGCCCGGCTGACCTGCGCCGCCACCTGGCTCTGGCTGCGCTGAAAGCCCTGCACATCGGGCGTCGTGATGTTCATCACCACGCTCACCGCCCGCCCGCCCCCGGCCTGCACACCCAATTTCCCATCCGGCCCGCGCGCCAGCGGCATGATCGCCTCCGGCCCCGCCTCGCCCATCAGCCCGCGCCCGCCCCGCATCGGAAAACTGGACGGCTGCGACACCACCCCGCCCTTGGCAAACGGCATCACCTTGCCCTGGGTGAACGCCCCGCCATTGGCGAACGGCATCAGCGACCCCATCGCCCCCGAAACGCCTTGTGCCAAAAGCCCGCCCAGCGCGCCCGTGACCGGCTTCATCGCGATCGAATAGACCGAGTCGACGATCGTATTCGCGACCGATTTCAGCGCGTCGTTCAGCTTCATTCCGTCGAACACCAGCCCGTTGAATGCCTTGCTCAGGCCGCCGGAAATCCCGCTGGACAGCGTGTTCACCTCGCGCCCGGTAAAGATCATCGTCTCCCGCATCCGCGCCAACTCGCCGTCAAACGCAGCCACCATCGTGGCCGACGATCCCAGTTGCGCCTCAAGCGCTGTCAACTGGTCCTGCATCGCGTTGATATCCGCCATCGCTTTCACCCTTCCTCACATCGGGAAACGCCGCCGCCAGTTCGGCCAGCCGCGCACGCGTCAGGGGCGGGCCAGCCTCGCCCGCCCCCAGCATGATCCGCAGTTCCACCGGGGTCAGCCGCCAGAAGACCGCCGGCTCCAACCCAAGGCCGTGCAGCCCGGCGGTCATCAGACCGCGCCAGTCGATCATGGTGCCGCCGATGCCGCTCATCCCTCGCCCGGCACCGAAAACGCCCGCGCCAGCAACTCCGCCGCCGCGCGCGAGGCCTCGACCGGACCGCCGCCGATCTCGACCGTGCGCAGATCCGCCGCCGTCCCCTGCCAGCCGCCACCCCTCAAACCGGCGACGATCAGCGCCAGCACGTCGCGCGTCGAAAACCGCCCGCCCTCGAACCGCTCCACCAGATCGATCAGCGTGCCGGTCTCCAGCGCCGTCTCCAGCTCGGCCAGCGCCCCAAGGGTCAGCTTGGCGACATGGCGCTGGCCATCCAGCCAGATCGCCACCTCCCCTGTCCAAGGGTTCGCCATCAAAGCGCCGTGAACGTCAGCGGCCCCGCCGAGGCCATCGACATCTCGTAACTCGCCTCGTCATTATGGCTGCCCGCATAGTCGATCGAGGTCAGTTGAAAGAGCCCCTCGATCACCCCGAAACTCGGGATAACCACCTGAAAGCGCGGGATTTCTCCGTCAAAGAAGATCTGCCGCGCGCGCTCGTCGGTGTTGGCGTCGCGAAACACCCCCGAGCCCGAGATCGCCGCCGACTTCACCCCCGCCCCGGCCAACAGCTCACGCCACCCGCCCTGGCTTTCGAGGCTCGTCACGTCGACCGATTCCGTGTTGAAACTGATCCGCGTCGCCCGCAAGCCGGCGATGGTGACAAACTGCCCATCCCCGGTCTGGTCGATCTTGATCAGCAGATCCTTGCCGCTTTGCACAGCCATGTCCGTTCTCCGTCTGAGAAAGTTGATTGTTCGCCACTGGGCGCCTCCCCTCCCCCTCGGGGGGTGGGGCTGGGGGTGGGGGGGGCATTTCCCGCCCTAGACCTGCACCCGCGCCCGGAAGGTCAGGTCGATCCGCCGCGTCTCGCCCTCGGAAATTCGCCGGGCACTGGCGCGCACGAAGTAAAGGCTCACCAACTGCCCCCGCGTCAGCCCCAGGGGCGCCCCGATCAGCGCGTCCGAAATCGCCGCCGCCACCGTCTTCAGCGCCAGAAACCCGGTGGCATCGCTGATCACGCTGATCACCATCAGGTGCTCGGCCCCCGCGCCCGATTTGTCGGACTGGTCCCGCGCCTCCTCCGGCCCGATCAGGACGAACGTCCCCGTCACCCCCGGCGGCACGGCGTCAAAGATCGCCACCCCCGCCAGTGCGGGAAACACCGTCAGCGCCTGATAGACCGCACCCTGCAGCGCGGCCGCTCCACCGTAACTCATGTCGGCACCTCCTCGCGTGCAAAGCAGGTCAGGTAGCGCCCGACCGGGTCACGCTCCGTCACCGCCAGAATGGTGAACAGCCGCGCGCCTTCGCGGAACCGCTGCTCGGGCTTTGGCCGCGACACCGCCCCATGAGGCGCGCCCCTGACCACGATCCGGTAGGGCACCGAGGCAAGCGTCACCTCCTCGCCCGGCACATCCCGCCCCGATCCGGGCAGCACCGCCGCCCATAGCGTCCCGAGCGCCGCCCAGCTTTCCGCGTAGCCGCCCGCGCCGTCGCTGACGCGCACCGCGCCCTCCAGCACCAGCGCCCGGTTCAGATCGGGCGCCTTCATGCCCAACCCGCTCATGCCCGGCCCCCGCCCAATATCCGCACCGTCCGCCAGCGCTCGATCAGCGTCACCACCCCGAACGGCAGCCCCGCCGCCTGCGTGTTGTCGTCATGCCGATGCTCGTAAAACTCCGCCGCCAGCAGCAGCACCGCCTGGCGCAGATCTGCCGGCACATCGGCCCAGCCTGCGCCAAAGCCTGCGTCAAACACCACCTTCACCATCCCCGACGAGGGGATCGTCGGCAGCGCCGTGCCCTTCCCGGCCAGCCGCGGGCGGTGCAGATCCGGGATCAACCGATACGCCGCCGCCGGCACCAGCGTTTCCGCCGCCGCCACATCCACCAGCGTCACGCTCACGATCCCGCTGACCGGTGCTACCGGCAGCGCCTGCTCGTCGCCATCGCGCCAGCAGTCCAGCACCCAGCGGAACCGCCGCTGATACAGCATCTTGCCGATCCGCGCCTCGATCGCCGCCAGCGCCGCCCGCAGGTAGCTTTCCAACAGCGCATCCTGGATGCTGCCGTCGGAAAACCCCGAGCCCAGGCGCAAATGGTCCTTCAAGTCCTGAACCGGCAGCGCCGCCCCCGGCACCGTGGTTTCTTCGGTCAACATCATGTCATGCACTCCGGTCGCCAGACTATGGAAAAGCCGGACGCGCGCACCCGGCGCGCGTCCAAATCCCCGGCCCCGCTTGCGGGGGGCCGGGACGCGGTCAGGACACCGCGACCTTCAAAAGCTTGATCGCCGAATAGTCGGTGATGTCGCCGCCCACGCGCTTGTTGGCGTAAAAGAGGACATTGGGCTTGGCCGAGAACGGGTCGCGCAGGATGCGCAGGTCCGGGCGTTCCGCAATCGTATAGGCAGCGCGGAAATCCCCAAAGGCGATCGGATAGGTGTTCGCCCCCACATCCGGCATGTCTTCCGAAACCAGCACCGGATAGCCCATCAGACGCGCCGGCTCGTTCGCCGCCAGGCCATCCGACCACATGAAGCGGCCGTCCGCGTCCTTCATCTTGCGCACCGCACCCACGGTCTTCGAATTCATCACGAAAGCCGCGTTGGCGCGGTAATCGGCGCCCAGCGCATAGACCAGATTGACGATGCAATCGACGGCGTTGGTCGCGGCAAAATCCGCCGCAGCACCGGTGGGGATGTAGCCAAGGCTGCCCCAGGTCCAGGACGCGTTCGCCACCTTGGCCGGCAGCAGGATGCCCTTCGGCTTGTCCACACCGTCGCCGTTGATAAAGGCGGCAGCCTCGGCACGGATGAAGCGGGTCGCGATCTTCTCGGCCAGCCAGCCTTCCACGTCAAAGGCGCTGTCGTCCAGCAGGCGCTGGCTGGCCTTGGGCATCGCCGCCAGTTCGTGCAGCTTGATCGAGATGCGCTCGATCACCGGGGTCGCGGTCTCGGTGGTCGAGGCGGCTTCGGTGGCCCAGCCCGAACCCACTTCCGAACGGTCGACGATCACATCGAACGAGGTCGCCTCGACCTGCACGACATTGGCGATCGACCGCAAGCTCGAGGTCGCGAACAGCATCGACCGGATCCGGTCCGCCGTCTGCGGATCGACCAGATAGCCACCATCCGCCGCCACCGCGCTGGACATCGCCTTGCCCTCCAGCACCAAGCCGCGCAGGCCATCGTCATCGCCCGACCGCAGATAGGCGTCGAACGCCTTCTGGTGCGGCGCGCCGGCATCGGTTTGCGCCGACAGTGCCGGGCGCCCGTAAGTCATGGTCTTTGCGTTCAACATGGTCAGTCGCTCTTCCTGTTGTTTCAACGTCGATTTCACTTCGTCCTGAAAGCCCTTGAATTCCTTCAAGAACCCGGAGACGGCTGCCTTCACTTCCGCAGCCGTCCGGGCCTGGGGCAAATCTTCCCCGGCTCGAGTCTCTCTCTCGGTCATCGTCGCGTCCCTTTTGGTTGCACTCAGAAGCGAAGCATCGTTGGGTGCCTCCCCTCACCCTCGTGGAAACGGGGGTGGGGGGGGGGGCGGGGGGATGCCTCAGACGCCCCCCGTCCCTAGGTCCCGGCCAGATCTCGCCGCGCGGCCTCGAACGCCGCCGCCACGTCGCGCCAGTCCTCGCTGAAGGTGTCGGCCTTGGCCGACACCCGCGCCTCGGGCAGCATCGGAAACGTCACCAGCGACACTTCCCACAATTCCAGTTCCGACAGTTGCCGCACGCCCTTGGCGTCGCGCTCGGCCTTCACCGTGCGGTAGCCGATCGACAGCCCGTCGATCGCCCCCGCCGCCAGCAGCGCCACCGCCTCGCGGCCCTTCGCCACATCGGTCAGGATGCGCCCCTTGACCCAGAGGCCCGTGGCGTCCTCACGCACCTCGTCCCACACCCCGATCGGCTGGGCCGGGTCATGCTGCCACAGCATCTTGACCCGGCCCCCGCCGGCAGCCAGGCGCTTCAGCGAGGCCGCATAGGCCCCTTTCCGCACCACATCGCCGCCCTGATCCTTAACCCCGAACAGCGACGCATAGCCCGCCACCACATGCCCGTCCGTGACCGTCAGCCCGGCCTCCGGGCGGACGAACTTCCGCTCCGGCGCGCCCCACTCGCTTGTCATCGCCTCACCTCGTTGCCGCATTGATCACCGCCTCCGCCATTTGCGACAAAAGAAACGCCGCCACCCCGTAGACCCCCAGCCAGATGCGCTTTTCCAGCCGCTCCAGGCTTGCGTCGATCAGCCCCAGCCGGAAATCCAGCGCCGCCCAGCGCTCCTCGGCCACCCGCTCGTTGGCCTCGATCCGTGCCGCCGCCGCATCGAAACTGTCATAGACGAACCGTGACCCGCCCTCGGTCTTGCGACCCGGCGCCGTCATGCGCCCTCCGCAATCTTCGGCAGCCCCAGGATCATCCGCTTCTCGGCCTCGGTCAGGAACTCGGCCGCGCCGACCCGCGCCCATTGCTGGTCCCGCTCCACCGCCAGCGCCGGGATCTGGTCCAGATCCGCGCGCAGCTCCACCAGCTCGCCGGTGAACCCCGACAGCCAGTGCGACATCGACCCCATCACCCGCCCGACCAACGGCAGCACCGTCAGCCGGTAGAACGCCCGGTTCGCCTCCTGATAATTGGCGTAGGTCGCATCCCCCGGTATCCCCATCAGCATCGGCGGCACGCCAAAGGCGATCGCGATCTCCCGCGCCGCCGCCTCCTTGGTCTTCTGGAACTCCATGTCCGACGGGCTGAACCCCATCGGCTTCCAGTCCAGGCCCCCTTCCAGCAGCATCGGCCGCCCGGCATTGCGCGCGCCCTGATGGTGGCTCTCCATCTCGCTCACCAGCCGGTCATACTGGTCCGCCGACAGGCTCGACTGCCCATCCGCCCCCTTGTAGATGATCGCCCCCGACGGCCGCGCCGCATTGTCCAACAGCGATTTCGACCACGCACTGGCCGAGTTGTGCACATCCACCGCCACCGCCGCCGCCTGCATCGGCGAAAACCCGTAATGGTCGTCCTGCGGATGGAAACTGCGCACATGGCAGATCGGGCTCACCGCCCCCGTCACGTCAAACCGGTGCGACCGCCCGCTGACCGTGTAGTCATAGGCCACCGGCCAGCCATCCGCCCCCGGCACCAGGCTCATCCGGTCGGCGCGCAGCACATGCAACTCGCCCGGCAAGGCCCCCGCCCCCGGCAAGACCCCCGCCCCCGGCAAGACCCCTGCCCCCGGCACCGCCTCGACATAGGCGTTCCCGGCCAACAGCAGATAGCCATAGACCGCCTCCAGAAACTCCGCCCGCCCCTGCCCCGCATTGGGCCGGCCCAGCAGCGCCAGCACCGGATGCGTCTCGAACCGCCGCTCGGCGTCCTGGCACACCAGGGGCAAGGCCGCCGCGGCCTCGGCGATCAGCCGCACCGCACGAAACCCGATCGGGTTGCCCTGAAACCCGGTCCGCGCCAGGGAAACCGCATCGCGCGGGCTCCACGCCACCCGCCCCGAAGACCCCCACGCCACCACCCGCCCCGTGGCCGAGGATTTCACCTCCGCCACCGGCGCCGCCGTTTTCCGCAAGAAATCGAACACCATCGCCGCCGCTCCCTGATCCCTGATCGCTGTTCCATGGGCAAAGCCCCGCCGCGCCCCGGCCCGCAAAGGCTGGAACTCACACCCCGAAGGGCCTTCATCTGTCCAAGAATATCCCCGTCGGAGGCTCCGCCCCTTACAGCGACCGCACCATCGGCCGCCCCACCTGCCCTGCCGGATCAACCATCAACTCGGTCAGCGCCCAGACCAGCGCATCCAGCCGGTCCGGCGACCCGCCCCCGGTCCAGCCCGTCACCGTCATCTGGCACATCTGCGCTTCCAGCTTGGCCAGACCGCGCACATGCGCCACCCGGCCCTGCTCGTAAAGCGCCGCCACCGGCTCGGCGCGCAGCATCTTCGACCGCGTGGCATGGACCGCCCGGTAGGGCACCAACGGATCGATCATCCGCACCACCCGCTCCACCAGATCACCGCCCTGGTTCACCTCCGCCACCAGCCGGTCCGCCTTGTGCCGGTCCATCGCCGCCAGCGCCGCCCGCGCCCATCCCTCGGGCGAGGCACCCCGCACCGACGCATCCTCCAGCACAACCGCCCGCCACTGCCGCGGATCGCCCCGCGTATCGGCACCGACAACGATGATCCCGCATTCATCGCTCGACTTGTGCGATGTCACCGGCGGGTCCACCGCCACCACGATCCGCGTCAGCTCCGGCACCACGTCCAGCCGCGCCCCGTCCAGTTGCGGCATCGACCACAGCGCGCCCGCCACCTCCTCGACCAGCACGCCCTCCAACTCCTGCCGCCCCAGGCTCGTCCCGCCAAACCGCGCCTGCACCTCGGTCAGGAACGATTCCGCCAGATAGGCCCGGTTCGCCTCGGTCGGCGCATGGGTGATCACCGTCGAGGGGTTCTTCAGGATCGCCTTCAACACCCCCACATTGCGCGGCGTCGTCGTCACCACCTGGCGCGGCGTCTTTCCCAAGCGCAGCGCGAACTGCAACTGGTCCCAGGTCTCGCCACCCTTCTTCCACTTGCCCAATTCGTCCGCCCAGGCCGCATCGAACTGCGGCCCGCGCAAACTTTCCGGGTCATGCGCCGAAAACACCTGCGCCACCGCCCCGTTCGGCCATTCCAGCATCTTGCGGCTCGCGTGCCACTCCGGGCGGCGGTCAGGCGGCGAACAGGCAAGGATGCCACTTTCGCCCAGGATCATCACCTCGCGCACCTGATCGACGGTCTCGCCCACCAGCGCCACCCGCCGCGACCGGCCCGGATCGTTCGGCCCTGCGCCTTCGACCTCCGCCCGCACCCATTCCGCCCCGGCCCGGGTCTTGCCCGCCCCGCGCCCGCCCATGATCACCCAGGTCTTCCACGCGCCCCTTGGTGGAATCTGGTGCGGCAACGCCCAGAACTCGAAGATCCACGGCAACGACAACAGCGCGTTCTCGTCCAGCGAGCCGAGGAACTCAGTCACCTCCTCCGGCGTCGCGGAGGCAAGCCAGGCGGCGCCCGATTTCAGCCCGCGCTGCGTCAAAGTCGAGGGCACCCCCGGCTCCAACCTGCCCGGCAATCTGCTTGCGGAGTTTGTCAACTTTGGTCCTTTCTTCCAGCACTTGCAGCGCTGTGGTGCGCAGATCGCGCACCGCTGTCTGCGCAGCCTTCACTTCACTCATTTGCCCGGTGCGGATCGCCTGGATCGTGCGATACAACTCTTCCGCCGCCATCCGGTACAAACCATCCGCCACTGCCAGCACATCGTCCGGCACGGCGTCTCCGTCGGAGAGCCTGATTGTCATCTACCTTCGCCACCCCTCATGCAGCCCCGCACGAGCGAAATGAAAAAAGCGGCCAACGGGTTGCCCCGGGCCGCTCTCACATTTCTTTCAGCATGCCATGATATCTACCTTGGACCGTTCGCCAAGTCAAGCAAAAAATCCAATGGCAACAATGGGTTACCGAACGCCACCTTAACCTTTCCTTAACCCTGCGGCAATCGGCGCACGACCTGAACGCCGCTCCACCGGCCACCGCTTCCCCTTTGACAAATATCCCCGCCGGAGGCTCGCACCAAGCCGGTTGAGCCGCAGGCTCAGAGGCGAGCAAAGGCAATGCGCCGCAGGCGCTCGATCAACCAGGGCCCGTCACCCACGCAGCACGATGTTGGTTAACAAACCCCTGACGCACCCGCCAAGCCGTTGATTTCCCACAGGCGGCACCAGTGTCCCACGATGGGACGGGCGTCACTCGCCCTGAACCCCGCCCTCGCCCTCGGCCCCCTGCGCCGCCTCGATCGCCCGCCACCGGACCACGTTTTCATTGTGCTCGGCCAGCGTCCTTGCAAAGGCATGCCCGCCCGTGCCATCGGCCACAAAGAACAGATAGTCGGTCGCGTCCGGGTTCAACGCCGCCTCGATCGACAACCGCCCGGGGTTCGCGATCGGCGTCGGCGGCAGCCCGTCGATCACATAGGTATTCCACGGCGTCTCGCGGCGCAGCTCGCTCTGCCGCAGCCCCCGCCCCAGCACACCCTCGCCCTTGGTGACCCCGTAGATCACCGTCGGGTCGGTCTGCAACCGCATCCCCTGCTCCAGCCGGTTGACGAACACGCTCGCAACCTGCCGCCGCTCCTCCGGAACCGAGGTTTCCTTCTCCACGATCGACGCCATGATCAACGCCTCTTCCGGCGTCTCATACGGCAGCCCCTCGGCCCGCGCCTCCCAGGCAGCCGCCAGCACCTCCGCCTGCGCCTCGCTCATCGCCGCGATCAGCGCCGCCCGGTCAGACCCCTTCGCCACCTCATAGCTCCCCGGCGCAAGCGCGCCTTCCGGCGGCACCGCTTCAATCGTGCCCGCCAGGAAATCCGCCCGCTTCAGCCCCTCGGCCACCTGCCAGCTCGTCACCCCCTCCGCCACCGTCACCCGAAAGCGCAGATCGGGGTCTTCGCTCGCCTGCACATAGGGCTCAGGCACCGTGCCCGCCGCCGGATCGAACTTCACCACCTCGACGAAACTGTTCGTCTCAAGATCCAGCTCGCTCAACACCACATCAAACGCCGCCACCCCGATGCGAAAGTTGACATCCCGCCCACAGGTCGACGCGCCCCCCACCGTGATCGCCTCCAGCACCTCCGCCATCGACGCCCCGGCAGGCACCATATAGGACCCGAACTTCAGGTCATCCGCCTTGTCCGAATAATCCGCCCCGATCCGGAAGATCCGCGCATCCGTCACCGCGCCCCGCTCTTCCAGAGTGCGGCTGACCGCACTCAGGCTGGCCCCCCGCTCCACCTGCAGGCAGATCGGCGCGGCCAGCGGGCCCACCTTGGAAAACTCGTTGCGCGCCCATGCCACCAGCGCCGCCGCCGCGATCAGGATCACGATGAACAGCGTCAGCGCGTTCGAGGCGACCGACCGCCACATCAGCCCGCCACCTTGCCCAGCACGAGGCTCGCATTGGTGCCGCCAAACCCGAACGAATTCGACAGCGCCACGTCGATCTTCCGGCGCACCGCGACATTCGCCGCAAGGTTCAGCGTCGGCGTCACCGCCGGGTTATCAAGGTTGATCGTCGGCGGCGCCACCCCATCCCTGATCGCAAGGATGCAGAAGATCGCCTCCACCGCCCCCGCAGCCCCCAGCAAATGCCCGATCGACGATTTCGTCGAACTCATCACCGCCCCCGCCGCCGCATCGCCCAGCAGGCGCTCAACCGCCCCCAGCTCGATGGTATCTGCCATCGTCGAAGTGCCATGCGCGTTGATGTAATCCACATCCGCAGGCGTCAGCCCCGCCCGCTTCAGCGCCGCCTCCATGCTGCGATAGCCCCCGTCCCCGTCCTCGCTCGGCGCGGTGATGTGGTAGGCGTCACCCGACATGCCGTAGCCCAGCACCTCGGCATAGATCTTCGCCCCGCGCGCCTTCGCGTGCTCGTATTCCTCCAGCACCACCACGCCCGCCCCCTCGCCCATCACGAACCCGTCGCGGTCCGCGTCATAGGGGCGGCTCGCCTTCGTCGGCTCATCAGCCCGCTTGGTCGACAAGGCCTTGCAGGCGTTGAACCCCGCGATCCCGATTTCCGAAATCGGGCTTTCCGCCCCGCCCGCCACCATCACATCCGCATCGCCCCACTGGATCAGCCGCGCCGCATCGCCAATGGCATGCGCGCCGGTCGAACAGGCCGTCACCACCGCATGGTTCGGCCCCTTGAAGCCAAAGCGGATCGAAACCTGCCCCGACACCAGGTTGATCAACGCGCCCGGAATGAAGAACGGCGATACCCGCTTCGGTCCCTTTTCCTTGATCAGCACCGCCGTCTCGGCAATCGAGGTCAGCCCCCCGATCCCCGATCCGATCATCACCCCGGTGCGCAGCTTTTCGGCTTCCGGAATATCGTCCCAGCCCGCATCCCGCACCGCCTGAACCGCCGCCGCCATGCCGTAAAGGATGAAATCATCGACCTTGCGCTGGTCCTTCGGCTCCATCCAGTCGTCCGGATTGAAGGTGCCGCCGCTGCCATCGCCGCGCGGGATCTCGCAGGCATACTGCGTCACCACGTTCGATGCGTCGAACCTGGTGATCGGCCCCGCGCCCGATTGCCCGGCAATCAATCGCTCCCAGGTCGCCTCGACACCGCAGGCCAGCGGCGTCACCATTCCCAGACCTGTGACCACGACACGACGCATCAGAAAACCCCCATCCTTAGGCTGAAAGCGGTGATACACGCCCCGTCTTTGGCGTGCAACCAAACCCGGCCCGCACCGGCGGTACGGTGCGCGCCAGCGCTCCGCCTTCCGCTTTGCGAGAATATCCCACGGGAGGTTCGGAGGGTGTGAAACCCTCCGAACCCGCCCTTCTTGCAGGACGCGCCCTCAGCCCTGCCGCGCCAGCACGCCCAGCACCGCCGCCAGCAGTTGCGCCGCAAGCCCGGCACCAAGCCCATCCACATCACGCGACGGCATGAATTCCACCATGTCCACCCCCGCGATCCGCGCCTTCTCCGACACCCCCGCGATCAGCTCCAGCACCTGCCAGTAGCTCAGGCCTCCCGCCGTGCGCCCGATCACCGCCGGCATCACGCTGGGGTCCAGCGCATCGACATCAAGGCAGATGATCACCTCGGCGCCTGCCGGGATCAGGTCCACCGCCCGCCCGACACCCGACCGCGCCACCTCGCCCGCAGGCACGAAACTCACGCCCCAGTCCAGCGCGTCCTGCACATCCGACACCCGTGCCGACCCGATGCCACGGCTGCCCACCTGCACGATCCGCTCGACATGCCCCATCTCGCTGGCGCGCCGCATCGTCGACGACAGGCCCAGCCGCTCGCCCCCGACCTCGTCGCGCCAGTCGATATGGGCGTCGATCTGCAGGATGGTAAAGGTCTTGCCGCGCGCGCCATAGGCTTCCAGCATCGGGATCGGCAGCGAATCGTCGCCGCCGATCAGCACCGGCACCGCCCCCCGGTCGAGGATCAGGTTCACCGCGCCAAAGATGCGTGCCCGGTTGCCCACCGGATCGGCCTCGTCCTGCGGCAGATCGCCCGCATCCACCGCCGTCACCCGCCCCGGAAACACCGGCCCGCCAAGATCGAAGTTCATGTGTCCAAGGGTCGCCGCATGGGCCGCCCCCGCCACCCGTATCGCCTGCGGCCCGCCCGCGCAGTAAAACCCCACGCTCGGATACGGCGTGCAGCCATCCGCCCCGATCAGCACGGCTCCCGCCTGCACCCGGCTCAGGTCCCGGCAGCGTGGCAGGCCAAGGAACGTCTCCCCGTCGCCGCCCCCGAACATCGCTCCCAGATTTGCCATCGCCGCCTCCTTGCAATCGCGGCCACCTTGCCCGCGCCGCCCGTACGGTGGCAAGGCAAGCGATGCGCCGCCCCCCCGCACGACGGCCATTCTCCGCCACCCGCCCGCCACCCGCCGATCCCGGCCTGCCTGCACCCTTCCGCTTTGAACAAATATCCCACGGGAGGGCGCGGGGGGGTGTGACACCCTCCCGCTTCGACCGTGGTCCAACGCGATGCCAGAGACGAAAACCAAGGCCCGAAACGCAAAAGGCGCCCCGCAAGGGACGCCTTTCACTACCCGCCAAGGCGGTTTGAATTCAGGCAGCTTCCGAGATGAACTTCACCGCGTCGCCGAAGGTCTGGATGGTCTCGGCGGCGTCATCCGGGATCTCGATCCCGAACTCTTCCTCGAACGCCATCACCAGTTCGACCGTATCAAGGCTGTCAGCGCCCAGATCGTCGATGAACGAGGCCGTCTCGGTGACCTTGTCCTCTTCGACGCCCAGATGCTCGACGACGATCTTCTTAACGCGGTCCGCGATGTCGCTCATGTCCGTTCCTCTTTGTGGTGCGGGCAACGCCCGCCTTGTCTCGATGTGCCCGTCTCCGGGCGATTTCCTGCGCGCCTATAGCAAGGGCCGCGCCGCATGGCAAACTGTTTCCAGACACGGTCTGGAAACGCGCCATCACACCATGTCCATCCCGCCGTTCACATGCAAGGTGGCCCCGGTGACATAGGCCGCTTCCGGCGACGAAAGATACAGCACCGCCGCAGCAATCTCTTCCGGCCGGCCCATCCGCCCCGCTGGCACCACCCCCAGGATCGCGGCCTTCTGCGCCTCGTTCAGCTTGTCGGTCATCGCCGTCTCGATGAAACCTGGCGCCACCGCATTCACCGTGATCCCCCGGCTCGCCACCTCGGCGGCCAGCGATTTCGACAGCCCGACCATCCCGGCCTTCGACGCGGCATAGTTCACCTGCCCCGCATTTCCGGTGGTCCCGACCACGGACGAGATGTTGACGATCCGCCCCCAGCGCGCCTTCATCATCCCCCGGATCGCCGCCCGGCACAGCCGGAAGGTCGCCGTCAGGTTCACGTCGATCACCGATGCCCAATCCTCGTCCGACATCCGCATCGCCAGCCCGTCGCGCGTGATCCCGGCATTGTTGACCAGGATGTCCACCGCCCCCATCGCCTCAGCCGCGCGCTTCACCAGCCCCTCAACTTCTGCCGGCACCGAAAGGTTGCACGGCACCACATGCACCCGCCCGCCCAAGTCCGCCGCCAGCACCGCCAAAGGCTCGACCCGCGTCCCAGACAGCGCGACCGTGGCCCCCGCCCCATGCAGCACCCGCGCGATCTCCGCGCCGATCCCGCCCGAAGCGCCAGTCACCAGCGCGCATTTCCCCGTCAGATCGAACATCGCCACACCTTCCCGTTTCTTCTGTTCGCAAATATCCCGCGGGGGTGCGGGGGCGCGAAGCCCCCGCCGCGTCCCGCCGCGTCCCGCCGCGCGCCCGTCAACCCTTCGCCGCCAAGACGTCCTCAGGCGTGCCCACGGCCCGCGTCACCGCGCCCTCCGCCGTGCGCTTGATCATCCCCGACAGGGCCTTGCCCGCGCCGATCTCCCAGAACTCGGTGACCCCGGCCCGCTCCATCCACAGCACGCTTTCGCGCCAGCGCACCGATCCGGTCACCTGCGCGATCAACAGGTCATGGATGCGGTCCGGCTCCGTCACCGCCTCGGCCCGCACGTTGACCACGATCGGCACCCTTGGCGCGTTGATCACCGCCGCCGCCAGTGCCTCGGCCATCACATGTGCCGCGGGCTGCATCAGCGCGCAATGGAACGGCGCGCTCACCGGCAGCAGCATCGCGCGCTTGGCGCCCCTGGCCTTGGCAATCTCCAGAGCGCGTTCGACCGCCGCCTTGTGACCCGACACCACCACCTGTGCGGGATCGTTGTCGTTCGCCGCCTGACACACCTCGCCCTGCGCGGCCTCTGCCGCCACCGCGACCGCCGCCTCGAAATCAAGGCCCAGCAGCACCGCCATCGCCCCAACGCCGACCGGCACCGCCTCCTGCATCGCCTGCCCGCGGATGCGCAACAGCCGCGCGGTATCCGACAGGCTCAGACTGCCCGCCGCACACAGCGCCGAATATTCGCCCAGCGAATGACCCGCCACAAAGGCCACATGCTCCAGCCCGATCCCCTCGCTCTCCAGCGCCCTCAGCGCCGCGATCGAGGTCGCCATCAGCGCCGGCTGCGCATTCCTCGTCAGGGTCAACTCCGCAATGTCGCCCTCCCAGATCAGCCGCGACAGGGTCTCGCCCAAAGCCGCATCGACCTCGTCGAACACCGCCTTCGCCGCCGGATATGCCTCGGCCAGCGCCCGGCCCATCCCGATGGTCTGCGCCCCCTGGCCTGGAAATACGAATGCGCGGCTCATGCCATTCTCCCCTGTTTTCTCCGGGATAGCCCGACACGCCACGCTTCGCAATCACGCGTGTTGCCGCCGCCGTCCCTCATCGTCGCCTTCCCCTTGCATCGCGCGGCCCACTCTGTATAAGGCCCCATCCTTGCAGGCAGTCCCTTTATCCGGCGCTGCCCCTCGTGGACTGGCCGCCTGCAAGGCAAAGCCCGTCCTGTGAAGCGCGCCCGAAACGGAACGGAGACCGCATGCCGCTTTACGAGCATGTTTTCATTTCGCGTCAGGACCTGTCCAACGCGCAAGCCGAAGGCCTTATCGAACACTTCTCGACCGTCCTCGCGGACAACGGCGGCAAAGTCGTTGAAAACGAATACTGGGGCGTCAAGACGATGGCCTACAAGATCAACAAGAACCGCAAGGGCCACTACGCCCTCCTGAAATCGGACGCGCCCGCCGCTGCCGTGCAGGAGATGGAGCGCCTGATGCGTCTGCACGACGACGTCATGCGCGTCCTGACCATCAAGGTCGACAAGCACAACGAAGGCCCGTCGGTCCAGATGCAGAAGCGTGACGAGCGCGAGCGCGATGGCGACCGGGGTGACCGCGGCGGCTTTGGCGGCGAACGCCGTGAACGCCCGTCGTTCGGTGACCGTCCCGATCGTGGCGGCGACCGTGGCGAACGTCCGTCCTTCGGCGGCGGCGAACGTCCGTCGTTCGGCGCACCGCGTCGTTGATCCATAGCTTGAAGAAAGGTCCATAAACCATGGCGAACAAACCGTTTTTCCGCCGCCGCAAGGTTTGCCCCTTCTCGGGCGACAATGCACCGGCAATCGACTACAAGGACACCCGTCTGCTGCAGCGCTACATCTCCGAGCGCGGCAAGATCGTTCCGTCCCGGATCACCGCCGTCTCGGCAAAGAAGCAGCGCGAACTGGCCCAGGCCATCAAGCGCGCCCGCTTCCTCGCCCTGCTGCCCTACGCCGTGAAATAAGGAGCACATGACATGCAAGTGATCCTTCTGGAACGCGTGGCCAAGCTTGGCCAGATGGGCGAAGTCGTCAACGTCAAGGACGGCTACGCGCGCAACTACCTCCTGCCGCAGGGCAAGGCTCTCCGCGCCAACGACGGCAACATCAAGTCGTTCGAAGCCAAGAAAGCCCAGCTTGAAGCAACGAACCTCGAGACCCGCAAGGAAGCAGCCGCCGTTGGCGAAAAGCTCGACGGTCAGATGTTCGTCGTGATCCGTTCGGCCTCCGACGCGGGCGCGCTTTACGGCTCCGTCACCACCCGTGACGCCGCCGAGGCTGCAACCGCTGCCGGCTTCACCGTGAACCGTGGCCAGATCGTGCTTGACCGCCCGATCAAGGACCTCGGCATCCACACCGTGTCGGCCGTCCTGCACCCCGAAGTCGTGGTCAAGATCAAGCTGAACGTCGCCCGCTCGATCGAAGAGTCCGAGCTGCAAGCCTCGGGCAAGTCGATCCAGGAACTCGCCGCCGAGGCCGAAGCCGCCGCGGAATTCGAGATTGCGGAACTGTTCGACGAAATGGGCGCAGCCCAGGACGGCGAAGACCTGACCCGCGACTGATCAAGATCAGTCAGACCCTCCAGACCGCGCGGGGCAACTCGCGCGGTTCTTCTTTGGTCAGGCGCCTCGCGCCGCAACCGCCCCGCGCGACCCCGCCAGCGCCTCGGCAAAGGCCGCGCGCGCCGGATCGGCGCCTGACGGCAACCGAACCACCACCGCCTCCGCCCAGTCCAGATAGGCCGCCTGCCGCGCCACCGGCCAATGCACCGGCGGCGCAGTCCCGACCGCCCGGATGTTCGACAGCTTGTCGCAGATCTTGATCAACGCCGCCGCGTCCGATTTGTGCGCCGCATGATCCACCTGCAATTGCTTCCTCTCCGCCTTTGGCAGGGCTTTGTCATCCGTCATCTCCGCGACCAGCGCCGCCACTTCGGCCCCGAAAAGCTCGGCAATCTCCTCCGGCAAGACGCCGCAATCCTCCACCGTATCGTGCAGCCACGCGGCCATCACTTGGCCCCTGCTGCCACCGAACCCGGCGACCAGAGCCGCCACTTCGGCGACATGGCGGATGTAGGGCTCCTTAGCCGCGCCCTTGCGCGTCTGCCCGGCATGGGCCACTTCGGCAAGCTGCCGGGCCATATCGACATTGGACATACGTCCTCCAAGCGGCCGACGCCGTCGCACCACGCGAAACCCGCGATCTGCGGCTTCGGTCGACCAATGATTTTCAGGGAAATGAAGGCATTGCCTTCGGTCGCATCATCGAAAGATGCAGGACCACTGTCAAATGAAAAAGGCCGCACCCAGCGATGCGGCCCTTTCCTGTTCAGCTCGGGACGAAATCAGATCTCGTCCAGCGCCTCGATGGCCTTCTGCAGCTCTTCCTTCGAAATCGTCTTCTCGCTCACCTTCGCCAGCCCGACGATGTGATCAACAACCTTGTCCTCGAACAAGGGCGCGCGCAGTTGCTGCTGCATCTGCGGGTTCTTCTGCACGAATTCGAAGAACTGACGCTCCTGCCCCGGATACTGGCGCGCGGCGGCCAGCACGGCCTGCGTCATCTCGGCGTCGGTCACGGTGACCTCCGCCTTGCGACCGATCTCGGCCAGCAAGAGGCCCAGACGCACCCGGCGCTCGGCCAGCGACTTGTGCTCGTCCGTCGCCTCGATGGCGCCATGGTTGTGGCCGTGATCCTCCGGATGCTCTTCGTGGTAAAGCTGGTGCGCGATCTGCCCGGCTTCCGCCTCTACCAGGTTCGCCGGCAGGTCGAACTTCACCATGGCGTCCAACTGGTCCAGCAGCGCACGCTTCATCACCGACCGGGCCGCGCCCTTGTATTCCGCCTCAAGCCGCTCGGCGATCTGGCCTTTCAATGCGGCCAGATCCTCGGCACCGTATTTCTTGGCCAATTCGTCGTTCACCTCGGCGGGCTTCGGTTCCTTCACGGCCTTCACCGTGCAGGCAAAGACCGCAGCCTTGCCGGCCAGATGCTTGGCACCATACGTCTCCGGGAACGTCACGTTCACCGAAATCTCGTCGCCGACCTTGGCACCAACCAGTTGCGCCTCGAACCCCGGAATGAACGAGTTCGATCCCAGCACCAGCGGATAATCCTCGCCCGAGCCGCCCTCGAACAGCTCACCATCGACCGAGCCCTTGAAGTCGATCACGACCTGATCGCCGTCCTTGGCCTTGGCGCCCTTCTTGCGGTCCTCGAACGACTGCGCGGTTGCCGCCAGGTTCGCCAGTGCTTCGTCGACCGACTTGTCGTCGGCCTTCACCACCAGACGGTCCAGCTTGATCTTGCCGGCGTCGATTTCGGGGATCGGCGGCAGCGCGTCATAGGTCATCTCGACCACGACATCCTGCCCCTCTTTCCACGCATCGCCGCCGACCATCTTCACGTCCGGCTGCATCGCCGGACGGTCACCCGTCGCGTCGAAATGGCCCTTCATCGCGCCGTCGATCGCGTCCTGCATCGCATCGCCCATCAGGCGCGTGCCGAACTGCTTTTTCAGGATCGCCAGCGGCACCTTGCCCTTGCGGAACCCCTTGATCTCGACGTCAGGCTGCGCTTCGAGAAGCTTTTCATGCACCTTGGCGTCCAGTTCGGCAGCCGTCACCGTGATGGTGTAGCCGCGCTTAAGGCCGTCTTTCAGGGTCTCGGTGACCAGCATTCGGGGATATCCTTCCTCAACCTTCAGGGCGCTTTCGCGCAATAGAGATACGACGCCAAGCCGGAACCTGGCGCAACTTTGCGGGCCTTCTAGCAAAGCTTTCACGGCGACGTAAGGGGTAATTCGGTCGCTCGCAAGCCGGGTGCGAAACTCGGTCGCAATCACCCGGAATTCGCGTTTCGATGGTGCGGGTGGAGGGACTTGAACCCCCACGCCTTGCGGCGCCAGAACCTAAATCTGGTGCGTCTGCCAATTTCGCCACACCCGCATCCTGCCAGCATGCCCGCGCAAGAGCGCCAGCCGCATCCGGCAGCGCCGTCTTTAGCAAGAACCGAACCCGGGGGCGAGGGGTCAATTGCATGGCCCCATTCCTGCCGCAACTGCCCCGAAATCAACGCCGGCCGTTCCCATACCGGTCACAAACCCGTGTGACCCTGCCCATGCACCCCAAGGACCACTCGCATGGATCGTCCGCCCCTTCTGTCGCAGTCCGCCCAGCCGGAAAACCTGCACGGCACCGAAGGCATCCTTGCCGGCACGCGGGTTCGCACCCTCGATGGCGACCTGCCGGTCGAATACCTTGAACCCGGTGACCGCATCATCTGCCGCAGCGGCGCTGTTCGCGTGGTGTCAATCACCACATCGCTGCGCCGGTTTGCGCCTGTCGTGCGGCTGCCCGCCTCGACCATCGGCCACCACCGCCCCGAGGTTGACCTGCTGCTTTCACCCGGCCAGCGCGTGATGATCCGCGACTGGCGCGCCGCCTCGCTTTACGGCTCCGCAGTTGCCGCGGTGCCCGCAGCCCGCCTCGCCGACGGCGCTCAGGTGCGGCACGAAATCACCGACCTCGCCCGCGTCTTCACCCTGCATTTCGCTGCCGAGGAAGTGATCTTCGCCGAAGGCCTCGAAATCGCCTGCTCCAGCGTCGCGGTCACCAGCGCGCCCACCTGACCCCGCCTCAATCCTCGTCCTTGCCGATCTGCGCCAGCACCGCCCCCCGCCCGCGCAACCGCAGCAGGAACGGCACCACCAACGCCGCCACCGCAACCGCCAGCAGCCCCGCCGCCACCGGAGTGCTGACCAGCGTCGTCCAATCCCCCTGCGAGATCGACAAGGCGCGGCGCAACTGCTGTTCGGCCATCGGCCCCAGGATCAGCCCGACCACAACCGGCGCAATCGGATACCCGTAAAGCCGCATCAGATAGCCCATCACCCCGAAGATCAGCAGCATCGACAGCTCCACCGGCGACGGGTTCACCCCGATCGTGCCAAGCGTCGCAAACAGCAAGATCCCCGCATAAAGCCACGGTCGCGGGATCATCAGCAGCTTCACCCACAGCCGAATGAGCGGCAGGTTCAACACCAGAAGCATCACGTTGGCAATCAGCAGGCTGGCGATCAGCCCCCACACCAGTTGCGGCGAGGTGGCGAACAACAGCGGCCCCGGCTGCAAGCCGAACTGCTGGAACCCCGCCAGCATGATCGCCGCCGTGGCCGTCGTCGGCAGACCCAGCGTCAACAGCGGCACCAGCGTCCCGGCAGCGGCCGCGTTGTTGGCAGCCTCCGGCCCCGCAACGCCTTCGATGGCCCCGTGGCCAAACTGCTCCGGGTGCTTGGTGAACCGCTTTTCCGCACCATAGGACAGGAAACTTGCGATATCCGCGCCCCCCGCCGGCATCGCGCCAATCGGAAACCCGATTGCCGTGCCGCGCAGCCAGGGCTTCCATGACCGTCGCCAATCCTCGCGCGTCATTGCGACCGATCCCTTGATCGCATGGATCTTGTCCTGATTGGCCGCGCCCTGCGCCGCCACGAACAACGCCTCGCCCACCGCGAACATCGCCACGGCCAGCGTCGTCACCTCGATCCCGTCCAGCAGTTGCGGCACCCCGAATGACAACCGCGCCTGCCCGGTCAGCCCGTCAATCCCGACCAGCGCCAGCGCAAGCCCCACGAACAGCGAGGTCAGCCCCTTCAGCGTGCTGTCGCCGAACGCCGCCGACACCGTGACAAAGGCCAGCACCATCAGCGCGAAATACTCCCGCGGCCCGAACACGAAGGCCAGCTTCACGATCTGCGGCGCCAGAAACGCCAGCGCCAGCGTCGCCAGCAGCCCCGCCACGAACGACCCGATCGCCGCTGTCGCCAGCGCAGGCCCGCCGCGCCCCGCACGGGCCATCTTGTTGCCTTCCAGCGCGGTGACGATCGACGCGCTTTCCCCCGGCGTGTTGAGCAGGATCGACGTGGTCGATCCACCATACATCCCGCCGTAATAGATGCCCGCGAACATGATCAGCGAGCCCGCCGGATCAAGCCCGTAGGTCACCGGCAAAAGCAGCGCCACCGTCAGCGCCGGTCCGATGCCGGGCAACACGCCCACTGCCGTGCCAAGCGTGACGCCAACCAGCGCGTAAAACAGGATCATCGGCTCCATCGCCGTCGCAAGACCCTGCAGCAGGAAATCGAAGGTGGTCACCTCAGCCTCCGAAGATCAGGGTTTCAGGCAGCCCCGCCGGCAGGTTCAACTGCAACAGCCGGTCGAACACACCGTAGACGATCAAGGCAAACACGATCCCGACGGGCAGCGTCAGCACCACGCGCGTCTTGCCGAAGGCGGCCGCCGTGCAGGCGAACAACAGCCCCGAGGCAATCGAAAAGCCCAACGGCTTCAGCAGGATCAACTGCAACAACAACCCGCCCACGATCAGCAGTATCGGCACCGGTTGCTGGCGCGGCAGCGGGGGTGCGGCATGGCGCAGGCCCTTGACCACATGCCCCGCCGCCAGCAGCACCAGCCCCGCGCCGATGAACACCGGCAAGTCGCCCGACCCGATGCCGGCATAGCCGCCCTTGTCGGGAATGGCGCGGCCCTGCCAGATCAGCAGCCCGCCCAGCGCCGCCAGAACCGCCGCGATGATGAACGCCGCCCCATCGGGGCGACGTCCGGTTGCGTACAGGATCTTGGTCATTTGACCAGACCGATATCCTTCAGGATCGTCGTCGTCGCGTCGATCTCCCTGGCCAGTTGCGCGTCGAACTCGGCACCCGAAAGATAGGTGTTGGCCCAGCCCTTCGCGTCCAGCGTCGCCTTCCATCCGGCCGAGTTCACCAGCGTGTCGATATCCGCCGTGACTGCCGCCTTCTGCTCGTCCGTCAGGCCCGGTGCAGCGGCGACCATGCGCCAGTTCTGCACGTTCACGTCATAGCCCGCCTCCATCAGCGTCGGCGCATCGGTTCCCGGCCACTTTTCGGCGGTCGATACCGCCAGCATCCGCATCGTGCCGGCCTCGACCTGCGGCAGGAACTCGCCCACACCCGAGATACCGACCGTCACCTGATTGCCCAGAATGGCCGCCAGCGCCTCGCCGCCGCCGGAAAACGCGACATAGTTGATCTTGGTCGGGTCAATCCCGGCGGCCTTGGCCAGCAGGCCCACGGTGATGTGGTCGACACCACCCGCCGAACCGCCCGCCCACGAGACAGACCCCGGATCGGCCTTCATCATCTCGACCAGTTCGTTGATGTTCTGGATCGGGCTTGATGCCGACACCGCAATGCCCACCGCTTCGCCGGTCAGGCGCGCGATCGGCGTCACATCGGCCAGACTGACCGGAGATTCATTGGTCAGGATCGCGCCCACCATCACATAGCCGCCGACGATCAACTGGTTCGGATCGCCCGCAGCGCTCGACACGAACTGCGCAAGGCCAACCGTGCCGCCCGCGCCCGGCACGTTCTGCACCTGAACCGAGCCCGAGATGCCCTCGGCCTGCATGACCTCCTGCATCGCGCGCGCGGTGCTGTCCCAACCGCCGCCGGGGGCAGCGGGGGCAATGATCGTATAGTCGGCCGCAACGGCTGGCAGCGCCAGTGCCGTGGCGAAAACCGCGCTCAAAAGCGTGTGTTTCATCTTGATTCTCCTCCCAAGGCACGGAAACCCGCGCCGATTTGCGTCAGGCGGCACCTCCTCGTGCCGTCCCTGCCGAAAAGTTCACCACACTAACCTGTCAACAACCTGACAGGTCTGATTCCGCTCCGCAGCCTCGCTCCACAGCCTCGCGCCACAGCCGCAAAAGCTGCGCCCGCTTGGCCTGATCCAGATAGACCAGCACACCGGGGCTGACCGGAACCGGGCGCAACTGATCGCCCAGCGCCGCCTGCATCGCCACGCCGCTGTTGTCGCCCGACACCTCAAGGCTGACCGAAGGCAGGCGCAGCTTTTCCGACAGCAGCGTCTGCCCCTCGGCACTCATCAGGAACGCCAGAAACGCCGTGCCGCTCTCGGGCGTGGCAGCCGCCCTCGGCACCAGCGCAACGCGCGAAATCACCACCGTATAGTCGCGCAGCAGCACCATCCCCAACTCGGGCGCCAGCCGGGCCTGCTCGGCGGCATAAGACCCAAGGATGTTGTAACCGATCAGCAGCCGCCCGTCGGCCACCCGGTCGATGATGTCCTGACTGGTCGGAAAGGTCTGCAACCCCGCATCCGCCATCCGACCCAGCACCGACCAGATGTCGGGAAAATGTTCGGCGTCGCGCGCCAGAAACAGATACCCCACCGCCGACTGCTCGATGTCATAGGTGCCGATCTTGCCCTCGGGCGCGCTTTCCAGCCAGCGGGCCAGCTCCAGCCGTGAGTGTGGTGGCCCGTCTGGAAAGGCGGGCTTGTGATAGACCAGCACCGCCGGCTCGAACGTCATTGCAAAGGCGGTGTCCTGCCACTTGGCCCAGGCAGGCCACGTCAGCGCACCCGGCACCACCACCGGCTGCGCGAAACCGTCATTGGCCAGCTTCAGTTGCAGGTCCATCGCGGCGGAAAACACGAAATCCGCCGTGGCCGCCCCCGCGTCCGTCTCGGCGATCACCCGCGCGGCAATCTCGCCGCCCAGAAGGTCTTCATAGCGCACCGCCACCTCCGGGCGCTGCGCCTGAAATGCCTCGATCAGCGGCGCCGCCAACCGGCTGTCCAGCGTGGAATAGATCACCAGCCGCTGCGCCTCGATGCCCGGTGCGGCAAACTCCACCACCTCGGCACCGGCCGGTCCCGCCAAAGCCGCGCACAGAAGGATCGACCGTAGCAGCATCGCCCAACTCTGCCTCAGGAGAACACCGTTCACAACGCTCCGCATTGCCCCTAACCTGCCCTCGGGGAGGGGCCGATGCGGATATTGCTGGTAGAAGACGATCTTCCCCTGGCCGAGGCGCTGGTGTCGCTTCTGGTCTCGTCAGGCTATGCGGTCGATTGCGTGCATGATGGCGAAGGTGCCCGAACCCTCGCCGCCGCCGAACAGTTCGACCTCGTGATCCTCGATCTGAACCTGCCGCAGCTTGACGGGCTGGCCGTCCTGCGCGCCATGCGCACGATCGGCAACCAGGCCGCGGTGATGATCCTCACCGCGCGCGGCGCGGCCGAAGACCGGGTGCGCGGGCTTGACCTTGGCGCCGACGACTACATGGCCAAACCCTTCGACATCCGCGAATTCGAAGCCCGCGTCCGCTCGCTCCTGCGCCGTCAGGCGGGGCTGCGCTCGGCCACCGTGGCGCTTGGCCCGGTCACGCTCGACCTGACCACCCGCCAGTTTTCCGCCTTCGGACAAGAGCTTGACCTGCCACCCCGCGAACGCGCGCTTCTGGAACTCCTCCTGACCCGCGCCGGGCGTGTCGTCGGCAAAGAGGCGATCGTCCAGTCGCTCACGTCACTGGAGGACATGCTTTCCGACAACGCGATCGAACAATACATCTCGCGCCTGCGCCGCCGGCTTGCGCCCTTCGGGCTGTCGCTGCGCACCGTGCGCGGCATCGGCTACCTTCTTGAAAAGCCGTCCGACCCGGCATGAAACCCTATTCACTCCGCCGCCGCCTGCTTCTGTGGCTTCTCCTCGCCACCGCCCTCCTTGGTCTTGCCGCCCTCCTCGACACCTGGCGCGAGGCGCTGCGCACCGCACAAAGCGTGTCCGACCGCGTGCTTGTCGGGTCGGCCCTCGCCATCGCCGAACGGGTGACGGTCGACCAGTCCGGCGGGCTCGAGGTCGACATCCCCTTTTCCTCGCTGGAAATGCTGGCCTCGACGGCACAGGACAAGGTATTCTACCGCGTCGATGGCCCGGTCGGCAGCTTTCTGACCGGCTATCCCGATCTTGCCGTCGCCCCGGCCCCGCAGGGCGGCATCGCCTTCACCGATGGCACCTACCGCTCGGTCGGCATCCGCAGCGCCACCCTCCTGCGCGAGGTGTCGACCGGCGCCCGCTCCATCGCGTTCAGCGTCACGGTCGCCGAATCCACCCGCGCCCGCGCCGCCCTCGCCCGCGCCATCCTCGTCCGCTCCGCCCTGCGCCTCGGCCTCTTGATCCTCGGCGTGGCGGTCATCGTCTGGGTCGCCGTCACCGTCGCCCTGCGCCCGCTTGAACGTCTGGGCGAGGCCATCGCCGAACGCTCGCCCGGCGATCTGCGCCCCGTCACCGCCGACACCCCCGAAGAGGTCGAGGCGCTGGTCAACGCCATCAACTCCTTCATGGCCCGGCTTGGCACCGCGCTTGACGGTCTGCGCAACTTCACCGGCAACGCCAGCCACCAGTTGCGCACCCCGCTTGCCGTGGTGCGCACCCAGCTTGCCCTCGTCGACCGCAACGCCGCCCCCGGTCCGGTGACCGACGCCAGCGCCAAGGCCCGCACCGCCCTCGAACGGGCCGAGCGGGTGCTGGCGCAACTTCTGGTCCTGGCCAGGGTCGATGCCAGCAGCGGCGCCGCCGTCCTTGCCCCGGTCGATGTGGTGGCGGTCGCCAAGGGCGTTACCGCCGAACTGGTCCCCACCGCCTTGCAATACGACATCGACCTTGGCTTTGAAGGCACCGCAACCGCGATTGCCACGGCCGACAAGGTGCTGCTTGCGGAACTTCTGAACAACCTTGTGACCAACGCCATCACCTATGCCGGGCGCGGCGCCATCGTCACCGTGCGCGTCACCACCGCCCCCCACACCGCCGCCCCCCACACCACCGCCTCCCACACCGCCGCGCCCCACACCACCGCGCCCGTCACCATCGAGGTTGAAGACAACGGCCCCGGCCTTTCGCCTGCCCAACTGGACCACGCGCGCCAGACCCGCGCAGATGCGCCGCGCCCATTGCCGTCGCTGCACAAGGGCACCGCAACCGGCATGGGGCTGGGCCTTGCCATCGCTGCGGAAATTTCGGCACTGTTCGGCGCCACGATCAGCTTTGATCAGGGCCGCAGCGGTTCAGGCCTTCTGGTGCGGATCAGCTTTCCGCCCTGAGCCGTCACCCGATCACACTGCCCGATCACACCGCCCGATCACACTGCCCGATCACGCCGCCCGATCACACTGCCCGATCACGCCGCCCTGCGGGTGCAGCCATTGCTGCGCCCGGCAGCGCCTCGGCCTCGGGCGGCGCGGCCACCCCGTCCAGCGCTTCTGCCACCACGGCCAGAAGATCAGCCTCGGTGTAAGGCTTCAGCAACCATCCCGCCGGGTGCGCCGGGCTTGCCCGCACCACGTTCGCGTCGTCCCGGCTGCCGGTGGTAAACACCGCCGGGATGCCAAGCTCTGCCCGCAACGCCAGCGCAAGGTCGATCCCGTCTTGCGCCGAGGCGATCCGCACATCCAGCACCGCCATATCCGGGTGCTCCTTGCGTGCCAGCGCGATGCCGCTGTCATAGGTGCTTGCCATGCCAACGATGGTGTGGCCTGCATCGGCCAGTGCGTCACTTGCCACCAGGGCGATAAGGAACTCGTCCTCCACGATCAGAATGCGCGCCATGATTGATCCTGCAATGCTCCCATGGGGAAACGCGCGATCCCGCGGTCGGTTCCATCGACGTTGCGGCACCGGGCAACACGCCGCGCAGTCACTCGCCCTCCTCGCCGAAGATACCGGCCAGCGGAACGTCGATGCGCCAGCGCAATCCTTCGGGACGAAACTCCAGCGCCGCCTCGCCGCCCAGCTCATGCGCAAGCCCCCGCTCGATCAACCGCGACCCGAAGCCCTTCTGCGTCGGCAGCGTGACCGGCGGTCCGTCCCGCTCTTCCCACGACAGGCGCAGCCTGCCGCCTGCAACGTGCCAGCCAATCTCCACCCGCCCCGCATCGTTCGACAGCGCCCCGTATTTCACCGCATTCGTCGCCAGTTCGTGAAACGCCATTGCCAGCGACAGCGCCGCTTTCGGGCGCATCCTGACGCTTGGCCCCGCCAGCACAAAGCGGCCCGACCGGTCCCCGTCGATCGCAAAGGGCCGCAGCGCCTCGCGCAGCACGTCGGTCAGCTCCGCCGAGCCCCACGCCTGCCGCGTCAGCAGGTCATGCGACCGCGACAGCGCCATCACCCGCGTCTCGATCGCTTCGCGCACCCGCACCGGCACATCCTCGCCGCGCAACGCCTGCGACACGATCGACTGCACCGTGGCCAGCGTGTTCTTCACCCGGTGGTTCAACTCGCCGATCAGCATCTGCAACCGGTCGGCGTTTTCCTTTTCGGCGCGGATGTCGCGCGCCTCGATGATGGTGCCGATGGACTGCGCCTCGGCGTTGCGGATCGGGCTTGCGGTATAGGCCACCGGGTAGAAATGCCCGTCCTTGTGGACAAAGGTTTCCTCGCCCGCGGTCTGCCGGTTGTCGGGAAAGGCCCGGTCGATGGCGCAATCTTCCAGCGCGAAGCGGCTTCCGTCCGGGCGCGAATGGTGGATCACCTCATGCAAGGGGCGGCCGGTGGTCTCCTCGAACCGGTATCCCGTCAGCGCCTCGGCAGCGGCGTTCATGTAAACGCAATGTTGCCGACCATCCATCATGAAGACCGCCATCCGCGTGTTGTCCAGAACCGCGTTCAGCCGCCGTTCGCTGCGCGCCAACTCGTCCAGTGCCGCGCGCCGCGCGGTATCGTCGCGCAGCGTCAGCACGGCGCCCATGAATCGCCCGTCGTCGGTATAGACCGGACGCGCGCTGCCAATGGCCACCACATCCTTGCCATCGGGCCGCCGGATCAGCCAATGCTCGTCGATCACGGTCTCCTTGCGCACCACCGCCCGCGCCAATGGCAGCGCCTCAACCGGGTATGGCGCGCCCTCCAGCGTGAACAGGTTGTAGACCTTCGAGAATTCGGCCGGCGAAACGTCAACCGCCTTGACCCCGTGGATGCGCGCCGCCGCCTCGTTGACAAAGGTGATCCGGCCGGTGTCGTCAGTGACGATCACACCCTCGGTCAGTTGGCCCAGGATGGCCGTCCGCTCTGCCGCCAGCGCCTGTGTCCTGCGCGATGCCTCCAGCAGCGCCGCCTCGTCGCGCTTGCGACGGGTCACGTCCACGACAAACCCGAAAAACCCGTCCACCTTGCCGCCTGCCGTGATGTTCGGAATGTATTCCGCTTCGACATGCCGGTGGGCTCCGTCCCGGTAGGGGATCACCGCGTCAAACCGCACAAGCTCGCCCGCCGCCACCCGCTCCATCATCGGCCCCACCGTTCGCAGCGCCGCATCGCCCAGAACGTCACCGACGTGCTTGCCCACGATCTCGGCACGCGGCAGCCCGAACCACTCTTCATACGCCCGGTTCACGAACCGGTAGCGCCCATCCTTCCCGACATGCGAAATCAGCGCTGGCGCCGCATCGGCCACCAGTTGCAGCCGCCGCTGGTTTTCGGCCGCAACCGCCTCGGCGCGCTTCAACTCGGTCACGTCAAAGACCGCGCCGCTGAACACCCGGTTCGCATCCACCGTGCCGCGCGCCAGACACCACCGGATCGTCCCGTCCGGCAGCACCACGCGGTATTCGTCCTCGTAGCGCGTCTCTCCCGTCTGCAGCGCCGCCATCTTCGCCATCACCGCCTCGCGGTCGTCGGGATGCACGCGCTCCAGATAGTCGGCCTCGCTGCTGTCCACCCCCGGATCAAGCCCGAACAGCATCGCGATCCCTGCGTCCGAGCGGATCTTGCCGTTCGGCATCTGCCAGATGAAGGTGCCGGCCCCCGCCGTGGTCAGCAGGCTTTGCAGCCGGGTGTGCGCGATCTGCAGCGCCTCGGTCCGCTCCAGCACCCGTTCCTCCAGATGCGCCTTGGCTGCCATCAGGTCCAGCCGCGACCGCCGCTCGCGCCCGGTGGTGCGCAACCCAAGCGCCGTCAGAACGCCAAACGCCGCCAGCGCCACCAGCGCGATCAACCCGGTCACCAGCGCCCTCAGCCGCCACGGCGCCAGCACCATGTCCAACGGGCGCGACACGCTGATCCGCACCGGATACTTGCCAAGGTCGCGCACCACCTGCAACTGCCGCCCCGCCTCGGCCGCCACCGCGGCCACCGCGTCCAGCGTGGCCCGGCCGGGCTCGGTCTGCGGCCACTCGGCCAGCCGCACGCCATCCAGCCGCGACAGGACCATCCGCGCACCCTCGCCAGGCCCTGCCTGCGCATAAAGGCCCGAGAAATACGCGCTGCGCACCCCTGCCGCCACGACACCCTCGAACGTGCCGTCCTCGGCATAGAGGCCGCGGCTCAGGGTAAAGCGCTGCTCGCCGCTGCGCGCCCCCGTTGCCAGAGGGCCAGTGTAAAGCCCGGCCATGCCGTTCCGATGCGCCTGAAAATATTCGCGGTCCGCGTAGGACGCGGTCAATGTCGGCGGGTGGCCCCAGCTTTCCACCAGCGTCACTCCCGCCTCGTCCAGCACCCAGATCGAGGTGATCTGGTCACTGTCGCCGCGCAGCCGCGCGATCTGGCGAAACAGCGCCTCAAGCGCTGCCGGATCGTCGCGGTCCACGCCCTCGGCCACGGCGACGCTGCCCTGCAACACCGCTTCGCCCGCCTCGAAGACACGCCCGGCATGCTGCTCCAGCAACAGCGCCGTCGCTTGCAATTGCCGCTCGGCAAGGTCGATCGTCGCATCGCGGTCGCGGTAGATCCCCACCCCCCACGCCGACACCGTCGCCACCGAAAAAAGCGCCAGCGCTGACCACCAGAATTTCCGCTGCATCAGCGCGACCGACAGCCTGCCGCAACGGCCAGTCGCACCATCGCCGCCACAGCCCCGCACCGGCCATCTGCCCGCATCCGCATTCCCCTTCGCATCGCGTCCGGTCCCGCGCCCGACGCCCCGCCAAAACTTCCGGCCAAGGCTCCCCGCCGGTCGGCAGACCGCACGCCACCCCATCGCGAACGCAGATTGCCGCGATTGGTTCCCGTCGCCTGTCATCCAGCCTTGATCCCGCCGTCGTCGCGGCGTCACACAAATCCGCTATTCCGGCGCTGTCAGATGAAACCCGCCACCCCCGCCGATTGCCCTGATCATCCCTAAAACCCGCGAGGCCATGATGCTGACCGACACGCTGTCCTTCGATCAGGCACCGATCTCGCCCGATGTGACGTTCACCTACGCCCACCCCGGCCAATCCCCGCTTCGCCGCGCACTGATCCGCACGCTGGAACTGGCCAGTGGCCAGCCGCACCTGCGCCGCCTCTACCTTGACTGGGCGCTTTGCGACAAACGCCCCGGCGAGGCGGTGTTCGCCGCGGCCCTGCGCAAACTTGCGATCACGCCCCGGATCACCTCGCGCACCCCGCTTGACCGGCTGCCACAGCACGGCGGCCTCCTGATCGTGGCAAACCATCCGTTCGGCGTGGTCGACGGCCTTTGCCTTGGCCACCTCGGCCTGCATCTGCGCGGCAATGTCCGCATCCTGACCAACAGCCTCCTCTGCCGCGTCCCCGAAGTGGACCCCTACCTGATGCCCGTCGATTTCTCCGGCACGGCGCAAGCCCGCCGCCTGACAGCCGAAACCCGGCGCCAGGCCTCGGCACTGCTTGCGGCGGGCAAGGTCGTGGCGATCTTTCCCGCCGGCGGCGTCGCCACGGCCAACAAACCCATCGCCGGCCGCGCCGTTGATGCGGCATGGCATCCCTTCGTCGGGCGGCTGGCCACGATCCCCGGCGTCACCACCCTGCCCGTCCACTTTGCCGGACAGAACTCGCGGCTGTTCCAGATTGCCAGCCACACCAGCTATGCCTTGCGGGTGGCGCTCATCTTCCACGAAACCCGCCGCCGGATCGCACAGCCCGTGCAGATCACCGTCGGCTCGCCGATCCCCGCCCTTGCCCTGCGCCATCTGGACCGCGACGGCGTTGCCGCCGCCCTGCGCCGCCACTGCATGGCACTGGCCAGCCCGTCGCTTCCCGACCCCGAGGAAGCCTACATCTGGCCGCGCCACATCCGCGCCTGACGTTACAGAACTTTCACACCGCTTTCGGCGCAGTGTCACACGCCGCCCCTAGACACAGGCTCAGCGACCACAAGAGGTGACCGATGCTCGAAGTCAGAGGCGTTACGCGGATGTTTGGCGCAAAGGCTGCCGTCGACCGGGTCAGCTTCACCGTCGACCGCCCGGCCTTTGTCGGCATCATCGGTCGCTCCGGCGCTGGCAAATCCACCTTCCTGCGCCTGATGAACCGCCTGATAGACGCCTCCGCAGGCGAAATCCTCGTCAACGGCCAAAACGTGCTGGCCCTGAAAAACGGCGACGCCCGCGCCTGGCAAAGCCAATGCGCGATGATCTTCCAGCAGTTCAACCTGGTGCCCCGGATGGACGTGGCCTCCAACGTCCTGCACGGCATCCTGAACCGCCGCTCCACCTTGCAAACCATGTTCAACCTCTGGCCGCAGGCCGACATCCTGCGCGCCCTCGACATCCTCGACCGCCTCGGTATCGCCGAACAGGCCCCGAAACGCGCCGAGGCGCTGTCCGGTGGCCAGCAGCAGCGCGTCGCCATTGCCCGCGCGCTGATGCAAGACCCCAAGATCATCCTTGCCGATGAACCGATCGCCTCACTCGACCCGATGAACGCGCAGGTGGTGATGGACACGCTGCGCCGCATCAACCTCGAAGACGGACGCATGGTCATCGCCAATCTCCACACCCTCGACACCGCGCGCCGCTACTGCGACCGCGTGATCGGAATGCGCGATGGCCGCATCGTGTTCGACGGCACGCCAGACCAGCTATCCACCGGCGTCGCCCGCGACATCTACGGCGCCGACGACACGTTCAACGAGGCCGCGACCTCGACCTCCATCCCCACCGACACCGCAGCCGACCGGTCCTACGCCGACCTCATGCTGTCGTGACCACCGAACGTCCAACCCACGGAGAACCCATGAAAAAGCTGCTCACCGCCACCGCCCTGACCGCGATCCTCGCCACCAGCGCCACCGCCCAGGACATCACCGAATTCAACATCGGCATCCTCGGCGGCGAAAACGCGCAGGACCGCCTGACCTCGAGCGAATGTTTCCGCGCCAAGGTCGAAGCCGCCCTCGGCGTGCCGGTCAAGGTGTTCACCCCCGCCGATTATGACGGCGTGATCCAGGGCCTTCTCGGCGGCACCCTCGACTATGCGTGGCTCGGCGCCTCGGCCTATGCCAAGACCCAGTTGACCGATCCCGAAGCGGTCGAAGTCAAGCTGACCAAGCAGAACGTCGATGGCTCCACCGGCTACTACTCGATCGGCTTCACCCGCAAGGACACCGGCATCACCTCGATGGACGATGCCAAGGGCAAGACCTTTGCCTTCGCCGACCCGAACTCCACCTCCGGCTACCTCGTCCCCGGTGCCGAGCTTTCGGCCAAATACGGCACCCTCGACGCCTACTTCTCCGAAGTGAAGATGTCCGGCGGCCATGAACAGACCATCGTCGGCGTCGCCAACGGTGATTTCGACGCCGGCGTGTCCTGGGCCGACGGCCTTGGCAACTGGGAAGACGGCTATACCAATGGCGCCTTCCGCAAGGCCGCCGACGCGGGCCTCGTCGACATGTCGAACCTGGTGGAAATCTGGCGCTCCACGCTGATCCCCGAAGGCCCGATGGTGGTGCGCAAGGCGCTGCCGCAGGACGTCAAGGACAAGGTCACCGCGCTGACCGCCGACCTGTGGGAAACCGATCCGGAGTGTGCCTACAACCTCGCCGGCGGCGAAGCCAAGGATTTCGTCCCGGTCGAACCGGCCGCCTACGACGGTATTCTCGCCGCCCGCAAGATGCAGGAAGGCATGTAACCTTTTTCATGACGACCGGCCGGGTCTTGCAAAAGACCCGGCCTTTTCTTTGGGGGAACCATGGTCGACATCGCCTTCGGGCCAACGCCGGGCACACGCCCCGACACCAGCAACACCCGCGAAGCCTACCTCGAGATGGTCCGCCGCAAGCGCATGTATGGCGGGATCCTTCTCGTGATCTTCGTGGCGCTGATGGCCTCGGGCTGGATGCTGGCCGACACCCGCAACGCCGGCGGCTTCTGGAACGGCCTGCCGCAGACCCTCGACTTCCCCTCCGAAGTGCTGACCGAAGCCTGGACCGACCGCGCCCACCTGCCCGCACTGATCTGGGACCACGTTCCCGCCCTGATCGAAACCCTGAACATCGCCGCCGTCGCCACCCTCCTCGGCGCACTTGCCGCCATGACACTGTCCCTACTCGCCACCCGTGGTCTCGCCCGCTGGCCCCGCCTGATCCCGCTGTTCCGCCGCACGATGGATGCCCTGCGCGCCATCCCCGAGATCGTCATCGCGTTGGTGCTGATCTACATCCTCGGTGGCGGCCCGGTCCCCGCCGTCATCGCCATCGCGCTGCACACCGGCGGCGCCCTCGGCAAGCTTTTCTCCGAAGCGGCCGAAAACGCCGACCTCAAGCCCGTCGAAGGTCTCGCCTCGGTCGGCGCCACCTGGTCGCAGCGCATGTGGCTTGGCGTGATCCCGCAAGTCGCGCCGAACTGGCTCAGCTATGCCCTCCTGCGGTTTGAAATCAACGTCCGCGCCAGCGCCATCCTCGGCTTCGTCGGCGAAGGCGGCATCGGCCACGACCTGAAACTGGCGATGCAATGGGGTCAGGGCCGCTATGACGAGGTCGTGGCGATCTTCCTCCTCCTCTTCGCCGCCATCGTCGTCATCGACCGCATTTCCGACCACTACCGCACCAAGCTGGTGAAGGGAACCTGAGCCATGACGATGACGATGACCGCGCCATCACTGGCCGACAGCATCACCCGCCGCTTCGCCGCCAAACGCCGCATGGCCTTCGCCGTGCCCGCCGTGATCCTCGCCTACCTCCTCTATGCCGCGATCAGCTTCGATCTTGCCGGCCTCGCCCAGCGCGCCCGCCTCGACAACGCGGCAATCCTGCTGTCCGACTTCTGGTCGCACAAGACCCACGTCACCCGTGACAACCGCTCCGGCAAGCTGACCGTCGCGATCGAGGGCGAGGCCAAGGGCACCTACCCCGAAGGCATGCTGCCCGACTGGGTCACCATCACCGGCCCCGTCACCACGATCGACCTCGGCACCGGCCACAGCGTCACCTACGACGACGCCGGCGCCCGCATGGTCGTGCCCGGCTACGGCACCATCGACATCCGCCCCGTCGGCGGCAAACCCGTCCTGACCGCGCCCCAGCCGATCCCCGACTGGATTTCGGTCGCGGAAAACAAGATCAGCGTCACCACCGATGCCGGCCGGTTCAACTATTCCCGCTCCAAGGTCGAAACCTTCAAGTATGAACCGGGGTGGGAACTGTGGTTCTTCACCCTCGACAGCCCGTTCCGCGGCAAATCCTTCGGCCAGCTCGCAGCCCTCGCCACCACCGCCGACCGGATCGACCCCGCCCGCTCCAACCTCGGCTACATGGCGTCCGAATTCTGGACCAACAAGATGTGGCGCCACGGCGACGTCGCCTGGGCGATTTTCGAAACCATCCTGATGGCCTTCCTCGGCACCATGACGGCGGCGCTGGTCGCCCTGCCTCTGGGCTTTCTCGCCGCGCGCAACTTCATGCCGCTCGGCCCCCTGCGCTTTGCCGCCCGCCGCGTGTTTGATTTCATCCGCGGCGTCGACGGGTTGATCTGGACCATCATCCTCAGCCGCGCCTTCGGCCCCGGCCCGATGACCGGCGCCATCGCCATCGCGATCACCGATGCCGGAACCTTCGGCAAGACCTTCTCCGAGGCGCTGGAAAACATCGACGAAAAACAGGTCGAGGGCATCCGCTCCACCGGTGCCAACGCCACCTTGCGCGCCCGCTTCGGGGTCATCCCGCAGATCACTCCGATCCTCATCTCCCAGGTGCTCTACACCCTCGAATCCAACACCCGCAGCGCCACCGTGATCGGTGCCATCGTCGGCGGCGGCATCGGCCTGCTTCTGACGCAAGCGATCATCACGCAGAAGGATTGGGAAGAGGTCGCCTATTACATGGTCCTCATCGTGCTCATGGTCATGGCGATGGACAGCCTCTCCGGCTGGCTGCGCCGCAAACTGATCAAAGGCCCCTGACGATGCGTGCCGGCCCCGTTGCGCCACCAGCGGCGGGCGACGCGCCGCCTGCCCGCGCCCAGCGCCAACCGCCTCCAGCGGGTCAGGACACCACGGGCCGATCCAACCCGGACCGGATCACCTCGGCCCGGTCTGGCCTGGGCCAGTCCCGCTTGCCGCAGTCCACCTTCGGCCAGTCCAACTTCGGCCAGTCCACCTTCGGCCAGTCCAACTTCGGCCAGTCCAACTCGGGCCAGTCCAACTTCGGCCAGTCCAACTCGGGCCAGTCCAACTCGGGCCAGTCCAACTCGGGCCAGTCCAACTCGGGCCAGTCCAACTCGGGCCAGTCCAACTCGGGCCAGTCCAACTCGGGCCAGTCCAACTCGGGCCAGTCCAAC
>JAUYQR010000019.1 GCA_030697175.1 Paracoccaceae bacterium | reverse complement strand
CGGCCAGGAAGAAATGGCGCAAACTCGATGGTCAGAACCGCCTGCCCGAAATCATCCAGGGGGTTGAATTCCGCGACGGCATCAAGCACGAATTCAAAGCCGCCTGATCAAACCGTCACCAACTTTCGGTCATAGCTCCGCCCAACGTCGATGAGGAGTTGTAGCGGAGGTTTGCGCACTTGGTGAAGACCCGCGATGATGGTTGTGTCTGTTGGCAAGAAGCGAAAGGGCGAGGGCCCGATAGACACAGCGCTCCGATTGGCATATATTGCCAGTCAGATGAGGGAGCGCGCGATGGCCACCAGAAATGTCGTTCTGACCGACACCCAGTCCGATCTCGTCGATCGGCTGGTAGCGTCCGGCCGCTATCAGAACGCAAGCGAGGCCCTGCGCGCTGGTCTGCGGCTCTTGGAGCGCGAAGAGGCGGAATTCGGTGCGTTGCGGGATCGGCTGTCCACCGGCATTGAACAGGCAAGATCGGGCGAACTTGCCGAAGGGACCGGCGAGGATGCGGTTCGCCGGGCATTTGTCCGCGCAAGAACCGCCCAGTGATGTCCCGCCCATGGCGGCTGACGCGACAGGCCGAGGCCTCGCTGGTCGAAATTGCGCGCTGGACACTGGACACCTTTGGCCTGCGTCAAGCCGAAGCCTACGAAGAAGATCTGATCGCCCGTTGCACTGAAATCGCAGACGGTACAGCCCAGTCACAGGATTGCCGCCGCCTGATCGCGCAGGAACTGCCAGAGGATCTGCGCTTCACCCGATCGGGGCAGCATTTCATCGTATTCATCGAGGATGCGACACAGGTGATCATCGTGGATTTCTTGCACAGCCGGGCTGACCTGCCTGGCAAGCTGGCCGCTCTGCCCGACCCGAAATCCGGGCGCGGGAACTGACTGGCAGTCCGAACACTGACAACTGGCCATTAGCTGAGGAACTAAAGCGCTTCTACGTCTACTCCGGCTTCAATCAATCGCGCCTTTGCCGCCGCGACGACATCGGTATCAAACGAGTCCTTGTGTTTCAAAACAAGTGCTTCACCGGTCAGCTCGGGCATGTTCCGCTCTATCAGCATTCTGAAACCATCTGTCGGAGCCTTGCTTGTGGCGAAATCGCGTAAAGTCTGCATCACACCGACCCGCCCAATCTTCTGGCGGGTCCGCGACAAACGGATCGTCTTTCCACGCTCGTCCTTTAGAAGTTCTTCAAACGCGTGAATCGTTTTCCAAAAGTCGTGTTCGACACTGCCTGGGATTTCATCGGGCAGTACTTCCAGCAATCGACGAAATGCTGCTTCTGCAATCTCGGGCACACCCTTATCGCGGGCATTCTCTTGAAACCGGCGTAGCTGCTTCGGGTCTTCTGACGCGGCAATTGCCGCGAGTATTCTTGAGTAATCTGCCACCAAACAAACTCCGCTCGCCTATCCTGGCCCCAGCGTACCGACCTCTGGTCCCAAAATCCCGCCCTGCCTTGCGGCTATAGTGCGCTGGGCACGACGAGGTAGGCAAGGCCGCCTTCTCCCCTGACCCATTTGAAATGGACCGCCCAAATTGTCTGACCTGAGCCCCTGAACTTCCTCCAGTTTTTGGTAGAGTCCGTCCACGCATTGATCCGACCCCCAACCTTGGGCCGCCCGAAGGCAGAGTTTTCCGGCTTCGCTCAGGGTGACGGGCTGGTGACGCCCCCTGGTTTCGTCAGCAGGATCGGGACCTTGTTGCCGATCGCGCCGTGTGGCCGTTCTTCATTGT
>JAUYQR010000016.1 GCA_030697175.1 Paracoccaceae bacterium | reverse complement strand
CAAGACTTCGCCACGCAATGGCTATGGACTTACAACAACGACCGCCCGAACATGGGCATCGGAGGCATCACCCCCGCCCAGAAACTGAAATTGGCTGCGTAAGTTCTACGAATGCACCCCGTTAAGAATGGGGGGATTACCCGTCGAGAACGCCTATCGTGCAATGCTAACCGAGCATTTCCACACGAAGTTCGGGCGCCGTGATTGGTGGAGGTTCGCGGAAAAGAGGATCATTGCTGGACGTCCTCAGCCGACGCTTTACGGCGGAATACAAGTCGCTTCTACCCTGTCAAGAACCATAGACCGGGTGGTTCAATCCATCATGGACAACAACGAGGTCTATCCTCTTCTGAGATCTCAGGGAAACGCGTCTCGTTTCTTCTACTTCCTGTCTTTCGGGCAGTTGATGTTCTTCGTTGAGGATGATTGGGCGAGTTTGTCAGCCGAATTTGTCCCCGGCCTTGTGAAAGGGCAAGCCATAACCAAGAGCAACATTCTGCGAGACTTGGCGACTGTGAGAGAAGTGCGGAATGAACTTTATCACAGCAATCCGATCAAGAACTCCCAAGTCTTCATCAGAGCGGTTGAAGCCCTGTTGTTGTCATTAGACATCAATCCGGGGCGCTTCGATGACGACTTGCGCACATCCACATACGACAGACCGATCTTCTCCGATCTTAGCTCTGGTGCCATTCCCGCTGCTTGATGTGGCAGCAGCGATTGTGCGCAGATAGAACTGTCCATGATCTCCAAGTTGCAGAATGCTCATGGCAGGATTCCGGTCAGTTCTCGCGCCAAGGTGTAGTGTCAGTATCGCTGTCGAGCAAGAACCGAAGAGTTTCGACGAAGAATGTCAGCGGTGTAAAAGGAGAAGCCCCGCCGAGGTATGCTCGGCGGGGCTTTCAACATTTATCGCATGGGCTGGCGCACAGGGCGCCCCTTCCTTGGTCTGAAACTCAGCGATCAGACCAGACCTTCTGCCTTCATCGCAGCCTGCACCGCCGGCCGCGCTGCAACCTTGTCGCGCAATGCAACGATCTGCGGGAATTTGGCCAGATCATGCCCGACCTTGGTCGACCAGTTGGTCACGGTGAACAGATAGGCGTCCGCCGGAGTATAACTGTCACCCGCCACCCAGTCGCGGCCCGCGGCCAGACGATCCTCGACAACCTGCAGCCGCGCATCCAGCAGCGCCATCTGCTTGGCCTTCGCCTCACCCTCGATGCCATGGAAGAACGGCGAATAGGTCTTGTGAACTTCGGTCGCGACATAGTTCAGCGCTTCTGCCATCCGGGCCCGCGCCACCGTGCCTTGCGCCGGCAGCACACCCGGACGCGCGGCATCCATCACATGCTGCATGATTGCCACGCCCTCGGTCAGCACCTCGCCGCCCTCCATCGCCAGCGCCGGCACCGCGCCGCGCGGGTTTACCGCCCGGAAATCGGCACCGGTCTCGGTCAGCTTGTCGCGCAGGTTGACCTTCTCCGCGGTGAAAGGCACCCCGGCCTCGTTCAGCGTGATGTGCGATGCCAGCGAACAGGTGCCGGGCGAATAGTATAGTTTCATCTGGATCTTCCCTTGTCCGCCAGGGCTGCGCCCGGCTCCAAGGCCGTGTTATCCCGCTGCCCTGCGGGTGTCGCCCGCAATCACCGCTCGCTGGCGCGCACAGACCGTGCCTTTTTGCCGAAAAGAGTGAATGTTGCGCAACGCAGGCACGCTTCGCAACAAAAGTTCAAGATTGCCCAGCATCTGCGACATTTTCTGTTTGCAAATCCCATTGACGCCCGCCATACCGCCGCCTAAGTTCCGTCCGAACACGAGGGGAGCGGCCAATGGCCCGGATTCTTGTCATCGTAGGAAGGAAGCGCGTGGGCCGGTAACGGTTTGACCATTCAGGTTCCCATGCGCCCCCGATTGAAACCCGGGGGCTTTTTGTTGCGCGAAGGAGATGAAGTCATGACGAAATCTATGTCCGGTGCACGGATGGTGGTTCAGGCCCTCAAGGACCAGGGTGTCGAGGTCGTGTTCGGCTATCCGGGCGGCGCCGTCCTGCCGATCTATGACGAGATCTTTCAGCAAAACGACATCCGCCACATCCTCGTGCGCCACGAACAGGGTGCCGTGCACATGGCCGAAGGCTATGCCCGCTCCACCGGCAAACCCGGCGTGGTCCTCGTGACCTCTGGCCCCGGCGCCACAAATGCCGTGACGGGCCTGACCGACGCGCTGATGGATTCGATCCCGCTGGTGGTCCTTACCGGCCAGGTGCCGACCTTCATGATCGGCACCGACGGCTTTCAGGAAGCTGACACCGTCGGCATCACCCGCCCCTGCACCAAGATGAACTGGCTGGTGAAGGACACCGCGAAACTGTCTGAAACCATTCACCAGGCCTTCCACGTCGCGATGAAAGGCCGCCCCGGCCCGGTGCTCGTCGACATCCCCAAGGACGTGCAGTTCGCCACCGCCGACTACGTTCCGATGGACAAGGTCAAGATCCCGCACTACCAGCCGAAAACCGTGGGCGATCCCGACCAGATCGCCCGTCTGGTGGAACTGATGGAATCCGCCGAACGCCCGGTGCTTTACACCGGCGGCGGTGTCATCAACTCCGGCCCGAAGGCCAGCCAGCTTCTGCGCGAACTGACCGCGGCGACGGATTTCCCGATCACCTCCACCCTGATGGGCCTCGGTTCCTACCCCGCGTCGGGCAAGAACTGGCTCGGCATGCTCGGGATGCACGGGCTTTACGAGGCCAACCTCGCGATGCACGGCTGCGACCTGATGATCAACATCGGCGCGCGCTTCGACGACCGCATCACCGGCCGGATCAAGGACTTCTCGCCGCGCTCGAAGAAGGCGCACATCGACATTGACCCTTCTTCGATCAACAAGGTCGTGCGGGTGGACGTGGGCATCGTCGGCGACGTGGGCGAAGTGCTGGCCGAAGTGCTGCGCCAGTGGAAGGCGCGCGGGTCAAGGACCAACAAGGACGGCCTTGCCAAATGGTGGCGCCAGATCAACGACTGGCGCGCCGTGAAGTGCCTGACCTACAAGAACTCCACCACCACGATCAAACCGCAATACGCCCTCGAACGGCTGGAGGCGCTGACCAAGGGCCGCGACCGCTATATCACCACCGAGGTCGGCCAGCACCAGATGTGGGCCGCCCAGTTCCTCGGCTTCGAAGACCCGAACCGCTGGATGACCTCGGGTGGCCTCGGCACCATGGGCTACGGCCTGCCCGCCTCGATCGGCGTTCAGATCGCCCACCCCGACGCGCTGGTGATCAACGTGGCGGGCGAGGCGTCGTGGCTGATGAACATGCAGGAAATGGGCACCGCCATGCAGTTCCGCGCGCCGGTAAAGCAGTTCATCCTGAACAACGAACGCCTCGGCATGGTGCGCCAGTGGCAGGAGCTGCTGCACGGCGAGCGCTATTCCTCGTCCTGGTCGGAATCCCTGCCCGATTTCGTGAAACTGGCCGAGGCTTTCGGCTGCAAGGGCATCAAGTGCTCCGACCCCAAGGATCTGGACGACGCGATCATGCAGATGCTGGATTATGACGGCCCGGTGATCTTCGACTGCCTCGTGGAAAAGCACGAAAACTGCTTCCCGATGATCCCCTCCGGCAAGCCGCACAACGAGATGCTCTTGGGCGATGCGGATACTCAAGGGGTGATCGGCTCCAAGGGTGCGGTGCTCGTGTAAGCTGGCAGAGCGGGGGCCAGCCCCCGCACCCCCGGGATATTTTGTGAACAGAAGAAAGGGGTAGGCGATGGCGCCGCTCAACATCAAGAAAGGCTCGTCGAGCCACTCGGCCTATGACCTGCGCGACCCGAATGCCGAGGTCATCGAACAGCACACGCTGGCCGTCATCGTCGACAACGAAAGTGGTGTGCTGGCGCGGGTGATCGGGCTTTTTTCCGGGCGCGGCTACAACATCGACAGTCTGACCGTGGCCGAGGTGGACCATGAAGGGCACAAGAGCCGCATCACCATCGTCACCCGTGGCACACCCCAGGTGATCGACCAGATCGAGGCCCAGTTGCGCCGCATGGTGCCGGTGCATGACGTGCACGACCTGACCGCCGAAGGCCCAAGCGTGCAGCGCGAATTGGCGCTTTTCAAGGTGGCTGGCAAGGGTGCCGCGCGGGTCGAAGCCCTGCAACTGGCCGAGATCTTTCGCGCAAACGTGGTCGACAGCACGCTTGAAAGCTTTGTGTTCGAAATGACCGGCACACCCGAAAAGATCGACGCCTTCGCCGATCTGATGCGCCCCTTGGGCCTTCTGGAAATCGCCCGGACCGGGGTCGCGGCGCTGGCCCGCGGCGTCTAGGCATTGCTCGGCGTGTAAAGGTAATCGCGCGTCACAGGCACCGTGTAACGGCCCTTGGCAAGGTGCAACTGGTGGATCACCAGATGCGCCTCGGAAAAGCTCAGCTCTGCCGATTGCAGGTAATAACGCCACATCCGCACGAAACGGTCGTCCTGCAACTGCCGGATGCGGTCGATGTTGCGGTCGAACCGTTTCAGCCATTCCTGCAAAGTGTGCTCGTAATGACCGCGCCAGACCTCGAGGTCGGCAAGGATCATCCCGGTCTTTTCCACCACCCGCATCGCCTCGGATACCGCCGGGCAATAGGCGCCGGGGAAGATATACTTGTTGAACCACGGCGAGATGGTGGTCGGCGGCGACCAGCGGCCGATATAATGGATCAGCGCCACGCCATCAGGCGTCAGCAGGTCGGCGACCTTCTGGAAATAGGTGCGCAGGTGCGGCAGCCCGACATGTTCCATCATGCCGACCGACACCACCCGGTCGAACCTTTCATTGACCGCCCGGTAGTCCTGCAACCGGAACTCGACCTGATCCGACAGTCCCGCCTCTGCCGCGCGCCGGCGCGCCTCGGCCAGTTGCACCTCCGACAGGGTGACGCCCACCACCTGCGCCCCGTGATCGCGCGCCAGCGCAATCGCCAGTGTGCCGAAACCGCAGCCGATATCCAGCACACGCATCCCCGGGCGCAGCAGAAGTTTCGCGCCGATATGCGCCATCTTGGCAGTCTGCGCTTCTTCCAGCGTCATGTCGGGGCGGCGGAAATAGGCGCAGGTGTATTGCTTGGTGTCGCCCAGAAAGAGGTCATAAAGCTCTTCCGAGATGTCGTAGTGATGCGCCACATTGCGGCGCGCAATGCCGACATGGTTCCAGATCGACCATGATTTCGCCCACGCGGCCAATGTGGCGATCTGCTTGAAAGGTGGCCAGACCTTGCGGCCACGCGCATTGCGCAGCGCAAATGTAATCAGGCTGCGGATGTCATCGTTCGCGATGGTCAACCGGCCATCCATATAGGCTTCACCCATCGTCAGATCTGGGCGGGCAAAGAACTTTCGCGAAAACTGCGGATCGTGCAGCGTCACCGCGACCTCAGGCGCGCCGCCCGGTCCGATGTGATGCGTGGCTCCGTCCGGCAAGGTAAGGTGTATAGTCCCGGTGCGAACACCGAAGCGCAGGAAGGCAATCAGCAACCGATCCCACATGACAGCCCCGTCGTAACATGGCCGCTTTCAGCCACGATACGCCGAACGCAGGCAGGTCGCAACGGTTCCCTACTGTCCGCGGAAACGGGCTGGGCGCTTGGCAAGAAAGGCCGCGACCCCCTCGCGGAAATCTTCTGTGGCGCCACAGATGCCCTGCAACCGCGCCTCCAGCGCAAGTTGCGCCGCAAGGTCACGGTCAAAGCTGCCCTTCAAAGCGGTTTTCAGCGCCCTGAACGCCACCGTCGGCCCGCTTGCCAGATGCGCCGCCCGAGCCGCCACCACGCCCGCAAACTCCGCGTCCGGCACCGCCTCCCAGATCATCCCCCAGTCAGCCGCCTGCCGTGCGCTGATCCGGTCTGCGAAAAGCGCCGCCCCCATCGCCCGTGCCTTCCCCACCACACGCGGCAACGTATGCGTGCCACCCGCGTCCGGGATCAGCCCGATCCGGGTGAAGGCCTGAATGAAACTGGCGCTTTCCGCCGCGATCACCACGTCGCAGGCCAGCGCGAGGTTCGCCCCCGCCCCTGCTGCCGTGCCATTCACCGCCGCGATCACCGGCACCGGCGCGTCGGTGATCGCCATCAGCATCGGCACATATTCGTCGCGGAGCGTTGCCTCCACATCAAGGCCGCCTGCATCCGTCAGGTCCTGACCCGAACAGAAAGCACGACCTGCGCCGGTCAGCACGATCCCGCGCCCGCCATGTGCCGCCGTCAACGCAGCCGTCACCTCGGCCCGCATCCGGCCTGACAGCGCGTTCATCACCTCGGGTCGGTTCAGCGTGATCGTCGTCACGCCGCCCGCTTCGCTGACCCGGATCGTCTGCATCACTGGCCTCCGTTTGCCCGACCTTGGCCGCAGCACAAAAGCGGGCCAATCCCACTGTCGCGTCAACCCTTCAGGATTTCCCGCAGCCGCGCCTCATCGCTGTCGCTCAGCTCGACTTCGGGCGTGGCAACCTGGCGCCGCTGTGTTGCCACCGCGATGCCCAGCCCCGCCAGCAACAGCGCTGGCCCCGCCAGCCACAGGATCAGGTTAGACCCCTCCGGCCGCGGGTTGAACAGCACGAACTCGCCGTACCGCGCGACGATGTAATCCACCACCTCTGCGTCGCTATCCCCCGCCACCAGCCGCTCGCGGATGATGATGCGCAGGTCGCGGCTGATCGGGGCCACGCTGTCGTCGATGCTTTCGCCTTGGCAGACCGGGCAGCGGATATCGCGGCTGATCTCGCGCGCCCGCGCTTCAAGCGCCGGATCCGGCAGGATCTCGTCCGGCTGCACCGCCAGCGCCGGACTTGCCAACAGCGCAAGCATCACAACCAGCCGCTTCATTCCGCCGGAACCCCGACCGCCGCCACCTTGCGCGCGCCCGCAGCCACCCGATACCGTCGGTCGCTCAAGGACAGGAACCCGCCCAGCGCCATCAGGATCGCCCCGCCCCACAGCCAGTTCGCGAACGGCTCCACATAACTCCGCACCGCCCAGCCACCGTCCTTCTGCGGATCCCCGATCACCAGATAGATGTCGCGCAAGAAGCCATAGTCGATCGCGGCCTCGGTCGTCGGCATCCCCGCCACCGGATAGATCCGCTTTTCCGGGAACAGTTGCGCCACCTGCGCTCCGTCGCGCATCACCGTCATGTCCGCCATCGTCGACACGTAGTTCGGCCCTTGCACTTCGTTCACCGCATTCAGTGTCACCTCATAGCGGCCAAGCGGGAAGGTATCGCCGATCTGCACGATGCGGATATCCTCGACCTTCCACGCGTTCATCGCCGCCACCGCAAAGACCGTGATCCCCAGCCCCGAATGTGCGGTCATCTTGCCCCAGTCGGCACGCGGCAACCGCGTCAGCCGCGCCAGCCGCACCGCCACCGCACCGCGCCCGGTGCGCGACCAGATGTCGGTCAGGGCACCGAACACCACCCAGGCGCCAAGCGCCGCGCCCACCGGCCCCAGCGCCGACCGCCCGGTCTGCATCGCAAACGCCAGCCCCCCCAGCGCCACCGCCAGCAGCGCAGCACCCCACAGCGACCGCAGGTTCCGGCTCGCATCCGCCCGCTTCCACGCCAGCATCGCACCCAGGGGCAGGATCAGCGCCAAGGCCACAAAGAAAGGCGTGAAGGCTGCGTTGAAGAACGGCTCGCCCACGCTCATCGTCCGCCCCAGCAACATTTCCGCCGCCAACGGCCAGATTGTCCCGATAAACACAACAAACGCCGACACCGCGAGCAGGATGTTGTTGGCAATCAGCGCGCTTTCCCGGCTGACCACCGCGAACAGCCCCTTCGCCTCCATCGCACTCGCGCGCAGCATGAACAGCAAAAGCGCCCCCCCGGTGAACACCCCAAGGATCATCAGGATGAAAACGCCCCGCTCCGGGTCATTGGCAAACGCATGCACGCTGGTGATCACCCCTGACCGCACGATGAACGTGCCGATCAGGCTGAACCCGAAGGCCATGATCGCCAGCAATATCGTCCACGCCTTCAGGCTTTCGCGCTTTTCCACCACGATCGCGCTGTGCAACAGCGCCGCCGACAACAGCCACGGCATGAAGCTTGCGTTCTCCACCGGGTCCCAGAACCAGAACCCGCCCCAGCCAAGCTCGTAATAGGCCCACCACGACCCCAGCGCGATCCCGATGGTCAGGAACACCCAGGCCGCCAGGGTCCACGGCCGCACCCAGCGCGCCCAGGCCGCATCGACCCGGCCCTCGATCAGCGCCGCCACCGCAAACGAAAACGCCATGCTCAGGCCGACATAGCCAAGGTACAGAAATGGCGGATGAAACGCCAAACCGGGGTCTTGCAGCAGCGGGTTCAGATCCTGCCCGTTCATCGGCGGCACGTCCATCCGCCAGAATGGGTTCGACGTGAACAGCATGAACAACAGGAACGCGACCCCGATCATGCCTTGCACCGAAATCACCCGCGCCTTCAGCGTATCGGGCAGGTTCGACCCGAACCGCGCCACCGCCGCACCATAGACCGCCAGGATCAGCACCCACAGCAAAAGCGAGCCTTCGTGGTTCCCCCAGACGCCGGAAATCTTGTAAAGCATCGGCTTGTCAGTGTGCGAATTCGCCGTCACCACACTCAGCGAAAAGTCAGATACGACAAAGGCATAGGTCAAGGCCGCAAAGGCAAACCCCACCAGCAAAAGCTGGATCACCGCCGCAGGTTCCCCCACCGCCATCATCCGCGCATCACGCCGCCAGGCCCCCCACATCGGCAGGGTGGATTGGATGACCGCAACCGAAAGCGCCAGAACCAGCGCAAAGTGACCAAGCTCGACGATCATGCCCATCTCCAATGTTGCCCCGATGATAGGTGCTCCGCCCTCCAGTTGAAAGGTGCTGCGCCGATCCGTCGCGCAGATGTCAGCGAACCATAAGCCGCATCCCTGCCGCCCAGGCGTTTCGCGGCTCCCCTCCCCCTCGTGGGGAGGGGATGGGGGCGGGGGGCCGTCAGCGCCGCCCTGCCTTGCGCGTGCTCAACAAAAGGTTCGTCTCCGACGTCGTCACGCCCTCAAGGTTACGAATTCGCATGATCGTCTCGTCCAGTTCCTGCAACGTCTGCGTGCCCAGTTCCGCGATCAGATCCCAGCGCCCGTTCGTCGAATGCACCGCCTGCACCGCGGGCATCCCCTGCAATCGCGCCATGATCCGCTCCGCGCCCCGCCCCTCGATCCCGATCAGGATCAGCCCGCGCACCGGCGCGGCACTCACATCGGCGCGCGTTACAACGGTGAACCCGGCAATCTCGCCCCGCTCCGCCAGCCGCTCCATCCGCGCCCGCACCGTGGCACGGCTCAAGCCCAACCGTTCCGCCAGTTCCGACAGCGCAGCCCTCCCGTCGCGGCGAAGTTCGGCGATCAGCCGCAGGTCTGTATCGTCCATCATGCGCAAGTTCCCCGCCGTTTTGCACAACGCGCTATCCGATCCGACAATAACATCGCTATGATTTGCCGCAACCCGGAACCATCCTCGCCCCCGATCCAAGGAGCCCGCCCCATGACCAAGACCATCCTCATCGGCGCCCCTGTCGACAGCGGCCAACGCCGCCCCGGTTGCCTGATGGGCCCGGCCGCCTTTCGGGTGGCGGGGCTGACACAGGCGATCCGCGACCTTGGCCATCTGGTGCAGGACTGGGGCGATCTTCCGATCCCCGAGGTTGACCCCGTGGCGCACCCCAACCCCGCCGTCCATTCCCTCGCCGAAACGCTCTACTGGACCGATGCCTTGGCCGACAAGGTTGACGACGCGCTTTCCGAAGACGGTTTCCCGATCATTCTGGGTGGCGACCATTCGCTGGCCCTCGGCTCCGTCGCAGGCGCCGCCGCCTACGCCGATCGCCACGGCCGCCCGCTCTACCTGATCTGGCTCGACGCGCATTCCGATTTCCACACCCCCATCACCACCACCTCCGGCAACCTGCACGGCACGCCGCTGGCCTACATCGCCGGGCGCGACGGCTTTGACGCCTTCCCGCCCTTCCCCGCCCCGGTCCCTCCCGACCACATCTGCCTGTTCGGCATCCGCTCGGTCGACCCGGCCGAACATGCTGCCCTCCTCCAGCACGACATCGCCATCAACGACATGCGCACGCTTGACGAACGCGGCATCATCGCCCCGTTGCGTGAATTTCTCGACCGCGTCCGCGCCGATGGCGGCATGCTGCACGTCTCGCTCGACGTCGATTTCCTCGACCCCCTGATCGCGCCCGCCGTCGGCACCACCGTCCCCGGCGGCACCACCTTCCGCGAGGCGCATCTGGTGATGGAACTGCTCCACGAAAGCGAACTCGTCACCTCGCTCGACCTCGTGGAACTCAACCCGTTCCTCGACGACCACGGCATGACCGCCCGCCTGATGGTCGACCTCGTCGGGTCGCTGATGGGCAAAAAGGTCTTCGACCGCCCGACACGATCCAAATAGGCCGGAGCAAGAAATGCTGAACCTCGTCCCCTTCGTCTCCGTCGATCACATGATGAAACTGGTCCACAAGATCGGCATCGAACGCGTCCTCACCGACCTCGCGCTAGAGATAGAGGCCGATTTCCTCCGCTGGCCCGAGTTCGACAAGACCCCCCGCATCGCCAGCCACTCCGACGTCGGCGTGATCGAACTGATGCCCACCTCGGATGGTGAAACCTACGGCTTCAAATACGTCAACGGCCACCCCTCGAACATGAGCCGTGGCCTGCAAACCGTTACCGCCTTTGGCCTTTTGGCCGATGTCGCCACCGGATACCCGCTGCTCCTCAGCGAGATGACCATCCTCACCGCCCTGCGCACCGCCGCCACCTCGGCAATGGCAGCCCGCCACCTCGCCCCCGCCAATGCCACCACGATGGCCATCATCGGCAACGGCGCGCAGGCCGAATTCCAGGCCCTCGCCTTCAAGGCGATCTGTGGCATCACCCACATCCGGCTTTACGACATCGACCCCGCCGCCACCGCAAAATGCGCCCGCAACCTCACGGGCCGCGGCCTGACCGTCACCCCCTGCACCACCGCCGAAGGTGCCATACTCGGCGCCCAGATCATCACCACGGTCACCGCCGACAAACAGCTCGCCACCATCCTCACCGACAACATGGTCGGCTCCGGCGTCCACATCAACGGCGTCGGCGGCGACTGCCCCGGCAAGACCGAATTGCACCGTGACATCCTCCTGCGCTCTACCATCTTCGTCGAATACCCGCCCCAGACCCGCATCGAGGGCGAGATCCAGCAGCTTGCCCCCGACCACCCCGTGACCGAGCTTTGGCAGGTCATCGCTGGCACCGCCCCTGGCCGCACCAGCGCGTCCGAAGTCACCCTCTTCGACAGCGTCGGCTTCGCGATCGAGGATTTTGCGGCCCTTCGCTACATCCGCGCGCAACTGGCAGCCACCGGCCTCGCCCAGCAGCTTGACATGATCGCCGATCCCGACGATCCGCGCGATCTTTTCGGCATGCTGCTGCGCGCGGCCTAGAAAAAGGGGGCCGCAGCCCCCTCTTACTCGTTACTCCAGCCTGTCAACTCGTCAGCACCGGACGGTCACGAACGACCACCCTTCTTGCCCGCTTCCGAGGCGCGTTCTCGGTCGTTGGCAAAGTTGCCACCCGACGCTTCGCCGCCCTTGCGGCCAGCTTCCGCTGCCCGTTCCGGGTCGTTCTTGAAGTTGCCGCCCGAAGCCTTGCCGCCCTTGCTGGCAATTTCTCGCTGCTTTTGGTCATCCATCGAGGCAAAGCCGCGTTTCGACGTGTCATTACCTTGGTTGGCCATGGTAATTCTCCTGAGTTGATCCGACAGGGTTCACTGCCTGCCTGTCCTCCCAACGCTCCACGCCGCAATTTGTTCCGCTTTTCGTCCCCTATCAATGCAGGCGCAGTTCGCCCACGACATTCCGCCACTGCCCCGGTGCAATCAGCTTGCGGTGCGTGAACCGCACCGAATGCAGTGGCCCCTCGACGTTGCCCTGCCAGAACTCGATGAACTTGAAAAGTTGCGGATAATCCGGCGCAAGATCATACTCCTGCCAGATGAAGCTGTTGATAACGCTGCGATAATCCGGCATCCGGTAGTAAAGCTCCGCGGTTGTCAGCCCATAGCCCTTCAGCATCAATTCGGTTTCGGTTTTCGGCATCTGCCAACCCTTGTTCTCCTGCCCTGTGGCTAATCATGCCACAGTTGCAGGAAAAATCAATGATAACAGTCTGTTGTCACTATGCATGGGCGGCTGCCAAAGCCTGCGCAACCCGCCATTGCACCCCATAGCTTGGATGGTGTAGTCTCTGCACAACTAAATCTTGACCCAAGATCGAAGGCTGATCCCATCGTGGCCGATACCCCGGAAGACACTGATAAAAAAGAAGAAACGCCGGAGCGTCCGGTCTACACCGGCCCGCAGATCGACATCGCGGCCGAGATGAAGACCGCCTACCTCGATTACGCGATGAGCGTGATCGTCTCCCGTGCCATTCCAGATCTGCGCGATGGCCTGAAACCGGTCCACCGCCGCATCCTCTACGCGATGCACGAATCCGGCAACACGCACGACAAATCCTACCGCAAGTCGGCCCGCCCGGTGGGCGATACGATGGGCAAATACCACCCGCACGGCGACAGTGCGATCTACGACGCGCTGGTGCGGATGGCGCAGCCCTTCTCGATGTCGCTGAAACTGCTCGACGGCCAGGGCAACTTTGGCTCGATGGACGGCGATAACGCTGCCGCCATGCGCTACACCGAAGTGCGGATGGACAAGCCCGCCGCCTTCCTGCTGGCCGACATCGACAAGGAAACCGTCGATTTCCAGGACAACTACGATGGCAAGGACCGCGAACCGACCGTCCTTCCCGCCCGCTTCCCGAACATGCTGGTCAATGGTGCCGGCGGCATCGCGGTCGGCATGGCGACCAACATCCCGCCGCACAACCTTGGCGAGGTGATCGACGGCACCCTTGCGATGATCGAGAATCCCGACATCAGCATGGAAGCTCTGATGGAGATCATCCCCGCCCCGGATTTCCCGACCGGCGGCCTGATCCTCGGCCGCTCCGGCGCACGCAAGGCCTACCTCGAAGGTCGCGGCTCGGTGATCATCCGCGCCCGCACCCATTTCGAAGAAGTCCGCAAGGACCGCTACGCCATCATCGTCGACGACATTCCCTATCAGGTGAACAAGTCCACGATGATCGAACGGATCGCCGAGATGGTCCGCGAAAAGCGCATCGAAGGCATCGCCAACATCGCCGACGAATCCGACCGGATCGGTGTCCGCGTGGTGATCGAACTCAAACGCGACGCGACGCCCGACGTGGTGCTGAACCAGCTTTTCCGCTTCTCGACGATGCAGATCTCGTTCGGCTGCAACATGCTGGCCCTGAACGGCGGCCGCCCGGAACAACTTACGCTGCGCGATTTCCTCAGCTATTTCATAACCTTCCGCGAAGAAGTTGTCGCCCGTCGCACCGCCTTTGAACTGCGCAAGGCACGCGAACGCAGCCACATCCTCTGCGGCCTCGCCGTCGCCGTCTCCAATGTGGACGAGGTGGTGCGCACCATCCGCGCCTCCGCAGACGCCGCCGAAGCCCGCGAAAAGCTGATGACGCGGCGCTGGCCCGCCCATGACATCGTCGATTACATCAAGCTGATCGACGATCCGTCGCACACGATCAACGAAGACGGCACCTACAACCTCTCGGAAATCCAGGCCCGCGCGATCCTCGACCTGCGCCTGCAACGCCTGACCGCCCTCGGCGTCAAGGAAGTCACCGACGAGCTGGAAGAACTGGCCGCCAAGATCAAGGATTACCTCGAAATCCTGGGCTCGCGCGACCGGATCATGGCGATCATCTCGGACGAGCTGCGCGAGGTGAAGGCCCTCTTCGCCGTTCCCCGCCGCACCGAGATCATGGACTGGGCCGGCGACATGGAGGACGAAGACCTGATCGAACGCGAGGACATGGTCGTGACCATCACCTCGGGCGGCTACATCAAGCGCACGCCGCTGGCGGAATTCCGCAGCCAGAACCGCGGCGGCAAGGGCCTGGCCTCGATGCAGACCAAGGACGACGATGTCGTCACCACGCTTTTCGTTGCAAACACACACACTTGGCTCTTGTTCTTCACAACCGACGGCATGGTCTACAAGCTCAAGACCTGGCGCCTGCCGCTGGCCGGTCGCACGGCAAAGGGCAAGGCGCTGGTCAACATCCTGCCGATCGACCCCGGCGTCTCCATCGCCGCCCTGATGCCCGTCGACGTCCCCGAGGAAGACTGGGCCACCCTGCAGATCGTCTTCGCGACCAGTGACGGCGACGTGCGGCAGAACGACCTGTCCGACTTCACCAACGTCATGCGCAACGGCAAGATCGCGATGAAGCTGCCCGAGGGCATCACCCTGGTCAGCGCCGCCATCGCCGACGACACCGACGACATCATGCTTGTCACCGAGGCCGGTCGCGCCATCCGCTTCTCCACCACCGAAATCCGCGTCTTCAAGTCGCGCGGCTCGACCGGCGTTCGCGGCATCCGCCTTGCGACGGGCGACCATGTGGTCTCGATGTCGATCATCCGCCACTTCGAGGCCACGCCCGAGGAACGCGAGGCCTATCTCAAGCAGCGCCGCCTGATGGCCGGGATCAAAGAGGACGACAGCGATGACGAGGAAGAAACCGTAGCCGCAGGCCAGCTTTCCCCTGAACGCTACGCCGAAATGTCCGCCGCCGAAGACCTGATCCTGACCATCACCAAGGGCGGCTCCGGCAAGCTCTCCTCGTCGCACGACTACCCCGTGCGGGGCCGTGGCGGCATGGGCGTCAAGGCCATCTCCCCCGGCCCGCGCGGTGGCCGCATCGTCGCCTGCTTCCCGGTCGACCTTTCCGAGCAGATCATGCTCGCCACCGACAGCGGCCAATCGATCCGCGTCCCGGTCGACCAGATCTCGTTCCGCTCCCGCTCGGCCGGCGGCGTCCGCGTGTTCAACACCGGCGGCGAGGAAGAAGTCGTCTCTGTTGCCCGCGTTGCCGAACAGGGCGATGACGAGGCTTGAGGAAAAGCTCGCAGCCCTCGCGGCCGCGGGCGAGACCATCACCTACGGTGCGCTTGCCCGTGAGCTTGGCCTGCGCATCGGCGACCTCACCGCAGCCCTCGAAACACTGATGGAAGCTGACGCAGCCCAAGGTCGCCCCTTCCGCGCAGCCCTCTGCGCCGCCCGCCTGTCGCCCGATAGCCTCCCCGCCCAAGGCTTCTTCGCCAAAGCCACCGCGCTTGGCCGCCCCGCGCCAGATCCGGCCGCCTTCACCGCGTCCGAACGCGCCCACCTCCGCACCAGCGCACAATAACCCTACCGTTGCGCGCCTATCCGTCCCATGCGCACTGGGCTACAGATCGCTTCACCGCCACTAGCGGCAAACCAAGGGACACTCACATGACCGCTCTCAACACCTACGCCCCGCTCGCCGCCCGCATCCTGATCGGCGCGCTCTTCCTTGTCGCCGGCCTCGGCAAACTTGGCGACGTCGCCGGCTTCTCCGGCTATCTCGCGTCGGGCGGCCTGCCCGCCTTCCTCGCCTGGCCTTCGGTAATCTTCGAAATCGTCCTCGGCCTCGCGCTGATCGCCGGCTTCCAGACCCGCATCTTCGCGCTTCTCGGCGCTGCCTTCTGCATCGTCGCGGCCTTCCTTTACCACTTCAACCCCGCCGACCAGATGCAGATGGCCATGTTCCTGAAGAACCTCGCAATCGCTGGCGGCTTTATCCTGCTCGCCTCCGTCGGTGCCGGCCGCTTCGGCGTCGACAAGGCCTGAACCGGGGTTAAAGCGACAGCCTGACGCCTTTTCAAAGCCGTCAAAACCGCCTAAACCGCCGCCATGAACACACTCCACATCATTGGCGGCGGCATGGCTGGGTCGGAAGCGGCCTGGCAGGCAGCCGAGGCGGGCGTTCCCGTGGTGATCCACGAAATGCGCCCCACGGTTGCCACCTTCGCCCACCGGACCGGGCACTTCGCCGAAATGGTCTGCTCCAACTCCTTCCGCTCGGATGATGACGAACAGAACGCCGTCGGCCTGCTGCACTGGGAAATGCGCGCCGCGCGCGGGCTGATCATGGAAATGGCCACCGCGCACCGCCTGCCCGCAGGTGGCGCCCTCGCCGTAGACCGCGACCCGTTCGCCGAATCCGTCACCGCGCGCCTCAAATCCCACCCGCTGATTTCAACGTCTTATGAAGAAGTTACTGCGCTTCCTTCATCCGGCAACTGGATCATCGCCACCGGCCCCCTCACCTCCACCGCGCTTGCCCACAGCATCCGCGCTGCCACCGGGGCAGACGCGCTGGCCTTCTTCGACGCGATCGCGCCCATTGTCTACGCCGACAGCATCGACATGGGCACCGCCTGGATGCAGTCACGCTACGACAAGGGCGAAACCGAAGATGAACAAAAGGCCTACATCAACTGCCCGATGACCAAGGCCGAATACGAGGCCTTCATCGACGCCTTGCTGGCCGCTGAAAAGACCGAGTTTCACGAAGGTGAAACCGCCGGTTACTTCGATGGCTGCCTGCCGATCGAGGTGATGGCCGAACGTGGCCGCGAAACCCTGCGCCACGGCCCGATGAAGCCTGTCGGCCTGACCAACGCCCACAACCCGACCGTAAAGCCCTACGCCGTGGTCCAGCTTCGCCGCGACAACAAGCTCGGCACGCTCTACAACATTGTCGGCTTCCAGACCAAGATGAAGTATGGCGCGCAAGCGTCTGTTCTGAAACTGATTCCCGGCCTGCATGAAGCCAGCTTTGCCCGGCTTGGCGGCATCCACCGCAACACCTTCATCAACTCGCCGACCCTCCTCGACAACCAGATGCGCCTGAAATCGCACCCGCACATCCGCTTCGCAGGCCAGATCACGGGCGTCGAAGGCTATGTGGAATCCGCAGCGATGGGTCTTCTCGCCGGTCGCATGGCCGCAGCCGAGATCAAGGGCCAGACTCTGCCCCCGCCGCCGCCAGAAACCGCCACCGGTGCGCTCATCACCCACATCACCGGCGGGGCCGAGGCCAAGACCTTCCAACCGATGAACGTCAATTTCGGCCTCTTCCCCCCGATCGACGCCAAAGGCGGCCGTCGCGGCCGCGCCGTGCGCTACAAGGCCTACACCGACCGCGCCAAAGACGCCTTCACCCAGTGGCTCGGGTAACGCGCTTCGCCCCCAGCCCGACCGGCCCCCTGCATCTGGGCCACGCCTATGCCGCGATGGTGGCCGCCGCACGGGGTGACCGCTTTCTCCTGCGGATCGAGGATATCGACACCGCCCGCTGCAAGCCGGAATGGGAATCGGCGATTTACGTTGATCTGGAATGGCTTGGCTTGCGCTATGAAACTCCGGTCATGCGCCAGTCCGCCCGCATCCCTGCCTATCGCGATGCGCTCGCCCGCCTGACGGATATGGGCTTTACCTATCATTGCACCTGCACCCGTGGCGATATCCGCGCCGCCCTTTCCGCCCCGCAAGAAGGCGTCATCGGCCCCGACGGCCCGGTCTACCCCGGCACCTGCCGCAATCGGCACCAAGGCGATGGCGCGGTTCGCCTCGACATGGCAAAGGCGATGCGGACGGTCGGTTTCCTCCGCTTTGCAGAAACCGGCCTGCGCCCCGGCGATCACGTCTTTGACAGCGCCCAAATGATCGAACGGGTTGGCGACATCGTCATCGCCCGGCGTGACATCGGCACGTCCTACCACCTCGCCGTCGTGGTGGACGACGCGGCCCAAGGCATCACCGAGGTGACGCGCGGCGAAGACCTGTATGAGGCAACCGCGATCCACGTCCTCTTGCAGCGGCTTCTCGGCCTGCCGACGCCCGCCTACCATCACCACCGCCTGATCCGCGACGATCACGGCAAACGCCTCGCCAAACGCGATGACGCCCAGGCGCTGTCAAAATACCGCACCGAAGGCGTCACTCCCTCCGATATCCGCCGCATGGTGGGGTTACCAATCGGTTAAAATCACCGGGTAACCCACTGATATATCATAATCCGCCAGATGTCCCACCGTGGGACACGGCAAGGATCTCCACCTCCTCGCCGCCCCGAACCGCCGTGTAGAAACAGCTCTTCCGCCCGGTATGACAAGCCGGCCCCTCCTGCTCCACCAGAACCAGCAGGCAATCCCGGTCACAATCGATCCGCATCTCCACCAGCCGCTGATGATGGCCCGAGGTCTCGCCCTTCACCCAGAACGCCCCCCGCGACCGCGACCAATAGGTGACCTTTCCGGTCGCCAGCGTCGCCTCAATCGAGGCCGCGTTCATCCAGGCAACCATCAGAACCTCACCCGTCGCCGCCTCCTGCGCCACACAAGGCACGAGACCAGCCGCGTCATACTTCAAGGTGGCAGGATCGAAACCCATCACAGTTCTCCTTGGCGACAGCTTCCGGCCGGATTACATAAGCAACACATGAAGGACAAGCCATGAGCGACAGCGACCTCATCCAGCTCTACTCCGGTCGGATCCTCGAACTGGCCGCCGACATCCCGCACCTCGGCCGCCTCCCCGCGCCCGACGGCACCGCCCGCAAGCGCTCCCCCCTGTGCGGCTCCACCGTGACCGTGGACGTGACACTCAAGGACGGCCAAGTCACCGGGTTTGCTCAGGACGTCAAGGCCTGCGCCCTCGGCCAGGCCTCTGCCGCCATCCTGGGACAGGTCGTCATCGGACGAAACCTAGCCGAATTGACCGCCGCCCGAGACGCCCTGAAGGCCATGCTGAAAGACGCAGGGCCGGTGCCAATGGCTCCCTTCTCCGGCTATGAAATCCTCATCCCCGCCCGCGACTACAAGAACCGCCACGCATCGATCCTCCTCGCCCTCGACGCTGTCTGCGAGGCGGTCGCTCAGGCCGAATGAAAAAAGCCGCCGCGGTCACAAGGACGGCGGCGGCCAAGGAACGGCTCTGAGGATCACGCAGGCATCACCACGGACACGTGGGGGACAGATGCCCGCCGCTTGGGGACCAGAGCGCGGGGCAGAAATCAGACGAGGCCGGGCATCGACAGCACGGCGAACAACAGAACGAACAACGCAACCACGCCCACAGTATCCTCGACAGCGGTTGCCCGATCGCGGTTGATGATGGCTAGGACGGTCTGAAACATGTTGTTCTCCTGCTTGTTGCCATATTGTTCTCACAATCGCAACGATGTGTAAAGAACTTTTTAGCAACTTATCAGAACATTTATGGAACTAGCCAACAGAGATCAATCTTATCGCCCGCTCATGGTCCAGCATCCACAGCAGCAGGCGCGCGGCCAATCCTCGCGGGCTTGAAAGCGTCGGGTCGTCCGCAAGCAGCTTTCTGGCATCCGCCTGGGCGGTTGCCATCAGGCCAGACTGCCGTTCCAGATCGGCAACGCGGAACCGCGGCAACCCAGATTGAGCAGTGCCGATGAGATCGCCTGCACCACGCATGGCAAGGTCTTCTTCGGCGATCCGAAAGCCGTCTTCGGTATCGCGGATGGTCTTCAGGCGGCGTTCTCCGCTGTCGCCCAAGGGCCCTTGATACATCAACACGCAGGTCGATGCGGCCGAGCCGCGCCCAACCCGGCCGCGCAACTGATGCAGTTGCGATAGGCCAAAGACTTCGGCCTGCTCGATCACCATGATCGAGGCATTGGGCACGTTGACACCCACTTCGATCACCGTGGTCGCCACCATGACTGCGGTCTGGCCTGTGACAAATCGCGCCATCGCCGCGTCTTTTTCCGCCGCTGGCATCTGTCCGTGAACCAGCCCTACCACGCCGTCGCCCAAGGCCGCGCGAAGCTGCTGGAACCGGGCTTCGGCGCTTGCATAGTCCACGACTTCAGAGTCCTCGACCAAGGGACAGACCCAATAGGCTTGACGACCGTCAGCGACGGCTTGCGCAAGGTGGGCCACCACTTCGTCGATCCGTGAACTCGACACCAGAACCGTACGGATCGGCTTTCGGCCGACCGGCTTTTCATCCAGAACCGACACGTCCATGTCGCCGTGCATCGCCAGCGCCAACGACCGCGGGATCGGGGTGGCGGTCATGACCAGCACGTCGGCCGCGTCGCCCTTTGCGCCCAGCTCCATGCGTTGAGCCACGCCAAAGCGGTGCTGTTCGTCCACGACTGCGAGGCGCAGATCGCGAAAATGCACGTCTTTTTGAAAAACAGCATGGGTTCCAACCAAAATGTCGATCCGTCCGGCTGCCAGATCTGCCAACTTCGCCTCGCGCTCGGCACCCTTGTCACGGCCCGTCAGCAGGGACAGGCGAACGCCAGCCGCAGCGGCCAGCGGCTCCAGCCCCTCATGGTGTTGCCGCGCCAGAATCTCGGTCGGAGCCATCATGACCCCCTGCCCGCCAGCCTCGACCGCAGTGACAAGTGCCAGAAACGCCACGAGGGTCTTGCCTGAACCGACATCACCCTGCAATAGGCGGTTCATCCGCAGCGGTGCCGCCATGTCGGCGGCAATTTCGGCGACCGCCCTAGTCTGCGCGCCGGTCAGAGCGAAACCTATGCTTTTCAGCACCTTGCGCTGCAAGGCTCCGGTCCCGACGCTGGCGTTTCCCTTGCCGCGACGCAAAGAGGCGCGGGCAAGCGAAAGCGTCATCTGGTGTGCGAAAAGTTCGTCATAGGCCAAGCGCGCGCGCGCCGGATGCGTGAAAACCAGACCCGAGGCGTCTTGGGGTTGGTGGGCCGCAAGGACTGCCGCGCGCCAGTCGGGCCAACCTTCGCGGCGTTTCAGTTCCGCGTCGATCCATTCGGATAGAATGGGCGTGCGCCCGAGCGTTGCAGTCACGGCCTTCGATACCAGCCGCTGGGTCAGGCCTGCCGCCAGCGGGTAGACCGGCTCGAAGGCGGGAAGTTCGCTGGCCTCTTCCGGTCGCAGGACATGATCAGGATGCACCATCTGCGCGATGCCATCGAACAACTCGATCTTGCCCGAAACCAGACGCCGTTGCCCGCTGGGCAGCAGCGTCTGCAGATAGTCGCCACGCGCATGAAAGAAGACGAGTTGGAATTCAAGCTGGCTGTCGCGCACCATCACCCGGTATGGCCCACCCTTTCGGCGCGGCGGAAAATGCGCGCCGACCTCGATCTCGACGGTCAGCGTCGCTGGCGGCACGACATCGCGGACCGAGGCGCGCCGCGTGCGGTCAATGCCCGACGCAGGCAGCAAATACAGCAGATCCTTTGGCCGTTCGACCCCGAGGGCTGCAAAAGCCTTTGCGGTTTTCGGGCCGACCCCGTCCAACGTTTCAAGCCCGGCATAAAGCGGATACAGGATTTCCGGCCGGCTCATGCGACGCCAACAAGCGCAAGCCAGGCGTCTTCGTCGATCGTCATGACGCCCAGCCGCGCGGCCTCCTTGGCCTTGGAGCCAGCGCCCGGCCCCGCGACCAGTAAATCTGTCTTGGCACTGACTGACCCTGCGACCTTGGCGCCAAGCGCCTCGGCCCGGGCCTTCGCTTCCGCGCGCGTCATCCTTTCCAACGTGCCGGTGAAGACGACGGTCTTGCCCGCAAGGGGGCTGTCAACAGGCCCCCGGTTGGCAACCGGCTCTACCGTCAGATGCGCGACCAACGCGTCGATCGCGGCACGCTCGGCCGGATTTTGAAAGGCTTCTACCAGACTTGTCGCCAGCACCGTGCCAACGCCGTCGATCGCGGTCAGGTCATCCCACTCCGCGCTGCCGGGCGTGGCATTGGTCACCCCTGCCTCGAACGTCGCCCAGGTTCCGTAGTGCCGGGCCAGCAGACCAGACGCCACCTCGCCCACATGCCGGATGCCAAGCGCAAAGATCAGCCGGTCAAGCCGGATCTGCCGCCTCGCCTCGATTGCCGCAAACAGATTGCTGACCGAACGGTCACCGAACCCGTCACGGTTCTTCAATTTTTGCAATGGGTTGCTCGCGTCTCTTGCCGCCAGGGTGAAAATGTCCGCTGGCATTTTTACGGGCAGAATGGGGTCATTGTAGAACAGCTCGATCTGCTTGGCCCCCAGCCCCTCGATGTCGAAGGCCCCACGCGAGACGAAGTGTTTCAACCGCTCCATCGCTTGCGCCGGGCAGATCAGGCCGCCCGAGCATCGCCGAACGGCATCTCCCTCTTCGCGCAGAGCCGGGCTATGGCATTGCGGGCAGATTTCCGGAAAACGGAAGGGCTGCGCGCCATCTGGACGGCGCACCAGATCGACATCGGCAATTTTGGGGATCACATCGCCCGCGCGGTAGACCTGCACCCAATCGCCGACCCGAATGTCCTTGCCGCCGCGGATCGGCAGTCCCTTGGCGTCTCGTCCGGCAATGTAATCCTCGTTGTGCAACGTGGCATTGGAGACGACGACCCCGCCCACCGTGACCGGCGTCAGGCGCGCAACCGGCGACAACGCGCCGGTGCGGCCAACCTGAATGTCGATCGCCTCAAGCCGGGTCCAGGCCAATTCAGCGGGAAACTTGTGCGCAAGCGCCCAGCGCGGCGTGGTCGAGCGTAACCCCAACCGCGCCTGCAGATCCAGCGCATTCACCTTGTAGACCACCCCGTCAATGTCATAGCCAAGCGTGGCACGCTGCGCTTCGATGGCGCGGTAATGGGCCAGCATCTGGTCCGGCCCGTCACAAAGAACGGTCAACGGATTTGTGCGAAACCCAAGCACACTCAGGCGGGCAATCGCATCAAGTTGCGTTGTTGCAAGCGGTTCCGACACCGCGCCCCATGCATAGGCAAAAAAGCGAAGCGGACGTCGGGCCGTGATCGCGGGATCCAGTTGGCGAAGACTACCGGCTGCTGCGTTCCTCGGATTGGCAAAAGGGCGCTCGCCCGTCGCGGTCTGGCGGTCGTTCAGTGCCGCAAAGTCGGAATGAGCCATGTGCACTTCGCCCCGCACTTCCAGCACTGCCGGCGCACCCGTCAGCCGCGCCGGGATGTCGCTGATCGTCCGGGCATTTTCGGTGACATTTTCCCCGATCTCACCGTCGCCGCGGGTGGCTGCCATGACCAGCACCCCATCTTCATACCGCAACGAAAGCGACAGGCCATCAATCTTGGGTTCAGCCGTGTAGGCAATCGAGGACGGAATACCCAGGTATTTGCGCACCCGATCGTCGAATTCGCGCACCTCGGTATCGGCAAACGCGTTTTCCAGCGACAGCATCCGGACCGAATGGGCGACTTTCCCGAACCCTTCCGCAAGGCCGCCCCCCACTTGCTCGCTTGGGGAATCAGCGCGCTTGAGCGTCGGAAAGCGCGCCTCTATCGCAAGATTGCGCACCTTCAGCGCATCATATTCGGCATCCGAAATCCTCGGCGCATCCAAGGTGTGATATGCCACGTTCGCAGCGGTCAAAGCCTCCGCCAACCGGGCAAGCTCTTCACGCGCCTCGGCTTGCGTCAGTGCCTCGACCGGCCTCTCCGTCATGTCGCCCCCCGCCTTTTCACCGCAAGGTTAGGCGGGAGCCGATCCGAGGTAAAGGTCAGGCGCTGGCTGCCAGACGCGGCAGGGCTTGCGACGGCGTCACCGGATCGCGCAGGACATAGCCCCGTCCCCAGACGGTTTCGATGTAATTCGTCCCACCGGTCGCCTCGGACAGTTTCTTGCGCAGCTTGCAGATGAAGACGTCGATGATCTTCAATTCCGGTTCGTCCATGCCGCCGTAAAGGTGATTGAGGAACATCTCCTTCGTCAGCGTGGTCCCTTTGCGCAAGCTCAACAACTCCAGCATCTGGTATTCCTTGCCAGTCAAGTGAACCGACTTGCCCTCCACCTCAACCGTCTTGGCGTCAAGGTTTACGGCAACCTGACCGGTCCTGATGATCGACTGGCTGTGCCCTTTCGATCGGCGGATGATGGCGTGGATGCGGGCCACCAGTTCTTCGCGGTGGAACGGTTTTGTCATGTAGTCGTCAGCCCCGAAGCCGAAGCCCTTCAGCTTGTTCTCCGTGTCATCAGAGCCGGTAAGAATGAGGATCGGCGTTTCGACCTTTGACAGACGAAGCTGGCGCAAGACCTCATGTCCGCTCATGTCGGGCAGGTTCAGGTCCAGCAGGATCAGGTCGTAATCATACAGTTTTGCAAGGTCGATCCCGTCTTCGCCCATGTCGGTGCAGTAGACGTTCAGGTTCGCATGGGTGAGCATTAGCTCGATGCTGCGCGAGGTCGTCGGGTCATCTTCTACAAGCAGAATGCGCATCGTTGGAAACTCCGCTCCGTTATGTTCATCGTTAATACCCTTGCTTTGCAATGGTTAACCGAGTGTTACTTTGACAGGAAGCGAGCAATAAACAATCTAAAGTTGTCGGTATTTTTGGATGGCTGTGACTTTGAGGCCCTGCTCTCCGTGGCGTTCCACGGCAGAGCGCCAAAGCGCGAACTCCTCTTCGGAAAGCGCGTATCGTTCCAACGCCTCCTTCTGTGAGATCAGTCCGTAGATCACGGCTTTCACGACAATCGCCTTGCGACTGGCAACCCAGCGCGAGGTATCCACGGCCGGCAGATCGGCGCGGGTAATCAGCGAGCCATCCGGCAAGGTTACTTGGCGCGGCCCGTCGACGCGTTTGAGATACATGGCTGAACCCTCGTTGATTTTCGAAGAGAGTGATGGTTCAGGCTTAATCAATCCTGAAACGAGGGGTTGAGAGTGCTTGGCATTTTCATATATTCCCAACCATTCCTTTTACCCGGAAATTCTCCATGCCGCGCGACCTGCCGCTCAATTCCCTTGGACTGCCGAAGCCGCCGGCCGAGACCCGCGTTGTCGTGGCCATGTCAGGGGGCGTCGACAGTTCGGTCGTGGCGGCGATGCTGGCGGACGAGGGTTATGACGTCGTCGGCGTCACTCTGCAGCTTTACGATCACGGCGCGGCGCTGGCGAAGAAGGGGGCCTGCTGCGCGGGCCGCGATATCCATGACGCGCGGCGGGTGGCTGAGGCGATGGGGTTTCCGCATTACGTGCTCGACTACGAGAACACTTTCCGCGAAGCGGTGATCGAGGAGTTTGCCGACGCCTATCTTGCGGGGGCGACGCCGGTGCCGTGCATCCGCTGCAACGAGCGGGTGAAGTTCAAGGATCTGCTGGCCACCGCGCGGGACCTCGAGGCCGATTGCATGGCGACGGGGCATTATATCCAGCGCAAGATGGGCGCATCGGGGGCGGAGCTGCATCAGGCGGCGGATGCGGCGCGGGATCAGTCATACTTCCTGTTCTCGACCTCGGCGGAGCAGCTGGATTACCTGCGCTTCCCGCTCGGCCATCTGGCGTCGAAGGCGGAGACGCGGGCGTTGGCGGCGCGGTATGGGTTGCCGGTGGCGGACAAGCCGGACAGCCAGGACATCTGTTTCGTCCCGAACGGCGATTATGCGGCGGTGATCGAGAAGCTGCGGCCGGGGGCTGCTGATCCGGGCGAGATCGTCGATCTGGCGGGCAATGTGCTGGGGCTGCACCGGGGGGTGATCCATTACACGATCGGGCAGCGCAAGGGCTTGGGGATCGGCGGGCTGGGCGAGCCTTTGTATGTGGTGCGGCTGGACCCTCAGACGCGGCGGGTGATCGTGGGGCCGAAGGAGGCCTTGTCGACGCGGGTCATTCCGGTGAGGGAGATCAACTGGCTGGGGGATGAGGCGTTCGACAGCCGGGCCGAGTGGACCCTTGAGGTCAAGGTCCGGTCGACGCGGGCGCCGAGGGAGGCGATCATCAGGCCCCTTTCGGCCACCGAGGCGGAGGTGGAATTGATTGTGCCGGAGGATGGCGTTTCAGCCGGTCAGGCGGCGGTTTTCTATGCGCCTGAGGGTGGGCGGGTCTTTGGCGGCGGCTGGATCTGGAAGGGTCGGTGAGGGCGTCCCACGGTGGGACATTTTTCAGCCCCAATGATTTCAATGGCTTGGATCGCCAATTAATCTTCTGTCAACGATTGGATGCCTGATGCGGTGCTTTCTTCTGACCCTTGCGCTTGTATCGCTGCCCTTAGGCGCGATGGCTGATGAGCGGGACGAGCGCGTCAAGGTGGCGCAGGACTATGTTGCGATGGCCTTGGCCGATTTCGACATGGACGCGCTGATCGCCACGCTGTGGGCGCCGGTCGTGCAGCAGGTCGAAGGCAGCGGCGTCACCGTCACGCCCGAGCAGCGCACCAAGATCGACACGCTTTACAAGGACACCTTCGCCGCACCGATGGCCGCGCTGATGCAGGAACAGGCCGGATTGATGGCCGACATGATGACGATTGAGGAGATCACCGCGCTGCGGGATTTCTATGCCACGCCGGAGGGCCGGTCGGTGATGGCCAAGCTGCCGCAACTGACGCAGGCGCAGCAACCCGGCGTGATGAAGCTGATCAACGACAAGATGCCCGCGCTGATGCCGAAGGTGCTGGAGATCGTCAACACCGCCCCCTGACGCGTCGCCCTCAAGGTCGGGAACACCAGACTTGCCACATCGGGCCGCTTCGGCCATCATCGCCATACCTTTGTATTTTCGAAGGCAGACGACCTTTATTCTCGGAGCCATTTGATGACCAAGATGATGACGGCGGTTCAGTCCGCCACGGCTGTGCCATATCCTGCAAGCCCTGCCACCCTGCACCGCAAACTGACGCTGGCCGATGCGCAAGCCGCCCTGAACCGGGTGCGGGGCATCAAGCTGACTGCGGCCCTGCTGCGCCACCTGCCAGCCCTTGTCGCGGTGATCGACCGGGGCGGCAAGGCGCTGCTGCCAAGTGCGGTTCTGCGCGAGACGGCGATTGCGCTGGGTGCAAGCGGCGCGGGCGTGGCCGACCTTGAGGCCGAGGCGTTCGCGATTGTCGGCGTGGCCTGCACCTATGGCCGCGCGACGGGGCAGATCGGCAAGCCACGGGACACGCGCGAACTGACGCTGATCCTGGATGACGAGGGGCTGCATCTGACGGCAGCGGCGCGTCTGTCGGCCTAACGAGGGTTTCCCGTTCCAGCCTTTCGGCGCGGGTCAGGCGCCGCCTTCGGGCGCGACAACCTTCAGCACCGAACGGGCCGCCCTGAGGCCGGGCGGTTCGCCTCCCTTGCCAAGGCGTTGCATCGTCAGGCGCATGGCGTTTGTCTGCGAGGAGCCGTCCTTGATCAGCGCCAGCAGCGCCGGGGCGATCAGGTCGGCGCGGCACCGGTCGCCCAGAAATTCCGGCACGACGCGGGTTTCCGAGACGAGATTGACGAGGGTCGCGGTGTCGATCAACGCGGCGCGGCGCATCAGCCAATAGGTGATGCGGTTCATGTCATAGGCAATGACCATCGGGCAATCATTGGCCGCCAGCTCCAGCGACACGGTGCCGGAGGCGGCAAGCGCCACATCGGCGGCGGCAAAGGCCGCGCGTTTCAAGGCGGGGTCTTCGATGATCTGCGGGGCGACGGGCCAGCCTTGCGACAGGTCGCGCACCAAGGGCGCGACGTGGCGCACGGTCGGAAGCGCGACGCGAAGGTTCGGATGCACCGCCTTGATCGCGGCGAGGGTTTCGCCGATCACCGGAGCAAGGCGGGTGACTTCGGCCCTGCGCGAGCCGGGCAGCGCAAGGAGGAGCGGGCCGTCGCCTTGCATCAGCGCGGTTTGCGCTGCCGTGGCGAGGGGTTCGGCCACGACCGGGTGGCCGACGAAATCGCAGGTCATCCCGGCGGCGGTCATGTAGGGCGGCTCGAACGGCAACAGCGCGAGGACGTGGTCGATGACCTTGGCCATCTTTGCGGCGCGACCGGGACGCCAGGCCCAGACCGAGGGCGCGACGTAGTGGATGGTGGGCAGGTCGGGGCGCGCGGCCTTGACGAGTGCGGCGACGCGCAGGCAGAAATCCGGGCTGTCGATGGTGACCATCGCGGCAGGGTTCGCGGCAAGGGCGGCTGCGGCCGATTGCGCGATGCGGCGTTTCAGGGCGAAATACCTGGGCAAGACCTCGGCGATGCCCATGATGGACAGTTCTTCCATCGGGAACAGGCTGGTCAAGCCTTCGGCCTGCATCAGGGGACCGCCGATGCCTTCGAAGCGGACGCCGGGGTGCAGGGTTTTCAAGCCTTGCATCAGCGCGGCACCAAGGCGATCACCCGAGGGTTCGCCCGCGATCAGAAAGAGTTTCACGGCCGCGACCAGAGGAACAGGCCAAGCTCGGCGGCAAGGGCGGTCATCGCGGCGGGATCAAGGCAGATGACATGGCCCGCCTGCCACGCGATGCCGGCAAGCCCCGCCTCGGCGGCAAGGTGCAGCGTGCCGGGGCCAAGGGTGGGCAGGTCGATGCGCAGGTCTTGCCCGGGTTTGGCGGCCTTGTAGAACACGCCTCTCCCCTGGGCCGGATCAGGGCGGAGCGTGGACGGAAGGCTGGCGACGGAGCGCAGCATCGCGTCGGTGCCGGGCAGCGCCTCGACGGCGAGGCAGAGGCCCTGCTGGACGACCGCGCCCTGCCCCACGTCGACGGTGCCAAGGGCTGCGACGATGGTCGCCGCGCGGGCGACATCGGCGGTGTCGGTCTGGGTGGCCTGACCGTGCAGGAAGCCCGCGCCGGGCAGAAGGTCGGGCGCAAGGTCGCCGACCCCGGCGATGGCGAAACCGGCATCTTCGAAGATCGCCAGCACGGCGCGGAGGGCACCATCGTCGCCACCCCGCATCGCGGCAATCAGCGGGGGCAGGAGTTCGGCGGTGAACGGATCGACAAGTGCCGGGTCAAGGCGCGGGCGGTGGATCGCACCGGCAAAGGCAACGCGGGTGACACCGCGGTCTTGCAGGTCGCGCAGAAAGGGGCCGAGGCGTTCGATGCGAAAGCGCAGGTCGACGTCGACGCCTTCGGGGGTGAAGGCGTCGAAGGCGGCGATCAGCGGGCGGACGGGCACCGCTTGCACCAGCGCGCGCGGCAGGCTGCCGGTGCCGACGATCAGCGCGGTTGTCACTTGGCCCCCTTGGGAGTGAGAAAACTGCGGTCAGAGGCAGAGAGGATGAAATCGGTCATCTCGCGGACATGCGGGCTGTCGGTTTCCTCGCCCAGCCGGCGGGCGCGGTCGAGAAAGGTGCCTTCGCCCTGCGAGAGCATCTGGTAGGCGGCGCGCAACGCCGTGATGTTGGCACGGTCGACGCCCCGGCGTTTCAGGCCGACAAGGTTCAGCCCGTCAAGCTCGCCCCTCGGGGCCTGCACGAGGCCGTAGGGGATGACGTCGTTGGTGACCATCGTGACCGCGCCGATGATGGCGCCCTGCCCGATACGGACCCATTGGTGCACGCCCGACAGGCCGCCGACGATGACATCATCGCCAAGCACGCAATGCCCGGCGATGGCGACGTGGTTCACCAGGATCACGCGGTTGCCGATCTGCGCATCGTGGCCGACATGCGCGCCGGTCATGATGAGGACGTCGTCGCCCACCCGGGTCACGCCGCCGCCGCCTTCGGTGCCGGTGTTCAGCGTGGCGCCCTCGCGGATCCGGCAGCGGGCGCCGATGGTCAGGCGGGTGCGTTCGCCGGCGTATTTCAGGTCTTGCGGCACCTCGCCCACGGTGGCGAAGGGGAAGATCACGCTGTCTTCGCCCACGTCGGTCCAGCCGGTGAGGACGGCGTGGGATTTTACCGTGACGCGCGGGCCGAGGGTCACTTCGGGGCCGATCAGCGCGAAGGGGCCGATCTGGCAGCCTTCGGCAACATGCGCGCCGGGTTCGACCACGGCCGAGGGGTGGATCGTGGCGCTGGGATGGATTGTCATGCCTTGGGCACGTCGAACATGGCCATGAACGTCGCCTCGCAGGCCAGTTCGCCCTCGACCCTGGCGAGGCCTTCGAATTTCCAGACCTTGCCGCCGCCGCGCAGCGCCCGGACGTGGAGTTCGAGGACATCACCCGGCACCACCTTGCGGCGGAATTTGACGCCATCGACGCCCATGAAGAACACTTTGGCGTTCCTGTCGACAAGGCCCATCGACAGGCCGACAAGGATGCCGGAAGTCTGGGCCATCGCCTCGATGATCATGACGCCGGGAAAGATCGGCATGCCGGGAAAGTGGCCCTGAAACTGCGGCTCGTTCAGGGTGACGCATTTGATGCCGACGCAGCTTTCGTTCAAGACGATGTCGCGCACCTTGTCGATCAGAAGGAACGGATAGCGGTGCGGAATGATCCGCTGGATCAGATCCAGATCTGCGGTGGTGGCGGCGGCGCTTGCGTCCATGTTGGTTTCCTTCGTTTCCCCGGCGGCTGGCGCGCCTTCACACCCAAGCCTTGTTGCTAGCAAGTAGCAGGCCGGGTGACAAGTTGGGCCGTCAGGGCGCGGGCTGCGGGGCTGTGGCCAGGGGCGGCGCACTTCCGTCACCCAGCACGCTGTCGACGCGCTGGATCGCAAGGTCGGTCACGTCGATGGCCGACAGAGACAGGATGATCGCGCCCTTGTCGATGATCGCGACGGCGGACTGGTCGGCCAGAAGGTCACCCAGCACCGGCACGGCCGATTGCAGGAACCGCTGGCGGTCGACATCGCGCGCGCGGGCGATGTCGCGGGATTTCGCATCCTGTTCGGTGCGGATGCGTTCCACCTTGGTGTCGAAGGCCGCGGCGAGGCTGGCGAATTCTTCTTTCGGGGTATTGGGCCGCCGCGCGGTGAGGGCGCGCTCTTCGGCCTCCAACTCTTTTTCGATGCGCAGGTTTTCGGCGGCAAGCGCCGACACCGCCTCGGCCTCGCGTGCGATTGCAGCCTTGCCGAAGGCCGATTCCGCAAAGAGCCGGTCCTGATCCAGCGTCAGAACGGCGGACTCTGGCACCGCGTCAGGGGCCGCGTCCTGCGCCATGGCGCCAAGCGGGGCGAGGCCGAGGAAAAGGGCCAGGACGGCGGCGCGCAAGGCAGGACTGCACGCCGCGCGAGCCATCAGAACTTGGTCGAGATCGTCAGGTCGAAGGTCTGTTCCTTGTCCAGCGCTTCCTTCTTCAGCGCATGGCTGAAGTTGAAGCGCAAGGGACCAAGCGGCGTGGTCCAGAACACCGACAGGCCAACCGCAGCTCGGGGCTTGAAGCTGTCATCCACGGTGCCGGCGAGGCCAGCGGTGTCATCAAGGCTCCAGACCGAGCCGACATCAAGGAAGGCACCGCCCGTGATGCCGTATTCTTCGGGCAGACCCAGCGGGAAATCCGCCTCGAAACGGGCGACGGCGAAGGCGTTGCCGCCAAGCGCGTCATTCTCGGTGCCGTCGCGCGGACCGATGCCGTTCGGCTCGAAGCCGCGGATCTTGCCGTTTCCGAAATAGCGTTCGGTCACGCGCGAGCTGTCGTCGCCAAGGGTGGAAATCAGGCCGCCCTCGAAGATGCTGCGGATCGTCACCTCTTCGTTCAGCACCTTGGTTTCCGCAAGGGCGAGAGCCGAGGTCTGGATATACTTGGTGTCGCCGCCAAGACCGGCGAAATCCTGACCGAAGCGCAAGAGGATGCCGCCATTCGGATTGAGGCCGGTGATGCGGGTGTCATATTCGTAGGTGTAGCCCAGCGACCCGGTCAGCAGATCGCCACGGGCTACCTCGCGCTCGATGATCGGCGAGTCGCCGGTGTATTGCGACAGCCGGTCTTTCGAGAAGCGCAGGCGCACATCCAGCCGCGACTGTTCGCCGACCGGGAAGCCGATGCCGGTGGTCAGGCCGATGTTGCGCGTGTCGTAAAGCGAGTTGTCGCTGTTGGAGGTGCGATAATACGCCCCGACCGTAAAGCTGAGATCGCGGCCAAGCAGCGCCGGTTCGGTGAAGGAGAACGCGGAGTTCTGATTGTCGGTGCCGGAATTGACCGAAAGCGACAGTCGCTGACCGCGCCCGAGGAAGTTGGTTTCGGAAAAGCCGACGTTCAGGCCGGCACCATCGGCAACGGAATACGAAAGGCCGAAGCTGAGCGAGCCGGTGGGCTGCTCTTCGACGCCGACCTTGACCACGACCTGATCGGCGGCGCTGCCGGGTTCGGCGTTGACCTGTGCATCGGAAAAGAAGCCCAGCGCGCGGATGCGTTCGGCGGACTGGCGGATCTCACGCGGGTTGAAGGGGTCGCCCTCGACAGTGCGGAACTGGCGACGGATGACCTGGTCAAGCGTGGTCGCGTTGCCTTCGATGTCGATGCGCTCGACAAAGATCCGCTCGCCCCGGACGATGGCGAACTGGATGTCCAGCATCTGGCCGCGTTCGTTGCGGGTGACGCGCGGTTCGACGCGAACGAAGTTCAGCCCCTTGCGCAGCGCGAGGTTTTCCATCCGGGTGATGTTGTTTTCGATCAGCGCGGGCGTGTAGGTCTGGCCCGACCGGATATTCTGCACGGCTTCGAATTCGGCCGCATCGACGCCTTCGACCTCGGACACGGTGGAGGTGGCGCCGATCTTGAAGGGCAGCCCTTCGCGGACGGTGAAGGTGACGAAGGTGGCATCGCGTTCGCGCGACACTTCGGCGGTGGCGTCAAGGATCTGGAAATCGACGTAGCCGCGCGACTGGTAGAAATCGGTCAGCATCTGCTTGTCGAGGTCCAGCCGTTCGGCGACGAAGGTGTCGCGCTGGATGAGGTTGCGCAACAAGCCGGCCTGCTTGGTTTCCAGCACCTGCCGCAAGCGGCGGTCAGAGAAGGCGCGGTTGCCCGAGAAGGACAGCCGCTCTACCTCGACGACCTTGCCTTCGGTGATCTCGAACACAAGGTCGACGCGGTTTTCGGAGCGGCGGATGATCTTGGGCGTGACGGTTGCGGCGATGCGGCCCGACACCCGATACGCCTCGGCGATTGCGGCGGCGTCGGATTCGGCGAGGCTCGGGGAATAGACCCGGCGCGATTGCGACTGCACGAGGCCGGAGAGGTTTTCATCCTTGAGGCGCTTGTTGCCTTCGAAGTTGATGACGTTGACGATCGGGTATTCCTGCACGCGGATCAGCAGGGTCGAGCCTTGCGGCACCAGTTCGACGGTCTCGAAGAGGCCGGAGTTGGCGATGCGCTGGTAGGCGTCGTTCAGGGCGGCGGCGGAAACCTCGTCGCCACGCTTGATTCCTGCGTAGTTGACGATGGTGGCGGCGTCGACGCGGGTGTTGCCCTCGACCACCAGGTTCGAAAAGCTGAAAGTCTGCGCGAAGGCCGGCTGGAGGAACGGTGTGGAAACCGTTGCACTGCCGAGGAAAACCGCCGTGGCCAGCAGCCGCACCCTCATTCCGGCCCGGATCGTCCGCCCGCTGGCCGTGCCAAAGGTGTTCTGCATGATCGGTCCCCGTAGTTCCACAACGCTAACCGTTGACTAGCGGGAAAGCGGAGCCTTGTCAAAAGCCTGCGGTCGATGTGGATAACTTTCCCACATGTAGTGGTCTGCGGCGGAAATCCGCCGGTCGTGGCGCAGGGGGGTCACACGCAGAAGATGTCGTTCGTCAGGGCAAAGACCATCAGCGCCAGGATGATGGCCAGACCGATCGACATCATCACGCGCAGCGCGCGGTCCGAGGGCGGCCGGCGGGTGACGGCCTCATAGGCGTGGAACACCAGATGGCCGCCATCCAGCACCGGAATCGGGAACAGGTTGAGAATTCCGACGCCCAGCGACAGCACCGCGACCATGCCGATGAAGCTTTCAAGGCCATTGCGCGCCGCGTCGCCCATCGTTTCGGCCATGCCGATCGGGCCGGAGAGGTTGCAGGTGCTGATCTGCCCGGTGATCAGGTGGGCAAGGCCGGAGAAGGTGGTGGTGACCATGCGCCACATCTCGGTCGCGGTGAGGGTCACGAGTTCGCCCGCGCCGACCGACCGGCTGGCGGGTTCGAACACAAGGCCGCTGGCGAGGCCGATCTGGTATTTCTCGACCAGCGCGCCGCCTTCGCCTTCGGTGGCGCGGATGCGGGGGGTGAGGGTCAGATCGAAGATCCTGCCATCGCGCCAGACCGTCAGCGGCACCGGTTCGCCCTTTGACGCGTTCACGATTTCCGGGAGTTGCGCAAAGACGGTCACATCCTGACCGGCGGCCTTGAGGATCACATCGCCTTCCTGAAGCCCGGCATCCATCGCGGCCGAGCGGATCAGGACCATCGACACCAGCGGCGGATAGGGATGCGGGCCTTTCAGGGTGATCTCTTCGGTGCCACGCCGCACCGTGTAGTCGATCACCGGATCGGGCGGCAGGGCGGCGCCCGCATCGCGAAAGGCTGCAAGGTCGGGGGTCGGAATGCCGTTCAGGGCGACGATCACGTCGCCTTCCTTGATCGTCTCGCCGACGAAGGGGGTTGGCATCAGCTTGCCCACGGTCGGTTCCTGCTGTGGCAGCCCGGTCCACAGAAGGAGACACGCGAGCACCACATAGGTCAGCACGAAGTTGAAGATCGGCCCGGCCGCCACGGTGGAGGCCCGCGCCCACAGGGGCGCACCGGCCATCGTGTGGCGACGTTCGCCGGGGGTCAGGCCGGACACATCGGCTGGCCGCACCGAAGAGGCATCGGCATCGCCCAGAAACTTGACGTAGCCGCCAAACGGCAGCGCCGCGATCTGCCAGCGGGTGCCGCGCGTGTCGACCCTGCTCCAGATCACCGGGCCGAAACCGAGGGAGAACACCTCGGCATGGATGCCTGACCAGCGACCGACGATGTAGTGGCCGTATTCGTGGACGAAGATGATGATCGACAGGGCGACGATGAAGAAGAACACCGTCCAGATCGTGCCGCCGACACTTGCGAAGATATCCATTGTCTAGCGGTTCCTTCCGATGCGGTGCGCGTTCTCGTCGGCGCGTATCCTTGCCAGATGGTCCGTATGGACAACATCCTCAAGGGTGGGCAATGCGTTTCCAAGCGAAAGCTGGCCGCAAAGATCATCGAGCGTGCCTTCGACGACGCCCGCCATGTCCATGAAGCCGATCCCGCCCGCAAGGAAATGGTCGAGCGCGATTTCCTTGGCCGCATTGAAGGCGGCACCGGACAGGCCGCGCACCGCCATCACGTCGCGGCACAGGCGCAGCGCGGGGTAGCGGGAAAGGTCGGGGGCGCGGAACGTCAGCGTGGCGACCTGCGCGAGGTCGAGCCGGGCAACGGGCAGTTCGGCGCGCAACGGCCAGTTCAGCGCATAGCCGATGGAGTGGCGCATGTCGGGCGCGCCCATGTGGGCCATGATCGCGCCGTCACGGAAGCCGACCATCGAATGAATGAGCGATTCGGGGTGCAGGATCACCTCGATCTGGTCGGGTTCGACGCCGAAGAATTCGCGGGTCTCGATGACTTCGAGCGCCTTGTTGAACATCGAGGCAGAATCGATGGTGATGCGCTGGCCCATCGCCCAGTTCGGATGGGCCAGCGCTTCCTTTACCGTGGCGGCGGCCAGCGCCTCCATCGGCCAGTCGCGCAAGGCGCCGCCCGAGGCGGTCAGGATGATGCGTTCGACGGACGCGATGTCTTCGGCGTTCAGCGCCTGGAAGATGGCGGAGTGTTCACTGTCGACCGGCAGGATGCGTGCGCCGTGGCTGGCTGCGGTGGCCATCAGAAGCGGGCCTGCGGTGACGAGGCTTTCCTTGTTGGCAAGCGCAAGCGTGCTGCCGTGGCGCAGCGCGCGCAGGCCGGGGACCAGGCCCGCGGCACCGACGATCGCGCTCATCACCCAGTTGGCGGGGCGGTCGGCGGCGTCGGCGATGGCCCCTGCCCCGGCGGCGGCTTCGACGGTGCTGCCGGCAAGGGCGGCGCGCAGGGCGGGAAGGTCGGCCTCGTCGGCGCAGACGGCAATCTCGGCGCGCAGCGCGCGGGCCATTTCGGCAAGGCGGGCGATGTTGCGCCCGGCCGTCAGGGCCACGGTGCGATAGGCCTGCGGCCCGCCTGCCCGCATCACAAGGTCGAAGGTCTGTTCGCCGATGGAGCCGGTGGCCCCGAAAACCGAAATGCTGCGCATCAGGGAACCAGTTCCGGGAGCGGCAGCGGGGCGGCAAGGCCAAGCACCATGACGGCAACGATCGCGACGATCAGCGCGTCGAACCGGTCAAGCACGCCGCCGTGGCCGGGGATCAGGGTGGAGGCGTCTTTCACACCGCAGCGCCGCTTGATCCAGCTTTCCCAGATGTCGCCCATCTGCCCGGCAAGGCTGATGGCGACCGACAGGGGCACGAGGGCGAGCGTGCCGTAGCCCGCCAGCCAGAAGCCGACCCCGACCAGCGCCGCGCCAACCCAGCCCGCAACCGTGCCGGACCAGGTTTTCTTCGGGCTGACCGAGGGCCAGAATTTGGGCCCCCCCAGTGTGCGCCCGACAAAGTAGCCCAGGACGTCGGAGATCACGACGATCAGCACCAGCCAGATGATGACCGGCGTTCCCGAGCCTATCCGCAAGTCGATGAGGCCGTAGCCCGCGACCATGATCGCAACGGAGTAAAGGCTGGAGAGCCGACGGTCGCGCCGGTCGGTCAGTGCGATGGCAAGGGCGGGGACGAGGAGGAAGGCGGTGGTGAAGCCGTCGGGAAAGAACACGGTGATGGCAAGGCTGATCGCGGCAAGGGCAGCAAGGCCGAGCGGGGTGTTTTCGCGGGCCGGGGCGGTCATCTTGGCCAGTTCCCACATCATCGCGCCGGTCAGCAGGATGACGAGGACGGCGAAGGACGGCCCGCCCAGCCAGATCTCGGCCCCGCCAACCGCGACGAGGACGACGGCAGAGAGGGCGCGCTTGCGCAGGTCGGACCAGCGCCCGACGGGTCGGCCAGGGGGAATCGAGGTGACGGCAGGATCGGCGGCCGCAGCATCGGCGGCGGCTTCGGCGGCGGCTTTGGCGGCGGCGGCTTCGGCGGCGGCTTCGGCGGCGGCGGCGTCAGGCGTCGGTACGTCGGGGTCGCCCGGTGCGGTCATGCGATGACAGCGCCGAAGCGGCGTTCGCGGTTGGAAAAGCGGTTGATCATCGCGCCAAGTTCGTCAGGCGTGAAATCGGGCCAGAGCGTTTCGGTGAATTCGTATTCGGCATAGGCCGCCTGCCACGGCAGGAAGTTCGAGGTGCGCGTCTCGCCGCTGGTGCGCACCACAAGATCGGGGTCGGGCAGCCCGCCGGTATCAAGGCGCGCGGCGAGGGCGGCCTCGGTCAGATCGGAGGGGCGGAGGAGGCCGTTGGCCACCTCTTCGGCGATCTTGCGGGTGGCGCGGAGAATCTCGTCGCGACCACCGTAGTTGATGGCGACGGTCAGGTTCAATCTGTCGTTGCCGGCGGTGCGCGCCTCGATCCCGGCCATCAGGCGCTGGAGTTTCGGGTCAAGCCGGCTGCGTTCGCCGACGAAGCGCATCCGCACGCCTTCGGCGGCAAGGCGGTCGGCCTCGCGTTCGATGTAGCGCGCGAAAATCGCCATGAGGCCGAGCACCTCTTCGGTCGAGCGTTTCCAGTTTTCGGTGGAAAAGGCGTAGAGCGTGAGCCAGCGGATGCCGAGGCCGGGTGCTGCGCGCACGATCTGGCGCACCCGTTCGGCCCCCTTGCGATGCCCGACAAGGCGCGGCAGGCCGCGGTTCGTGGCCCAGCGGCCGTTGCCGTCCATGATGATGGCGACATGGTCCGCCGGGCGAAAAATGGCCTCAGCGCGCAGGTCTTTGGACAAAGGACCCTCCCCAACAGAATTGAGGCTTGGATCTAGCGACGAATTGGGCCCAGATTGTGGACATTTTCCGGCTCAAACCTGCATTATTTCCTGTTGTTTCGATTCCAGCGCCCGATCCACGGCAGCGATGGCCTTGTCGGTGAGTTCCTGCACCTCTTCGGACCACATCTTCTGGTCGTCCTCGCCCATGCCGGCGGATTTGGCCTTCTTGATCTTGTCCATCCCGTCGCGGCGGATGTTGCGGATCGCGACCTTCGCGTTTTCGGCGTAGCCGGCGGCGACCTTGGTCAACTGCTTGCGACGCTCCTCGTTCAGTTCCGGGATCGGCAGGCGAATCAGCGGGCCGTCGGTGACCGGGTTGATGCCGATGCCCGACTCGCGGATCGCCTTTTCGACCTTGGAGATCATGGCCTTGTCCCAGACGTTGATCACAACCATCCGGGGTTCGGGCACGTTCACGGTGCCAAGCTGGTTGATCGGCGTCATCTGGCCGTAAGCATCGACCATGATCGGATCGACAATCGAGGCCGAGGCGCGACCGGTGCGCAGGCTGGCAAATTCATGCTTCAGCGCATTCATCGCGCCGTCCATCCGGCGCTGCAGGTCATCGGTGTCGATGTCGAGGTCGTCGTTCGACATGGGGTCGCTTCCTTCACAACTGCTCGCCCCCGGGCTGCGCCGGGAGGGGGTGGTTTCGCGCTCTATAGCAGCAAGCGGCTGGGGCGGTATAGGGTCTAGAGGGAGCCGCGCGTCAGCCGTGCACGCGGGTATAGGTGCCGCGTCCGGCGAGGATACCGCGGAAACCACCCGGTTCATCAAGCGAGAACACGATGATCGGCAGATCGTTGTCGCGGGCAAGTGCGATGGCCGAGGCGTCCATCACGCCGAGGTGCTTTTGCAAAACCTCGTCGTAGCTGACGTGGTCATAGCGCTTGGCGTCGGCGTGTTTCTTGGGATCCTTGTCGTAGACGCCATCGACCTTGGTGCCCTTGAAGATCGCCTGGCAGGCCATTTCCGACGCCCGCAGCGTGGCCGCCGTATCGGTGGTGAAGTAGGGATTGCCGGTGCCGGCGGCAAAGATGCAGACGCGCTTCTTCTCCAGATGCCGGACGGCGCGGCGGCGGATGTAGGGCTCGCACACCTGATCCATCGGGATCGCACTGATCACGCGGGTGAAGACACCGATCTGTTCCAGTGCGGATTGCATCGCCAGCGCGTTCATCACGGTGGCAAGCATCCCCATGTAGTCGGCGGTGGTGCGTTCCATGCCTTGCGCGGAACCGGCGAGGCCGCGGAAGATGTTGCCGCCGCCGATCACCATGCAGATCTCGACCCCGAGGTCGCGGACCGATTTGATTTCCTGCGCGATGCGGGCGACGGTGGGCGGGTGCAGGCCGTAGCCCTGATCGCCCATCAGCGCCTCGCCCGAAATCTTGAGCATGACGCGAGTGTAGGTGACCCCCGATGAAGCGGCTGGTTCGGACATGGGATCCCCCGTATATCGTTCTGGATTTGGTTGCTGGCGCAAAATGTCGCAAAACGCCGGAAGGTTCAACCTGTCACGAGCGGCGGAACGGGGGCCAGCCCCCGCACCCCCGGAGTATTTGAGGAAAAGAGCAAGGTGGGTTCGGTGTGATGAGCTTGGCCGGCATTTCGCGCGAGGCCCCGGTGCTGATTGCCGGGCCGACTGCATCGGGCAAATCGGCGCTGGCGATGGAGATCGCGGCGCGCGACGGGCGGCTGATCGTCAATGCCGATGCCTTGCAGGTCTACCGCGAGTGGCGGGTCTTGAGCGCGCGGCCAAGCGAGGCCGACGAGGCCGCCCTGCCCCATGCGCTTTACGGTCATGTCGGGGGCGCCGAGGACTATTCGGTCGGGCATTGGTTGCGCGAGGTGGCGCCTTTGCTGGCGCAGCCTTTGGTGATTGTTGGCGGCACCGGATTGATGTTTCGCGCGCTGACCGAGGGTTTGGCCGAGGTGCCTGCGGTGCCGCCGGAGGTTCGGGCGGCGGGCGACCGGTTGCGGGCGGCGGAAGGCATCGGGGCACTGGTGGCAGGGCTGGACCCCGCGACCGCCGCCGTGATCGACCTGCGCAACGGGGCGCGGGTGCAGCGGGCCTGGGAAGTGTTGCGGGCCACGGGCCGGGGGTTGCTGGACTGGCAGCAGGCGACACCACCGCCGCTGCTGCCGCTGGCCGGGGCGGAGGCGGTCGTGCTGGAGGCGGAGGTGGGCTGGCTGAACGCGCGGATCGACCGGCGGTTCGGGCAGATGCTGGCGCAGGGGGCATTGGACGAAGTGCGTGCCGCCCTGCCCGCCTGGGCACCGGGGCGGCCCTATGCCCGCGCCATCGGGGCGCGCGAACTGGTGTCCTGTCTGGAAGGGCGGATCGACCTTGATGCAGCGCTGGCGGAGGCGACGCTGGCGAGCCGGCAATACGCCAAACGGCAACGCACCTGGTTTCGCGCCCGGATGTCGGGATGGCGGCATCTGGCGGTGCCGTGAGGCGGGCGACGCCGGCTGCGGGGTTGTCCACAGATTTATGCACAGGTTTCGGAGCTCGGGGGGTGAACGTCGCGTTTCAAGCATCGGTTTCATCTTGGTAATCCGCGTGCGGCGCGATTAAGGTGACGGCCAGATTTCGACCGCCAATCATGGACGTCCGATTCCCATGCCCCTGCCCGCCCCGACCTCTTTGCTGCGACTGGTCGCGATTCCGCGCTTGTCGGCGGCTGGGCGCTGGCGGGTGGAAGCGATGCGGTCGATCTCGGAGCCGTGCCTGTTGTGGTTCACCAAGGGTCAGGGGCGGATCACGATTTCTGGCGTGACGCGGGGCTACACGGCGCACAACGCGATCTTCATTCCGGCGGGCGTGATGCATGGCTTCGAGGCCGGACCGCAGGTGTTTGGCACGGCAGTGTTCTTTGGCCGCGACTGTGACGTGACGCTGCCGAAGGTGCCGCTGCATCTGCGGGTGCGCGAGGTTCATGCCCAGCAAGAGGCCAACATCCTGCTGGACTCCATTCAGCGCGAGATGGACAGCGACGTGCCGGCGCATGACCGGGCGACACGGCATTACCTCGGTCTGCTGGGGGTGTGGCTGGAGCGGCAGGCGAAAAAGACCGATGCCGATGCGCCGCGCACCGATGCGACGCGGCGGCTGGTGGCGCGCTATACCGCGCTACTGGAGCGCAACTTCCGGTCAGGCATGGGGGTGGCGGAGTTTGCCGCCGCACTGGGCGTGACGCCGACGCATCTGACGCGGTGCTGCAACATTGCCTGCGGACGGTCAGCGCTGGCGCTGTTGCAGGACCGCCGCATCTTCGAGGCGCGCAAGCTGCTGGCCGAGACGCGGATGCCGGTGGGGCGCATCGCGGAAAACCTCGGGTTCAACTCGCCGGCCTATTTCACCCGGGCGTTCCAGCACCTGACCGGCAAGTCGCCGTCCGCGTTCCGGCGGGCGTCCTGAACAGGCTGTGCCAATGGCGCGGCCGAGGCTTGTGCAACCGCTTGCACGAAACCGACGCGAGGGCGTCGCGTTTCAACAGCGGGTGTCGCAAATGAGCGCTCGTGTGGCGAAAGCAAGCGTTGACGTGCGGTCGAAAAAGATGCGCAATGCGTTGCGTGAGTGCGCAGGCAGTGGCCCGGGTGTGCTGTGTGAAATGCCCGGTCTTCGGCCTGCGCCATAATCAAGAAACGAAAAAGACCTGTCAGGGAGATGACAATGACGAAAGAGATGACCGCAGCCGGATTGCACCCGGCAGCAAGCATGTATGCCGAAGAACTGAAGGCCGGCAAACTGAGCCGCCGCGAGTTTCTGAGCCGCACGACCGCGCTTGGCGTTTCTGCAGTGGCAGCCTATGGGCTGATGGGCATGTCGGCCCCGGCACGGGCACAGGACGCCAAGATCGGCGGCGTCATCCGCTGCGCGATGGAAGTCAAGGGCACCAAGGACCCGCGTCTGGCGGACTGGCCGCAGATTTCCAACATCTACCGTGGCTGGCTGGAATACCTGATCCAGTACAACGCCGACGGCACCTTCGAAGGCCGCCTGCTGGAAAGCTGGGAAGCCAACGCCGACGCGACCCAGTACACGCTGAAAGTGCGTCAGGGCGTGACCTGGAACAACGGCGAGCCCTTCACCGCCGATGACGTGGTGCGCAACTTTGCCCGCTGGACCGACGGCAACGTCGAGGGCAACGCAATGGCCAGCCGTTTCCCCGGCCTGGTGGATGAAGCGACCAAGACGATCCGCGAAGGCGCGGTGGTCAAGGTTGACGATACGACGGTGCAGTTGAACCTGTCGGCTTCTGACGTCGCCGTGGTCCCGAACCTTGCCGACTATCCGGCCGCCGTGGTTCATTCGAGCTTTGTCGACGGCGAAGACCCGGCGACGAACCCGATCGGCACCGGCCCTTACGTGCCGCAGGAAGTGTCGGTCGGCCAGAAGGCCGTTCTGGTGCGCGCGCCGAACCACACCTGGTGGGGTGGCACGGCGCCGCTGGACGAAATCCACTACATCGACTTCGGCACCGACCCGTCGACCATGGTTTCGCTGGCGGGATCAGACGAGATCGACTGCAACTACGAGACCGTCGGCGATTTCATCGAACAGCTTGATGCGCTGGGCTGGAAGAAACTGGAAGTCGTCACCGCGGCAACCATCGTGGTGCGGATGAACTCGGCGTCGAGCGAGCTTTACAAGGACAAGGCCGTGCGTCAGGCGATCCAGCTTGCCGTCGACCCGAAGGTCGTTCTGGAACTGGGCTACAGCAACCTTGGCACCACTGCGGAAAACCACCACGCCTGCCCGGTTCACCCCGAGTATGCCGCACTTCCGCCGCAGGTCATCGACCCGTCCAAGCTGAAGCCCGCGCTGGAAGCGGCTGGAATGGCCGACGCCGAGCTGGAAGTCATCTCGCTTGACGACGGCTGGGAGGCAGCCACCACGGCAGCCGTCGTGGCGCAGTTGAAGGATGCCGGCGCGAACGTGAAACACACGGTCATGCCGGGCTCGACCTTCTGGAACGACTGGCAGAAGTACCCCTTCTCGTCCACCACATGGAACCACCGTCCGCTGGCGGTGCAGAACATGTCGCTGGCCTACACCTCGACCGGTTCGTGGAACGAGACGGGCATGGCAAACGCCGACTTCGACGCCGCAATGGTCAAGGCGCTGTCGCTGGCCGAAGCCGATGCCCGCCGCGAGCAGATGGTGACGTTGCAGACCATCCTTCAGGACGAAGGCTACATCATCCAGCCCTACTGGCGTTCGCTCTTTGCGCATGTGAAGGAAGGCTTCAACGTCGAGCGGCATCCTTCGAACGAGCATCAGCACTACAAGTGGTCGGTCGCCTGATCGCGGGCTGACAAAACCGGGCGCGCCAATGGGCGCGCCCGGCCTTTTTCTCCATGATCTGTCCCGTTGCCGTCCCGGCGACGTGGAGCCCCTTGGCGCAGAGGTGTAGCCATGCTGATGTTCGTTGTCCGGCGCCTTGGTCTGATGATCCTGACTGCGCTTGCCCTGACCTTCATCGTCTTCTTCCTGACCAACCTGCGCCCCAACCTTGAAAAGCTGGCGCGCACCGAAGGCTCGGTGCGGATGTCGGAAGAAGCGGTCGATCAGTGGATCATCCAGAACGGTCACGGCGGATCGGTCTTTGTCCGCTATGGCGAATGGATGGGCTTGATGCCCGGCTGGGTTCTGACCGACGAAAAGGGCACGGTGCGGGGCCGCTGCATCACCGCAACCAACACTCCCGAGACGGCGCCGCGCTATTGCGGTGTGTTGCAGGGTGACTGGGGGTTCTCGACCTTCTTCAAGAAACCGGTGCTGGATTCGCTGGGCGAAAAGCTCGCGGCGACCGGGTGGCTGATGCTTGCTGTGATGCTGGTGATGGTGCCGGCCTCGCTGCTGATCGGCGTGCTGTCGGGGATGCGCGAAGGCTCGCGCACCGACCGGGCGCTGTCGACCTTTTCCATCGCCTCGACGGCGACGCCGGAATACGTTTCGGGCGTCATTCTGGTGGCGCTCCTGGCCTCGCCGGTGGTGGGCCTGTCGCCGCTTCTGGCAAGCTGGGGCTGGATCGAGGGCAAGACGCTGTTCCTTGGCACCGCGACCTCGGCGATCGACGACATCACCTTCTGGAACTTCACCCTGCCGGTGATGACCATCGCGCTTTACGGCATCGGCTATATCGCCCGGATGACCCGCGCCTCGATGACCGAGGTGATGACGGCGCAATACATCCGCACCGCGCGGCTGAAAGGCGTGTCCTTCGGCGCCGTGGTGGTGAAACACGCGCTGCGCAACGCGCTGATCGCGCCCTTTACCGTGATCATGCTGCAGTTCCCGTGGCTCCTGAACGGCGTCGTGATCGTGGAGACATTGTTCAACTACAAGGGCTTTGGCTGGACGCTGGTGCAGGCTGCGGGCAACAACGACATCAACCTGCTGTTGGGCTGTTCGGTCGTTGCGGTGTTCGTGGTGCTGGTCACGCAGCTTATCTCCGACGTCGGCTACGTCTTCCTTAATCCCCGCATCCGTTTGTCCTGAGGTACCATCATGGAAGACCTACTCTCCTGGGGACAGATCCTTGGCCGGATGGGCTCGCAGTTCCTGCCGGTCTGGGTGGCGCTGGTCGTGACCTACTCCCTGTCGATCACGTTCAAGCGCAGGCTGGGGCTTTACGGCAAGCTCTTTGACAGCGTGGTCGGGATGATCGGCTTTGGCATCGTGATGTTCTGGGTGTTCACGGCGCTTCTGGCCAACATGGTGATCACGCATGACCCGTTGGCGCAGTTGTCGGGCCTGAAGAACGCGGTGCCGGGAACGCTGGTGCCGAACCCGGGCGACGGGATCTATCCGTATTATCTCTTGGGCGGCGACCATCTGGCGCGCGACGTGTTCAGCCGGATGGTGATGGGCGCGCGGTCGGTGCTGTCGATCGCACCTGCGGCGACCGCCTTTGCCTTCATGGTGGGCGTGACGCTAGGCCTGCCTGCGGGATATTTCGGCGGCAAGTTCGACACCGTGCTGTCGTTCATCGCCAACCTCGTGCTGGCCTTCCCGGTGATCTTGCTGTTCTACCTCTTGGTCACGCCGGAAATCCGGGTGACCGGCATCCCGGTCTATCTGGCGGCGGTCCTGTTCATCTTTCCGATCCTGTTTTTCTCGATCCTGTTCAACGCGCGCTATTTCACCAATCCGCCGCGGCGCAACCTTTACGTGGGCATCGTGCTGGTGATCGGGTTCTGGGCCTATTCCGGGCTTGCCTTCAACATGGACCCGCTGGGCGTCTGGTCGATGGAACCCAACCTGCTGAACGTCTTCGTGTCGGTGGTGTTCGTGAACTCGCCCACCGTGTTCCGCATCGTGCGCGGCATCGTGATGGACCTGAAGGCGCGCGACTATGTGGCGGCAGGCCAGACCCGTGGCGAGGGCCCCTGGTACATCATGCTGTGGGAGATATTGCCCAACGCGCGCGGTCCGCTGATCGTGGATTTCTGCCTGCGCATCGGCTATACCACCATCCTCCTTGGCACGCTGGGCTTCTTCGGCTTAGGCGTGTCGCCCGACAGCCCGGACTGGGGCTCGACCATTGACGACGGGCGCAAGCTTTTGAACCTTGTGCCGCACCCCGCAGTGGTCCCTGCCCTTGCGCTGATGAGCCTTGTGCTTGGTCTCAACCTTCTGGCTGACGGTCTGCGCGAAGAAAGCCTGAAAGACTGATGGCTTCTTCTGTTCGATAAATATCCCGGGGGTCCGGGGGCTGGCCCCCGGTCCCGCAATCGATTTCCCGCACTTGAACCAAATGCGAGGCTGCCATGACCACATCCGCAGACACCGCCTGGGACCCGTCGAAACCGATCCTCGAGATCGACCATCTGTCGATCTCGTTCTTCACTCGGCTTCGTGAAATTCCCGCCGTGATGGATTTTTCCTGCAAGGTCATGGCCGGCGAGGCGATGGGACTGGTGGGCGAAAGCGGCTGCGGCAAGTCGACCGTGGCATTGGCGGTGATGCGCGACCTTGGCAAGAACGGCCGCATCGTCGGCGGCACGATCAAGTTCAAGGGCCGTGACCTGACCCACATGGGCGAAGAAGAGCTGCGCCACATCCGCGGCTCTGAAATCGCGATGATCTACCAGGAGCCGATGGCGTCGCTGAACCCGGCGATGAAGATCGGCGCCCAATTGGCCGAAGTGCCGATGATCCATCAGGGCATGTCCAGGGCCGATGCCTGGGCGCTGGCCCGCCAGATCGTGGCCGACGTGCGCCTGCCCGACCCCGACCGCATCATCAACGCCTATCCGCACCAGCTTTCGGGCGGCCAGCAGCAGCGCATCGTTATTGCGATGGCGCTGATGTCGAAGCCGGCGCTGTTGATCCTGGATGAGCCGACCACCGCGCTTGACGTGACGGTGGAGGCGGGGATCGTCGATCTGGTCAAGGATCTGGGCAAGAAATACGGCACCTCGATGCTGTTCATCAGCCACAACCTTGGTCTGGTGATGGATGTCTGCAACCGCATCTGCGTGATGTATTCCGGCGAGGCGGTGGAAACCGGCGCAGTCACCGAAGTGTTCGAAGAAATGCGCCACCCCTATACGCAGGCGCTCTTCCGCTCCATCCCGCTGCCCGGTGCCGACAAGAACGCGCGACCGCTGATTTCCATTCCCGGCAACTTCCCCCTGCCGCATGAACGGCCCAAGGGCTGCAACTTTGGCCCGCGCTGCGACTATTTTCAAAGCGGGCGCTGCGATGCTGGCGAAATCCCGATGTTTCCAGTGCCGAACAGCGACCGACACGAGACGCGCTGCGCCAAGTGGCAGGAAATCGACTGGCTGGCCGAACCCGCAAAGCGCGCGGTCAAGCAAAAGGCGCCGATCGGCAAGGTTGTCCTCAAGATGGAGGACCTGAAGAAATATTACTCGGTGTCGTCGGGGGCGTTCGGCGGCGGGCTGAAGAAGGTCGTCAAGGCCAACGAAACCCTCAGCTTCGAAGCGCGCGAAGGCGAAACGCTGGCCATCGTGGGCGAGTCTGGTTGCGGCAAGTCGACCTTCGCCAAGGTGCTGATGGGGCTGGAAACGGCGACCTCGGGCTCGATCCTGCTGTTTGACGAAAACGTCCAGTCGACACCGATCCAGCAGCGCAACACCGATACGGTCAGTTCGGTGCAGATGGTGTTCCAGAACCCCTTCGATACGCTGAACCCTTCGATGACGGTGGGCCGGCAGATCATCCGGGCGCTGGAGATCTTCAAACACGGGTCCAGCGACGAGGACCGCAACCGCCGGATGCTGGAGCTTCTCGACCTCGTGAAGCTGCCGCGCGCCTTTGCCGACCGGATGCCGCGGCAGTTGTCAGGCGGCCAGAAACAGCGCGTCGGCATCGCGCGGGCCTTTGCGGGCGGCGCCAAGGTCGTGGTGGCGGACGAGCCGGTGTCGGCGCTGGACGTCAGCGTGCAGGCCGCCGTGACCGACCTTCTGATGGACATCCAGCGCGAGAACCGCACCACGCTCTTGTTCATCAGCCATGACCTGTCGATCGTGCGCTACCTGAGCGACCGGGTGATGGTGATGTATCTGGGCCATGTGGTCGAGATGGGCACCACCGATCAGGTGTTCCAGCCGCCTTACCACCCCTATACCGAGGCGCTGCTGTCGGCGGTGCCGATTGCCGATACCAAGGTGATCCGCAAGCGCATCGTGCTGGAAGGCGACATTCCGTCGGCGATGAACCCGCCGCCCGGCTGCCCGTTCCAGACGCGCTGCCGCTGGAAAAGCCAGGTTCCGGGCGGATTGTGCGACCGGGAAATGCCGCCCGTGCAGGTGCTTGAAGGCGGGCACAACATCAAGTGCCACCTGTCGACGGAAATCCTGCAGACGATGGAACCGGTCATCAAGATGGCGGCGGAGTGATCTGCGACGGCCACCGGCAGGCATGGCATTCTTGCATGGCTGGTATGTGAAGGAGGCAATGCCTTGAGCCGGTCAATGAGAGTATGGGATAACTCCGCCGCAGGAGTGCGGTAATTTATGGAGCATCGGCACGCCCCTGCCAGGGCCGGTACGGAAGGCCAGCGAACCGCCACGCAGTTCCAGCGCCATCATCATCATGACATCCACCGATCCCCTTAGCCCGCCTCGCCGGGACACGTCGCAGTTGGCCCTTTTCGACGAGGACGAACTGGACATCGCCAATTATCTGCGTGACGAAGCAGAAGACAGTGTTTCCGTGCCAGCAAAACAGGGCTTTGGTGCCCTGACGATCGGTGCGGTTGGTGTGGTCTACGGCGATATCGGCACCAGCCCGCTTTACGCGTTTCGCGAAGCGCTTGCACCGGTGGCACGCGGCGGGCAGGTGGCGCCCGGTGATATACTGGGCCTGCTGTCGCTGCTGATCTGGACGTTGATCGTGATCGTGACGGTGAAGTATGTGCTGTTCCTGTTGCGCGTCGACAACCGGGGCGAAGGCGGTGTGCTGGCGCTTTACACCATGGTGCGGCTGGCCATTGGCCGCCGGTCGGTGCCGATCCTGTCGCTGGCGATCATCGGAGCGGCGCTGTTCTTTGGTGATGCGGTGATCACTCCGGCGATTTCGGTGCTGTCGGCAGTCGAGGGGATGCAACTGGTGATGCCGGGGCTGGACAGCCTTGTGGTGCCGATCACCGTGGGCATCCTTTTTGTGCTGTTCATGGTACAGCGCAAAGGCACGGCGGCCATTGCGGGCGCGTTCGGTCCGGTTACCATGGTGTGGTTCCTGACGCTTGCCGGGCTGGGCCTGTGGCATATCTGGGGCAACCCGGGTGTGTTGTCGGCGTTCAATCCGGCATGGGCAGTTTCGTTTCTGCTGAACAACGCCGCGATTTCCTTTGCCGTGCTGGGGGCGGTGTTTCTGGCGGTGACGGGGGCCGAGGCCTTGTATGCCGATCTGGGGCATTTCGGGCGGCGGCCGATCATGGTGGCGTGGCTGGTGCTGGTGTTTCCGGCACTGTTGCTGAACTATCTGGGCCAGGGCGCACTGGTGCTGTCAAACCCCGAAGCCGCAGAAAACCCGCTGTTTTCCATGGTTCCGCCCGCTGCATTGCCGATCTTTGTCGTGCTGGCGACAGCGGCAACCGTGATTGCGGCACAGGCCGTCATTTCGGGCGCGTTCTCGATGGGGCGGGCGGCGATCCAGTTGGGTCTGTTGCCGCGGCTGACCATCCGCCATACCTCGGCCGACCAGAGCGGACAAATCTATATCGGCACGATCAACTGGGCGCTGTTGTTCGGGGTGTTGTGGCTGGTGCTGACATTCCGATCGTCTGGCGCACTGGCATCGGCCTATGGGATAGCCGTGACCGGAACCATGCTGGTGACGACCGTGCTGGCGTTTCTGTATCTGCGGATCGCGGGGATCGTGGCGGTGCCGGTGGCGCTGCTGCTGACGGCCCCGATCTTTGCGCTGGAATCAGTGTTCCTTGCATCGAACCTGACAAAGCTGTGGGACGGCGGCTATGTGCCGCTGGCGATCGGGCTGATGCTGGGCGTGACGATGTGGGCCTGGTGGCGCGGGACGCAGCTTGTGCTTGGCAAATCGCACAAGCAGCTTGTTTCGCTGGATGGTTTCGTGCGGGCGATGAACCGCAGTTCGGTGCATGTCGTTCCGGGGACCGCATTCTTCCTAAGCCCGGACCCCGATGTCGCGCCGTCGGCGTTGCTTCATAACCTCAAGCACAACCGTGTGCTGCACGAACGCAACGTGATCCTGACCATCGAGACGCTGCGCACCCCGCTTGCCGAACCGCAGGAGCGCGCGAGCTATGAGGTGATCGGCGACCGTTTCGCACGGTTGACGCTGCGGTTCGGCTTCATGGAAACGCCGAACGTGTCGCGCGCGATGAACCACGCGCGCAAAGCCGGGTTACGGTTCGACGTGATGACGTCAAGCTTTTTCCTGGGTCGCCGCAGGCCGGTGATTACCGGGCCAATCGGGGTGAAGCGGGCGCTGGACCGGATCTATGCGCTTTTGACCCGGTTTGCTGCCGATCCGTCGGATTTCTATCACCTGCCCCGCGACCGGGTGGTCGAACTGGGCGAGCGGGTCGCAGTCTGACAGATCAGCCGAGGATTGTGGCGACGTAGGTTTCGGTTTCGTCAAACGGTGGCACGCCGTCATGCGCCTCGACCGCGCCGGGGCCGGCGTTGTAGGCGGCCAGCGCCAGTTTCCAGGTGCCGAACTTGTCGAACATCATGCGCAGGTAGCGCGCACCGCCGTCGAGGTTTGCATGTGGATCGTTGATGTCGACCCCCAGAACTTGCGCCGTGCCAGGCATCAGTTGCGCAAGGCCAGTGGCACCCTTGACCGACACCGCGCCGGGGTTCCAGCCGCTTTCCTGCTGCACAAGGCGCAGGAACAGATCCTCGGGCACGCCGTGCTTGCGGGCGGCGGCGCGGGCCACTTCAAGGAATTCGCCCTTGTAGCCGCCGCGGTAGCTGGGCAGGCCTTCGGTCGCATCGGCGCCCTTCTTGCCCTTGGGCGTCAGACGAACCGAACCGCTGTACTGCTTGGCCAGTTTTTCATCGAGCAGTTTCGACTGCGAGCGGAACACATCGGTGCGGGATTTGGTCGACAGCGAAAGATCAAGACCGCCAGCAGACGCAGGCACGAGGCCAAGAAGCTGCCCCATTGCCAGCACGGCAAAGCCAAAGACAAGACGACGCGCCATTCGCTACCCGTTCGCGGCCACAGCGGCCGCCCGCAGCCGCCAGTGGGCGGAACGCTGCGGATTATAACGTCCCGGTGGCGATTTTCCACCCCCGAAACTGCTGCTGACAAGGACACGCGGGAAGTTGCCAGCGGCCTTGGCGACGCCTTGGTTGCAGCGTGACCGTGGGATCGGTATAGGATTTTGTTAACCACGGCACGGCATTCTGCCCGGGCCAAAAAGGAATCAGGGAGAGCGCCATGGCGGGGTCGGTCAACAAGGTCATCATCGTCGGAAATCTGGGCCGCGACCCGGAGGTGCGCAGCTTTCCCAACGGCGGCAAGGTGGTGAACCTGCGCATCGCCACCTCGGAAACGTGGCGCGACAAGACCAGCGGCGAGAAGAAGGAACGGACCGAATGGCATTCGGTCGCGATCTTCAACGAGCCGTTGGGCAAGATCGCCGAGCAGTATCTGAAGAAAGGCTCCACGGTCTACATCGAGGGGCAACTGGAAACCCGCAAATGGCAGGACCAGTCTGGCGCGGACCGCTATACCACCGAAATCGTGGTGCGCCCCTATCGCGGCGAGCTGACGCTGCTTGGCGGCCGGGACGGCGGATCGGGTGGTGGCGGCGCTGGCGGATACGACGACCGCAGCGGCGGCGGAGGCTATGACGATTACGGTTCGGGCCAAGGTGGTGGGTCGGCTGGCGGATCGGGCGGTGGGTCGGCTGGCGGATCGGGCGGTGGCCGGGGCGGCAGCGCACCGTCGGGCGGCCGGTCGGACATGGATGACGAGATCCCGTTCTGAAGCCGTCGCGCCGAGCAAAGCTGGCACTGGACCCTGCGACTGACATTCCCTATATAATCGCTCAACAACTCGGGCGATTGCAGGAAAAGCCATGACCTCCATGCCGGACCAGATCGAAGGCGCGCCGCTGATCAAGCCGTCGACGACGGACCATCCGCTTTATGACCAGGTCGTTGGCGCCTGCCGCTCCGTGTTCGACCCGGAAATCCCGGTCAACATCTTTGACCTCGGGCTGGTCTACACGATCGAGATCGGGCCGGAGAACGAGGTCGACATCACCATGACGCTGACCGCCCCCGGCTGCCCGGTGGCGGGGGAAATGCCCGGCTGGGTCGCCGAAGCGGTCGAACCCCTGCCCGGTGTGAAGCAGGTTGACGTGCACATGACTTTCGACCCACCGTGGGGAATGGACATGATGTCGGACGAGGCAAAACTTGAACTTGGGTTCATGTAGCCTGGTGCCTTGAACGAAAGGCTGCGGCAGATTACCTTTGGCGCAAGAGAAGGACGTGTCCCATGTTCGGAATTCCTGGAAAAGCCGCCGTCACCATGACCCCCGCCGCCCGCACCCAGATTGCGCGGCTGATGGAAAGGCAGGGCTCGTCGGGCCTGCGCATCGGCGTCAAGAAGGGTGGCTGCGCGGGGATGGAATACACGATGGACTATGTGGCCTCGGTCAACCCGCTGGACGAGGTGGTGGAACAGGACGGCGCGCGGGTGATGATCGCGCCGATGGCGCAGATGTTCCTCATTGGCACCGAGATCGATTATGAGACCGGTTTGCTGGAAGCCGGGTTCAAGTTCCGCAATCCGAACGTGGCAGAGGCCTGCGGCTGTGGAGAATCGATCAAGTTCAAGGACCAGCCCGCCGCGTGACCGAAAAGGGGGCGTTCCGCCCCCTCGCCGTTCCGGCTCACCCCCTGAGGATATTTGGCGAAGGGGAAGTCCTTGGGGCTTTTCGTTCCGGTATCGAGGCGCTAGGTCTGGGCGACCGCAGCGAGGAGACGGGTAATGCAGAAGCTGGCAGCCGGAAACTGGAAGATGAACGGCACGGCGGCTGCGCTGGCCGAAGTGACGGCGCTGATCGCGGCGCACCCTGCCCCGAAGTGCGAGATGCTGCTGTGCCCGCCCGCAACGCTGGTGGCGCAGATGGCTTGGGCCGCGAAGGGGTCGGCCTTGCGGGTGGGCGGGCAGGATTGCCACCCTGCGGCGTCCGGCGCTCATACCGGCGATATCTCGGCGGCGATGCTGAAGGACGCCGGTGCAAGCCATGTGATCGTCGGCCATTCGGAGCGGCGCACCGATCATGGCGAAACGGATGCCTTGGTGAAAGCGAAGGCGGCGGCGGCCATAGCGGCGGATCTGGTCGCCATCGTCTGCATCGGCGAGACCGAAACCGAGCGGGATGCCGGACGCACGCTGGATGTGATCGGCAGCCAGTTGGATGGATCGTTGCCGAAGGGCGCGACGGCGGCGACCACGGTGATTGCCTATGAGCCGGTCTGGGCGATTGGCACTGGGCGGACACCAACCTTGGCCGAGATTGCCGAGGTGCATGCCTTTATCCGCGCACGTCTGGCCACGCGGATCGGGGCCGAGGCTGCCGGGGTGCGGCTGTTGTACGGCGGGTCGGTAAAGCCCTCGAATGCGGACGAGATTTTCGCCGTGCCGAACGTCGATGGCGCGCTGGTCGGCGGGGCCAGCCTGAAGGCAGCGGACTTCGGTGCGATTGTCGCGGCGCTTGCGTCCTGACGACATGGGGGTGTCGCGGGCGGGCCTGCGACGCGCTGCGCCGCCACCTAGAACGATTGCATGACCATGACCGCCACGGCTCCGGGCCGCTCGCTTCTTGTCGCCAACCTCATTTGCCTTGCCTCGATGGTGATCTGGGCGGCGGGGTTGCCTGCGGCTGACCTCATTGTGCCGCACATGCCGCCTTTGGCGCTGACGGCGGCGCGAGCCGTTCTGGCGGCAGCGGTGCTGGTGCCGATCTGGTGGGCGGTCGAGGGGACGGCAGCGTTGCGCGGGGCCGACTGGCTGCGCGGCGCCTGGGTGGGGTTCGTGACGCTGGGGCTGGCGTCGGTGACGGTGATCATCGCGCTGACGCTGACCGATGCAGTGACGGTGGCGATTGTCACGGCGGTGATGCCGGTGGCAGGGATTGCGCTGGAGTGCGTGGCGGACCGGCGGCCCTTTACGAAAGCCGTCGCCATCGGGCTTTTGCTGTCGATTGCCGGTGGGCTGGTGGCGCTGGCGGGCAACATGGGGGCGATCGACTTTGGCCTTGGGGCGCTGGCGGCGCTGGCGTCGGTTCTGTTCTACACCTGGGGATCGCGCGAGACGGTGAAGGCGTTGCCGCATCTGACCTCGCTTGGCCGCAGTTCGGTGACGGTGGGCGGTGCCGCGGTGGTGATGTTGATCGTGGCGCTGGGCGACGGGCTGGTGCGCGACGCCTGGCCCAACTGGGGGGCCATCGGCGCGCGAGAGGTCATGGGGCTGGTGATCTTTGGCATCGGCTCGATGGCGGTGAGCCAGCTTCTGTGGATCATCTCGGTCGGGCGGATCGGGATCGGGGCGGCGAGCCTGCACATGAACGCGGTGCCGTTCTATGTGATGCTGATGGTGTTCCTTTTGGGCGGCGCGTGGAGCTGGTGGCAGACGGCGGGCGCGGTGATCGTGGTGGCGGGTGCGCTGATCGCGCAGGGGCTGCTGCCGGTTCGGAGAGGATGATGCAGCGGCTTGTCCAGTCGCCGACGGAGCCGGGTTTCGTGCAAGACCCCTACCCGTTCTATGAACGCGCGCGGGCGGCGGGGCCGTTCTTTCACTGGGTCGATTACGACCTCGCCTGCACCGGCAATGCGGCTGCGGTCAATGCGATCTTTCGCGACCGCCGCTTCGGGCGCGAGGCGCCGGAGCCGCTGCCGGTACCGCCACATCTGGCACCGTTCCATGCCGTCGAGGCGCATTCGATGCTGGAGCTGGAGCCGCCGCGCCACACCCGGCTGCGCAGTCTGGTGTTGCGCGCCTTCACCTCGCGCCGGATTGCCGCGCTGGAACCCGAGATCGCCGGGCTGAGCCACACGTTGATTGACCGCTTTCCCGCCGGTCCGTTCGACCTTTTGCAGGCGTTCGGGCAGCCGTTGCCGGTGGTGATCATCGCGCGCCTCTTGGGCGTGCCGGAGGCGATGGCGCCAGACCTGCTGCGATGGTCCAATGCGATGGTGGGGATGTATCAGGCCGGCCGCACGCCCGCGATGGAGGCGACGGCAATTGCGGCGACCGAGGCGTTCGTGGCCTTCCTGACCGGCTATATCGAGGAGCGGCGGGCGCGGCCGGCGGATGACCTGATCACCAGCCTGATCGCCGCCGAGATGGAGGGCGAGCGGCTGTCGACCGAGGAGCTGATCTCGACCTGCATCCTGTTGCTGAACGCAGGCCATGAGGCGACGGTGCATACCATCGGTAACGGGGTGAAGACGCTGCTGGAAACCGGCACCAAGGCGGCCCTGCTGGCAGACCCGCAAGCCACGGTGGAGGAGGTGCTGCGCTTTGACCCGGCGCTGCACATGTTCACACGCTGGGTCTATGAGGAGGTGGAGGTGATGGGCCATACCTTCAAGCGCGGCGACCGGGTGGCGCTCATGCTGGCGGCGGCGAACCGCGACCCTGGGGTCTGGGAGGAGCCGGGGCGATTCTGGCCAGAGCGGCGGATGAAGGCCAACGTCAGCTTTGGGGCGGGGCTGCATTTTTGCGTCGGCGCGCCCTTGGCACGGCTGGAATTGCAGACCGCGCTGCCGATCCTGTTTCAGCGGATGCCGGGTCTGCGCCTGGTAGAACCGCCGCGTTATGGCGACGTCTACCATTTTCACGGGCTGAAAAGTCTGATTGTGCGGGGCTGATCGGATTAGCCCCCCTGGGGGCGCATCCTCTTGATGACAGTGGCGCATTTTGCAGGATCGTCACGGCTAAGCTTGAAGTTTGGAACGATGACACCGAGTGCAATGGTGCAGCGCACACAAACCGTTTCGCCTTCACCAACGGTGACTGCAAAGTCGTTCGGGCTTTCCGAGGTGGTGGAAAGGACATGACGGCCCGGGGCAACGGACAAGGTTATCTTTTCACCCTTGGTGCATTTTCCGACTAGCGTTCCGTCAAGCCAAGCCTGCGGCTGGATCATGGGATTGATCAGACCCTCATACCCCTTGCCGCGATACAGGATGATCTGACCGTCCTTGGCCATCAGGATGGACGGTTGCGCAAGCAAAAGGATCACAAGAAGGGTCGCGGGCAAACGTTGCATTCACCGTCCTTACGTGCGCTTAGCGTGGTTCGACGTTACGTCACGCAAGGTCAAAAAGGCAAGGCCGTCGTCGATTTGATCTCTTCCATGCTTAACAGGGCGGTGACGTTGTAGATCTTCACCTCTGAAATCAGCGCCTGATAGAACGTGTCATAGGCCCGCGCGTTCTTGACCCGCACCTTCAGGATATAGTCGATGTCACCGGCCAAGCGGTGCGCCTCCAGCACCTCGGGGCGTTCGCGCAAGGCCTTGAGGAATTTGCGCTGCCAGTCCGCCTCGTGTTCCGAGGTGCGGATCAGGACAAAGAAGCAGGCCTCCAGCCCAAGCGATTCCGCATCGAGGATGGCGGTGGTGCGGGTGATGACGCCCTGTTCCTTCATCCGCCGGATCCGGTTCCAGACCGGGGTCTTCGACGAGCCGACCTTGCGCGCGATCTCATCCAGCGACTGCTCGGCATCGGCTTGGAGTTCCGACAGGATTTTCCGATCCAGATCGTCGAGTTGGGCCGCCATTCACCTGATCCTTGTCCTGACGGAACGCTGTTCCGATAGGCGGAAGTATCGGAACAAACGTCCTTATCTGCAAGGGCCACTACCGCGAAGCGGGGAAAATCTTCTATATTGAGGGACTGGTAACAGGGATTTTCCGATGCTTGAGCCCGCGCCCCCCTTTGCTGTGCAGTTTGTCGGTGCCGGTCCCGGTGCGGCGGCGCATCTGACGCTGGGCGCGCTGAAGGCGCTGACCGAGGCCGACGTTGTGATCCTTGACCGGCTGGTCGGTGCCGAGGTGCTGGCGCTGATCCCCGCACATGTCGAGCGGGTGGATGTCGGCAAGGAAGGGTTCGGGCCGTCGACCCCGCAGTCCACGATCTGCGATCTGATCGTCACGCACGCCCGGAACGGGCGCCGCGTGGTGCGGCTGAAGGGCGGCGATTGCGGCATCTTCGGGCGACTGGATGAGGAGATCGAGGCTCTGGAAGCGGCGGGGATCGGGTTCGCGATCGTTCCCGGCCTGACGGCTGCAACGGTAGCGGCGGCGCGCATCGGGCAAAGCCTGACACGGCGCGGGCGCAATGCAAGCCTGCGCATCCTGACCGGGCATAACATGGCGGGCTTTGCCGAACAGGATTGGCGCGGCCTGGCGCGGGCCGGTGAAGTGGCCGCGATCTACATGGGCAAAGCCTCGGCCCGGTTCATTCAGGGGCGGCTGATGATGCACGGCGCGGCGACCGACACCCCGGTGACGCTGGTGGAAAATGTGTCACGCGACGACGAGCGTGTGACTGGCGCCACGCTTGCCACCTTGACGCAGGCTGTCGCGGGTGCGACTGGCCCGGCAATCATCCTCTATGGTCTGGCACCGCGCCCGGCCGCAGCCACCCTGCCCCAATTGAAGGAGGCCTTCGCATGAGCCGCCGTTTCACCCCGAAGGTCGTGACCGCCAACCGTTTGCGCGAAGGCGATGTGGTCTATCTGACCGCCGATGACCGCTGGTCGCCCCTGCACCACGAGGCCGAATTGATCGACGACGAGGCGCATGCACAGATGCGGCTGTTGCACGCGGCGGCGCAGAAACTGGTGGTGGTGGGTGCCTATCTGGCCGATGCGAAGGCCGGCGCGCAGGGCCCGGAGCCGACACATTTCCGCGAGGCGTTCCGGACCCGCGGCCCGTCGAACTACAACCACGGCAAGCAAGCCGATCTGGCAGGGTAAGGGCATGTATTCCTATTCCGATTTCGACGAAGCCTTTGTCCGCGCCCGCGTGGCCCAGTTCACCGATCAGGTGGAGCGGCGGCTCGACGGCAGCCTGACGGAAGATGAATTCCGCCCGCTTCGCCTGATGAACGGGCTTTACCTGCAACTGCACGCCTACATGCTGCGGATTGCCATACCCTACGGCACGGTCAACCCCGGCCAGATGCGGCAGTTGGCGATGATCGCCGACACCTGGGACAAGGGCTATGGCCACTTTACCACGCGGCAGAACATCCAGCTCAACTGGCCAAAGCTGCCCGACGTGCCAGCCATCCTGCAGGCCTTGGCCGATGTCGAGATGCACGCGATCCAGACCAGCGGAAACTGCGTCCGCAACGTCACGGCGGACCATTTCGCCGGTGCCGCCGCCGATGAAATCGCCGACCCCCGCCCCTATGCCGAGCTTCTGCGCCAGTGGTCCACCGACCACCCGGAATTCCAGTTCCTGCCGCGCAAGTTCAAGATCGCGATCACCGGCAGCCCCAATGACCGCGCCGTGACGCGGGCGCATGACATCGGCCTGCGCATGGTGCGCGATGCGGCCGGTGAGCCGGGCTTCGAAGTGATGGTGGGCGGCGGTCTGGGCCGCACGCCGATGATCGGCATCACCGTGCGGGAATTCCTGCCGGAAGCCGATCTTCTGCCTTATGTCGAGGCGGTCCTCAGCGTCTACAACACGCTTGGCCGGCGCGACAACAAGTACAAGGCGCGGATCAAGATCACCGTGCACGAAACCGGCGCCGAGGAAATCACCCGGATGGTCGAAGAACGGTTCGCCGAACTGCGCCCGGCCTTCGGGGGCGCAGATCAGGCACTACTGGACGATATCCGCGCAGCCTTCGCGCCGCCGGCGTTCCGCAATGCGCCAGTTGATGGGTTCGATGCCTTCTACAAGGCCGACCCGGCATTCCGCGCCTGGGCCGATACCAACCTCGCCGAACACCGCAACGCGCAATACGCGATCGTCACCATCAGCCTGAAGGCGCATGGCGCGACGCCGGGCGACGCGACGTCCGACCAGATGCGGTTGATGGCCGATCTGGCCGAGAAATATGGCCATTCCGATCTGCGCATCAGCCACGAGCAGAACGTCATCCTGCCGCATGTCCACAAATCCGACCTGCCAGCGGTGCATGCCGCGTTGGCACAGGCGGGGCTTGGCACGGCGAACGTCGGGCTTCTGTCCGACATCATCGCCTGCCCCGGCATGGACTATTGCAGCCTTGCCACCGCCCGTTCGATTCCGGTCGCGCAGGAACTGGCGACGCATTTCGAAGAGCTCAAGCTGGAACACGAGATCGGTCCGCTGAAGATCAAGATCTCGGGCTGCATCAACGCCTGCGGGCATCACCATGTCGGCCATATCGGCATTCTGGGCTTGGACCGTGCGGGGGTGGAGAACTACCAGATCACGCTTGGTGGCGATGGCACCGAAACTGCTGTAATCGGTGAAAAGACTGGCCCCGGCTTTGCCTACGACGAAATCGTGCCAGCGATCGAGCGCATCCTGCGCGCCTATCTGGGCCTGCGGCTTGAGGCGTCGGAAACCTTCCTGCAAGCCTATCGCCGGGTCGGGCTGGAACCGTTCAAGGCGGCACTCTACGGCTCGGAAGGCGAAAAAGATGCCGCGTGACGTGAGGGCCGGCGGGCACTCCGGTCCTGTGGCGGAGCGGGTGGCCGTGCTGAACGCGCGCTACAAGCACCATTCGGCCACGGCGGTGCTGGAACATGCCTTGAAGGACGATGATCTGGGTCGCGTGGCGCTGGTGTCGTCCTTCGGGGCGGAATCGGTGGTGCTGTTGCATCTGGTCAGCGTGATTGCCCCGGAAACGCCGGTGCTGTTTGTCGACACCCGGATGCTGTTTGCCGAGACGCTGGATTACCAGCGCGACCTGGCCGAGAAACTGGCGCTGTGCGACATCCGCACGATTCGCGCCAATCCGGCGCGGGTCGGATTTGAAGACCCCGACGGCACGCTGCACCAGTTTTCGACCGACGCCTGCTGCAACGTGCGCAAGGTCGAGCCACTGGAGCGGGCGCTGTCGACGTTCGACGGCTGGATCACCGGACGCAAGAGGTTTCAGAACTCGGATCGCGGCACGATCGATTTCTTTGAGAACGAAGGCGATTTCCGCATCAAGGTGAACCCCTTGGCGCATTGGGGCCGTGAAGACCTTGAGGAATACATGGTGGAAAACCGCCTGCCCCGGCATCCGCTGGTCGCCAAGGGCTATCCCTCGATCGGCTGCGCGCCCTGCACCAGTGCGGTGAAGCCAGGCGAAGACCCCCGTGCCGGGCGCTGGCGCGGGCAAGCGAAAACCGAATGCGGCATTCATTTCATCGACGGCAAGGCCGTGAGAACCCCGAAGGAGAGCGCGGCATGAGCGTTATCGTGACCGACGCAGGGTTTCGCCCTGCAACCGAGGTGCAGGCTGTCACCCTGGCCGATGTGGCCGCGCATCAGGGGGCGCTTGACCTTGCCCATACTGATGACCCCGAGCTGGTCGCACCCTATCTGGCGGCGTTGTCCCTGATCCGCGTGTCGTTTCCCGCGTTCAACGACGGGCGCGCCTTCACGGTCGCGCGGCGGCTGCGGATGCTGGGCTACCGGGGCGAGTTGCGCGCGACGGGGCCGGTGATCGCGGATCAGTATGCGATGGCGCGGCGCGTGGGCTTTGACGCAGTGGAAATCCCCGACGAGCTGGCAGCGCGCCAGCCCGAGGACCAGTGGAAGTTCCGCGCCGACTGGCGCCAGCATGACTACCAGTCCCGGCTGCGCGCCTGAGAAAAGCCAACCATTCGCCTGACCGCCGCGCGCCGGGCTTTCCCCCCGCGCGGCTTTTGCCTTAAGAGAGGGTCGTCCCCATGACGGAGCTTTCCCCAGTGACCACGCCCGAAGCCGCAGCAAAGCCGCACCTGCCCGACGCCCAGACGGTGACGGCGGTGACCCATTGGACCGACCGGCTGTTTTCGTTCCGCGTGACGCGGCCGAAATCGCTGCGCTTTCGGTCGGGCGAGTTCGTGATGATCGGGCTTCTGGGCGACAACGGCAAACCCTTGCTGCGCGCCTATTCCATTGCCTCGCCCGCCTGGGACGAGGAGCTGGAGTTCTATTCGATCAAGGTGCCGGACGGGCCGCTGACCAGCCGTTTGCAGCATATCAAGGTGGGTGACGAGATCATCCTGCGCCCCAAACCCGTGGGCACGCTTGTGCATGACGCGCTGCTGCCGGGGAGCCGGCTGTGGTTTCTGGCGACCGGCACCGGAATTGCGCCCTTTGCCAGCTTGATGCGTGAGCCTGAGACCTATGAGAAATACGATCAGGTCATCATGATGCACACCTGCCGCGAGGTTGCCGAGCTGGAATATGGCCGTCAGTTGGTGGAGAGCCTGAAGGACGATCCGCTGATCGGGGAACTGGTCGGCGACAAGCTGAAGTATTACCCGACGACCACACGCGAACCCTTTGCCCACATGGGGCGGATCACCGATAACCTGACCAGCGGCAAGGTGTTTGCCGACCTTGGGCTGGCGCCGATGGACCCCGAGGAGGACCGCGCGATGGTCTGTGGCAGCCTTGCGTTCAACCACGATGTGAAGGCGGTGCTGGAGGGGTTCGGGCTGCGGGAGGGCGCGAATTCGGAGCCGCTGGAATATGTCGTCGAAAAGGCGTTCGTCGGCGACGGGATCTGAGTGTGTCCCACCGTGGGACAGATTTTGTTGCCAGAGAAATCAATGGCTTGCGGTTCCGAGTTAGGAAACCGTTAAGAATTCCCCGATCAGTTGACCCCGACCAGTTGACCCCGACCAGTTGACTGAGAAAGGCCGCTGGAACCATGTTCCTGCGGCCTTTCGTTTCAAAGCGTCGGAGCCAGATCAGAGACCCAGCGCGGTGCGGACCTGAGCCACGGTGTCGGCAACCAGCGCGGGGTTCGCGCGGGCAGCTTCGACGGCGGTCTTGAGCGTGGTCTTGGTCGCATCGTCGAGGGTCGAGCCGTCGATCAGCGCCACGACGCTGTCAGCGTTGAAGGCGGCCGGATCAAGGGCTGCGGCAGCGTCGGTCACGGCCGCGGTCGCGCCTTCCACGGCAGCGGTGGCGCCTTCCACGGCGTCGGTCGCAGCGGCGGCGGCATCGGCAGCGGCGGCTTCGGCAGCGGCGGTTGCGGCGGCGGCAGCTTCGGCAGCGGCAGCTTCGGCGGCAGCGGCTTCGGCAGCGGCGGCTTCAGCGGCAGCGGCAGCCTCGGCTTCGGCAGCAGCGGCAGCAGCGGCGGCTTCCTGTGCGGGCTTGTAGCTGAATTGGTAATACCCGCCGGCGGCGAGCAGGATGATGACGGCACCGATGATGACGTTTCTGTTCATGTGATATTCTCCCATAACCGGAGGGTCCGGATGCGCGGTCATATGGCAGTTTGACTTACCGTTGAAAAGACCGCTGCGTTAAATCGGCTGAAAAAGCCCGGTTTGTCGCGGAATGAGCCTCATTCCGCGGCGGTTGGCGGTTGAAGTGGCGCGGTGAGGGGTCTAGATTGCCGCCGCAACCGACAACAACCGAAGGACGCTTGCCATAGCCCGCAGACCGCACAATGCCCCGCCCCAGCGCGAAACCGGACCCCGGATCAATGACCGCATCCGGTCGCCGGAGATCCGCCTGATCGGCGCGGATGGTGAAAACGTCGGCGTTGTTACCCCGGCCCGGGCGATGGCCCTTGCTGAAGAGGCGGGGCTGGACCTCGTCGAAATCTCGCCCAATGCCGAACCGCCGGTCTGCAAGATCATGGACTTCGGCAAGTTCAAATACGAGACGCAGAAGCGCGAGGCCGAAGCGCGCAAGAAGCAGAAGATCATCGAGATCAAGGAAATCAAGTTCCGGCCCGGCACCGACACGCATGACTATGACGTGAAGATGCGGTCGGTGGTGAAGTTTCTGGAAGAAGGCGACAAGGTGAAGGTCACCCTGCGCTTTCGTGGCCGCGAAATGGCGCACCAGGATCTGGGGCTGGAATTGCTGCGCCGTGTCGAGGAAGACGTGGCCGCGATCGGCAAGATTGAATCCTTCCCTCGGCTGGAAGGCCGCCAGATGGTGATGATGATCGGACCGAAGTGACGGTCTGACCCACAGGACGATGTGAAAGCCGGGCCTACGCCCGGCTTTTGTCTTTTGGCTCGCGGGCTTGTGGCCGGGTGGGGATTTCCTTCAACAGCCCGCCCACCCCCATCGCGGCGATCTGGTCATCGCCCACCGGCAAGGCGCAGGCCAGCCGTTCCAGAACCCAATCCGCGCCGTTCAGGGCCGGGCTGCGGGCACAGCCGGGAAGGCCGATCACCGGGCGGTCGCCAAGCTGACCCACGAACAGAAGGTTGCCCGGATCGACCGGCATCCCGAAGCGGGTGACGGTGCCGCCCGCCTGGCGCAGGCCTTCGGGCGCGGTGTCGTGCAGGTCGGAGGTGGCCGAGCCGGTGAGGATCAAGAGCATCTCACCCGACGCGGTGCGCAGCGCGTCGGCCACGGCGGCGGTCTGGTGCGGAACCGTGACCGTCTGGACCAGCGTCATGCCAAGGGCTGCAACGCGCGCCGCGACCGCCCTTGCGCCTTTGGCGGCGAGCTTTTCCTCCATGCCCGGCACTTCGGTCAGGATCAGGCTTGCGGTGCGGCGCTGGACCGGCAGGACGCGGATCGCGCCGCGCGCAACCATGCAGGCTTCGGTCAGGGCGGCGGCGGGAACGGCGTAGGCGATGATCTTGACGGTGCCGGTCAGCACGCCGCCGGTCACCCGGGTCAGCGGAGGCAGCGTGGCAAGCGTGAGGGCGGGGTGGATACGGTTGAGCGCGTGGATCGCCGCTGTGTCAAGGTCGGCCAGCCCGGGCCCGACGGCGTTGAGGTTGACGCGGCCGGTGAAGGCGGTTGACACCGACAGCCCCTGCCCCGCCGGATCAGGCACCAGCGCCGCTGCAAGGCGTGCGGCGGCCTCGTCCTCGGCCACGTCGTCGGGATCGAGGCGGGCGACCGTGACCTCGGCCAGACCAGCGGCGGCGAGGCGGGCGATGTCGGCGGCGCCAAGCACCCCCCCCTTGCGCAGCCGACCATCGGGCAGCGGCACGGAATGGGCGAGGATTGCGCCCTCTGCCTGATCGAGCGGAACCGGACCGAAGCGCATCAGAGCCTCAGGGCGGCGGTGATCTGGGCCATGATGCTGACCGCGATTTCCGCGGGGGTCCGCGCGCCGATGTCCAGGCCAACGGGGGCGGCGATGCGGGCAATCTCGGCTTCGGAAAATCCGGCGGCGGTCAGGCGATCAACGCGCTTGGCGTGGGTTTTCTTGGACCCGAGCGCACCGATGTAGAACACCGGGGCGCGCAGGGCAAAGCGCAGGGCGGGATCGTCAAGCTTCGGGTCGTGGGTCAGGGTGACGATGGCGGTGCGGGCATCGGGGGCGAGTGTCGCCAGCGCGTCGTCAGGCCAATCGTCGAGGATGGTCTGGCCCGGAAAGCGCGCGTCCGAGCCAAAGGCGGCGCGCGGGTCGATGAGGGTGATTGCATAGCCGCAGGTGTGGGCGATGGCGACGAGGGGTTGGGCGATGTGGACAGCGCCGACCACGATTAGGCGCAAGGGCGGGTTATGCACGGCGATGAGGCGGCCATCATCCTCCAGGCCCGAGCGGTCCGATTTCAGGCGCGCGTCGACGGCGGCATCCGCCCCGGCGGGGATAAGGCGGCGCGTCCAGGTGTTGGTGTCGGTGACCAGCGCCACGGCGCGTGGCGCGGCGCGTGCGGCAACGAGGTCGGCCAGCAGCGGCGCGGCAAGTGCCTGATCGCCCTCGCCCACCGGTTCCACCAGCACGCGGATCGTGCCGCCACAGGCAAGGCCGACGGAAAACGCGGTCTCGTCGGTGACGCCGAAGGTCAGGATGCGGGGGCGGCGGTCGGCCAGCGCCTCCAGCGCCTCGGTCACGACCGCGCCTTCGACGCAGCCGCCCGAGACCGAGCCCGTCATTTCGCCATCGCCAGACACCGCAAGCTGGCTGCCGGCCTGGCGCGGGGCGGAACCCCAGGTTTCGACCACCGTGGCAAGTGCCGCGCCCTTGCCGTCGCGGTGCCAGCCAAGGGCGGTTTCGGGGATGCTGTCATGCGCGGCGCGGTTGGTCATGGCGGGGCCTTTCGTTGGCGCTGAGGATAGGCTTGCCGCCCCTGCCCTTGCCAGAGGATTCCGCACGAATGGAACGGGGCGCAGGATTGCTCCCGCGCCCCATGTTTCGGTGAAGGCCGTGCTGGATCAGCGGGTGGCGGTCCGCATCAGCGGGCTGATGACCCGCACCTCGACCCGGCGGTTGCGCGGTTCGTTGGCTTGGGTGTCGACCAGAAGCTCGGTTTCACCGTAGCCCTGGATCACCATGTTTTCCGGCGGAATGTCGAAGTATTCCGTCAGTGCCCGCGCCACCGATTCCGCCCGGCGGTCAGACAGCGCGAGGTTCATCGCAGCCTTGCCGGTGGCGTCGGTGTGACCTTCCACGAGGAAGATCTCAGCCGGGTTTACATCCAGCAGATCCTGCATCACGCGGCCAAGGTCGGCCAGATTGCGTGCCTCGTCGGCGGCGATGGCAGACGAGCCGCTGGCGAAGGTGATGCTTTCGACGTCGATCGTGGCCGCAAGCGCCCGAACCTCGGGGATGTCGCGGATCTGACGGAGCGAGAATTTGCGTCCGGCGCGTTCGGCTTCGACGGCAGCAAGTTCCCGTTTCAGCGCAGCATCATTGTCCCTGGACGAGATGACGATGCGCTTGCGCGGCTTTGGCAGATCCTCGACATAGACGACCTCCTCGGCGGCAAGATCGTCGATCAGGATCATCTCGCGGCCAAGGCGGTCGTATTGCGCGCGGCGCAGGACGCGGCCGGTTGCATCGCGGATCGTGACAACCTGCGTGCCGTTGGCGCGTTCCACGATCGTGCGGGTCGAGCCGTCACCGTAGGTTTCGGTGCGCACGGTGGAGCCGGGCTGGCGGATGATCGAATCGTCATCCTTCAGCACGCGGTAGGTGCCGTCAGGTTGCAGCACGATCACGCGGTCGCCGGTGTTGGAGACGACACGACCGCCACCCACCCCGTCAACCGGGCCTTCGTTCACGACCTGACCACCGTCAGCCGGCGGCTGGGCCGCACGGATCAGCGCGCCCACGGTCAGCGCGCCAAGCACCACAAGCCCCGCCTTTTCCAGATCGGACAGCTTGTTGCGTTTGCCTTCCGACACGGCGACCGGGGCGGCCGCGAACTCTTCGCCCGAGGTGCGGACGTTATCGGTGGTCAGCACCTCGGTGACCGCGCTAACGGCGGCGGCTGGTGCTTCGGTTTCCAAAAGCGAGGTGCCTTCGGCCGGGGCCGGCTGTTCGGCCAGGGTTTCGGCAGCGCCAAGGGTGGCCCGGTCAACTGCCGTGGGGTCAGCAGACAGCAGGTTGGTCAGCGTTTCCACCTGCGTTTCGGTCACTTCGGGTGCGTCAACCGGCTCTGCTTCGGCAACCGCCGGATCTTCGGGCGCGGTGGCAAGACCAGCGGCCGGATCAACCACCTGGCCGTCGTCGGTGACCGCAAGCTCGGCTTCGGCTTGCGAAAACGCGGCGGCGTCAGCGGCGGCTGCGGCTTCGGGATCTGCCGGTGCCGCTTCGACACCTGCCTCGGCTTCGGTTGCGGGTTCTTCCACAGCCGGTTCTTCCACAGCCGGGTCTTCCACAGCCGGGTCTTCGACGACAGGGTCTTCGACCACAGGGACTTCGGTGGCCGGCACATCGACTGCGGGTTCTTCGACCGCAGGTTCTTCTGCCACAGGTTCTTCTGCCACAGGTTCTTCGACCGCAGGCTGTTCTGCAACTGGATCTTCAAGCACAGGCTGTTCTGCAACCGGCTCTTCTGCAACCGGCTCTTCGACGACCGGCTCTTCGGCTACCGGCTCTTCGGCGACCGGCGCTTCAATCGCAGGCTCTTCAGCCACCGGCTCTTCGGCTACCGGCTCTTCGACGGCGGGCTGCTCTACAACGGCGGGTTGTTCCGCTGCGGGTTCTTCAACCAGGGCCGGTTCGACCGCGCCTGCGGCGGCTTCGGCCTCGACTTGCGCAGCGGCTGCGGTGGCGGCGTCTGCCTCGGCTGCCGTGGCGGCGGCTTCGGCTTCGGCCTGGACCTGGGCCTGGGCCTCGGCTTCGGCGGCGGCGGCATCGGCGGCGGCCTGGGCTTCGACAGCGGCCGCAGCGGCGGCTTCGGCCTCGGCTTGGGCGTTTGCATCAGCTTCGGCGGCGGCGGCGGCGTCAGCGGCGACAGCAGCCTGCGCCTCGGCCTCGACAGCGGCGGCGGCGGCCTCTTCGGCCTGCCGGGCTTCTACGGCAGTTGCTTCGGTCGCGGCGGCGGCGGCGGCTGTGGCTGCGGCGGCGGCAGCGGCGGCTTCGGCGGCTGCTGCCTTGGCAGCCTCGGCTTCGGCCAGCGCGGCGGTGATTGCGTCAATGTCGCATGGCAGGTCGGCGGTCGGGATGCAGAGCACCGAACCATCCGGCGCCAGAACCGAGCCGTCTTCGGCAAGCGTCTGGGCAAAACCCGGGAGCGTTCCCATGGGCGACATGGCTACGGACAGCGCCGTTGTGGAAATCAATAGTCTTCTCATGACAAATCCTCTTCTGCCAGACCATGCACAACGCCCAATGATTCGCATCGGTTCCGTGGCAGGCCTTTCTCGGCCCTGACGAAAGCGCGCCATCGCGGTGATAAGCGATATCACGGCCGCGAAAGGCGATAGCGTCGGGTTATTGTTCGCTTAGCATTGATCGGGCCGTTCTGGCCAGTCAGCCCGGCCCGATGAGCGCCATGAGGCGCGCCTTTTCGCCGGTGTCGCCGGGATCGGAGATCGCGCGGCCAAGGTCTTCGAGCGAGGCTATGGAATGGCTGGCGCGAAAACTGTCGACATGGGGCAGCATGGCGCGGATGCCGCTGGCCTTGGGGGCAAAGCCGGTCCAGCGCAGCAGCGGGTTAAGCCAGATCAGGCGGCGGCAGGACAGGTGCAGGCGCTGCATTTCGGCGGCCAGCGCCCCGGTCGGATCGCGGTCGAGGCCGTCGGTGATAAGGAGCACGACCGCCCCCTGCCCCAGAACCCGGCGCGACCAGTCGCGGTTGAAGGCGCGGAGGCTGGCGCCGATGCGGGTGCCGCCCGACCAATCCTGCGCCTCGGCCCCGGCGGCGTTGAGGGCGGCATCAACGTCGCGGGTCTTGAGGTGGCGGGTGATGTTGGTCAGCCGGGTGCCGAAGGTGAAGGCGTGGACGCGCGCCCAGCCCTGGCCTTTGCGGTTGGCAACGGCATGGACGAAGTGAAGGACCATGCGGGAATAGTCCGACATCGAGCCCGAGATGTCGCAAAGGACGACGAGGTTCGGCCAGCGCGTGACGGGGGCCTTGCGGGCAAGGCGGGTGATCTCGCCACCGTGGCGGAGCGAGAGGCGCAGGGTCTGGCGCAGGTCGATCGTGGGGCCGGTCAGGCTTGTGCGGTTGCGGCGGGTGACGAGGGGTTTCACCGGCAGCGACAGGCGCGACAACATGCGCCTGGCATCGGCCATTTCGGCCACGGACATCAGTTCGAAGTCGAGCGTGCGGAGGCGTTCTTCGGCCGACATGGTGGCGGTGGCGTCGATCTCGATCTCGTCGCCCGGTGGGGAATCGGTGTGCGGCGCAGGGGGCGGGGTGGTGCCGTCAAGCAGCGCCTCGGCGGCGCGGCGTTCGGCGGGGGCGGCGGGGCGGTCTTCCTGCACGCCGCGGATCTGCGGCAGAAGCATCGACATCATGTGTTCAAGGTAGCGCGGGTCACGCCAGAACAGGCGAAACACCTCGCGGAACACGCGGCGTTCCTCGGGGCGGCTGACGAGGCAGGCCTGCAGGACGTGGTAGAAATCGGTGCGGTCGGTGAAGCCTGCCGCTTCGACGGCGCGGATGGTGTCGACGACACGGCCGGGGCCGATCGGCAGGCCCGCCTTGCGGAGCGCGCGGGCGAAATGGGTGATGTTGTGCGCCAGCTTGCCGTCTTCGGGCAGGTCGAGCGGGGCGTAGTCAGCGGGCATCGGCGCGGACCCGGGCGAGGTTCAGGCGGTGGATTTCTAAGTAGGGCGCGAACCAGGTGAGGTTGCCGGCGGCGAGGTCGGCGGCGAGCAGGTCTTGCAGCGGCGTGTCGGTGCGGCTTGTGAGGTGGGTGACGTAGCGGAGGGTGGCCTCGATCAGGCCGGGGCCATAGCCGCCCGAGGCGATCACGTCGGGGTCGCCGTGACAGGGCAGGATGTGACGGGGAAAGAGCGCCTTGAGGCGGGCGAGGTCGGTGAGGTGGGTGGCGAGGTGGTCGGGTTCGGCGACGTAGGTGACGGTGTCCTCGACCGTGTCGCCGGCGAGGAGGATGCGGGCGTCGGGCAGCCAGAGGACGGTTGCATCGTCGGAGTGGATGTTGACGTGGATGAGGGCGACCCGGGTCGGGCCGAGGGCCAGGGTGAGGTGGCCCTTGTAGGTGGTGGTGGGTGCGACCAGCGGGCGGATCGGCGGCCAGCGGGTGTCGGATTCGAGGTTTGCCCGCTGCGCGACGAGGTGGGCGGCGGTCTGGGCGGAGGCGATGATCTCGGTATCCGCGAAGGCTTCGGTGCCGGCGATGTGGTCGCGGTGCCAGTGGCTGAGGATGACGCGGAGGTGGCGGATGCCGATGCTTTCGAGGTGCGTGCGGATGGCGTGGCCGTGCGCGAGGGTGGTGCCGGTATCGTAGACCAGCGCCTCGTCACCGAGGATCAGGGCGTAACTGGCGATGCCCAGCGACAATGCGCCGTCATCCACCCAATTGTCGCGTTCGGCGAAACGATAGCCGGGGACGCGGCCATCGTAGAAGGCGAGGATGCCTGGGTGCGGGGTGAGGATGCGCAGGTGCATGGCGGGCCTTCGGCTTCTGGGCTGGCGCCGGGGGCTGTCTGCCCCCGGACCCCCGAGGATATTTTCAAACAGAAGACACTCAGGCGGTGGTCAGGTCGCGGCGCACGGTGTCAAGAAGGCGGGCGGCCTCGGACCCTTGCAGCTTCTGGATGTCGTCCTGGTATTTCAGGATTGCGCCCAGGGTGTCGGCGATGACTTCGGGCGACAGTTGCACCACATCGAGGGCGAGGAGGCATTTTGCCCAGTCGATGGTTTCGGCGACGCCCGGCCTTTTGAACAGATCTTCGCGGCGCAGGGCCTGCACGAAGCCCACCACCTCGCGGCTGAGGCTGGCGCTGGCTTCGGGGGCGCGGGAGTGGAGGATGGCCAGTTCGCGCTGGAAATCGGGGTATTCGACCCAATGGTAGAGGCAGCGGCGTTTCAGGGCATCATGCACTTCGCGCGTGCGGTTGGAGGTGAGGATCACGATCGGCGGTTCAGGGGCCTTTATGGTGCCAAGTTCGGGGATCGTGACCTGGAAATCGGAGAGGGCTTCGAGAAGGAAGGCCTCGAACGGCTCGTCGGTGCGGTCAAGCTCGTCGATCAGGAGGACCGGCGCGCCGCCCGGTTGCGGCCGCATCGCGGCAAGGAGCGGGCGTTCGATCAGGTAGTCTTCGGTGAAAAGCTCGGTTCTGAGGGCGTCGCGGTCGCCTGCCCCGGTCGCCTCGGCAGTGCGGATCGCGATCATCTGGGCGGCGAAGTTCCATTCGGCCACGGCGGAGGCGGCGTCCAGGCCTTCGTAGCATTGCAGGCGGATCAGGCGGCGGCCAAGGGCTGTGGCGATGGCCTTGGCGATCTCGGTCTTGCCAACACCGGCCTCGCCTTCGAGAAACAGCGGGCGGCCGAGTTTCAGGGACAGGAAGACCACGGTGGCGAGGGCGCGAGAGGCGACATAGCCCTGGCCTGCCAGCAAGGTTTCGACGGCGTCGATCGAGGTGGGGGTGGCGGTCACGGGATGCTCCGTTCGGATACCGCATGGTTGGCCGGGGCGGCGGGTGTGGTCAAGGTGGCATTGTGGGCCTCGGTGGCGGCCCAGGCGCGGAACGAGGTGAGCGGGCCGCGGGCCGGGCGGTTGTGCGGCCAGACGAGGTGGTAGCTGCCCAAGGCGGGGATCGCGGGGCCGTGGATCGGGATCAGGCGCGCCTCGGCCAGTTCGCGCTGGATGAGGAAGGTGGGAATGAGGGCAAGGCCGAGGCCGTGGACCGCGCCTTGGGTCAGGGTGGCAAACTGGTCGAACATCATGCCGGGCGGGCGCTGGCCGGGCAGCCCGTGATGGGCAAGCCAGCGGCCCCAGTCGCCGGGGCGGCTTTGCATCTGCAAAAGCGGGTGGGCGAGGATGTCTTCGGGGCGCGCAAGGGGGCCGGTGAGGGAGGGGGCGGCGACGGCGAGGATGTCTTCGTCCATGAGTTTCAGGTAATCGACGCCGGGCCAATCCTGCCGGCCATAGTGGATGGCGGCGTCAAAGCCCGAGCCTTCGAAATCGAAGGGGCGCAGGCGGGTGGAGAGGTTCACCGTGACCTCGGGGTGCGCGCGGGCGAAGGAGGCGAGGCGGGGGGCGAGCCAGTGCATGCCGAAGGCGGGCAGGATGGCAAGGTTCAGGCTGCCGCCGGTGGGGTTGGCGCGCAGGGTGAGCGAGGCGGAGGCGAGCATTTCAAGGGCGCGGCGGACCTCGGCCACGTAATCCTCGGCGGCAGGATTGAGGCGCAGGCGCTGACGGTCGCGGTTGAGAAGCGTCACGCCAAGCTGGTCTTCGAGGGATTTGAGGGCGCGGCTGATCGCGCCTTGGGTCAGCGCCAGTTCCTCGGCGGCGGCCGAGGCGGTGCCGAGGCGGGCGACCGATTCCAGCGCCATCAGCGCGGCGATCGAGGGCAGGTAGCGGCGGGGAAGCATTATGAGTTTTCCTCATGAACCGGCGACAGGGTTTCGATAGAACGGACGCGCGTTTCGTGCAATCCTTTGCGCAAGAATGAAGGAGATTGCCATGCTGGACGCACCGAAGCTGAAACCGAAGGACGCGCCGGATCTGGGGCGGTTCGACTGGGAAGACCCGTTCCGGCTGGAGGATCAACTGACCGAGGAAGAGCGGATGCTGCGCGACGGCGCGCGGGCCTATGCGCAGGAAAAGTTGCAGCCGCGCGTCGTGGCAGCCTACCGCGACGAGACGACGGACCCCGGCATCTTTCGCGAGATGGGGGAAATGGGCCTCTTGGGCGTGACGGTGCCGGAGGAATATGGCGGGCTGGGGGCCAGCTATGTGGCCTACGGGCTGGTGGCGCGCGAAGTGGAGCGGGTCGACAGCGGCTATCGCAGCATGATGAGCGTGCAGTCGAGCCTGGTGATGTATCCGATCTACGCCTATGGCACCGAAGCGCAGCGGATGAAGTTCCTGCCAAAGCTGGCGAGCGGCGAGTGGATCGGCTGTTTCGGGCTGACCGAGCCGGATGCAGGCAGCGACCCGGCGGGCATGAAGACCACGGCGAAGAAGACGGCCAATGGCTATGTGCTGAACGGCGCGAAGATGTGGATCTCGAACGCGCCGATCGCGGATGTGTTCGTGGTCTGGGCGAAGTCCGAAACGCATGGCGGCAAGATCAAGGGATTTGTGCTTGAGAAAGGCATGACGGGGCTTTCGGCGCCGAAGGTCGGGGGCAAGCTGTCGTTGCGCGCCAGCATCACGGGCGAGATCGTGATGAAGGACGTGGAAGTGGGCGAAGATGCGCTGCTGCCCTTCGTCGAAGGCCTGAAGGGGCCGTTCGGCTGCCTGAACCGGGCGCGTTACGGGATTTCCTGGGGCGTGATGGGGGCGGCGGAGTTCTGCATGCACGCGGCGCGGCAGTACGGGCTGGACCGCAAGCAGTTCGGGCGACCCTTGGCGCAGACGCAGCTGTTCCAGTTGAAGCTCGCGAACATGATGACCGAGATTTCGCTGGGGCTGCAGGGCAGCTTGCGCGTGGGTCGGCTGCTGGATGAGGCGAACGCGGCGCCGGAGATGATTTCCATCGTCAAGCGCAACAATTGTGGCAAGGCGCTGGACGCTGCGCGCTGGGCGCGGGACATGCATGGCGGCAACGGAATCCAGGAGGATTTTCAGGTGATGCGCCACATGGTGAACCTGGAAACGGTGAACACCTACGAGGGCACGCATGACGTGCATGCGCTGATCCTCGGCCGCGCGATCACCGGGTTGCAGGCGTTTTTCTGATTTGGCCCGCTGGCGCCGGTCGTGCTAACCCATGACCGGCGCATGGGTTGGGGCGTCGGAGCCTCCGGCGGGGATATTTTGAAACAGAAGAAACGGGCGGCGCAATGCGGGTGACGGCCGTGCTGACGGTCAGGAACGAGGCGTCGTTCCTGCTGGAATGGCTGGCGCATCACCGGGCCTGTGGTTTCACCGATTTTCTGGTGTTTTCAAACGATTGCACCGATGGCACGGATGCGATGCTGGACCGGCTGGAGGCGATGGGCTGGCTGACCCATGTCCGGAATGACGGGCCGCACAAGGAAGGCCCGCAATGGGCCGCATTGAAGCTGGCGGATCGGCATCCTTTGGTGCGGGGCGCGGACTGGGTCTTGTATTTCGACATTGATGAGTTCGTGAACATCCATGTTGGAGGGCGGACGGTGGGCGATCTCTTGGCCGCGCTGCCCGATGCCACGGCGATCACGCTGACCTGGCGGTTTTTCGGCAATGCCGGGCTCTCCGGGGCCGGGCTCTCCGGGGCCGGGCTCTCCGGGGCCGGGCTCTCCGGGGCCGGGCTCTCCGGGGCCGGGCTCTCCGGGGCCGGGCTCTCCGGGGCCGGGCTCTCCGGGGCCGGGCTCTCCG
>JAUYQR010000001.1 GCA_030697175.1 Paracoccaceae bacterium | reverse complement strand
AAATCCTTCTGGTGCGCGAAACGCGACAACCGTATCCTTCGTCATGTGGCATATCCTTTTCTCTGCGAGAACTGCGGCGCGTCAACAACGCCTTGATATGCCACCCAATCCCCCCGTCACCAACTTTCAGCTATAGCTCCCTCTCGACCGACAAGGGCCACAACGTCGAGGGCATCGAGGGCATGCTGCCAGAAGGCGTGCAAGGCTTCAAAAGCGACATGGGCAAGGACTATGTCCTGACCCTGACCGCCGAAGGCCTTTACGGCGTGAAATGCACGCCGCATTACACCATGGGCATGGTCGGCCTGATCCAGGCCGGCGCGCCGGTCAACCGCGATGCCGCCGCCGCCGTCACCCACAAGGGCAAGGCGAAAACCCGGTTCGAGCCGCTGTTTGGCCAGGTCGCCCAATGACAGCGTGACCCACAGCTGAAAAGGCGGCCTCAGGGCCGCCTTCTTGCGTTGCGCGCGTCGTGGTGTTGCCCCGTTCAGCCGTCGCCGTCACGCACCAGCCGAAAGCCAAGGTAATCCGGCGGGACACCCGCCGCACAGCCACCAACCCGTGCATCGCGGATGAACTCGATGATGAAGGCGCGGTGCTTGCCCTGCACCGCGCGCACCCCGCAATAGGACGACCGCTCCGCGATGCTGCGGCCATCGGCACTCAGCGTGCCGTTTTCAAAACAACTGTCGGTCCAGTCCCAGACATTGCCCGCGATGTCCGCGATACCCCGGTCATTCAGTCCGAAATACCCCTGCGGATGGTGCGCCAGATCCGCAGCGCCGCGCAGCTTCACCTCGCGCGCGTAGCTGGCAATCCAGCGACGCGAGGGGTCGGCAGCCAGCGCCGCATCATCCAGCCCGTCCGGCGCTGCCCGGTCACCCGCAGCCCGCAACCACTCGGCGTCGCTCGGCAGCCGCCAGACCTCACCGGTCCGGCGCGACACCCACGCGGCAAAGTCCGTCGCGTCGGCATAGGAGATGCCGGTCTGGGCCGCCCCCGCCGCCCCGCCGGTGGGGGCCGAGCGGCAAGCACCTTCAGCGACGCAACCCGCGAAATCGGCTTCCGACACCTGATATTTCATGATGTCCAGCGCACCAACTGCCCGCTGCTCCTGCGGCGCGTCGACGACCTGCGTGCCTTGGCGGAATTCTCCCGCAGGACGGTAGGTCTGCGTCCCCGCCGCGATCCGCACCGTTTCCGGCGGCTCGATCGCCGTGACGCGGGGCCACGAAAACCAGGTGCCGCCCGCAACCAGAACGGCTGTGGCGGCACAAAGACCAAGGGCTGCACGGCGTCGCATTGTCACCCTTTCCGGCCAATCAGAATGAAGCGGGGCGGCCGAGAGGGGACCGGGCCACCCCGCCAGCTTCGCGGGGTTATGGCAGCGCGCTGCGGCCTTCATGCAGCGCGTCATATTCCATCGGTGCCACGACCTGTTCCATCAGATCGTTGTTCCAGGTGCCGCCGACGATGACATGCGCCGTGGCCCCAAGGTTCACCGCCTCGATCAGGTTGTGGTTGACGTAGGCGTAGACCCCCGGCTGCAGGAAGGTGTAAAGCGCCGCCCCCGCCGATCCGCCCCGGATGAACCACGTCTCCAGATCACGCTCGGGCGGGTTGTTGAACTTACCCGTCTCCCAGACCAGATCGCCATGCCCGCCGATCAGGTGCGGTCGGGTGTCGCGGTTGGCCTGGCTGTGAACGAAGAGCACGGTTTCCCCCTGCTCGGCCTCCAGCGCGCCTTCGCCCGTCAAGGCGCCGACCCGCCCGTTGAACACCACATGGCTTGGGATCAACTTGTTCATCACCTCCAGCATGTCGGCATAGCCCTCGCCCGCATCGGCATAGCGCTTGAACGTGCCATCCACATCGCGCGGCACATAGAAATCGCTCTCGCCGATATAGTAGACCCGGTCATAGCTGACCGGCTTGCCCAGATGGTCCTTCAGCCCGTCGCGCGGCAGTACCATGACACAGCCCGACATGCCCGACACCACATGCCAAGGGATCATCGGACCGCCCGGCGCGCAGTGATACACAAACACGCCGGGGCGCGTGGCCTTCCAGCGCAGCACGGTCTTTTCGCCGGGGTTGATCAGCGTCAGCGACCCACCGCCCAGCCCGCCCGTGGCGGCGTGAAAGTCGATGTTATGCTGCATCATGTTCTCGGGCGAGTTGTACAGCGTCAGCTCCACATAATCGCCCTCATGCACCACCATCATCGGGCCGGGAACCGAGCCGTTGAACGTCATCGCCTGCACCCAGGCGTTTTCGTCCAGTTGAAGCTCCTTCTCGACGATCCGCATCTCGAATTCCACGACCTCCGGCCCGGTCGATGCCACCTGATCGTGCGCATGCACAAAGGGCGGGCGCACCAGTTTGACCTTGCGGCGCGGCAGGCTGGACAGGTCGACGGGTGGCGCGCCGGATGTGTCCGTCACCTCCTCGGCCCCGGCTGTCTTGATGACAAAGGGGGCGGCGGCGACCAGGGCGGCCCCCATCAGTGCGCTGCGTCTCGTGAACATCGGCTTTCCCCTTGTTTTCCATGTGTCCTCAGCGCCAACCATAGCCAGTAGGCCGCCGGCCTTCCTTGTGCTGCCACAACGTTCGGCGCGATGGGCACGCCCGTGCTCAATTCCCCGCCGCCCGCGCCCGCGCCCTCTGCGAAGCGTGTTGTGCTTTGTCCGCCCATCTGCAAAAAACTTCCCATGCAGGCACCAAAGCGGACATTTTCGGTTCCCCCGGTCGGCGGTGGGGCGGCGACCGCCGGCCCGTCTGGCAAAGACATCGACACATCCGGCACCGGTCGCGTGCTGCTGTTGTGGGGACTCTGCCTTCTGCCGATGATCCTGTTTGCCGGTTTTGCCGCCGACCAGCGCAAGGCCTCGCTGGCAGCGGGCGAAATTGCCGTCCTGCGCACCATTCAGGTGATGGAGGAACACGCCCTGCGCGTGTTCGAGGCGCAGCAACTCATCATCGACCAGGTCGACCAGTATCTCGGCGACATGAACTGGACCGAGATCCGCGCCTCGCAGGCCGTCCACCTTCGCCTCAAGGAACTGTCGGAGCGCAGCCCGCACGTCGACGGCCTGTGGCTGGTTCCGCCAGACGGGCGCACCGCCAATAGCGCCGACTTTTTCCCGTTCCCTGACGTGTCGGTCACCGACCGCACCTATTTTCAGGTACTCAGCACCCGCGACGAACTGCACTACGGCGAGATGATCAAAGGCCGCACCAAGGGCACCTTTAACTTCAACCTCAGCCGCAGACGCTCGCCGCGCGACACCTTCAACGGCGTGATCCTCGTCACCTCGTCGCTGGGCTATTTCACCGATTTCTGGCAGCAGGCCAGCGAAGGCGATTTTGCCGCCGGCCTGTTCCGGCAGGATGGCGAAATCCTCGCCCGCTATCCAATGCTGGAAACCCTGCCGCACTCGCTGTCTGAAAACTCGCCCCTGCTCGCTGCCATGCAGCGCGGCGACGACGGGGTGTTCCGCTCGATCTCGTCGCTGGACGGCGAAGATCGGATCTACGGCTTTTCCCGGATTGGCGACACGCCACTGTTCATCGGCTACGGCATCTCCAACGCCCAGATCCTTGCCAACTGGCGCAGCGAAATGCTGCGCATGGGCCTGATCGCGTTGATGGCAACGGTGTTTCTGGGCGCCACCGCCACCACCATTGTGCGGCAGAACCGAAGGCTTGGTGCCACGGCCCTCCTCTGGCGCCGCACCGCCACCGAACTGGAGCGCGAGGTCGACAAGCGTGTGCGCGCCGAAGATGTCGCCACAGAACGCAAGCGCCTGCTTGACGAGGTGCGTGGACTGACCGCACAGCGCCAGAGCATCCTTGAAAACATCGCCGAAGGCGTGATCGCGCTCGATGCCCGGGGCCGCGTGATCTATGCCAACCGCGACGCGACCACCCTCCTTGGCCCGTTCTCCGGTGCCGATCATGCCTTCACAGGCCTTGTCGCCACCGGCCGTATCCGCGCCGTCGATGGCAGCGACCTTGGCCCCGCCTCTGCGCCCGACAACGCCCCGCTGCGCGGCGAAAACCTGCCGGAAACCGAATTTCTGGTGCAAGGTGAAACCGGACACTCGGCAATCTGCTCGTTCCGCGGCGGCGCAATCTTCGGCGCCGATGGCAAACCCGAAGGCGCCGTCCTTACCTTCTGGGACATCAGCGAACGCAAGCGCGAGGCGGAACGCCGCGAACTTCTGATGCGCGAACTGGACCACCGGGTGCGCAACATGCTGGCCACGATCATGGCGATGATCCGCATCAGCAACCTGCCCCAGCAAAGCAAGGAGGCGTTCATCGCCTCGCTGACCGGGCGGGTGGCGGCGATGGCGCGCACCCACGGCGTCCTTTCCGAAGGTCAGTGGAAAGGCGCCACCGTGGGCCGCATTGTCGCGGACGAGGTTGCCAGCATGGCCGACGCCCGCCAATTGGTGATCGACGGCGACGCCGATCTGCTGTTGCCGCCAAAGCAGGCCGCAGACCTTGCCCTTGCGCTGCACGAACTGGCAACCAACGCCACCAAACACGGCGCCTGGTCGGTGCCCGAAGGCAGGATCACCCTGGCCTGGACCAGCGCCCCCTCGGCCGAGGGTCGGCTCTTGCGGGTGCGCTGGCAGGAATCCGGCGGTCCGCCCATTCTGGCCGCTCCCATCCGAAGGGGGTTCGGCACCAGCCTGCTTCACGGTCTGTTCGCCAACCATGACGGCGTGACGCTCGACTACGCGACCGACGGCTTTTCCTGCACCATGTCGGTGCCGATCGAAGCCGGCCTTGGCACGCCGCTTCCCGTCGAACCTCGCGCCACCGATCCGCAATCCCCCAAGCCGGGGGCATCACTGGCCGGGCTGCGGGTGTTCGTGGTCGAGGATGAAGCGGTCGTCCGCCTTGACCTCGTGCACATCCTGCGCGACGCCGGCGCGATCATCGCCGCGGAATCCGGGTCGCTCGACGATGGTCTCGACAAGGCCCGTGCCATCGACTTCGACGCCGCCGTGCTGGACCGCAACCTCGGTGGCGTCAGCAGCCTGCCCCTCGCCCGACTGGCCGAGGAAAAGGGCGCCGCCATCGTCTTTGTCTCCGGCTACCGGTCCGATGCGCACGAGGCGCTGCCCCATGTCGCAGGCCATATCCACCTGCAAAAGCCGATCACACCACAGGGGCTGGTCGCGGCCATCCTCGCCTCGGTCGCCGCACGCCGCAGCCGCGCCCAGGCCGGGCCGCTCACGCCACGCCCGCCGCCCGCGCCAGCACCCGCAGGCCCGCCACCAGGTCCGCCTCAGCGGTATCCTCCTCGAACGCATGGCTGATCCCGCCGATCGACGGCACGAACAGCATCGCCACCGGCATCAGCCGCGCCACGTTCGTCGCATCATGCAGCGCGCCCGACGGCAGCACCCGCCAGCGCCCCGGCGCCACCGCCTCGGCCGCCGCTTCCAGCCGCCCGCGCAAGGCCCGGTCCATCGCCACCGGCTCCAGCATCAACACCGGCCCGATCTCCAGACCAAGGCCGATCTCGCCCGCCACCTCGGCCAGCACCGCCTCGATCACGCCGCGCATCCGCGCCAGACGGTCGCTGTCACCATCACGCCACTGCACCGAAAACCGCACCTGCCCCGGCACGATCGACGCCGCGTTCGGTGCCACCGTCACATGCCCGATGGTCCACACCGATTGCGGCGTCACCACGTTGCGCAGCCTGTCCTCCAGCCGCACCGCAAACCGCGACAGCCCCTGAAACGCATCCCGGCGCAGCGCCATCGGTGTCGTCCCGGCGTGGTTCTGCTGGCCGCTCAGCGTGACCGTCATCTCGCGGTAACCGACGATATCGCTCACCACCCCGATCTGCGCGCCCGCAGCATCCAGCGCCGGCCCCTGCTCGATGTGCAGCTCGATGAACCCGGTGAACTGCCCCGCGTCCACGTCCGGCCCGACCCGGTCGCCCAGCACCCGCCGCGCCTCGGCCAGCGTCACGCCATCAGTGTCCGCCACCAGATCCGCCTCGGCCAGGGTCAGCGTCCCCGACCACACCGCCGACCCGGTGGTGCCGCCGAACCGCCCCTCCTCGTCCTGAAACGACACGACCGAAATCGCCGGCCCACCCGCCTCACGCGCCGCCCGCGCCACCTCCAGCGCCGCGATCACGCCCAACGCGCCATCCAGCCACCCGCCCGTAGGCTGCGTGTCGGAATGTGACCCAAGCAGCAGCGACCGCCCCCCCGCCAGCCCGAAGAGATTGCCCATCGCGTCAAAGCGCGGCACCAGCCCCGCCTCGACCATCCGCCCCGCCAGCCAGTCGCGCCCGGCAATGTCCGGCGCGGAATAGGCCGGGCGGATCACCCCCGTCCCCGTGCGGCCAAAGTCGCGCAGCCGGTGCAAGTCGGCCAGAAACCGTGCGGCATCGACCATCGCCGTCAATCCTGCAGAAAGATCACGTCGCGCGCGGCAAAGCTGATCTCGGCCGCACTGCCGATCGGCGGTGGCGGCTGGTCGGGCCGGTTGAACGTGTCCAGCGCCACCACCCCGTCACCGACCCGCGCCCTGACCCGGATCACCGACCCCAGGAAATGCACCTCGTTGATGGTCGCCGGCAACACCACCTCGCGCCCCTCGGCCCGCCCCAGCCGGATCGCCTCGGGCCGCAGCGCCAGCGTGACCGTATCGCCGCGCCTGGCCGTCAGCGCACCCCGGCCCAAGGTGAAGCTCTGCCCCGCGACGGCAACCTGCCCCGCCTCCGGCGCTTCCACCGTCGCAGGCAAGGTATTCAGCGTGCCGACGAAATTCGCCACGAACCGGGTGCGCGGCTTGTTGTAGATCTCGAACGGCGCGCCCGCCTGTTCGGCAATCCCGCCGTTCATCACCACGATGCGGTCCGAAATCGACATCGCCTCTTCCTGGTCATGCGTCACGAAGATCGTGGTGATGCCCAACTCGCGCTGAATCTCGCGGATCTCGTTGCGCAAGGACACCCGCACCTTGGCATCCAGCGCCGACAACGGCTCGTCCAGCAGCAATACCCGCGGGCTCGGCGCCAGCGCCCGCGCCAGCGCCACCCGCTGCTGTTGCCCGCCCGAAAGCTGGAACGGAAACCGCGCACCCAGTTCGCGCAGCCCGATCAGGTCCAGCATCTCGGCCACCCGCGCCTCGCGCTCTGGCCGCGCCACGCCCTTCACCTTCAATCCGAAGGCCACGTTGTCCGCCACCGTCATGTTGGGAAACAGCGCATAGGCCTGAAACATCATCCCGATCGCGCGCTGGTTCGCCCGCTGCCCGGTTACATCCTGTCCGTCGATGGTGATTGCGCCCGAGGTCGGCGTCTCGAACCCCGCCACCATCCGCAACACCGTGGTCTTGCCACAGCCCGACGGGCCAAGCAGCGACACGAACTCGCCCTTCGCGATCTCAAGGCTGAAATCCTTGACCACGCGGTTCGCGCCAAAGGTCTTTTCAAGGTTGGTCAGGTCAAGGAACGCCATCAGGCTTTCGCCCTTTCGTGTTTCGAGAAACGGGTGACAAGCTGGATCAGCCCCATGCAGGCCCAGGTGATGGCAAAGGCGATCACCGCCAGCGCCGGCGGCTCATAGGCGCGGTTGGCGCCAAGAAGCTGCATGAACGGGCCAAACGCCGGCCGGTTCAAAAGCGCCGCCATCGTGAACTCGCCGATCACGATTGCCAGCGTCAGGAACGCGCCCGACAGCACCGCCACCAGCACGTTCGGCAGGATGATCCGCGCCAATATGGTGAACCACCCCGCCCCAAGGCTTTGTGCCGCCTCGGTCAGGGTGGCCACATCAATCGTCCGCAACCCGGTATCGACGGCGCGGTACATGTAAGGCAGCGCCAACGTGGCATAGCCCATCGTCAACAGGATATCGGTGCCAATCGCCGACCCGGTCAGCGGCAGGAAGGACGAGGTGTTGTAAAGCCGGATATAGCCGAACACGATCACGATGGCCGGTATGACCAGCGGCAACAGCGTGATGAACTCGATCACCGGCCGCGCTTGCGGCAGCTTCAGCCGCACCCAGTAGGCCGTCGGCACCACCAGAAACACGCCGAACACGATGGTCGCCGCCGCCAGCGTCAGCGAATAGCTGAACGTGGCCCAGAACGTCGGGTCTTCGAACACCCGCACGTAGGCGTCGAACGAATACACCCCGCGCCGCATCTTCAGGCTGAACTCCGTCATCCCGACCAGCGGCAACAGAAAGAACAGGCACCCGAAGATCAGCGCGCCCCACGCGAACAGGCGCGTCATTTCAGCCACCTCTCCGACCGCGTCCGCAAGACGATGTAGACCACATTCGCCATGCCAGTGATCACGATCATCCCGAAGGCCAGCGCGTAGCCGAGGTTCGGGTTGCCCAGCACATCCCCCCGGATCTGCGCGAACAGCTTGATCGGCACGATGTTCAACTGCGGCCCGGTCAGCGCGAACGCCGTCGCCACCGCCCCGAACGCATTGGCGAACAGCAGCGCAAAGGTGCCAAGCAGCGATGGAAACAGGATCGGAAACGCCACCATCCGCCAATACTGCGCGCCGGTGGCTCCCAGCACCTCTGCCGCCTCGCGCCACTCGCGCTTCAAGCCGTCCAGCGCGGGAATGATGATCAGGATCATCAGCGGAATCTGAAAGAAGAGATAGGTGACGACCAGCCCCCAGAAACTCAGCAGATTGAACCCGTAGGCGCGCAAGTTGATGCCGAACTCTGTCTTCAGCCACAGCGTCACCAACCCCGCCGGCCCAAGTGTCGCGATGAAGGCAAAGGCCAGCGGCACCCCGGCAAAGTTCGACGCCACGCCGGAAAACGTCAGAAGCGGCCCGCGAACACGCTTCGGCAAGCCGCCGAACACTACCGCCGCCGCCATCGCAAACCCAACCGCACAGCCCAACAGGGCGGTGATCAGCGACAGCTTGATCGACGTCCAATAGGCGCTGCGGATGGAATCGGTGTTCAGGTCGATCAGGTTTTGCAACGTGAACCCGCCTTCGGGCGTCTGGAACGCGCCGACCACGATCTTCATCGTCGGCAGGATCAGGAACAGGACCGCAAAGGTCACGAACGGCAGGATCCCCAGCCATTCCAGCGGTAGCCGGAACTTCGGCCGTCGGTCAGGGCGGTTATCAGCCATCGGCTCCCCTCGTCTGTCGGTCTTCCGGCGCGTCTGGCGGCCCCGGTAAGGAAAGCCCCGCCCCGGACATGCCGGGACGGGGCGCTTCGGATCAGATCACTCGACGTTGGCACCGACCGTCGCATCCCAGCCACCGGTGACGGCGGCCTTGTTGGCATCGACCTCTTCCAGCGTCGGGAAATAGGCGGCCTCATACGACGCCGCCGGCGGCAGCGCGTCCAGCAGCTCCTGCGGGATCTTGCCGGCAGCGGCCATCGCGTTGAAGCGCGCCGGGTGGCAATAGCCCTTCAGCCAGCCAAGCTGACCCTCGTCGCTGTAAAGGTATTCCATCCACAGCTTCGCGGCGTTCGGCTGCGGTGCAAAGGCGCTGATCGCCTGCACATAGACACCCGCCAACACGCCCGACTTCGGCACGATCACCTCGACCGGGGGGTTCCCGGCCAGCGTGTCGCGTGCCGCCAGCGCGTTGTAGTCCCACATGATGACGATGGGCGTGGTGCCCTGCGCCAGCGTGCCGGCCTTGCCGATGACGGGAACGAAGTTGCCCGCGTCGTTCAACTGCTTGAAGAACTCCAGCCCCGCCTTGCCAGCCGCCTCGCCAGGGGCAGCGCCCGTCGACATGCCAGCCGCCAGCACCGCCAGAATCGCCTGGTTCGACGCACGCGGATCGCCTGCCAGCGAAACCTGGCCCGCATATTCCGGCTTCAGCAGATCAGCCCAGTCCTGCGGCGGGTTCGGCACCAGATCCTTGTTCACCAGGAACGACATCACGCCGTAATAGTCGCCGTACCAGTGGCCCTCGGCATCCTTGATCGCGTCCGGAATCTCGGCCCATGTCGCAACCTTGTACGGCTGGGTCAGACCCTCGGCCTTGGCTTGCGGACCGAAGGCCAGACCCACGTCGATGACGTCAGGTGCCTGCGGGCCCTTGTTGTCCTTGTTGGCCTTGATCGCCTCGATCTCGTCCGCCGAGCCCGCATCGGGGTTCAGCTCGTTGACTGTGATCTCGGGATACTTCGCCTTGAAGCCCTCGATCACGGCGCCGTAGCCGCACCAGTCGTGCGGCAGGGCGATCGTCGTCAGCATGCCTTCCGCCTTGGCGGCGGCTTCGATCTCGGCCAGCGACTGGGCCGAGGCGACAGTGGCCGACAGCATCGCCACAAGGCTCGCCGTCATCCCGAACGCAGATTTGATGGTCATCGTCTTGATCCTCCTGTTGTTGGCCCGCCCTCCGAACGCTGCCTGCTGATCCCTGCGGTCAGCCCGCACCCGGGGATTGCCTTGCCGTAGGCTGGCATCACTTTGTTACGCGGCAACGACACTGGTTTCCAGTACTACGTTTCCCGAAAATGAAGGTCTGCCTTCCGCCCGATTGACCCCGGCAATCGGCCCCGGCGGGTTGAACGACTGAAAATGGCCGCCGGGCTACCCGGCGGCCATCGTCAAGGACTGACTCGCTTGATCACTGGCCTATTCGGCGGCTTCCTTCGGCGGGGCATCGTCGCCACCGGCAGCGGGCTTTGGCTTTCGCGGACCGCGCGGGCGGCGGGTGCGCTCCTCGCGCGGCGCGGCTTCGGCTGCCGGGGCGTCCTGATTGCGCGCCTCTGGCGTTTCGATCAGCCCGGTATCGTCGCTGCCGCCAAGGTCGATCACCTCCACCTCGGCAGGCCGCTCCTCCGATCCGAAATCACGCCGCTCGCGGTCATCGCCACGATACTCCGTCCGGTAGTCGCCGCGATCCTGCCGCTCGCTGCGCTCGGGCCGATCGGCCGAACGCTCGCTGCTTCTGTCGACAGGTCGGTCGCCAGTCCGCTCACCCGGTCTGTCACGGTCATAGCCGCGGTCACCGCGCTGGTCGCTGCCACGCTCGCCACGCGGATCATTGCCACGGTCGCCGCGCGGGTCGGTGCTGCGGTCGCGGTAGTCCTGCCGGTCGCGGTTGCCATTCTGGGTGTTCTGCTGGCCACCCTGCTGGCCACCCTGCTGGCCGCCCTGCTGGCCGCCCTGCTGGCCGAACTGCACTTGCCGGGCTTCCTGCTCGGCTGCCATTTCGCGCGTAGCTTCGGCCAGCATGCGGGTATAATGCTCGGCGTGCTGCTGAAAGTTTTCCGCAGCGACCCGATCGTTCGACAGTTGCGCATCGCGCGCCAACTGCTGATACTTCTCGATGATCTGCTGCGGCGTGCCGCGCACCTTGCCTTCGGGACCCGAAGAATCAAAGACGCGGTTGATGATGTTGCCGAGGGTGCGCGGGCGGTTCGCCTTGGAACGCGAGCGGGACTTGGAAGAGCGCATCTTGTCCTTTGATCCAGATTATCTGGCTTCTGCCCCGCCTGAGCACCCGTCTGGGCGGCTCGAATTCTGGCGAAGGGGCGTGGTTGACGCGGGAGGGAGGAAGTGACCCCTCACCTCGCGCGGTTTGGGTTAAGCACAGCAGGACAAACCTGACAAGGAGAATCTTCGAATTCCCTCACCCCGGCCCTCACCCCGGCCCTCACCCCGGCTGGTGCGCCGTGACGATCCTGTCGCGTCCGTCCATGTCCGGGCGCACCTTGATATCACAAAGGCCGGCCGCCGCAAACAATGCTGCAACCGCAGCGCCCTGCGTCGGCCCGATCTCCACGATCAGACGCCCGCCGGGCTCCAGGTGCGGCCCGACACCTGCCGCAATCGCGCGGTAGGCATCCAGCCCGTCGCCGCCGGGCGTCAGTGCCAGATGCGGCTCCCAGTCACGAACCTCGGGCGCCAGACCGGCCATTTCGGCCCCCGAAATATACGGCGGGTTCGACACGATCAGATCGAACCGCCCAACGACACTCGCCACCCAGTCCGACCGCTGAAACACCGCGCGAGGGGCTATTCCCAGCCCGTCGGCGTTCCAACGCGCGACCTCCAGCGCCGGTTCCGAAACATCGACGCCCACCCCCGTCGCCCGCGGACGTTCGGCCAGCAGCGTCACCAGAATGGCTCCGCTGCCGGTGCCAAGGTCCAGCACGCGCGCGAAGTCCGACCCCAGCGCGGCGGCGATCAGGGCTTCCGTCTCTGGGCGCGGGTCCAGCACATCCGGCGTCACCCGGAACCGCCGCCCCCAGAACAGCCGCTCGCCCACGATCTGCGCCACCGGCTGGCGGCCTTCGCGCGCAGCCAGCGCCGCCTCGAACCGCACCTCGGCCGCCGCCGGCAGGCCATCCATCAGATGCAAGGTCAGCCGGTCCGCCCCGATGCCCATCGCAAAGGCCAGAAGCCTGCGCGCGTCGCCCGCAGCCGCCTCGATTCCCGCCGCCTGCAACCGCGCCGCCGCGACGGCCAGCGCCTCGGCGGCGATCAACCCTCCATCTCCGCCAGCTTCTCGGCCTGATCCTGCGCCGACAATGCGTCGATGATCTCGGAAAGGTCGCCCGCCATGATCTGCGGCAGCGCGTAAAGCGTCAGGTTGATGCGGTGATCCGTCATCCGGCCTTGCGGAAAGTTGTAGGTGCGGATGCGTTCCGACCGATCCCCCGACCCGACCTGGGATTTCCGATCGGCCGCCCGCGCCGCGTGAACCCGCTCGCGTTCCGCCTCGTAAAGCCGTGCGCGCAACACCTGCATCGCGATTTCCTTGTTGCGGTGCTGCGATTTCTCGGCGCTGGTCACGATGATGCCCGTCGGCAAATGGGTGATCCGCACCGCCGAATCCGTCGTGTTGACATGCTGCCCGCCTGCGCCCGATGCGCGCATCGTGTCGATGCGGATGTCGGAGGCCGGGATCTCGATATCCACCTCCTGCGCCTCGGGCAGCACCGCCACGGTCGCGGCAGAGGTGTGGATGCGCCCCTGCGCCTCGGTTTCCGGCACGCGCTGCACCCGGTGCACGCCACTTTCATACTTCAGCCGCGCAAACACCCCCTCGCCCGAGATCAGCGCGACCAGTTCCTTCAAGCCGCCAAGATCGGAAAACTGCTGTTCCAGCACCTCGAAGGTCCAGCCCATCCGTTCGGCATGGCGCTGGTACATCCGCGCGAGGTCTGCGGCAAACAGGCTCGCCTCCTCGCCGCCGGTTCCGGGGCGGATCTCAAGGATCGCGGGCCGCGCATCGGCGGCATCCTTTGGCAAGAGCGCCAGCCGCAGCGCCTGCTCCATCTGCGGAATACGCGCCCGCAGGCGGGGAATCTCCTCCTCGGCCAGCGCCTTCATCTCCGGGTCGGCCAGCATCGCCTGCGCCTCGGCCAGATCGTCCAGCGCGCGGCGATAGGCGGCGATTTCTTCGGCCACCGGCTTCAGATCGGAGTATTCCCGGCTGATCCGGGCGATTTCAGCCGGTTCCGCCCCGGCATTGAGCGACGCTTCGAGAAACTCGAACCGCTGGGTGATCTGCGCAAGCTTGTCTAAAGGAACCATGCCGCGGGTGTCGCCCAACTGGGCCAGCCGGTCAAGGGCGACCGGCCTTGGGGGTTTCACACCCCCAAACCCCCGTGGGATATTTTCGCAGAGAGGAAGGCTAAAGCCGAGCGAGCCAGTCGGTCAGGCGGCGGGCGTTCACGCCCGTGTCGTCGCCACCAAAACGCAACCGTGCATAGACATGCAGCCCGTCCTCCTGCACCTCGGCGGTGGTATAATCGGGAAAGCCCCAGATCAGGCTGCGGGTTTCCCAGGTGATGCGGCCTTCGTCCAGGCTGCCGGCGATCACCCGGGTGCGCGGGGTTGCGCGGGCCACCGCATCAAGCCGCGCCAGCAGGTCGCCCGGCGCGCCCCTGGCAGGCGACAGAAGCAACGCCGCACCTCCCCTGAACGCCGCCACCTGACCATCCGGCCCCGCCGCGATGCCAGCAGGAATGCGGTTCCACACCGCAGGGTCCACTGGCGCCAGCCGCACATAGGCCGCAGCACCGGCCAGCACCGCCGCCGCCAGCCACAGGAACATCGCCCGCCTCACCGCTCGGTCCGCGCCCAGTGATACAGGCAGATCAGCTCATACGCCACATGCGCTCCGGCAATCGCCGTCGCCCCCGTGGTGTCATAGGGCGGCGAGACCTCGACAACATCGCCCCCGACCATGTTGATCCCCGCCAGATCGCGCAACGCCGCCGCCGCCTGCCAACTGTGCAAGCCACCCCAGACCGGAGTTCCGGTGCCGGGTGCTGCCGACGGATCAAGGCAGTCGATGTCGAAGGTCACATAGGTCGGTTTGTCGCCGACGATGTCCTTGGCGCGTGCCACCGCCGCCGCCACGCCGCGCTCATGCACCTCGCGCGCGTCGATGACATGGACACCAAGGTAATCCTCGGTCGTGGTGCGGATCCCGATCTGGACCGAGCGCCCGGGGTCCACGATCCCGGTCTTCACCGCCTTGTAAAGCATCGTGCCGTGGTCGATCCGGGTCAGATCGTCATCCGGCCAGAGGTCCGAATGTGCGTCGAAATGGATCACGCCAAGCGGGCCGTATTTCTCGGCATAAGCCTTCAGGATCGGGTAGGTGATGTAGTGATCGCCCCCCAGCGTGACCGTCCCGGCACCTGCGGCAAGGATCGTGCGGATATGCGCCGTCAGCGTATCGGGGAAATCCGACACCTTGGCATAGTCGAAGGCGCAATCGCCGTAATCGACGATGCTCATCTCCGCCAGCGGGTTGGTCGGCCAGCCATGGGGCGGATCGAACGGCATCAGGCTTGATGCCTCGCGGATCGCGCGCGGGCCGAACCGGGTGCCGGCACGGTGCGTGACCGCCTGATCGAACGGCACCCCGGTGATCGCAAGATCGACCCCGGTCAGGTCTTTCGTGTAGGTGCGGCGCAGGAAACTCGTCGCCCCCCCGAACGCGTTTTCAAACGCATAGCCGCGTAACCCCTTGCGGGTAAAGGCGGTGTCGACTTCGGATTTGGCATCTTCAAGGGCCATCTCGGCCTCCCATGGAATTCGCGCTGTCGTTCTGCAAGACCGGAGACCGCGCCTATCCGTCTGGTGGGGGGGCAGCCTGGGGGCAGGTGTATCGCCCGCCCCCCCCAAGTCAACCCAAGGCAAAGCCTTCGCGGACAAGATCATCGGCGACCTGCCGGATCGCCTTCTCCAGCGTTTCGGCCACGAAATCCACGTCGCTCTCGGTGATGATCAGGGGTGGCGACATCACGTTCAGATGCCCGATCGGGCGCACGATCAATCCCATGCCCTCGCACAGGTTCGAGATCCGCTTGCTTTCGTTCGCCGCATCCATCAGCAGGGTCTTGCTGTCCTTGTCCGCCACGCATTCGACGCAGAGCATCAGCTTGCGGCCCCGCACGTCGCCCACCAGCGGCAAATCCTTCAACCCGGCCAACCGGGTCTCGAAATAGGCCCCCACCCGGGCGGCATTGCCCAGAAGATCTTCGCGCTCCATGATCTCGATGTTCTTCAGCCCCGCCGCACAGGCCACCGGATGCCCGGAATAGGTGAACCCGGCGGTGAACCAGCGCGTGCCGCCTTCGGCCATCGCGTCCCAGATCCGGTCCGACAGGATCAGCGCCCCCAACGGCACATAGCCCGAGGTCAGCCCCTTCGCCGTGCAGATCATGTCCGGCTGCACGCCAAATTCGTCGAGGCTGGCGAACCAGTGCCCCAGCCGCCCGAAGGCGGTCACCACCTCGTCCGCGATGAACAGGATGTCATGGCGTTGGCACACCTGCCACATCCGCCGCAGATAGCCCTCCGGCGGCACGATCACCCCACCGCTGGCCTGGATCGGCTCTGCGATGAACCCGCCGATGCGCTCCGCCCCGACCCGGTCGATCAGCGCCTCGAACTCCGCCACCAGCCAGTCGCAGAACTCCGCTTCGCTCATCCCCTCGGGGCGGCGGTACGGGTTCGGCACCGACAGGTGATGGATGCCCGTCTCCTTGTAGCGGAACTCCGGCACCCGGTCGCCCGGCCGCTTGCCCACCGACTGCGCAAGGTAGGTCGAGCCGTGATAGCTGTAGTCGCGCGCCACGATATCGGTCTTGTCCGGCCGCCCCATGCAGGTCTGGTAATAGGCCACCGTCCGCACCGCCGTATCCACCGCCGTCGACCCGCCCGTGGTGAACATCACCCGGTTCAGATCCCCCGGCGCCAACGCGGCCAGCTTTGCCGCCAGCCGCGCCGACGGATCGTTGGTCATGTCGACGAAGGTGTTGGAAAACGCCAGCCGCTCGGCCTGCGCCCCGATCGCCTCGGCCATCTCGCGCCGACCAAGCCCGATGTTGGTGCACCAAAGCCCGCCCACCGCATCGAAATACCGCCGCCCCTCGGCATCCCAAAGCCAGGCGCCGTCACCGCGCGAAATCACCAGCGCGCCTTCGCGTTCGAACGGGCCAAAGTTCGTCCAGGGATGCAGCGAGTGGCTCCGGTCCATCTCCCAAAGGTCGTCCGGCGAGGGCGAGTTCAAGGCAAGCGAGGCGGTCATGGCAATCTCCATCATTGCCGCGAGCCTAACAGTTTGATCAAATTGCCGCCAGCCCAGGCTACAAACCAAAGGTTGGTGTCGGGGAAGACACGCTGCCTATAGCTTGATTGATGGCCAAGACCGAACGTCCGAAAACGAGCACGCCCCGGCGCGCTCGATACTCCAGAAGCGGGCTGTCAGAACAACCGCGCCGCCCAGGCCGTCCTCGCAATGTAAAAGCCGTTCCCGCTGCCGTTGGTGCAGGTAATCCCTGTCCGAGCTGACACGCAGGAAACGCCGCCCATCGACACCACCGAACCGCAGGGCAGGATTGGGTTCCCACGATCCATCACCGTCTCTGGTTCGCAAGCGAGATGGCCCTTGCCGCGCTCGTTGATGACAAAGGCCTGGCCCCAGCCAAAGCTGCAGCCCCCGGCCGGGCGGGTGAAATCGTGCGAAAGCGCCTGCAGGTCGCACCGCGCCTCGGTGCCGCCCTCACCATCCGACATGACGCAATGGATGGTTCCGGTCGGCGATTGAAAGGCGGCATACCCGTCACCAAGCGCGGGCGAGGCCAGCAGGGTCAGTGCAAGAAGGGCCCTCATCGAAATCTCCTTTGCCTGCAATCCGGGGACGAGCATCGCTGCCCGTCCGATGCAGTCTCTCCAAGCGGCCCGCCGACGCCCGGTCCGAACCTTCCGGCTTTGCCCGTCGGGGCATCTGCCACGCACCTGATACCCGGCCTCGCCTGCGTCGCGCGCCCGGAGCGCCCCGGAGCGATTGGACTGGCCGGGCAGATCGGTCTTGCCTTGCTCCTGCCAATCCGTGCGTCACGCCAAAGGCTGCGCCCGCTCCACCAGGACCGCAAAGAAACTTGCCCCCACCGGCGCCGCCTCGTCGTTGAAATCATAGGCCGCGTGGTGCAGCCCCGCGCCCGGCCCGATCCCCATGAACAGATACGCCCCCGGCCGCGCCTCCAGCATATAGCTGAAATCCTCCGACCCCATCTCGCGATTGGCCCGCGCGTCCACCGCCTCCGGCCCCACCACCTCGCGCGCCACGGCGGCGGCAAAGTCCGTCTCCTCCTCGTGGTTGATCGTCGCGGGATAGCCCCAGTCGTAGTCCACCCGCGCCCGCACCCCGTAGGCCGCCGCATGACCCTCCACGATCTCGTGGAACCGCTTTTTCAAAAGCGCCCGCACATCCGGCTTGAAGCAGCGGATCGTCGCACAGAACATCGCCTCCTCCGGGATGATGTTGCTGGCCGTCCCGGTGTGGATCTGCGTCACCGACAGCACCGCCTCGTCCAGCGCATAGACGTTGCGCGGGATGATCGTCTGGATCGCGCTCACCATCCCCACCACCGCCACCACCGGATCGACACATTCATGCGGCGTCGCCCCATGCCCGCCCTTGCCCGTGATATGCACATAGGCCGTGTCGACCGACGCCATCAGCGCCCCCGGCGTGGTGTGGAAATGCCCGAACGCCACGTTCGGCGCATTGTGGATGCCGTAAACCTGCCCGATCCCGAACCGGTCCATGATGCCTTCCTGCACCATGACCTGACCGCCGCCGCCATCCTCCTCTGCCGGCTGGAAGATCAGCGCCACCCGCCCCGAAAACCGCCGCGTCTCGGCCAGATACTTCGCCGCCCCCAGCAGCATCGTCACATGCCCGTCATGGCCGCAGGCGTGCATCTTGCCCGCCACCGTCGAGGCATGGTCCGCCCCGGTCACCTCCTCGATCGGCAGCGCGTCCATGTCGGCGCGCAACCCGATCGTCGGCCCGCCGTTCGTATTGGCGCCTTGGCCCTTGATGATCGCCACGATCCCGGTCTTCGCGATCCCCTCATGGATCTCGTCCACCCCCATCTCGCGCAACCGCGCCACGATGAACGCCGCCGTCTCATGGCACTCGAACGCCAGTTCCGGGTGCTGATGCAGATGCCGCCGCCAGCCCTTCATTTCCTCGGCATAAGAAGCGATACGGTTCAGAACGGGCATGGCGGGATTCCTTCGCGGGTCTTTGTCAGTGTTTGATCAAATCTTAAAACTCCGGTGGCCGCAATGTCAGAACCCGCTGTTGACGACCCTTCCTCCGCCACCGGCATCCCCCGCCTTCTTGCCATCATGGCGCGTCTGCGCGACCCCGCCACCGGTTGCCCGTGGGATATCGAACAGACCTTCGCCACCATCGCTCCCTACACGGTCGAGGAAGCCCACGAGGTTGCCGACGCCATCGAACGCCAGGCGTGGGACGAATTGAAAGGCGAACTGGGCGACCTCCTCCTCCAGACCGTCTATCATTCCCAGATCGCGGCCGAGGCTGGCCTCTTCACCTTCGCCGACGTGGCCGAAGCGATCTCGTCCAAGATGATCGCCCGCCACCCCCACGTCTTCGGCACCCGGTCCCGCGACAAGACCGCCGCCCAGCAAACCGCGGATTGGGAGGCGCAAAAGGCCGCCGAACGCGGACCCGCCCGCACTCTTGACGGCATCGCCCTGTCTCTCCCTGCCCTGAGCCGCGCACTGAAACTGCAAAACCGCGCCGCCCGCGTCGGCTTCGACTGGCCCTCCACCGCCGACGTGCTGGACAAACTCACCGAAGAGGCCGCCGAACTGGTCGAAGCCCGCGACAGCCTCACCCAGGCCGAGATCACCGAGGAAATGGGCGACCTTCTCTTCGTCATGGCCAACCTCGCCCGCCACCTCAACGTCGATCCCGAAGCCGCCCTGCGCGCCGCCAACCAGAAATTCACCCGCCGCTTCCAGCGCATCGAAGACTGGCTCGCCGAGGCTGGCAAGACCCCCGCCGACAGCGACCTTGCCGAAATGGACAGCCTCTGGAACCGCGCCAAGGCCGAGGACAAGGCCGCAAAACCTGCCGGATAACGCGCTGCCCTCCCCCTTCGTTGGTAAGCGTGAGGGGGGGGGCACCCCACCTTGACCGCGCTCCCGAATAATTCCCGACTTCTTCTGTCAGTTTCTCTTGACCAAAGTAAAAGACTCAGGTTTAACCGCCCGGCAACCACATACCGGAGCCTGACATGCTGCGCCTTTCGACCCTTGCCCTTCTGGCCCTCTCCACCCCCGTCCTCGCGCAAGAGGTCAACGTCTATTCCCATCGCCAGCCGGAACTGATCCAGCCGCTCGTCGATGCCTTCACCGCCGAAACCGGCATCACCGTGAACGTGGCCTTCGTCGACAAGGGCATGGCCGAACGCCTGCAGGCCGAAGGCGACCGCTCGCCCGCCGACCTCGTCCTCACCGTCGACATCGCCCGCCTGACCCAGATCGTCGACGCCGACGTGACGCAAGCCGTGCAGTCCGACGTGCTGGAGGCGAACATCCCGGCCGCCTTGCGCGATGCCAACGACCACTGGTTCGGCCTCACCGCCCGCGCCCGCATCGTCTACGCCTCGAAAGACCGCGTCGCCGACGGCGAAGTCACCACCTACGAAGATCTCGCCGATCCCAAGTGGAAAGGCCGCATCTGCACCCGCTCCGGCACCAATGATTACAACGTCGCCCTCACCGCCGCCGTCCTCGCCCACCACGGCCCCGAGGCGACGAAAGCCTGGCTCGAAGGCGTCAAGGCCAACCTCGCCCGCAAACCCGATGGCGGCGACCGCGATCAGGTCAAGGCCATCGCCGCCGGCGAATGCGACATTGCCATCGGCAACACCTACTACATCGGCCAGATGCTCGCCGATCCCGAACAGAAACCCGCCGCCGAAACCGTGCGCATCCTGTTCCCCACGTTTGAAGGTGGCGGCACGCACGTCAACATCTCGGGCGTGGCGATGACGAAGTCCGCCCCGAACAAGGAAAACGCGCTGAAATTCATGGAATGGCTCTCGGGCGACGCGGCGCAGAAGATCTACGCCGAAACCAACTTCGAATACCCGGTCAAACCCGGCGTCGAACGCTCCGCACTGGTGGCAAGCTGGGGTGACTTCGCCCCCGATACCAAGCCCCTGACCGAACTCGCCGCCCTGCGGGCCGACGCGCTGAAGCTGATCGAAGAGGTCAACTTCGACGGCTGAACCGTCGTCACCAACCTGTGACCGAAGCCGGCCCTCGCGCCGGCTTCGTGCCGGTTCGCGGCATAGCGCCACCGCACCAGCGCGTCACATACCCCGATCCGGTCCGCATTCAGTCTGACATTTGCCACGAATCTGGTGTCAATCTGGCTTTGAAACCGGAATCAGGCACTAAAGATGGACACTCTGCACACCCTGGCAGCCAGCTACTACGCCCACGCGCGGTCAGTCCTGCTGCAACCGTTCACCGCCGAAAGCCGCCTCTTCTACCTCTACATCATCACCTCGCTGCTCTTCGCCTGGGTTCTCTGGCACCGCGCCCGCGCCGCAAACCGCGCCACCGAACCCTTCCTGCGCTTCCTCTTCCCCACCCGCGTCTGGAGCAATCCCTCCGCCTGGCTCGACGTGCGCTATTTCTTCTTCCACGCGCTTCTCGGCAACTTCGCCCTCCTCGGCGTCAGCCTGGCGACCACCGTCTTCGTGTTCCAACTCCTCACCGGCTTCAACGGGCTGGAAGACATCCACAACGCCACCGTCATCGACGGCTGGCAGGGCATGACGCTGGCAGTCGGCTTCATGATCGTCTCCTTCGTCGTCTCCGACTTCACCGCCTTCTTCCTGCATTACCTCCAGCACAAGATCCCGCTCCTGTGGCAGTTCCACAAGGTCCACCACAGCGCCGAGGTCATGCACCCGCTGTCGAACTTCCGCGAACACCCGATCGACGAGCTGGCCTACCACACCGGCATCGGCGCCACCTACGGCCTCGTCGTGGCACTGTCCGTCCTCACCATCGGCTACGTCCCCGACATCCCCCTGATCCTTGGCGTGCCGATCTTCGTCTTCCTCTTCAACGTCGCGGGCTACAGCCTGCGCCACTCGCACATCTGGCTGCGCTGGCCCGGCCGCTGGTCGATGATCTTCCCCTCGCCCGCCCACCACCAGGTCCACCACTCCAGCCACCCCGACCACCTCGACAAGAACTTCGCCTTCTTCTTCCCGATCTGGGATGTCATCTTCGGCTGCTACATCATGCCCGACGACAACCGCGACGTGAAATACGGCGTCACCGAAAAAGACCGCGGCCACGAGCTGAACTCCTGCGTCCGGCTCTACGCCCTGCCGTTCCGCGACGCCTGGCGCCTCCTCACCCGCAAACGCCCCAAAGCCCCCGCGCCAGACCCCGCCACCCCCGGCTGACCACTGGACTTCCCCCCACCCATCGGCTTTCCTCGCCCCAAACGCAGGAGCCGCCCATGTCCCACCCCCGCCGCATCATCATCGACACCGACCCCGGCCAGGATGACGCCGTGGCGATCCTCCTCGCCCTCGCCTCGCCCGAAGACCTCCACGTCCTCGGCATCACCGCCGTCGCCGGCAACGTCCCCCTCCCCCTGACCCAGCGCAACGCCCGCATCATCGTCGACCTCGCCCGCGCCACCGTCCCCGTCTACGCCGGCTGCGAAGCCCCCCTCGCCCGCAAGCTTGTCACCGCCGAGCATGTCCACGGCCAGACCGGCCTCAACGGCATCACTCTCCCCGCCCCCGTCACCCCCCTGCAACCGCAGCACGCCGTCGACTTCCTGATCGAAACGCTGCGGCGCGAGCCTGCGGGCACCGTCACCCTCTGCCCCCTCGGCCCCCTGACGAACATCGCCACCGCCTTCACCCGCGCCCCCGACATCATCCCCCGCGTGGCCGAGATCGTGCTGATGGGCGGCGGCTGTTTCGAGGGCGGCAACATCACCCCGGCGGCCGAGTTCAACATCTACGTCGATCCCGAAGCCGCTGACATCGTGTTCAAATCCGGCGCGCCCCTCGTCGTGATGCCGCTCGACGTCACCCACAAGGCCCTGACCTCGCGCGACTGGGTTGAAGGCATGCGCAGCCTCGGCACCCCCGTAGGCCAGGCCGTCGCCGCCTGGACCGATTTCTTCGAACGCTTTGACACCGCCAAATACGGCTCCGAAGGCGCCCCCCTGCACGACCCCTGCGTGATCGCCTACCTCTTGGAGCCCGCCCTCTTCCACGGCCGCCACATCAACGTGGAAATCGAGCTTGCCAGCCCCCTCACCCTCGGCATGACCGTCGCCGACTGGTGGCGCGTGACGAAACGCGAGCCGAACGCGATGTTCATGGGGGGGGTGGATCGGCACGGGTTTTACCGGCTGCTGACGGAGCGGTTGGGGAGGTTGTGAGGTGAAACGGACCAACGGAAGGCTTTCGCCAAACATTCTGGAACTTTCTCTTCACCTAAAAGAATGGGCCAATTCGGAAACCAATCCTAAATTCTCCATTCTCCTAAAAGGGCGCTGGGGAAGCGGAAAGACCCATTTCATACACAGTTTAGCAAGCGAACCCGACTTCACTAAAAAGCGGGTTATCTCAATCTCGCTGTTCGGAATACCATCCCTTCCAGAGTTTGAAAAGCGTTTATTCTTCGCCTCATTATCTAAGGCTGGAAAGAGAATCCACCGTGGTATGGGTTTAGCCAGTTCGCTCTTCTCTGGAGCCATCACGCTTGGCTCTGGCGGTCTATTTGGCGGAAACATTGATCTAAGGGGAGCATCAGAGAAAGCGTCCGAAACTTTCCTCAGTGTCGCCAAAACGATAAATGAAAGCATATTGATTATAGATGATCTAGAGCGATGCAGCTTTTCTAAAAAAGACCTCTTTGGCTGCCTCAACGAATACATCGAGCATGGGAACGCCCGCGTTATCGTTCTCGCTAATACCGACGAGCTGATTGATGATGAGGATTTCGCCGATTCGCGAGATAAAGTCTTTGGACAGGAATTTGAAGTCATTCCTGACTCAAGAGATATTATAGGACAGTTTCTAAGTAATTTGGGACGCACGAAGGGATCGACCCTGCTCGCTGACAACCTCGAAGTCCTTCACGCTCTATTCGACTTGTCGGGCGTTCGAAACTTGAGAGCATTTAGAAATTTTACTTGGCTCGCGAGAAGACTTTTGGATCATTGCAACGAAAACCACCAGGTAAGTCCCGGAGTCGTGCGCGCACTTATAGAGCAGTCGTTCATATTTTATATTGAGTTCGGGCTTAACTTGGATAAAGCCGTGGGCACGCTTTCTCCCAGCGATTTACTCGAGTCACGATTTGAACTTGAGGAAGATCGGACCTTCCTTTACTCTCCGACCCCGAACAAGGACGAGACTCCAAGCCCTCTGAGAAGAGCCCTTTCAAAATACAACTTAGGCATGGGCATTCAATCCCCCATACCGCTGCGGTTATGGGTTGAGATCATTGAGACCGGGATAATTCGAGTCGACGAATTAAATCGACAGCTTGATAAGCACTCAGCGTCAAGTAGCCCCACTAGTTGGCCATCATGGAAGCGCCTTTGGCATTTTTACGATTGGGACTTCTCGGATGGCTCTGACAGCCAGTTCTCGCATGATATTGACGACGTTCAAGAGGGGTTGAGCGAAGGGCGCTATAAGAACCCCGCTGAATTTATGCACGTAGTAGGCATTCTTCTTGGAATGCAGGATCTTGGGTTCTTGCAAAGAGACGCAGTGACGCTGGTCGACGATTTCAAGAGGTATATCGACGAGCACTTACTTCCAAGTTTCGACTATCCGTCCTACACAGCGGCCACTTGGAGCTTCGATAGCGGGTTTGATGGTTTGGGATTTTTTGAAAGAGATAGCGTCTCATTCAGGGAGGTTTTGAGCTATCTTCAGCTGGCTGCAAAGGCTTGGAAACCGAAATGGATCCAATCTGGCCTTTGGGAGGAAATGCAAAGCAAGCTCAAGAATAACATCTATGAGTTTCTCGGCGACCTTAAGTATGTAAACGGGGTTCACTCTCAGCGTTTTTTCGATGAGCCCGTGCTGCATTTCTTTCCGGTATCGGAGTTCGTGGACACTTGGCTTTCATTGCCAAGGGCCTCGGAGCGGATTTTTCCACAAGCGTTTAGAGAGCGATACGAAGCCCGTCCAGTTCTATTGACGGAGGAAGGTCCATGGTGGCAGGCGGTTAGCGATGAAGTTCGGTCGCGAAGTAGCGCTCTGTCTGGTCCAAGAGCTGTGCAAGTTCGGCTTCTAGCGGATGCAGTCGACAAGGTTATTGCACCAGCTGCCTAGACGGCCACCCCCCTAACAAACCCCTAACACCCAAAAATTCCCCAACAAAATCAACACGCCTTTTCATGTCCCACCGTGGGACACGAAAAGCGGAAGCCACTGCGGCCTCCCTACCCCAGGGGCAGCACCACCGAAAACCGGCTCCCCTCGCCCACCACGCTCTCCACCCGCAGCCACCCCCGGTGCCGGCTCACGATATGCTTCACGATCGCCAGCCCCAGCCCCGTCCCCCCCTTCTCCCGGCTCCGGTGGCTGTCGACCCGGTAGAACCTTTCCGTCAGCCGCGGGATATGGACCGCATCGATCCCCTCGCCCTCGTCCGCCACCTCCACCCGCACCGCCCGCCCCCGGATCGTGTCCTCGAACCCCACCGTCACCCGCACCTCCCCCGCGCCGCCATACTTCACCGCGTTCTCGATCAGGTTGGTGAACACCTGCGTCAGTTGGTCCCCGTCCCCCGCCAGCTCCACCGCCGCCTCGCCCGCCATCACGATCCGCGCCCCCGAAGCCTCCGCCAGCGGCGCCAGCGTATCGACCACCCCCGCGATGATCCCCACCAGCTCCACCCGCTCACGCGGCCGCACCCGCTCCTCCGCCTCGACCCGGCTCAGGTGCAAAAGGTCCTGCACCAGCCGGTTCATCCGCCCCGCCTCCTGCTCCATGATCTGAAGGAACCGCTCCCGCGCCACCGGGTCATCCTTCGCGGCATACCGCAGCGTCTCGATGAACCCCATCAGGGCAGTCAGGGGGGTGCGCAGCTCATGGCTCACGTTGGCCACGAAATCGCGCCGCATCTGCCCCGCCCGCTCCTCCTCGCTGACATCGCGGAACACGCACAGCACCGTCTGGTCACCCAGTCCCGAGACGGTCACGAGGTAAGTCTCCTCACGCGCCTCGCGCGACAGAACGCAGCGCACCTCCTGCACCGCCCCGCCCGCCTGCACCTCCGCCACCGCCTTCAGCAACGCAGGATTACGGATCGCCAAGGCCAGATGCCGCCCGACCAGCCCCTCACCCAAAAGCCCCAACGCCGCCTCGTTGACCTGCAGGAGCCGATCAAGCGGCCCGACGGCGATCGCAGGCAGCGGTATTCCGGCCAAAATGCGGACAATGAGGTCTGAATTCACAAGATTGTCCCACGCTTAAGCTCAACGGTCTCGGAATCGATCCGGATGCGCCATCCCTAGGCCACAATTTGGGGCGATTCGATATGGGCTAGTTGTGTTTTGAAGGTGCCCGGCTGTTCGACCGACGTCCCGTTGCGCGAGGTGGTGGTGGTCTTTCCGTGTCATATTATCAGCAGTTTTCCTGGCATGCCTTCTGCAAGGGCATCTCGGTCATGAACATCGAAGCAACCCGCATGACCATCGGTTTTGGTCCGGGCGCGGTGCCGTCGGTGCCGGCATACGCCGAAGGGGTGACCAGCGTCGCCTTTTCAGATCTGGTGCATGGCACGGTGGATTTTGCCAACTGTGCCCTTGTCATCACGCCGCTTTTCGGGCCGGGCTTCGACGCGATCGAACTGCTGGAGCAACTGGCAGAGACGCCGTTCTGCGGCAGCGTTCGGGTCGAGGCGCCGAAGTTGCCGAACAAGCGCCTCGTTCTGCGCGAGCTTCGCTCGGTCGCTGACCGTAGCGGTATTACCGTGGACTTGGTCGAACTGATCTGACCGCTCAGCAGGCGGCCAACCCGTCACGGAACCGCCGCGCATTGACCTGATAGCCAAGCGCCGATTGGAAAAGCCGCGCCCGCGCGTCAGTGTCAAGCATCCGGATCACCTTCCCCGGCGCGCCCATCACCAAGGCGCCATCCGGAATGACCTTGCCCTCGGTGATCAGCGCGCCAGCGCCAATCAGGCAGCCCGCGCCGATCCTTGCACCATTGAGGACCGTGGCCCCCATTCCGATCAATGTCCCGTCACCAATCGTGCAGCCATGCAGCGTCGCGCGGTGGCCGATGGTGCAATCGCGCCCGATGGTCAGCGGATAGCCCAGGTCGGTGTGCAGCACGCAGGCTTCCTGCACGTTCGATCCCGGGCCGACGCGGATTTCCTCGTTGTCACCACGCAGGGTCGCACCGAACCAGACCGAGCTTTCCGGCCCAAGCACCACCCTGCCGATGATGTTGGCATCGGGAGCGACCCAGGCGGAGACACTGATGTCGGGCACGATCCCCTCAAGGGCATAGATCATCTTGCTGCAAACTCCTCGTTCAACCCGCGCACGAATTCCGAGAGCGCTGGCTGGCGGTCGCGCCGCAGACGCTGGCCCTGCACGATGGTCTTGAGATCCTCGAACGTCGCATCAAGGTCGGTGTTCACCAGCACGAAATCATATTCGGCCCAGTGGCTGATCTCGTCGCGGCTTTTCGCCATCCGACCGGCGATCACCTCGTCGCTGTCCTGCCCGCGGCCGCGCAGCCGCCGCTCCAGTTCCGCAATCGAGGGCGGCAGGATGAAGATCGACACGACGTCATCGCGCATCGACTGCTTGATCTGCTGACCGCCCTGCCAATCAATGTCGAACACGGTGTCGCGGCCCGCCTTCATCGCCGCTTCGACCGGGCCGCGGGGTGAACCGTAAAGGTTGCCGAAGACTTCGGCGTGTTCCAGCATATCGCCGGCGGCGACCATCGACTGAAAGTCATCGCGGCTGCGGAAGTAATATTCGCGCCCGTCGGTTTCACCCGGACGCGGCGGCCGTGTGGTTGCCGACACGGAAAACCGCATCGTCGGGTCCCACTCCATCAGCATCCGCGACAAAGTGGATTTGCCGGCACCCGAAGGCGACGACAGGATCAACAGAAGCCCGCGGCGGGTCATGACCTATTCCACATTCTGAACCTGCTCGCGCATCTGATCTATGGTGGTCTTGAGGTCAAGCCCGATGCGGGTCAGCGCCAGAGCCTGCGCCTTGGAACACAGGGTGTTCGCCTCGCGCATGAACTCCTGCATCAGGAAATCGAACTTGCGTCCCACCGGGCCGCGTTCCGCCAACAGTGCGCGGGCAGCGTCGACATGCGCCGTCAGGCGATCCAACTCCTCCTGCACGTCGGTCTTGACGGCGATCAGGGCCAATTCCTGGGCAAGGCGCGCTTCGTCAACGCCGCCGACCGCTTCCAGAACCTTGGCAAGCGCGTCTTTCAGCGCCTCGGTCTGGCTGTCGCGCCGGGCCGCCGCCTCAACAGTCGCAAGGCGCGTCAAGTCGGCAATCCGGTCAAGCTGGGCGGCTATCACTTCGCCAAGGGCCGCACCTTCGGCTTGTCGCATCACCGTCAGATCAGCAAGGATCGCCGGCAATCCCGCCAGGATCGCGTCACGCAGCGAGGCGGTATCCGGATCAGCCGCGCTGACATCCACGACGCCGCGCATCGACAGCACATCCGCCGCCGACGGTCGTGCCAGCGTCACACCTGCGGCCGTGGCCGTGGCTTCGATCCGCGCCAGAGCCGCCAGTGTTGCCGCAAGCGCCGCCTCGTTCAGCCGCAGGGCGTCGGTCGCCTCGGTGGTCACATCGCGAGCTACCTTCAGGGTCAGATTGATGCTGCCACGGCTCATCGCCTTTTGCAGATCAGCGCGCAGCGCCTGTTCCAGCCCGTCGATCCAGTCCGGCACCCGAAGCCGCAGGTCCAGCCCCTTGCCGTTGACCGAGCGCACGTCCCAGCTCCAGCTGTAGCCAACCCCGGCTCCGCGCGCTGCCGCGAACCCCGTCATCGAAGTGGTCATCCCAGCCCTTCCCGCCTCAAACGAAGCGATGTTTACCATTTGATTAGATTTTCGTCCGAATCCCTGCTGCCGGGTGTAGCTTGGTCCGAAGTCCGACAGAAGACGCAAGCAGCGCCCTCCGGTTCGGGAAACACCGCTTGTCGTCAGAGGTCAAGATGGACGCCGGCATCTTTGGAACCCCCCGCTCACCGATGCCGCAACTGGCCGGCGGGCCTGCCGCTCAGGTGCGGGGATATTGGGAAAGCCTGCGAACGGGCGGTGGCATTCCGTGGCGCACCGCGATTGATCCGCGCGGGTTGACCGGCGCCCTCGACCGTGTGTTTCTTGCCGAACGGATCGGTGCGGGCCTTGCCCAGGTTCGGCTTTCGGGAACCCGGGTGAACGAGCTTTCCGGCATGGATGTGCGCGGCCTGCCGCTTTCCTGTCTTTTCCAGCCAGACACGCGCACCGAGCTGTCCCGTGTGGTGGAAGGCGTATTTCAGGGCCCGCGGGCGACCGAACTGCACCTGACCGCCAGAAAGGAGCTTGGCCGTCCGCTGCTGGCGGCCCGCCTGCTTTTGCTGCCCCTTCTGGACCGGGCGGGCAACTGCACACTTTTGCTGGGCTGTATCGACACTGGCGGCGAAATAGGGCGTGCCCCTCGCCGCTTCGAGATCCTGCGGTCGGTTGAGGAGAGGTTGCTTGGTGCCGCCGCCTCGATGCCCGAGCCCGTTGCGCCAGATTTGAAGCCGGCGCAGGGCTACCTGAGGCTGGTCTACTCGGCCGACTGACAGGAGTGTCACTCGGCCGAGAGCGCGGTGAGGCTAGAACGCCACGCGGCGCGCGGCTTCACGCTGCGACGAAAGCTCTTCGGCGACCAGAAACGCCAGTTCAAGCGACTGGCTGGCGTTCAAACGGGGATCACAGGCGGTGTGATAGCGGTCCGACAGATCCTCGTCCGTCACAGCGCGCAGGCCGCCGGTGCATTCGGTCACATCCTTGCCCGTCATCTCGAAGTGGACGCCGCCCGGAACCGTGCCTTCTGCCTTGTGGATCGCAAAGAACTCGCGCACCTCGCGCAACACGGAATCGAACGGCCGGGTCTTGTAGCCGGTGGAAGACTTGATCGTGTTGCCGTGCATCGGGTCACACGACCAGACCACATTGGCGCCCTCGGACTGGACCGTCTTGATCAGGCGCGGAAGATGCTCGCCCACCTTGCCGGCCCCGAAGCGCGCGATCAGGGTCAGGCGGCCCGGCTCGTTCTCCGGGTTCAGCTTGGCCATCAGCACCTTCAGGTCGTCCGCCGAGGTCGACGGACCGCACTTGAGGCCGATCGGGTTCAGCACACCGCGTGCAAATTCGACATGTGCGCCGTCCGGCTGGCGCGTGCGGTCACCGATCCAGATCATGTGGCCCGAGCCCGCGACGTTCTGGCCGGTGATGCTGTCCACGCGGCACAGCGCCTCTTCGTATTCCAGAAGCAGCGCCTCGTGGCTGGTGTAGAAATCGACGCGGCTCAACTCGTTTGCCGTTTCGCTGTTCACCCCGGCCGCGTTCATGAAATCAAGCGCATCGGAAATGCGGTTCGACAGTTCGCGGTAGCGTTCCGCCTTGTCATGTTCGGCAAAGCCAAGCGTCCAGCTATGCACGCGGTGAATGTCGGCAAAACCGCCGGTCGAAAAGGCGCGCAGCAGGTTGAGGCTGGCCGCCGCTTGGGTATAGGCCTGCAGCATCCGCTGCGGGTCCGGGCGGCGGGCTTCGGGCGTGGCGTCAAAGCCGTTGATGATGTCGCCACGGTAGGACGGGTATTCGACACCGCCGATGATTTCGGTCGGGGCCGAACGCGGCTTTGCGAACTGGCCAGCCATCCGGCCCACCTTGATGACCGGCACCTTTGCGCCATAGGTCAGCACGACGGCCATCTGCAGCATTACCCGGAAGGTGTCGCGAATGTTGTCTGCGGAAAATTCCGCGAAGCTTTCAGCGCAGTCACCGCCCTGCAGCAGGAAGGCCTTGCCCTCGGACGCCAGCGCCAACTGCTTTTTCAGACGCCGTGCCTCGCCGGCAAAGACCAGCGGCGGGTATTTGGCAAGCTGGGCTTCCGCCGCTTTCAGCGCCCCATCATCGGGATAATCCGGCATTTGCACCCGCGGCTTCGCGCGCCAATCCGATTTCGTCCATCCCTTTGTCATAGGTCGTCTCCAGTCTTTCAGGCATTTCGCCAGCCGTATACGCCGCGCAACCACCCTTGCAAAGGGCGTTTGGTCCAGATCCGGCGTTTCGACCCTTGCTAAGGCCCCGGTTTTCGGGTTCGTTGGCCCGCAAACGACACGAACAGGTCGCAGACATGACGCTCCCCCCTCGCAAAGCGACGCAAACCACCAAGGCCGCAACGCCGCGACGGTTTGTCTTTCTGCTGCTGGACAAGTTCACCATGATCAACTTCGCGGGCGCGATAGAACCCCTGCGTCTGGCAAACCACGTGGTTGGCGAGCCACTCTACACTTGGGCGCTGTGTGGCGAGGGCACCGAAAAGACCTGTTCCAACGGCGCCACGTTCAAGCTCGATTTCGGTCTTGAGGAGATCGAGCGCGAGGACACCGTGCTGGTCTGCGGCGGCATCGACATCCAGCGCACCACCACCAAGGGCGTGATCAGCTGGCTGCGGCGCGAGGCGCGGCGCGGCGTCACCATCGGCGGGCTTTGCACGGGGTCCTACGCGCTGGCCAAGGCAGGCCTTCTGGATGGCAAGAAAGCGACGATCCACTGGGAAAACCAGGACGGCTTTGCCGAGGAATTCGAGGATGTGAAGCTGACGAAATCGGTCTTCGTGATGGATGGCAATCGCTGGTCGACCGCGGGTGGGATCTCCTCGATCGACCTGATGCTGCGCATCATCGCCTCGGACCACGGCGAGGATCTGGCCAACAACGTGGCCGACCTGATGATCTATTCCACCATCCGCACCGATCAGGACACCCAGCGCCTGTCGATCCCGACCCGGATCGGGGTGCGGCATCCAAAACTCAGCCAGGTCATCCAGATGATGGAAGGCAACATCGAAGACCCGATGTCGCCCGCCGATCTGGCCGAGGAAGTGGGCATGTCGACCCGTCAGCTTGAACGCCTGTTCCGCCGTTACCTCAGCCGCAGCCCGAAGCGGTATTACATGGAACTGCGCCTGCAAAAGGCGCGCAACCTTTTGATGCAGACCGACATGAGCGTGATCAACGTGGCCCTGGCTTGCGGTTTTGCCAGCCCGTCGCATTTTTCCAAATGCTACCGCAGCCACTACAACACCACACCCTACCGCGAACGTGGCACACAAGGCGGGCCGGGCATCGGCGCACGATTGTCGATCTGACTACTGCGCCGGGGCCATCCGGTAGGCGGCCCCATCATAGACTGACAGAAACCAGATCGACCCATCAGGCGCTTCGACCACGTCGCGCACGCGCCCCGTCTCGGGCGTGCTGATCCGCTCTTCGGCAAAGCCATCGTCCGGGTCCAACCGCGAGATGAAATCGAACTTCAAACTGCCGGTAAACGCGTCACCCGCCCATTCCGGCACCAATGCGCCGGAATGGAACACCAACCCCGAAGGCGCAATCGACGGGTCCCAATAGAGCACCGGTTGCTCCAAACCCGGTTTCGCCTGCCCCTCACCGATCTTGCCGCCACCATATTCCTCGCCGTAGGAAATCACCGGCCAGCCGTAGTTCCGGCCGGCCTCGATGCGGTTCAGTTCGTCCCCGCCCTGCGCGCCGTGTTCCACGACCCAAAGCCCGCCTTGCGGATCCGATGCCATGCCTTGCGGGTTGCGATGCCCCAACGAATACACCCCCGGCAAGGCATCGGGCAGCACGGTGGCAGGGCTTCCATCGCGGTCAAGATGAATGATCTTGCCTTCGGCCCGCATCGGATCTTGTGCCTCCAGGCGGTCGGGCCCGGTGCCGCGATCACCGACCGCAAGAAAGATCGTGCCATCCGCCGCCTCTACCACGCGCGATCCGAAATGTCGCCCGCCGCTGCCGCCCTCGGGCGAGACGAACACCGCCGTGAACCCTTCCAGCCGGGTGCCATCCGCACTCAGCACGCCCTTGCCAAGCGCCGTCCCGGCGCCGCGTCCCTGCGGCTGCGAATAGCTTAGCCAGATTTCGCGGGTCCGGGCGAAATCGCGCGGCACCATGATGTCAAGCAGGCCACCCTGTCCCTCGGCATACACCTCCGGCAAGCCGGATACCTGAATGGGAACAGCACCGGGCGCGGCGAACAGCTTCAGCAGACCGTCCCGTTCGGTGACAAGAAACGCGCCATCCGGCAGGAAGCCGATCGCCCAGGGTTCTTCCAACCCCTCGGCCATTGCCTCGATCCGCATCGGGCCGGCGCTCGTGTCGGCCACGCTTGCGAAGGCCCCGCTGGCACCAAGCACCAGCAACCCCGTCAGAATTCGCACCGATCCTCGCATCCCAAACCCCTGCACAATCTGAACAATCGGGGCAGATGTAAGCAGCCTTGCCGGGTATTCCAGCACCGCATCGGAAATGTGACCGCAGCCAGCCCTCACGGGAACCACCGCCCGATTGTAAGCGTTTTAGGTGCTTTTCTTTTTACAGACGTGCAACTAGTCTCCCCGGCAGGATTTCGATCCAATATGGGAGATACAAATGAAAAAACTGCTTCTGGCGACTGCCGCAACCGCCCTCATGGTTGGCGCCGCCCAAGCCGAGGAAATCAAGCTCGGCATCTTCATCGGGTTCACCGGCCCGATCGAATCCTTGACGGGACACATGGCTAACGCTGCCGATCTGGCGATGAAGGAAGCGTCGGATTCGGGCAAGTTCCTGAACGGCACGACCGTCGTTGGCGTTCGCGCTGACAGCACATGCGCCATCGACACCGCTGCCGGTACGGCCGCTGCTGAACGCCTTATCACTGCCGAAGGCATCAAGGGCATGATCGGCGGCGATTGCTCGGGCATCACCGGCGCTGTCCTGCAGAACGTGGCCCGCCCGAACGGCATGGTCATGATCTCGCCCTCGGCCACCTCTCCGGCGCTCAGCACCGCTGAAGATGACGGCCTCTTCTTCCGCACCGCGCCGTCCGATGCGCGCGAAGGCGAAGTGATGGCTGACATCCTGACCGAAAAGGGCGTCAAGTCGATCGCACTGACCTACACCAACAACGACTACGGCAAGGGTCTGGCCGAAGCCATCGCCAGCGCCTTCACCGCCAAGGGCGGCACGATCACCATCAACGTGCCGCACGACGACGGCAAGGCCGACTATTCGGCCGAAGTTGCGGCTCTGGCCTCGGCTGGCGGCGACCTTCTGGTTGTTGCGGGCTACCTCGATCAGGGCGGCAAGGGCATCATCCAGGCCTCGCTCGACACCGGTGCCTTCACCACGTTCGGTCTGCCCGGCGGCATGGTTGGCGACAACCTGCCCAAGAACATCGGCCCGGCGCTTGACGGCTCCTACGGCCAGGTCGCCCAGTCGGACTCGCCCGGCGCAGCCATCCTGACCGAAATGGGCAAGACTGCGGCGACCCCGTTCGACGCGACCTCGCCCTACTCGATGGAAAGTTATGACGCCGCCGCGCTGATTATCCTTGCGATGCAGGCCGCCGGGTCGACCGACCCGAAGGTCTACAAGGACAAGGTTCTCGAAGTGGCAAACGGCCCGGCTGACGGTTCGGGCGTCAAGATCCTTCCCGGCGAAATCGGCAAGGCTCTCGAGCTGATCGCCGCTGGCACCGCCATCGACTACGACGGCGCCTCGGGCGTCACGCTGATCGGGCCCGGCGAAAGCGCTGGTCGCTACAAGCAGTTCGAAGTCAAGGGCGGCGTTTACGAAACGATCCAGTTCCGTTGATAGCAACAGTCTGAACGCCAAGCGCGGCCCGGGTTCCATCCCGGGCCGCTGCCACTACTAGACCAGCCCGCCTGCCGCCGCGCGTCAGGGAAGAGGCCAGGCGCATGGGGAAGACGAATGATAGTTGTCGAAGACCTTCACCGGCATTTCGGCGGGTTTCACGCTGTGGATGGGGCGTCCATCAAGATCGAGACCGGCTCGATCACCGGCCTCATTGGCCCGAACGGCGCGGGCAAGACCACCCTGTTCAACGTGATCGCAGGCCGCCTGCCACCGACCAGCGGCAAGGTCTACATGGACGGCGAGGATATCACCGGCCTGCCGCCGCATACCCTGTTCCACAAGGGCCTGTTGCGAACCTTCCAGATCGCCCACGAGTTCAGCTCGATGACCGTGCGCGAGAACCTGATGATGGTGCCCCCGAACCAGGCGGGCGAGACGCTTTGGAATACATGGTTTCATCGCGGCAAAGTTGCCGCCGAGGAACACCGCATCCGCGAAAAGGCCGATGAGGTGCTGGATTTCCTGACCATCAGCCATCTGGCCGATCAGAAAGCATCGAACATCTCCGGTGGCCAGAAAAAGCTGCTGGAACTTGGCCGCACCATGATGGTCGATGCCAAGATCGTCTTTCTGGACGAGGTCGGCGCGGGTGTGAACCGCACGCTGTTGAACACCATCGGTGACGCCATCGTGCGGCTGAACAAGGAACGCGGCTACACCTTCTGCGTCATCGAACATGACATGGATTTCATCGCCCGCCTGTGCAACCCCGTGATTTGCATGGCCGAAGGCAAGGTGCTGGCCGAAGGCACCGTCGAAGAGGTGAAAAGCAACGAGCGTGTGATCGAGGCCTACCTCGGCACCGGCCTCAAGAACAAGGTCAAGGAAACCGCGCATGGCTGAACCGTTTCTGATCGGCGAGGCCATGACCGGCGGCTACGGACCGGTCGACATCCTGCATGCCTGCACCATCGCCGTCGAAAAGGGCCAGATCGCAGTGATCGTGGGCCCGAACGGTGCGGGAAAATCCACCGCGATGAAGGCCGTGTTCGGGATGCTTCCCTTGCGCGGCGGGCAGGTAAAGCTGGCGGGCGAAGACATCACCGCCCTGTCACCGCAAGCGCGCGTCGCAAAGGGCATGGCCTTCGTGCCGCAGACGCAGAACATCTTCACTTCGATGACCGTCGAAGAAAACCTCGAGATGGGTGCGTTCCTTCGCCGAGACGACATCAAGGGCACGCTGGATCAGGTCTACCACCTGTTTCCGATCCTGAAGTCCAAACGCTATCAGGCGGCGGGCGAACTGTCGGGTGGTCAGCGCCAGCAAGTTGCCGTTGGTCGCGCGCTGATGACCCAGCCCAAGGTGCTGATGCTGGACGAACCCACCGCCGGGGTCAGCCCGATTGTGATGGACGAACTTTTCGACCGCATCATCGAGGTTGCCCGCACCGGCATTTCCATCCTCATGGTGGAACAGAACGCGCGCCAGGCGCTCGAGATTGCCGACAAGGGCTTTGTCCTTGTCCAGGGCAGCAACCGCTTTACCGATACCGGCAAGGCGCTGCTGGCCGACCCCGAAGTCCGCCGCAGCTTTCTGGGGGGGTGACAATGAAAGCCCTGCTTGTTCTGATGGCCTGTCTTCCCACCGCCGCACTCGCCGACATCGAATGCACCATCGCCCGGCAATGCGGTGGCGGCACTTGCGAAGCCTTTACCGGCGGACCGATGCTGTTGCACGACGCCGGTGATGGCGCATGGGAGGTCAGCCTCGGTGGCCAGATCTACCAAGGCTACCTTGCTGCCGATGTCCCGGAAGGCGGCGAGCTTGCCATCATGATCCCGCCACAGGCCGGCATGTCAGGCCTCGTCTCGGTCTTTCCCGCCGGCGAGGCTGCCTTTACCGCCCACGCCCTTGGCAATGGCGAGGTAATCGCGATCACCGGTGCCGGCACTTGCAGCGGGGTTGGCGGATGATGACGAAACAGATTTTCCGTCCGGACATCCAGTCCCGGACCCGTCGATCCGGAGAACGGTGATGGACTATGTGAACGCCCTGGTGGCATTTCTGAACTTCGTGTTCATCCCTGGCCTCAGCTACGGCGCGCAGATCGCCCTTGGTGCGCTTGGCGTGACGCTGATCTACGGAATCCTGCGCTTTTCCAACTTTGCGCATGGCGACACGATGGCCTTTGGCACCATGTGCGCCATCCTGTTGACTTGGTGGATGCAGTCGGTTGGCATCAGCTTCGGGCCGCTGCCAACAGCGCTGCTTGCGTTGCCGGTGGCCATCGCCCTTACGGCAGCCTTCGTGCTTGGCACTGACCGGGTGGTCTACCGTTTTTACCGCCGCAAGCGCGCCAATTCGACCATCGTCGTGATCGTGTCGCTGGGCGTCATGTTCGTGATGAACGGCATCATCCGCCTGATCATCGGGGTGGATGAACAGAACTTCACCGACGGCGCGCGCTTCGTGCTGAACCCGCAGGATTTCAAGGCTGCCACCGGCCTTGCCGAACCGCTTGCCATCAAGACGACGCAGGCTGTCACCGTGATCACCGCAATCGTCGTCGTGGCCTTGATGTTCTGGTTCCTGCAAAAGACCCGCACCGGAAAATCCATGCGTGCCTTTTCCGACAACGAGGATCTGGCGCTGCTGTCCGGCATCAACCCGGACCGCGTGGTTGCCGTGACCTGGATCATCGCGGCGGCCCTCGCAACCATCGCCGGAGTGCTTTACGGCCTCGACAAAAGCTTCAAGCCGTTCACCTACTTTCAGCTTCTGCTGCCGATCTTTGCCGCCGCCATCGTTGGCGGACTTGGCAATCCGCTGGGCGCCATCGCCGGCGGCTTTGTCATCGCCTTTTCCGAGGTGATCGTCACCAACGCCTGGAAGAAGATCGTCACCTATCTGGTGCCGGAAAGCATGGCGCCGGACAGCCTCCTTCAGCTTCTGTCGACCGACTACAAGTTCGCGGTCAGCTTCGCGATCCTGATCATCGTGCTGCTGTTCATGCCGACGGGTCTGTTCAAGGGGAAATCGGTATGAACCGCAACATCATCCTGTTTGGCATCGTCGCGCTCTTGTACCTGCTGACCGGCTATTTCCAAAGCTGGAACCTGTCGCTGACCATCCTGAACACCGCGCTGATCGCCACCATCGCGGCCTTGGGGGTGAACATGCAGTGGGGCTATGCGGGTCTTTTCTCGACCGGCGTGATGGGCTTCACGGCACTTGGTGGCCTCGCCGTGGTGCTGGTCTCGGCAAAGCCCAACGCGGAAAACTGGGGGGCCGGCGGACCCGCGATCCTGATGGGTCTCTTGATCGGTGCGGCCTCGATCGCGCTGGCGATCTTCACCTACAACCGCCTGAAGCCGGGGCGAAACCGCAACCTCATCGTCGCCGCGATCCTGATCGGCGGGTTCTTTCTGTTCCGCGGCATCTACGACCCCGCTGTCATCGCGGTCGAGGCGGTGAACCCGCAATTTGCCGGCAACATCGGCGGGCTTGGTCTGCCATCGCTTCTTGCCTGGCCCGTGGGCGGGCTTCTGGCTGCCATTGCGGCTTGGGCCATCGGCAAGACCGCCCTTGGCCTGCGCTCGGATTACCTTGCCATCGCAACGCTCGGCATTGCCGAAATCGTCATCGCCTTCATCCGCAACGAAGACTGGCTGGCGCGCGGCGTCAAGAACCTGATCGACCTGCCCCGACCCTGGCCTGTGCCCTACGAAGTCAACATGCAGAAGGATCCCGGCTTCATCGACTTCGTTGCCAATTACGGCCTCGATCCGGCGAATGCCTCGACGATTTTCGTCAAACTGCTTTATGCCGGAATGTTCGGTATCGTCCTTCTGATCGTGATCTGGCTGTCCGAACGCGCTTTGAACAGCCCCTGGGGCCGGATGATGCGCGCGATCCGCGACAACGAGGTTGCTGCCGAAGCGATGGGCAAGGACGTGACCCGCCGCCACCTGCAGGTGTTCATCCTCGGCTCCGCCGTGATCGGCTTTGCCGGCGCGATGATGACTTCGATGGATGGCCAGTTGACCCCCGGCACCTATAACCCGCTGCGCTTCACCTTCCTGATCTGGGTGATGGTGATCGTCGGCGGATCGGGCAACAACTGGGGCACCGTGCTTGGTGGGTTGCTGATTGGCTGGCTTTGGCTGGTGGTCGAATTCCTCGGCCCGAACCTGATGGGCGTCCTCACCTCTGGCCTGAGTGAGGGGCCGCTGAAGGCTCACCTCATCGACAGCGCGCAGCACATGCGGCTTTTGACCCTTGGTGTGATCCTGCTTCTGGTGCTGCGGTTCAGTCCGCGCGGTTTGATCCCGGAAAAGTGACGGCCATCCGCGACATTTTTTGTCGCGGAACGGCATGACTTTCCCCCTGCCCCGGCCAATCTGCGGCTGGGGCAGTCCAGGGAGTAGCGCGATGAAAACCCATACCCGCGTTGTCGTGATCGGCGGCGGTGTCGTCGGATGTTCGGTGCTGTACCACCTGACCAAGCTTGGCTGGTCCGATGTGACGCTGATCGAACGGTCTGAACTCACTTCCGGCTCCACCTGGCACGCGGCGGGCGGCTTTCACACGCTGAACGGCGACACCAACATGGCCGCCCTGCAAGGCTATACCATCCGCCTCTACAAGGAGCTTGAGGCGATCACCGGCATGTCCTGCGGGTTGCATCATGTGGGCGGCATCACCCTTGCCGACAACAAGGAGCGTTTCGACCAGCTGAAGGCCGAACGCGCCAAGCACCGCTACATGGGTCTGGATACCGAGATCCTGGGGCCGGAAGAGATCAACACCTTCACCGACGGCATGGTGAACCTGGAAGGCATCGTCGGCGCGCTTTATGATCCGCTGGACGGCCACCTCGACCCGTCCGGCACCACGCACGCCTATGCCAAGGCCGCGCGGATGGGCGGGGCCGAGATCGTGCTGCACAACCGCGTGCTGGAAACCAACCCGACCAAGGATGGCTGGGAAGTCGTCACCGAAAAGGGCACCATCACCTGCCAGCATCTGGTGAACGCCGGTGGCCTTTGGGCGCGGGAAATCGGCGCAATGGCCGGTGTTTACCTGCCACTGTTGCCGATGGCGCACCAATACCTCGTCACCGACGACATTCCTGAGATCATGGACATCCTGAAATCGGGCCGCGAATTCCCACATGTGATGGACCCGGGCGGCGAAAGCTATCTGCGCCAGGAAGGCCGCGGCCTGTGCATCGGGTTTTACGAAAAGCCCTGCGAGCCTTGGGCGCTCGACGGCACCCCTTGGAATTTCGGCCATGAATTGCTGAACGAACAGTTCGACAAGATCGAGGATTCCGTCAACTTTGCCTACCGCCGCTTCCCCGTGCTGGAACGCACTGGCGTCAAGCGTGTGATCCACGGCCCCTTCACCTTTGCCCCCGACGGCAACCCGCTGATCGGCCCGGTGCAGGGCCTGCGCAACTACTGGTCCGCCTGCGCTGTCATGGCAGGCTTCAGCCAGGGCGGCGGCATGGGCCTTGCCCTGGCGCAGTGGATGATCGAGGGCGAGGTCGAACGCGACCCTCGTGGCTTCGACGTCAGCCGTTTCGGCACCTGGACGACGCCGGGCTACACAGTGCCGAAGGTGATCGAAAACTACCAGATGCGCTTTTCCGTCGGCTACCCGAACGAGGAACGCCCCGCAGCCCGGCCCTTCCGCGTGACGCCGATGTACGACAAGTTCACCGAATTGCGCGCCGTCTGGGGCCAGCAATACGGCCTTGAAGTGCCGAACTACTACGCCCTGCCCGGCGAACCGGTCTACGAGACGCCCACCTTCAAACGCTCCAACGCTTGGGAAGCAACGCGGCAGGAAGTCATGGCCGTGCGCGACGGCGTCGGCATCAACGAAGTGCAGAACTTCGGCAAATACCGCGTCACCGGCCCGAAGGCCCGCGCGTGGCTGGACCGGATCATGGCCGGCAACATCCCCAAACCGGGTCGCCTGTCGCTGACCCCGATGCTGGCGCATTCCGGCAAGATCATCGGTGACTTCACCGTGTCCTGCCTGTCGGAAACCGAATTCCAGCTAACCGCCAGCTACGGCGCGCAAGGCTGGCACGAACGCTGGTTCGAACAGAACGCGATGGACGGCGTGCGCGTCGAAAACATCTCCGACGCCCGCTCCGGCTTTCAGGTCGCCGGGCCCAACGCGCGCGAACTGCTGTCGCGCGTCACCCGGTCGGACGTTTCCGGCGATGCGTTCAAGTTCATGGACGTGCGCCGCATGACCGTGGGGATGGCCAACTGCATCGTCCAGCGCGTAAGCTATACCGCCGACCTCGGCTATGAAATCTTCACCGACCACATGTCAGTCCGCCACCTGTGGGACGTGCTGACCGAAGCTGGCAAAGACCTCGGCATCCGTCCGTTCGGGATGCGCGCCATGATGTCCTTGCGCCTCGACAAGTGGTTCGGGTCATGGGGCCGCGAATTCAGCCCCGACTACACGCCGATGGAAACCGGCCTTGACCGTTTCATCCGCTGGAACAAGGATGCCGACTGGATCGGCAAGGCCGCTGCCACCGCTGAAAAGGCCTCTGGCCCGAAGCGTCGCCTTGTCAGCTTTGTCGTCGATGCGGACGATGCCGATGTCGTGGCGTGGGAACCGATCTGGCTTGATGGCGCGGTCGTGGGCTTTTGCACCTCGGGCGGGTTCTCGCACTTCACCGGACTGTCGGTGGCGCAAGGTTTCCTGCCCGCCGACCGCGTGCAGGACGGGCTTGCGGTCGAGATCGAAATCCTCGGCCAGCGCCGGCCCGCGAAGGTCCACCTCGCGCCGCTCTTCGATGCCGATGGCGCACGGATGCGCGGCTAGGCTTGACAGCGCGGGGCCGGAGCGAGACCTTCGGCCCCATGCAGCCAACCGTTCACATCGCCATCCTTGCGGCGGGCGCCTCGTCGCGGATGCGGGGGCGTGACAAGCTGTTGGAACCCATCGCCGGAATGCCGCTGATCCGGCGTGTCGCCGAAGCGGCAGTCGCCACCGGCCAACCGGTCTACGTCATGCTGCCGGCCAATGATACCCGCCGTCGCGCGGCGCTGGACGGCCTGAGTGTCTTGGTGATTTCGGTGCAGGATGCCGAACGCGGCATGTCGCGCAGCCTGATGCGCGCGGTGCACACCGCCACCCTCCGCTCCGCCGCCGCAACCGACGGGCTCATGGTCCTGCCGGCCGATATGCCCGGCCTTACCCCGGCCGCGCTGACCCTGATGGTTGTCGCATTCCTGTCAGCGCCGACGCTGGTCCACCGCGCCACCGATGCCTCGGGCCAGCCCGGTCATCCTGCGATCTTTCCCAAGGACCTGTGGCCAGCCCTCGCGGCGCTTGACGGCGACGAAGGCGGTCGCGCCGTGCTGCGCCAGCATCAGGCGCGGGTCCGCCTCACGCCGCTTCCGGGCGACATGGCGACGCTTGACCTTGACACACCCGAAGCCTGGGCGGCCTACCGTGCGTCAGGCCGATAGAAGCACCCGCACCTCGTGCGTTTTCAACGTCGGCCGCGACGCTTCGAACGCCCGCTCGCCGACGGCAAGTGCTGGAAAGATCGTCAACACTTCGTCGCGAACCGCACGATCCATCTCTGCCACCATGCGGCGCGCAGGCTGGAAACTTTCGGTCCACAGACCGTCGGACAGGATGATCTCGTGCCGATCAAACAGCACATGCACATAGGTCACCCCGGCGGCTGGCAACACTTGGCTCACGCCTGCTTGGCCGACCAGATGCCGGGCGGCGACCAGCACCTCGGCGTGACCGAACAACAGTTCCGCCCGCGCCGAGGACACAAGCACCCGGTGTTGCGGCGACAACAGCATGTCGCGTAGCGGGCCGTCCCCAGCCAGGGCCTGCGCCGTGATCTTCACTGGCCTGAGGTCGGGTTGCGCCAGCAACTCGGCAGCCGACAGACGACGCTGCCCTACCCAGCGAACCTGCTGCATGCCATTGTCGCGCGTCAGCACCAGATCACCGGGCTGCAAACGCTCGACCGCCACCGGGCCCTGCTCGGTCTCGATCAGCGTTCCGGCGGTGAAACACGGAATGATGCTTTCGATCTCGGTGAAGGTCATCACGCCGACAACCGTCGTCCCGTTCGGCGCGTAGAAGGTGATCGTGCCGGATTCGGCCGTCGAATAGACGATATCGACCCTGCTCCAGCCATAGGCCTGCAGGTCGAGCACGTCGAAATCGTTTGGCGCGCCGATGCCCGCACCGCCGCCGCTTACCGTTTCGACCGTTGCGCCGTTGTCGGCATCACCGGCACCGATGATGATCCTGTCGTTGCCATCCCCGCCAGAAATGCTGTCGGCTCCGGCCCCGCCGCGCAACGTGTCGTCGCCGGCGCCGCCGGTGACGATGTCCACGCCTGACCCACCATCGAGGCTGTCATTGCCTGCATCGCCGAACAACTGGTCGTTGTCGGCACCGCCCAGAAGCGTATCGCCACCCTCGCCGCCAAAGAGCAGATCGTTGCCCGCACCGCCCTGAATGTTGTCGTTGTCGCCTTCGCCCGACAGGTTGTCGGCACCATCACCGCCCAGGATCGTGTCGTTGCCCAGACCGCCCCAGATGGTGTCATCACCGGCACCGCCATCCAGAAGGTTGACGCCGGAGATATTGTTTACCGCATCGAAATCGTCGATCCGGTCATTGCCGTCGCCGCCCAGAACGGTGTCGTCGCCCGACCCGAAATAGATGGTGTCGTTGCCGCCAAGGCCCGAGAACACCCCGCTTCCGGCATCGCCGGTGATCAAGTCGCCAAAACTGCTGCCGGTGATGTTTTCGATGCCGGAAAGGGTGTCACTGCCGCTGCTTCCGCCGCTGACCGAGTTTGTCACAAGGCTGGCGGTGATCCCCGATGTCGTCGTGGTGCTGTAATCGGCGGTGTCACTTCCAGCGCCCCCAATCAGCAGGTCGTTGCCGCCAGCGCCGACAAGCGTGTCGTTCCCGTCACCGCCACTCAGCGTTTCGGCAGACCCGTCGCCCGTGATCGAATCCGCCTGATTGGACCCGATGACAACTTCGATATCTGCCGAAACGATATCACCCTGCGCATCGCCACCGACGCCCGCACCGCCACCAACGGTGACGGCAATCCCGACAAGGCCGGCAGACGACGAATAGTCGGCAGTGTCGGTGCCACCTCCCCCGATCAGCGAGTCTGCCCCCTCACCCCCGATCAGGGTGTCGTTTCCGCCTGCTCCGCTCAGCGTGTCGTTACCAGCCCCGCCTGTCAGGGCGTTCGGAGTGTTGTCCCCCACAAGCGAGTCGTTGAAACCGGAGCCGGTGAGGTTCTCGATCGTGGTATAGGAGTCTCCGGCCGCATCGCCGCTGACGCCACCTGACGCAAGGTTTGCCGAAACAGCCCCGCCGCCCTCATAACTCGCCGTATCGGTGCCGTTGCCCCCAACCAGCCGGTCGCCACCAGCCCCGCCAATGAGTGTGTCATTGCCATCGCCGCCAACCAGCGAGTCAACGCCGCCGCCACCCGACAGAATGTTGTCGCTTGCGTCCCCCGTCAGGGTATCCGCGTTATTGGAGCCGATGACGTTTTCGATCCCGACCAGCGTATCGCCGGCCGAGTCGCTCGTGCCCCCGCCGACACTCGTCTGAAGGTTGACCACCACGCTGCCGGTTGCGGCGGCATAGCTGGCGGTGTCGTTGTCGCCCCCACCATCCAGACGGTCACCGCCGGCGCCGCCGATCAGCGTATCGTTACCCGCGCCACCCAGCAGGCTGTCTACGCCTGCACCGCCATCCAGAAGATCATTACCATTGCCGCCGACAAGGGTATCGTTCCCGCCAAGTCCGACCAGGGTATCGTTGCCGTCCAGGCCGCTCAGTGAATCCGGGCCAATTGGGTCACCGTTGATCGAGTCGTCGCCGCTGCCGCCACTAAGTGTTACCATGCCTGACCCGACCCCATCATTCGCGTGCAACCACCTGCACTACAACACGCGCAATCTTGCGGCCCGATGGTGACCAGAACCTTGCACGCCGATAAAACTTTCCACACAAACTTCGCGGTGCAGACACACGCAGCCATCCTGACACTGAGTATGTGAGAAACTGCGCGTCTGGCAAGCGTCGCGCGCCTTTATGTGCGGCCAACCGTGCTGAAAAGCCTCATTCCGCAAGGCCTTCAGCATCCTTTTGCGTAAGAATGCGCCGCGGCGGGCGAACCGGCTTGCTGCCACTATCGGCCGTCAGCGCGGAGAAAAGCTCGAATATCTCCAGCCGCTGGGCGTTGCCAACGGCCTTCCGACTGTGATCGTTCGGCTCGAGGCTTTGCGTCCAGGCGCCGTTCGACACGATCATGACATGCACGCCTTGCCGATCCACCGAACCTCCTGCAACCTGTTGTCGCGGGTGACCACACGGTCGCCGACCAGCAACCTTTCGACCGCAATCTCGCCATGCTGGGCCGCGATCTGGGTGCCGGGTGTAAAGCAGGGACAGATCCTCGCCGCATCGCCCGCAAGCTGCGGCAGCGGCATCAGGCCGCACGATGCCGCGGTGCTGTTCTGGTTGGCCGGGCTGAACATCAGTGTCTTCGGGATGATCTCCGTCGGCTGATCAGTCCCGGATAGGCCCACCGCGCGGCTTTTCCCGCCGCCGTGTCTTCACAGCGTTGCAATCAGACCAACCGGTCTGCTGCTCACCTCACATTGGATAGGTGGTGCCCGAGGCGAGACTCGAACTCGCAAGCCTTGCGGCGGAGGATTTTGAATCCCCTGCGTCTACCATTCCACCACTCGGGCACGACGCGTGGTTTAAACGGCAGTACAGCCGCCGTCAATCAAGTCAGAGCGTGTTGGTCTGGAACGTGTCGCAGTCTTCCAGTTGCCCCGACTGATACCCGGTCACGAACCAGCGCGACCGCTGTTCCGACGTGCCATGCGTAAAGGTATGCGGCATCGGGCGTTGGCCTGCGTTGGCTTGCAACGTGTCGTCCCCGATCTGGCGGGCGGCGTTCACCGCCTCTTCCAGATCGCCGCGTTCGATGGTGCCAAGCGATTGCTGCGCCTCGCGCGCCCAGATTCCAGACAGGCAATCCGCCTGCAGTTCGACCCGAACCGAGATTTCGTTGCTTTCCGCTTCGCTGACCTGTTGGCGCACCTCGTTGGCCTGGCCAAGGATACCAAGCTCGTTCTGAACATGGTGACCGATCTCGTGCGCCACCACATAGGCAGCCGCAAAGTCACCCTTCGCACCAAGCCTGCGTTCCAGCGTCACGAAGAAACTCGTGTCCAGATAGATCTTGCGGTCCGACGGGCAGTAGAACGGCCCGGTCGCTTCGGACGCACCGCCGCAGGCCGACTGGGTGCCCTGCTTGAACAACACCAGCGTGGCAGGCCGATAGGCGCGCCCCAGTTGTTCTTGAAAGACCTTGGTCCACACCTCTTCGGTATCGGCAAGGGTCACTGAAACGAACTCGCCTGCAGCCTGATCTTCCGCGGTCAGCTCCACCGTAGCGCCACCCTGCCCGGTGGCGCCGGGATCATTCAACAAGGGCGTCAGGTCGACGCCAAGGAAATAGCCGATGATGACGATGGCCAGCACGCCGACCCCGCCGACGCGGCCACCGCTCATGCGGCGCCGGTCCTCGATGTTGTTGCTGCCGCGACGGCCCTTCCATTCCATGCCTGACCCTTCACCGATGTTGCGGCTTGCCGGTCGTCATCTGACCTCGCAGGCATGCCGCCATATGTTAACCGAAAATCGCAAGAAATGCGAAAAAGACAGGACCATTCCCTGCACGTCTAACGCAAAGTCTATCGGCTTCGTTCCGCACCAGAAAGCCCTTTCAAACGCTTCTTTCAGCAATGCGTGACTTCCCACTTCCCGCCAGGGCCCCTATGGTCGCGCCAGTTCTGCAGCGGAGACGTCCATGACACGCGCCCAACTGTCCCTGCTGGCCGCCGCCGGATCGGCGGCAATGCTGGCCGGAGCGTTCGCCTTCCAATACATTGGCGGCCTGGCCCCGTGCCAGCTTTGCCTCTGGCAACGCTGGCCCCACGCGGCGGCAGTCCTGATCGGCGTCCTGATGCTGGCGCTTGGCTGGCGGGTTTTGGCCTGGGCCGGGGCACTGGCAGCTCTTGCATCCGCCGCGATCGGCGCGTTCCACGTCGGCGTCGAACAGAAATGGTGGGACGGGCTTGCCTCCTGCACCGCAGGCTCGATCGAAGGGATATCCACGGCGGACCTGCTGAACCCCGATGTCGTGGTCGCCGCGCCAGTGCGCTGCGATGAAATCGCCTGGGCGCTGGCCGGCATCTCGATGGCCGGCTGGAACGTGATCCTGTCGCTGGCGCTGGCCGCGATCTGGGTGATGGCCGCACGCACCAAGGCCTGACGCAGCCGCGCCCTACCCCGCAAGCCGCTGATATTCCTGCAAGGCAAAGCGGTCGGTCATGCCCGAGACATAGTCCGCCACGATCCGGGCCAGCTCCACATCGCCCTTCGCCGCGGCGATGTCCGCCTGCCATTCCGTTGGCAACAGCGACGGGTCGCGCAAGAACAGCGGAAACAGCGTGTCGATCACTTCGGTCACCCGCGCGCGTTCCAGCATCACCGACGGCGCACGGTACATCCGGGTGAACAGGAACGACCGGATCACCTTCAACTCCTGAAACAGTGGCTTGGAAAAGCGGATGATCGTGGTGCCCATGTGCCGGATGTCATCCACCGATTTCGGCTGAGCCGCAGTCAGGCGGTTCTGCGCCACCGCGATCACATCCTCCACCATCCGGCCAAACACCCGCCGCAATGCCTCGTGTCGGCGGCGCATCCTGTCCAGCCCGGGGTAAAGCCGGTCCACCTCGGCAAAGGCCGGGCCGGTCACCGGCAACTCCATCAGGTCCGCCTCGCTGAACAGCCCCGACCGCAGGCCGTCATGCAGATCATGGTGGCTGTAGGCCACATCGTCGGCAATCGCCGCAACCTGCGCCTCGGCCGAGGCGTGGGTGGACAGTTCCAGATCCCACTCCGCGTTGACCTCGGCCAGCGCATAGGGCAGCGGCCCCTCGTGCTTCTTGTCGGCGTTTGGCCCTGTCACCGGGCCATTGTGTTTCGCAATGCCCTCAAGCGTTTCCCACGTCAGGTTCAACCCGTCGAAATCGGCATAATGCCGTTCCAGCCGCGTCACGATGCGCAAGGCCTGCGCGTTGTGGTCGAACCCGCCAAAGGGCGCCATCAGCCGCTCCATCGCATCCTCGCCAGTATGCCCGAAGGGCGTATGGCCAAGGTCATGCGCCAGCGCCACGGCCTCAGCCAGATCGGTGTTCAGCCCCAGAACTCCCGCCACCGTGCGCGCCACTTGCGCCACCTCGATCGTGTGGGTCAGGCGCGTGCGGTAATAGTCGCCCTCGTGTTCCACAAACACCTGCGTCTTGTGCTTCAACCGCCGGAATGCGCTGGAATGGATGATCCGGTCCCGGTCCCGCTGGTAAGGCGAGCGGAAGGACGACAGGTGTTCCGGCCAGCGCCGCCCGCGAGAAGCGTCAGGCTGGCAGGCGAAAGGTTCAAGCATCGCGGCCTCGCTTGTGGGGCGCAGTCTGGTGACCTATATTCTGCGAAGAACCGGAAGGATACGGGAACAGCCATGGAACTCACACTCCCTCCGCGCGTGACCGACCGCGCCTTTGCCCGCCTTGCCGAAATCGCCGAACTCACCGGCGATGCGCGCGCCTTGCGCGTTGCCGTCGATGGCGGCGGTTGTTCGGGGTTTCAGTATGACATCAAGCTGGACGAGGCTGCTGCCGATGATCTCGTCCTTGAAAAGGATGGGCAGCGGGTTCTGGTGGATCAGGTGTCGCTGCCGTTCCTGTCAAACGCGGTGATTGATTTCACCGAAGAACTGATCGGCGCGCGCTTTGTGGTGCAAAACCCGAACGCCACCTCAAGCTGCGGCTGTGGGACAAGTTTCTCGATCTGACCGCATTTCTGCGTGACCTCGCGCGCGGCCGGTCTATCTCTCGCCCAGGCAATCGGGAGACATGGGATGCCGGTCACACTCATTCTTGGATCGGCACCGATGGCAACGGTGGCGCGCGACTGGCCGCGCATGCCGTTCGACCGGGTGCTTGCAATCAACAATGCCCATGCCATTCGGCCCGACTGGGACGAACTGATCTACCCGCACGACTTCCCGGTTGACCGGATTCCGGCGCTGCGCCCTGGCCAGCATCATGTAACCGAAACCGAATTCGTGCCGGCGCAGAACGCACTTGGCGGGTTTGTCTACGCCGGCGGAACAATGGCATTCACGGCGGCCTACTATGCCCTATTTTCGCATCAATCGACGGTCATCGCCGTCTTTGGCTGCGACATGGTCTATCCCAGGCACGGCAAGACCCATTTCTACGGCCAGGGTACCGCCGACCCGCTGCGCGCGGATGTGACGCTGCGCTCGCTCGAGGCAAAATCGGCGCGCCTGTTGGTGATTGCGGCGATGCGGGGCGTGGCGATGGTGAACCTGTCGGCCGGTCCCTCGCGCCTGATCTTCCCACGCGCGTCGCAAGGGTCGGTGGCAAAGGCCAGACCGTTGCCATTCTGCCCCGACTTCGCGGCGGCTGCACTCGCGGCCGAAACGGCGCTTGGCTATGTCGTGCCATCCGGCCGTTACTGGGAAGAGGCAGAGCGGTTCGACCCGGCGGAACTTGACCGGATCGACGCGCTTTGGCTGGCCTCCGCGACCGTCCCCTGGCAGCAGACCGCTTGAAGCCCGCATAGGTCCGGGCCTAGAACAGTGCCAACGGAGGACCGCGCATGAAACTCGCCACGTTCAACATCAATGGCATCAAGGCGCGGATCGAGGCGCTGCCGGCCTGGCTGAACGCGGCACAGCCCGATGTGGTTTGCCTGCAAGAGATCAAGTCTGTCGACGCAGCCTTCCCTCGCGAGATGTTCGAGGCAATGGGGTATGTCGTTGAAACGCATGGCCAAAAAGGCTTCAATGGGGTCGCCATTCTGTCAAGGCTGCCCTTGGGCGACGTGCGCCGCGGCCTGCCGGGTGACGAGACTGACGACCAATCCCGCTGGATCGAGGCGGTTGTGATAGGAACGCGTCCGATCAGGGTCTGCGGGCTCTACCTGCCGAATGGCAACCCCGCCCCGGGGCCGAAGTTCGACTATAAACTCGCCTGGATGGCGCGGATGGAAGCGCGTGTTCGCGCCCTTCTGGCCAGCGAAGACCCCTTCGTCTGCCTTGGTGACTACAACGTCATCCCGCAACCCGAAGATGCCAAAAAGCCCGAGGCGTGGGTGACCGACGCGCTGTTCCTGCCCGAAAGCCGCGCCGCATTTCAGCGCATCGTAAATCTTGGCCTGACCGACGCTTTCCGCGCGATCACTGCTGGAGCGGGGCATTATTCCTTTTGGGACTATCAGGCTGGCGCGTGGGAACGCAACAACGGCATTCGCATCGACCATATCCTCCTTAGCCCGCAAGCCGCCGACCGCCTGATCGACTGCCGGATCGACACGGCGGTCAGGGGTGGCGACAAGCCGTCGGACCATGTGCCGGTCTGGGCCGAACTGGCGGGCTAGTCAGGAACTCCGGCCTGCGCCCTGCGTCACGTCATGGCCATATAACCAATCAAAGCGCCCGAGCATTGCGCTGGGCGCAACCTGCCCCATCAACCGCAGGCCGGTATGTGCCAGCGACCGAAGTGGCCCACTCAGGTGATAGGCCCGCGCGTTACCGTTTGCCGCCGCGACGATCCGGCCGGTGCGCGCCTGACGCCTCGCCTGGAATGCAGCAAGGCCGACCGCAGGCGTGTCATAGGTCGCCAGCGCCTCTGCCAGCACCCACGCATCCTCCAGCCCCATCGACGCTCCCTGGGCCAGAAACGGCAGCGTCGGATGGGCGGCATCTCCAAGGATCGCGGCCGCTCCATGCGGCGTGGCCCGAAACCATGTTTTGGCCACCGGATGCCGGAACAGCCCCCAAAGCCAAGGGTCCTCGACCTGCTCCAGCCAGCCCCGCACCCGTGGACCAAACTCCTCGAACGCCAGCCGCAGATCCATCGAATCGTCGCGCAGCGACCAGCTTTCCTCGGCCCATTTCCGGCGCTCTTCGACCGCCACGATGTTGCGCAACGCGCCGCCTCGCAGCGGATAGCTGACCAGATGCCGACCCTCCCCCATATGCACCTCGGCCACCGGCGCCGCCCCCGCGTCGCATGGGATCAACGCGCGCCACGCAACCTGATGCGTGAAGAACGGCTTTTCCGGTCCGTTCAGCGCCACCCTCAAACGCGAATGCAGCCCGTCCGCCCCGATCAACAGCCCCGCCTCCTGCCACGCTCCCGCAACCGACAGCCGCGGCCGCGGACCGGACACATCGACGGCATCGACGCGCTGCAACAAGCGCAGCGTAACCCCGGCCTCCTCCGCGCCCCGCAGCAAAAGTGCGATCAGGTCGGCGCGGTGCAGGAAATGATACCCCTGTTCGGGCCGCAACCGCCCGACCTCCAGCCGCGTTACCAGCGCGCCCGACATCCCGTCGCGCAGGTCCACCGCCTCTGCGCGCAGTGACGACGCCTGCAGCGCATCGCCGAGGCCAAGCGCACGCAAGACGCAGGCACCGTTCGGCGAAATCTGCAACCCGGCACCCACCTCGCGGATGGCATCAGCCTGCTCCAGAACCGTAACCGAAGCGCCGCGCAGGGCCAGCGCCCGCGCTACCGCAAGCCCCGCAACCCCTGCCCCAAGAACGGTGACGGATTGCCCGATCAGACTCATGGCTTACCCCCGAAATGACAACGCCGGGCGTATTGCCCGGCGTCAAGTTTCCGCCTCTGTCCGATGTTTCGCAAGCTCAGTCGTCGCGGTGCACCTTTTCGCGGCGCTCGTGCTTTTCCTGCGCTTCCAGCGTCATCGTCGCGATCGGGCGGGCATCCAGCCGTCGCAGGCTGATCGGCTCGCCGGTCATCTCGCAATAGCCGAACTCGCCGTTCTCGATCCGGCGCAGCGCCGCATCGATCTTTGCCACAAGCTTGCGCTGCCGGTCCCGCGTGCGCAGTTCAAGCGCGCGGTCGGTCTCTTCCGATGCGCGATCCGCGATGTCGGGCACATTGCGCCCTGAGTCCTGCAAGCTGTCGATGGTTTCGGCGGACTGGTCGAGAAGTTCCTGCTTCCAGACAATCAGTTTGCGGCGAAAATACTCAAGTTGCCGGTCGTTCATGAATGGTTCGTCTTCGGCGGGACGATAATCGTCAGGCAAGAACACTTCGGCCTTCATCGAAACTCTCTCCAAATTGCCGGATCGCTCCGACAGGTGGGCTTCTGTCATGATGCGCTCCCGTTGGCGGGCATTTAGCGTAAGGCGCAGGTAATGTCACTACCGGTTGCGAGTTTTTGTCGTGACCGCTACGCTTGCCCGGCCCGTCCCAACCAGAGCCTTGATCCACAATGAAATTCGCCTCGACCGCGACCTATGTTGCTACCGACGACCTGCGCGTCGCCGTCAACGCGGCGGTGACCCTTCAGCGGCCCTTGCTGGTGAAAGGCGAGCCGGGCACCGGCAAGACCGAACTCGCCCGCCAGGTGGCGGCCGCACTCGACCTGCCACTGGTCGAATGGCATGTGAAATCAACCACAAAGGCGCAGCAGGGGCTATATGAATACGATGCCGTCAGCCGCCTGCGCGACAGCCAGCTTGGCCCCGGCCTTGGCGGCGAACGGGTCAGCGATGTGCGCAACTACATCCGCAAGGGCAAGCTGTGGCAGGCCTTCGAGGCCGAGGGTCGGGTGGTGCTCCTGATCGACGAGATCGACAAGGCCGACATCGAGTTTCCGAACGACCTTCTGCAGGAACTCGACCGGATGGAATTCCATGTCTACGAGACCGGCGAGACGATCCGTGCCCGCCACCGCCCGGTCGTCATCATCACCTCGAACAACGAAAAGGAACTGCCCGACGCATTCCTGCGCCGCTGTTTCTTTCACTACATCCGCTTTCCCGACCTCGACACCCTGCGCGCCATCATTGCGGTGCATTTCCCCGGCATCAAGGACGCTCTCCTTACCGTCGCGCTGACCCAGTTCTTCGAATTGCGCGACACCCCCGGCCTGAAGAAGAAACCGTCCACCAGCGAGGTGCTTGATTGGCTGCGCTTGCTGCTGGCCGAAGACCTCGAACCCGCAGACCTAAAGCGCGACGGAAAGACCAGCCTGCCAAAGCTGTATGGTGCGCTCTTGAAGAACGAACAGGACGTGCAACTGTTCGAACGCCTCGCCTTTCTTGCGCGCAGCGGCCGCTGATTTGACCTTTTCGCACATCGCCGAATCGGCCAAAAAGTCTTGATTGCATCGGGGGATAGCCCCTGTGCTCGCGCCAAGACCCGTGAGCTTTCGCCACGACTGAAACAAAGCGTGAGGCGAAATCGAACATCTGGACACGGCAACCACTTTAACCGCCACAGATAGTGTCCCGAAATTACGTCCAAATTCCGGAATTGACAGCGCAGCACCCCACTCCTGAGACTGCTGGCTGCGCCCTGTCTGCCCGGGGTGCGTCACAATCCCCGCGAGTGCTGCCGCATGCGCTTTGTCTCTCTCATGGCCGTCCTCGCCCTGTCCGCCTGCGCCCCTTCGGCACAGGTGTCCAAGGCTCGGCCCACCGCCGCAACCGAGGTCAGCCTTGTGCCGCTGCAAGGCCTTGCCCCTCAAGGCTCCAGCCACAGCAACGCCGAAATCGCCCGCGATTTTCTCGATCTCTCCTTCGCGATGGAAAGCGGGCGCAGCCTGCCGATCCTGACCCGGTTCGAAGGCCCGATCAGCATCCGACTGTCCGGCAGCGTGCCGCCAACCGCTCCGCGCGATCTGGCGGTGCTGATCGCCCGCCTGCAATCCGAAGCAGGCCTTCCCGTCACCGCAGCGTTCCACGATGACGCCTCGATCACGGTTGAATTCGTGCCGCGCGCAGCGTTGCGCCGAATGGCTCCGCAAGCGGCCTGCTTTGTCGTGCCGAACGTCTCGTCGCTTGCCGAATACCGCTCGCGCCGCGGGTCTGACGACGTGGATTGGGGCGCGGTGACGCGCCGAACCCGCGTCGCGATCTTCGTGCCCGCCGATACCAGCCCGCAAGAGGTGCGAGACTGCCTGCACGAAGAAATCGCGCAGGCGATCGGGCCTTTGAACGACCTCTACCGGCTGCCGGATTCAGTCTTCAACGACGACAATTTCAATTCGGTCCTGACCGCCTTCGACATGTTGATCCTGCGCATCTACTACGCGCCCGAATTGCACAGCGGCATGACGCGCGACACTGCGGCGGCACTGGTTCCGGGGCTGGTCGCGCGGTTGAATCCCGCCGGTGCCGGCATGGGTAGCGCCAGCGCAGGCCCGACGCCGCGTGCCTGGACGGCCGCCATCGAAACCGCGCTCGGGCGCAAGGGCAGCACCGCCGCCCGCCTCAAGGCCGCCGAGCGCGCGGTCTCCATCGCCCGGTCCGAAGGGTGGGCCGACAACCGCCTCGCCTTCAGCTACTTCGCCCTCGGTCGGCTCAGCGCAGGCTCCGACCAGACCCGCGCGCTTGGCGCCTTTTCCGCAGCCGCCGCGATCTACGCCCGCCAACCCGGCGGCGAGGTCCACGTTGCCCATATCGAGATGCAACTGGCCGCAATGGCCCTCGGCACCGGCTCCCCGACCGAGGCGATCCGTCTGGCGGACCACGCCATGCCAATCGTGCAACAGCATGAAAATGCGGCACTTCTGGCCACCCTCATGCTGATCAAGGCCGAGGCGATGGACCGGCTTGGCGACACTGTCGGTGCGGCGGCGCTCAGGCTCGACAGTCAGCCGTGGGCGCGCTATGGCTTCGGCTCGGATACGGTCGTGAAAGCCCGGATGCGCGATATCGCGGCGGTGGATTCAGGCGGCAACAGAGGCTGAAGGCGGGGCATCTGGCCCCCGGAAAAGGGGGCGGCGTGATCGTCATCGGCGGGTTCATCTTCGGGGCGTTGCTTGGCGTGTTCACCGCGCGGCGGCGCGGCGGCAAACCCGCCGACATGGCGCAATATGCCGCCGGCTTCGGCATCGCCTTCTGTCTCCTCGGCCTCTTCCTGACCATCTTCCTCGAGCGGATGCTCATGAGGTAACCAATGTTCCTGCCCCTCTTTCAGACCCTGCGGACCGAAGGCGTGCCAGTCAGCCTTCGTGAATTCCTCGGGTTTCTCGAAGCCGTGGCGGCAGGTTTGGTGACCTATGATCCAACCGGCTTTTACTACCTCGCCCGCACCACGCTGGTGAAGGACGAACGCCACCTCGACCGCTTCGACCGTGCCTTCGCCAAGGCGTTCGAGGGGCTCGAGGCGATCAGCGCCGATCAGGTGCTCGAGGCGCTGGACCTGCCGCGCGAGTGGCTGGAAAAGTTGGCCGAAAAGCATCTTTCGCCCGAAGAACGCGCCGCCATCGCGGCGCTTGGCGGCTTTGACGCGCTGATGGAAACCCTGCGCCAGCGGCTTGCCGAACAAGCATCCCGACATCAGGGCGGCTCGAAATGGGTGGGCACCGCCGGCACCTCACCCTTTGGCGCCTATGGCTACAACCCCGAAGGCGTGCGTATCGGGCAGGACCAGAGCCGCCACCAGCGCGCGGTCAAGGTCTGGGACAAACGCGAGTTTCGCAACCTCGCCGACGATGTCGAACTTGGCACCCGCAACATCAAGGTGGCCCTGCGCCGCCTGCGCAAATGGGCCCGCGAGGGTGCCGCAGACGAGTTGGATCTCGACGGCACCATTCGCGCCACCGCCGAACACGGCTGGCTTGACGTGCAGACAAGGCCAGAACGGCGCAACGCGGTGAAGGTGCTGCTGTTTCTTGATATCGGCGGGTCGATGGATCCTTACGTCAAGGTGATGGAGGAGCTGTTCTCTGCCGCCCGCGCCGAATTCAAGCACCTCGTGACCTTCTACTTCCACAACTGCATCTACGAAGGCGTCTGGCGCGATAACCGCCGCCGCTGGGATGCACAAACCCCGACATCGGACGTGCTGCGCACCTACGGATCCGACTACAGATGCATCATCGTCGGCGACGCCGCGATGAGCCCCTACGAAATCCTCCACCCCGGCGGTGCCAACGAACACTGGAACGCCGAGGCGGGGCAGGTCTGGCTGCGCCGGGTCAGCGAACAGTGGCCGCATCACCTCTGGATCAATCCGGTCCCCGAGACCGGGTGGCAACACAGCCACTCCACGCGCCTGATCCGCGAAATCTTCGACGGAAAGATGGTGCCGATGACGTTGGAAGGCGTCGGCAGGGGGGTCAGGCAACTCGGATGATGAAACTTTGGCGCACACGACCCTGGCTTACATCTGCCTTCCTTCTGGCCTGTGCCGTGACGCTGTTCTTCCTGCTTCGGCTTCTGGTGCAGACAGTCTACTGGCAAACCCACCAGCAAGTTCCGGTCCAGCCCTGGATGACGATCGGCTATGTCGCACGGTCCTGGGGTCTGGACCCGCGCGCGCTTGACGCCAAGGCCGGCCTGCCGCTGCCCGAAGTGAAGGGCCATCCGCAACCCTTGAGCGAAATTGCCCGTGACCGGGGCGTGCCGGTGGCCGACATCATCACCGAGGTTGAAGCTGCCGTCGCCGCCCTGCGTTCCGAGCGCGGCGAATGACCGACTGGCTCCTTGCCCTCGTGCCGCGATACGGGCTGTGGCTGCTGGCTGCGACCACATTCCTTTCGTGCCTCGCCCTGCCATTTCCCGCCTCGATCCTGATGCTGACGGCAGGCGGCTTTGTCGCGGCCGGCGATCTTGCACTTGCACCGACCCTCGCCGCCGCCGCCGGTGGCGGTATCGCCGGCGACCAACTAGGCTATTGGGCCGGGCGCAGCTTCGGCGCGCGCCTGCTGACCCGGCTCAAACGCGATCCGGCCCGCGACCGGCTTCTCGCAAAGGCCGTGGCGATCATGGACCGACGCGGCACCGGCGCGGTCTTTCTGACGCGCTGGCTGTTCAGCCCGCTGGGGCCGTGGGTCAACCTTACCGCCGGCAGCACGGGCTACGGCTGGCCGCGCTTCACCACCGCAGGCGTCGCTGGCGAGGCGGTCTAGGCGGGCCTTTACGTCGGCGCAGGCTACGCTTTTGCCGGCAACGTCGCGGCGGCAAGCCAGATGCTCGGCTCGGTCCTTGGGATCGTCGCCGGGGCATCGGCGGTCTCGATCCTTGGCTACTGGCTCTATTCGTCGCAGCGGACGGGGGTTTAAATCGATGCGCGCCACCCCATATCCGGCAAGATGATGAAGTTCCTCCCCCTCCTTCTCGCGGTGGCCTACGCGGTCCTGATGATGCGCTTTTCGGTCTGGCGCACCAAGAAGATGCTCGACCAACAGTCCAAGCCCCTGACCGATCCCGCCATCACCCGCCTCGCCGCCCAGATGGCCGAGGCGCTGGAGGTGCCGCAGATCAAGGTCAACGTGTTCGAGGTTGAACCGGTGAACGGCCTCGCCGCCCCTGACGGCCGCATCTTCCTGACCCGCGGCTTCCTCAACCGCAAGATCCGTGGCGAGGTCACGGCCGAAGAACTGGCCAGCGTCATCGCGCACGAAATGGGCCATGTCGCCCTTGGCCACATGCGCCGCCGGATGATCGACTTCACCGGTCAGAACGCCGTGTTCGTAATGCTCTCCGCCCTTCTGAACCGTTTCCTGCCCTTCATCGGCATCTGGCTCGCCAACATCATCTCCACCGCGCTCATGGCCCGCCTGTCACGCCGAGACGAATTCGAGGCTGACGCCTACGCATCGGCCCTGCTGATCAAGGCCGGCATCGGCACCGGCCCGCAGAAAAGCCTGTTCCGCAAGCTCGAGGCGCTGACCCAGAACCGTGCCGAAGGCGTGCCGGCATGGCTCCTCAGCCACCCCCACGTCAACGAACGCATCGCCGCCATCGAGGCGAACGAGGCGCGCTGGCTCGGCGCCATCCCAGGCCCCTGAGTCCCCCCCGCCCTGCCGCCTTTCGGACATTCGCCCGTCTTGCCCGCGACGTTCAGCTGCAACCGGCAACCGGCAAGCCAGTGCTCGTTTGACAGGAAGCCCGATCCCTCCAGCCCTCGGACACCGGAGATTGGAGGCTTGCCATGGGCTCATCGGTTGCAACTCGATTCGCCCCCGATTTTGCCGGTCCCGTCAATAGGCCAACCGATGCGGCCCGTGATCGCCTGCGCCGCGTCCGGAACGGGTCGTTCGACCGCTGTGGGCTGGCTCAGCCGCCGGTTCGGCATGACCGCAGACAGCCTCGTTGGCACCCGCATGGCGACGGCCACGAGCGACGTCATCGACAGCAGCGAAACACTCGAGCCCAGGATTTTCTGGGGTCTGCGCGGTGGCGGCGGCACCTTCGGCGTCGTCACCGAGTTTCGGTTCAAGATGCATGACCTTGGTCCGGTCCGACCGGGAAACTGGTGCTACCCGCTGGCCCGCGCAGGCGATGCGCTGCGCGCCTACCGTGATCTTGCCCGCGCTACCGGACGCGAGGTGACGACGTCCTTCACCCTGTCGTCAACCATGCTCAGCCTCACCGCATTCGGCAGCGGCGATACGGCCAGAACACCGGACGCCATCCTGCCGTTCGGCCAACTCGGTGGCCCAACCGAGGGCGGCTTGATGACCGATTCCTGCTGCGACGTTCAAAGCCGCAATGAAACCGCCGCGCCGTGGGACCGCGCTATCATTCCCGGGGCGGATTCCTCCACGATCTCGATGACGCGGCGATTGCTGCCATGGGAACGACAGCCGCTACGGCACCCACCGCTGATTCCGAAATCCACGTGTTGCGGATGGGCAGCGCTGTGGCCGACATTGCCGAGGATGCCGCCGCCTGTTCCGGCCGCTGCGCCGGACACCACTGGGTTGCCAACCCCGTCTGGGACGCGACGAAAGACGATACCGTCTGCCTTGATCGGGAGCGCGGATCAGCGCGCCAACTGATGGTCCCGTCGATGGAAACGAACAACGTGAACGAGCAGGGCGACAGCGGGTCGGCGTGGCGGAAAGGGTTTACGGCGCCGCCAGATATCGGTGTCTGGAAGCACTGAAGGCGCGCGTCGAGGGCAACAACCTGTTCCGGCTGAACCAGAACATCCACCCCGCCAGGGCCTATGCAGCCAAAGCCTTGCCCAACCGGTAAAGCCGGGCGCGTTTCATCAGCGCCTTGAGGGCCATCGGCTGGCCGGAAATCGCCTCGGCCTTGGCGCGCACACCCTCCACCACCCGTGCCACCTCGACCGGATGACGCGAATGCAATTCCCACAGAAAGCCGTCCGGGTCGCGCCGCGCGATGCCCTCGGCGGCAAGCATGTGCCCCGGAAAATCCTGCGCATTGAACGTGACAATCGCATCGGCAAGGCCTGCAATAGCAACGGCCAGCACATGCACGTCATTCGGGTCCGGCAGCAGCAGCCGCGCCTCGATGTCTGGCCGCTCGCGCACCACCGCGCGCGGAAAGGCCGCGCGCACAAGCACCGCCTCGCCCTCGGCCACCGCCTGCGCGCCCGCACCCAGCTTGGCCGTCGCCCGCGTCCATTCGCGCAGGATGCGGTCAGATATCAGCGGCTCGTAAAGCCCCGCAGCCGCCGCACCCAGCAGGATTTCACGCAAGACCGTCGGGTAAAGGACGCAGGCGTCCAGAACCGCCTTCATCCGTCCAGCCGGAAGACCAGCGCCTTGAGGTAGGCGCTTTCGGCCAGTTGCGGCAACATCGGATGGTCTGGGCCGGCAAATCCGGTGTGGATCAGCTGCGCCCGCCGCCCGCCCCGCCCGATCCCCCGAGCGCTGGCATTGCGAAACGCCTGCAGGTCCGCCGCATGGCTGCACGAACACAAGACCAGATAGCCGCCCGGCGCCACCACATGCGCCGCCAACCGCGCCAGCCGTTCATAGGCCCGCAAGCCCGCCTCCAGCGCTGGCTTCGCGGGCGCAAAGGCCGGTGGGTCGCAGATCACAAGGTCATAGCTTTCGCCCGCTTCGGCCAACGCCTCCAGCACCTCGAAGGCATCGCCCTGCCGGGTGGTGAACCGATCCGCAAAACCGGAAGCCTCGGCCCCCTGCCCCGCCAGTGCCAGCGCCGGTGCCGATGCGTCAACCGCCAGCGCGCTATCCGCCCCATTCGCCAGCGCCGCCAGGGCAAAGCCGCCGACATGGGTGAACACGTCCAGCACCCGCGCGCCCTTCGCCAGCCTTGCGGCAAAGGCATGGTTCGGTCGCTGGTCAAAGAAAAGCCCGGTCTTCTGCCCACCCATGACATCGGCCATATAGGTGGCACCGTTCATCGGCACCGGCAGCGGACCGTCGGCCGCACCCGCCAGCACCGCCATCTCTTCGCTCAAACCCTCCAGCCCCCGCGACCGGCCCGTGCCGTTCTTCACCACGGTGGTCACCCCGGTCACCGCGATCACGGCGGCAGTCAGCGGCGCCAGATGCGCCTCGGCCCAGGCTGCGTTCGGCTGGATCACGGCCACATCTCCGAACCGGTCGATGATCAGGCCGGGCAGGCCGTCCGCCTCGGCATGGACCAGCCGGTAGAACGGCTGGTCATAAAGCCGCGCCCGCATCGCCAGCGCGCGGGACAAACGCGCCTCGAACCAGGCCTGATTGATCACCGCCTCCTCGTTGCGGTCCAGCATCCGGGCAATGATCTTCGACTTCACATTGACGGTGACTAGCCCCAACGCCCGACGCTCGCCATCTTCCAGAACCGCCAGCGCACCGGGCGCCAGGGACGAGGTCCGCCGGTCGGTCACCAACTCATCGGCATAGACCCAAGGGAAACCGTGGCGGATCGCCCGGGCCTCGGCCTTCGGTTTCAGGCGCACGGTGGGCAGCAGGCGGGAGGGGGGTGTATCTTGTTCCATCCCCCTCCCATACCCGGTTCGGCCCGCGCCGGAAAGCCCCGGACCCACCGCTTTCCCTTGCACAGACCCCATCCCCGGCCCACATTCCGATAAAGCCACACCAGTATCTTGTTAGCGCTAACATCATCTGCTAGACCGTCCCTGTCCGCAGCCGGAGGCCTTTTCCATGTCGCTTCACCCCACCATCGCCCGTGTCACCGACCGTATCCGTGCACGCTCGGATGCCAGTCGCGGCACCTACCTTGACCGGATGGCCAAGGCGGTCAGCAATGGCCCGGTCCGCGCGCATTTGTCCTGCGGCAACCAGGCCCATGCCTACGCCGCGATGGGCGAGGCAAAGCCCGATCTCGCTGGCACCACCAAGCCGAACATCGGCATCGTCACCGCCTACAATGACATGCTCTCGGCGCATCAGCCGTTTGAACGCTACCCCGACATCATCCGCGCCGCAGCACGCATGGCCGGTGCCACGGTGCAGGTTGCAGGCGGCGTGCCTGCGATGTGCGACGGCGTGACCCAAGGCCAGCCGGGAATGGAGCTTTCGCTCTTCTCGCGCGACGTGATCGCCCTCGCCGCCGGGGTCGCCCTCAGCCACAACTGCTTTGACGCCAGCCTCTATCTCGGCGTCTGCGACAAGATCGTGCCCGGCCTTGTCATGGCTGCCGCCACCTTCGGCCACATCCCGGCAGTCTTCGTGCCTGCCGGGCCGATGACCTCCGGCATCCCGAACGACGAAAAATCCCGCGTCCGCAACGCCTACGCCGAAGGCAAGGCCAGCCGCGAACAGTTGATGGCCGCCGAAATGGCCAGCTACCACGGCCCCGGCACCTGCACCTTCTACGGCACCGCCAACACCAACCAGATGCTGATGGAATTCATGGGCCTGCACCTGCCCGGAACCAGCTTCATCAACCCCGGCACACCGCTGCGCGACGCGCTGACCGTGGCCGCTGTTGCACGCGCCGCCCAGATCACCGCCCTTGGCAACGATTTCCGCCCCGCAGGCGAAATCCTCGACGAACGCGCCTATGTCAACGGCATCGTCGGGTTGATGGCGACGGGGGGCTCCACGAACCTCGTCCTGCACCTGCCCGCAATGGCCCGCGCCTCCGGGGTGATCCTTGATCTCCAGGACTTCGCCGACCTGTCCGAAGCCGTGCCCTTGATGGCCAAGGTCTACCCCAACGGCCTTGCCGACGTGAACCATTTCCACGCCGCCGGGGGCCTGCAATTCCTGATCGGCCAGCTTCTTGATGCAGGCCTCCTCCATCCCGATGCCAAGACCATCGCCGGTGACGGGCTGGCCAGCTACCGCCAGGAGCCCACGCTCGACGGCGGCAAGCTCGCGTGGCGCGACGGGCCGAACACCACGCTGAACGAAAAGATCGTGCGCCCGGCCAGCGCCCCCTTCGCCGCCTCGGGCGGGTTGAAGCAACTGACCGGAAACCTCGGGCGCGGCGTCATCAAGGTCTCGGCCGTCGCCCCCGAACGCCACGTGATCGAAGCGCCTGCCCGCATCTTCCACAGCCAGGACGCCGTGAAAGCCGCCTTCAAGGCGGGCGAGTTCACCGGCGACACCATCGTCGTCGTCCGCTTTCAGGGTCCGCAGGCCAACGGAATGCCCGAACTGCACTCGCTGACGCCCACCCTTTCGGTGCTGCAAGACCGCGGCCTGCGCGTGGCCCTCGTGACAGACGGTCGTATGTCCGGCGCGTCGGGCAAAGTGCCGGCAGCGATCCACGTCTCGCCCGAAGCGGCGGCAGGCGGCCCCCTCGCACGGCTCCGCGACGGCGATCTCGTCCGTCTCGATGCGGTCGCAGGTACCCTCACCTGCCTCGCCCCGGATTTCGACACCCGCACGCCCGTGGTGGCTGACCTCTCCGCCAACGAATTCGGCATCGGGCGCGAGCTTTTCGCTGCCTTCCGCCGCAACGTAGGCTCCGCTGATACCGGGGCCGCGCACGTCATCTGACGGCAGCGCCCCCGCCGACCAACGCCTCCGGCGGGAGTATTTTTGAAAAGAGCAAACCCAGCCCCCATTTGCTCTTTTTCCAAATACTCCCGCCGGAGGCTCCCACCGCAGACGCAGCCCCGACGCCGGGGCATCAAGGAGCCCGCCATGACCCCCGCCGAACAATCCCGCCAAGCCGCCGAATTCTGCCGCCTCGCCCCGGTGGTGCCGGTTCTGGTGATCGACGACATCGCTCATGCCCGTCCCTTGGCCGAAGCGCTGGTCAAGGGTGGCCTGCCGGCGCTCGAGGTGACGTTGCGCACCCCTGCCGCCCTCGATGCGATCCGCGCAATGGCCGAAGTGCCGGGCGGCGTGGTCGGCGCGGGGACGCTGCTGACACCCGCCGACGTCAAGGCGGCCAAGGCGGCGGGTGCGCGGTTCGGCGTTTCGCCCGGCGCGACCGAACGCCTTCTGGACGCCTGCGCCGAGCATGATCTGCCGCTTCTGCCCGGCGCCGCGACCGCATCCGAGATCATGGCGCTCCTGGAAAAGGGCTATACGGTGCAGAAGTTCTTTCCCGCCGAGCAGGCTGGCGGGGCCGCCTACCTGAAATCCATCGGCTCGCCCATCCCGCAGGTCAGCTTCTGCCCGACCGGCGGGATCAGCCTGAAGCTCGCGCCGGAGTACCTTGGCCTGAAGAATATCCTGTGTGTCGGCGGAAGCTGGGTTGCACCGAAAGACGCGATGGCACGCGGCGACTGGGCAGCCATCACCACCCTTGCGGCCGAAGCGGCAGCACTCTCCCGTTAAAGCCCGACGCGCGCAGCGCGGCCGCCCTTGCGCCGGGCCGGGTCCGGCGCCGACAGCCCGTCGTTCAGCACCTTGCTCATCGGGTGGTCGGGGTGCTGCATCGCATATTCTGCAATCAGCACGCGCAGCGCATCCGGTGCATGGAAATCCACCGGCAGGCTCAAGGCCCAGTCCATGAAGATTGACCGGCACTCGCCCGCCGTGATGCCCTCGATCGCGTAGCTTTCGCGTACCAGACCCTTCGGGTCGGCCTCACTCAGTTCCATCGCCCGCCTCCCCATGACCGCCCTCACCAACCCGTGCCGCAATCACCGCCTCGGCCTGCGCCACCGCCGCTTCCAGCCGGGCTGACAGCCCGTCTGCATCCGCAGCGCCGGTTTCGCGCAGCAGAAAGCTGCGTCCACCCTCGCCCAGGCTCGAAAGATCCAGCCTCCGATCGGTCAAGAGCCGTGTGCCGCAGTGCAGCCGCCACAACAGCCTGTAGGCATCGGCCAGCGCCGTCTGTTCCGGTTCCGACAGGATACCCTTCGCCCCCGCCGCCAACTGCCGCTCGACGCTGCGCGCCGGGCTGCCCGCCATCAACGCCACCATCTGCGCGCAAAGTTCGATGTCCATCAGCCGCCCCGGGCCGTTCTTGGCCTCCCAACTGCCGCTGGCCGGCTTGGCCGCCTGCAACCGACCCCGCATCGCCGCCACCTCGGCCCGCACCCCGGGCCCCTGCCCCTTGCGCGCCAGAAGGTTCCGGCGAAACGCCTCGACATCGCCCGCAAGGCCCGCTTCGCCCGCCAGCACCCGCGCCCGGGTCAGCGCCAGATGCTCCCACGTCCAGGCTTCGGTTTCCTGATAGGTCTTGAAGCTGTCAAGCGACGCCGCCACCGGCCCCTGTCGCCCCGAAGGACGCAACCGCATGTCCACCTCGTAAAGCCGCCCCTCCGGCATCTGCGCGGTCAGCGCCGTCACCAGCGCCTGCGTCAGCCGCGCGAAATAGGGCCGCGTCGCAAGGGGCCGTGCGCCGGTAGAGCTTTCGACCCCTTCGGCATCGTAGATCACGATCAGGTCCAGGTCCGACCCCGCGTTCAACCGCGCCGCCCCAATCGACCCCATCCCCACCACGACCGCGCCGCGCCCCGGCGCCGGCCCGTGCTTGCGCGCGAAATCCGCCGCCACCTCCCCCCAGATCGCGCCGATCACCGCCTCGGCCAGATCGGCGTATTGCTTGCCCGCTTCGAATGCGTCGATCAATCCGCGCAGATGATGCACGCCAACCCGGAAATGCCACTCCTTCATCCAGCGCCGCGCGGTATCGAGCCGGCCTTCGTAATCTGCCACCCCGTCCAGCCGCCGCGTCAATTCCGCCTGCAGCCCCCGCGCGCCCGGCCATTCACCAAAGAACGACCCGCCGATCACCCCGTCCAGCACCGCCGCATTGCGCGACAGATACCGCGCCAGCGCGGGCGAGGTTCCGGCGATGTCGATGATCAGTTCAACCAGCGACGGATTTGCCTCGAACAGCGAAAATATCTGCACCCCGGCAGGCAACCCCGCCAGAAACCCGTCCAGTGCCACCAGCGCCTCGTCCGGGTTCGCCGCGCGCGCCAGTTGCCGCAAAAGCTGTGGCCGCAGCCGCCGAAAGATCGCCTGCGCCCGCTCCGACTTCAGCGCCGGATAGCTTTCCCAACCCTTGGTGATCGCCCGCGCGCTGTCAGAAAGCTCCGGGCCTTCCTCCACCGTGCCGGGGGCAAAAAAGCCTTCGGTCAACCGGTCGGTGCGGTTCAGCCGGTCCAGCAGGCCCTCACGGAACGCGGCCTCGTCCTGCCCGCAAAACGCGGCAATCCGCGCCACTCCCTCGGCCGATGCCGGCAGCGAATGGGTCTGCGCGTCGTTCACCATCTGCAACCTGTGCTCCAGCTCGCGGTGCGCCCGGTAAAGCCCGGTCAATTCCGCCGAAACCTCGCCCGGCATCCAGCCCTGTGCCGACAGGGCCGCCAGCGCCGGAACCGTGCGCCGGTCTCGCAGCGCAGGGTCGCGGCCTCCGGCAATCAACTGCCGGGTCTGGGTAAAGAATTCGATCTCGCGGATGCCCCCGGCGCCCAGCTTCAGATTATGTCCCTCCACCGATATCGGCCCACGCAAGCCCCGATGTTCGCGAATGCGCAGCCGCATGTCATGCGCATCCTGGATCGCCGCGTAATCCAGATGCTTGCGCCACACGAACGGCACCAGCGTCTTCAAGAACCGCTCGCCCGCGGCCAGATCACCCGCGCAAGGCCGCGCCTTGATATAGGCCGCCCGCTCCCAGGTGCGGCCCTGGCTTTCGTAATACGCCTCCGCCGCCGCCATCGACAGGCAGACCGGCATCACGCTTGCATCGGGGCGCAGCCGCAGGTCGGTGCGGAACACATAGCCGTCGGTCACATCCGACAGGATCGCCGTCATCCTTCGTGCAACCCGGATGAACGCCGCCCGCGCCTCCTGCTCGTCACCGGGATAGCGGGTCTCGTCGAAAAGGCAGATCAGGTCGATGTCCGAGGAATAGTTCAATTCCCCCGCGCCCATCTTGCCCATCGCCAGCGCCACCATCCCTGCCCCGCTCGCCACATCGTCAAGCGTCGCACCAGGCAGTTTGCCCCGCCTGATCTCGGCCTCGACCAGCGCGGTCAGCGACAGGTGCACCGCCCGGTCGGCCAGCCCGGTCAGCGCGCCGGTCACGGTTTCCAAAGGCCAGAGCCCGCCCAGATCGGCAAGCGCGGTCAGCAATGCCGCCCGCCGCTTTGCCTGCCGCAGGACATCTGGCAGCGCCTCCAGCGCGGTGCCATCCAGCCCCGCCAGAAGTGCCGCGAACGCGGGCTCTGCATCCTCCAACGCCTCGCGCAGCCAGTCTGTCTCACGCGCCATCAACCCTTTCAGATACGGGCTGCACCCCGCAACTGCCGCCAGAAACTCCACCACTTCGGGCGCAAATCCCGGCAAGGCAGCGCGGGCGTCGGCGGCGGCGGCGGTATCGAACGGGATCGGCTGGCGGGTAAGGCGGTCGGCGAAGGTCATGTCTCAAGGATGGTCGCTGGCAAGCGCGCGGTCAACGGCGATCGGTTTCGCCAAGGCTTGCGGCACATCACCAGTTGCGGCCTTATGCGCCAAACAGGGGGGCTCGATATGTCCAAAAGTCTGGCGCGCGTGCGGGCGGCCTTGCAGGCAGCGGGGCTGGACTCCGTGCCACTGGAAATGCCCGGCGAAACCCGCACCGCCGAGGATGCCGCCGCCGCCGCAGGCTGCGCGCTTGAGCAGATCGTGAAGTCGGTGGTGTTTCAAGGTGGCACCAGCGGAACCCTGTTCCTGTTCCTGACCGCCGGTGGCAACAAGGTCGACACGCACCAGGCCGCCACCCTTGCTGGCGAGCCTCTGGCCCGCGCCGATATCGCCACCGTCCGCGAAGTGACCGGTTTTGCGATTGGCGGCGTCGCGCCGATCGGCCACCTGACGCGCCTGCCGGTCTGGATCGACCCAACCCTTCTGGCCTTCGCCACGGTCTGGGCCGCCGCCGGCACCCCGCGCCACATCTTCCCTGTCGACCCTGCCCGTCTGCAACTGGCCGCCCGCGCCATCGCCGCACCCTTCACGGAAAACCCCGCTGTTCCAAAGGCTTGACCCACCATCGGCGGAAAGATGTAAATAATCTTCACATAGCCCTTGAACCGCAGGCACAGCGGGGGCATCTTGCATCATGTGAAAGACGTTCACATCAACCGCAACACCGGGAGTTCACCGCCGATGCACAGCTACCCCGATACCGCCCGGACCGGCGGTCTGTCCTCCTTGCCGCGCCGTGCCGAAGGCTGGCTCGACCAGCGTGGCAAATGGGCTTGGATCGCCACCACCGTCCTCGCCTTCATCGTCTTCTGGCCCGTGGGCCTTGCGCTTCTGGCCTACATGATCTGGGGAAAACGCATGTTCAGAAATTCGTCCTGCGCGCACCGTCACGACCGTCACGCCCGCCGCTGGGGCCCTGACACCTACCGCTCCACCTCGGGCAACGCCGCCTTCGACAGCTACAAGGCCGAAGCGCTGCGTCGTCTGGAAGAAGAGCAGCAAGCCTTCGAGGCTTTCCTGCAGCGCCTGCGCAACTCCAAGGACAAGTCGGAATTCGACACCTTCATGGACGAACGCGCCCGCGCCAATCAGGCCGCCGATGCAGCGCCTGAAGTGAAACCCGCCGAAGGCCCGCGCCCCGGCGAGTATTGATCCCGCCGCTGCGAACCGTCGCCCCATTCCGCCCCGGCGGGATGGGGCTTCTTGTTGCACACCTGCGGCAAACACAGTGCTTGGCGGAACGCACAGGGCTTGCTAGGCTGCACCTCGTAATGTGACAAGCCCTCCCCTTCATGCGCCATACGCTTCCCCTCGCGCCCCAGTTTTATGTAACGGCTCCGCAACCATGCCCGTACCTCGTCGGTCGCATGGAACGAAAGCTGTTCACCGCCCTGCAGGGTGACCATGCGCAGCGCCTGAACGACTCCCTGTCCAAGCAAGGCTTCCGCCGCAGCCAGAACGTGCTTTACCGCCCGTCCTGCGCCGAATGTTCCGCCTGCCTCTCGGCCCGCATCCGGGTGGCGGATTTCGAACCCTCGCGCAGCCAGCGCCGCATCCTGCGCAAGACCGCCGGATTGCGCCGCAACGCCACCAGCCCCTGGGCGACCGAGGATCAGTTCGCCCTCTTCCGCCGCTACCTCGACAGCCGCCACGCCGACGGCGGCATGGCCGACATGGACATCTTCGAATTCGCCGCGATGATCGAGGAAACGCCGATAAAATCGCGCGTCATCGAATACACCCGCCCCGCCGGCGAAGGCGAACGTGGCCGCCCGCTTGCCGCCGTCTGCCTGACCGACGTGTTCGACGACGGCCTCAGCATGGTCTACAGCTTCTACGACCCCGATCTTGCCGACCTGTCGCTTGGCACCCACGTCATCCTTGATCACGTCGCCATCGCACGCGAGGCGGGGCTGCCTTACGTCTACCTTGGCTACTGGGTGCCGGGCAGCCGCAAGATGGGCTACAAGGCCAGCTTCTCGGCGCTGGAAATCTACAAGGGCGGCGAATGGCGCGATCTGGGCGACCCGGCCGATCACCGCGCCGATCTGCACCCCCTGTCGGTCGACCCGATTGCCGAACAGGTCGCCCGCATCAACCTGCCCGACACCCGCGCCCCCGATAGCCGCGCCAACAACCCGCGCGCCCTCACCGCCCGCAAGGAATGACCTCCCGCGCCCGGATTGCGGCCGTTGCTGTGGTTGTGCCGGACTATGACAGCGCGATTGCCTTCTACACCGGCACACTCGGGTTTCACCTTGCCGAAGACATCGACCAGGGCGCCAAGCGGTGGGTCACCGTCGAGCCGCCCGGCGGGGGCGCGCGGCTGGTTCTGGCGCGGGCCGAAGGCGCAGCGCAAACCGCCGCGGTCGGAAACCAGACCGGCGGGCGCGTGTTCCTCTTTCTTCACACCGATGATTTTCACCGCGACCATGCCGCGATGCTTGCCGCCGGTGTCATGTTCGAAGGACCACCCCGCCACGAACCCTACGGCAGCGTCGCCGTCTGGCGCGACCCATTCGGCAACCGCTGGGATCTGATCGGCCCCACCCCATGAACGAAAAAGGGCCGCACCCTGCGGCGCGACCCGTTCCTGTGTTTGTCCCGCCGACTCACCCGCGCGGGCGGTTGCGGATCATGAAGGTGTCAAAGGTGTATTCCGCCACCTGGTTCCACAGGTTCGCTTCGTTACGGTAGGCCTGCTGGCTTTCAAAGATCGCCTTGAAATCCGCGTTCTCGGCTGACAGCTGCGCGTAAAGCGCGTTTGCCGCCTCGAACCCCTTGACCATCACCTCTTCCGGATACGGACGCAACTGCGCCCCGCCCGCAATCAGGTTGCGCAGCGCCGCCGGGTTCTTCGCGTCATATTTGGCCAGCATCGACTGGTTCGTCGTCGCCGCCGCTGTTGCGACAATGGCCTGATACGCGGGTGGCAGTTCGTTCCACTTCGCCAGGTTGATCATGTAGTTCAGCGTCGGCCCGCCTTCCCAGAAACCGGGATAGTAATAGAATGGCGCCACCTTGTTCAGGCCCAGCTTCTCGTCGTCATAAGGGCCAACCCATTCCGCCGCGTCGATGGTGCCGCGCTCCAGCGCCGGATAGATCTCGCCGCCCGGAATCTGCTGCGGCACGACGCCCAGCGCCTCCATCACCTTGCCGCCCATGCCGCCGATGCGCATCTTCACACCCGCAAGGTCGGCAACCGAGTTGATCTCCTTGCGCCACCAGCCGCCCATCTGCACGCCGGTATTGCCGCCCGGAAAGACATGCAGCCCTTCCTTGTTGTAAAAGGCGTTCATCATGTCGATGCCGCCGCCGTGGTAATACCAGGCGTTGATCCCGCGCGCGTTCAACCCGAACGGAACCGCCGTGCCCAGCGCATAGACCGGGTTCTTGCCCCAGTAGTAGTAGGACGCGGTGTGCGCGATCTCGACGGTCCCGGACCCCACGGCATCGGCCGCCTCCGGCATCGGCACGATCTCACCTGCCGGGAACGGCTGGATCTTGAAGTTGCCGTCCGTCGCGTCCGACACGATCTTGGCGAACTCGTCCGCCGCGCCATAGATCGTGTCAAGCGTCTTCGGGAAACCCGACGTCAGCCGCCAGCTTACCTTCGGCGCGGCTTGCGCCAACGCCGGAGCGGCCAACGCAGCCGCCGCCGAGCCGATTGCCGCGGTCGTCAGGAAATTCCGTCTTTTCATGTGCTTACCTCCCAGTAGGCCTTTGGTGTGTTGGATCGTTCAGGTCACGGCGGCACCGGCCCCCCAAGATCAAGATCGAGGGGCGGCATTTCAAGGTCAGGCATCGGAATGGCATCAAGCTGTTCGGTCACCGACGCTTCATCCAGCAGCACAGGCTCGGTGATGAAGCTGTCGACGATGCCCGGAAAGGTGATGATCAGCGCCACGAGGATCAGTTGTAAGATGATCCACGGGATCGACCCCAGATAGATGTCGCGGCTCTTGATTTCAGGCGGTGCGATGCCGCGCAGGTAGAACAGCGCAAAGCCGAACGGCGGGTGCATGAACGCGGTCTGCATGTTCACGCACAAAAGCACCCCCAGCCACACCAGATTGATATCCAGCGCCAGCGCCGTCGGGATCAGCAAGGGGATCACGATGAACACGATCTCGAAGAAATCGAGGAAGAAGGCGATGAAGAAGATGAAGATGTTGACGAAGATCAGGAACCCGATCCGCCCGCCCGGAATGCCCGACAGGATGTGCTCGATCCACTTGCCGCCGTTCACCCCCTGAAACACCAGGCTGAACACCGTGGCCCCGACCAGGATGAAGATCACCATCGCGGTGATCCGCATCGTGCCGTCCGACGCCTGCCACACCATCTTCCAGGTGAACCGGCCATGCGCCAGCGCCAAGAGCAGCGACCCGACCGCGCCCATCGCCCCGGCCTCAGTCGGAGTGGCAAGCCCCATGAAGATCGTCCCCAGCACCAGAAAGATCAGCACCAGCGACGGCACCATGCCCCAGGCCAGCTTTGCCGCCAGCGCGCGCCCCCGCAGCGTCCGCGCCTCGGCCGGCAGCGCCGGCACCTTGTGCGGCTGAAAGATCGACACCAGCAGGATGAAGCCCGCAAACAGCAGCACCTGCGCAATCGACGGCCCGATGGCACCCAGATACATGTCCCCCACCGGCACGCCCAACTGGAACGCCAGCACGATCAGCACCAATGACGGCGGAATGACCTGTGTTATCGTCCCCGAGGCCGCGATCACCCCCATGCCGATCCGCATGTCGTAGCCATATTTCATCATGATCGGGATCGAGATCATCCCGATGGCAATGACGCTCGCCGCCACCGTCCCGGTGATCGCCCCAAGGATCGCGCCGACAAAGATCACCGCATAGGCAAGCCCCCCCGGCACGCTGCCGAACAGTTGGCCAAACCCCTCCATCAGATCCTCGGCAAGGCCGGATTTCTCCAGCACCACCCCCATGAAGGTAAAGAACGGAATCGCCAGCAAAAGGTCGTTCGACATGATGCCGAACACCCGCGCCGGCATCGCCTGCAGGAACGCCAGCCCGAAATATCCCACCTCGATCGCAATGAACCCGAAGAACAGGCCCAGCGCCGACAACGAGAACGCAACCGGAAAGCCGACAAGCAAGAAGACGACAAGCCCGCCGAACATGGCTGGCGCCAGGTAACCGTATTCCAGCATCAGGCGACCTTTCCGGTCATTGCACGGGCTTTTCGTAAGACACGTCCAGCACGATATCCCCGCGCAGCGCCGCGATCCGGCGGATCAGTTCGGCAATTCCCTGCAACGTCAGCAACGTGAACCCCAGCGGCAGCAGCATCTTCGCTGGCCACACCGGCAGGCCACCGGCATTTGCCGACCCCTCGCCCGCCACAAAACTGGCATAGGCCCAAGGGTAGCTCATCTCCAGCATGATGAAGCAGACCGGAAAGAAGAACACCACAAACCCGAACACATCGACCCACAGCTTGTTGCGCTCGGTCATGTTGCCGTAGAACAGGTCCACCCGCACATGCTCGTTCAGCTTCAGCACATGCGCCGTTCCCAGAAGGAACATGCCCGCAAACATCTGCCACTGGATTTCCAGAAATGCGTTCGACGACAGGTCCAGCGTGTAGCGCGAGATCGCGTTCAGCGCGCTGATCAGGCAGGCGGCGGCCACCAGCAGGGCTGCCAACACGCCGAAAGCCTTGGTCACCCGGTCAATGCCGGATGCGAGAGCCAATAATCCCCGCAACAGCCCCCCCCTGGTGCGGCTACTAATCGTGCCGCTTGCATGGACTATGCGCATCTCGCGTCCCGGTCGCAAAGGAAAGTTGCGAGCGCCACGACCGAACACGATCACGTTATCGCAAGATTAGCGCGCTTTCTGAAAAGAAAAGCCAAATAATGCGCGGGAATCCGCGACTGCGCCGCTCCGTGCGCAATCATTTCCCGTTCACGCTGTAGAAGCGACCTTCTGAAATGCAAAAAGGGCGCACAGGGCCCAGCCCATGCGATAAATGTTGAAGACATCGCGCCCCACCAATACCATGGTGGGGCGTAGTGGTTTGTTTCAGGTGATTTGGTGTCCGATCGCAACCAGGCGGGCCTTCTGTCCGCTCCGAAGAAATCTTCGACAGTTGCAAAGCGGAGGCTTCCCGCTACGCCCGGTGGATTTTCGGTCAACTTCTGCCGCAACGCTCTGTGCGACCGATTTGGCGCCTTTCCCGATCCTCACGACGGCCGCGGAAAGCTGAACAAGGCTGGACGCGGTAAAGTCAACGGCTCGGGCGAAGAGACGTCTTATCTTTGCCCGTCATGTGGGCTTTTTAGCTCCGTCAAATCGAACCGTGCCATTGCCCAAGAATATTCTCGTATTCGGCGGCAGGATAGGCGAACAAACGGGCAACATTGCGAAACTGAAGGCTGCGCGAACAAAGGGGTATCAAGACACTTGAGTCCGGGCTCCTATTCTTCCTTCGGAAAGACGGCAAAGGGCGATCCTCGGTTCCAGTGCAAGGACTGCAAGACGACCTTCTCCATCGGGAAGCCTACAAAGCGCCACAAGCAAACCAGCGACACGGGAGCGATCCTAAAATCACTCGTCAACAAGGTCCCGTTGAGCCGGATCTGCGAAATCCACGATGTCAGTTTGAAGCAGATCCATAGCAAGATCGATTTCTTGTATCGTCAGGTCGTAGCGTTCGCCCATGATCGTGAAAAGCGGCTCGATAAGTGCTTCCAGGACCAGGATGCATTTTTCGCGACCGACCTTCAGGTGATCCTCGTCAATTGGCCGGTAAAGAGCCGACGGGGAACGATCCCGCTCTTGCACATGGCCACCGTCCACAAGTTTTCCCAGTTCGTGGTGGCGGCCACGGTCGACTACGACCCCACCGTTTCCCCCATCGAGATCGAGAAGATGATGGAAGAATGCGGCGACTTCGCTTTGGCAAGGTGCATGAGGCGCCACGGCCGGCTTTGGGCGGCGTCGGAATATCAAGACTCCCTGATGCGCTCGCAAAACGCCAGGTTCTCAAAGGATGACATCGCGACGGCGGGCCAACTTCAACTCCCAGGGGTCGGCTGTCGGGTGCGCGGGGACGTCTTCAAGCACGCCCATATGATGTTCGTGAAGAAGCTTGTCGGCGACCGCTTCAGGACGGCGAACTACTGCCTCGACGACGAGGCTGGCCTCGCGTCTGCTGTTTGCGCCCTGAATGTGAAAGCCGTTCAGGCGGGCAAGGTGAACATCGCCGAAATCAGCTTCAAGAAAGGCATGACGAACGATGACCGGATGGCACTCGCTGCCGACGGTCGCCGCATCCTCGCCTACACCCTGGCTGTAGAAGCGGAGACCCTACGTGATCGGCGGGGCGAGATTCTGTTCATCGATGCGCGCAAGATGGGCGCGCTGGTGCCAGGCAGTCGAAAGCAGAAAGAGCTTTCGCCGGCCGAGGTCGCGCGCATCACGCGGGCGTATCACGCTTGGCGCGGCGAGCCGGACGCCGGCCCTTATGTCGACGAGCCGGGTTTCTGCAAGGCGGCCTCTCTGGTCGAAATCGAGAAGCACAACTGCGTTCTGACGCCGGGCCGCTATGTCGGAGCCGGTGCGGCAGAGGATGATGGAGAGGTGTTCGAAGAGAAGTTTGACCGCCTGATGTGCACGCTGCGGACGCAGTTTGCGGAGGGGCGGCGGCTGGAGGCCGAGATCGAGGCGCGGTTAGGGGTGCTGGAATGAGCGACCATTGGCGTCAATCGACATGGGGCGACGAAATCAGCCTCGAGTATGGAAAGGCGATCCGTGGCTATCAGGATTCCGGGGCATCAATCAGGGTGTTTGGTTCCAATGGTCCGATCGGCTGGACAGAAACCGCGCTTGCGCAGGGGCCGGGCGTTATCCTCGGACGAAAGGGGGCCTATCGCGGAGTGCATTTTAGCCGCGAGCCTTTTTATGTCATTGATACTGCTTACTTTGTGCGGCCCAAGACCAACATGGACATGCGCTGGCTCTACTATGCGATGATTCATCATAAACTTGGCGAAATCGACGACGGCTCCCCGATCCCATCGACCACGAGAGCTGCGGTTTATATTCAGGATTTCGCAGTTCCCGCAATCCACGAACAACGCGAAATCGCGGCGATCCTTGGCGCGCTGGACGACAAGATCGAGCTGAACCGCAAGACGGCCGAGACGCTGGAAGCGATGGCGCGGGCGCTCTACCGGTCGTGGTTCGTCGATTTCGACCCCGTCTGGGCGAAGGCCGAAGGCCGCGCCCCTGCCCACATGGACGCCGCAACCGCTGCACTCTTCCCTGACGACTTCGGTCAGGATGGGCTGCCAATGGGTTGGGAGCTGGGAAAACTCGGCGAAGTGGCACGAAGCTCGCGCGAAGGTGTAGATCCGCAAAACATCGATCCGTCCACACCCTACATTGGCCTTGAACACATACCGCGCCGATCCATCGCTCTCAATGAATGGGGTGTCGCCGACGATGTTGGTAGCACGAAGTCCGTGATGCGAACCGGGCAGTTTTTGTTCGGCAAGCTCCGCCCTTATTTCCACAAGGTTGGGATGGTGCCGATTGACGGGATATGCTCGACAGACATTATCGTCGTTGAGGCAAAGGCCGACCAATGGCGTGAGTTTGTGCTCTCTGTGATTTCGTCCGTCGATCTGGTAGATCATGTGAACGCTGCTTCGACCGGAACCCGGATGCCACGCGCAAAATGGCAGGATCTAGCGGATTACGGGATCACGATCGCTCCTCCAAGAGTCCTTGAGGCATTCTCCTCCCAACTCCGGCCGATGCACGAACGCATCTCCGCCCTCATTCACGAAAGCAACACACTCGCCGCGTTGCGCAACACCCTGCTCCCCCGCCTAATGTCCGGTGAACTTCGCCTCGGCGAAGGGCGGGAACAGTTGGAGGCCGTTGCGTGAGCGAGGACATCCTACATTTCTTTCAACGAGAAACCGGCACGGACTGGCGTATTTCTGGCCGGGACGCTGAGTTGCTGGCTGAGCTGCGAAAGGCGCTTCGCGCCTGGCTGCCCGCGTTCGAAACCGGCGCAGAAGTTGTTGTTCTCGGGAAGGCACTGGAGGACCTCGAACACCTGCAGGCCGACGGAAGAGTGCCCGGTAGCTATGAAATCGAGATCAGCCGTCGGGACGCGGCAGGCTGTGGTTTATCAGCATACCTTGCCATTAGTTGCCGAGAGATTTCTTTGGGCGTCATCGAGTATGTTCCCGGGCCGAATGGCGGGTCGGATCATGGCGCAGTCCTCGACCGCAACGGTCGGCCCGTCTACCTTTGTCTTGACGCATCGGGCAGCTTTGATCAGCCGATGTTCGAGGTTTGGTGGCAACGCGCCATGGATCTCGCCCCGACGGATCTCGCCAAGATCACCGAAAAAGCGACCATCAGCCGAGAGGGCGAGTGAATGTTCCGAGTTGACCGCATGCAGAACCGTATCTCGCGCCTCGACCGTGCGCGGTTCGGAGATCTTGCCTTGCGCGAGCGCGACCATCTCCAGGAATGGCTGGCCAACCAGCCCGATGCCCTGGGCGAAGAGCTTTTGATCATTCAGAAAGAGTTCGATGGCTTTGCCGACACCCGGGAGCGGTTGGACTTGCTGGCGATGGACGAAGACGGCCAGTTGGTCGTGATCGAGAACAAGCTGGACGATTCAGGGCGCGATGTGGCTTGGCAGGCACTGAAGTATGCCGCCTATGTCTCGAGCCTGACCAAAGCGCAGATCATCAACATCTACCAACAGTATCTCGACCGGCACGGCGGAGGCGGTGATGCCCGGCAGCGGATCTGCGAGTTTCTGGAGGTGGATACTCTGGAGGACGTGGTCCTCAACCCCGGAGCCAGCCAGCGTCTGATTTTCATCGCAGCCAACTTCCGCAAGGAGATCACATCGACGGTCTTGTGGTTGCGCGAGCATCGCATCGACGCCCGCTGCTTCAAAGTGACTCCCTACCTGATGGGGACCGAACTCCTGGTCGACATCCAGCCGGTCATTCCGACGCCGGAAGCAGCCGAGTTCATGATCAGCATGGCTGAGAAGGAAAGCGAGGCGAAGGCCGTCGAAGGCGGCCATCGCCATAAGCTTCGTCTGGAGTTCTGGGCCAAAGCACTTGAGCGCCTGCGCGCGAAGGGATTGTCCCGGTATGAAACCGTGAGCCCGTCCAAGGAGAACTGGATCCCCTGCGGTACAGGTCTTGGTGGAGTGGTGTACAACATCTCGTTCACCCAGACGCAAGCCAGCATCTCCACCATCATGAACTCCTCCAGCAAGGAGCGAAACAAGGCGATCTTCGATGCTTTGTCGGCGCAGAGTGAAGAGATCAACCGCGCTTTCGGCGCCGAGTTGCGCTGGCTTCGGATGGACGACAACAAGATGTCCTGTGCCATTGTCTCGCAGCCCTTCGACGGTTTCAACCGGGAGGTTTGGAACGAGATGGCGGACTGGATGGCCAGCACGATGGTGCGGCTGCAGGCTGCCTTCGATGGCCCGATTGCGAAGCTGAAGGCCAACGGCAAGTTCAAAGTTGGCCCAACTTGATGGCGTTCCTGTATGAGGCTGATCTCGAAGACTACCTGATGGAAGAGCTTGGCGATCTGGGCTTCCGCCTGATGCACGGCGCCCAGACGGTTCCAGATATAGAAGACAGCCTGCGCGCCACTTGGCACGACGCGGTGCTGACGCCCGTCCTTCTTGAGGCCTTGGCCCGGATCAACCCGACCATTCCCGAGCGCGTCCTGGTCGAAGCATCAAAGCGCGTGCTGGACTCCGTCTTCACGACCGACCTGGTGCAGGAGAACCGGCGGCTTCATCGTCTGTTCGTCGAGGGCATCAAGGTTGAATATGTCGAAGCTGGCGAAGATCGCAACGCCGTTGTCAGACTGGTGGACTGGGAGGATGACCACAACGATTGGCGCGCGGTCAATCAGTTCGACATCGTCGGAAAGACGCCAAGGATTCCCGATGTGGTGCTCTTCCTGAATGGCTTGCCCTTGGTGGTGATTGAATTGAAGGGCACCGAAGGCAAGAACATCGAGGCCGCCTACAACCAGATCGAGACCTACAAGACGGACATTCCGGATCTCTTTCGCACCGGCCTTCTGAATGTGATCAGCGACGGTCATTTGGCCCGCTATGGCTCTTTGTGCGCCGATCTTGACCGCTTCATGACCTGGCGAACGATTGATGGTGAGACGCTGGTTGCGAACGGCTCCGATCTCGCGCTTGAGACGCTTACGCGCGGCCTGCTGAACCGGGAGGCACTTCTCGAACTGCTCCGCTGGTTCGTGGTCTTCGAGGATGAGGGCCGAGGTCCGATCAAGAAGGTTGCAGGCTACCACCAGTTCTTCGCGGTGCGCAAAGCCGTGGAGGCCATCCAGCAGGCCCGTGGGCGCGATGGCAAGGCCGGCGTGATCTGGCACACGCAAGGGTCGGGCAAATCGCTCCTGATGACCTTCCTTGCGGGCCGAGTGATGCATCACCCGGGGTTGGAGAATCCGACGCTGCTGATGCTGACAGACCGCAATGACCTCGACAATCAGCTCTTCGCAACATTCGGTCGGTGCAAGGACCGACTGGTGGCGCCGAGAGAATGTTCGCGCGAAGATGCGGATTGCCGTCAGGAAAATCTTGCAGCGCCACGGTTATCCGCCGGATCTGACGACGGACGCCGTCAAGACCATCCTTAAGCAAGCTGAAGCATTGGCCGCTGAAGTATCAAAGCACGGAAGCGGTTGAAAACATAAGGCGCGGCCGAAGCCGCGCCTGAAGGTAACCGTCTTGATCCCGGGTAGATCCCGACTTGCCGCACCTTGTGAAGCCATCAAGATAGTAAAGTGGACATAGGACCTCAGAACAGTAATGGCAAGTGCAAAAGTTTCCTCAGTGCCGGACGTTTACCCTGGCAGCAACAGTGTCATCAAGCGTCAGGTAGAACTGATGGAAGCATACTCCGACTATGTATCCTTCGTCCCGACCCCGAAGCACATGAAGGTCATCGAGCTCGACGCCACCCGTTTGCACCCCACACTTCTGAGCTATAGCTGAAAGTTGGTGACGGGGGGATTGGGTGGCATATCAAGGCGTTGTTGACGCGCCGCAGTTCTCGCAGAGAAAAGGATATGCCACATGACGAAGGATACGGTTGTCGCGTTTCGCGCACCAGAAGGATTTT
>JAUYQR010000007.1 GCA_030697175.1 Paracoccaceae bacterium | reverse complement strand
GGCCAGCCCCCGGACCCCCGGGATATTTGGCAAAGGGGAAGGTGTCGGGCGGGGCGGGGGTAGGGGGGGGGGATGCGCGACGGGAACATGCGAAGTCGGTGGATGCGGCAGCCTTTTCCGACCCCTTGAGGTTTCCCCTTCTGCAAGTATCCCGGGGGTCCGGGGGCTGGCCCCCGGCCGATTGGCCCGGCAAAGACTGCTTTGCATTGCGGGCGCGCCGATCTGCGGCTGCGAGGGTAGGCCCGGGTTGCCGGCCGTCACGCAATCTTTATGCGCCGTGCACCCTGCGGGCACTGGCGGCGGGCGTGGGGTGGGTTACACTGAGGCAAGGATACTGAAGCCAGAACAACCGACGGACCCGAATGGCGCGCAAGCCTGCCTCTGCCACGTTGCCTCCTCCCAGCCCGGTGCGCCGGATGCGGGGGTTCGAGGCTGCGGCGGGGTTGGTGAAGGAACCGGTGCGCACGGTGGGCGAGACGCGCGGCTTTGCGGTGGCCCGGCTGTTGACGCATTGGGCCGAGGTGGTGGGTGCCGATATGGCGCGGGTGAGCCGCCCGGTGGAGATCGGCTATGGCCACCGATCCGGCGCGGGCGGTTTTGGGGCGACGCTGACGGTTCTGGTCAACGGGGCCCATGCGCCGATGCTGGAGATGCAGAAGGAACGCCTGCGCGAGCGGGTGAACGCAGTCTACGGCTATGCGGCGGTGTCGCATATCCGCCTGACCCAGACCTCGGCGACCGGCTTTGCCGAAGGGCAGGCGGAGTTCGTGGTCCTGCCGAAGGCGGCGCCGGCGCCCGACCCGGTGCTGGTGGCCAAGGCGGCAGAGGCGGCTGAAGGCGTGGGCGACCCGGATTTGCGCGCGGCCCTTGCGGCCCTGGCGCAGAATATCCTAAATCGACGAAATTGAAGAAGGACGACAAGCGATGCTGAAGATGAACCGCCGGGCGATGATTGCACTGGCCGCTGCAATGGCGATGTCGCCCGTGTTGGCCCGGACGGCGCTGGCGCAGGACGCACCGGAGCCGACCGATTTCAGCCTTGGTGATCCGAACGCGCCGGTGAAGATGGTGGAGTATGCGTCCTTCACCTGCCCGCATTGCGCGGACTTCCACGAGAACGTGTTCAAGAATCTGAAGCGCGACTATATCGACACCGGCAAGGTGCATTTCACCCTGCGCGAGGTGTATTTCGACCGCTACGGGCTGTGGGCGGCAATGGTGGCGCGGTGTGGCGGCGAGATGCGGTATTTCGGTATTCATGACGTGCTCTTTTCCACGCAGAAGGAATGGGCGGGGTCGGATGATCCGACGGTGGTGGTCGCCAACCTCAAGACCATCGCGCTTGCGGCGGGCATGGATGGGGCGGCGGTTGACGCCTGCCTGAAGGACGGGCCGATGGCCGAGGCGCTGATCAAGCGGTTCGAGACCAACATGGCGGCTGACGGGGTGGAAGGCACGCCGACGATCTTCATCAACGGCGCCAAGCATTCCAACATGTCCTACGACGATCTGAAGGCGCTTCTTGACGCCGAACTGGCGAAGTGACCGCACCGCTGGAAGGCATCCGCGTCATTGAACTGGCGCGGATTCTGGCCGGCCCCTGGGCCGGGCAGACATTGGCCGATCTGGGCGCGGATGTGATCAAGGTCGAGGCGCCGGAAGGCGATGACACCCGGCGCTGGGGGCCGCCCTTCGTGGAGAGCGAGGGCGAGCGGTCGGCGGCCTATTTCCACGCGACGAACCGCGGCAAGCGCGGGATCACCTGCGATTTCCGCACGCCCGAGGGGCAGGCGGTGGTGCGGCGGCTGGTGGCCGACGCGGATGTGGTGATCGAGAACTTCAAGGTCGGCGGCCTTGCGAAATACGGGCTGGACTGGGAGAGTTTGCGCGCGGTGAACCCTGGGCTGATCTATTGCAGCATCACCGGGTTCGGGCAGGACGGGCCTTATGCGCACCGGGCGGGGTATGATTTCATCATCCAGGGCATGGCCGGGCTGATGAGCGTCACCGGCGCGCCGGAGGGCCAGCCGCAGAAGGTGGGCGTCGCGGTGACCGACATTTTCACCGGGGTCTATGCTGCGACGGCCATACTGGCGGCCTTGGTGCAGCGCGGGCGCACGGGGCAGGGCCAGCGGATCGACATGGCTTTGCTCGACGTGGCGACGAGCGTGATGGCCAATCAGGCGATGAACTACCTCGTGTCCGGGACGGCTCCGGGTCTGATGGGCAACGCACATCCGAATCTGGCGCCCTATGCGGTGTTTGATTGCGCCGATGGGTGGTTGATTCTGGCGACCGGGAATGACGGGCAGTATCGGCGGCTGTGCGGGATTCTGGGGCTGGAGGAGATGGCCGAGGATGCGCGGTTCCTGACCAACGCGGACCGGATCGCGCACCGGGGCGAGATGACCACGCGGATCATGGCGGCGACAAAGCGGTGGGCGAAGGCGGATCTGCTGGCGGCCTGCGAGGCGGCGGGGGTGCCGGCGGGGCCGATCAACGACCTCGCGGAGGTGTTTGCCGACCCGCAGGTGCAGGCGCGCGGGATGCAGATCGCGCCCGGCGGGTTGCCAGGGGTTCGCAGTCCGATGACCTTTTCGGGGGCTGAGCTGGCGTTGGATCGGCCCGCGCCACGCCTCGGGCAGCATCAGGACGAGATCCTGGGCCGGATCCTGGGCCGGTCAGAGGGCGAGGCGGGTCAGGGCGGCGTCTAGGGCGGTCCAGTCGGTGATCTGCAGGCGGACGACGAAGGTCAGCACCTTTGGGCGAAAGCCGGGAGGGAGGCGCGCGGCGTCTTTTTCGGTGGTGACGAGTTGGGCGCCGAGGCTGGTGGCCTCGGTCTCAAGGCGGTGCAGGAGCGTGTCGGACAGGGGCTGGTGATCAGCGAGGGGTTCGGCGCGCAGGATTGTGGCGCCTTCGGCCTTGAGGCTGGCGAAGAAGCGGGCGGGGTCCGCGATGCCGGCGAAGGCGAGGACGCGTTGGCCTTGCCAGTCCATTCCCATTTTCAAAGGCAAGAGGGTGCCGGTGAGGTGCGGCTGGCGGAGAATGTGGCCCCATCGGGTGGCGAAGCGGGTCTGGTGATCGGGCGTGCCGATCGTCAGGACGAGGTCGGCGCGGGCGAGGCCGGTGGCGACGGGTTCGCGCAGGGGGCCGGCGGGAAGGCAGCGGGCGTTGCCGAAGCCTTTGGCGGCATCGACGACCACGATGCACAGCGCGGGTTTGACGGACGGGTTCTGGAAACCGTCGTCGAGGAGGATGACGCTGGCACCGGCGGCTTCGGCGGCGCGCACCCCGGCGGCGCGGTCGCGGGCGACCCAGGTCGGAGCGAAGGCGGCGAGAAGCAGGGGTTCGTCGCCAACCTCGGCCGCCGTGTGGCGCATGGGATCGACGCGGAGCGGCCCGGTCGAGCTGCCGCCATAGCCGCGCGAGACGACATGCACCTGCTGGCCGCGCGCGGCAAGGCGGCCGATCAGGGCAATGGCTGTGGGCGTCTTGCCGGTGCCACCGACGTTGATGTTGCCGATGCAGATCACCGGCACCGCAGCGCTGTAGCCGGGCTGGCGCAGGCGGCGGGCGGTCAGGGCGGCGTAAAGCGCACCGAGCGGGGCGAGGAGGCGGGCGGCAAGGGCCGGGCGGTCAGGCGGGGTGAACCAGAAGGCGGGCGCGCGCATCAGTCTTCGCCGTCCATCAGGCGACGGATGCGGTCAACGGTGGCCTCGGTCACCTCGGCCCCATCGGTGGCGACGGCCCATGCCGCCTGCGCAAGGCGCGCGGTGCGGTCGAGGGCAAGCACCTCGCCCAAAGCATCGCCCAACTGATCGGGGCGGATCACGGGGCGGGCAGCGCGGGCCGCAATCAGGCGGGCGAAGAACGGCGTGAAGCGGCCGTGGTGCGGTCCGTGCAGGATGGCGGAGCCAAGCGCCGCCGCCTCTTGCGGATCGCGCAAGGCACCGGGGCCGATCAGGCTGCCGCCAAGGAAGGTGACCGGGGACAGACGATACCACAGGCCGTATTCGGCGGGGTTGTCGACGATGAAAACCTCGGTTTCGGGATCGAATTCCACATCGCGCGAGCGCAGCGCCACGGCCCAGCCTTCATCAGCCTCGATCCGGGCGGCGAGCGCCTCGGCGCGGGCGGGGTCGTCTGGCATGAGGATCAGGAGCAGGCGGTGGGCCTGTTGCAGCCCCATGCGGTGGGCGGCAAGGACAGCGGCCTCTTCGGCCTCGGGCAGGCTGGCGGCAAACCAGACCGGGCGGGCGGCCAGAAGGCGGGCGAGGGCAGCGCGCTCGGCCTCCAGACACGGCAGGGCGGCGCTTTCCTCTTCCATCCGCCCGGTCACGGCAACGGCAGAGATCGCCGCACCTGCCTTGCGGAAGGCACGGGCAGACGCCTCGTCAAGCGCGCTGATGTGGCGGAACCCGGAAAGGGCGGTGCGCATCAGACCGGGAAACCAGCCGTCACGGCCATGCGGCAGGCTGGGCGCGCGGGCATCGACCATGAGGAGCGGAATCTTCCGTTCGGCGGCCTTGCTGAGCATGGCAGGGCGCAACTCGCCTTGCGAGAAGATCGCGATTTCGGGTTTCCAGTGATCGAGAAACTCTCGCACTTCGACCGGCGTGTCGGAGGGTGGCGGCTGCACGATCACACCGTCGCGCGGCGGCAGATCGGCAGGGCAGGTCAGAAGAACCGGGATACCGTCATCCTCTACCAGACGGCGCGCGAGGGCGAGGAGGGTGCGGCTGGCCTCAAGCGTCGGCGCGTGAAGCCATGCCAGCCGCCCGGCGGGCCGGGAGGGGCGTGGAACATCCGTCCAAGGGTCGCGGCGTTGCCCGAGGTTGTAAAGGGTAAGGCCGATTGAGGGCGGCATGAGTGTCAGGCACCCAGTTCCTCGGTCGAGGAAGTGGGCTTTGCCTCGTCACGCAGGCGGTGGATATGGGCGATGTAGTAGCGCATGTGCGCGTTGTCGACGGTGCGCTGCGCCTCGGCCTTCCAGGCGCGAAAGGCGGAGGCGTAGTCGGGGAACATGCCGACGATGTGGATCTGGCTGACATCGCGAAACACGTTGACCTGCGGGTCCGTCAATTCGCCGCCAAAGACGAGGTGAAGGCGTTGGGTCATGGCAAGGCTCCGGTAATGCTTGGTTGGCGTGGACGGCGGGACCGTATCCGGTCTTGCGGGTGGGGGAAAGGTGGGGTGTGGGGGAACGAGGGCAGCGCCCGCCCGAGCCGGCTGTCGGGCGCTGCCCGGCGGCCCGAGCCGCGCCTTGATTGCGGGCAACACGACAGTCGGCGCGGTGATGGCCAATGGTTTGGCGGGCGGTCCCACTTGCGTGGAGGGGCGTAACGGGCCAAATATACCCAAGCGCCAGGTCATAGGGCCGCTTTTCCAGTGGGAGGTTGTTCGGATGCAGGACTTTATCGGCGGCAATGCAGTGTTTCTGGCGATTGCCGCGTTCATCATCGTCTGTATCTTTCTGGGCGTGCGGATCGTGCCGCAATCGGAAAAGCATGTGGTCGAACGCTTTGGCCGGCTGAGAAGCGTGCTGGGGCCGGGGATCAACTTCGTGGTGCCGTTCCTGGACCGGATCGCGCACAAGGTTTCGGTGCTGGAACGCCAGCTTCCGACCGCCAGTCAGGATGCAATCACTGCCGACAACGTGCTGGTGAAGGTGGAAACCAGCGTGTTCTACCGGGTGACCGAGCCGGAAAAGACGGTTTACCGGATTCGCGACGTGGACGGCGCGATTGCGACCACGGTGGCGGGCATCGTGCGCAGCGAGATCGGCAAGCTGGAGCTGGATCAGGTGCAGTCGAACCGCGCGCAACTGATCGAGCGGGTGCGCGAGCAGGTGACGGCGATGGTCGATGACTGGGGGGTCGAGGTGACCCGTGCCGAGATTCTGGACGTGAACCTTGATGAGGCGACGCGGGCGGCGATGTTGCAGCAGTTGAACGCCGAACGCGCTCGGCGGGCGCAGGTGATGGAGGCCGAGGGCAAGAAGCGGGCGGTGGAACTGGCGGCGGACGCCGACCTTTACGCCGCCGAGCAGGAAGCCAAGGCGCGGCGGATCACGGCGGACGCCGAGGCCTATGCGACGGGCGTGATCGCCGGGGCCATCGCGGAAAGCGGGCTGGAGGCGGCACAGTTTCAGGTGGCGTTGAAGCAGGTCGAGGCGCTGACCGCGCTGGCCTCGGGTGGTGGCAAGCAGACGATCCTGGTGCCGGCGAACGCCCTGGAGGCGTTCGGCGACGCGTTCAAGATGCTGAAGGGGCGCGGCTGAGATGTGGCATGACCTGATGTCGATCTGGTGGGTCTGGATCGTGCTTGGCTTTGCGCTGGGCGTGCTGGAGGTGCTGGCACCGGGGTATATCTTCCTTGGCTTTGCGATTGGTGCAGTGGTGACGGGGGCACTGGTCGGGATCGGGCTGGCGCCTGCGGGAGTGGCGGCGCTGTTGTTCACCTTTGCCGTCGCGTCCTTGCTGGCGTGGCTGGGTTTGCGTCGGACGATGGGCGTGCGCAAGGGTCAGGTGAAGATCTGGGACAAGGACATCAATGACGGCTGAGGTCGTCCTTTACGAAAACCCCGGCTGGGGCTCGGCGATCGTCGAGGCGCAGTTGGCGGTGTATGCGATGCCGGTGCGCCTGGTGCCGGCGGGCGGGACGCGCGACCCGCAGGCCGTGGCGCGGGCGATGGCGGAGGTGAACCCGTTGGGGCAGGTGCCGGCGCTGGTGCTGCCGGGCGGCGGGGTGATGACGGAAACCGCGGCGATGACGCTGCATCTGGCGGATCTGGCGCGGTCGGACGTGCTGGTGCCGGGGCCGGAGGCGGCGGAGCGGGCGGCGTTCCTGCGCTGGCTGGTGTTTCTGGTGGCGGCAGTTTACCCGAGTTTCGCCTATGGCGACGTGCCGACGCGGTTTGTGCCGGAACCGGGAGCGGCGGCGTTTCAGGCGCGGGTGATCGAGCATCGCAAGGCGATGTGGCGGGTGATGGAGGCGGCGGCGGCCAGTTCTTTTGGGTCGGGTCCGCGGTTTCTGGGCGCGCGGTTTCTGGGCCCGTGGTTTCTGGGCGCGCGGTTTTCGGCGATTGACGTCTATCTGGCGGTGATGACGCGGTGGCGGCCCGGTCCGGCGTGGTTTCAGGCCGAGACGCCAAGGCTTTGGGCGGCGGGAGCGGCTGCGGCGGGGCGGGCTGAGGTGGCGCCGGTGATGGCGCGGAACTTCGGGTGAGTTTCGTTGGCTGCAAGGCCGCGTTCTTTTGCGGCGGAGATATCCTGGTCTATCTGCGCGATGACAGGCCGGGGCTGGGCTGGGCCGGGCTGTGGGATCTGCCGGGCGGTGGGCGCGAGGGCGATGAGACGCCGGCGGAGTGCCTGCTGCGCGAGTTGGACGAGGAGTTCGGGCTGCGGTTCGCGGCTGAGCGGCTGATCTGGCGGGGCGAGTTTCCCTCGATGCTGGATGCGGCGCGACGGTCGTTCTTTTTTGGCGGGCGGCTGAGCGCGGCGGAGGTTGCAGCGATCAGGTTCGGCGACGAGGGGCAACGCTGGGAGATGATGCCGGTGCCGGTGTTCGTGGCGCACCGAAGCGCAGTGCCGGAGATGCGGCGGCGGGCCGGGATCGTCTGGGAGGCGCTGCGCGGGTGACGCCGACGGAGCGGGGGGTTTCACACCCCCAGTCCCGGCCCGGCCACGGGCCGGGCGTTCTTTGCGGAAACCCTCCACTGGAGGGTTTCTGATCGCTCGTCACCCCCCGTGGGATATTTGGAGAAGAGGAAGATCGAAAGTTATCGCGGCAGTTCGGCGATGACGGCGCGGGCGGCGGCGGCAGGGTTCTGCGCTTGCCAGATCGGGCGGCCGACGACGATGTGATCCGCGCCGTCGGTGATGGCCTGATGCGGGGTGGCAATGCGCTTCTGGTCGCCGGGGGCCGCGCCGGCGGGGCGGACGCCGGGGGTGACGATCAGTTTGCCCCTGGCTTCGGGCAGGGCGCGGATCAGGGCGGCCTCTTGCGGCGAGGCGATCACGCCGTCGGCGCCGGCGGCAAGCGCGCGGGCGGCGCGTTCAAGGGTGATGTCGCGCAGGTCGCCGGGCTTGATCAGGTTGGCGTCGAGATCGGCGCGGTCGAGCGAGGTGAGGATGGTGACGGCGAGGATCTTCATGCCTGATCCGCCCTTGCCGGTGGCGGCAGCGGTGACGACCTGCGGATCGCCGTGGACGGTGAGAAAATCGAGGTCGTATTCCGCAAGGCCACGCACGGCGGCTTCGATCGTGGCGCCGATGTCGAAAAGCTTCATGTCGAGGAAGATGCGCTTGCCGTGTTCGTGCTTCAGCTCGTTCGCCAAGGCGAGGCCGCCGCCGGTGAGCATGCCGAGGCCGATCTTGTAGAAGCTGGCGGCGGCGCCGATGCGGGCGACGAGGTCGAGGCCCTGCACCACGTTCGGCACGTCAAGCGCCACGATCAGACGGTCATCGGACATGAGAAACCCCCGTTTTGGCCCGCGTCTTGCGGTGTGATGCCGTTGAAGTCAACCGACCTTGCCGGATTGCTGGATTACCGGCGCGGGACGCAGTAATCGAGGTGCAGCCTGAACGCCTTATGAAGGGGCGCGGGCAGGGGGACAGAATGAGCCGGATTTTCAAACGCAAGATCAGCCTTGGCGTGGTGATTGGCAGCCGGGCATTCTTCAGCCCGGCACCGTGCAAGGCGGCGCGGGACGATGTGCTGGTGCAATTGGCGCGGCTGGGGATCGACGCGGTGATCCTGCCTTTTGAGGCGACAGCCAATGGCGCGGTTCAGTCGATTGCGGACGCCGATCTTTACGCCGCGCATTTCCGCGCCCACGCCGACAGGATCGACGGGCTGGTGATCTGCCTGCCGAACTTTGGCGACGAGATCGCGGTGGCGGAACTGGTCAACCGCGCGCGGCTGAACGTGCCGATCCTGTTGCAAGCCTCGAACGACGAGGTGGCGAAGGTCTCGGTTTCGGAACGCCGGGATGCGTTTTGCGGCAAGATCAGCGTGACCAACAACTTCTGGCAATATGGCGTGCCGTTCACCGAGACGACCAGCCACACCTGCGACACCTGGGGCGCGGAGTTTGGCCGCGATCTGGACCGGTTCGCCCGTGTCTGCCGCACGGTGCGGGGCTTGCGCGGCGCGCGGCTTGGGTCGATCGGGGCGCGCACCGGGGCGTTCCAGACCATGCGCTATTCGGAAAAGCTGTTGCAGGCGGCGGGCGTCACGGTGGTGACGGTGGACCTGTCGGAGATGATGGGCGCGGCGACGGCGATCAACGGGGATGATCCCGCGCTGCTGGCAACGCTGGAGAAGGTGAAAGGCTACGGTCGGATTCCGGCGCATATCCAGCCCGCGCAGATCGAAAGGCAGGCGCGTTGGACCCTGGCCGTCAACCGCTGGATCGAGGAGAACGGCTGCGATGCCAGTGCCATCCAGTGCTGGCGCAGTTTGCAGGACAACTTTGGCTGCGCCACCTGTCTGACGATGAGCATGATGGGCGAGGAGTTGATGCCAAGCGCCTGCGAGGTCGACATCATGGGTGCCTTGTCGATGTATGCGCTGGCGCTGGCGTCAGGGGCGCCGCCCGCGATCCTCGACTGGAACAACAACTACGCCTACGAGGAGGACATGTGCGTCTGCACGCATTGCGGCAATTATCCGAAGAGCTTCATCGGCGATACGCCGGAGGTGGGCGAGTTGGACGTGCTGGGCGAGACCATCGGCCGGTCGAAGTGCTTTGGTGCGGTGAAGGGCAAGGTGAAGCCGGGGCCGATGACCTATTTCCGGCTGTCGACCGATGATCGGCGCGGCACGGTGAAGTGCTATCTGGGCGAGGGCGAGTTCACCGACCATCCGTTCGCGATGGATGGCGGGATTGCCACGACGCGGGTGGCTGGCTTGCGCAAGTTGTTGCGGTTCGTCACGCAGAACGGGTTCGAGCATCATGTGGCGATGGTGCGGGGGCAGCATGCCGACGTGGTGCATGAGGCGGTGACGCGCTACCTCGGCTGGCCGATCTATCACCACGGGGGCGAGCCGGAGCCGCAGTTGACGGTGCCGAACCGTTTCTAGGCTTAGATGACCGCCTTTTCGAGGAAGGGCCGGTTTTCGACGATGCGGTCGTAGCCGACCTCGGACAGATCGAGCGTGCGGAAGCCGCCGTAGATGATGAGCTCCGAGACCGCGCGACCGGCGGCCGGGCCCTGTTGCAGGCCGTGGCCGGAAAAGCCGTTGGCGAAAAGGAAGTTCGGCACTTGCGGGTGCGGGCCGACGATCAGGTTGTGGTCGAGCGTGTTGAAATCGTAGTGCCCGGCCCATTGGTTGACGACCTTGATCGCCTCGAACGCGGGCGAGCGGGCGGCGAGGGCGGGCCAGACGATGTCTTCGAATTCCTCCCAGCGGGGTTCGAAATCGTCCCAGTCGACGGCGGGATCGTTTGTGGGGGCGGCGCCGGTCAGGAAGAAGCGGCCATCGGGGCGGCACCAGACGCCGCCGGGGTCGATCATCAGCGGCAGGCGGCCATGGTTCACGGTGGCGCTGCCTTCGGGCGATGTGGCGGCGTCGATGACAAAGACGGTGCGCTTGCGGGGTTCAACCGGCACGTCGAGGCCGGCCATGCGGGCGGTGAGGGCGGCGCGGGGGCCCGAGGCGTTGACGACGGTGCCGGTCTGGATCGTGGCACCGGATTTGAGCGTGACGGCGGTGACGCGGTCGGCTGTGCGGGTGATGCCGGTGACTTCGTCGGTGATGACGTGCGCGCCTTGGGCGCGGGCCTTGGCGCGGAAGCCGTTCATCAGGCCGGTGTTGGAAAACCAGCCTTCGCCGGAGCGGCCGTAGGAGGCGAGGCGGATATCGTCGGTGGTGAGGTGCGGGAAGGCGCGGGAAAGTTCCTGAGCATCCCAGAGGACGACATCAGCCCCGCAAGCGCGCTGAACGGCGTGGTTTTCGCGCAGCACCTGTTCCTGGGCGGGGGTGTTGGCGAGGAACAGGTAGCCGCCGGTGTGGAAGTTGAGGTCGGGCGCGGGCTGGCCTTCGACCTGCATGGTGGTGGCGAAATCGCGGATGAAGGCGGAACCGAACTGGCCGATCCTCACGTTGATCGGGTTCGAGAACTGCGTGCGGATCGAGGCGGCCGACAGCGAAGTGGAGGCCGTGGCGAAGGTCGGGTCGCGTTCGACGATCAGGACGGAGCCTTTGAAATCGGGGTTCGCGGTCAGGAAATACGCAACTGCCGAGCCGATCACGGCCCCGCCGACGATCACCACATCATAGCTGTCGTTCACTTTGCCGCCTCATCATCGGGGTGCCCAAGATCGACGAACCAACCGCCCAGGGCCTGCACGGCAGGGGCCTTCGGATCGGGCACAGGGGTACGCGCTTCTACAGCGGAACGGAAGGGTTCGGTGGTGTCCTGCGGGTGAAAGCCGAGGTGCGCGGCGAGGCGGTTGTCGACGGCTTTCACCGCGTTGTCGGAGATGCCGAAGGCCACGCTGAAGCCGACCTGCGGCGCGGTGAGGGCGGCGGTCACGAGGCGGATGCAGTCGTCGAAGGAGAGCCATGACCAGAGCATCCGGCGGTCAGCCGGTTCGGGGAAGGACGAGAAGATGCGCAGCGCGGCGGTCTCGATCCCGAACTTGTCCCAGTAGAGGCGACCGAGGTCTTCGGCGAAGCATTTCGACAGGCCATAAAGGCTGTCGGGGCGGTGCGGGGCGTGGGCGTCGATCTGGTCTTCGAGCCGGTGGTAGCCGATGGCGTGGACCGAGGAGGCGTAGACGATGCGGGAGACGCCGTGTTTGCGGGCGGCTTCGTAGATGTTGTAGCTGCCGATGATGCTGGATTGCAGAACTTCGTCCCACGGGCGTTCCATCGGCGCGCCGCCGAAATGGACGATGGCATCGACGCCTGCGACCGCGGCCATCACGGCGTCAGCGTCGTTGAGATCGAAGCTCAGCGCCTGTTCGTTGGGCTGAAGGTCGGTGATCGGGGCGCGGTCGGCGAGGCGGAGGCTGCGGGCGAGGGGGGCGAGGCCACGGCGCAGTTGGGTGCCAAGGCGGCCAGCGGCGCCGGTGATGAGGATGGTGTCGAAACGGGGGGTCATGCGGGTATTCCGGGTTCAAGGGCGGCGACAGCGCGGGCGATGCGGGTGGTAGCCTCGGCCAGCGTTGCGTCTGAGGTGGCGGTGGAGATGCGGAAGAAGGGCGACAGGCCGTAAGCCGCGCCGGGGACGGCGGCGACGTGGCCTTCGGCCAAAAGGTAGGCGGTGACGGCGGTATCGTCGGTGAGGATCGCACCTTTTGGGGTGCGCTTGCCGATCAGGGCGGCGCAACCGATATAGGCGTAGAACGCGCCTTCTGGGGGGGCGAGGGTAAGCCCTGGGATTTGCGCGACTGCGGCAACCACGAGGTCACGGCGGCGCTGGAAGGCGGTGCGGAAGGTCGGGATGCAGTCTTGCGGGCCGGTGAGGGCGGCGAGGGCTGCGGCCTGCATGGGCGCTGCGACCGAGGTGACCGATTGGCTTTGCACCGTGGTCATCGCCTTGAGGAGCGGCGCGGGGCCGGTGGCATAGCCGACGCGCCAGCCGGTCATCGCATAAGCCTTGGCGACGCCGTTGACGACGAGCGTGCGGGCGCGGAGCGCGGGGCAGGCGGCGGCGAAGGAGATGAAGTCGCGCCCGTCAAAGCGGATGTGTTCGTAGATTTCATCCGACAGGATCAGGACGTGGGGATGACGTTCCAGAACCGCGCCGAGGGCTTGCAGATCATCGCGGGAATAGACCGCGCCGGAAGGGTTGCCGGGGGTGTTGAGGAACAGCCATTTGGTGCGGGGCGTGATGGCATCCTCCAGCACCTGCGGCGTAAGGCGAAAGCCGGTGTCGGGGCCGCAGATCGGTGTGACGGGCGTGCCGCCGAGAAGTTTGACCAGCTCGGGGTAGCTGACGAAATAGGGGGCGGGCAGGATCGCTTCGTCGCCGTCGTTCAGCGTGGCCACCAGGGCGTTGAAGATGATCTGCTTGGCACCGTTGGCCACGACAATGTCATCGGGGGTGCAGTCGAGACCGTTCTCGCGCCGGAACTTGTCGGCAATGGCGGTGCGCAGCGCGAGGGTGCCTGCGGCAGGGGTGTAGAGGGTTTCGCCTTTGGTGGCGGCGGTGTGGGCGGCGGCGGCGATGTGGGACGGGGTCGGGAAGTCCGGTTCCCCGAGGCCAAGGTCGATCACGTCGATGCCGGTGGCGCGCAGGGCCTTGGCGGCCATCGACGCGGCCATCGAGGCGGAGGCTTTGACGGCGGCGAGGCGGGTGGCGGTGTAGCTCATGACTTGGCCTTGGTGACGTAGCCCTTGGCTGCGTCTTCGGCGCGGGCTTCGGGCGAGCGGCGGGCCGGGTCGCCAAAGCCGCCGCCGCCGGGCAGGGTGAGGATCAGGCGGCGGCCGGCGGAGACGTGCTGCCAGCCCTTGGGTTTCAGCTTGGTGCCATCGTCGAGGTCCACCGACCCGGCGGCGCCGGGTTGGCCGCCATCGCGGCCACGGGCGGGGTGGTTGACGCGGTCGAACATGGCGGAGAAGTCGAATTCATGGCCGGGGAGCGGCTCGATCTCGATGATCTGGCCGAGGCCGCCGCGAAACTCGCCGTCACCGCCGGAATCGGGGCGCAGTTCCTTGCGCCAGATCACGATCGGGCCGGTGTGTTCGGTGGCCTCGATCGGCATGGTCATCACGCCGGAGGGGAAGGCGGTAGCGGACAGGCCGTCTGCCGTGGGGCGCGCGCCCATGCCGCCGGAGTTGAACATCAGGATTTCGGCGCGGCGGCCACTGTGGCCGGGCGCGGGGCGGACGGACATGTGGATGTTCCACAACGCTGCCGCGCCTTCGGCGAGCACCTGGCCCGGCAGCGCCTTGGCGAGCGCGCCGAGGACGAGGTCGGGGACAAGGTGGCCGATGACGTGGCGGACCGACACGGGCGCGGGGCGCGGGGCGTTCAGGATGTTTTCCGGCGAGGCGATGGTGAAGGCTTCAAGCGAGGCCCAGTTGTTCGGAATGTCGGGCGCGATCACGCATTTCAGCGCGTAGGAGGCGTAGGCCTTGGTGTAGATGATCGGGACGTTGATGCCCTTGGGCGAAACCGGGCTGGAGCCTGCGAAATCGACGTTGACCGCGTCGCCCGCGATGGTGACGCGGGCGGCGAGGCGGACCGGGGTGTCGTAACCGTCGGTGTCGAGGATGTTGTCCCAGGTGCCTTGCGGCAGGGCGCGGAGGCGGTCGAGCGTGGCGCTGCGGGTGCGGGTGAAGATGAACTCGCCAAGGTCGTCAAGCGTGGCGAGGCCGATTTCCTGCATCATCGCGGCGAGGCGGCGGTGGCCGACATCGTTGCAGGCGGCGAGGGAGTAGAAGTCGCCGACCACCTGATCGGGTTCGCGGACGTTGGCGCGCAGAAGGCGGATCAGGGTGTCGTTGACCGCGCCCCGTTCGGCGAATTTCATGATCGGGATCTGGATGCCCTCTTCGTAGACCGATTTGCCGTCGGCCCCGAAGCCGCGCCCGCCGACGTCGACGACATGGGCGGTGCAGGCGAAGAAGCCGACGAGTCGGTCGCCAAGGAACGACGGCGAGACCATCGTGATGTCGTGCAGGTGGCCGGTGCCTTTCCACGGGTCGTTGGTGACGTAGGTATCGCCGGGAAACATGTTGGCGCGGCCGATTTCGGTGATGAAATGCAGGACCGCCTCGGCCATCGTGTTGACGTGGCCGGGGGTGCCGGTGACGGCTTGGGCAAGCATCCGGCCCTGCGGATCGAACACGCCGGCGGAAAGGTCGCCAGCCTCGCGGACCGAGGTGGAGAAGGCGGTGCGCAGGAGCGTCATCGCCTGTTCCTCGACCACCGAGATCAGGCGGTTCCACATCACCTGAAAGCGGATCTCGCGGGTGGGATCGGTCATGGCGCGGACTTTCGGATGAGAAGGAGGGAGCCGTCGGTCTGCATGACGACGTCGAAGGGCGAGGTGACGACGGTGGAGGTTTCGCGTTCCACGATGACCGCGGGGCCGGGGATGCGCTGGCCGGGGGTGAGACTGTCGCGCGCTACGATGGTGGTCGGAAGGTTCGTGCCTGTGGCGGGGTCGAACACGTCGCGCAGGGTGCTGGGGGTGAGGGTCGTGGAGCCGGTCGTCAGGTGGTGGCGGGCGGGGGCGGGGCGGGTGTCGCTGGCCTTGACGGACCATGTGACGACCTCGATTTCCAGCGCGTCGTCACTGGTGCCGCCGATGGCGCGGCCGAAGAAGCGGGCGTAGGCGGCGCGGAAGGCGGCGCGCAGGGTGGCGATATCGGGGGCGGTGAAGGGGTGGTCGGGAAGCGGGACGGGGATTTCCCAGCCCTGGCCCTTGTAGCGCATGAAGGCGGTCGCCTCGACCGTGATGGCGGCGGTGGTGCCGGTGCGGACGAAGCCTTCGGCGGTGGTTTTCAGGCTGGCGAGGAGGGCGTTGACGGCGTCGGTGTCGAAGGCCGAAAGCCGGGTGATGCGGGTGACGAGCGCCTCATACCCGAAGGGGGCGCGCAGGAAGCCGATGGCGGAGCCGACGCCCGCGCCGGGGGGCACGAGGCAGCGGTCGATGCCCAGCTTTTCGCACAGCCGCGCGGCGTGGAGGGGGGCAGCGCCGCCGAACGCGATCATCAGGTTGTCGGAGATGTTCTTGCCGTTCTCAACAGCGTGGACACGGGCGGCGTTGGCCATGTTCTCATCCACCACCTCGGCGATGCCGAAGGCGGCAGAGCGGGTGTCGAGGCGGAGGGGCTGGCCCACGTGGGCGTCGATGGCGCTGGCGGCGAGGGGGGCGGAGAGACGGATCGCGCCACCGGCGAAGTTTTCGGGGTCGATCTTGCCGAGGATCAGGTCGGCGTCGGTGATGGCGGGGCGGTCGCCGCCGCGCTGGTAGCAGGCGGGGCCGGGTTCGGAGCCGGCCGATTCCGGGCCGGTCTGGATGCGGCCCATGCTGTCGACCGAGGCGAGGGAACCGCCTCCGGCACCGATTTCGATCATCTCGATCACGGGGATGGAGATGGGCATGCCGGAGCCTTTGGCGAAGCGGGTGGTGCGGGCGACCTCGAAGCTGCGGGCGGTCTTGGGGGCGAAATCCTCGATCAGGCAGATCTTTGCGGTGGTGCCGCCCATGTCGTAGCTGACGACGTGGGAGAGGGCGAAGCGGCGGGCGATGTCGGCGGCGAAGATGGCCCCCCCGGCGGGGCCGCTTTCGATCAGGCGGACGGGGAATTCGGCGGCGGTTTCGACCGAGATCAGGCCACCGCCGGAGTGGATCATGAACACCGGGCAGGTGGCGCCCATGTCCTTGAGCCGGGCTTGCAGGCGGGTGAGGTAGGCGGCCATCTGCGGGCGGACGTAGGCGTTGGCGCAGACGGTGTTGAAGCGTTCAAACTCGCGCATCTGGGGCGAGACCTCGGAGGAGATCGAGATCGGGGCGGAGGTGCGGGCGGCGATGATCTGGCGGGCGCGGGCTTCGTGCGCGGGGTTGAGGTAGGAGTGGATGAAGCCGATGGCGACCGCGCCATAGCCGCCTGCCGCGATGGCGTCGGCCACGGCGGCGAGGGCGGACTCATCGAGCGGCAGCAGTTCCTGCCCGTCGGCGCCGATGCGGCCGGGGACGGTGAAGCGGTCTTGCCGGGGGACCAGCGGCTGCGGCAGGCGGAGGTTCAGGTCATACTGGTCGAAACGGTTTTCGGTGCGCATCTCGACGGTGTCGCGGAAGCCTTCGGTGGTGACGAAGGCGGTCTTGGCGCCGCGCCGTTCGATGAGGGCGTTGGTGGCAAGGGTGGTGCCGTGGATGACGATGTCGAGGTCGGCGTAGGTGAGGCCAGCCTCGGTCAGCACGATGTGGATGGCGTCGAGGATCGCCTGTTCGGGGGCGGCGTAGTTCGTCAGGATCTTGGTCGAGTGGATCGTGCCGTCGTGGTCAAGCGCCACGTCGGTGAAGGTGCCGCCGATATCGGCACCGAGGCGGATGGTCATGTCTTGTCCTTTTCAGCGAGCGCCTTGGCGCGCATCTGGCTGAGGGTCTGGCGCGGGGTGAGGGCTTCGGGCGAGATATCGAGGTCGAGGACCGCGCCGGTCTTGGAGGCAAGCGCACGGGCGAAGGCGGCGGGGAAATCGGCGGTGGCTGACACCCGTTCGGCGTGAAAGCCGTAGGCGCGGGCGAGGGCGGGGAAATCCGGGTTGACGAGTGTGGTGCCGGAGACGCGGGTCGGGAAATGGCGTTCCTGATGCGCGCGGATCGTGCCGTACATGCCGTTGTTGAGGATGAGGACGATGGGCTGCGCACCGGCCTGCATCGCGGTGCCAAGTTCGGGCAGGTTCATCTGGATATCGCCGTCACCGGCAAAGCAGACCACGGTGCGGTCGGGGTGTGCGACTTTGGCGGCGATGGCGGCGGGCAGGCCGTAACCCATTGCACCCGACTGCGGGGCAAGGAGGCGGGCGTGCGGGCCGAAGCGGAAGTACTTGTTCGGCCAAGCGGTGAAGTTGCCGGCACCATTCGTGAGGATCGCGTCGTCGGGCAGGATGGATTGCAGATGCGCCATGACCTGCCCCATGTCGACGGGTGAGGGTTGCGGCGGCAGGTCGAAGGTCGCTTCATACGCCGCCCGGGCGCGTTTGCGCCAACTGGACCAAGGGCCTTTGACGGGCGTCAGGGCGGCGGCGAAGGCGTTGGGGCCGGCGGGGATGCCGATGGTGGGGATGTAGACCTTGCCGATCTCGAGACTTGAGGCGTGGACGTGGATGATCTTTTGCGCCGGGGTGGGGACGGCAAAGAGGGTGTAGCCTTCGGTCGATATTTCGCCAAAGCGGGTGTTGAGGGCGAGGACAACGTCCGCCTCGGCCAAGGTCGCGCGGACGCCGGCGGAGAGGCCGAGGCCGAGGTCGCCGGCGTAGACCGGGGAGTGGTTGTCGATCATGTCCTGATAGCGAAGCGCGGCGACGACCGGGATGTCGGAGGCTTCGGCGAAGGACTGGAGGGCGGCGCGGCCTGCGGCTGTCCAGTTGCAGCCACCAAGGAGGATGGCGGGGCGCTGGGCTTGGGCCAGGAGGCCAAGCGCGTCGGCGAGGGCGGCCGGGTCGGGGGCGGGTTCTGCGATGCGGGCGGGGCCAGTAAGGGGCAGGGCGGCGGTGAGGCCGGATAGCACATCTTCGGGCAGGGCCACGACGACCGGGCCGGGGCGGCCGGTGGTGGCGGTGATCCAGGCGCGGGACAGGGTTTCGGGGATGCGGTTGGCGTGGTCGATTTCCACCGCCCATTTGGCCATCGTGCCGAACACGGCGCGGTAGTCGAGTTCCTGAAACGCCTCGCGGCCCTTCATGTCGGTGCCGACCTGACCGACAAGGATCAGCATCGGGGCAGAGTCCTGCATCGCGGTGTGGATGCCGATCGAGGCGTTGGTGACGCCGGGGCCACGGGTGACAAGGGCGATTCCTGGCTGGCCGGTCAGCTTGCCCCAGGCGGCGGCCATGAAGGCAGCACCCCCTTCGTTGCGGCAAAGCACAAAGTCGAAGCGGCCCTGGGTGTCGTGCATCGCGTCGAGGACGGCGAGGTAGCTTTCCCCCGGCACACCGAAGGCGCGGGTGGCGCCAAGAGCGACGAGGCTTTCGACCAGTAACTGCCCGCCATTGCGCATGAATGTCCCCCCGTCGGTTTCGGCGCGATCATGCCCGGGCAGATTGGCGAAGAAAACCGTGTTCTGCTGGCTTAATGGGCGTTTGGCGGGCGATCTGGTGTGTCGACAGGGCGGAGGCGCATCGCTAACGATGGGCGGGGAACGGTTGGCAAGCGGGGTTGGCAGGCAGTGATCCTGTGCTTTGACATTGGCGGATCGCGGATCAAGGCGGGGTCGGCCGAGGCCGGTGGCGTGACGCCCTTGGGCGCGGTGCCGACGGCCGTGGATGATCTGGACGGGTTCGTGGCCGGGCTGGCGGGGTTCATGCGGCCGGGCGTGCGGGGCGTGGCGATTTCGATTGCCGGGGTGGTGGAGCCGGAGACGGGTATTGGCCGGGTGGCCAACATCCGCTGCATCGACGGCTTGGCGCTGGCACCGTTGCTGGAGGCACGGCTCGGGCTGCCGGTGATCGTGCTGAACGACGCGGACTGCTTTGCGCTGGCCGAGGCGCGGAAGGGGGCGGGGCGCGGGCATGGCACGGTGTTCGGCGTGATCCTTGGCACCGGGGTTGGCGGCGGGCTGGTGATCGACGGGAAGCTGGTGACGGGCGCGGGCGGTTATGCCGGGGAATGGGGGCATGGGCCGGTAATCCGGGGCGAGTTTGCGTTTCCTTGCGGCTGCGGGCAGGTCGGCTGCATCGACACGGTAGGGGGCGCGCGGGGGCTGGAGCGGCTGTGGCGTGCCTCGGGCGGGGAGGCTTTGGGATCGGTGGAGATCCTGGCGCGGTGGCAGGCGGGGGATGCTGACGCGGCGCCGGTTGTGGATCTGTGGGAAGAGCTGGTGTCGGGGCCGCTGGCGATGGTGCTGAACGTGACGGGCGCAGGGATCGTGCCGGTGGGCGGCGGGCTGGCGAACGTGCCGGCGCTGATCGCACGGCTGGACGCTGCGGTGCGGGCACGGGTGTTGCGGCGGACGGAGCGGCCCTTGGTGGTGCTGGCCGAATGCACGGTTGAGCCGGGGCTGATCGGCGCGGCGGAAGCCGGGTTGGCGGAGTTCGGCGATTGATAATCGAGGTCTGCGTCGACACGGCGGAGGGGCTGGCGGCGGCGCTGGAGGGCGGTGCGGACCGGATCGAGTTGTGTGCGGCGTTGGGCGTGGGCGGGTTGACGCCTTCGGCGGGGTTCATGCGGGTGGCGGCACGGGCGAGGGTGCCGGTGCATGCGATGATCCGGCCGCGGGCGGGGGCCTTCTGCTTTTCCGAGGCGGAGCTTGAGGTGATGGCGGCGGATATCGCCGTGGCGCGGGACTGCGGGATGGCCGGGGTGGTGATCGGCGCAAGTCTGGCGGACGGACGGCTTGACGTGGCGGCGCTGGGGCGGCTGGTGGGCGAGGCGGCGGGGTTGAGCCTGACCTTGCACCGGGTGTTTGATCTGGTGCCGGACATGGGCGAGGCGCTGGAGGCGGCGATTTCGCTGGGGTTTCAGCGGGTGCTGACCTCGGGCGGGGTGGCGACGGCGGTGGCGGGGATCGACCGCTTGGTGGCGTTGAAGCGACAGGCGGCGGGGCGGATCGTGATCCTGCCGGGGGCCGGGATCACCGCGGCGACGGCGGCGGGCCTGCGGGCGCTGGAACCCGAAGAGGTGCATGGCTCCTGTTCGGTGATCCGCGCGGCGCGAGCGGCGGGTTTGGGGTTTGGCGGCGGCATGGAGCGGGTGACGCAGGCGGCGCAGGTCACGGCGCTGCGGGCGGCTTTGCAGGCGTGAGCCCCGGCCCGGCCCCGGAGGGTTTCACACCCTCCGGACCTCCCGTGGAGTATTTGGAAAAAGAGCAAGGGGTTGGGCGTGAAGAGCATCATCGAGACCTACACGGTGGCCAGTGGTGCGGTGCGCGAGGTGCTGGCGGTCGATGGCCGGATCGAGGCGCCGAACTGGGACCCGTCGGGGGAGACGCTGCTGGTGAACGGGGGCGGACGGCTGTTTCGGGTGCCGTTGGCGGAGCCGGCGCTGGTGCCGGTGGACACGGGCTTTGCCGATCGTTGCAACAACGACCACGGGATCAGCCCGGACGGGGCGCGGATCGTGATTTCGCATCATCGCGGGCAGGGGTCGGAGATCTTCATGTTGCCGGCCACCGGGGGCGAGCCGGTGCCGGTGACGCGCCACGCGCCAAGCTGGTGGCACGGATGGTCGCCGGATGGTGCGAGGCTGGCCTATGTGGCGGCGCGGGGTGGCAGCCGGGTGATTGATGTTTACACGATCGGAGTGAATGGCGGTGAGGAGCAGCGGTTGACCTATGGCGAGGGCCATTGCGACGGGCCGGATTACAGCGCGGATGGCAGCCGCATCTATTACAACTGCGACCGGGGCGGACATGCGCAGATCTGGGTGATGGCGGGGGACGGATCGGGGCAGCGGCAGTTGTTCGAGGACAACAATGTGAACTGGTTTCCGCATCCGTCGCCGGATGGCAAGACGCTGGTCTATCTTGCGTATCCGCCCGGCACGACGGGGCACCCTGCGGATCTGCCGGTGGCGCTGGTGCTGTGTGACACCGAAGGGCGGGAGCGGCGGGTGGTGCGGGAGTTCATCGGTGGGCAGGGCACGATCAACGTGCCAAGCTGGGCGCCGGACGGGCATGGCTTTGCCTACGTGCGGTATGACCCCTGAGGGTCAGGCGATGCGGAAGCGGGGGGCGCGGCGGGGTGCCAGCTCCTCCGGCTCCGGGGTGGCGACGGGCAGCGGCAGGAACGCCTCGTGGATCGCGGAGCGTTCGGTGAAGTGGCGCGGGTCGCCCCAGACCGAGATGTAGATTTCTGGCGGGAAGCCGTTGGCGAGGTGTTCCGGCGTGAGGTCGATGATGCGGATGCGCATCGGATCGCCATTGCTGAGCGCGGGGGACAGCAGGTCTTCGGCCACCGGGCCGAGATGGCCGATGAGCATGGTGCGGCGGCGCGGGATCAGCCCGAGGAAACGCTGGCGGACCCTTGCGTAGACGCCGATACGGCCATCGGGCAGGCGGTCGAGCGCCGCGATGTCGCCGATCACCAGGCCGGCGCGGGCAACGTGGATGCGGATGCCCTCGACCGGGGCCTTGGGAAGGATCGGAAGCTTGGTATCGCTCATCGCCGGCATACCCCCTTGGTTGGACGGCAAGGATGGGTGAGGATTCAGGCGCTTGGCAAGCAGTTGGGGCGCCGAGATGCGCCGGGTTGCGTGAACACGCCGATGGGTTGGTTGCGGATCGGCGGGGTTCGGCCAAATCGGGTCGGTCGGCCATGATTGCGGGCGCGGGGCGGCCCATAATGATTTTGCTGCGGGACGGGATTGCAAAACGCGGATCGCTTGCCCAGATCATGGGCAAGGCCTTGCGGGATGTGCTGAACAGTCGGGCATTCCGGACCGAGGCGCTTCACGAGAGGAGATGACCGATGAACCTTGAGCAGTTCACGGAGCGGTCGCGCGGTTTCCTTCAGGCCGCGCAGACGATTGCAATGCGGGACAGCCACCAGCGCGTGCTGCCCGACCACCTGCTGAAAGCCTTGATGGATGACGACCAGGGGCTGGCGTCGAACCTGATCCGCAAGGCGGGCGGTGCGCCTGAGCGGGTGAACGAGGCGATCAACGCCGCATTGGCGAAGCTGCCGAAGGTAACGGGCGGCGACGGGCAGACCTACATCGACCCGAGCCTGGTGCGCGTGCTGGACGAGGCCGAGAAGGTTGCAAAGAAGGCGGGCGACAGTTTCGTGCCGGTGGAGCGCCTGCTGACCGCGCTGGCGCTGGTCAACACGCGGGCCAAGGATGCGCTGACGGCTGGGGCCGTGACGGCGCAGGGGCTGAACGGAGCGATCAACGAGATCCGGAAGGGTCGGACGGCCGACAGCGCCTCCAGCGAAGAGACGATGGAGGCGTTGAAGAAATATGCGCGCGACCTCACCGAGGCGGCGGCGGATGGCAAGATCGACCCGATCATCGGTCGCGACGAAGAAATCCGGCGCACGATGCAGGTGTTGTCGCGGCGCACCAAGAACAACCCGGTGCTGATCGGTGAGCCGGGCGTGGGCAAGACGGCGATTGCCGAGGGACTTGCGCTGCGGATCGTCGATGGCGACGTGCCGGAGAGCCTGCGCAACAAGAAGCTGATGGCGCTGGACATGGGCGCGCTGATTGCCGGTGCGAAATATCGCGGTGAGTTCGAGGAGCGGCTGAAGGCCGTGCTTAATGAGATCACGGCGGCGGCGGGCGAGATCATCCTGTTCATCGACGAGATGCACACGTTGGTGGGCGCGGGCAAATCGGATGGCGCGATGGATGCGGCCAACCTGATCAAGCCGGCACTGGCGCGGGGCGAGTTGCACTGCATCGGTGCGACGACCTTGGATGAATACCGCAAGTATGTGGAAAAGGACGCGGCCTTGGCGCGGCGGTTCCAGCCGGTGTTCGTGAACGAGCCTTCGGTGGAGGATACGATCAGCATCCTGCGCGGGATCAAGGAGAAGTACGAACTGCACCACGGGGTTCGCATCGCGGATGCAGCCCTTGTGGCGGCGGCGACGCTGTCGCATCGCTACATCACCGACCGGTTCCTGCCCGACAAGGCGATCGACCTGATGGACGAGGCGGCGAGCCGACTGCGGATGGAGGTCGACAGCAAGCCCGAGGAACTGGACCAGCTTGATCGTCAGATCCTGCAATTGCAGATCGAGGGCGAGGCCTTGAAGAAGGAAGACGACGCGGCGTCGAAGGACCGGCTGGAACGGCTGGAGCGCGAGTTGGCGAACCTGCAGCAGCAGTCGTCGGAGATGACGGCGAAATGGCAGGCGGAGCGCGACAGTCTGGAAGCCGCACGGGGGCTGAAGGAAGACCTCGACCGGGCGCGGGCGGAGCTGGAGCAGGCCAAGCGCGAGGGCGATTTCGCCAAGGCGGGCGAGTTGCAGTATGGCCGGATTCCGCAGCTGGAGAAGCAGTTGGCGGAGGCGGAAGCGCGTGAAGGTCAGGCCTTGGTGTCTGAAGCCGTGCGGCCGGAGCAGATTGCCGAGGTCGTGGAGCGCTGGACCGGTATCCCGACGTCGAAGATGCTGGAAGGCGAGCGGGAAAAGCTGCTGCGCATGGAGGAGGAGCTTGGCAAGCGCGTCGTCGGGCAGCGGGCTGCGCTGACCGCGGTCGCCAATGCCGTGCGCCGCGCACGGGCGGGGTTGAACGACGAGGGGCGGCCTTTGGGCAGTTTCCTCTTCCTCGGGCCAACCGGCGTGGGCAAGACCGAGTTGACCAAGGCGGTGGCCGAATACCTCTTTGACGACGACAACGCGATGGTCCGCATCGACATGTCGGAGTTCATGGAGAAACATTCGGTCGCCCGTCTGATCGGCGCGCCGCCCGGCTATGTCGGCTATGACGAGGGCGGGGTGCTGACCGAGGCGGTGCGTCGGCGGCCCTATCAGGTGGTCTTGTTCGACGAGGTCGAAAAGGCGCATCCGGACGTGTTCAACGTGTTGTTGCAGGTGCTGGATGATGGCGTGCTGACCGATGGTCAGGGCCGCACGGTCGACTTCAAGCAGACGCTGATCGTGTTGACATCGAACCTTGGGGCAAGGGCGCTGTCGGAACTGCCGGAAGGCGCGGATGTGGGGGCGGCCAAGCGCGAGGTCGAGGAGGCGGTGCGCCAGCACTTCCGCCCCGAGTTCCTGAACCGTCTGGACGAGCAGATCATCTTTGATCGGCTGGATCGGTCGGACATGGCACAGATCGTGGAGATCCAGCTCAAGCGGCTGGAAGCACGTCTGGTCGGGCGCAAGATCACGCTGGAGCTGGACCCGCAGGCCAAGCAATGGCTGTCGGACGAAGGCTATGATCCGGTGTTCGGGGCACGGCCGTTGAAGCGGGTGATGCAGCGCCATCTGCAAGACCCGCTGGCCGAGATGATCCTGTCGGGCGATCTGCTGGACGGATCTACGGTGACGATCAGCGCCGGGTCGGAGGGGCTGATTATCGGCGACCGGGTCAGTGCCAGCCGCAGGGCGCGGCCCACGGAGGCGGTAGTCCACTAAGCGCGCGCTCGTCACGCCGAAGCGGGCCGTGCCGCGCTGATCCTTTGACAAGGGGAAGCGCGGCACGGCCCGAGCCTTTTCTGTTGCCGGTCGGCAAGACACTTAGGTTTTCATGTCCGCCATGGCGGGCGCGCTGCAACCGCGCGGGTGTGGACGGGTCGCCAGAGATGGTGCTGACGGAACCGGGTTGGACGCTCTTTTCCTTTGATCTGGTTGCGTCTGAGGCGGTGTTCGTGGATGTCGGCCCCACCGATCTGTCGCAAGCGCCGTTCAGCTATCCTTTGCAGAGTGCGGGCTGCCGGGTGCCGATAGTGAGGGCGCGTTGACGGCGTTCGGCAGCGATTGCCATGCGGGGATGCCCCTGCGGGCTCGATGACCGCGCGGTCGGTTCCGGCTGACCGGCTGGACGGGGTGGCGATGGCGAGGGTGCAAGGAATGTTGGCGGGGTTGCGGCCCCCGCTCACGGGGGGCCGCAACCTTGGATTGACGCGGGCTGAGGCGCATCAGATCGCGCGGGGTTCCTGCATGTCGAGCGGCGGGAATTGCCCGTTCGGTGTGGCCTGATCCACCGCATCGGGTAGCGTCTGGCTGAGGCGGGACAGAAGCTCGCTGCGCGTCAGGCCGGTCTTTTCCACAAGCTCTGCGATGGTGTCTTCGTCCAGCGCCTGTTCAAGTTCGTCAGGCGCGATCGATTCGTTCTGACCGGTGCTGACCCAGCTATGTGCCTTGGCTTGGGTCTGGGGGTTGGAAAACCGCTCGAACAGTTCCGACAGCCCGCTCATCAGGCCGCCACTCCCAGCACCGCCCGCCATCTGGCGCAGGTTTTCGAGAATGCCGCCCTGGCTGTCGGCCTGACCGGCCGCGCCAAAGGGGTTCCGGTTGGGATCGTCGCCCGCAGGGGTGTTGAGCATCGCGCCGAGCTTGTCGCGATTCTGGTAGCCGGCGACTGCCAGCAGGCCCAGAAGCGCGATCATGGATGGGCTGCCTTTTGCCATCGTTCTAATCCTTTCACTAGGGAGGTCGGGTCAGGCCCGGCGACGAAGAAAACCGTAGAGCGCCAGCACGATGATCGCGCCGATCACGGCACCGATCAGGCCGGCACCGTCTTGTGGCCCATACCAGCCAAGCGACTGGCCAAGGAAGTTTGCCACGAACGCCCCGACGATGCCGAGAATGGTGGTCAGGACAAAGCCTGAAGGCTCGTTGTCACCTGGCATGATGAACTTGGCGATCACGCCGGCGACAAAGCCGATGATTATGGTCCAGATGATACCCACGGTCGCGCTCCTTTGAAGCTGCGCGGGCAGGAGGCCCGGCTGGATGCACAACGTTGGGCGGGCGATTCCGTTCCGGTTGGCGACGTGCAGGGCGCGCCATGAAAAAGGGGCGGCTCGCGCCGCCCCTGTCCCCGTGTGGTGCTGACGATCAGCCTTCCGGCGGAAGGATGACGCTGTCGATGACGTGGATCACGCCGTTCGAGGCGGCGACGTCCGGCATCGAGATGACAGCGCCGTTCACTTTCGGGCCGCCATCAAGCGTGATGGTGACTTCGGCGCCGTTCACGGTGGCGGCCTTCATGCCTTCGGTCAGGTCGGTCGACATGACCTTGCCGGGGACAACGTGGTAGGTCAGGATCGAAACCAGCTTGTCCTTGTTTTCCGGCTTCAGCAGGTCTTCCACGGTGCCAGCGGGAAGTGCTGCGAAAGCGGCGTCGGTCGGCGCGAACACGGTGAACGGGCCTTCGCCCTTCAGCGTTTCCACCAGGCCGGCAGCGGTCAGCGCGGCGGCGAGGGTGTTGAACGAACCGTTGGCAACGGCGGTGTCGACGATGTCCTTGCCGTGGCCGTCTGCGAAGGCGGGCATCGCGAAGGCGGTGGCGGCGGTCAGAGCAAGAAAGGTTCTGCGGATCATTGGTGTCACTCCCGTTATGATCTTGCCGTCATTGGCAGGCTTTATATGGGGAGTGGATTGGATCGGATCAGGCCAACAAGGCCGTGATGCGCCCTTGCCGAAGCGGGCAGGCGCCCTAAGCCGCGACCATCGCACGACGCCACTAAAGAATTCGTGAAGGCAGGTTACCGTTTGTGAACTGATCCGTGCGGTTTTCGCCATTGTTTCAGTCCGCTTGCGCAGTTGTGAGGCGGTTTGTTTTGCCTTTTGTGCGCGATCCCGCATCTTTTGCGGAAACCTGATGGAGCCGGACATGCGCTTTCGCAACGACCTGACCTGGGCTGACGTGACGCCAAGACCCCTGTGGCTGAACCGCCGGGTGATGCTTGCCGGAGCGGGGGCGTTGTTGGCGACCCCCGCACTGGCCACCCCCGCACTGGCCAGGATCGAGGCGGCGAAAAGCGCGTTCTCGACCACCGATGCGCCCAACAGCCTTGAGGATATCACCACCTACAACAACTTCTACGAGTTCGGCACCGGCAAGGAAGACCCGGCCACCTACGCTGGCGGTCTGACGACGGACCCATGGTCGATCGTGATCGACGGTCTGGTCGACAAGCCCGGCACCTATGACCTGGCGGATGTGATGAAGGACCAGCCGCTGGAGGAACGGATCTACCGCTTCCGTTGTGTCGAGGCGTGGTCGATGATCGTGCCGTGGATCGGGTTCGAGATGGCAGGCCTGCTGAACCGTGTCGGGGTGCAGCCGGGGGCGAAGTTCGTGGCCTTCGAGACCTTGGTGCGCCCCGAGGAGATGCCGGGGCAATCGAGCCCGTTCATCGAGTGGCCCTACCGCGAGGGGCTGCGGCTGGACGAGGCGATGCATCCGCTGACCATTCTGGCGACCGGGCTGTATGGCGAGCCGATGCCAAAGCAGAACGGCGCCCCGATCCGGCTGGTGGTGCCGTGGAAGTATGGCTTCAAGTCGATCAAGAGCATCGTGAAGATCAGCCTCGTGGCCGAGATGCCCAAGACAACGTGGAACATGCTGCAACCAGGCGAGTACGGATTCTATTCCAACGTGAACCCGACAGTGGACCATCCTCGCTGGAGCCAGGCGTCGGAGCGGCGCATCGGATCGGGGCTGTTCGGGGGCCGACAGGACACGCTGATGTTCAACGGATATGAAGAACAGGTGGCCTCGCTTTATGCCGGGCAGGATCTGGCGGCAGATTACTGATGGATCGTCTGAACAGCGCCTTGCGCCGCGTGCCGACCTGGGTCGTGTATCTGGCCGGAGTGCTGCCGTTCCTGTGGCTGGCATGGAATACGGTGCAAGGCAATCTTGGCCCCGATCCGGTGAAGGCGGTGGAGCATCGCCTGGGCGAGCTGGGGTTGCAGCTTTTGCTGGCGTCGCTGGCAGTCACGCCGTTGCGGCGCGTCGGGCTGAACCTGCTCCGCTACCGACGGGCGCTGGGGCTGCTGACCTTTGGCTATGTCGCGTTGCACCTGACGGCCTGGGTCTGGCTGGACATGGGGCTGCGCTGGTCCGAGGTGACGGCAGACCTTTGGAAGCGGCCATACATCATTCTGGGCATGGTGGGCTTTGTGGTGCTGCTGCCGCTTGCCGCGACCTCCAGCAACGCGGCGATCCGGCGGATCGGCCCGGTGGCGTGGCGGCGGCTGCACCGGCTGGCCTATGTTGCGGTGATCGCCGGGGTGGCCCACCTTCTGTTGTTGGTGAAGGTCTGGACCCTGTCTGAATTGACATATGTCGCCATTGCGATCCTGCTTCTGGGGGTGCGGCTTTGGCCAGCGACACGACCGCAAAGCCGCGCTGCAGCATGAGTCTGTGGATAAGCCGGAATGGCCGGGCACTGTCGTAAGATTGTTGCCCCGGATACCCCCGCCCAAGACCGCAAGTTGCGCAACCCACGGATTTCCCGCCATTTTCAGGCTTTTCGAAAAAACTTCCGGGTTTTTGTTTTTTCCCTCTTGCGGGTTCTGGCGTGTCTCCGTAAATACCGCCTCACCGAAGCGGAGACGCCAAGGGAACGGTTGGAAGCGACCGGAAAATCTGAAGACAAGGCGGACGAGGACACGCTGGGAAGCTGGCGCCTCGGAAAATTTTGTCTGACGAGTGCTCTTTGAGACTGATTGGAAAGAAGGGATATGCGGGCGGTTTGGGCGCATCGGCGTCTAACGTCTAGCATATCGGCCTAGTAGGGACCGCGAGGTTTCGATGATCTAGGTGTCAGCTTCACTGTCTTTGCGAGGTTGC
>JAUYQR010000014.1 GCA_030697175.1 Paracoccaceae bacterium | reverse complement strand
CCCCCCGCTCGCCGCAGCCCCCCACTCGCCGCGTGTCGCGCAGCGCGCGATCCGCCGCGCCTTGCCCTCGACGGCATCCATCACACTCGCCACCAGGACCGCCTTTTCCCGCCGCTCTCCAGCCATCTCCTCCCGGTGATGCCCCGCACGCATCCCGCCGCTCCCCGCACGCAACAGCCTCCGACCCTCTCCACACCCTTAACAACTCCCTAATGCTCCTCCCAACCCGTTGATTTGCCATAATTCCCGTCCCTGTCCCACCGTGGGACAGCGGCTGGCCCACAAAACCCCCCTTCCCCCCGCCACCCTCGCCGTGCAATCTCCCCGGCATGGCCGCCACCGACCCCCTCCCCGATCCCGACCGCATCGAAGGTGCCCCCCACCCACGGGAAACCGCGCATCTCTACGGTCACGCCGCCGCCGAGGCCGAGGTGCTTTCGGCCTTCACCACCGGCCGCCTCCACCACGCCTGGATGCTCACCGGCCCCAAAGGCACCGGCAAGGCAACCCTCGCCTGGCGCATCGCCCGGTTCCTGCTCGCCACTCCCGACGATGACGGCGGCATGTTCGCCCCGCCGCCGCCCACCACGCTCGACATCGCCCCCGCGAACCCCGTCGCCCGCCGCCTGCTTCAACTGGCAGAACCCCGCCTCTTCCTTCTGCGCCGCGGTCCCAACGAAAAGGAAACCGCGCTCTCCCAGGTCATCTCGGTCGACGAGGTGCGCAAGATGAAGTCGTTCTTCTCCCTCTCTGCCGCCGATGGCGGCCGCCGCGTCGCGATCATCGACAGCCTTGACGAGTTGAACACCGCCGCCGCCAACGCGCTCCTGAAACTCCTCGAAGAACCCCCCGCCCGCGTCACCCTCCTCCTCATCGCGCACCAGCCCGCCCGCCTGCTGCCCACCATCCGCTCGCGCTGCCGCGAGCTGCGCCTTTCCCCCCTCGGCCCCGACGACCTCGCCGCAGCCCTTACCGCCGCCGGCGGCTCCGTCGCGCCTGCGGATACCCAGGCCCTCGCCGAACTGTCCGCAGGCTCCGTGGGCGAAGCCTTCCGCCTCACCAACCTCGACGGTCTCACGCTTTACACCGCCCTCATCCGCCTCTTCGCCACCCTCCCCCGCCTCGACCGCGCGCAAGCCCTCGCGCTGGCCGACATCGCCGGTGCCCGGGGGGCCGCCGAGACCTTCGACCTTCTCGTCACCCTGATCGACCTCTTCCTCGCCCGCCTCGCCCGCACCGGCACTCTCCACCAGACCCCGCCCGAAGCCGCGCCGAACGAGGCCCAGCTTCTCGCCCGCCTCTCCCCCACCCCCGCCGCCGCGCGCCAGTGGGCCGACCTCGCCCAACACCTCTCCGCACGCGCCCGCCGCGGCAAGGCGGTCAACCTTGACCCTGCCGCCCTTCTCATGGATATGCTCCTCCAGATCGACGAGACGGCGGGCACCCTCGCCTCAAGGTGACCCCGATGCCCCCCGAATTGCCCCCTGAATTGCCCCCCGAACTGCCCCCCGACCTAGTGGACAGCCACTGCCACCTCGACTTCCCCGACTTTGCCGAGGAACTGCCCGAGGTCATCGCCCGCGCCACGGCTGCAGGCGTCACCCGGATGGTGACGATCTGCACGCGGCTGCGCAACGAACCGCAGGTCCGGGCCATCGCCGAGGCCTACCCACAGGTCTATTACGCGGCCGGCACCCACCCGATGAGTGCCACCGAAGAGCCGCTCGCGACGCTCGACCAACTGATTGCCATTGCGCGGCATCCGAAAATGGTCGGCATCGGCGAAACCGGGCTCGACTACCACTACACCGCCGACAGCAAGGCCATTCAGCAGACCTCGCTGCGCATCCACATCGAAGCCGCGCAGGAAACCTGCCTGCCGCTCATCATCCACGCCCGCGACGCCGACGACGACATGGCTGCCCTCCTGACCGCAGGCTACCGGGCCAAGCCCTACACCTGCGTCATGCACTGCTTTTCCTCCGGCGCCACGCTTGCGCAGGCCGCGCTCGACCTCGGTTTTTACCTTTCGATGTCCGGCATCGCCGCCTTTCCCAAAAGCCAGCCCTTGCGCGACATCTTCGCCCGCGCCCCCCTCGACCGTGTCCTTCTGGAAACCGACAGCCCCTACCTCGCCCCGCCGCCCTACCGGGGCCGGCGCAACGAACCGGCCTACACCGCCTTTACCGCCAAGGCCGGCGCGCAGGTCTTCCACATTTCCGAAGCAGACTTCGCCGCCGCCACCACCGCCAACTTCGACCGGCTCTTCCCGAAAGCGAGGCCCGCCTGATGGCCACCCTGCGCTTCACCATCCTCGGCTGCGGCTCCTCGGGCGGCGTGCCCCGCCTCGGCGGGCCGGACAACCGCGGCGACTGGGGCGACTGCGACCCCGCGAACCCGAAGAACCGCCGCCGCCGCTGCTCGATGCTGGTCGAGCGCCAGACCGAGGCCGGCACCACCCGCGTCCTGATCGACACCTCGCCCGACATGCGCGACCAGCTTCTGGATGCCGGCGTCGGCACGCTGGACGCGGTGGTCTATACCCACTCCCACGCCGACCACATGCATGGCATCGACGACCTGCGCCAGATCGTGTTCAACACCCGAAGCCGCCTTGCCGTCTGGGCCGACGGCCCGACGCAAGAGGCGCTCCTGTCGCGCTTCGGCTACGCCTTCATCCAGCCCGAAGGCTCACCCTACCCGCCGATCCTCGATCTCCACACCCTCGACGGCCCGGTCACCGTGACAGCCGCCGGTGGCCCGCTGACGCTGACACCGTTCCGCGCCGAACACGGGGCGATGGATGCCCTCGGCTTCCGCATCGGGCCCCTTGCCTACCTGCCCGACGCGGTGGAAATCCCCACCGATAGCTGGCCCTGCCTCGACGGGCTCGACTGCTGGGTGGTCGACGCGCTTCGCCGCAAGCCGCACCCGACCCACGCCCACCTCGCCCTCACGCTCGATTGGATCGCCCGCGCCAGACCGGCCCGCGCGGTCCTCACGAACATGCACAACGACCTCGACTACGCCACCCTCGAAGCCGAACTGCCGCCCCACATCGCCCCCGCCTTCGACGGCATGGTCATCAGTTATGACAACCAGCCCTGACCGATCATCTTCCTCTCTGCAGAAGTATCCCACGGGGGGTGCGGGGGGTGTGAAACCCCCCGCCCTTCGCCGGGCATGAGCGCGCTTCTCGACGTCATCCTCCCGGTCTTTCTCGTGATAGGCTTCGGCTACGTCGCCGCGCGCTGGCTTGGCTTCAAGGATACCTCGGTCGACGGCGTGATGCACTTCGCGCAAGGCTTCGCCCTACCCCTTCTCCTCTTTGCCTCCATCGCCCGGCTCGATCTCGGCCAGGCTTACGACGCGGGTCTGATGCTCTCGTTCTACATCGGCGCGCTGTCGGGCTTTGGCGCCGGGTTCGCCGCCGCGCGACTGGTGTTCGACCGCCCCTTGACCGACAGCATCGCCTTCGGCTTCGTCGGCCTCTTTTCCAACTCGCTCCTCCTCGGCCTGCCGATCACCGAACGCGCTTATGGCACAGGCGCACTGACCGGCAATGTCGCGATCATCTCCATCCATGCACCGGTGTTCTACGCCTTCGGCATCACCTGCATGGAACTGGCGCGGTCGCGCGGCCTTGGCCTTTCGGCCCTCGCCCTCGCGCGGCAGGTTGCCCGTGCGATCCTGTGCCAACCCCTTGTCATCGGCATCCTCTGCGGCTTTGCCGTCAACCTTTCCGGCCTGCCCTTGCCCGCCATCGCGTGGTCGGCGATCGACATGGTGATCCGCGCCGCCCTGCCCGCAGCGCTTTTCGGCCTTGGTGGCGTCCTTTACCGCTACAAGCCCGAGGGCGACCTGCGTGCCATCGCCACGCTGTCGGCCATCTCGCTGATCCTGCACCCGGCGATCACCTGGACGCTCGGCACCCAGGTGTTCCACCTCGACACGCCCGCGCTGCGGTCCGCCGTGATCACCGCCGCGATGGCACCCGGTGTCAACGCCTATGTCTTTGCCAACCTCTACGGCGTGGCCAAGCGGGTGGCCGCATCGACCGTGCTGATGGCCACCGGCCTCAGCATCGTGACCACGTGGTTCTGGCTGCAGATCCTGCCCTGACGCCTCAGCGACCGGTCACGCCGCGCAGCCTGTCCGACCGGCGCCGCAGCAGCTCCACCGTCGCCAACAGCATCACCGAGATCACCACAAGGATCGTCGCCACCGCCAGGATCGCCGGCGAGATCGCCTCGCGGATGCCGTTGAACATCTGCCGCGGGATGGTCTGCTGATCGGGACCGGCGATGAACAGCACCGCCACCACCTCGTCGAACGAGGTGACAAAGGCAAACAAGGCCCCCGAAATCACCCCCGGCAGGATCAACGGCATGATCACCTTGAAGAACGTCGTGCGCGGGTTCGCCCCCAGCGAATGCGCCGCCCGGATCAGCGACTGGTCAAACCCCGACAGCGTCGCCGTCACGGTGATGATGACGAAAGGTATCCCCAGCACCGCATGGGCGACGATCACCCCGAGGTGCGAGTTTGCCAGACATCCCTTCTCGCTCAGGAACATCCCGAACACCGAAAACCAGGCGCTGTCCGGTGCGACGCAGGCCTTGGCGTAGAAAAAGCTCATCCCGACCGCGATGATGATGATCGGCACGATCATCGGGCTGATCATCAGCGCCATGATCAGGCGCCGATACGGCATCTCCGGGCGGCTCAAGCCGAGCGCCGCGATGGTGCCAAGCGTGGTCGCCAGGATCGTCGCCCAAAGCCCGACCCAGAACGAATTCTTCGCCGCCTGCACCCAGGTCGAGCGTTCCCACACCGTCGTCCACCACGCCCCGTCGCGCACCGCGTCGGCGTTCGGATGGCCCAGCGTCAAAAGCGCGTCATACCAGCGCAAGCCGTAGCCTGCGGGGTCGAAGGCCAGCATCTTCGGGGTAAAGGTGAAATACGGCTCGGCGTTGAACGACAGCGGGATCACGATCAGGATCGGCGCGATCAGGAACAGGAACACCAGCACGCAGATCACGATGTAGGTGTAATACCAGATGCGTTCCAGCGGCGAGGCATAGGTCGGCAGGGCCATGATGTTCTCCTCAGCCGAACTTCAGCCGGTCGATGCCGACCAGACGATCATAAAGCCAGTACAAAAGCAGGATCGACGCCAAGAGCATGGCCGCGATTGCCGCCGCCAGCGACCAGTTCGATTTCGACATGTGGAAACTGATCAGGTTCGAGATCAACTGGCCATCCGCCCCGCCGACCAGCGCGGGCGTGATGTAGTAGCCAACCGCAAGGATGAAGACCAGGAGCGACCCTGCCGCGATGCCGGGCAGCGTCTGCGGCAGATAGACCCGGCGGAACGTGGTCCACGAGGTCGCGCCAAGGCTGCGCGCGGCGCGGGCATAGCTTGGCGGGATGACCTTCATCACCGAATACAACGGCAGGATCATGAACGGCAGCAGCACATGCGTCATCGCAACGATAGTGCCGGTCATGTTGTACATCATCGTCAACCGGCCCTCCTCGGTGATCAGCCCCAGCGCCACCAGAAGGTCGTTCGCGACGCCCTGCTCTTGCAACAGCGCGATCCACGAGGTCGTGCGCACCAGAAGCGAGGTCCAGAATGGCAGCAGCACGAAGATCATCAGCAGCGACGATTTCGCCATTGGCAGCGTCGCCAGCAGATGCGCCACCGGGAAGGCCAGAAGCAGGCAGAGGAAGGTGATGATTCCCGAAATCAGGAAGGTCTTGAAGAAAAGGTAAAGATAGATCCGCTCCTTGTCGCCGCCCCGCGCCCAGCCGTCATCGGTCAGCTTGCGGTCGGACGCGACAAGATAGAATTCCGCCGTGTAGACATGGCTTGCCGATTGCATCCCGCGCCACAGCGCCGGGCGGCCCCATTCCGCGTCCACGGCCAGCAGCGCCTCCTTGAACGGTGGTGTCAGATTTTTTGCCGCCCGCGCCCCGCCCTTGAACAGGCTGATCGTGCCGGGGACGGAATAGTTGATCCGGGTGCCCGCCATCCCGGTGGTCTTTTCCACCTGCATCCGCGCCAGATCGCTGACCAGCGCGGCATACGCCTCTTCGGGCGGATTGGTCGGGTCGAAATCCGGGTTGGCCGCGAACCACGCCACCATCGCCGGGGCCGAGGACGCAAAGCCGTCATGCTCGAACGACCGTTTCAGCATGTAGCCGATCGGAATGAGGAAGGTCATGATCACGAACAGGATCAGCGGCACCACCAGAAGGAACGCCCGCCGCCGCGCCTTGGCCTGTGCCTCGGCCAGCGCCGTTTTCAGGGGGCGTCCGTCAGCGGTGGTCAGCAACGCCGTCTGCGTCACCGGATCTGTGGCCTCGGCCATGCCTGCCTCGTCTCTCACGAAAAAGGACCGGGCGCGAGGGTCTCCCCCCGCGCCCGGAAAAACGGCTTACTGCGCCAGCCAGGCCTGGAAGCGCTCGTTCAGTTCCGCGTCATGGTCGACCCAGAAATCGGACGAGGTTTCCAGCGCGTTGCCCATGTTCTCGGGCGCGGTCGGCAGGTGCGGTGCCATGACGGTCTTGCCGTCCTTGAAGATCAGCTCTTCCTTCAGCGCGGACTTGCGCGCCGGACCGTAAGAGATGTGCTGGGCCTGCGCGCGCAGACCTTCGGTCGAGGTCGCGTACTTGATGAACTCAAGGGCCGCGTCCTTGTTCGGTGCGCCCTTCGGAATGGCGTACATCTCGTTCTCGTAGACCTGCCCGTCCCAGACGATCTGGAAGGGCTTGCCTTCGTTGATCGCCGCCGCGAAGATCCGGCCGTTGTAGGCGGTGGTCATTGTGACCTCGCCATCAGCCAAAAGCTGCGGAGCCTGTGCGCCGGCTTCCCACCAGACGACGTCCGACTTGATGGTGTCCAGCTTGGCAAAGGCGCGGTCCACACCTTCGGGGGTGTTCAGCACGTTGTAGACTTCCGCGGCCGGTACACCGTCTGCCATCAGCGCGAATTCCAGAACCGCCTTGGCACCTTTCTTCAAGCCACGCTTGCCGGGGAACTTCTCGAGGTCGAAGAAGTCGGCGGCGGTGGTCGGCACGGTGCCGGTGATCTTGCTGCTGTCAAAGGCAAAGACGTTCGACCAGATGTCCGTCGACACGCCACATTCAGTCACGGCGCCGGCAAGGAAATCGTCCGCCGCAGGCGTGCCATCGGCACCAGCCGGCAAGGACGCAACGTCGATCGGCTCCAGCATGCCTTCATCGCAAAGCCGGATCGCGTCGGCATACTCCAGCGAAGCCACGTCAACCGTGACGTTGCCAGCCTCGACCATCGCCTTCACGGCCGGGGCCGGGTTGTCGCTGTCGACCATCGTGGCGGCAATGCCCGATGCAGCCGACCACGGCTTTACATGCGCTTCGGTCTGCGCTTCGCCGTAGGCACCGCCCCACGACATCACCACAACCTCGGCACGGGCGGCAAAGCCCACGACGGTCAGCGCCGTCGAAAGTGCGAGTAGTTTCTTCATTCTTGGTTCTCCCAGTTGGTTGGTCTTTTTGGAAACAGTCTCCGCACGGGCGCCAGCCGCCCGGCGGCCTCTCAAGGATCGAGCGCGCGGGCGTCCTGCGGATGCCAGCCCACCTTGATCTTCTGCCCGGGCACCAGCTTTGTCTGGCCCAGCGTATTGCGCATCTTCATCACGAACTCGTCCGACCCCGCGACGCGCAGGACCGCGCGCAGGATGTCGCCCATGTAGATGATCTCCAGCACTTCGGCGTCGATCATGTGGGCGCCGGGCGGCATCATCTCGGGCTTGAACTCCACCCGCTCGGGCCGGATCGAGACCAGCGTCGCCGCGCCCTTCTGCTTCACGTTGACGGGTGTTGCATCAATCAGCTCGCCCGTCTGCAACCGCACCAGCGCCTTGTCGCCGGACAATTCCTCGATCGTGCCGGGCAGCTTGTTGTTCTCGCCGATGAACTGCGCGACAAAGCTGTTTTCCGGGCGCTCATAAAGGTCCGAGGGTGTCGCAAGCTGCTGGATGCGCCCGTCGTTGAACACGGCCACCCGGTCGCTCATCGTCAGGGCCTCGCCCTGATCGTGGGTCACGTAGACCACCGTGATCCCCAGCCGTTCGTGCAAGTGCTTGATCTCGAACTGCATGTGTTCGCGCAACTGCTTGTCGAGCGCGCCAAGCGGTTCGTCCATCAGCACCAGCTTCGGGTCGAACACCAAGGCCCGCGCCAGGGCGATCCGCTGCTGCTGGCCGCCCGACAACTGCGCCGGGCGGCGGTTGATGAAACTGAACATCTGCACCATGTCCAGCGCACGCTTGACCTTGTCATCGCGGTCCGATTTGCCCATGCCGCGCACTTCCAGCGGAAAGGCCAGGTTTTCGCCCACCGTCATGTGCGGGAACAGTGCGTAATTCTGGAACACCATGCCGATGCCGCGCTTGTGCGGCGGCACCTGGTTGATCGGCTGGCCATCCAGCCGGATCTCGCCGTTGGTGGCCGTCTCGAACCCGGCCAGCATCATCAGACAGGTGGTCTTGCCTGATCCCGACGGGCCGAGCATCGTCAGGAACTCGCCCTTGCCGATGCTCAGGTTCAAGTCCTTCACGACAAGGGTGACCCCATCGTAGCTTTTCTGCACACGTTCAAATGCGACGAATGCGTCGTTCCGGGTTTCAGCCGCCACCCACGTCTCCCTGATGATCCGGCAGGTGACCCTGCGCTTGTTCTTTGTGACACCTTAAAGCCAATGGGGCCCTGCATTGCAACGCACAAGTGGCGAACGCGGTGGCAAATCCAAGATTGCGGGAAATCCGGGCAGGGAACCGCGCAACTGCCCGCCGATTGGCCGGCCCGCGAGTGGCCTGCGGGAAACCCGCCTTTTGCCAACGCGCCCCGGAAAAACAAAGGACGCAGGTGTTACCCTGCGTCCTTGGCATGTCCCGCCGGAACTGGTGCGGATGAAAAGACTCGAACTTTCACTCCGGTTAAGGAACAGCGACCTCAACGCTGCGCGTCTACCAATTCCGCCACATCCGCACAGGTTCCGGCGTCGGACAGGCGCTACTTAGCGACAGTCGCCCGCATTGAAAAGAGGGATTCGCGCGCCCAACTCGCGCAACGTGCCGGGTGACGGTTGCATCGCCCGCAGCACTGTCGCATCACTCCCCTTACCTGCAACAAGGGAACCGCCAGCTTTGACAGACTGGGTGCATCTGCCGGGCCTCTCGCCCTACCTGCCGACCGTTGCCGCGATGGAAGGCCACGTCGCCGCCATGACCGAAGGCCGCGCGGACGAGGCGATCTGGCTGCTGGAACACCCGCCCCTCTACACCGCTGGCACCTCGGCCAAACCCGCCGACCTGACCGATCCCGACCGCTTTCCCGTCTACCCGGTGGGGCGCGGCGGGCAGTACACCTACCACGGCCCCGGCCAGCGCGTGATCTACACCATGCTTGATGTCGGTGCGCGCGGCCGCGACGTGCGCTGCTTTGTGCGTGATCTGGAAAACTGGGTCATCGCCACCCTCGCCGAATTCAACGTCAAGGGCGAGATCCGCCCCGGCCGCGTCGGCGTCTGGGTCCAGCGGCCAGACCGCCCCGGCCCCGACGGGCAGCCGTCCGAGGCCAAGATTGCCGCCATCGGCATCAAGCTGCGCCGCTGGATCAGCTTTCATGGCATCTCGATCAACGTCGAACCCGACCTTGCGCACTTCGACGGCATCGTGCCCTGCGGCATCCGCAATCACGGCGTCACCAGTCTTGTCGACCTCGGCCTGCCGGTCACGATGGCCGACCTCGACGCCGCCCTGATGGCAACCTTCCGGCGCAGCTTCGGCATCTGCCCGGTCTGACGTTCCGGCCCCGCCAAGCCGTGCTTTTTGACGCAGCGTGCGGCGTTGCTATTGCATATCAAGCCCCTCCATCCACATCTTCATCCCAAGGCGACTCGCGCCCCGTGACAGATGAGGACAAAATGACCAAGACCATCCTGCTGGCCATCGTTTCGGCCGCCGCCCTTGCCGCCCCGGCCTTTGCGGGCGATGCAGCGGCGGGTGAGGATACGTTCAAGAAGTGCAAGGCCTGCCACTCGGTCGTGGCCCCCGACGGGACCGCGATCCAGAAAGGTGGCAAGACCGGGCCGAACCTTTACGGCATCATCGGTCGCGCCGTGGCCTCGGACCCCGACTATGCCTACGGCGATTCGATCCTGGCGCTCGGCGCGACCGGTGCGGTCTGGGATGAAGCCTCGTTTGCCGCCTACACGTCCGACCCGACGGGGTATATGAAAACCGCGCTTGGCGATGACGCGGCAAAGTCGAAGATGTCGTTCAAACTTGGCGAGGGCGGCGAGGACGTGGCGGCCTATCTGGTCTCCGTTTCGCAGTAACCGTCGCTGGTCAACCCGTCAGGGCGCTATGAATTCAGGCGCGGCTCCGCAAGGGGCCGCGCCTTTTGTCGCAGGCGACCCTTCGAAACACCCCGGATTGCCCGGTAATCGCCCGGAAATCTGGCCCTGCGGCAAAGTCAGACATTGCGACAGTCGGTTGGCCGGATTAAAGACGTGTCCACACGGGAACCGGGCGGCCTGGGCCAACCAGCCGCCGACAGCAGTTGCAATCAAGACCGGAGGACGCCAATGGCGGACGCAGCCATCCAGGGCCATGACCATCACCGACCAGGGTTCTTTACCCGCTGGTTCATGTCGACGAACCACAAGGACATCGGCATCCTCTACCTGTTCGCCGGCGGTCTTGTCGGCCTGATCTCGGTCATCTTCACCGTCTACATGCGGATGGAGCTGATGCACCCCGGCGTGCAGTACATGTGCCAGGAGGGCATGCGGCTTGTCGCAGACGCCGCCGCCACCTGCACCCCGAACGGCCATATCTGGAACGTCACGGTCACCGCGCACGGCATCCTGATGATGTTCTTCGTCGTGATCCCGGCGCTGTTCGGCGGTTTCGGCAACTATTTCATGCCGCTGCAGATCGGCGCGCCGGACATGGCGTTCCCGCGGATGAACAACCTGTCGTTCTGGCTCTATATCGCCGGCACCTCGCTTGCGGTGGCGTCGCTGTTCGCCCCGGGTGGTGGCGGTGATCTTGGCACCGGCGCGGGCGTGGGCTGGGTGCTGTACCCGCCGCTCTCGACCACGGCGGAAGGCGGCTACGCGATGGACCTCGCGATCTTCGCCGTCCACCTGTCGGGCGCCTCCTCGATCCTTGGCGCGATCAACATGATCACCACCTTCCTCAACATGCGCGCTCCGGGCATGACCATGCACAAGGTGCCGCTGTTCGCCTGGTCGATCTTCGTCACCGCGTGGCTGATCCTGCTGGCCCTGCCGGTTCTGGCCGGTGCGATCACCATGCTGCTGACCGACCGCAACTTCGGCACCACCTTCTTCACGCCCTCGGGCGGCGGTGACCCGGTCCTGTACCAGCACATCCTGTGGTTCTTCGGCCACCCGGAAGTCTACATCATCATCCTGCCGGCCTTCGGGATCATCTCTCAGGTCATATCGACCTTTTCGCGCAAGCCGATCTTCGGTTACCTGCCGATGGTCTACGCGATGGTGGCGATCGGTGTCCTCGGCTTCGTCGTCTGGGCGCACCACATGTATACCGCTGGCATGTCGCTGACCCAGCAATCCTACTTCATGCTGGCCACGATGGTCATCGCTGTGCCGACCGGCATCAAGATCTTCTCGTGGATTGCCACGATGTGGGGCGGCTCGGTCACGTTCGAAACCCCGATGCTGTTCGCCTTCGGCTTCCTGTTCCTGTTCACCGCCGGTGGCGTTACCGGGATCGTGCTGTCGCAGGCCGCGGTCGACCGTGCCTATCACGACACCTACTATGTGGTGGCGCACTTCCATTACGTGATGTCGCTCGGTGCCGTGTTCGGCATCTTCGCCGGGATCTATTTCTGGATCGGCAAGATGTCGGGCCGGCAGTATCCGGAATGGGCGGGCAAGCTGCACTTCTGGACGATGTTCATCGGCTCGAACCTGACCTTCTTCCCGCAGCATTTCCTTGGCCGTCAGGGCATGCCGCGCCGCTACATCGACTACCCGGAGGCGTTCGCCTACTGGAACTGGTTCTCCTCGGTCGGTGCGTTCATCTCCTTCGCCTCGTTCCTGTTCTTCATCGGGATCGTTGCCTACACGCTGCGCTGGGGCCGTCGCGTCACCCAGAACAACTACTGGAACGAATACGCCGACACGCTGGAATGGACGCTTCCCTCGCCGCCGCCCGAACACACCTTCGAGCAGCTGCCGAAGCGCGAAGACTGGGATCGCAGCCACGCCCACTAAGGCGCAGCACACCGTCTGACAAAGGCCCCGGGATCGCTCCCGGGGCCTTTTCGTTGCAGACCCGGCGTGCCTGGGCCAATCGCGAATTGCCACAGTAGAACGCGGCGCCCGGGGGCTGGCCTGTCCGCGCTCAACCGTTGCAGCCTGCCGATTTTCCAGGCAAACGGCTGCGCAAAGTCTCCTTCTTTGCTTGCCCCAAGCGTCAGCCCGCCAATTTTCACGCTGCGGATGTTTCGAACTCAAAAGTTCCAATTGACAGAATCGCGGGATCGCTCAAGCTGTGTGAACCAAATACAGATTGGTTCCGCGATGATAAACCTGCCCGCCTCAACCATCGAACGCGACGCGGCCGGCATTGTTCGCGCGCGCCTGCTGGGCATCATCGAAAACGGCAACCTGCCGCCCGGTGGCCGCCTGCCCACCGAACGTGACCTCAGCGAAACCATGGGCATCAGCCGCCGCGCGGTGCGTCAGGCGATGGAATCGCTGCTGGCTGACGGCCTGATCTGGCGCAAGCAGGGCAAGGGCACGTTCGCCGGCCAGCCGCCTGACAAGACCCAGATGCTGGCCGCCGAAGTTGCCGGCGAAACCAACTTCACCGAGTTGATGGACGCCCGCCTCTGCATCGAACCGACCCTTGCCGCGATGGCCGCCCGCAACGCGCTTCCGGCCGATATCGAGCGGATGCGCAACCTCGCCCGCCGCACGCTCGAATCCACCGACAACGCCTCGATCGAAATCTGGGATGGCGCGCTGCACCGCCTGATCGCCCGCGCCGCCTGCAACAAGCCGCTGTTCACCGCCTTCTCGATGATCGACGAAATCCGCTCCAACGAAACCTGGCGTGGCATCCGTTCCAAGGCCCGCTCGCTGGAAACCCTGCGGATCAGCGACACCGAACACCACGCCATCATCGACCTGATCGAGGCTGGCGATCCTGACGGCGCCGAAGCCGCGATGCGCCGCCACCTGACCACGCTTGCCGACAACCTGAAACGCATCCTGCACTCCTGACCCGAGGTTGCCGTGACCGAAATGATCACCCTCGCCACCATCGAAGCCGCCGAACGGCTGATGGCCGTCAGCTACACCCCGGCCGAGCGTCAGCAGATGCTGGACAACCTCGAAGGCCAGATCACCTCGGCCGTTGTCCGCCGCGCCGTGCCGTTGGCCAACTCCGTGCCGATGGCGATGCGCTTCGACCCGCGACTTCCCGGTTTCGCCATGCCACACGGGGCCGATGCGCTGACCCTGTCCAACGTCATCGCCCCCCTTCCGGGCAGCGACGAGGACATCGCCTTCGCCCCCGTCACCCACCTTGGCGCCTGGATACGCAGCGGCGCGCTGACCAGCCGCCGCCTGACGCAGATCTACCTTGACCGCATCGCCAGCATCGGCCCGAAACTGGAATGTTTCGCCGCCGTCGCACCCGACGTGGCACTGGCCGAAGCCGAAGCCGCCGATGCCCTCACCCGCGCGGGCATCACCCTTGGCCCGCTGCACGGCATCCCCTACGGATTGAAAGACCTGTTCGACACCAAGGGCATCGTCACCGGCTGGGGCGCAGAACCCTTCCGGCACCGCATCCCCGACGCCGACGCCACCATCGTCAAGACGCTGCGCGCTGCCGGGGCGGTCCTTCTTGGCAAGACCACTGTCGGGGCGCTGGCCTACAACGACATCTGGTATGGCGGCGTCACCCGCAACCCGTGGAACCTGAACGAAGGCTCCTCCGGCTCCTCGGCAGGCTCCGCCTCGGCCACCGCAGCCGGGCTTTGCGCCTTTGCCATCGGCACCGAAACCCTCGGCTCGATCACCTCGCCCAGCCAGCGTTGCGGCACCACGGGCCTGCGCCCGACCTTTGGCCGCGTCAGCCGCGCCGGTGCGATGGCGCTGTGCAACTCGCTCGACAAGGTCGGCCCGATCTGCCGCTCGGTCGAAGACACCGCCATTGTCCTCGCAGCCCTCAACGGTGCCGACGTGGCCGACCGCTCCAGCATCGCCGCGCCTTTCGTGTTCGACGCCACCGCGCCGATCGCCCATCTGAAGGTCGGCTACCTGCCCGCCGCCTTTGGTGACGGCGCCACCGCCGTCGACCACGCCGCCCTCGCCGCCGTCCGCAGCCTTGGCCTCGAAGTTGTCGAGGTCACGCTGCCAGACCTGCCCTACGGCGCCTTGATGAACATCCTGTTCGCCGAGGCCGCCGCCAGCTTCGAAGATCTGACCCTCACCAATGCCGACGACACCCTCACCTGGCAAGACGCCGCCGCCTGGCCCAATGCCATGCGCAAGGCGCGCTTCCTGTCGGCCGTCGACCATGTCCAGCTTGACCGTCTGCGCTATGTCGTGATGCAGGCGCTCGACGGCCTCTTTACCCAATGCGACGTGCTGATCGGTCCGTTCATGACCGGGCCGATGCTGATCGCGTCGAACTACACCGGCCACCCCTGCCTGCACCTGCGCGCCGGGTTCGAGGATCTTGGCACCCGCAGCCCCGCCTCCCTCGCCTCCGGCAGCCTGACCACGGGCGAGGCGGATACCGCCGGCACCACCTTTACCGTGCCCCAAGGCATCTCGCTCTGGGGGCGGCTCTTTGACGAGGGACCGATCCTGAACCTCGGGATGGCGCTGGAGGCGGCCTTGGCCGTCGCTGACCGCCGCCCGGAATTTCCACGCTAAGCCCAAAGCCTGCCCGCAGCCAATGCGGTTTCACACCCAGGGCCGGGACGGCCCCGCAACAAGGGAGATTTCACCGATGAAGCGCAGAGACTTTCTTCGCACCTCCACCGCCATCCTCGGCAGCGGCATCTTCATGGGCGGCCTGCCGACCGCCCTCTTCGCCCAGGACACCCCGGTATCGGGTGGCACGCTGATCTGGGGCCATTCGGAAACCACCCAGAACCTCGACATGCACCAGACCGGCACCGCCTCGTCGGGCCGCGTGTTGCAGAACATCCACTCCTCCATCGTCACGGTGGACGCCAACCTCAAGGTCATCCCCGGCCTTGCCGAAAGCTTCGAGGTGGCACCCGACGGCCTGACCTACACCTTCAAGCTGCGCCCCAACGTCAAGTTCCACAACGGCGCGGTGATGACCTCGGCCGACGTGAAATACTCCTTCGAGCGCTGCAAGGACCCCGCCACAGGTGCCGTGAACTTCGAGGTGTTCAACAACGTGGCCGCCATCGAGACCCCCGATGACCTGACCGTCGTGATCAAGATGAGCGCGGTCAACGCGCCCTTCCTGTCGCGTCTGGCCGAAAACGGCGCGGGCGTCATCATGCCGGTGGACAGTGGCCCGACCCAAGGCACCAACCCGATGGGCGCCGGCCCCTTCAAGTTCGTCAGCTACGAGGTCGGTACCGTGGTCAAGATGGCCCGCCACGACGATTATTGGGACGGCCCCGCCTTCCTCGACGCCGTCGAAGCGCGCGAGATCACCGAACCCACCACCCGCCTCACCGGCCTCAGAACCGGCGAACTTCACATGATCAACGACATCCCGCTTGACCGCGTGGGCGAGATCGAAGCCGACGCCGGGCTGCAGGTGAAGAAGTGGTTCCCCTTGAACTTCGACTTCATCAACATGAACCACACCTATGAGCCGTTCAAGGACAAGCGCGTCCGCGTCGCCTTCGACATGATCATCGACAAGGAGGCGCTGATGCAGGGCGCGCTCTGGGGTCAGGGGGCCACCACGCCCTCGCCAAGCTTCCCGACCGATGCGGCGTTCAACACGGATCTCGTCCAGCGCCCGCAGGACATCGAAGGCGCGAAAGCCATGCTGGCCGAGGCGGGCTACCCCGAAGGCAGCCTGAACATCGTGTTCAAGGCCACCACCAACTACCCCTACCACATCGAGACCGCGCAGATCCTTGTCGAATGGTTCAAGGCCGCGGGCGTGAACCTGACCATCGAACAGCTGACCTGGGCCGACTGGCTTTCCCAGTGCTGGGTCGACAAGGACTACCAGATGACGATGATGAACTTCTTCACGCTGTGGGAAAGCGACTTCCTCTACTACTCGGTCTGGAATTCCAAGGGCGCCTTCAACTACCGGGGCATCTCCGATCCGATCATCGACGAGCTGACCGAAAAGGCCCGCATCACGGTTGATGATGCCGCCCGCGCCGATGTCTACAAGGCCGTGCAGAAGCAGATCTTCGACGAGGCGCACGACGTCCTTCTGTGGTTCCGCAACGGCACCATCGGCGCACAGCCCTCGGTCATGGGGCTAGATACCGTCGTTCACCCGAACGGCTCCAACCTCAACTTCCACAAGGTCTGGCTCAAGGCCTGAGTGATACGACGGCGGGCCGCTCAAGGCCCGCCGTCCTTGCCTTGCGGGGGCGGCTTATGACCTACATCCTGAACCGGCTTCTGTCGGTGATCCTGACCCTGTTCCTGATCACCATCGTCACCTTCGGCGTGACCAACATCCTGCCCGGTGACGTGGCGATGATGATCATGGGCACCCAGTCGAACCCCGAGGCGCTGGAAGGCCTGCGCCAGTCGCTTGGCCTCAATGACCCCCTCATCGTGCAATACGGCCGCTGGATCGGCGGCATGCTGACCGGCGACTGGGGCACCTCGCTGATCTTCAAGCAACCGATCGCCGAACTTCTGTTGCAAAAGGCCGCCGCCTCTGCCGTGATCGTGGTGATGTCGATGACCATCGCCCTCGCCCTCGCCGTGCCGCTGGGCGTCTGGGCCGCCGTCCACCGCGACAAATGGCAGGACACCACCAGTTCCACCACCGCGCTCCTCGGCGTCTCGCTGCCCGATTTCTTCTGGGGCATCGTGATGATCCTCGTCTTTGCCCGCTGGCTCGGCTGGTTCCCGTCCTCGGGATTCGTCGACCCGGCCGAAGATTTCCTCGGCACCCTGCGCCACGCCTTCCTGCCCTCGCTCGCCTTGGGCCTCGGCCTCATGGCGCACCTGACGCGGATGACCCGCTCCACCATGACCGGCATCCTCAACCAGGAATTCATCCGCGTCGCCCGCGCCAAGGGGCTGTCGGAACGCACCGTGATCTGGCGCTACGCCCTTGCCAATGCCATCGGCCCGGTCATCACCATCGCGGGCCTGCAGATCGGCTACCTCTTCGGTTCGATCATCGTGATGGAGTTCCTGTTTTCCTACACCGGCATGGGCTGGCTGACCTATCAGGCCCTTCTGAACCGCGACCTGCCGCTGATCCAGGCCACCGTCTTCGTCGTCGCCGCCGTGGTGATGCTGACCAACCTTGCGGTTGACCTGCTTTATGTCGCGATCGACCCGCGCATCAGGCTGGGCTGACAGATGCGCCGTTTCCTCACCACCAAGGGCATCATCGGGCTGACGCTCCTCACGATCATCGCCCTGATCGCGATCCTCGGGCCACTGATCCTGTCGCCTGATGCGGCGACCGCGATGGACATGACCGCCCGCCGCTCGCCGCCTTCGTGGAAGCACCCCCTCGGCACCGATCAGCTTGGCCGCGACCTTCTGTTCCGCGTCATCCTCGGTGCGCGCACCTCGCTTGAAATCGCCGTCTCCGCTGTCCTGATGAGCATTGTCCTCGGCCTGCCGCTCGGGCTGATCTCCGGCTATTTCGGCGGGCGCACCGACAACATCCTGATGCGGCTGGTGGATACGCTGCTCGCCTTCCCCGCCCTCCTCCTCGCCCTCACGATCAGCGCCGTTCTCGGCCCGAACGTGCAAAACACCATCATCGCCATCGGCATCGCCTTCACCCCGTTCCTTGCCCGCATCATCCGGGGCGAGGCGCTGCGTGTGGCCCAGATGCCCTATGTCGAGGCTGCCCGCGCTTCCGGCACCACCGATGTGATGATCATGGTCCGCCACGTCCTGCCGAACATCCTGCCTGCGGTGATCGTCCAAGGCACCATCAGCCTCGCCTTTGCGATCCTTGCCGAAGCGGGGCTTTCCTTCCTCGGCCTTGGCACCCAGCCCCCCGCTGCCTCATGGGGCCTGATGATCCAGGCCTCGCGCGACCAGCTTGACATCGCGCCGTGGACAGCCCTCGTCCCCGGCCTCGCCGTGGCCCTGACGGTCCTTGCGCTGAACATGGTCGGTGACGTGTTGCGCGACATTCTCGACCCGAGGTCAAAATGAACGCACCCGCAAAGCCCATCGTCAGCGTCGATCACCTCCGCGTCGAATTTCCCACCCGCGGCGGCACCGTCATCGGAGTGGAGGATGTGTCCTTCACCATCGCCCCCGGCGAAACCCTCTGCGTCGTCGGTGAAAGCGGCTCCGGCAAATCCGTCACCTCGCTGTCGCTGATGCGTCTGGTGGAGTTTGGCGGCGGCCAGATCACCGAAGGCGCGCTCACCTTCGCCCGCGCCGACGGCAGCACCCTGAACGTCGCCACCGCGTCGCCAGAGGTGATGCAAGGCGTGCGCGGCAACGAAATCGGGATGATCTTTCAAGAACCGATGACCGCGCTCAACCCGGTCTTCACCATCGAACGCCAACTGACCGACGGTCTCATCCTGCACAAGGGCCTCAGCCAGCAAGCCGCTTCCGCCCGCGCGCTGGAACTCTTGAAACTGGTCCGCATCCCCGAACCCGAACGCCGCCTGAAGCAGTATCCGCACGAACTTTCCGGCGGCATGCGCCAGCGCGTCGTGATCGCGATGGCGATGACCTGCGAGCCCAAACTCCTGATCGCGGATGAGCCCACCACCGCGCTCGACGTCACCATCCAGGCCGAGATCCTCGCCCTCATCAACCGGTTGAAGCGCGAAAAGGGCATGGCCGTCCTTTTCATCACGCACGACATGGCCGTGGTCGCGCAGATGGCCGACCGCGTCGTGGTGATGTATCAGGGCCGCATCGTGGAAACCGGCACCGTCACCGATATCTTTGAAAACCCGCAGCAAGACTACACCCGCGCCCTCCTCGCCGCCGTCCCGAAACTGGGCGAGATGAAGGGCAAAACCGCCCCCGAACGGATGCGCCTGATTGGCGACGAGGCCGCCCGCGCCGCCGCCGTGGCCCCCAAGGCGCGCAAGCCCGAGGTGCTGCTTGACGTCCGTCACCTGACCACCCGCTTCCCCGTCAAGGGCGGCATCCTGCGCCGCACCGTGGCACAGGTCCACGCCGTCGAAGACGTTTCCTTCACCCTCAATGTCGGCGAAACCCTCGCCCTCGTCGGCGAATCCGGCTGCGGCAAATCCTCCACCGGCCGCTCCATCCTGCGCCTGATCGAGCCCACCTCGGGCGAGGTCTGGATCGGCGGCCGCGACATCCGGGCGCTTTCCCACCATGACCTCCGCCGCGCCCGCGCCGACATGCAGATGGTGTTCCAGGACCCCTTCGCCAGCCTGAACCCCTACCGCCGCCTGAAAGACCAGGTGTCCGAACCGATCCAGAACTTCGGCCTCGCCACCGGTCAGGCGCTCAAGGACCGTGTCGAACAACTGTTCGACCGCGTCCGCCTGCCCCGCGCCTTCATGACCCGCTTTCCGCACGAACTTTCGGGTGGCCAGCGCCAGCGCGTCGCCATCGCCCGCGCGCTTGCCGTCAACCCCAAGCTGATCGTCGCGGATGAAGCCGTCTCCGCCCTCGACGTCTCGGTGCAGGCGCAGGTGCTCAACCTGATGATGGAGTTGCAGGAAGACCTCGGCCTGTCCTACCTCTTCATCAGCCACGACATGGCCGTCGTCGAACGTGTCGCGCACCATGTCGGCGTGATGTATCTGGGCCGCATCGTCGAAATCGGCCCCCGCGCGTCGGTGTTCGAAAACCCGCAGCACCCCTACACCCGCTCGCTGCTTTCTGCCGTTCCGATCGCCGATCCGCGCAAACGCCGCTTTGCCGACGATCTGACCTTCAAACCGATCACGTCACCGATATTTCCGCTGGGACACACCCCCGCCCCCTCGACCTACACCGAGGTCGCACCGGGCCACCGTGTCCTGCACCCTTAAGGAGGACCACATGCCGATCAAGAACCGTCTCGCCGAGATGCAGGCCGAAATCACCGCCTGGCGCCGCGACCTGCACGAAAATCCCGAACTGATGTACGAGGTTCACCGCACCGCCGCGACCGTCGCCGCAAAACTGCGCGAATTCGGCTGCGACGAAGTGGTGGAAGGCATCGGCCGCACCGGCGTCGTCGGCGTGATCAAGGGCAAGACCGACACCCGCGGCCATGTCGTGGGCCTGCGCGCCGACATGGACGCGCTCCCGATCTTCGAGGCGACGGGCCTCGCCTACGCCTCCAAGACCCCCGGCAAGATGCACGCCTGCGGCCATGACGGGCATACCGCCATGCTGCTTGGTGCCGCGAAATACCTTGCCGAAACCCGCAACTTCGACGGCGCCGTCGCCGTCATCTTCCAACCCGCCGAAGAGGGCGGCGCGGGCGGCGAGGCGATGGTCAAGGATGGCCTGATCCCGCGCTTCGGCATCAAGGAAATCTACGGCATGCACAACTCGCCCGGCCTGCCCGTGGGCCAGTTCTCGATCAAGCCCGGCCCGTTCTACGCCGCCACCGACAACTTCACCGTCCACGTTTCCGGCAAGGGTGGCCACGCCGCCTACCCGCACCGCGCCGTCGACACCACGCTGATCGCCTGCACCATCGTCACCAGCCTGCAATCCATCGTCTCGCGCAGCGCCGACCCCTTGGAATCCCTCGTCGTCTCGGTCACCTCGTTCAAGACCGAAAGCGAGGCGTGGAACGTCATCCCCGAACACGTCGAACTGCGCGGCACCGTGCGCAGCTTCGATCCGACCATCCGCAAGATCGCCGAACAGCGCTTCCACGCCATCGTCACCGCCACCGCCGAGGCCTTTGGCGGACAGGCCAAGATCATTTGGAACCCCGGCTACCCCTCGATGGTCAACGCGGAAACCGAAACCGATTACGCCATCGCGGTTGCCGAAAAGATCGGCGGCCCCGGCAGCGTTGATGCGAACTGCCCGGCGATCATGGGCGGCGAGGATTTCGCCTACATGCTGAACGTCTGCCCCGGCGCCTATATCCAGGTCGGCAACGGCGACACCGCCGAGGTGCATCACCCCGAATACAACTTCAATGACGAGGCGATCCCCTTCGGCGCCTCCTACTGGGCCGAGCTTGTCGAAACCCGGATGCCCGCCGCCTGAAAAGACGCCTGAAAGGACAGACAATGAACTGGTCAGATTACCTCGACGCGCATCAGCAGCGCTTCGTGGACGAACTCGTCGATTTCGTCCGCATCCCCTCGGTCTCCGCCCTCGCCGCCCACATCCCTGATGTGGTGACCGCCGGAAACTGGGTCGTAGACCGGATGCGCGCCGCCGGCATCGAAAACGTCCGCATGATGCCGACCGAAGGCCACCCCGTGGTCTATGGCGACTGGCTTCATGCCGGGGCCGACAAGCCGACAATCCTGATCTACGGCCATTTCGACGTGCAGCCCGCCGAACCCTTCGACCTCTGGGACACGCCGCCCTTCGACCCACAGGTCCGCGATGGCCGCGTCTACGGGCGCGGCGCGTCGGATGACAAGGGCGGCATGCTGATCCCGATCCTCGCCGCCGAGGCGATGCTGAAAACCTCGGGCCGCCTGCCGGTGAACGTGAAATTCTTCTTCGAAGGGCAGGAAGAAATCGGCTCGCCGCACCTGCCCCCGTTCATCAAGGCCAATGGCGCGCTTCTGAAGGCCGACATGATCTTTTCCGCCGATGGCAGCCAGTGGGCCGAAGACCAGCCGAACCTGATCACCGGCCTCAAGGGTCTGGTGGCCGCCGAGGTTACCGTTACCGGTGCCAAGGGCGACCAGCACTCCGGCCAGCAGGGCGGCGGCATCGCCAACCCGATCCACGGGCTTTCCCACATCATCGCCTCGATGAAGGGGCTGGACGGCAAGATCAACGTCGCGGGCTTTTATGATGACGTGATCGACCTCACTGTGGAAGACCGCGCCGCCATCGCCCGCGTGCCGTTCGACGAGGCCGCCTATATCGCAGACCTCGGCGTGCCGGATGTCTTTGGCGAAGAAGGTTACACCACCCGCGAACGCCTCTGGGGGCGGCCCACCTTTGAACTCAACGGCATCTGGGGCGGCTGGCAGGGCGGCGGCATCAAGACCGTGCTCCCGGCCCAAGCCTTCGCCAAGATCACCTGCCGCCTTGTGGCGAACCAGCGCCCCGACCAGATCTTCGCGCTTCTCAAAGCCCATATCGAGGCGCATTGCCCCAAAGGCCTCACGGTCAAGGTCGAACGCCTGCCCGGCAGCGCCGACCCGTTCCTGCTGCCCCACGGCCACAACGCCAGCGCAGCCGCCGCCGAGGTGCTGACCGAGGTCTACGGCCGCGCCCCCTACATCACCCGCACCGGCGGCTCGATCCCGGTGATGACCATGCTCTTGCAGGAAACCGGCATCCACGCCACCGTCTTTGCCTTCGGCATGAACGACGAAAACCTGCACGCCCCGAACGAGTTCTTCCGGCTGTCGAACTTTCGCACCGGGCAGACCGCCTATTGCAAACTCCTGGAACGGCTCGGCTGACCGGTCGCGGCAAAGTCGTGGCGGGGTGGAATTGACGGGCGCAACAGCGGTATTACCTTGACGTCATGCCCTACGAATTCCTCCCCGCCGCGCCCCCTGAAACCCGCCTGCGCCTCTGGCCGCACCGGTCGCTGTCGCAACGCGGCTTCGTGTGGTTCATCGGCACCACCGCCGCGCTGATCGGCGTGCCTTTGGTGGCCGTTCTCGGCTCGCCCGTCGTCTGGGCGCTGCTGCCGTTTCTTGTGGGCACGATCTGGGCGATCTGGTTCGCGCTGCGCAAGAACGGGCGCGATCGTGACATTGTCGAGGATCTGATCCTTTCGCCCGACCAGATCACGCTGTCGCGCCACGGGCCAAAGGGCAAGCGGCAGGATTGGCAGGCAAACCCCTACTGGCTGCGCATTACCCTGCACCCGACCGGCGGCCCGGTGCCGAACTACCTGACCCTAAGGGCCGAAGCGCGCGAGGTCGAGCTTGGGGCTTTCCTGTCGGAAGACGAACGCATCGCCCTCTGCCACGATCTGGAACGCAGGCTGGCCGCGATGCGCTGATGCGGACGCGCGGCACAGCTCCGGCACGGCCTGCCTAACCGAGCCGCCCCTTCACCAGCGCGCCCACCGCGCCGAAATCCATCTGCCCGGTGTAACGGCCCTTCAACGCCGCCATCACCTTGCCGCAGTCGCGGATGCTGGCAGCGCCTGTTTCGGCCACCGCGTCCGCAATCGCCGCTTCCACCTCGGTCTCCGACATCTGGCGCGGCAGGAATTCCTGGATCACGCCGATTTCCGCCAGTTCCTTCTCCGCCAGCTCCAGCCGCCCGCCCTCTTCGTAGGCGCGCGCGGATTCGTGGCGCTGCTTCACCATCTTGCCCATGATCTGCAGGATGTCCGGGTCCGACACCAACCCCTCGCCGCCGTCGCCGCGGTTGGCAATCTCGCGGTCCTTGATGGCGGCATTGATCAGCCTCAGCGTCGAAAGCCGGTCAGCTTCCTTCGCCCTCATCGCGTCCTTCAGGGCGCTTTGCAGACGGTCGCGCAGTGACATCGGTTTATCCATCCCCAGGGTTTCTTCCGAACATCCGACCATACAGCCAACCGCCCCGAACCGCAACCAAGCCTCATAATTTCAACCCGTTGAATTCCCACAACTATCCTTTTGCTCCCCCGTCTTGACCCGCCCGCCCCCGGCCCGTAGGTTGCGCCAGATTTGCGCCAAGGGAGTCCCGCCCATGCCATCCGCCCCCACCCCGCGTCCCACGGCCTGCCTCGCGCTTTCCGATGGCACGCTATTTTACGGCCACGGCTTCGGTGCCACGGGCGAGACGGTGGCGGAACTGGTGTTCAACACCGCGATGACCGGCTACCAGGAAATCATGACCGACCCGTCCTACGCGGGCCAGGTCGTGACCTTCACCTTCCCCCACATCGGCAACACCGGCGTCACGCCGGAAGATGACGAAACCGCCACCCCCGCCGCCGCCGGCATGGTGGTGAAGTGGGATCCGACCGAACCCTCGAACTGGCGCGCCACCGGCGATCTCACCGACTGGCTGTTGAAAATCGGCCGCATCGGCATCGGCGGCATCGACACCCGCCGCCTGACCCGCGCGATCCGCCAGCAAGGCGCGCCGCATGTCGCCCTCGCCCACAACCCCGAGGGCCGCTTCGACATCGAGAAACTCGTCGCCCGCGCCCGCGCCTGGAAGGGCCTTGTCGGGCTTGACCTTGCGAAAGACGTGACCTGCGCCCAATCCTACCGCTGGAACGAACAGCGCTGGGCCTGGCCCGAGGGTTACACCGACCGCACCGGCCCCGGCCTGCGCGTCGTCGCCATCGACTACGGTGCGAAACGCAACATCCTGCGCTGCCTGGCCTCCACCGGCTGCGAAGTCACCGTGCTTCCCGCCACGGCCACCGCCGAAGACGTGCTGGCGCTGAACCCCGAAGGCGTGTTCCTGTCGAACGGCCCCGGCGATCCGGCCGCGACCGGCGCCTATGCGGTGCCGATGATCAAGGGTGTCCTTGACCGGAACCTGCCGGTGTTCGGCATCTGCCTTGGCCACCAGATGCTCGCCCTCGCGCTTGGTGCGCGCACCGTCAAGATGAACCACGGCCACCACGGCGCGAACCATCCGGTGAAAGACCTGACCACCGGCAAGGTCGAGATCACCTCGATGAACCACGGCTTCACGGTGGATAGCCAGACCCTGCCCAAAGGCGTCAGCGAAACCCATGTCTCGCTGTTCGATGGCTCGAACTGCGGCATCGCGGTTGACGGCAAGCCGATCTTCTCGGTGCAATACCACCCCGAAGCCTCGCCCGGCCCGCAGGACAGCTATTATCTCTTCGAGCGTTTCGCCGCCGCGATGCAGGCCCGACGCGCCGCTTGATCCGGATTTTACGGGGTTAACCACCCGTTAACCCATCGCGCGCATCCTTGCCCGGTCAAGGAAGCGTCTGCCCATGTCATCACCCGCCCGCCAGATCAGCGACCCGAACCTCGCCCCGCCCGAAGGCCTCGGCGTCTCGCTGCTGCGTGGCCGCGTCGTCGGGTCGGATGATCTGGTTCACGCCCTGTCGCAGCGCGGCCGCGCAGCCGGGCCCCTGCCCGAGGCGTTGCGCGCCCGTGGCCTGATCGTCGAACGTGATGTGGTGCAAACCTCGGCCCGGGCCTGGGGTCTCAACGTCGTCGATCTTGACCGCAGACTGCCCGACCCCCGGCTGATCGACCTTGTCGGTGCCTCCGATTGCCTGCGCTACGGGCTGGTGCCGTGCTGGCAGGCCGGCGGTGTCACTGTCGTCGCGCTGTCGCGGCCCGAGGAATTTCGCAGACTTCGCCCGATGCTGGAAAGCCGGCTCGGGCCGGTCAGCCTTGCCATCGCCCCTGCCCGCGCCATCGAAGCCGCGATCCACACCCGCCGGGGGGCAAGTCTGGCACTGGCCGCTGAAAACCGCGTGCCGGATGCAGAAAGCTGCCGTTCCTGGCCGCGCCTTGTGGACGAACCCTTGCTGATGGCCGGCCTTGCGGCACCCCTCCTGCTGGCTTTCGCCTTTCCGATCGTGGCCGGTCTGGCTCTCCTCGCCTTTGCCACGGTCTCGCTTATCCTCCTTCTGGTGCTGAAACTCCTTGCCACCGGTGCCGCTCTCCGCGCGCCGATTGCCTTGCCCGCCAATGCCCAGCGCGGCGTGCAGCCCATCGTCTCGATCATCGTGGCCCTTTACCGCGAAGGCGATATCGCCGCCCGCCTCGTCCGCCGCCTTGCGCGGCTCGACTATCCGCCAGACCTTCTCGACGTGATCCTCGCGGTCGAGGCGGATGACCAGATTACCCGCGATGCGCTGGCGCTTGCCGAACTGCCGCCGTGGATGCGGGTGATCGTGGTGCCGGAAGGTCAGGTCAAGACCAAACCCCGCGCGCTCAATCACGCGCTCGACCATGCGCGCGGTGCCATCGTCGGGGTCTATGACGCCGAAGACGCCCCCGATCCCGACCAGATCCGCAAGGTCGTCGACCGGTTCCAACGCTCCGGCCCGCAGGTCGCCTGCCTGCAGGGTGTGCTCGACTATTACAACCCGCGCACCAACTGGCTGTCGCGCTGCTTCACCATCGAATACGCCTCGTGGTTCCGCCTGGTGCTGCCCGGCATCGCGCGGCTTGGCCTTGTCGTGCCGCTTGGCGGCACCACGCTGTTCTTCCGCCGCAGCGTGCTTGATGCGCTTGGCGGCTGGGATGCCCACAACGTCACCGAAGACGCCGATCTCGGCATCCGCCTGGCGCGCCACGGCTACCGCACCGAACTCATCGACACCGTGACCGAAGAAGAGGCGAACTGCCGCGCCCTGCCTTGGGTCAAGCAGCGCTCGCGCTGGATCAAGGGCTACGTGATGACCTGGGCCGTCCACATGCGTGCGCCGCGCCTGTTGTGGCGCCAGCTCGGGCCAAGGGCGTTTCTCGGCTTTCAGATCATGTTCCTTGGCACCATCGCCCAGTTCGTGCTGGCGCCAGTGTTCTGGTCGTTCCTGATCGTGCCCTTCGGGTTTTCACATCCGTTGCAGGATGTGCTGCCCGGCTGGGCTGTCTTCACCATCGCCGCCACCTTCGTGCTGACCGAAGGCACCAATCTGGCGCTAGGCATCATCGGTGTGCGCCGCACCCGCCACCGGCTCAGCGCGCTTTGGGTGCCGACGATGAAGCTCTATTTCCCCCTCGCCACCGTCGCCGCCTACAAGGCGCTGGTCGAACTGGTGACCAAGCCGTTCTACTGGGACAAGACGACCCACGGCATCTTTGACCCGGTCGACACCAAGCTTTAACAAATCCTTGCCAACGCCCCGCAACCCATTGATCCGGTTGACCACGAAAGATGTCCCACGGTGGGACATGCCCGCTCAGCGCAGCCGGATCTCGCCCGCATCAACCCGCAGCCGCGTCTCGAACGCCCGGCTGATATGCATCTTCAGCGCCTGATACGCCGCTTCGCCATCCCCCGCCTCGATCGCCCTGACAATCTCGTCATGCTCGCTCAACGCCACCTCGTCGCGCCCCTCGGCGGCAAACGAGGTCGTCGCCATCAACGCCATCGACCGATGCACCAGATCAAGCTGCTGCACCAGAAACCGGTTGTGGCTGGCCAGATGGATCTGCTTGTGGAACCGCTTGTTGGCCCGGCTCAGTGCCTGCGGATCGCCGCCCAGCAAAGCCCGGTCCTCCTCCACCATGCTGCGCAAGACCCGCACCTCCTCCGGCGTCGCATGCCGCGCCGCAAGCCGCGCCGCCAACCCCTCCAGTTCGGTCCTGACGGCATAAAGCTCTGCCAGTTGGTTATGGTCCAGCGATGCCACGATCAGGCTGCGCCCATCCCGCGTCAGCATCGACTGCGTCTCCAGCCGCTGCAACGCCTCGCGCACCGGGGTGCGGCTGACGCCCAACCGCTCGGCCAGTTCGCTCTCCACCAGCCGGTCACCGGGTTTGTAAAGCCCCGCGTCGATCGCCTCCAGGATCAGCGTATACGCGTCTTTCTGCACCTGCCCCCGCCCTTCCCGTTGCCTTGCGCGGACCCTAACCGCCGCCTCCGCGCCGATCAACCCTTCCCAACAGCCGCGCCACCGCGCTAGATACCAACCATGCCGCACCCCGATTTCCACCACGTCACCACCTGGGTCTTCGACCTCGACAATACCCTCTACCCGCCACACATGCGGCTCTTCGACCAGATCGAGGTCAGGATGACCGACTGGGTGATGGCCGCCCTGAACGTCGACCGCGCCCGCGCCGACCACCTGCGCAGCCACTACTGGGAAACCTACGGCACCACCCTTGCGGGCCTGATGGCCGAACACGGCGTCGATCCCGCACCCTACCTCACCACCGTTCACGACATCGATTTTTCCGTGCTCTCGCCCGACACAACCCTTGCCGCCAACATCGCAGCCCTTCCCGGTCGGCGCATTGTCTACACCAACGCCTGCGCGCCCTATGCCGAACGGGTGCTGGAGGCGCGCGGTCTTGCCGGCCTCTTCGATGCCGTCTACGGCGTCGAACACGCCGCCTTCTGCCCCAAGCCGGAACGCGCCGCCTTCGAGACGGTGTTCGCGCTTGATGGCCTGACCCCCGCCAGCGCCGCGATGTTCGAGGATGACGCCCGCAACCTCGCCGCCCCGCACGCGATGGGCATGCGCACCGTCCATGTCGCCCCCTCCCCGCATCCGGCCGATCACATCCACCACCACACCGACGACCTCGGCACATTCCTCGCCCGCCTGATGGCGTGACGCTGCGCCGCAGCCAGGCGGGCTTTACCTCTCCACCGCCGTGCCTACATCCACAGCGCAACAAGGAGAGAACCGATGTCCCTAGCCGCCGCCGAAGCCCTTCCGATGTCGCGCGGTCGCCGCGCGCTTTACGCCGTGCCGGTGCTGGGTCAGGTGGCCCGCGACATTGCCAAGGATGTCGACGCCGCCCTTTACGCCGTGGTGATTTTCGTCACGCTGGTGATCCTTGGCGTGATGACATGGGGTCTTCCTGCGCTGGTCGTCACCGCCGTGACGCTGGTTCCGGTGATGTTTGTTTTGCTGATCTGGGTCACGCTGCCCTGACGCCACGCCGGATCGCCTCTGGTCCCTCGCACCGCCGCAGCCTAGACTGGCGCAGGCGAAAGGATACCCGATGACCCGCATCTCTACCGACATCTTCATTTCCGGCGGCGGCGTCGCCGGCCTCACGGCGGCCGCTGCTTTCGGCAGCGCGGGGTTTTCCGTCGTCTGCGTCGACCCAGCCCCGCCGGTGACCGAGGCTGACGCTGCGGGCGCCGACCTGCGCACCACTGCATTCCTGCAACCCGCCATTGCCACCCTTGCCGCCGCCGGGTTGTGGGACCGCCTCGCCCCCCACGCGGCCGCACTTCAGATCATGCGGATCGTGGATGCCGGCGGCGAGGGCCCCGATCCCCGCCTGACCAAGGATTTCGACGCCGCCGAAATTTCCGATCTGCCGTTCGGCTGGAACCTGCCCAACTGGCTCCTCCGCCGCGAGATGGTCGCCCGCCTTGCCGAACTTCCAAACGTGGATTTCCGCCCCGGCATCGGCTTTGCCCGCATGCTGACCCGCGAAACCGAGGCGCTGGTCACCCTTACCGACGGCAGCAGCCTCAGCGCGCGCCTCGTCATCGCCGCCGATGGCCGCGCCTCGCCGGTGCGCGAAGCTGTGGGGATCGGCGTGCGCACCATGCGCTACGGGCAAAAGGCGCTGGCCTTCGCCGTCAGCCACGACCTGCCACACACCAACGTCTCGACCGAGGTGCACCGCTCCGGCGGCCCCTTTACCCTTGTCCCGCTGCCGGACCGTATCGGCAAACCGGCCTCGGCCGTGGTCTGGATGGAAAGCGGGCCCGAGGTCGCCCGTCTTGCCGCCCTGCCGACACCGGCCTTCGAGGCCGAGATGACCGCCCGTTCGGCAGGCGTCCTCGGCCCCCTGACCCTCGCCTCGCGCCTGACGCAATGGCCGATCATCAGCCAGATCGCCGACCGCATGTCTGGCCCCCGCACGGCGCTTCTGGCCGAAGCCGCGCATGTGGTGCCGCCGATCGGTGCGCAGGGCCTGAACATGAGCCTTGCCGACCTTGCCACGCTTCTCGGCCTCGCCACCGCGAACCGGGCAGACCCTGGCGCGCCCGCAATGCTCGACACCTATCACCGCAAGCGGCACCTTGAGGTGCAGGCGCGCGTGACCGGGATCGACCTGCTGAACCGCGCCTCGATGGCGGGCAGCCCCGCCCTGCGCGACCTGCGCGCGCGGGCGCTGGACCTGCTCTATTCCGCCACGCCGGTGCGCCGGACGTTGATGAAAGCGGGCCTCGGGCTGCGCTGATCGCGTCAGCCCAGCGCCGCGTCCACCGCAGGTTTCAGCCGTGCCACCGTTGCCGGCACATCGGCCAGCTTGTCCAAGCCAAAAAGCCCGATGCGGAAGGTGCGGAACTCGGGCCCCTCGCCCACCTGCAACGGCACGCCGGCGGCAATCTGCAGGCCCTGCGCCTTGAACTTCGACCCGTTCTGAACGTCAGCGTCCTGCGTGTAGCTGACCACCACGCCCGGTGCCTGAAACCCCTCCGCCGCGACCGACGGCACGCCCTTTTCCGCCATCAGCCCACGCACGGCCCGACCCAGTGCCCATTGCGCCGCCTTCGCGGCTTCAAAGCCCAACGCCTTCGTCTCCAGCATCGCATCGCGGAAACCGACGATCGCATCCGTCGGCATGGTGGCATGGTAGGCATGCCCGCCACCTTCATAGGCCGCCATGATCGCGCGCCATTTCTTCAGGTCGATCGCAAAGGAATTGCTGTTGGTCGCCGCCAGCCGCTCCTCCGCCCTTGGGCTCATCACCACCACCCCGGCCGAGGGCGAGGCGGACCATCCCTTCTGCGGTGCCGAGATCAGCACGTCCACCCCGGTCGCCGCCATGTCCACCCAGACGCAGCCCGAGGCGATGCAGTCCAGCACCATCAGGGCGCCCACCTCATGCGCCGCCGCCGCCACCGTGGCGATATAGTCGTCGGGCAGGATGATCCCCGCGCTCGTCTCGACATGCGGCGCGAACACCGCCTCGGGCCGCACCTCGCGGATGCGCGCCACCACTTCCTCCACCGGCGGCGGGGCAAAGGCCGCCTGTGCGCCGTTCCCGGTCTGACGCGCCATCACCACCGTCGTTTCGCCGGCAAAGCCGCCCGCGTCGAAAATCTGGCTCCAGCGGTAGGAAAACCACCCGTTGCGCACGATCAGCACTGACCCTTGCCCGAACTGCCGCGCCACCGCCTCCATCGCATAGGTGCCGCCACCCGGAACCAAGGCAACCGCCGAGCCCTTGTAGACCTCTTTCAACAGGCCCGACACGTCCCGCATCACGCCTTGGAATTTTGCTGACATGTGGTTCAGGCTGCGGTCGGTGAACACCACCGAAAACTCTTCCAGCCCTTCGGGGTCAACGTCAGCGTGCAGTCCGGGCATAGGCGATCCTCCTCGAATTCCCGCCAAGCCTACCGCATTTGCTCTTTTCACAAATACTCAAATCCGACATCTGCCTCACCCGATCGGCCCGGGCCTGCGTTCCTCGGTCAACAGCACGTTGGCCTCCACCTGCCCCACCCCCGGCAGCGTCATGATCCGCCGGCGCAAGACCCGCTCAAAGTCCGCGATGTCGCGCGCCACCACCCGAAGGCGGTAGTCAAAGAGGCCCAGCACATGCTGCACCACCTGCACCTCGGGTATCGCCACCACCGCCCGCTCGAAATCCTCAAGGCTGACGCGCCCCTTGGTCGCCAGCTTCACCCCCAGAAACACCGTCACGCCAAAGCCCAGCGCCGCGCGGTCGACATCCACCCGCCGCCCCGCCAGCACCCCCGCCTCCTCCAGCCGCCGCACCCGCCGCCACGCCGCAGGTTGGCTCAAGCCCAGCCGTCGGCCCAACTCCCCTGCGTTCACCGCGCCGTCCTCGGACAAGGTCCGCAGGATAGCCCGGTCCAGATCATCCAGCGCAATCACGCCATTGGTCATAAAGGCAGCCCCGCCGCATCCTTCACCGTCGACACCAGCATCAGCGCCTCCACTTCCTGAATATGCGGCAGCATCAGGATCTTCTCGCGGTAGACCTCGGTCCAGTGCCCCATGTCGCGCGCAATCACGTTCAGGCGCACATCCACCCGGCCGAGGAAGGTTTCGATCCCGATCACTTCTGCCACCCCCCGCGCCGCCGCGATGAACTCGTCAAACGCCCGCGGGTTGGTCTTGTCGAGGGTGAAGCGCAGCGACACCTCCACCTCATACCCCAAGGCCCGCCAGTCGATCACCGCCGCCTCGGCCCGGATCACGCCGCCTTCCCGCAGCCGCTCCAGCCGCCGCCACAGCGTCGCCGCCGTCACCCCGGCGCGTTGCGCCAGAACGCTGCGCTCCACCGCAGGCTCCGCCAGATACTGGCGCAGGATGCGGCGGTCGGTGTCGTCCAGTTGCATGATTGATCCGCCATCTTACGAACTTGCGCATGTTTCTTTGCACATACTGCGAAATTCGTCAAACAACGCAGCCTTCTGCGCCGGAAACTGCCTATTCTGCGCCCATCAACCAACCAAGGGACCAAACCCATGCGCGTTTACTATGATCGTGACTGCGACATCAACCTGATCAAGGACCGCAAGGTCGCCATCCTCGGCTACGGCAGCCAGGGCCACGCCCATGCGCTGAACCTGCGCGATTCGGGGGCCAAGAACGTCGTCGTCGCCCTCCGCCCCGGCTCGGCTTCGGCCAAGAAGTGCGAGGCCGAGGGCCTCAAGGTCATGGACATCGCCGAGGCCGCCAAGTGGTGCGACCTCATCATGTTCACCATGCCGGATGAGCTGCAGGCCGAGACCTACAAGAAATACGTCCACGACAACCTGCGCGAAGGTTCGGCCATCGCCTTCGCCCACGGCCTGAACGTCCACTTCGGCCTGATCGAGCCGAAGAAGGGCGTCGACGTCATCATGATGGCGCCCAAGGGCCCCGGCCACACCGTCCGCGGCGAATACACCAAGGGCGGCGGCGTGCCCTGCCTGGTCGCCGTCCACCAGGACGCGACCGGCAAGGCCATGGAAATCGGCCTCTCCTACTGCTCGGCCATCGGGGGCGGGCGGTCCGGCATCATCGAGACCAACTTCCGCCAGGAATGTGAAACCGACCTCTTCGGCGAACAGGCCGTGCTGTGCGGCGGCCTGGTCGAGCTGATCCGCATGGGCTTCGAGACCCTGGTCGAGGCCGGCTACGAGCCCGAAATGGCCTATTTCGAATGCCTGCACGAAGTGAAGCTGATCGTGGACCTGATCTACGAAGGCGGCATCGCGAACATGAACTACTCGATCTCGAACACCGCCGAATATGGCGAATACGTCTCCGGCCCGCGCATCCTGCCCTACGCCGAGACCAAGGCCCGGATGAAAGAGGTTCTGACCGACATCCAGACCGGCAAGTTCGTGCGTGACTTCATGCAGGAAAACGCCGTCGGCCAGCCGTTCTTCAAGGCGACCCGCCGGATCAACGACGAACACCAGATCGAACAGGTCGGCGAAAAGCTGCGCGCCATGATGCCGTGGATTTCCAAGGGCAAGATGGTCGACCGCGCACGGAACTAAAGCCGGACTGCGAAGGGCCGCCCCGTTGGGCGGCCCTCAGCTCTGCATGGGGTTGCGACGGCCCGGTGTCAGCCGACAGCCGCCTCGACCGCCCAGACGATCTCGTCCACCACTTCGGCCAGAAGGCCGGCGTCCTCGCACTCTGCCATCACCCGGATCAGAGGTTCGGTCCCCGACTTGCGGATCAGGATGCGGCCCCGCCCCTTGATGCGCTCTTCGCTGGCCGCGATCACCGCTTTCACAGTGTCAGCCTCCAACGGCCGTCCGCCGGCGGCAAAGCGCACGTTCTTCAACAGTTGCGGCACCGTTTCGAAGTTGCGTGTCAAGTCCGAGGCGGGCTTGCCGCTGCGCACCATCTCGGCCAGAAACTGCAAGCCGGCCAGAAGGCCATCACCGGTCGTGGCGTAGTCGGTCATCACGATGTGGCCCGACTGTTCGCCACCAAGGTTGAAGCCACCCTCGCGCATCCGTTCCACCACGTAGCGGTCGCCGACCGAGGTGCGCTCCAGCCGCAGCCCGCGCGTGTCCAGATACCGCTCCAGACCAAGGTTCGACATCACCGTCGCCACCAGCGCGCCGCCCTGCAGACGCCCGTCCTCGGCCCAGCGCCCGGCCAGAAGCGCCATGATCTGATCGCCGTCCGCAACCCGGCCCGCCTGATCCAGGATCATCACCCGGTCAGCGTCACCGTCCAGACAGATGCCGACATGCGCGCCATGCGTCACCACCGCTTCGGCCGCAGTTTCCACATGCGTGGACCCGCAGCGCAGGTTGATGTTGGTGCCGTTCGGCGTGACGCCCACCGGGATCACCTCGGCGCCCAGTTCCCACAACACCTCGGGCGCCGCCTTGTAAGCCGCACCGTTGGCGCAATCTATCACGACCTTCAGCCCGTCCAGCCGCAGGCCCGACGGAAAGCTGGTCTTGACGAACTCCTGATAGCGGCCCCGGCCATCCTCGATCCGCTTGGCGCGACCGATGTTTTCAGGTTTTGCCGGCGTCACGTCGCCCGCCACCATCGCCTCGATTTCGGCCTCGGCGCCGTCCGACAGCTTGAACCCGTCCGGCCCGAAGAACTTGATCCCGTTGTCTTGATGCGGGTTGTGGCTGGCGCTGATCATCACGCCCAGATCCGCCCGCATCGACCGTGTCAGATACCCCACCGCCGGGGTCGGCACCGGGCCGAGCAGCAGCACGTTCATGCCCGTCGAGGTCAGCCCCGCCGTCAGCGCGTTTTCCAGCATGTAGCCCGACAGCCGCGTGTCCTTGCCGATCACCACGCGGTGCGCGGCGCTGCCATCGCGGCGGAAATAGCGCCCCGCCGCCGCCCCCAGCCGCAAGGCCACATCCGCGGTCATCGGCCAGCTATTGGCACGGCCCCGCACCCCGTCCGTCCCGAACAACCTGTCACTCATGCTCGCCCCCGTTCACTGCCAGCCACAGCCGCAACGCCTGCCGCGTCTCGGCCACATCATGCACCCGCACCATCTGCACACCCTGCGCCACGCCCGCCAGCGCCACCGCGACAGATCCCGGCATCCGCGCCGCCGGGTCTGCCGCCTGCCCATAGGTGCCGACAAACCGTTTCCGCGACGCGCCAAGCACGATAGGGCAGCCCAGCCCGTGGAACAACGACAACCCCCGGATCAGCGCAAGATTGTGCTCCGCCGTCTTGCCGAAGCCGATGCCGGGGTCCACCGCAATGCGGCTGCGCGCAATGCCCAATGCGACGGCGGCGCGCAACTTCGTCTCCAGCGCGTCATAGACGTCCAGCAGCACATCGCAGTACTGCGGGTTATCCTGCATCGTCGCCGGCGCGCCTTGGGCATGCATCAGCACGACCGGCGCGCCGGTGCGGGCAACCAGCGGGCCAAGGGCCGCATCAAAGCCAAGCGCCGACACGTCGTTTACCACATCCGCCCCGGCCAGCAGCGCCGCCTCGGCCACCGCCGCCTTGCGGGTGTCGATGGAAATGACCGCCTCCATCCCGCCCGACCGCAAGGCCGCGATCACCGGGGCGGTCCGGGCCACCTCGTCGGCCACCGAAACCTCCACCGCGCCGGGTCGCGTGCTTTCTCCGCCGATGTCGATGATCTCGGCCGCCTCGGCCATCAGCCTCGCCTGCTCAAGCGCCGCGTCGGGCGCCAGAAACTGCCCGCCATCGGAAAAACTGTCCGGCGTCACGTTCAGGATGCCCATGATCCGGGGCCGGTCCATGCCAAGGCCGGCGAAGGCGGGCCGTGGTGCGGTCAGGCGGTGCAGCGCCGCCGCGGGCAGATCGCCCACCGGCACCACCCGCCCCGCGGCACCCCGCTCCAGCACTTCGACCCGGTCGAACCAGCACCAGCCCCCGGCCAGCGTCAGCCCAGCCCTGGGCCGCGCCGCATCCGTCATCGCTATCGGTCGCAGATATTTCATGGCACGGGATTGGCCGATGCCCGTCCGCTTGGCAAGGGGCCAGCGTTCAGACGCGCTCTACCGGCACGCGGCTTCCCGCCGGAACTGCAACATCGCCGTGAAGCACGATCGCCGTCGCCGCCATCGCCTCGGCCAGCCACAGGGCCAGCGTCACCGGCGCTGTCCCTTGCGGCCCGTCCACCGCGTCCAGCACCAGTTTCGACGGCGCCCACACCACGGTCTGGCCCCGCCGCATCGCCCAGTCGATCTCGGTCCGCGTCGCCACCACCACGCAGCGCGGGTCACGCGCGGCCAGCGACCAGGCGTTCTGCTCGATCGCCAGCAGGTCGATGCGCCGCTGCGTCGGCTTGTGACCGGTCACCGGGCGCGGCAGGTCCGGCAACCCCACCGTCAGGATCAAGGGCTGCCCCCGCGCCTGCAACCCGTCCAGCCGGGCCCCCAGCCGCGCGTCCGCAATCGCCGCGTTGTCCAGATAGACCACCAGCGGATGCACCTCCGCCTCGGCACCATCCGCGCCCATCCGCGCCACCGGCACCTCGGCGCGCGAGCGCACGATTTCCACGCCCAGCGCATAGGGGCCGACGTCCAGCTTTTCGATCCGCACGAAGATCCGCATCGCCGCCGGTTCCGCCAGAACCCGCTCCGCCACCCGCTCGGCCAGCGTTTCCAGCAGGTTCAGCCGTTCGGCGGCCAGTTCCGCCGCAATCGCCTCGGTGATCTTGTCATAGCTGAGGATGCGGTCGACATCGTCGTCCAGCGGTGCGGGTGCGGGGCGCACCTCCACCACCACGTTGAAGCGCAGCCGCTGCTTGTGGCCACGTTCCTGCTGAAACGCCCCGATATCCGCCTCGACCAGATGGTCGCGCAGCGAGATCCGGTCACGCGGATCGGCGGTCGAGGACGCCTCGGCCCGCGCTTCGGGATGGGCGAACGCAAGTTCGCTGTCTGTCATCATGGCCGCTCTCCGCTCAGGCCCGCAACATAGCCTGCCGCGCCGTGCGGCCTACGCCGAAAGGCGGCACCGGGTGCAAGGCCCCCGACATCCCGCCCCGATCACCCGGCTGTCAGCCGCGCGAACCGGGCTGGCGGTAGAACTTGTGTGCGCCGATCGAGGCGGTCATCGGAAACCGCTTCGCCCAGGACGGACGCACTGCGCTGGTGTGGAAATGCGTGGCGCCTTCGGTCAGCGCACGGGGGGCGCCGTCCAGCATGGCCCGCGCAATCCGCGCCGCACGGTCGCGCGATGCCGCGTCACGCATCTTGTCGCCGTTGCCGTCGCAGACATAGGAAAACTGGCATCCGCCGCCGCCGCGCTGCTTGACCACACCGCACACGCTGCGCGGGTAAAGCGGGCTGTCGACGCGGTTCAGGATCACTTCGGCCACCGCGAACTGGCCTTTCAGGCTTTCGCCGCGCGCTTCGAAATACAGCGCCTCGGTCAGGCACTGCCATTCGGCGTCACCGGTCGGGGCAGCCTGCGCTGCCAGCCAGGCGTCGCTGTAATCAAGCGTGCCGACCTTGGCGTTGCCGGGCTTTGCCGCCTTCGGGCCAACGGCGATTTCGGTCATCGTGTCGTCGGGAAGACGCTGCAGACGCTGCTTTTCGGTGCCAAGAAGGGCGGTCATCTGCCCCGCAATCGTCACGCCCGGGTCGCTCTTCCCGCTCAGCGTCACGTCTGCAAAGCCTGCATTGGCCAGCACTCCCGCCGCAAGCATCGCGGCACAGAAAGGCAATCGCATGGATTTCATCGTCGTCGTTTCCGTCAGTTGCGCCCGGACGATCTGCACCGTCGAGCCATTGAGGGAGCGGTTAGACAAACGGCCACCGCAGGTCCACGACTGTTGCCCAATTGCAACGAAAACGGCACAGCGCTCGGCGGAAATGCGCCGCACCACTTAAGGTTGTATTTCAGGAACGCCAGATAAGCGCCCGATTTCAAATGATTGTTTGGCGATCCCGAAGGGCAAGGTGCGCGGCAGCCAAACGGGCCATCGGAACCCGGTAGGGCGAGCATGAGACGTAGTCAAAGCCCGCCTTGCGGCAGAATTCTATCGATTCGGGGTTGCCGCCGTGTTCGCCGCAGATCGAAAGGGTCAGATCACCGCGCGTCTTGCGGCCCCGTTCGGCCCCGATCAGCAGCAACTCGCCCACCCCGTCCACGTCCAGAATGTGGAACGGATCTTCGGGAAACACGCCCTGCTGGACATAGGTGTTCATGAACCGCCCCGCGTCGTCGCGGCTCAGACCATAGGTCATCTGCGTCAGGTCGTTGGTGCCGAACGACAGGAACGAGGCGTGCTGCGCAATCTCGCCCGCGCGCAGCGCTGCACGCGGGGTTTCCACCATCACGCCCAGCTTGTAGTCGAAATCCGCTTTCGCCCGGGTCCGCACCATCGCCGCCAGCGCGTCGATCCGGGTCTTGACCAGTTCCACCTCGCGCTTGGCGCTGACCAGGGGGATCATGATCTCCGGCACCACCGGCGCCCCGCGCCGCGCCGATTCCAGCGTCGCCTCAAAGATCGCCTGCGCCTGCATGTCGTAGATTTCCGGCAGCACGACGCCCAGCCGCACCCCCCGCATGCCCAGCATCGGGTTCACTTCGGTCAGGGCCTCGGCCCGCCGCACCACTTCGCTCAAAGGCCGGTCCAGCGCCTCGGCCAGTTCGCGCAAGCCTTCGCGCGACTGCGGCAGAAACTCGTGCAGCGGCGGGTCGAACAGGCGGATGCAGACCGGCAGCCCCTGCATGATCTCGAACAGTTGCACGAAATCAGCGCGTTGCATCGGCAACAGACGCGCCAGCGCCAGTGCGCGGTCCTGCGGCGTATCGGCAAAGATCATCTCGCGCATGACGATCAGCCGGTCCTCGTCGAAGAACATGTGCTCCGTCCGGCACAGCCCGATCCCCTGCGCCTCGAACTTGCGCGCGGTTTCGGCATCGGCCGGCGTATCCGCGTTGGCCCGGATGCCGATATCGCGCATCTCGTCGGCCCAACTCAGCAGCCGCCGGAAACTGTCGTCCAGCGCCGGTGGCAGCATCTCCGCCTCGCCCGCCAGCGCCTCGCCCTTGGTGCCGTCCAGCGTCACCACGTCGCCCTCGCGGAACACCCGCCCGTCGCCCGTGGTCAGCTTCTTGTCGCGCGCATCAAGCCGCAACTCCGACGCGCCCACCACGCACGGCAACCCCAAGCCCCGCGCGATCACCGCCGCGTGGCTGGTCATCCCGCCGCGTTCGGTCAGCACTGCCACCGATGAATGCATGCCCCGGATATCCTCCGGCGCGGTTTCCCGGCGCACAAGGATACACGGCTCGCCCTTCGAGGCAGACGCCTGCGCCGCCTGTGATGAAAACACCAGCTTTCCCGTGGCCGCCCCCGGACTGGCTGCAATCCCCCTTGCGATCACGTCACGCGGCCCGCGCGGATCGACCTGATGGTGCAACAGTTCCGACAACGCCCGCGGTTCCACCCGCAGCACCGCTTCTTCGCGCGGGATCACGCCGTCCTCGGCCAGTGCCACCGCAATCCGCAGGTTCGCCCGCGCCGATCGTGGCACCTTTACCGCGTCCAGCACCGCCAACCGGCCATCCTCGACCGTGAACTCGATCTGCATTTCCTCGCGCAGCCGTTCGCGGCACACCGCCCCATGCGCAACCAGCGTCGCGAAAATCTCCGGCGACACCTCTTCCAGCGATGGCCCGCGCGGGTCGCGCGTCAGATACAGCGCCTCGGTCGTCTTCAGCGCGTCGCGGCCCTGGCTTTGCCCCAGATACCGCCCGGTGATCTGCGGCACGCCTGTCACCGGATCGACGAACTGGATCACGCCGGAACCGGATATCCCCTGCCCGATGCCCTGCGCCATCTCCTGCACCACAAGGCCCAGCGCCGCCTCTTCCGGCGCGCCCTTGGCTTGGCGCAACAACCGGGCCGAGGTGCCTTCCCAGGCCCGCGCCATGCTGCGCAACACTTCGGAAAGCTGCACCGCCGGGTCGGCAGGGAACGGCTCGTCCGTCTCCACCTCATAGTGCCGCAGCACCTCGCGCAGCGCGCCCGGCCCCGGCTTGATGCTGTCAAACACGTCCGGGTCCAGCCGCGCAACGTGGATCGCATAGGCCTGCACGAACCGCACGAACAGCGCATCCGCCGCCGTCTCGCCATGCGTTTCGGCCAGCCGCGCGTGGCGTTTGGCATTCAGCCCGATGTTCAGGATCGTCGCAGGCCCGCCCCAGTCGGGGTTCGCGGGCGAGGGGCGGACCGAGATCAGCGGCCCATCCCCGAAATGCGCCAGCACCCCGTTCGCATCCACCCCATGCCCCGCCGCAATCGCGCGCACCGTCGTTGCCGGCAGCGCGACCGATTTCGGCACCGGCAGGTCCAGCCGCACCAGCCGTTGCAGACATTTCGCCCGCCAGCCATGCGTAGCCGTCGCGATCCCCGCCGACGGGTTGATCTGGGTAAATTCGGGAATCGGGTCGTGTTTCTGCACTGCGGCACCTTTCGACGCCGCGCAGGATACGCGCAAAACGCTGTCAATCAAGCGTGACATGTCAGCACGCGAACGATTAATGCCGGAAAATCAGCCTTCGATGCGCGAAAGGTCGGCCACGCCCGAGCAGATGGTGCGGATACGGCTCAAAAGATTCAACCGGTTGCGCCGGATGATCGCGCTGTCGGCATTCACCTGCACTGCGGTAAAGAACGCATCGAGCGGCCCCCTGAGTGCCGCCATCGCCGCCATCGCCGCCGCAAAATCCTCCGCCGCCATCGCCGGGCCGATCTTCGCCTCCGCAGCATCAAGCGCTGCAAACAGCGCCTTCTCCTCCGGCCCCTCGGCAAACTTCACATCCGCGCCGTAGGAATACTCCACCCCGTCCTTGGCCTCGGCCTGGGTCAGGATGTTGTTGGCACGCTTGTAGCCTTGCAACAGGTTCGCCCCATCCTCGGTCTTCATCACCGCCGCCAGCGCCTCCGCCCGCTTCACGAGCAGCGTCAGGTCATCATTCCCCGGCATCGCAAGGCAAGCGTCGATGATATCGTGCCGGATGCCTTGGTCGCGGAGGAAGACCTTGAGGCGGTCGTGGAGGAAGGCGAGGAGGTCGGCACCTCGGGACAATTCCCATTCCAATGGAGGTACTTTGTCTAGGCTGCTTCCCTTAAGTGCGTTTGCCGCTGCCATGCTCGCTTTTATCAGCAAGATTGGCCGAGCCTCGTCGACCGATATGCCCATTTGCTTTAGCTGCGCCAAACCAAGGTCGTCTGCTAGGCCAATTCCTTGGGTCGATAACAAGGACGCCATGCTCAAGCGCCCTGCTTTCACAAATGCACCGGTAATTAGGCTTATTCGAGTGTGTGATGCCAACACCAACCGAATAACCCCCAACGCCGCCCGCCGCAGCGCGAAAGGGTCTTTGCTCCCCGTGGGCTTCTCGTCAATCGCCCAGAACCCGGTCAGCGTGTCGATCTTGTCGGCCAGCGCCACGGCCACCGATACCGGCTCCGTCGGCACCGCGTCCGATGGCCCAAGCGGCGAGTAGTGGTCGCGCGCGGCCAGCGCCACCGCCTCCGGCATCCCGGCGGCGCGGGCGTAATACATGCCCATCAGCCCCTGCAACTCCGGGAACTCGCCGACCATTGCCGACCGCAGGTCCGCCTTCGCCACCCGCGCTGCCTGTTCGGCCAGCGCCGGATCGGCCCCGACCATCGGCGCGATTTCCCGCGCCAGCGCCGCGATCCGCTCCACCCGCTCGGCCTGAGAGCCGAGCTTGCCGTGGAACGTCACCGCCTTCAGCCCGTCCAGCCACTCGCCCATGCCCGCGCGCGCCACCCGCAGGTCGTTCTCCCAAAAGAACTTCGCATCCGACAGCCGCGCCGACAGCACCTTCTGGTTGCCCTGCAGGATCGTCGCCCCGCCATCCGCCGCGTCGATGTTGGCGACCGTGACAAACCCTTCGATCCGCCCCGATTTCGCCCGCACCGAAAAGAACTTCTGGTGTTCCTTCATCGAGGTTTGCAGCACCTCCGGCGGCAGGTCCAGAAACGCAGGCGCAATCCGCCCGATCAGCACCACCGGCCATTCAACGAGCCCCGCCACCTCGGCCAGAAGCCCCGCGTCCGGCACAACCTCCATACCCGCCGCAAACGCCGCGTTCTCAGCCCCCTGCCAGATCGCGGCCTCGCGTTCGGCCGAATCCAGCACCACGAAGGCGCGCTTCAGCTTGACCACATAGTCGTCAAACCCATGCACCGGGAACGGCCCCGCGCCCATGAAGCGGTGGCCTTCGGTGACGTTGCCCGCCACGATGCCGTCCACCTCCAGCGGCACGACATGCGCGCCCGCCTCGTCCGACAACAGGCACAAAATCCGCTGCAACGGCCTGACCCAGCGCAACGTCCCCGACCCCCAGCGCATCGACTTCGGCCAGGGGAAGTTCCGGATCACGCCCTCCAGCACCTCGGCCACGATCTCGGGCGCTGTCCGCCCCAGCTTCTCGACCACGGCGAAGTAGACCTCGCCCTTCTTGTCCGCCCGCCGCTCCAACTGCTCCAGCACCAGCCCGGTCGACCGCAGGAACCCCTCCACCGCCGCCGCAGGCGCGGTCACAGCCGGCCCTTTCCGCTCCTCGCGCACGGGGCGCGATTCCGCCGTCAGCCCCTCGACCGACAGAACCAGCCGCCGCGGCGTCGAAAACGCCCCCGCGCTGGCATAGGTCAGCCCGGCCTCGACCAGCCCGTCCGTCACCAGTTTCTTCAAATCTTCCCGCGCGCGGGCCTGCATCCGCGCCGGGATCTCCTCGGAAAACAGCTCGATCAGAAGGTCAGGCATCGCTCAATCCTCAAGGCTGTCGTTCAACTGGTGCCAGGCATAGGCGCGGCCATCGGGAAACACCGCCACCACCCGGTCAACGCCGGGATGGATGTTGGCCTGCGACAGGAACGCCACCGCCTCGCCCTTTTCCAGCGCCGCGCCGATGGCTGCGGCATCAAAGCAATCAAACCACCCCGGCGCGTTCAGGGGCTCCGCCCCATCATAGATCCGGTAGGTCTCCGACAGCATCGCCAGCGTCATCGGCGTCTTGAAACACGCCCGGAACCGGATCGGAGAGCTTTCGCCGTCGATCCCGGTCACATCTTCCGCCAAAATCGGCTCGGGCAACTCGCCCGCCACCGGCGTCAGCATGATCTCGGCCCCCGGCTGGAACGCAACCGGCTGATAATACGCATAAACCTGGGTGTAATACAGGAACGCCCCGCCCAGCAGCGATGCGATCACGATGAACCCCACTGTGATCTTGCCGACATTCACAGGTCCGCCCCCGCTGATGTTGCGCGGAAGGCATCGGCGCATTGCTTCGCCAGCGCCCTGACCCGCCCGATATAGGCCTGCCGCTCGGTCACCGAAATCACGCCCCGCGCGTCAAGCAGGTTGAAGATGTGGCTGGCCTTGATGCACTGGTCATAGGCCGGATGCGCCATCACGATGGTGCGCCCCGCCTTGTCGGGCTGGGCCGCGCCCAGAATCCGCCCGCACTCCGCCTCGGCGTCCTTGAAGTGCTGGAACAGCATATCGGTATCGGCCTGATCAAAGTTGTGGCGGCTGTATTCTTCCTCGGTCTGGCGGAAGATGTCGCCATAGCTCAGCGGAATCGGGCTTTGCGGATCGTTGAAGGCCATCTCCATCACATGATCGACGCCCATCACATACATCGCCAGCCGCTCCAGCCCATAGGTCAACTCGCCACTGACCGGCTTGCAGTCATGCCCGCCGACCTGCTGGAAATAGGTGAACTGGCTCACCTCCATCCCGTCGCACCAGACCTCCCAGCCCAGCCCCCAGGCACCCAGCGTCGGGCTTTCCCAGTCATCCTCGACAAAACGGATGTCATGCAGGCCCATGTCGATGCCGATCGCCTGCAACGACCCCAGATACAGCGCCTGCATGTCCGGCGGGCTTGGTTTGATGATCACCTGATACTGGTAGTAGTGCTGCAACCGGTTCGGGTTTTCGCCATACCGCCCATCCGTCGGGCGGCGCGAGGGCTGCACATAGGCCGCCGCCCAGGGCCTGGTTCCCAGCGACCTGAGCGTGGTGGCAGGATGAAACGTGCCCGCGCCAACCTCCATGTCATAGGGCTGCAACACCGCACAGCCCTGCGCCGCCCAATAGGCCTGAAGCCGCAGGATGATTTCCTGAAAACTGCGGGGCGTGGCGGGTGTATCGGACATGGCGAACCCTTGGCAAAGCCGGTGGCAAACGTGGTGTCATACCCGTGGCGGGGCAACTCGCGCCCTCCCTATCCATTGGGGCCGGAAGGGTCAATTGCCGTGACACCCGTGCCGGGATAGGCCTTGCCCCGGCCCCGGCCTTCACGCATGGTGCGCCCGACAAAATCACCCTCAGGACCGCGCCGCGCATGTCGAAAGCCGTTTTTGCCATTGTTCTTCTGTTCGCCAGCGTCTTGTCGCTGACCGCAAATGCGCAGGACGAACCGCAGGTCTGGATTCAGATCGAAGCCCAGCCCACCCTTGTCGACGCCGAGGCCCGCACCAGCGCCTATGCCGCGATCTTTCCCGAAACCGCCGGGTTCCGGCTCAGGTCGGGCTGGTATGCCATCGTGCTCGGGCCTTACGGTGCCGGCGAAGGCTCGGCGCGGCTGGCCAATCTGCTGCGCGAGAACCTGATCCCCTCCGACAGCTTCATCGCCTTTGAACGCGACTTAGGCGACCGGTTCTGGCCGGTTGCCGGCGCGGCCCCGGTGGAACCGCCAGCCGTGCCAGACCCCGGGCTCGCCACCATCCCCGAAGCCGCGCCCGCCCTGCCCGATGAGACCCGCGCCGAGGCCCGCGCCTCCGAAGCCACGCTGACCGAGGACGAGCGCAAGGAATTGCAGGCCGCCCTGCAATGGTTCGGCTTTTACCAAGGCGGCATCGACGGCGCTTACGGCCCCGGCACCCGCAATTCGATGGCCGCCTGGCAAGAGGCCAACGCCATCGAACCGACCGGTGTGCTGACCGCCCGCCAGCGCGTCGCCCTGCTGAACGCCTACCGGGACGAGACCGCCAGCTACGGCTTTGCCACGGTCAACGAGGTCGACAGCGGCATCGAGGTCACCCTGCCGCTCGGTCTGGTGGAATTCGACCATTACGAACCGCCCTTCGTGCATTTCCGCGCCAAGGCCGGGTCCGATCTGCGCATCCTGCTGATCTCGCAGCCCGGCGACCAATCGGCGCTCTACGGCCTTTACGACATCCTGCAATCGCTGAAGGACGTGCCGCTGGCCGGCGAACGCACGCGCAACGAGGCGTCGTTCCGCATCCGTGGCACTTCGGCCACCACCGACACCACCGCCCATGCCGAACTTGCCGGCGGGCTTATCAAGGGCTGGATGGTTGTCTCCACCCCCGGCAACGACCAGCGCGACGCCCGCATCCTTCAGGCCATCGAGGCCAGCTTCAAATCCTCCTCCGACCGCGCGCTCGACCCGGGCATGGTCGCGATGTCGGCCGAGGCGAAGTCGGGCCTGCTCTCGGGGCTCGAGGTGCGCAAGCCGAAATTCAGCCGCTCGGGCTTTTTCATCGACGCGACCGGCACCGTGCTGACCACCGCCGAGGCGGTCACCGGCTGTGGCCGCATCACCATCGACCGCACCGAGGACGCGACCGTCACCCTTGCCGACGCGGCCACCGGTCTCGCGGTGATCCGTCCGACGACCCCGCTGGCCCCGCGCAGCGTCGCCGCCTTCCAGCTTGCCCCCGACCGCATCGGCGCCGAGGTGGCACTGGCCGGCTATTCCTACGAAGACCGCCTGCCCTCTGCCGTGCTCAGCTATGGCACGCTCGAAGACCTGTCCGGCCTGAACGGCGAAACCGGGGTCAAGCGCCTCGCGATCGACGCGCTTCCGGGTGACACCGGCGGCCCGGTCCTCGACAGCACCGGCGCGGTGCTCGGGATGCTTCTGCCGCGTGCCGCACTCGGCGCCCGCCAACTGCCGCCCGAGGTGGCCTATGCCGCCTCCGCCGCGCAAATCGCCACCACGCTTGGCGCGGCCGGCATCCTGCCCACCCAGTCGGCGCAGGCAGGTGCGATGGCCCCCGAAGACCTCAGCCGCGCCGCCACCGGCATGACCGTCCTCGTGTCCTGCTGGGACTAACGCCGCCAGAACGCCGGCAGCACCAGCACCAGAATTGCCAAGAGGCCCAACCGGCCAAGGATCATGCACAGCGTCATGATCAGGATCGCGGCATTGGGGAAATCTATGAACGTCCCGGTCCGCTCCACCAGGGGGCCAAAGCCGTAGCCGATGTTGCCCAGCGCGGTCCACACCGCGAACAGCGCCGACACCGGATCGACGCCCACCAGCGTCATCGCAACGCTCATGATGCCCAAAAGCAGGATGTAACCCGAGAGGAACATCACCACCGCATCCAGCACGTCCTTCTCCACCGTGCGGCCCTCGTATTTCACCGGGTCGATGCTGGAGGGGTTGGCAATGCGCCGCACTTCGCGCCGCAATGCTGCCATCGCGACCTGCACCCGGAACACGCTCAACCCCGCGGCCGATGATCCCGAACAGGCGCCGACCACACCGACCACAAAGGCCACCACAAGCATGAACCCGCCCCAGGTCGGGAAACTGCCGGAAAAGAACCCGGTCGACGACATGATCGAGGTCAGGTTGAACAGGCTTTCGCGGAACGCGGCTTCCCATCCCATGTCCGATGTCGACACCCGCCAGACCGTGACGATCAAAACCGCCGACATCAGCCAACGAAGATAGGTCCGCACCTGGCTGTCACGCCACAACGGCCCCGACGACGCGTTCACCAGTTGCACATACCGGATGTAGGGCAGACTGCCGAGCACCATGAACAGCGCCCCGAAATACTCGCCCGCGCCCTGATACTTGTTGAACGATACGTCAGCCGGCGAAAACCCGCCCGTCGCGATGGTCGCAAACCCGTTGACCACCGCATCCAGCGGCGTCATCCCGATCAGCAGATACACCACGATGCAGATGGCGTTCAGCGCGACGTAGATGAACAGCAACTGCCGCGCGATATCCGTCGCCCGCGGCAACGCCTTGCCGAAGGTGTCGAAGCCTTCGGTGCGGAAAAACTGCATCCCCCCGATCCGCATCAGCGGCAGAAAGATCATCGCGATGAAGGCGATCCCCAGACCGCCAAAGAACTGGATCATCCCGCGCCACAGGTTCATGCCCACCGGCAGGCTCTCCAGCCCGAAGATCACCGTCGCACCCGTGGTGGTGAATCCCGACACGCTTTCAAAGAACGCATCGGGATAGCTCAACCCCGGCGCGCCGAAATACAGCGGCAGCGCGCCAAAGCCCGGCACCACGATCCAGATCGCCGCGGTCAGCAGATAGGCCTGCCGCACGTCCAGCGCCGGTCCCAGCCCGTTCACCGTCGCCAGCGACAAGGCCCCCCCGACCACCCCGGTGATCATCGCGCATTGCGCAAAGGCAATCCCGTTCGGATCGCCGGCCCGCCAGTCGATGATCGCCGGCGCAACCATGAGAATGGCCAGGACAACCAGAATGCGTCCAATGACATAGGCGACGGGGCGGATATCAATCATGGTGCGGCATGGCTACGCGGGCGCGTCCGGCCCGTCAATTGCCATGCCGTCAATTGCCATGCCGTCCATCAGCCGGCGTGGATCAGGCTCTGGAACAGCCGCGGGTCCAGACTTTCGGCCGCAAAGGTCGGGCCTTCGGTCAACAGGCTGACCGCATCATGGCTGTGCAGGCTTTCCTGATGGCTTGCCACCACCCGGAAATCACCGAACCGAGGATCGCCCTTCAGCGCCTGACAGAAGCTGCGCGCCGCATCTTCCACGAAGATCGGGTTGGCCGCGTTCAGTTCCGCAAACGCCTGCTCGTCCTCGCGCTTGACCATCACCTGGGTTTCCGTCGGCACCCCGTCGCGCGCCAGTTCGACCAGGTCCTCGAACCACAGCCGGTCCCCGACCAGTTCGACCGAAATCCGCGCCACCGACCGCTGGCTGTGCGGCGTGGCCAACTGCCCCCGCGTCATCCGCGCATGTTCAGACAGTTCCAGGCTGCACGGGCAGGTCGAGGAATAGACGTAATCCAGATGCAGGATCTTCTTCCTGACCCCGGCCCGCTCCACCAGTTCCAGCGCGATGTCGTAATACTGCCAACCCTTCAGCCCCGACCGCAGGCTCGACACCTGCATCGGGAACGACAGCCGCATCTGGATACGCGCGTCGAACGACCCCAGATCGCGCTTGTAGTCGTCCAGCGCCGCCTCGATCACGCCAAAGGAAAACTCCTTGTCGGCATGGGCATAGAACGACCGCATGATGCGGCTCATGTTGATGCCCTTCTTCTCGGCCTCGAGGCTCACCGTGCCGGTCACGCTGGTTTCCAGCGTCAGCGGCCCGTTGTCGCGCGTCTGGTATCGGATCGGCAGGCGAAAATTGGAAATCCCGACATGCTGGATCACCGCCTTCTCGCCCACGATCAGGCTTGCCGGGCCGTTCTGCAAATCCGGCAGGCTGGCCTTGTAGGCCTCGGTCACCGCGAAATCCGAAGGATAGTTGCGCGACAGCACCGGATAGCCCGCACCGGGCAGCAGGTGGCCCACGCTTGGGTCCAGCGTCGCGATCTCGGCATCCGACGAATGTCCCGCCCATAGCCGCAACAGGTTCAGCGCCGCCTCCGCCTCGTCGCGCGAAGGTTTGCGCAGGGCGTCGGGAGTGTGGATGTTCATCGGGTGGTCCTTTCGGTTCCGGCAGCGCAGCGCCTGCCTTCAATTTCCGGAGAGTATACGGGCGACGCCTGCCCCCGGATCACCCTGGTCCGGGGGCAGGCGCGTCTGATCTAATCACATAATGGTGCGACGCAAGGTCCGGCCGCGACCTTCACGCCACCGAAAGCGCCTGCATCAGATCTGCCGTCAGGTCGCCCGCGTCCTCCAGCCCCACCGACAGCCGGATCAGCCCCGGTGTGATGCCCAGCGCGTCCTTCTGGTCCTGCGGCAGCCGTTGGTGGGTCGTCGTCGCCGGGTGGGTCGCGATCGACTTCGCGTCACCAAGGTTGTTGGAGATCTTCACGATCTCCAGCGCGTTCATGAACCGGAACGCCGCCGCCTTGCCGCCCTTCAGGTCAAATGCCAAGAGCGTCCCGCCCGACCCCATCTGCGCCATCGCCAGCGCGTGCTGCCGGTGGCTCGGCAGGCCGGGATAGATCACGCGGGACAATTTCTCGTGCCCCTCAAGCGCCGACGCGATCTCCTTCGCCGCGTCCGCCATCGCCCGGCAGCGCAGGTCCAGCGTCGCCATGCCGTTCAGATGCATCCACGCCGTGAACGGGCTCATCGACCCGCCGGTGTGCTTCATGTAGGGCTCCAGCGTCTTGCGGATGAACTCGCGGCTGGCGCAAACCACGCCGCCCAAGGCGCGGCCCTGCCCGTCGATGTGCTTGGTGGTGGAATAGACGATCACATCCGCGCCCTGCTCCACCGCGCGGCTGAACACGGGCGTGGCAAAGACGTTGTCGCAGATCACCAGCGCACCCGCCGCATGGGCAATCTCGGAAACCGCTGTGATATCAATCAACTCCAGCGTGGGGTTCGACATGGATTCGAAGAACACCGCCTTCGTTCCCGGCACCACCGCCGCGCGCCATTGGTCAAGGTCGGCACCGTCGACGAAGGTCACCTTCACGCCATAGCGCGTCAGCACCTCCTCCAGAATGTAAAGGCAGCTTCCGAACAGCGCGCGTGAGGATACCACATGGTCCCCCGCCCGCAGCATCGAGGTCAGCGCCCCCGACACCGCCGCCATCCCGCTGGCTGTCGCAAACGCATCCTCGGTGCCTTCCAGGGCAGCGATCCGCTCCTCGAACATCCGCGTCGTCGGGTTGCCGTAGCGGGCATAGATGAACTCGTCCTCGCCGGCCTTGATGAACCGCGCCTCGGCACTTTCGGCATCGGGGTAGACGAAACCCTGCGTCAGAAAGATCGCCTCGGCCATCTCGCCATACTGGCTGCGGCGGGTGCCTTCATGAACCAGTTTCGTGCGGGTTTTCCAGTCTTTCGTCATAGCGCCTATTCCCCAGCATGGCCTCCGGCCAAGAAAAAACCCCGGACAACCGAAAGGTGCCGGGGCCAACGCCCTTCACCTCTTTAGCGGTTTGTTTAACGTGGCCCGCAATCCGGTAACAAAGCGCCACGAGGGGTTGTCTACGCCCCGCACCCGGCGGGGTCAAGCCTGCCCGAAACCAGGAAGGCCGCGTCGGAACGCGGCCCTCGTCACTCGTTAACAGCGTTCCGGTCAGACCGGATGCGCCTCGTCGTCCAAATTGATCACCGTCAGCACCAGCGCGCGCAGCACCATATGGCCGATCACCGGCAACACCGCCCAGAACAGCAGCCAGTGCGAGGCGTCCAGCGTGCTGATCAGCGTCTCGTTCAGCACAAGGAAACTGAAGTTGTAGATCACCATCATCCGGGTCAGGTTGGGCAGGTAAGCCTGCATCTCGCGGTCCGGCCACAGGGTCGCCGCGGTGTCGTTGCGGCCACGCAGCACGTCCAGCAGGAACACGCCGCCGATCACCACGTAGAACGCGCTCTGGATGCGCTGGCACCAGATCGGATCGCTCGCCATCGCCACCACCGCCAACGGCAGCACCGACATTGCCAGCGCCAGAAGCACCGTCTGGCCGGCGCTGAACTTCATCAGCATCCGCCGCACCATGCCCTCGAACCCCAGCCCGATCCGCACCGCCAGCGCCAGAAGGAAGGCCGTCGCAAAGGCCTGCCCCTGTGCATCCGCGCCAAGGGCCACCGCAAGGATCGGATATGAGGCCAGCAGGACCGCGCCGGGAATGTAGATCGTGCGCGGCAAGGCGGGCAGGTCTTGAAACAGGCTCAGGAACAAACGGATCATGTCAAAAGGCATACGGAACATGGCAAACCTCTAATCGCTTGGCCCCGTTCTAGCGGCGACTTAAGGCAGACCTTGGGCAGAACCCGGACCCTTGAAAGGCATTTCGCGCCGCTTCCGTCACTTTTCGTCGGGCGCCTCGATCATGTAGCGGTTCAGCATGGTGATCTGCAGCATCAGGAACAAAAACAGCGCCACCGGCATGCCGAACGTCTCCAGCTTGACCCAAAGCTCGGTCGATTGCGTGCGCCAGATCACCTCGTTGGCCACTGCAAGGGCCGCGAACATCATCGTCAGCCTGCGCGTCAGGATCATCCAACCCTCTGGCATCATTGGCAAAGCCTCGGCCATCACCCATTGCAGATAGCTGCGCCCCTGCAACAGGCCCACCGTCAGGATCGTGGCGAAGGTGCCGTAGACGATGCTTGTCTTCATCTTGAAAAAGCTCTCGTCGTTGAACCACGCCGTCAGCCCGCCGAAGAAGATCACCATCACACCGACGAAAATCTGCATCCGGCTCAGTTGCCCGGTCAGCCGCCACAGCGCCGCAATTGAGACAAGAAGGATCGGCACCAGCACCAGTGCCGCCACGATGAACCCCGAATACTCGGTGCCGCCGATCTGAAACTTGTCATCCTTGATCCACATGTAGATCGCAAAGAACACCAGCGTCGGGCCCAGTTCCAGAACCTGCTTCAGCACCGGGTTGATCGTCTTGTCTGCCATCGTCATCCTGCCTGTACCATCACCGCGCCCAGCGCGACGCCCATCATCAGGGACGCGCGCACCCGCCCCACCTTCTCGCCCAGCACTGCCCAGCCGATCAGCGCCGCAAACACCGTAGAGGTTTCGCGCAGCGCCGCAACCTCGCCCACCTTGCCGATCCGGGTGCCCAGCATCACCCCGCCGAAGCTGACAAAGGCGACCAGCGCGCCGATGAACCCGCGCAGCATCAGCCCCCGCACCTCGCCCGCCACCGACGCGGTGCCGCGCAAGAGCTTCACCCCCATCAGCACCGGAAAGTCCAGCGCCGTGATCAGGAAGAACCATGCCAGAAACGTGAACGGGTCCGGCGTCAACCTTATGCCCCAGGCGTCATAGGTGGTGTAGACCGCCACCAGCATCCCGCCCGCGAACGCCCACCCCAAGCCCGCCTTCAGCGCCCGTGGATCAACTGGCGCGTCGCGCAGGTTGACCCCCGCCAGCCCAAGGATCGCCGCCGACAGGATCGCCACGCCCAGCCATTGCCACGGCCCGTAATGCTCGCCCAGAAACACCGCCGCAAAGGCCAGCGTGATCAGCGGGCCGGACCCGCGCACCACCGGGTAGACGACGGTGTAAGCTGCCCGCTCATAGGCCAGCGCCATTGTCAGCTTGTAGCAGAAATGGATGCCCAGCGCGCCCAGCAGCACCAGCCATTCAAACCCCACCGGCCACGGCACCACGAACAGCGCCACCGGTGCCGCCAGAACCGCGATCCAGACGTCAATCGCACCCCGCGTCACCCAAGGGTCGTGCCGCCCCTTCTGCAAGGCCCCGAAACAGGCGTGCGCAATCGCCGACACCAGCGCCAGCAGCAGCGCCACATGCTCGCCCGCCGTCGTGCCTTCCAGCGCCTGCAGCGTCTCGGTCATGCGGCCCGCATCGCTTATGCGTCCATGCCCACAAGCGCGCGCGCGAACTCGTCGGGGTCAAACGGTGACAGATCGTCGATCTGCTCGCCGACGCCAATCGCATGGATCGGCAGCCCGAACCTGTCGGCCAGCGCCACCAGAACCCCGCCCTTGGCCGTGCCATCGAGCTTGGTCATCACCAGCCCCGACACATCCGCAATCTTGCGAAAGATCTCCACCTGCAGCAGCGCGTTCTGCCCTGTCGTCGCATCCAGCACCAGCAGCGTATTGTGCGGCGCGGTCGGGTCTTTCTTGCGGATGACGCGCACGATCTTGGCCAGTTCCTCCATCAGGTCCTGCCGGTTCTGCAAGCGCCCCGCCGTGTCGATCAACAGAAGGTCCGCGCCCTCCGCCTCGGCCCGTGTCATCGCGTCAAAGGCAAGGCTCGCCGGGTCGCTGCCCTCGGGTGCCGTCATCACCGGCACGCCCGCGCGCTGGCCCCAGATCTGCAACTGTTCCACCGCCGCCGCGCGGAAGGTGTCACCCGCGGCAATCACCACCGTCTTGCCCGCCGCCTTGAACTGGCTGGCCAGCTTGCCGATCGTCGTGGTCTTGCCCGATCCGTTGACGCCCACCACCAGCACGACCTGCGGCTTTTTCGGATAGATCGGCATCGGCCGCGCCACCGGTGCCATGATCCGCGCCACCTCGGTCGCCAGCGCCGCCCGCAGCTCGGGGGTAGAAATCTTCCGCCCGAACCGCCCCTCGGCGATGTTGGCCGTCACCCGCACCGCCGTATCCACGCCCATGTCGGCCTGGATCAGCATTTCCTCCAGGCTTTCCAGCATCGCGTCGTCCAGCACCCGGCGCGGCTCGTCGACGGTGCGCCCGAACATCCGCCCAAGAATACCCGGCTTCGGTGCCGCCTCCGGCTCGGGCGGGGCGATCGGCTGAACCACCACCGCAGGAGCCTCCGGCGCGGTCACCGCCGCTGGCAGCTCAGGCACCTCGGGCAGCGCAGCCTCATCCGCGCCCTCGGCGACCAGCGCCTCCAGCCCGTCGCCGATCTTGTCGGACGACCGGAACAGCCGGTCCTTCAGTTTGGTGAAAAAGGACATCGCGCCCCCTAATGGCATTTCCCTTCACCTAATCGCTTTGCCGCGCCGATGAAAGGCCCGCCTCCCGCACACCCGCGCGCTTATGCGCGCTTCCCCGTTGCCCCATGCTTCGCCTAGACTGCCCCGGATGACGCGCCCGCTCCCCCTCATGGCCTTTGCCACAGCCTCGCTCACGCCCGTCGCCCTCCTCCTGATCGGGCTGGCGACCAGCAGCACCTGGCTCTGGCTTGCGCTGCTTTACATGGCGGTCCTGACGATCCTCCTCGACCAGCTCATCCCCCTCACCACCGGCACCGCCGAGGGCGAGGAGTTTCCCGCCGCCACCGCCCTTCTCATCACCATCGCCGCCGCCCACCTCGCCGCCCTGCCGCTGGCCACATGGGCCATCGCCGGCAACAGCGGCCTGTCGCTCCCCGAACGCATCGCAACCTTCCTCGCCGCAGGCCTGTGGTTCGGCCAGGTCACCCACCCCGCCGCGCACGAACTGATCCACCGCCCGCGCCGTGGCCTCGTCGCCCTTGGCGTCATCCTCTACACCTCGCTGCTCTTTGGTCAGCACGCCTCATCGCACCGCCTCGTGCATCATCGCCACGTCGCCAGCCGCGACGATCCGAACACTGCCCGCGCCGGGGAAAGCTACTACCGCTTCGCCCGCCGCGCGTGGGCGGGCGGCTTTCGCCAAGGCTGGCAGGCCGAAACCGACCTTCGCGCGCGCACCCCCCGCCGCCTCCACCCCTATGCCCTCTACCTCACCGGCGCCCTCGCCTGCCTTGCCGCAGCCTACGCCCTCGCGGGCCCCTCGGGCGTCGCCACCTGGACCCTCCTCGCCCTCCACGCCCAGGCGCAGATCCTCCTGTCCGACTATGTCCAGCACTACGGCCTCACCCGCGCACGCCTGCCCGATGGCCGGCTTGAACCCGTCGGCCCCCGGCACAGCTGGAACACCCCGCACTGGTTTTCCTCCGCCATGCTCCTGAACGCCCCGCGCCATTCCGACCACCACATCCACCCCGGCCGCCCGTTCCCCGCGCTGCGCCTGCCCGACGACGCGCCGACCTTGCCCTGGCCCCTGCCCCTCGCCGCAACGATGGCGCTGGCCCCCCGGCTCTGGCGCCGCGCCATCGCCCCGCACCTTGCCCGCTGGCAGCCGCCGACCCCGCGTCATGACACGCGCGTCATGACACGCGCGCCTGACACGCGCGCCTGACACGCGCGCTTGACACGCGCGCTTGACTGGCAATCACCGCCCCGGTCTGGCACTCTGCCCGCATCCAGACCGGAGCCTTCGATGCGTCTTGCCGTCCTTCTCAGCGCCCTCGCCTTCCCCGCGCTTGCCGAAACGCCCCTCACCGGGCCGCAGTTCGATGCCAACGTCACCGGCTCGACCATCACCTACGATTACGGCGGCGGTCTTTTCGGAACCGAGGAATACCTGCCCGACCGCGCCGTCCGCTGGGCGTTCGAAGGCGACACCTGCGTCTACGGCACCTGGTATCAGCGGGGCGAGCAGATCTGTTTTGTCTACGACAACGAACCAACCCCGCAATGCTGGCTCTACTTCCTCGAAAACGGTGGCATCAGGGGCCGCTACATGGGGCCGGACGGCGGCTGGGAAATCCTCGAATCGCAGCGCACCACCAATCCCCTGTCCTGCGCCGGTCCCGATGTTGGGGTCTGACCGATGCGCACCCTGATCGCCTGCCTCCTCGCCTGGCTCCCCCTCGCCGCGCTGGCGGAAACGCCGATGACAGCCGACGAATTCGACACCTACGTCACCGGCAAGACCCTGACCTATTCGCAATTCGGCCAGGTGTTTGGCACCGAAGAATACCTGCCCGGCCGCAAGGTGCGGTGGAGCGTGGCCGAGAACACCTGCGACTACGGCGTTTGGTATCCGCAGGGCGAAAACATCTGCTTTGTCTACGAATACGACCCGACCCCGCATTGCTGGACCTTCTGGCAGGGCGGCACCGGCCTCACGGCGCTGTCCGTCGAAATGGCCCCCGGCGCCGAACTGAGCGAGGTCAACCAGACCGATAGCCCGCTCGCCTGCCCCGGCCCCGACGTCGGCGCCTGACCCGGACCTGCGCGCGTCAGAACAGGCTGCCCTGCCCGCCGCCTTCCTCGCCCTTGGCCTTGCGCGGCGCCCGCGCGCCCAAGGCCAGCCGGCCATCGGCAAACTCCACCTCAAGGCTCGCCGCCTTTTCCGCCGCCGCCCGCGTGGTCACCACATGGCCATCGCCGCGCACCACCGCATAGCCGCGCTTCAGCGTCTCGGCATAGCCAAGCGTGCCGCGCGTGCGGTCCAGCGCCTCCAGCCGGTCCGTCAGCCGCTTCAACCGCGCGCCCGCCGCCGCATCCAGCCGCGCGCCCTTGGCCGCCAACTCGCGGTTGCCGTCCTGCACCCGCCGGTCCGCCGCAGCGATCATCCGCTCCAGCGCCGGCACCAGCCGCCCCGCCTGATTGTCGGCCCGGTCGCGCGCACGCTCCAGCCGCCGCGCCAGCGCCGCCTCCAGCCGCTGTTCCCAAAGCCGCATCCCGTCACGCCGCCGCGCCGCCAACCCCAGCAGCAACTCCGGCCGCATCGGCCCCGCCACCCGGTCGAACTGCCGGTGCTTCTGTGCCACCGCCAGCCCCAGCGCCGCCCCGATCCGCGCGCCCGCCCCGTCCAGCCGCTGCCTTGGCGCCGACAACAGGCTGTCCAGCCGGGGCAACGCCCGCCCCAGATCGCGCAGCCGCTGCCCGCGCAACCCCACCCCCTGCACCACGCCGCGCACCAGCCGCGCGCCCGTCGCATCCAGCCCCGCCAGCAATTCCAGCCGCACCGGCACCGCCAGCTCTGCCGCCGCCGTCGGTGTCGGCGCGCGCAGGTCCGACGCATAGTCGATCAGCGTCGTATCCGTTTCATGCCCCACGGCGGAAATCAGCGGAATCTCCGACCCCGCCGCCGCCCGAACCACGATCTCCTCGTTGAACCCCCACAGGTCCTCCAGCGACCCGCCACCCCGCGCCACGATGATCACATCCGGGCGCGGGATCGGCCCGCCGGGCTGAATTGCGTTGAACCCCCGGATCGCCGCCGCCACCTCGGCCGCACAGGCCTGCCCCTGCACCGCCACCGGCCAGATCAGCACATGGCGCGGAAACCGGTCGCGCAGGCGGTGCAGGATATCCCGGATCACGGCGCCACTGGGGGACGTCACCACCCCGATCACCCCCGGCAGGAACGGCAGTCGCCGCTTGCGCGCCTGATCGAACAACCCCTCCGCCGCCAGCGCCGCCCGCCGCTTTTCCAGCATCGCCATCAGCGCCCCGGCCCCCGCAGGCGCCACGTCATCGACGATCAGCTGATACTTCGACTGGCCCGGAAACGTGGTCATCCGCCCGGTGGCGATGACTTCCATCCCCTCCTCGGGCCGCACCTGCATCTTCGCGACCTGGCCCTTCCAGCTGATCGCCGCAATGACGCTGCGGTCATCCTTCAGGTCAAAATACAGATGCCCCGAGGCCGGGCGCGACACCCGCCCCACCTCGCCGCGCACGCGCACCAGCCCGAACTCGCCCTCGATCACCCGCTTCACCGCACCGGACAGTTCCGACACGGTGTATTCCGGCTGGTTGCCCTGCGGCGCGGGCGTGTCGTCGATCAGGTCCATGCAGCTTGCCTCCCGGATGGGCAAACCTTATGACGCCTGGATCCAAAGGCCAAGCCGGAGACAGCCATGAACATCCTCATCCTCGGGTCCGGTGGCCGCGAACACGCCCTTGCCTGGGCCGTGAAGCAGAACCCCAAGACCGACCGGCTGATCGTCGCCCCCGGCAACGCCGGCATCGCGCAGCTTGCCGAATGTGCCGACATCGACATCCTCGATGGCAGCACCGTCGTCACCTTCTGCGAAGAAAACGCCATCGACTTCGTCATCATCGGCCCCGAAGCCCCGCTTGCCGCCGGGGTGGCAGATGCGACCCGCGCCGCTGGCCTCCTGACCTTCGGGCCCTCCGCCGCCGCCGCGCGGCTGGAGGCATCCAAACGCTTCACCAAGGAAATCTGCGACGCCTGCGCCGCCCCGACCGCCGCCTGGGCACGGTTTTCCGAAGCCGCCCCCGCCAAAGACTACATCCGCCGCATGGGCGCGCCGATTGTTGTCAAAGCCGATGGTTTGGCCGCCGGAAAAGGCGTGATTGTCGCCATGACAGAAACAGAAGCCCTCGCCGCGATCGACGACATCCTTGGCGGAGCCTTCGGTGCTGCGGGCGCCGAAGTGGTGATCGAAGCGTTCATGGACGGCGAAGAGGCCAGCCTCTTCATCCTCACCGATGGCACCAACGCCCTCCCCGTCGGCACCGCGCAAGACCACAAGCGGGTGGGTGACGGCGACACCGGCCCCAACACCGGCGGCATGGGCGCCTACTCCCCCGCCCCGGTCCTGACGCCCGAGATCGAAGCGCAGGCGATGGCCGAAATCGTGCTGCCCACGATCCGCGAAATGGCCCGCCGCGGCACGCCCTACAGCGGCGTCCTCTACGCTGGGCTGATGATCAAGGACGGCCGCGCCCGGCTTGTGGAATACAACGCCCGCTTCGGCGATCCGGAAACCCAGGTCCTGATGATGCGGCTCGGCGCGCAAGCCCTCGACCTGATGCTCGCCACCGCCGAGGGCCGCCTCGCCGATGCGCGCGTCAACTGGGCCGCCGACCACGCCCTGACCGTGGTGATGGCGGCCCGCGGCTACCCCGGCGCTTACGCCAAAGGCAGCGTGATCAACGGCCTCGACCGGATGCCCGAAGACAGCCGCCACATGGTCTTCCACGCCGGCACCGCGCTGAAGGGTGGCCTCGTCACCGCCAACGGCGGGCGGGTGCTTGCCATCACCGCACGCGGCGCGACGCTGGAGGAGGCGCACCACCGCGCCTATTCCATGATCGACCTGCTCGACTGGCCCGAAGGGTTCTCACGGTCCGACATCGGCTGGCGCGCACTCTGACGCCGCGACGCACCTGCCGCCGCCACGAAACGCTTGAGGCAGGCTCGCGCCGCGGCTAGCCTTCGCCACCGCAGCAGATTGAGGATACCCCGCCCGATGCCGAACGGCCCCGCCGATCCGCCGCCTTCGCCCTCGATCGCCGATTGCCTCGACCCCGAGGCGCAAAGCCGCGTCGGCGTGATCCCCGGCACCGCGCCGGGCGCACCGGGCCACGCGCAGGCGCTGGACATCTTCTTCGGGCTGCTCGCCGACCTGCGTCCGGCGGTCTTTTGCGACATCGGCGCCAACAAGGGCGAGGCCGGGCGCCGCGCCCTCGCCACCCTGCCGGACCTCGTGGTTTTCGGCTTCGAAGCGAATCCCGTAACCCATGCTCGCCACGCCGCGATCAACACCGCCGCCGGCGTGCGCTGGACCAACGCCGCCGTGTCCGACCGCCCCGGAACCGTGACGCTGCATGTGCCGCGCGTCCTGTCGCGCGCTCTGCAAGGCGACCGGCTGGCACCACGGCGGCTGGTGGAACGGGCCGATACCGGCAAGGCCTCGCTCCTGCAACGCGACGAGGATGCCCGCTACGACCACGTCGAGGTGGCCTCGGTCCGCCTCGATGACCATCTGGCCGCCCACGCACCCGCAGGCCGCGTCGCGCTCTGGATCGATGTCGAAGGCGCGGCTTCGCTCGTGCTGGCGGGGGCCACCGAAACGCTGGCACGAACCGATCTGATGATCATCGAGGTTGAAGGCTTCGGCTTCTGGAAGGATCAGGTCCGCGCCGCCGATCTGCTTGATCTGTTGGGCAAAGTGGGTTTTACCCCCGTCTTGCGCGACCGCGAATACGGCGACGCGCAGTTCAACGTAATCTGCGTCCGCGCCAGCGCCAGCCAAGGCGAAACGCAGCGCCATGTCGGCGCGCGGCTTGACGCCCTTCGCCCCACCCCGCCGGCGATGGCCGCGTCAGGCCCGCTTCCGACGCCCGCCACCACCCCGGTTCTGATCCCCTGCTTCAACAACCCAAGCTACGCCGCCAACATGCTGCGCCAGCTTCGCGCGCTGGGGTTTGCCGACATCACCTTCGTCGACAACGCCTCCGACAGCGCCGACATGCACGCCTTTCTCGACAGCGCCGAACAGTCGGGTGCCACGGTCGAACGGCTGTCCGAAAACCTCGGCCCCCGGCACTCGATCTTCACGCCGGAACGGCTTCAGTCCCTGCCGCGCTGGTTCTGCCTCACTGATCCGGACCTTGAATTCAACCCCGCCTTGCCCGAAGATTTCCTTGCAACGTTGGCCTCCGTGATCCTGCCCAGCAGCTATGCCAAGGCCGGCTTTGCGCTGAACATCGCAAACCGCGATGCCCTGCGACAGGACAAGATCGAGATCGAGGCGCAGCACCACCACATCTGGGAATGGGAACAACAGTTCTGGATCCGCCGCCTCGGCTTCACCCCCGGGGGCGACCCGGTCTACAAGGCGCCCATCGACACTACCTTTGCGCTCTATGACAAGCTCAGGGTCGACAACTTCTTCCGCTCGCTGCGCGTCGGTGGCCGGATGACCGCAGAACACCTGCCCTGGTATCCGAACCCGCCGATGACCGACCCCGAGGCGTCGCATTACCGCGCCAGCCAGAAGTTTTCCTTCTACCACCGCTAGATCAGCCTAGCCCTGCTGCGAGGCCAGCCAGTCCATCAGCGCAGGCCGCGCGCTTTCCGCCCCGGCCTCGCGCGCGGCGTCGATCACCGCCCTGGCCTCGACCAGGCTGACCTGCCGGATCAGCGCCTTCACCGGGCCAACCGAGGCTGGCCGCATCGACAGGCTGCGAAACCCGATCGCGGCCAGAGCCAGCGCCTCGATCGGCCGCCCGGCATCCTCGCCGCAAAACGACAACGGCGTGCCGGACGCCTGACAGCGCGCCACGATCGTCTGCAAGAACGTCAGGAACGACAGGTTCAGCGTGTCATAGCGCCGCCGCACCAGCTCGTTCTCGCGGTCGGCGGCAAAGAAGAACTGCTTCAGGTCGTTGCCCCCGATCGAGATGAAATCGGTCAGCTCGAAAAACGCCTGCGGCGCATAGGCCAGGCTTGGCGTCTCCATCATCGCGCCGATCTCGACCTTCTCGGGGACCGCATGGCCCAGCGACTTCTCGCGGTGCAACTCGCGCAGCACATGCGCCCGCGCCTCGCGGAACTCGCCCAGTTCGGTGATCAGCGGGAACATCACCGTCAACGGCCGCCCCGCCGCCGCGCGGATCAGCGCCTGCAACTGCATCCGCAAGACACCGGGCTTGTCCAGGCCGACCCGGATCGCGCGCCACCCCATCGCCGGGTTCGGCTCTTCGGGCGGTTTCATGTAGGGCAGCACCTTGTCCGACCCGATGTCCAGTGTGCGAAACGCCACCCGCCTGCCCTTGGCCGCGTCCATCACCCGCGCATAAAGCCGCGCCAGTTCCGCCCGCTGCGGCATCTTTGACCGCACCAGAAACTGCAATTCGGTGCGAAACAGGCCGACGCCCTCGGCACCCGACCCCTCAAGGCTCGGCAGATCGGCCATCAGGCCTGCGTTCATGTGCAGCGCCACCGTTGCTCCGCAGGCCGCCGTCGCGGGCAGGCCGCGCAGGCTGGCATAGCGCTTCTGCGCCTCGGCCAGCATCGCGATCTTGTCGCGGAACGCCCGCGCCACGGTTTCCTCGGGCCGCAGATGCACGATCCCCTGATCGCCGTCGACCAGGATGTGGTCGCCGTTCAGCGCCTCGTTCACGGCGCGGCCCGCGTTGATCACCAAAGGGATCGCCAGCGCCCGCGCCACGATGGCCGCGTGACTGCCGACCGAGCCTTCGTCCAGCACCACGCCCTTCAGCTTGCGCCCGTATTCCAGCAGTTCCGCCGGCCCGATGTTGCGCGCCACCAGCACCGGGTTCTCCGGCATCTCCGCGCCGGTATCGCGGCCCTGTCCGGTCAGGATGCGCAGCAGCCGGTTCGACAGGTCGTCCAGATCCTGCAACCGTTCGCGCAGATAGGCATCGGGCACCTGCTCCAGCCGGTTGCGCGCCGCGTTCTGCTCGCGCTCGACCGCCGCTTCGGCCGACAGGCCGCGCTGGATGTCCTCCTCCATCCGCCGCAGCCAGCCGCGCGAATGGGCGAACATCCGGTAGGCCTCCAGCACCGCCTTCTGCTCCTTGTCCAGGCTTTCCGCCGACAGCAGATCATCCACCGACACCCTGAGCTGCCCCACGGCTTCGCGGATGCGGTCGATCTCGGTCAGGGGATCATCGGCCACCGGGTTGGTGATCACCACGCGCGGCTCGTGCAGCCAGACATGGCCCTCCGCCGCACCCTCCTGCCCCGAACTGCCGCGCAGCATCACCGGCTGCTTGTGCAGCGCCCGCATGCCGCCATCGTCCCCGACAAAGGCGCCCAGCTCGGTCATCTCGGCCAGGACCATCGCCACCACGTCCAGCGCGTAGATGTCGTCGTCGGAAAACTGGCGCGCGGTCTTCGATTGCACCACCAGCACGCCCAGCCGCTCGCCGACCCGCTGGATCGGCACCCCAAGGAAGGACGAGAACAACTCCTCCCCCGTCTCCGGCATGTAGCGAAACCCCTTCTCCGAAGGCGCATCCGCCGCGTTCACCGGCAACCCGCTGCGCGCCACGCGGCCCACCAAGCCCTCGCCCAGCTTCATCCGCGTCTTGTGGACGGCATCCTTGTTCAACCCTTCGGTCGCGCACAACTCCAGCGTCTCGGGGTCGCGGAACAGATAGATCGAACAGACCTCGGTCCCCATGCTGTCGGCGATCAGATGAGTGATGGCATCCAGCCGGTCCTGCCCCCTGCCGGGCGTGGCCAACGTGTCGCGCAAACGGCGCAGGAGCTTGCGACTGTCGCTTTCGCTGCGTTCGGGCATCACGGGTCCTGTTCTGCGTCTGCACCGTTAGACCACAGCGCAACCCCGGCGTGAAGTAGGCGGACGCGGTTTCCGGCGCCGACCCCGCGCCTGCGGGCAAATCATAGGCGGGCAAATCATAGACGGGCAAAACAAGGGCGGGCCGCCCCGTTCCACCACCCGCGCCGCTTTCGGCAGCAATCCGCCTTCCATCCGCAGCCGCCTTCTTGGCACCGCCCGACCAAGCGTGTATTCGCTGCCCGGCATCAGTTGGCCTCGTTTCCGGTTTTCCAGGCAATCCGCGTCCCACGCAACGCGGGCGTTATCAAACCCCGCAATCCTCGGCACATGATGAAAACCCGCAAGACCGCCCCGGCAGCAAGTTCAGTCCTTCTTCTGACCAAGGAAGTGCTTCTCGCCCTCGACGTCACCCAGGCGCTTGCTGCGGTCGGGATTCCCACGGTCAGCCGCGCCTCCGCCCGGGTGCGCTACGGCGCGGTCGTGGTCGATGACGAGGCGCTGACCAACCGCCGCGCCGCCATCGTCAGCCGCCTTTGCCACGACGGCGTCCCGATCCTCGTGATCTGCGACAGTGCGTCAAAGGCAAAGTTCATCGGCGGCGAGGGCGCGATCTGGTTTCAAAAGCCGCTCTCGTCCGAAGACCTCGCCACCCGCGTGGCCGAGGTGATCGGCGACACCCGCAACGCGGCAACCGCCGAGGTCAGCCGCAGCGACGTGCCAACCGCCGCCCCGCCAGCCTGAGGTCAGGCCTTTTCCAGCTCGAAGGCGTCATGCAGCGCCTGCACGGCCAGTTCCATGTATTTCCGGTCGATCAGCACCGAGATCTTGATCTCCGACGTGGTGATCACCTTGATGTTCACATTCTCTGCCGCCAGCGCCGAGAACATCCGCGCCGCCACCCCGGCATGACTGCGCATCCCGATGCCCACCACCGACAGTTTCGCCACGTCGCTGTCCGTCACCAGATCGGCATAGACGAACTTGCCCTCGTCGCGCGCCGCCTCGATGGCCTTGCGCGCCCGCACCACCTGATTGGTCGGGCAGGAAAACGTCATGTCGGTATAGGCGCGCTTGTCGCCCGGCGCGTCGGTCTCGGAAATGTTCTGGACGATCATGTCCACGTTCACGCCCGCATCCGCCAGGGGGCCAAAGATCGCCGCCGCGATCCCCGGCCGGTCCTCGACCCGCACCAGCGTCATCTTCGCCTCGTCCCGGCTGTAGGCCACGCCGGACACAACTTTCGATTCCATGATCTCATCCTCGTCACAGACCAGCGTTCCAGAATTTTCGTCGGTGTCCTCGAACGAGGACAGCACCCGCAGCCGCACCTTGTAGCGCATCGCCAGCTCGACCGAGCGGGTCTGCAAGACCTTGGCCCCCAGCGACGCCAGTTCCAGCATTTCCTCGAAGGCGATGCGGTCCAGCTTGCGGGCCTTCGACGTGATCCGCGGGTCTGTGGTGTAGACCCCGTCCACGTCGGTATAGATATCGCACCGCTCCGCCGCAAAGGCCGCCGCGAACGCGACCGCCGTGGTGTCAGACCCGCCGCGCCCCAGCGTGGTGATCCGGCCCTCGGGGCTTACACCCTGAAACCCCGCCACCACCGCCACCTTGAAGCCTTCGGCGAACTTGGCATCAATGTTGGCGCGCGGGATGTCCACGAACCGCGCAGCCGCATGCGCCGATGTGGTCTGGATCGGCACCTGCCAGCCCTGCCACGACCGCGCCGGCACGTCCATCTCCTGCAAGGTCAGCGCCATCAGCCCCGCCGTGACGTTCTCGCCCGACGACACCACCGCGTCATACTCGCGCGCGTCATACAGGGGCGAGGTGCCCTCGACCCAGCCGACCAGTTCGTTGGTCTTGCCCGACATGGCGCTGACGATGACGATCACGTCATAGCCGCGCTCGACCTCGCGCTTCACCTTGCCCGCCGCATTCTTGATGCGGGCAAGATCGGCCACCGATGTGCCGCCAAATTTCATCACCAGAAGCGGCATGGTCCCTCCGCGCTACTGCGCGCGGTTCTTATGCGCCCCGGTGCCGCGGTGCAAGGGGGCGGAAGGTGCCATACGTCTGCCATACACCTGCCAGACACAACGCAGACGGCGATTACGCCTTGCGGATCACCGGTGGCCGCACCGCCTCGGCAAAGGCCTCCAGCACCGGCTCCACGCCATGCACCTCCGCCAGCCGGATCAACGCAAACCGCACCCGCGCCACTTCGCGGTAATAGGTCAGGAATGCCGCGTTCAGCGCCGCGCCCGTCACCGCGCCAAGGATCGGCACTGCCTGTGCCATCAGCTTCTGGCCCAGCGCCGCCGCCAGCTTCGGCGCGACCGACGCGATGACCTTCTGCACCGCAGGCCCGGTGATCGTCAGCCGCGCCGACAGAAAGCTGGTGTTGATCCCGTCATCCACCGCCAAAGGCGTGCCGGCGCCGAACACCTTCAGGCACTCCGCCTTGACCCAGGGTTCGTCCGGGTCATAGCCCGCCTCCGCCGCCGCTGCGCGAATGGTGTGCAAAATCAATGTGATGGTTACAGGCAGTTCGGCGATCGAGGTTGCAATTCCCCCCGCTCCGCCTGCGGCCCCCGTCGCCATCGCCGCATAGACCGGCCCGTTCGGCCCCATGTCCGGCGCCCGCGCGCCCTGCGCGGCCACACCGTAAGCCGCCTCCAGCGCCCGCTCCGTCACCTCGGTGATCCGTGCGCGCAACGGGGCGGGGATCAACCCCAACTGCCCCTCGATCGACCCGCCCAAGCGGTTCACCAGCCGCATCACCGGCCCGTTGGCGCGCTTGAATCGCAGCGCCAGCGCCGCAATCTCCGGGGCGGGGTCGGCAACTTTGGCGGGAACGGCGGGCAATTGGTCCATCCCCCCAATATGGCCCGGATTCCCTCCGATGCAATCCAACCCCCGTATTCCCCTTCGCCAAATATCCCACGGGAGGGTCCGGGAGGGTGTGAAACCCTCCCGGCGGCCAGCCCCACAAAGCCACCCTCAGGTCGCCCGGCTCACCGTCCCCGTCACCCCGTCCCAGGCCCCCGCCTTCAACGCCAGCCCCAGCACGCGGTCAGGGTTCGTCGGCGGAGGCATAAGAACGCCCTCCAACTTCTTGAAACCAAAGCGGGAATAGTATGGCTCGTCGCCCACCAGCATCACCCGCTCCCAGCCCAGACGCCGGGCCTCGGCCAGGCTTTCGTTGATCAAAAGCCCGCCCAACCCTTCGCTCTGCCGCGTCGGATGCACCGCGATCGGGCCCAACAGCAGCACGTCATGCTCGCCGATCAAGGCCGGCCAATAGCGGATCACCGCGGCCAGCGTGCCATCGTCATCGCGCAGGGTCAGGCACAAGGGCGCCACCGTCGGCACCCCTTCGCGCAGGCGGTAGGACGACAGTGCCGTGCGCCCCGGCGCGAAGCACAGGTCGTAAAGCGCCTCCACCTCCCACCAGTCGGCCTCGGTCTCTTCCTCCAGCCTGTACACGCGCCAAGGCCCTCCCGATTCTGCTTGATGCGCGCCGTAACATGGCCCCATGTCAGGATCAAATCGCGAAAGGCACAGGAATGTTCTACCGCCCCGCCGATGGCCACGGACTGCCGCACAGCCCGTTCTCCGCCATCGTCTCGCCCCGCCCGATCGCCTGGGTTTCCACCCGCGCGAGCCTGGGCGACAACCTCGCCCCCTACTCGTTCTTCAACGCCACCGGCTACCACCCGCCGCAAGTGATGTTCGCCGGCGACTACCGTGACAGCATCCGCAACGCCGAGGAGTCCGGGGTTTTCGCCGTCAACATCGTCGAAGAATCCGCACTCCACGCGATGAACCAGACCTCCGCCCGCTTTCCCCGCGGCACCGATGAATTCGCCGCCGTCGGCGTGCCGAAGGCCGAGTGCGAGACCATTGATTGCCCCCGTGTCGCAGGCGCCCCCGCCACGCTCGAATGCCGCGTGGCGCAGGTTCTGAAACTACTTGGCGAAGATTACATGGTCCTGGGCGAGGTGACCGGCATCCACCTGCGCGACGACTGCCTGGTGGACGGCCGCTTCGACGTGACCCGCTTCCATCCTGCGGCGCGGCTTGGCTACCACGACTACACCTTCGTGCGCGACCTTACCGAACTCAAACGCCCCAGATAGCCGCCCCACTCATATCAATTCCGCCATGCTTTGGTCCCCGACGATGATTTGACGGATAAGCCCCAAGGATGCGAATGTCCCGCAACCGCCAACCAACCCTGGCCTTCGCGCCAAAGTCCGACCGCCCTGCCGCGCTCAAACCCTGTGAGGACCGATGACCTTCAAACCCGCCAAATGGCCCCGCAAACTCCGCTCGCAGGAATGGTTCGGCGGCACGTCGAAAGACGCGATCTACCATCGCGGCTGGATGAAGAACCAGGGCTATCCCGCTGATCTCTTTGACGGAAGGCCGGTCATCGGCATCCTCAACACGTTCTCGGAACTCAACCCCTGCAACGCCCACCTCAACGACCTCGCCGAACGGGTGAAGCACGGCGTCTACGAGGCGGGCGGCTTTCCCGTCATCGTCCCGGTGTTCTCGGTCTCCGAATCCGGCTTCCGCCCCACCGCGATGATGTTTCGCAACATCGCCGCGATGGCGGTCGAGGAAACCATCCGCGGCCAGCAGATGGACGGCTGCGTGCTTCTTGTCGGCTGCGACAAGACAACGCCCTCGCTCTTGATGGGCGCGGCCTCGGTCGACCTGCCGTCGATCTGCGTCACCGGCGGCCCGATGCTCAACGGCCACTTCCGCGGTGAAAAGGTCGGCTCCGGCACCCACCTGTGGAAATTCTCCGAAGCCGTGAAGGCCGGCGAAATGACCGCCGAGGAATTCGTCGAGGCCGAAGCCTCGATGTCCCGTTCGCCCGGCTCGTGCAACACGATGGGCACCGCCTCGACGATGGCCTCGATGGCCGAGGCGCTTGGCATGGCGCTGTCCGGTAACGCCGCGATCCCCGCCGTCGACAGCCGCCGCCGCATGATGGCGCAACTGACCGGGCGGCGCATCGTGCAGATGGTCAAGGACGATCTCAAACCCTCCGACATCATGACACGTCAGGCCTTCGAAAACGCAATCCGCACCAACGCGGCGATCGGCGGCTCCACCAACGCGGTGATCCACCTGCTGGCGATGGCCGGGCGCGTCGGCATCGACCTCACCCTCGATGACTGGGACAAGCTCGGTCGCGACGTCCCCACCATCGTCAACCTGATGCCGTCGGGCAAACACCTGATGGAGGAATTCTTCTACGCCGGCGGCCTTCCCGTGGTGATCAAGCGCCTCGGCGAAGCGGGCCTTCTGAACCGCGACGCGATCACCGTCTCGGGCAAGGCGATCTGGGACGAGGTCAAGGACGTGCGCAACAACAACGAGGACGTGATCCTGCCCACCGACAAGGCCCTCACCCAGTCGGGCGGCATCGTCGTGGTCAAGGGCAATCTTGCGCCGGATGGCGCGGTCCTGAAACCCTCCGCCGCAACCCCGGCCCTGATGCAGCACAAGGGCCGCGCCGTGGTGTTCGAAGATATCGACGACTACAAGGCGCGCATCGACGACGAAGCCCTCGACATCGACGAGACCTGCGTCATGGTCCTGAAAAACTGCGGCCCGCGCGGCTATCCCGGCATGGCCGAGGTCGGCAACATGGGCCTGCCGCCCAAGGTCTTGCGCAAGGGCATCACCGACATGGTCCGGATTTCCGATGCGCGCATGTCCGGCACCGCCTACGGCACGGTGGTCCTGCACACCTCGCCCGAAGCGGCGCGTGGCGGCCCCTTGGCCGTGGTGCGGTCCGGCGACATGATCGAACTGGATGTGGCAAACCGCCGCCTGCATCTGGATATTTCCGACGCCGAACTTGCCCGGCGGCTGGCAGAGTGGAAATCTCCGGTGGAACGCCCGCAGGGTGGCTATGCGCAGCTTTACCACGACCATGTGCAGGGTGCCGACAAGGGCGCCGACATGGATTTCCTCGTTGGCTGCCGTGGCAACGCCGTGGGCCGCGAAAGCCACTGACCCTCCAAGGGCCGCAAGGCACCTCCCTCCCCCCTCGTGGGGGAGGGCTGGGGTGGGGGGGGTGCCCCCTGCCCCCTCGGTTGAAAGGATGACACCATGACCAAGATCGCCCTCGTCGGCATCGGCAAGATCGCCGTCGATCAGCACGTCCCCGCCATCACCGCCTCGCCGGAATGGGAGCTTGCCGCCACCGTCAGCCGCCACGGCACCGTCCCCGGCACGCCTGCCTTCACCGACATCGACAGCATGCTGGCCGAACGCCCCGACATATCCGTGGTCTCGCTCGCCCTGCCCCCGGTGCCGCGCTTTGCCTATGCCGAGGCCGCCTTGCGCGCCGGTCGTCACGTCATGCTGGAAAAGCCGCCCGGCGCGACCCTTGCCGAAATCCACGCCCTGCAAGCCATCGCCGCCGAGATGGGCGTTTCGCTTTATGCCACATGGCACAGCCGCATGGCCCGCGCCGTCGCCCCGGCGAAAGCCTGGCTTGCGGGCCAGACCATCACCCGCGCCAACATCACCTGGCGCGAGGATGTGCGCAAATGGCACCCCGGTCAGGACTGGGTGTTCGAACCGGGCGGCATGGGTGTGTTTGATCCCGGCATCAACGCGCTCTCGATCCTGACCGAGATTCTGCCCGCCTTGGTGCATGTGACCGCGGCCACCCTGACCTACCCCGCCAACCGCCAGACCCCGATCGCCGCGGCGCTGGTGTTTTCCGGCAATGTCAGCGCCGATTTCGACTGGCGGCAGGAAGGCCCGCAAACCTGGGATATCGAGGTTGAAACCCACAAGGGCCACCTCGCGCTGCGCATGGGCGGCAATGTGCTCGAGATCGACCACAAACCCGTGACGGGCGAGCCGTCGATCATGGGCGAATACCCCGCGCTTTACGCCCGGATGGCCGACCTTGTCCGCACCCGCGCCAGCGACGTCGATCTCGCCCCGATGATCCATGTTGCCGACGCAATGACCCTTGGTCGGCGCATGGTGACCGACGCCTTCGAGTTCTGAGGCCAGGCGAACCGGTTAACAGTTTCTGAACAAGACTCGCCAAGCCATTGATTTCATTCCGGTGAAAAGCGTGTCCCACGGTGGGACACGCCCTCTGCCTCACCCCTGCGCCAACCGATGCGCAACTGCCTTCGGCAAGACGCACAGCATTTCATAAAGCAGGTTCGCCCCCACCAGCGCGGTATTCCCCGACGGGTCATAAGGCGGCGAAACCTCCACCAGATCGCCCCCCACAAGGTTCAGGCCCGCACAGCCCCGCACGATCTCCAGCCCCTGCCAGATCGTCAGCCCCCCCGGCTCCACCGTCCCGGTCCCCGGCGCAAAGGCGGGGTCAAGGCTGTCGATATCATAGCTCAGATAGACCGGCGCATCCCCGATCTTTGCCCTGATCTCCGCCATCAACGGCGTCAGCGACTTGTGCCAGCACTCCTCGGCCTGCACCACCGTCCACCCGTTCTTCCGCCCCCAGTCGAAATCCTCCGGGCTATACCCCGTCCCCCGCAGCCCGATCTGGAACACCTTGTCGTTCTGCAAGCACCCATCCTCCCACGCCCGGCGGAACGGACAGCCATGCGCCACCTTCTCGCCGAACATGGTGTCGTTGATATCGGCATGGGCATCGACATGGATCAGCGCCACCGGCCCGTGGCGTTCCTTGATCGCGCGCAGGATCGGCCAGGTCAGCGTGTGATCGCCCCCAAGCGTCAAGGGGATCACCCCGTGCGACAAGACTTCGCGGTAGTGTTCGGTGATGATGTCGACGGTCTTTTTCAGATCGAAGGTGTTGATCGGCACGTCACCGATATCGGCCACCTGCATCGCCTCGAACGGTGCCGCTCGCGTCGCCATGTTGTAGGGCCGCAGCATCCGGCTTTCGTCGCGGATCTGCCGCGGCCCCAGCCGCGTGCCGGGGCGGTTCGAGGTGCCGTGGTCCATCGGAATGCCGATGAACGCCGCATCCAGCCCCTTGGCCGTCGCCTGCGCCGGCAGCCGCATCATCGTGGCCGGTCCGCCAAAACGGGGCATGTCGTTGCCGCCAAGCGGCTGGTTGAAATCATTGGTCATGCGAGGCCTTGTATCCTGACGTGCGGTTAGGATTGCCAGCCTGACATTTCCGCGCGCAAAAGCGAACCCGTCATCTGGCGGCTGCGTGGTCTGCGGCAAGCTCCAGCGCCGCTTGTCGCACAGTCGCCGCGACCGCCTCGAACTGCGCGGCAAGCGGGCTGGACTTGCGCCAGACCATGCCGATGGTCCGCTGCGGTTCGGGCGGGCGGAAGCGCGCAATCGACACCGGCGCCGAACGCGTCTCGACCGCCACCGCCATCTCGGGGATCAAAGTCACGCCGATCCCCGCCCCCACCATCTGCACCAGCGTGGTCAGCGAACTTGCATCCATCAACTCGCGCGGCGCGAGGGGCGAAAGGCTGCAGAACGACAGCGCCTGATCGCGAAAGCAGTGGCCTTCCTCCAGCAGCAAAAGCCGCATTTCGCGCAGCTTTTCCGGCCCCGGAACCGGTTTGCCCGTATCGGACATGGGCCGGACCAGCACAAAGACCTCGGTGAACAGGGCAACCTCGGTCAGCGACGGCTCCGAAACCGGAAGGGCGACGATGGCGGTGTCCAGTCGGCCTTCCTCCAGATCGCGAATCAGCCTTGGCGTCACCGTCTCGCGCACCTGCACGTCCAGCCCGTCGCCCAGCCGCGCCAGATTTTCGATGAGGCGCGGCAACAGGTAAGGCGCGACCGTCGGGATGACCCCGATCCGCAGCCGCCCAATGCGCCCTTGCCGCGACGCCTGCGCCAAATCCTCCAGTTCTTCCACGGCGCGCAGGATTGCCCGCGCGCGCGGTGCGAACACCTCGCCAAACCCGGTCAACCTGACCTGCCGCGCGCCGCGTTCAAACAGCGCGGCACCAAGGCTTTCCTCAAGATCCTTGATCTGCATCGACAGCGCCGGCTGAGAAATCGAGCACAATTCCGCAGCCCGCCCGAAATGCCCTTGCCGTGCAAGGGCATCGAAATAGCGCAGTTGCCGGATCGAAAGGTTACTCATAGCTTTTGTTTATCGCGCCCATCAGTTTATTCAACTTAAACTAATCGCCGAAGCGCACTATACTACCACATCAGACACCGATGCAGATAATCGGCGCCGCGGACACGGCGCCGTCATCACACTCGCATAGGTCAGGCATAATCAAGGTTGGGAGCGCACAATGGACGGAAATGACAGCGGCAGAACGGGCAAATGCCCGGTGATGCATGGCGTGGCAAAGCAAGCCACGTTTGCGGCACGGTCAAATCGCGACTGGTGGCCGAACCAGCTTAACCTGCGGATTCTGCATCAGAATACACCAATGTCGAACCCGATCCCGTCGGTGAATTACAGCGAGGAGTTCAAGAAACTTGATCTCGACGCGCTGAAGGCCGACCTTTATGCCCTGATGACCGACAGTCAGGATTGGTGGCCGGCTGACTATGGTCATTACGGCCCGTTCTTCATTCGCATGGCCTGGCACAGCGCCGGCACCTACCGCACCGCCGATGGGCGCGGCGGGGCGCGGTCGGGGACGCAGCGCTTTGCGCCGTTGAACAGCTGGCCCGACAATGCCAACCTCGACAAGGCGCGCCGTCTGCTGTGGCCGATCAAGCAGAAATACGGCAACCGCATCTCATGGGCTGACCTGATGATCCTCGCCGGCAACTGCGCGCTGGAATCGATGGGCTTCAAGACCTTTGGCTTCGGCGGCGGTCGCGCCGATGTGTGGGAGCCGGAGGAGGACATCTACTGGGGCGCCGAAGACACCTGGCTCGGTGATGCGCGCTACATCGGCGACCGCGAGCTGGAAAACCCGCTGGCGGCCGTGCAGATGGGCCTGATCTACGTCAACCCCGAAGGCCCGAACGGCAAGCCCGATCCGGTCGCCTCGGGCCGCGACATCCGCGAAACCTTTGCCCGCATGGCGATGAACGACTACGAAACCGTGGCGCTGGTTGCGGGTGGTCATACCTTTGGCAAGTGCCACGGCGCGGGCGATGCGGCGCTGGTCGGGCGCGAGCCTGAAGGCGCGGGGCTGGCCGAGCAGGGCCTTGGCTGGAAGAACGCCTTTGGTTCGGGTGTTGGTGTCCACACCACCACCAGCGGCATTGAAGGCGCATGGACGCCGACGCCGACCAAGTGGGACAACGCCTATTTCGACATGCTCTTCGGCTTCGACTGGCATCTGGTGAAAAGCCCGGCCGGTGCGTGGCAATGGCAGCCGACCGATCCGACCGCAGCGACCCTGGTGCCGGATGCGCACGATCCGTCGCGCCGCCACGCACCGATGATGACGACCGCCGACATGGCGATGCGGATGGACCCGATCTACGAGCCGATCTCGCGCCACTTCCACCAGAACCCGGCCGAGTTTGCCGATGCCTACGCCCGCGCGTGGTTCAAGCTGACGCACCGCGACATGGGGCCGAAGGTGCTATACCTCGGCAAGGAGGTTCCGGCGGAACACCTGATCTGGCAAGATCCGGTGCCGCACGCCAACCACCCGTTGATCAGCGCCACCGATGCGGCTGACCTCAAGGCAAAGTGCCTTGCCTCGGGCCTCGGCATCGCTGATCTGGTCAGCACCGCCTGGGCCTCGGCCTCGACGTTCCGGGGGTCTGACATGCGCGGCGGCGCAAATGGTGCGCGCATCCGCTTGGCACCGCAAAAGGACTGGGAGGTCAACCAGCCCGCGCATCTGGCCCGAGTGCTGGCAGTGCTGGAAGGCATCCAGACCAGCTTCAACGCGGCACAAACCGGCGGCAAACGGGTCTCGCTGGCAGATCTGATCGTGCTTGCGGGCAATGCAGGCGTCGAAGCGGCGGCAAAGGCTGCGGGCCATGCGGTCACCGTGCCGTTTGCCCCCGGCCGCGCCGACGCCAGCCAAGAGCAGACCGACGTGGAAAGCTTTGCCGTGATGGAGCCGATCGCCGACGGATTCCGCAACTATCTGAAGGCAGGTTATTCCGTTTCGGCGGAAGAGCTTCTGGTCGACAAGGCGCAGCTTCTGACGCTGACCGCACCGGAAATGACCGTGCTTGTCGGCGGCCTGCGGGTGTTGGGCGCGAATGGTGATGGCAGCGCGCATGGCGTGTTCACGCATCGGCCCGGCCAGTTGACCAACGACTTCTTTGTCAACCTGCTGGACATGCGGACGAAATGGTCGGCGGCATCCGAAGCCGACGACCTGTTCGAAGGCCGCGATCGCAGCACGGGCGCGGTCAAGTGGACCGGAACGCGGGTCGATCTGGTGTTCGGGTCAAACTCGCAACTGCGCGCGCTGGCCGAAGCCTATGCGCAATCGGACAGCGAAGCCGCCTTCGTCAACGCCTTCGTCACCGCGTGGACCAAGGTGATGAACGCCGACCGTTTCGATCTGGCCTGACCGGCCTGCCGGGCGCAGCGTGGCTGCGCCCGGCCCATTTCACGCCTTCGACGTGGCTTTCGCCCTTTCGGCATCGTCCGGGCCTGTGTCGGCCTGCCTCGGGTCTGACGGCGTGCACTGGAACTCGGACGGGTCGTGCGGCGACCCTTCGTGGTTGGCCTTGTCATTGCCGGGCGACCCCAGAATTGACCGTTACCGGGCCGCTGGCTTTGGTGCGTTCGGCTGTGTTCCTCTCTGGTGCGGTGGCTGACCTGCCAGCCGCAGCTCTCACGCATGGCGTTAGTTCCCGCCGGCCGCCAAGACGGCCGAACACGGAACTTAGTTGCCCGGCGCGTGTTGTTCGGTTGCGCGCCGCAATGGCCGCGCCGAACAGGCTGGAGAATTTCCATGAACAATATCGTCTATCTGGTTGGCTTAGTGGTGATCGTGATCGCGATCCTGTCATTCTTCGGCCTGCGTTGAGCCTGCAGCACGCAAAGGGTCTTTCGGCATGGCGCCCCGATCATTCTGGAAAGGCTACCTGAAACTATCGCTCGTCACCTGCCCGGTGACGATGATGCCCGCCACTTCCGAAACCGAAAAGCTGCGCTTTCACACCATCAACGCCAAGACCGGCAACCGCGTGGTCAGCCGCCATGTCGACAGCGTGACCGGCAATCCCCTGCGCGACGGCGACGAGGTCAAGGGGTATCCGCGTGGCGAGGATGATTTCGTGCTGCTGGAAGACGACGAGATCGAAAGCGTCGCGCTTGAAAGCACCCGTACCATCGAGATCGAGATGTTCGTGCCCGCCGACAGCGTGGGCTGGATCTGGTATGACAAGCCGCATTACCTGTTGCCCGACGACAAGGTGGGCGAAGAGGCGTTTTCGGTCATCCGCGAGGCAATGCAGGCCACCGGCACGGTCGGCATCTCACGTGTCGTGCTTTACCGCCGCGAACGGGCGGTGATGCTGGAACCGCGCGGCAAGGGCATCGTGCTCTGGACCCTGCGCTACGGCAACGAGGTGCGGCCCGATGATGACCGGTTCGCCGCCGCCGAAAACGCCAAGCCCGAACCGGACGCCCTGCAGCTGATCAAGACGCTGATCAAAGAACGCACCCGGATGTGGGAGCCTTCGATGGCGGAAGACCCGGTTCAAGCCAAGCTGATCGACATCATCGCCGCCAAGAAGACGGGCAAGAAGAAACCGGCACGGGCCGATGTGCCGACGCCAGAAAAGGGTAATGTCGTCAGCATCACCGATGCGCTGAAACGCAGCCTTGCCGCCGAACGGAAGCGCAAAGACTGATCAGCCCTTGCGCCCTTTGGCAGGCGCCTTGAGCGGCACCCCGGCCTTCAAGAACCCCTCCCACGGATCGCTTGCAAGCGCTGCCAGCCTCGTGGGCAGGTTATCAAGTTTGAAATGTGCGGAGCCGATGTCTTCGGACAGTTCGTCCCATGTCATGGGCGTCGATACCGGCGCGCCCGGTCGTGCGCGCGTGGAAAACGCCGCAACCGCTGTCGCACCACGTTGATTGCGCAGGTAGTCGATCAGGATCTTGCCCTGTCGCTTGGCCTTGGTGATCGTCGCCACATACAGATCGGGCGAGTCTGCGGCCATCGCCTCGGCCATCCCCCGTGTGAAGGCCTTGACCGACGCCCAATCCGCCCGTGGTTTCAGCGGACAGACCACATGCAGCCCCTTGCCACCCGAGGTTTTCACATACGCCGCCAGCCCCGCATCAAGGCAGCGCTGGCGAACCTCGCGCGCGGCGTCCAGCACCGCACCCCATGCCACACCTTCGCCGGGGTCAAGGTCCATCACGATATGGTCCGGTCGCTCCCAATCCGCAAGCGTCACCCCCCACGGGTGAATTTCCAGCGTGGCTGCCTGCACAAGCCCGATCAACCCGTCCAGATCTTTGACCGCAATCAGCTTTTCGCCCGGTTCCTTCGGATCTTCGGCCAGCGCGATCTTCTGGCTCAGCCCTTTCCAGGCGTGTTTTTGAAAGAACTGCTGCCCTTCGATGCCCTGCGGGCAACGCACAAGCGCCAATGGCCGGCCAACGATATGCGGCGCGATATGCGGCCAGACCTCGGCATAGTAATCCGCCAGCCCCTCCTTGGTGACCCCCACGTCCGGCCAGTAGACCCGGTCGGGGTGGGTCAGGGTCACCGTGCGCTTCTGTGGTGCGGGCATCGTGGCGGCCACCGCCACCTCGCGGCGGATTTCGGTTGGCGGCTTGTCTTCACGCAGCCCGCGAAACGCCGCGTGGCGCAGATGCCCGTCCGCCGTCCAGGCCCGAAACTCCACCTCGGCCACCAGATCGGGCTTCACATACCGCACCTCGCTGCGCTGCTGGGATGTAAGCGGCGCCGCGAACGGGCTTTCAGAAACGGCGATCCGGTCCAGCCGCTTGAACAATGACGCGGCAACCGCCGCGGTAAACCCTGTGCCAACCCGGCCAACATAGGTCAGCCCGGCCCCCTCATACACTCCCAGAACCAGCGAGCCGATCACCTGCCGCGAGGTCGTGGAAGGAACAAAGCCACCAATCACGAACTCCTGCCGATCCGAGCATTTCGACTTGATCCAAGCATTGCCCCGCCCGGCGCGATATGGCGCGTCGCGCAGTTTCGATACGATGCCCTCAAGGCTCAACCGGCAGGCATGGCGCAGCACCATGTCCCCGGTTTCGACAAAATGGTCGCTGTAGGCAACGCGCCGATCGGCCGTAGCGATCAGCCGCTCCAGAACCGCCTTGCGCTCGACAAAGGGAACGTGGCTCAGGTCGTGGCCATCCAGATGCAGCAGATCGAAGGCGTGATAGATGAAGCGGTCGGTCCGCCCCTCGCTCATATCCGATTGAAGCGCCGAAAAGCTGGACGCGCCGGTGTCCGTTTCCACAACCAGCTCGCCATCCAGCAGCGCCGCCTTGGCGGGCAATCCGGCCAGCGCCTTGACAATTTCGGGGCCGAACTTCGGGGTCCAGTCCAGACCGCTGCGCGTTGAAAGCCGCACTTGCCCGGCCTCGATGCGCGCCTGCAAACGGTAGCCGTCAAACTTTATCTCATGCAGCCAACGCTCGCCCGTCGGCGGCACGGGGGCGAGCTTGGCCAGCATCGGCTCGACGAAATCCGGCAGTGTGCCCTGCTTTGCACCGGGCAGCGAAGCGGCGTCGATCACCAGCGGATCGGCCTCATCCTCCGGCTCGGGCGCGGGCGGTCGCATGATGGATTTGCGCGGCTTCGAGCTACGGCCCGTCTTCGAGGACCACCCCGGCGCCTCAGTGGCGACTTCCGGCAGATCGCGCCCGGTTTTCACCGACAGCGGGCTTTCCTCCAGCAGGTCCGGTGCGCCTGCGGGGCGTGAATATTCATCGTCCGCCTTGATCAGCAGCCAGTTTTCGCGCTTTTCCCCCGGCTTTCCCTGCATCCGCACCAGATGCCACCCGCCGAGCAGCTTTTCGCCCTGCAGTTCGAACTCCAGATGCCCTTTGGCGTAGCCCTTCGCGGCATCGCCCACCGGCGACCACTGCCCACGATCCCACAGGATTACCGTGCCAGCGCCGTATTCGCCCTTTGGAATGGTGCCTTCGAAGTCGCCATACTCAAGCGGATGATCTTCAACATGCACCGCCAGCCGCTTTTCCCCTGTCACCAGACTGGGCCCGCGCGTCACCGCCCAGCTTTTCAGGACGCCATCCATCTCCAGGCGCAAATCGTAGTGCATTCGCGTCGCGGCGTGCTTTTGCACGACAAAGCTGGTGCCTTTGCGGCGCGCGCGGCTGCCCTTCGGCTCGGTTGTCACGCCGAAGTTCCGTTTCTTGCGGTAGGTTTCCAGCGCCATGCGTCAGCCTGTCTGGCGGCGCGTCGCGGCGGTTTTAGGCGCGGCATCTCTGCCCGCCGCCTTGGCACTGTCGCGCAGCACAGCCAGAAGATCGACCTTGGCTTCCCGCTTCGGCGCGGGCCGCCTGGCGATCTTGCGACCTTCAAGCTTGGCTTTCACAAGCTCGGCCAACGCGTCATCATAGCGATCGTCAAAGCTGGAAATGTCAAACGAGCCACGCTTGGTTTCGATGATATGCCTCGCAAGATCAAGCATTTCCCCGGTGATCTTCACGTCAGCGACCGTGGCGAAGGCTTCCTCGGCCGACTTTACCTCGTAATCGAAATTCAGCGTCGTGCCGATCAGCCCCGACCCGTTTGCCCGGATGAGCATCGTCCGCACCCGGCGGAACAGAACCGCACGCCCAATGGCCGCCACGTCTTGCGCCCGCAGACCGTCGCGGATCAGCGTGAAGGCTTCCGCGCCTGCCTTGTCAGCCGGTGCAAGGTAATAGGGCTTGTCGAAGAACACATCGTCGATCTCGCCGCAGGGCACAAAGCTTGCCACGTCCAGCACCTTGTCGCTTTCGGGCACCGCAGCGGCAATCTCGTGCGGGGTCAGCAGGACATGGTCCCCGGCCCCCGTCTCATAGCCTTTGATCTGGTCCTCCCGCTTTACCGGCTTGCCGGTTTGCGCATCCACGAAGTCGCGCCGGACGCGGTTGCCGGTGGCCCGGTTGACCGTGTGGAAGGCAACCCGATCCGATGTCGATGCCGCCGTGTACAGCGCAACCGGGCACAGCAGTTCTGCGATCCTCAGCGTTCCCTTCCAACTTGCCCGCAGTGCCATTCGCAATCCCCCACCCAGACCCGCCCAGGACGTTCAACCGGGCTTCGCCGCTATTGGTTCCCTAGCAGGGCCCGCACTCCGGTTTGACAACCGGACAACGCCCCAATGCCAGCGGTTGAAGGGCTGTTCAGCGGGGGTGGGTCGATTGGGCCGTGGCCATCACCCGGTCGATTGCCTGCATCGTGCGCACACTCGCACCGCTATGCTCGGTTAAAAATGCGGAAATCCGGTCCGACAGATCGACAGGCGGCTCCCGCAGGGCGGCAAGCAGTGCGGCTGCGTCTGGCACACTGCGTGCAATTCCTGCCATTTCGGCCTCTGCGAAGGGATACTCGATTGTCCAGACGTAAGGGCCGGTCAGCACCGGCCTGCCCAACATCAAGGGTTCGATGATGTTGTGTGCGCCACGGGGGTTGAAACCACCACCGACGACCACCCGATTGCCAAGGGCAAGGTAGAAGAACATCTCGCCAAGACTGTCGCCCAGCAGCACATCCACCTGGCCCAGCGGCGTCGGCGCGGAAAGATCGGCGGCCAGCACCTCGCTTCGCCGGGCCAGGTTCAACCCTGCTCCAAGCAGTTGGGCGGCAACCGCGCCGAACCGCTCGGGTGCCCGTGGCACATAGACAAACAGCGGCGGAAGCATGGCATCGGACACGGCAGCCTCCCGGCATTGCGTGATCAAACCAAGGAACAGCTCTTCCTCAAGCTGAACACCGCTGGCAATCGTGATGACCTCTCTGCCTGCCCCAAGGGTCGCGCGCAACCTTTCCGCCGCGCGCACCTGTTGCGCCGGAACCGGCTGATCGAACCGCAACTCGCCGGTCACAACCACGTTGTCCAACCCGATCGAGGCGAACCGCTCTGCCTGAAGGCGCGATTTGACAAAGGCGCCGGCCAGGCCGCAGATCACCCGCTGCCGCAGCCGCAACCCGGCACTGTCGCGCGCAAGGGACCGGATGCCGTAAATCCCGTTGCAAAGGTATAACGGCATCCCTGCGGCACGGGCGGCAAAGATCATCGCGGGCCATATCTCCACTTCGAGTGTCAGGCCGATGCGCGGCCTGAATGACTTCAGAAAGCGGCGATGGCACCAGGCCATGTCGAACGGCACCCAGACGACGGTCACCTGACCCGACGCGATCTCGGGTCCGAAAAGCCGCGCAGACTCGCGTCGTCCGGCGGGGGTGAAATGGGTCAGCAGCACCCTGTCCCCCCGCACCAGCAGCGCCCTGATCAGCCCGGTGGCCGAACGGATTTCGCCAAGGCTGACCGCATGCAACCATATCGCCCCTTTCGGAACATCTCGCCCGTAAAACCCGAACCGCTCGGCCAGATGGGCGCGGTAGTCAGGGTCTTTGCGGCCACGGTGCCAAAGATACCCCAGCACCACGGGCAGAAGCACGATCCACAGAACCCGGTAAAAGATCAAGAAGCCCTGCAATATCACCGCGACACATCCATCAACTGAACCAGCTTTTGGGCCAGTCCGTCGACCTCCAGCCGCGCGGACTGCACAAGCGCCCGGGCATCATCGCTGCCGCCCTGCCCGGCACTTCGCGCAACCTCATCGGCAAGCCTCTGTGCGGCCGCGTCACCGGGCGGGATTTGCCGCGCCAGTCCCAGCGCCGCAAGCTCTGCATAATCGGCGCGAAAATTGGCGGTGTCGGGACCACAGATCACCGGCACACCAAGGCAAATCGCCTCCCAGGGATTATGCCCTCCGGCACCGCCAAGCGACCCGCCGACAAAGGCGCTTTCGGCAAGCCTGTACCACAGCCCCAGTTCGCCAAAGCTGTCGGCCAGAAGCACGCCTGTGTCTGGCCCTATCGCCCCGCCGCGGCTGCGCTGAACAAAGCCAAGCCCTGCTGCGTCAAGCGCCGCCGCGATTTCGTCAGCCCGCGCTGGGAGGCGCGGCGTCAGGATCAACAGCCATGCCGGGTCGGCGGCCCAAAGCCGCTGCTGCGCCGCGATCACCACCACCTCATCGGCGGCATGGGTCGACGCGGCCACCCACACCCGCCGACCGGCAAGTTCGTGCCGCAAGGTTTCAAGCTCGCTTTCGTCAACACGCAGCGGCGGCGCCGCCGGTTTGAGCGATCGCATCTCGGCCACCGCATCAGCCCCGAGCAGGCGCAGATGTGCGGCACTTTCCGCATCCTGCGCACAGACCAGATCGAACCGGCGCAGCATGTCACGGTAAAGCCCTGCCAGCCTTGCGCGGCTGGCAAAGGACACGGCGTTCATCCGGGCATTGACATAGGCAAGAGGGATGCCCCGCGCTGCCGTATCCGAAATCGCACCGGGCCAAAGATCCTGCTCGGACCAGACGGAAAGGGCGGGCTGCCAATAATCCAGAAACCGCCGCATGAAATCAGGCCCGTCCAGCGGCAACATCTGATGCAATGCGCCCGGTGGCAGGTTCCGCCCGATCACCTGTGCCGAAGACCTGGCGGTCGAGGTGACAAGCACCATCAGACCGGGGCGTGCAACCTGAAGCGCGTCGATCAAGGGACGCAGCGCCAGCACCTCGCCCAACCCGACAGCGTGGACCCAGACAAGCGGACCATCGGGACGCGGCACTGTCGGCTGGCCCAGCTTTTCACCGGCGCGCGTCGGATCATCCTTGCCCTGCCTGATCCGCTGTTTCAACACCGCGCGCATGACCGGCTGCAGCACCCGCCGCGCCGCGCCATAGATGACTGTCAGCGGGCTCCTGCCCGTCATGCGGTGGCCGCCGTTGACCGGGCCAGCCAGGGGTCGGTTGCATCCGGGCGGTGCGGCAGATCATTGGTGTCCAGCCGCGCTATCGCCAGCCGGTCATCGGTCTGCGACCACAGTTGCGGCACGACCGTGAAACCATAGCGGAACCCGGCTGCGGAAACCGCACGTCGGACCGACTCTGACTGGCTGCCGAACGGATAGCAGTAAAACCCGCCCTCGACCTGCGCCCCTATCGCGCCGAGCGCGGAAACCGACCCCGCCACTTCTGCGGCCAATTCGGATGGGCTTGCCAGGCCGTGCCAAAGGTGGCGGTCACCGTGGCCGCCAAAAACCATTCCTTCCGCCTGCATTTCACGCGCTTCTGCCAAGGTCAGGTAAAGCCCATCTGCAAAGTCAGCCTCATCGGTGCTGACATGCTGCGCGAAAAGCCGGGTCGTCAGGTGGGCGCGGAGGTCAGCCGGCAGGACGTGCTGCAACAGGCGTTTGGCATAGGCGACGTCGGCACTGTCAAACCGGTTCGGCGCGAAATGCACGGCTCTGCGCGCCGCGCTATCGGGAAAGCCCTCGGCTGCCAGAAGGGCATCAACCTCGTCGGCCAAAGCATCGGGGTGCGGGTGGTTGGCGAGAACGAACTGAATTCGGTTAACCTCAAGCAACTGACGATCCAGAAGCGACGTCTTTGGCGCAAAGAACAGCCCGCTCAGGCCGCGATCCAGAAGATGCGGAAACACATGACGATAGTGGTCGGCATAACCGTCGTCAAAGGTCAGCAGGCAGCCACGTTCCGGCAGCGGAATTCCCTGCTCAAGACAGGCCGCAAGCTCGCCCGGCGAGATCATCCGACAGTGGGCCTGGAGGTGATCCAGTTGGCCCAGAAAAGCGTTCATCTCCAGCGCCTTAAGTCGCGGATATGCGCTGGAACTGACAGGACGCACGTAGTGATACATCACCGTCGTCAGCACTGGGGCCAAAGCGCGGTCGGCAAAAGCCACGTCAATTGCCTCCTTCGGTCCCGCTTGCCTGCTTTTGATACCAACTGAGCGTCGGTCGGTCGAGGTCCATGTCGGCGCGCGTGATATGCAGGCGGCTGAAATCGTAAAGCCGCTCGGGGGAATGCCGCCCCCAGACCACCATCGAGGTCGTCGGCGGGCGGCGCAATTCGACAGGGTAGAACAACGCGGGTAATTCGATCAGCGGGTCGTCAACAGCAGAGGTCCAGCCCCGCGCCCGAAGTTGGGCAACCAGAGGGCCCGCCGTCAGGCTGATATCGACAAACGCAGCACCCCGCCGGCGGGCCTCGTGTTCGATAAATCCAAGCGCGGCAGGAACATGGCCAAGCCCGCCAAAGAGGTCGATCACATGCAGGATCGGTACGCCCTCGACCACATCCTGACGCAGCACGACACCTGCGCCGCTGCCTTTGCGGGCCGGGTCAGCGACGGCAAAGGCTTCGTAATGAAAAGCGACATGCTGGTCATGGCGCCACGCAAGTCGGTCAGCGTCTCGGCTGAAATGTCCGAACGGCGAAAGTGACGCGGCCATCGGCGCCAGATCGGCGGCTGCAACCGGCCGCGACTGCCACGGCACACGCCTCGCGTTGGCCTGACGACGCGCGGTGACCTGCCGCGCAAGGTCGGACACGGCGGCGAAGGCTTGCACCTTTTCCACATCCGCGATGTGGAAGAAGCGCGGAAGATGCGCCAGAAAGGTGAACCCTGCGCCCAGATACAGCGGCAGGGCCGCGCCGGTAATTCCTGCCCCGGCAAGCACGTCATGGCGCGCCTGCAAATGCGCGAGGATCGCCTTGCCAACGCCCTTGCCTCGGGCCTCCGGTGCGACCACCCAGGTCGTCAGTTCCGCCGCCGCCCGCACCTTGCCCAGAAATGTGAAAGCCGCCGGTGTGACCCCGATGGCTGCGATGATCTGGTCAGCCTCGATGGCCAGAACAGACCGGTTGCGCCCCCCTGCCCCCGGCGCGGCGGTCATCTGCCACGCGCAGAAATCTTCGCGCGACAGGGCGATCGGACGTGCCCAGTGCTTGGCATAGAACGCACAGAGTTCGGCATTTGTCACGCCGGCGTCGGTAGCTTCGATGATCTGAAAACTGGTCAGGAGAGGTTCCTTTCGCTGCGCGACCAAAAGCATCAGACGGCGCCGGGCAAGCCTAGCTGCTGGCAAGGCGACAGGCCAGATGCTGACCGCACCGTCAAGGAATAATCGCGCCGAGCGAGACAGCGGCGGGTCGACGTCATGTGCAGCCGATCCCCGCCATGCAAAGCGCAGCACCGAGCAGGATCGACGGCGATTGGGCCAGGTTCGATGCACGTGCTGGGTTCTCGAACGGGAGCGCCGAGGTCACGCCGAAGAACCCCTCACTGTGTTTCTGCGTGAAATTTCGCCCCCTTGAGGTGGGGTATCGGCCTGTTGATCTGATCCCGGCAAACGGACCGATTGAAGCTGGAGTTTTCGGCTACGCCTTTCCGGCTGGGGGAGGAGCGGAATCGGATGAAAGCGCGCAATTTTTCACTTCGTGGACCCTTGGTTCGGACGCGCAGAAGGTGTTGCTCATCAAGCAGGGCGAAGACCGGCTCACCCACCACGTCCACATCCTCGAGATGAACGGCGACAGCTACCGCCTGGCCCAAAGCCGCACACGCAAAGCCACCGACACCGCCTGATCCCATCTCAGCCGAGTTGGGCCCTGAAGGGCCAAAGCGCCATGGCCCGCACCAGCCATGTGCTAAGCGTGCGCGCCATGGCGCTTGGCACGCCACCACTGGCCTGGTTTTGCACCGCCCCGTGGCCGGATTTTACGCCGCCGTTGACACCACCTTTTTCAGATCCGTGAGGAACTGGCCAAAGCCACGTTTGAGTGCGAAATCCGGCGGTCTTCCTAAACCCGCCCGGCAGTGCGCCCTGAAAGTTGCGCCTGTGGTCGCAAGACCGGCACGACACCACAAGGTTCAAACCTTGAACCGCGGCTCAGATGGTACCGCGAAGCTCCATCAGTCTGTCCAACCAAGACTTGAGGTTCTGACCGGTTTTCGCAGACAGGCAAATGATTTCCGCATCCGGATTGACCGTGCGGATGTTGGCGCGACAGGTCGCCTCGTCGAACCCGACATGCGGGGCGAGGTCCATCTTGTTGATGATCACGATCTGCACCGCGCGGAACATGTGGGGATATTTCAGCGGCTTGTCCTCGCCCTCGGTGGTCGAGATCACGGCGATCTTCATCGCCTCGCCCAGGTCGAACATCGCCGGGCAGACCAGGTTGCCGACATTCTCGATCAGAAGCAGCGATCCCGGCGGCGGGTCGAGCGCGCGCGCGGCCTCGGCCACCATGTCGGCCTCGAGATGGCAGCCGGCACCGGTGTTGATCTGGATCGCGGCGGCCCCGGCGGCGCGGATGCGATCGGCGTCGTTGCTGGTCATCTGGTCGCCCTCGATCACCGTGATCACCACTTGCCCCGCCAGCGCCTTGATCGTCGCCTCCAGAAGCGCGGTCTTGCCCGCGCCCGGCGAGGACACGAAGTTCAGGGCCAGCACGCCACGGCCCTCGAACCAGCCGCGGTTGCGCTCGGCGATGGCGTCGTTCTTGGCCAGGATCGCGGTTTCCAGCGCGACGGTGCCGCCGTGCTGCGCCGTCGCTGCCGCCGGGTGCGGATGCCCGTGGTCGTGCGCGTGATCATGGTCGTGCGCGTGGTCATGGTCATGGTCATGGTCATGCGGCAGGCCATGGGCATGGGCGAAGGCATGCGCCTCGGCCGCCGAAAGGCCATCCGGCATGGCGCTGCGCAGCGTGCTGGTCTTGCCGCTGGCCATGTCGGTCATCGTCACCTGGTTCGTCGGATCGGCACAGCCGCAAATTCCGCACATCACGCGTCCTCCCTGATTTCGTAGTCCTTGACCGTGAAGGTCTCGCCCTCGGCCTCGACGAAGCCGAGGGTGGCACCGGCAAGGCCGGTGCCTTCGGTCACGATGTCCCAGCAGAAGGCCAGCGCCTGCCGCTCGATGCAGGCGCGCGGGCCGATGGCGACCCGCACGCCACGCACCCGGCGACCCCGGGCGTGTTCGCCGACGATCGCCGCGATGCTGCGGGCCATGCCAAGCTCGTGCATCCTGACCTGCCTTTCCTGCCGACCGGCCGCGCGCCTAGCGCCGCCGCGCCAGCCGGAACGCCACGAAGGCCGCCAGCACCAGCGCCGCCAGCGCGACGATTTCCCAATGCACATGGAACGCCGGCGCGGCATGGCCGGGATGGGCCAGCGCCATCGCCGGCAGCAGGGTGATCGCGGCGGCAAGTCCGCCGGTCAGGGTTCTGGTCATGGTCATGTCCTCCTTGGTTGATGGGTCAGCAGATGCGCGGCAATTGTTCGCCGACAAGCATGTCGACGATCCGTCCACCGCCAAAGACGGTCTTCATCACCACGGTTCCGGGATGCGAGGCCGTGGCCTGTCCGATGCTGCAGGCCCCGCGACCTGCCGCCGTGCCCCGCATCGCGGCCAGCGCCGCCGCCGCCTGGTCGGGCGGCACGAACAGCACCAGCGTGCCTTCGTTGGCCAGGTAAAGCGGGTCGAGCCCGAGGATCTCGCAGACCCCCTTGACCTCGGGGCGCAGCGGCAGGTCGGCCTCGGCGATCACCACGCCGACCCCGGCGGCGTCGGCGATCTCGTTCAGGGCCGAGGCCAGCCCGCCACGGGTGGCATCGCGGGCGCAGCGAACGTCGGGGGCGGCGGCCAGCACCGCCTCAATCAGCAGGTTCAGGGGCTGGCAGTCCGAGACGACATCGGTGGTCAGCGCCATGTCGCCGCGCGCCGCCAGGATCGCCGCCCCATGGTCGCCGAGCACGCCGTTGACGAGGGCCACGTCGCCGGGCCGGACCTTGCCCGCCAGAAGATCGCGCCCGGGCGGGATCACCCCCACGCCCGCGGTGGTCACGAACACGCCGTCGCCCGAGCCCCGGCCCACGACCTTGGTGTCGCCCGTGACGATGCGCACGCCGGCCACCTCGGCGGCGGTCTGCATCGAGCGGGCGATGCGGCGCAGGGTGGCGATCTCGACGCCCTCCTCGATGATGAAGGCCGCCGACAGCCAGAGCGGCCGCGCACCACCCACCGCCAGGTCGTTGACCGTGCCGCAGACCGCGATGGTGCCGATGTCGCCGCCGGGAAATTCCATAGGCGAGACGACGAAACTGTCGGTGGTGAAGGCCAGTTGCGCCCCCGGTTCCAGCAGCGACGGATGCATCAGCCGCGCCTGATCCTCCATCCCCGGCGGCGCGAAGACCGAGGTGAACACATCCTCGATCAGATCGCGCATCGCCTTGCCGCCGCCGCCATGCGCCAGCGTCACCCGGTCGGCGACGACGCGGCGGGGGGGGCGCAGGCGCTGGTTCACAGGGCCGCCTCCAGCCGCAGCCCGCCATACTGATAGTAGGCCGCGCAGGCGCCTTCGGAACTGACCATCAGCGCGCCAAGCGGCATTTCCGGCGTGCAGCCGGTGCCGAACTGCGGGCAGGCATGCGGCTTGATCCGCCCGGTCATCACGTCGCCGCAGCGGCAGCCATCGGGCTCGGCGACCGCGCGCGGCCCCTTGCCGTAGCCGACCCCGAACTTGACCTCGGCATCCCAGGCAGCATAGGCCGGGCGGATGCAAAGGCCGCTGGCGTCGATCTCGCCCAGGCCGCGCCATTCGAAACTGGGGCGCGGCGCGTAGACCTCGGCACAGGCGGCGATCGAGACCGGGTTGCCGTCATCCGGCACGACGCGGGAATACTGGTTCTCCACCTCGGCGCGGCCGTCGCGGATCTGTTCCAGCACCATCAGCACCGATTGCAAGAGATCCAGCGGCTCGAACCCCGCCACCACGATCGGCTTGCCATAGTCGCGGGCGATGAAGTCATAGGGCCGCACCCCGATCACCATCGAGACATGGCCCGGCCCGACAAAGCCGTCGAGGATCATGTGCGGATCGTCAAGCAGCGCCTTGATCGGCGGCGGCACGGTGATGTGGTTGCAGAAGACCGAGAAATTGGTCTGCCCGTCCGCCGCCGCCTGCAGGATGGTCAGCGCGGTCGAGGGCGTGGTGGTCTCGAACCCAAGACCGAAGAACACCACCTCGCGGTCGGGGTGGCGCCGCGCCAGTTCCAGCGCGTCGAGCGGCGAATAGACCATGCGGATGTCGGCACCATCGGCCTTGGCCTGGATCAGCGACTTGCGATGCCCCGGAACCCGCATCGCATCGCCGAAGGTGGTCATGATGACGCCCGGGCGTTCGGCGATTTCGACACATTCGTCGATCCGGCTCATCGGCAGGACGCAGACCGGGCAGCCCGGCCCGTGGATGAATTCCAGCCCCGGCGGGGTCAGCTTGTCGAGGCCATAGCGAAAGATCGCATGGGTATGGCCGCCGCAGATCTCCATGATGTGGACGGGTTTTTCGCGGGTCGCGCCGATCTCGTCGGTGACGCGGGCGATGGCGGCCAGCACGCCGCGCGCGGCGACGGGGTCGCGGAATTCATCGGCGTAGTTCATGATGCCAGCATCCTTTCGCTGGCGCGCATCGCCTCGATCTCGGCCTGCGCCTCGCCAAGCTGGCGCAGGATGTCCAGCGTCAGCGCGGCCTCTTCCTCGTTGATCCGGCTCATGGCAAAGCCGACGTGGATCAGCGACCAGGTGCCGATCAGCGCCTCGATCGGCTCGTCCTTCAGGATGCAGGCGACATTGACCTGACGGCGGACGCCCATCACCTCGACGGTGGCGAGCTTTCGGCTTGCATCGGTGATCTCGACGATCCGGCCTGGGATTCCAAGGCACATGGGGCTTCCTCCGGTTGGCTGACGGCCAGGGCCACAACGGCCTGACCGAGGGCTAGTCCCCCATCGTTCGCGGGGGTTCGGGCGTGGCTGAGAACGGTCAGCCCGCGGGATTCGAGTCCGTCATGAACCAGCGCGAACAGGGTCGCGTTCTGGAACACGCCGCCCGACAGGGCGACGGTGTCGATGGTGGTATCTTCGATGATCCGCTCGGCCATCCGCACGACGGCCTGCGCCAGCCCGCGATGAAAACGGGCCGCGATGACCCCGGTGGGGGTGGCAAGGATCAGATCGCCGAGCATTGCCCGCCAGACCGCCAGGGGTTCGATATAGGGCATGCCCTTGCCCCCGGTCAGGGGAATGCTGAACGGATAGGCCAGATCGTCAGGCTCGGCCATCGCGGCGGGGTCGATCGCGGCCTCGAAGCGCATGGCGGCCTCGCCCTCGTAATCCTGCGCCTCCCAGGCCAGGCCGGCGATGGCGGCAGCGGCATCGAACAGACGCCCGCAGGAGGTCGAGACCGGCGCATGCGTGCCCCCCGCGATCATCGCGTCCAGTGTGGCGCGCGGCACCGCCGAAAGCCTGCGGAAGATCTCGAGCCCGTCGAAGTTCATCGCGAATTCGGCCCAGCCCATTTCGGCCATCAGATGCGCATAGGCGTTGCGCCAGGGCTCGCGGATCGCCGCCGCCCCGCCGGGCAGCGCCACCGGCTTGCACGATCCCACGCGCGCATAGCGCCGATAGTCGCAGACCAGAAACTCGCCGCCCCAAAGCGTGCCATCATCGCCAAACCCGCTGCCGTCCAGCGCGATGCCCAGGACCGGGGGCGCCTCCAGCGGGCGGCCGTTTTCGGCCAGACAGGCGGCGACATGGGCGTGATGGTGCTGCACCGCGATCACCGGACGGTCCCCGGCCAGCGCCCGCCCGGCCTGGGTGGACAGGTATTGCGGATGCCGGTCAACCGCGATCACGCCCGGCTCATGGTCGAAAAGCCGGGTGTAGAGTGCGAGGTTCCGCGCCGCATCGGCATGGGTGGCGGCATCCTCCAGATCGCCCATGTGCTGCGACAGGATCGCCTGGCCGTCCTTGACGAGGCAGAAGGTGTTCTTCAACTCACCGCCCATCGCCAGCACCTGCGCCTTGCGTGAAAAGCCCGGCGGCAGCGGCAGGCCCGCCGGGGCAAAGCCGCGCGCCCGGCGCAAAACGCGCATCCGGCCAAGGTCGACCCGCACCACGGAATCGTCGATCCGGTTGGCGATCTCGCGGTCGTGCAGGCAGGCAAAGTCGGCGATGGCAGGCAGCCGGTCGCGGGTTTCCTGATTGCCGGTGCATTGCGGCTGACCCGAGGGATTGCCGCTGGTCATCACCACGGGGCGGCCGATCCGGCGCAGGATCAGGTGATAGAACGGCGTGTAGGGCAGCATCACCCCCAGCCGGTCCAGCCCCGGCGCGATCGCCTCGGGCAGGGCGTTCGGCAACGACCTGAGCAGCACAATGGGCGCCTCGGGGCCGGACAGCGCCGCCGCCTCGGCCTCGGAGACCTCGCAGAATTCGCGCACCACGCCCAGATCGCGGGCCATCAGCGCAAAGGCCTTGCCCTTGCGCCCCTTGCGGCGGCGCAGTTCGGCGACGGCGGCGGCATTGGTCGCATCGCAGGCCAGATGCACGCCGCCCAAACCCCGGATCGCGACGATATGGCCGTTCAGGATCATCCCGCCGGTGGCGTCGATGTCATCGAGCATCGAGAACGCCTCGTGGTTGACCGCGCCGGGGCCGAGCTTCTCGATCCAGATCTGCGGGCCGCAGCGGCCGCAGGCGACCGGCTGGGCGTGAAAGCGGCGGTCGGCGGGGTCGGCATATTCGCCCGCGCAGATCTCGCACAGGTCAAACGGGGCCATCGTGGTGCGGGCGCGGTCATAGGGTGCGCCGGTAACGATGGAAAAGCGCGGGCCGCAATTGGTGCAGTTGGTGAAGGGATAGCGGTAGCGGTGCTGGAACGGATCGCGGATCTCGGCCAGGCAATCGGGGCAGGTCGCGGCATCCGGCGTCACCGAGCCGCGCATCGTGCCGGTCGCCTCGGAGGCGACGATGGAAAAGTCCTGTGGCGGCGCGTCGTCCAGGGGCTCGACGCGCAGCTCCTCGATCCGGGCCAGTGCCGGCAGGGCGGCGTGCAGGCGGCCCGGAAAGCTGTCCAGCCCCGCGCCCCAAAGCCGGATCACCACGCCCTCGGCGGTGTTCTTGACGTCGCCCGCCAGCCCCATCTCGCGCGCCAGCCGCCAGACCGTGGGGCGGAAGCCCACGCCCTGGACCTGCCCGCGCACGGTCAGCCGCGCCCCGATCATGGCGCGGCCTCCCAGATCAGCACGCGATTGTTGCCGCTGTCGGCCACGGCGACCGTGCTGCCGCGCACCGACAGACCGTAGGGCCAGCACAGGCTGTCACGTTCGGCCATGCCCCAGCGGTTGTCACCCTTTGATGCGAAATCGGGCTGGCCGGTCAGCCGGTCGGCTGCGGCCGCAAAGCCGACCTCGCTGAAGCCCAGGAGCCGCGAATTGGCGGTATCCCCGACGATCAGCCGCTCGCCCAGCACGCCAAGCGCATAGGGCATGTTGACCGCCAGCGCCGACGGGTAATAGGCGCCCCGGTTCAGGTCGCAATCGCCGATCCCGGCCTGGCCGAGGATGGCATCGGCGGGCTGACCGTTGGCGTCGGGAAAGCCGGTCCAGACCATGACGCGGTTGTTGCCCGCATCCGCCACCGCCAGCCCGCCCTGCCAGCCGCAGGCCATGTGCGGCCAGCGCATCGAGCGCGCCGCGACCGGGCCGCCGGCATTCTCGTCGCGGCAGGTGAAACTGTCCTGCCCCAGCACCAGATCGGCCGGTTGCCCGGTCCGGCCCGGGTCGTTCCAGACCATCAGGCGGCGGTTGCCGGTGTCGCAGACCACCAGCCTGCCGTCGATCTCGGACAGACCGTAAGGCCAGTGCAGCGTCTGCGGCCCCGGCGCATCGGCACCGCGATTGGCCAGCGAAGACCCCGCATCGGCCTGTCCCAGCACGATGTCGGCGGGGCTGTCCGGGCCTGCGGGCGGGCGGTGCCAGATCAGCACCCGGTGGTTCCAGGCATCCGCCACCGCCAGGCCGCCGCGAAAGGCGGTGATGCCGGTCGGCACGTTCAGCGTGCGGGCCGTCACCGGCCCCTTGGCATTGCGCCCCTCGCGGCCAAAAGTGGGCTGGCCGAACAGGATATCGGCGGGCTGGTCGTCACGGTCGGGCAGCTTGTGCCAGCCGAGCAGCCGGTGGTGCCCGGTATCGGCGACCCAGAACGAGCCATCAGGATGCAGGCAGACGCCGCGCGGCCCGAACAGGCGATGCGCCGCCGGGGTGATCGGATCGGCCAGAAGCCCGCCATCCGACCCCAGGATCACCCGCGCGCCGGCAGGGTCGAGCAGCGGCGCGCCTTGCGTCACCGTGCCCGCGGCCTTGATCGGCGAGAACGAGGGGGCGAGCGAAACCCTCATGGCACGATCCTGACCTGGATGCGCGAGCCGATGACCCGCACCGCATGAGCATGCAACTGAACCTCGGGCGCGGTCAGGCATTCGCCACTTTCCAGCGCATAGCGGAACCCGTGCCAGGGGCAGGTCAGGATGCCCGCCTCGACCGCACCCTCGGTCATTTCCAGCCCCATATGCGCGCAAGCGTTGCGAAAGCAGGTCACCAGATCGCCTTGGCGCGCGAAGATCACCGATTCGCCACCGACGGTTTCGAACAGCGTCGTGCCGTCCGGCAGTTTCGCCAGATCGAGCGCGTTGATCCAGGCGCCCCCCAAAGTCTCGGCAAAGGGCGAGGTGAAATGCACCGTGTCTGCGCCGCCACCACCCAGCCCCTTGACCTGGCGCACTTCGGTGATCTCGGGGACATGATCCTCGATCGCCTTCTTGACCCCGGCATAGAAGGTCAGCTGCGAGGCCGGGCAACCGTCGCAGGCCCCCAGAAAGCGGATCTCGGCGCGGTTGCCCTCGACCGAGGCGACCTCGGCATTGCCGCCGTGGCTGGCCAGCATCGGGCGCACGGTTTCCAGCGCCGCCTCGACCCGCTCAAACAGCGAGGGCTTCAGGATGCCGTGCCGACGCAAGACGGCATAGACCACCTCGTCGCGCGCCGCCTCGGCCAGCGCCGCGCCGAAGCCGTGCTGCGCCTTCAGGCTGCGGATCAGGCGGCGGAACGCCTCGGCGTTCAGCGCGTCGATCGCCGATGCCTGCGCCCTTGCCCCCATCCGCGCCGCATCATCCCAGCCCTCGGCCAGCGCCTCCAGCGCACGGAGATCGCCCAAGAGCCGGTCAAGGCCGGGTGGGTCCATCCGCTCAGGGGTGCCGCTGTCAGGCATCGGGCTCAGGCGTATTTCACTTGCTTGAGCAGGAAGGGCTGCGCAAAGCCCGCGACCCCGCCGGCAACCGCCGTCGCCACCCAGATCGGGGCGAATTGCCCCACCACGACCCCGGCCAGGATGCCGAGACCCGCGCCGATGCCGAAGTGCAGCATCACCTTGCGGTTGTCCTTGAAGAGCTTGCCCTGGAAGAACAGTTTCGCCGAACTCATCGCCATGCCGATCATCTGCTCGCCCCCTTTCAGAACAGCACGAAGACGGCCGCGGTCACGACGACCGCAACCGTGCCCGCGATGAGGCCGTAAAGGCCCCCCATGTAGGCGGAAAGTTCGGCTCCAAGCGCGCTTTTCCCGACCAGCACGCCCGAGGCCGCACCGGCCAGCAGGGCCGCAAGAATTCCGATGAACAAGGCCGCTAAAGTGATCACGCAGCAAACTCCCAGTCTGGTTGGTTTTCCGGATTCAGTGTCTGGCGTCGGACGCGAACGCGCCGTGGGGCGCGAGGTGCGACGAAAGTTCGACAATCGCCTCGGCGACGGCCTGCGCCTTGTCCTCGGCACCGCGGGCGGCGAAGATGGCCTTGGCCTCGCGCAGCATGGCCACTGCGGCGGCGACGTTGCGCGGATTGCCCGCCTCGGGGTTCGCCGGATCGTCGGGCAGGTTCGCCAGGCAGTTCGCCTTGTTGGCGATGGTATTGGCATAGGCCTCGGGCATGTCGCGCACCGTGCGCACCTTCAGCGCCTCGTCATAGGCGTCAAGCGCGCGAAAGCCGTTCTCGACCCGGTGCGCCGACGACACATATTGCAGCGCATTGCCAAGGTTGTTCTGCAGCATGGCATATTCGACCGGCTGGTCGATCAGGGTGACGACGCGCAGCGCCTCCTCGAAGGCCTGGACCGCCAGCGCCTCGCGCAGCTTGCCCGACTCGTCGGTAAAGGGCATCGACAGGAAGGCCGTCGCCAGGTTGTTCTGCAGGATGGCGAATTCCTTGGGATAGGCGGTCCGGTCAAAGGTGCGCAGCGCGCGCTGATAGGCGCTGATCGCGGGCTGGATCGGGGCAAGCCCCATCCCCGCCATGGTCTGGCAGATCAGCCCGAGGTTCATTTCGGCCTCGGCGATCTCGGCCTCCGATCCCTCTGCCGTCAGTGTTGCAATGGCGGTCGTCATCTCCGACCGTGCCGCCTTGAGCGTCCCGGCATCGCTGGCGGGCACCGCCATCAGCGCGGTCGCCAGCCGGGCGCGGATGCGGGCGGCGCCCAGTGCCTCGCCCATCGGCACGAGATCAATGGCGCGGCGGTAAAGATCGACCGCCGCGTGCAGGTCCTCGGGGTCGCGCGGGGCCTGCTGCAGGCCCATCGCGATTTCCATCAGCATCTGCGCCTTGTCGAAGTCGGATGCGTCGGCATCCTCGACCGCCGCAAGCGCCGCGTCGACCTGTTGCTTTGTGCGGCTTGATGCGGCCACCGAACCCTCCCTGCGCGACTCGACCGGTCGCGTCATCCCCCGGTTACAGTAGAACAGCCATCGACCACCTGTCTACCTGCTTTATTATCTGGAAACTAACTTTGCTAGCTCTTCGGGGATCGGCGCGCAGAGGGCGCACATTTCCGAGCTCCAATGCACCGGCAGGTCGGACACCGCCATGTCGAGCAGCCCCTGGTCCTGAAACACGTCGCGCGCCTGCGCGACCCGGTCGCCGGCGGCGTTGCGCAGCTTCAAGAGGCAGCCTCCGGCGGTCGCGTGATGCACCGGCAGCACCATCAGCGTCTGGTCCCGGATCAGCACCACCACCGCCGCCACGCCCGGAAGATAGGTCTCGACCACCTTCGCGGGCAGATAGACAGACCCGTCACGGACGGCGATGCCAAGGCTCATGTCGACGTCCAGTCTTGCAGCAGGGTCGTCACCTTGTTTGCAACAAGTTCGACCGCAGTGGCGACTGAAGGGCTGAGCGACAGGCCAAGCGCGAGGGTTTCGGCCTCGATCAGGAAGACCGTCACCTGCGCCGGAAACGCATCGCCATAGATGCGCTGCCCGGCATAGATCGCGTTGTCCCAGCGAAACTCGTGCAGGCCCGCGCCGCGCGCCGGGGGTGCGGCCAAAACCTCGCCCGGCACTTCATAGACCGACCCGGGGGCGCCCATGGGAACCCGAGCGTCCACGATCACCAGATGGGTGGCTCCCCGCGCCTTGTAGATCACGGCCATGCCGTCGGTGCCGACGTCAAAAAGGCGCACCGCCGCTGGCAGCGCGCGATTGCGCAGCAGCCCGATCACCGCCGGTCCTGCCCCGTCGTCGCTGCGGTTCGGGTTGCCGCAGCCCAGAACGACAATGTGCTGATCGATCAAATCCGCCACAACCTGCAGGACCATGCGGGCTCGACCGGAAGCATCAGTTCGGGAAGATCGCAGAACCTGGCGTGGACCTTGTAGTACATGCAGGTCTCGCAGGGTTGCGGCATGTCCTCGACTTCGATCGTGTGGTCGGTAAGGCCTGCGATGATCAGCTTGCGGTCCAGGTCGTCACCGGCTTCGACCTGAAGCCGGTTGATGATGGCGTTGACCTCTTCGCTCGTTCCGGCCCGTGGCCAGACCTCGGTCTTGAGCCCCGCCGCGAGGCGGTCGGCAATCGTTCGACGCAAGGCATCCATGTCCATCATGCGTGACCTTTCAGATGCGCCAGAGCCTGCACCACCAGTCCGGCTTGGCAGGCAGGTTGAGTTCGGGCAGATCGCACCAGCGCCGATGCACCAGATAATACATGCATTCCTGACAGCGCATCCGGTCCGGCCCGTAGGGTTCGAGGATCCAGCCCGAGATCACCAGCTTCTCGCGCAGTTCGTCAGCGCTCAGCGGCCGCAGGATGTCCAGCAGCTTGCCGAACTCGCGGTCGGTTTCCGGGAAGGGCTCCACCTCGGTCACAAGCCCGTCCGCAAACATATCTTCGATCATACGAAGCAGCATGTCATGATCCGCATCAGCCGGTGAAAGGCCGTAGCGGTCTATGAAGTACTTCGTATCCCGCGCCGTGGCGACGGCATCCTCGTTTTCGCTCATGACGGCCTCCCCACCGGTGTGCGTTTCCCCCGAAACGATCCCGCCACAGGGCGGAATCGCTTCGGGGGAGATGGGTCAGGCGGTCCGGAAACGGGCCAGTTCTTCGCCGGTGTCGCCGTCATGCGCGTGCACGGTGCAGACGAGGCAGCTGTCATAGGACCGGCAGACGTGCCCGACCTCGACCGGGTCGTGCTTGTTCTTGATCGGGGTGCCGATCAGGGCCTCCTCGATCGGGCCGCGCTGGCCGTCGGCGGACCGCGGACCGACGTTCCAGGTGGTCGGCGCGATGATCTGGTAGTTCGCGATCTTGCCGTTCTTGACCTCGATCCAGTGGCAAAGCGCGCCCCGGATTGCCTCGGTGGCGCCCCAGCCCTTGCCGTCCCGTTCGGTCGGCTTGATGTACCACTCGTCGTTCAGGCGGAACTCGCGCAGGATGCGCTCGGCCTCGCGGTAAAGGATGCACAACTCGTGCATCCGCGCGAAGTGCCGCAGCATGATCGAGGCGCCGCCCATCTTGCGATACATGTCCAGCACCAGCCCGTCGCTGTGCTGGAAGGCCTGGCCGGTTGTGTTGCCCGCAATCAGGCGCCGCGCCAGCGGACCGGCCTCGAGCGCGCCGCTTTCGGAGTGGCGCACGGCGGTACCCCAGGAGTACTTTCCATTCGTATCGATCGTGTTCTTCGCGATCGGCTTCGTCGTGCGGTCGAAAGGGTGCACGCCGCCCGTGCCTTCGTCATACCAGGCATGGGTCATATCTTCGCGGGTGAAGATATGCTCCATCGGGCCGAAGCTGTCGCTGGCGCCGTCATAGGTGCCCGCCTTCATGATCACCGCCGAGGACCGGCTTTCGATGGTCGGCTTGTTGTACTTGTCCTCATGCGGCAGGTAGCCCCAGGTCACGAACTTGCCGTGGCCCTTGCCGTAATGTTGCAGGCCGATCTCTTTCGACATGCGCCAGAACAGGCCCAGATCCGAATTCGCGTGTTTCGGGCTTTCGTCCAGCCAGGCCTCGAACTGTTCAAGGGTCTGGATTTCCTCGTAGCGTTCCATCGAACAGCCCAGCCACAGCGGCTCGATCCAGTTCTGGCGGAAATGTTCCAGGATCGCCCAGGCGCGGGTCACGTCGGTCAGGGTCGGGGCACACATCACGCCGCCCGGCACCATGAAGGACGAATGCGGCCATTGCCCGCCCAAGAGCGCGTAGATCTCGACCGGACGGCCCGAGATCGTCACGCCCGCCTCATACGAGGTGCCGGTGAAGGGCGAGTAGCGCTTGACCGCCTCTTCGTAGAATGGGCTCGCCGCATAGTTGGCGTTGGTATAGTCGATCATGAACAGGCCGTAGTGGTGGCGCGGCAGCGATTGCAGCGATTCCACGATCTGGCCCAGGTTGCGCGCCAGGATCGCGTTGCGCGGCACCGTCGTGCCCCAGGCGGTGTCAAGCGCCCAGGCGGCGCAGGTCAGGTGCGAGGCACCACAGATGCCGCAGGCGCGCGGCGTCACCACGAGGCCCGCCTGCGGGTCTTTGTCCTTCAGGATCACCTCGAAGCCGCGGAACAGTTCCGCGTGCGTCCAGGCATTGGTCACAACCCCGTCCTGGATATCGACGCGCACGTCAAGATCGCCTTCGACGCGGCCAACCGGGGAGATGTCGAGAGTCTCGACACTGGATAGTGCTGTCATTTTCAGTTCCTCCCTGAACGGGGTTATACGACGAAGATGTCTTCTTCGGCCCATTTGGGGGCCATGCCCTTGGCGGCGGCGGTCAGCTTGATGTAGCCGACCTTGTCCACGCCCGTCGGCATGTCCTTGGGCACCCCCATCATCGTCTGGGTCTTGAAGACGGTGCCGGGGTTCAGATCGAAGAAGGGAAACTCGGGTTCCGTGCAGCCAAGACAAGGCATGCCGGCCCGGGTCTTCGACGAGTGGCGGTTCCACAGGATGCGGTTGCAGGGGCTGTGCGTCATCGGTCCGCGGCAGCCGAGATCGTAGAACAGGCAGCCCTTGCGCTGCCCGAAGGCGGTGGTCGAGACCTTGTAGGCGAAGTGCATGTTGCGGGTGCAACCGGTCTGGGTGAAGGACGAAAAGAAGGTCTTCGGCCGGTGGAACTCGTCTAGGGTCAGATCGCCCGCACGGCCCGTTGCGACCGCGACCAGGATCTGCGTGACCCAGTCGGGATGCGCCGGGCAACCCGGAATGTTGATGACCGGAAGGCCCGACTTCGCCTTGAAGTTGGTGCCGAGCGAGCCGCCCTTGGCGCGCTTGAGAAATTGCAGACCGACGCTTTCGGACGGGTTCGGCGCCATCGCCGGGATGCCGCCGTAGGTCGCGCAGTCACCGATCGCCACGACGAAATCCGCGGCTTCCGACAGTTCCTTGACCCATTCCTTCATCGGGCGGCCACAGAAACGGTTCCACTCGCCGGTGCCGTTGGGCGCGTTCACGACGGTGCCCTCGAACACGAAGATGTCGAGCTTGATCTCGCCCGAGATGCACTTCTTCAGGATGGTCTTGACGTTCTCGCCAAGTTCCAGTCCCAACGAGGGCTGCCACAGGATGTTGATGCCGAAATCGGTCACGAGGTCACACGCGCTCGGTTCCTCGGCATTGAGGAACGACATCGTGTTCCCCGAGCACGCACCACCTTGCAGCCAAAGCAGATTGGCCATTCTTTTCCTCCCTCTCGTTGAGCTGCCTTGGCCTCCCAGCCAGCGGTAGCGATCCGGTCGACTCTTGTATACAAGCCGATCCATGAACCGCGAGGTTACGGCCCAAGGCCCGCATCCCGAAATCAACTTGCAGCCCGGCACGGCCTAATGCGTGAAACAAACTGCATACTGCAAACTTGGTTTGCAGTCGCGCCGACCTGATCAGCAGCGGCCGCCGCAAGACGGGCAGCGTGCCTCGCCGAAATGACTGTACCAGACCCCGCCGCAACGGTCGCACCAGTGTCCCTTCGGATTCAACGCGACAGGTCCAAGTGCCTTGGACAGTGGGGTCAGGCCCAGGTTTCGGACTGGAGCCTGCGCTTTTGGCCAACGCTTGCTCGGACCCGGAAAGGCAACGACATGGGACCGAGAGGGGTCATCGGAATCGCTTTCCCCTGTCATGCCCGCCGCTCCCGACGGATATCGTAGCGCCTGATCTTGTTGGCCAGGCCGACGCGCGACAACCCCAGATCGGAGGCGACCTTGCTCTGGTTCCACTGGTGACGGTCCAGCGCGCGCTCGACCACCGAGCGTTCGACCTGTTCCACGATGTCCTTGAGGCTGCCCCCGGAGGTCAGGGCGGGAAACGGACTTCGATCCGGCACTGGCGTCTTCGAGATCTTGTCCGAGAGGTGCCGGAAGGCGATGTAGCCGCCCTGCTCGGCCACCGCGACCATGCGCTGCACCTCGGTCTCCAGTTCCCGCACGTTGCCGGGAAAGGGATAGGCCTCCAGCCGCTGCAGTGCGTCCGCGGTGATGCCCAGCACGCGGCGGCCGACGACACCGGCGTATTTCTCGACGAAAAAGCGCGTCAGCACCGGGATGTCCTCGGGGCGTTCGGACAGCGATGGAACATTCAACTGGAAACCGCGCAGCCGGTAGTAGAGGTCGCGCCGGAAGCTGCCCTTCTCGACCAGCCGTTCCAGCGGCTTGTTCGACGCCGCGATGATGCGCACATCGCTGTGCAGCATGGTGTCCGAACCCAAGGGCTTCACCTCGCCCTCCTGCAGGAACCGCAGAAGCGCGATCTGGAATTGCGGCGAGATGTCGGACACCTCGTCCAGCAGGATCGTGCCGCCATCCGCCGCGCGAAACAGCCCCAGCCGGTCCGAGATCGCACCGGGAAAGGCACCGCGGACATGGCCGAAAAGCTCGGAGTGCAACACGTTCTCGGCGATGCCGCCGCAGTTCTGCACCAGCATCGCCGCCTTGCGTCGCGGCGAGTTGAAATGGATCGCGCGGGCCAGAAGCTCCTTGCCGGTGCCGGTGTCGCCCTGGATCAGCACCGGCATGTTGGTCTTGGCGGCCATCTGCGCCTCGGCGACCAGTTCGGCCATCTTCGGGCTGACGAAGACCAGCCGCTCGAACTGCGAATAGCCACCCTGGACAAAGTTTTCCTGCAGGCCCTGAAAGATGTCGTCGTCAAGCGACAGTTTCAGCTCGCGGCTGAGGATGCGGTGCCGACGCGCCAGTTCCGCCTGTTCCAGCGCCCGCTTGGCGACCAGGCCCAACTGCGCCGGATCCAGCGGCTTGAACAGGAACAGGAAAGAGGCCGTCCGGGTCGCCAGCGCGTGGCCCGACCTGACCTTGTCGCGGTCCAGCAGCAGGATGCGGGTGCAGGAGGTATGCGCGAGGCGTGAGCGCAGGAGCGCGCTCTCTGGTGCCGCGACCTCGTCGCCGCAATCGTAGAGAAAGAGGTTGACGTTCACTTCCTCCAGCCGGCGGATCGCGCTGCGGTCATCCTCGCAATAGATCACGCGGTATTCGTCGGCTTCGCTCAGCGCGCGCGACACGGCCGCGATCACCTCGGGATCGGCCGACTGAACCAGAACCGTTTGAAAGCTGGCCAAAACGACGCTCCCCGCACGACTGCCAAGCAAGTTTACGTTCTGTCAGGGAACTTCTCAAGCCCGCCCGAGGCCGCAGGCGGCTGCCGCGCAGGATTTCCGGCAGACGGCGACACCGGGTCGGGCAGATCGGGAAGGAAACCGCCGGCCATCGCGACGATCCGGTCACGTGCGCCAGTCGCCAGAAGGATGCGGTCTGGGGTCAGGGTCAGGGGGCCATCGGGGGTCGCCAGGTGGACCCGGCCGTCGATGGCGGTGACCGCATGGCGCGTCAGCATCCACGCGCCGGCCTGCGTTGCGGCCCGGGAAAGGCGCTCGGCATAGGCCGCGCCCCCTATTACGCGGTGAAACTCCCGCATCCCATAGGGCGAGTGTCGTGGATGCGGACGTCGGGGATCTGCGCGACCTTCTGCATCTTGGGCCAGAAGCGCTTGGGATCACCGACCGGCTGGTCGGGCACATTCCCGGGGAAGAGGAACGGGCAACCTCTCGGCACGATTTCGCGGCGCAGGCGGATCAGGGCCACCGCTTCGTGCGAGATCGGCACTCGGTGGATGCGGCGCTGCTTGGTGTAGGCGGCCTGCTATGGTATCGGCACGGCTCTGTTGCACAAAACCCTTTTGGGATTCATCTTGTGAATCCAGTGTGGTAGCCGTGCGGCATGAGCAGACCCACACCCCCCGCCTACAAGACCAGGAACTGGCCATCCTATAACGAAGCGCTCAAGCGCCGCGGCTCGCTGACGATCTGGTTCGATCCCACCATGGTCTGGGAGGCTGCGCCAACCGGCAAGCGCGGCCGACAGCCCGACTACAGCGATGCGGCGATCCAGACCTGCCTGACGATGAAGGGTGAAGGGCGCCCGGAAAACAGTCCGGTGGACTGTTTTCAGCCCTGAACGGGCGGAGCCCCGGGACGGTTCGGCATGGCACTGCGGCAGACGACAGGGTTCGTCGAGAGCCTGTTGGGCCTGATCGGCCTGGACTGGGAGGTGCCGAACTTCAGCACCCTCAGCCGCCGTCAGAAGACGTTGAAGGTCAACATTCCCTATCGCGGGTCAGCGGGACCCTTGCACCTTTTGATCGACAGCACCGGGATCAAGGTCGAAGGCGAAGGCGAGTGGACTGAGGAGGGTCAGCAAACAGTCCGGGGGACTGTTTGCCCGACGAAGGCGCAAGCACGGTGGTTCCAAACGGCGCGTCTGGCGCAAGATCCACATCGGAATTGATGAGCAAACGCTGGAAGTCCGGGCGGCGGAGCTCACCAGCAGCGACGTCGGCGATGTCGAGCCGGTGAACGCCACCGGTTCGAGTGAACCGGCGAGGCATGCTGCCGGAACTTCTGGACCAGATACCACCCGAGCAGGAGATCGCCAGCATCACCGCCGACGGCGCCTTCGACACCCGCAAGTGCCACGAGGCCATCGCCGCCCGCGGTGATACGGCCATCATACCGCCGCGCAAGAACGCCAAGCCGTGGAAGCCCGACACAGCGGGGGCAATCGCGCGGAACGAGGCACTTCGCGCGTCGAAACGCTTCGGTCGAACCATCTGGCGACGATGGAGCGGTTACCACCGCCGGAGCCGCGTCGAAACCAAGATGCATTGTCTGAAACTGCTGGGCCAGCGGCTGAGCGCAAGAGACTTCGACCGTCAGGTCGCCGAGTTCCAGGTCCGTGTGGCCGTGCTGAACGGCTTCACGGCCCTCGGCACGCCAGTCACACAGGTCGTAGGATAAGTCCGTCCAGGGAAAGGGGAACTGCGTCGGTCAACCGATTTGTGCAACAGATCCGCGTATAACAGTAAAATAAGCCGCCCTCCTGCGGAAGGAAGTTCCAAGCCTCATGACCCTGCTCACCGCCTTTGATGAAAGGGAAATTGCCGTCGACCGGGCCTCCACGATAGAAGTCTGACCAGCCGAATTTGACCCACAATAGCTTTTTCATTCTTGCCCCATGACCTCGCCCAACGGAGCTATAGCTGAAAGTTGGTGACGGGGGGATTGGGTGGCATATCAAGGCGTTGTTGACGCGCCGCAGTTCTCGCAGAGAAAAGGATATGCCACATGACGAAGGATACGGTTGTCGCGTTTCGCGCACCAGAAGGATTT
>JAUYQR010000021.1 GCA_030697175.1 Paracoccaceae bacterium | reverse complement strand
CGGCGCGCCGTCGATCTGGTCATAGGCCTTGAATTCGCCGAAATACTTGGTGATCGCAGCCGTCAGCGTCGTCTTGCCGTGGTCAACGTGGCCGATCGTGCCGATGTTGACGTGCGGTTTGTTGCGTTCAAACTTTGCCTTTGCCATGCGATATCCGCCCTTGTCCTGAAGGGGCCCAGCGGCCCTTTGCTGTCACGCGCGGCGAGTTAGCGTTTCAGGCGCAGAAGTTCAAGCCTCAGTTGTCTGTCGGGCGGGCGGGCGGCTTTGGCGGCAACGGCGGCAGGCCGAACCATTCGGGGTTTTCCGCAAGCCAGGTCTCGACCTTCTTGACCGCGTTGTAGGCGAGCGCGTCCATCTGCTGTTCGCGGGTGCGGGTAAGGCCGGTGCCGATGACGGTGTCGCCCGACAGGCTTTCAAAGACGGTGAACTGGCGGCCTTCCTCGTTCAGCTTTTTCTGCGCCGCGTCGTCCCAGATGTTGGCGGTGATCACGAGCACGGATTTCGGGGCGGCGACCACCGGGATGCCGGGCGGCGCGAGGGCATAACCGTCGACCGAGATGCCGACGTTGTAAAGTTTGGTGCCTTCGTAGCGGCCAAAACGGTCTTGCACCGCCTTTTTCATCACGACCTCCCATTCCTCCGGGGTCGCCTTGCGCGAGATCGGCACCATCTCGACCTTGTCGGCAAAGACGATGTTCAGGCCGAGGGCGAAATCGCCAAGCGGGACCGGCGGTTCGGCCAGATCGCTTTTGCCGCAGGCGGCAAGGGCGAGGATGAGGCAGAGGGCCTTGAGGCGGCGGATCGGCATGGAGGCTCCGGGTAAAGGGCAGGTCAGGGATAGCGGCTTGGCCGATGCGGCGCAACCGTGCGGGCCGTGACAGACGGAAACGTTACGGCGGGCTGGCGGTTCCCCGGTCAGGTGAACCGATTGTCGCGGGGAAAGCCGCGCGGGGCCATCTTGCCGGCACTGGCGCGGGCCCCCTGCCAGTCGAGAAGCACGGTTTCGGTGCGGGTGCGCCCGGCGGGGTCTTTCCACGTCAGGCCATCGGCGAGGGTGAAGGTGATCGCGTCCGACAGGCCGCCGTCCTTGTATTTCTGCAACCGCACGCCCTTGCCCTTGGCCATTTCCGGCAGTTCGGCGAGCGGGAAGACCAGCAGCTTGCGGTTTTCGCCCACCACCGCGACGGTATCACCGCGCACCGCGATGCAGACGGCGGTGCGGGTGCCGTCGCGCACGGTCAGCACCTGTTTTCCGGCCTTGGTCTGGGCGACAAGCTCCTCGGACGGCACCACGAAACCGTCGCCAGCGGTGGAAGCGACGAGGTATTTCTCGCCCGCGCGGTAGATGATGAGGTCGCAGATTTCGGTGTCGTTCGGCAGGTCGACCATCAGGCGAACCGGTTCGCCCATGCCGCGCCCACCGGGCAGGTTGGCGCCGATCAGGGTGTAGAACCGGCCATTGGCGGCGACGAGCAGGATCTTGTCGGTGGTCTCGGCATGGAAGGCGAAGCGGGGGCCGTCGCCATCCTTGAATTTCTGCTCGGCGGCAAGGTCGACGTGGCCTTTCAGCGCGCGAATCCAGCCCATCCTGGAACAGATCACGGTGATCGGCTCGCGGTCGATCATCGCCTCGTAGGGCACATCGGGGGTTTCGGTGGCGTCGGCAAAGGCGGTGCGGCGGGCGCCGATCACAGAGTTCTTGCCGAAGACCTTGCGGATCGCTTCGAGTTCCACACCGATCTGCTTCCATTGCAGGCGGTCGCTTTCCAGAAGGTCGGCAAGGCCGGCGCGTTCCTTCATCAAGGCGTCGCGTTCGGCGCGCAGCTCCAGCTCCTCCAGCCGCCGCAAGCTGCGCAGGCGCATGTTCAGGATGGCTTCGGCCTGCACCTCGGACAGTGCGCCCTCACCCGGCAGCGGCGGCTTGTAGTCTTTTTCGGACGTGGCGCGGATGTGCGATTTCGACCAATCCTCGGCCATCAGCGCGGCCTTGGGGTCGGTGTCGTAGCGGATAATGTCAATTACCCGGTCGAGGTTCAGGTAGGCGATGATGAAGCCTTCGAGGATCTCCAGCCGGTGGTCGATCTTTTCGACGCGGTGGGTGGAGCGGCGCTTCAACACGTCGCGGCGGTGGTCGAGGAAGGCGCGGAGCACCTCTTTCAGCGAGCAGACCTTGGGCACGCGGCCGTCGATCAGCACGTTCATGTTGAGCGAGAAGCGGATCTCGAGATCGGAGTTGCGGAAAAGGCTGCCCATCAGCACTTCGGGATCGACGGTGCGGGCGCGGGGTTCGAGGATCAGACGGACATCATCGGCAGATTCGTCGCGGACATCGGCCAGCAGCGGCACCTTCTTGATCTGGATGACTTCGGCCAGCTTTTCGATCAGCTTGGACTTCTGCACCTGATACGGAATTTCGGTGACGACGATCTGCCAGGTGCCGCGGCCAAGGTCTTCAACCTCCCACTTCGCGCGCAGACGGAAGCTGCCGCGACCGGTGGCGTAGGCATCGAGGATGTTGTCACGCGGTTCGACGATGACGCCGCCGGTCGGGAAATCGGGGCCGGGGATCAGGGCGACGAGGGCTTCGGTGGTGGTTTCGGGGTCACGCAGCAAGGCGTGGCAGCCCTGGATCAGTTCGTCGAGGTTGTGCGGCGGAATGTTGGTGGCCATGCCCACGGCGATGCCGGAAGAACCGTTGGCCAAGAGGTTCGGGAACGCCGCCGGCATCACCACGGGTTCTTCCAGCGTGCCGTCATAGTTCGGGCGGAAGTCGACGGCGTTTTCGGCCAGACCTTCCATCAGCGTTTCGGCAATCGCGGTCAGGCGGGCCTCGGTGTAGCGGCTGGCGGCGGGGTTGTCGCCGTCGATGTTGCCGAAGTTGCCCTGCCCGTCGACAAGCGGGTAGCGGACGTTGAAATCCTGCGCCAGACGCGCCATCGCATCATAGATCGCAGCGTCGCCGTGCGGGTGGTAGTTGCCCATCACGTCGCCGGAGATCTTGGCCGACTTGCGGAAGGCCGAGGTCGCGGTCAGGCGAAGTTCGCGCATCGCGAAAAGGATTCGCCGGTGAACCGGCTTCAGACCGTCGCGCGCATCGGGCAGCGCGCGGTGCATGATGGTCGACAAGGCATAGGTCAGATACCGCTCTCCGATCGCGCGGGAGAGGGGTTCGGAGGTGGTCATCGCCTCGATCTTGGGGTCTTCGTCGTCTGTCGCCATGCATGTTGTGTATGTCGGGTTGGAAATTTGGTCCAGTGGCGATGCGAAGGGAAACGTCGCGTGAAACACGCAAGCGGAGTCTTTTTGAGTCAAACCACGGAACTTATGTGGTAAACCGCAGTTTCGTTACCCTGTGCCTGGTGGGAAATTCATGTTTCGTCTGATCGCTCTGCTGCTTGTCGGGATGTTTCTGGCCCTGTTGATCGCAGGCGAGGATCGCGGCCAACTGCGCCCCGGTCTGGCGCGTGCGGCGCTGGAGCCGAAGGTGGACCCCGTCGCCAAGGCCGAACCGGAAGCGGTCGTTCGCGTGGTCGAGCCACCGGTGATCGCAAAGACGGTGATCGCAAAGACAGCAACAGCCTCCACCGCAGCGAAGCCGGTGGCCGTGGCCGCCGCAGCGCCTGAACCGGCCCGCGCGGTGGTGCAGGAGGTGGAGGAAGTCTTCACCCTGTCGAACCTGCCGACCGAGGAAATCCCGGCTGCCGAGGCTGCGCCGGACCTGGCATCGGGCATCGAAGGCCAGATCATGTATGTCACCGCCAATTCGGTGAACGTGCGCGAAGGGCCATCCACCGACGCGCCGGTGCTGGGCAAGCTCGGCTCGGGCGAGGCGGCGCTGGTGGTCAGCGACGTGGACGGCGAATGGGCGCGGATCGTGATTCAGGGCGACGGCATGGAAGGCTTTGTCGCGATGCGGTTTCTGAGCGCCGAATCCCCCTGACGACCCGGCTTTGTTTGCAAGCCGCAGCGTTTGCGCCTAAGCATCCGCCACCCTGCGGGAGCATAGCATGGCGGCGAAATCCATACTGATCACCGGCTGTTCCTCGGGCATCGGGCTTGATGCGGCGCGGACGTTGCACCAGCGTGGCTGGCAGGTGTTCGCCACCTGCCGACAGGAGGCCGATTGCGCGCGGTTGCGGGGCGAGGGGCTGGACAGTTTCCGGCTGGATTATGCGGATGAGGCCAGTCTGGCCGAGGCGGTGGATATGGTTCTGGCGCGCACCGGCGGCACGCTGGATGCGGTGTTCAACAACGGGGCCTTCGCCTGCCCCGGTGCGGTGGAAGACCTGCCGCGTGGCGCGCTGCGCGAGATCTTCGAGGTCAATCTGTTCGGCTGTCACGACCTGACGCGGCGGCTGATCCCGGTGATGCGGCGGCAAGGCCATGGCCGGATCATCAACTGTTCGTCGGTGCTGGGGCTGGTTGGCGCGCGGTGGCGCGGCGCCTATGTCGCGACCAAGTTCGCGATGGAGGGGCTGTCGGACGTGCTGCGAATCGAGATGCGCGGCACCGGGATCGAGGTGATCCTGATCGAGCCGGGGCCGATTTCCACCAAGATCCGCGAAAACGCGATTCCGCATTTCGAGCGGTGGATTGACTGGCAGGCCTCGGCCCGGTCGGCGGAATACGCGGCGTTGCGGGGGCGGCTTTACGGCCCGAAGACCAAGCCCGACCCGTTCGAACTGCCCGCCCCGGCGGTGACGGCAAAGCTGATCCGCGCGCTGGAATCCCGCCGCCCGAAGCCGCGCTATTACGTGACGACGCCGACCTACCTGATGGGATTTGCCCGGCGTATCCTGCCGACCCGGGCGCTTGACTGGATGATCGCCAAGGGCTGATACCGATTTCCGTTCGCTTTTGCCAAGGCCGCCCCTACATCTGCGTTTCGCAAGGAGAGACCCATGTTCTCAGACCCGCTGTTCCTGTTCGCCACCATCGCCTGCATCGTGGTGCTTGGCATCCTGCTGTTTGGCATCGGCAGCTTTGCCAGGGGGGGCGAGTTCAACAAGAAAAACGCCAACAGGATCATGCGCTGGCGGCTTGGGGCGCAGTTCGTGGCGGTGATCCTGATCGTGGGATTTGCCTGGCTGCGCAGCCGCAGCTGATAATTCAGGGGACGTTGATGGTCGTTCTGTCGAAGATCTACACCAAGACCGGCGATGCCGGGGAAACCGCGCTTGGCAATGGCGCGCGGGTGGCGAAACATTCGCTGCGCGTGTCGGCCTACGGCACGGTGGATGAGACGAATGCGACCGTCGGCCTTGCGCGGCAGCATTCCAGCGGCGAGATGGACGCGGCGCTGAAGCGGATTTCCAACGATCTGTTCGATCTGGGGGCCGATCTTTGCACGCCCGACTGGCATCTGGATGCCACGCGCGAATATCCGGCACTGAGGATCATCGAGCCGCAGGTCTTGCGGCTGGAGACCGAGATCGACGCGATGAACACCAAGCTGACGCCGCTGCGCAGTTTCATCCTGCCGGGTGGCAGCGCGCTGGCCGCACACCTGCACCTTTGCCGCACCGTCTGCCGCCGCGCCGAACGGCTGGTGGTGGAAACCGCGACGATGGAGGATGTGAACCCCGAGGCGGTGAAATACCTGAACCGGCTGTCGGACTGGTTCTTTGTGGCCGGCCGCATCGCCAACAACGACGGCAAGGATGACGTCCTGTGGGTGCCCGGCCTGACGCGCTGAGGCGCGTGATCGCCCCTGCCGATCAAAACGCGGCGTCGCGTCGCGCAAACCTGTCGCATTTGCTCTGTCGCAACGGGTTTCGCTGCGGTAACACGCGGCCAGAGAGCTTGACGGGGCTTCTCTGCCCCCTTGATGGAGATCAACGCCGATGAAGGTCCTGGTGCCTGTGAAGCGCGTGATCGACTACAACGTGAAGGTCCGCGTCAAAGCGGACGGATCGGGTGTCGATCTGGCCAACGTGAAGATGTCGATGAACCCCTTTGACGAGATTGCCGTGGAAGAGGCGATCCGGCTGAAGGAGAAGGGTCTGGCGACCGAGGTTGTCGTGGTGTCGATCGGCGTGAAGCAAAGCCAGGAAACCCTGCGCAATGCGCTGGCGATGGGCGCGGACCGGGCGATCCTGATCGAAGCCACGGACAATGTGCATACCGACATCGAGCCCTTGGCCGTGGCCAAGCTGCTGGCCGCCGTGGTGCGCGAGGAACAGCCGGGTCTGGTGTTGTGCGGCAAGCAGGCGATCGACAACGACATGAACGCGACCGGGCAGATGCTGTCGGCGCTGCTGGGCTGGAGCCAGGCGACGTTCGCCAGCGAGATTGCCATCGAGGGTGACCACGCGAAGGTCACGCGCGAGGTTGACGGCGGGTTGCAGACGATCACGGTGACGCTGCCGACGATCATCAGCGTCGATTTGCGCCTGAACGAGCCGCGCTACGCCAGCCTGCCGAACATCATGAAGGCCAAGGCCAAGCCCTTGGCCGCCAAGACCCCGGCGGATTACGGCGTGGATGTCTCGCCTCGTTTGAGTGTTCTCAAGACGGTAGAACCTGCGGGCCGCAAGGCGGGCGTGCGGGTGGCCTCGGTCGACGAGCTGATCGCGAAACTCAAAGACGAAGCGGGGGTGATCTGATGGCCGTTCTTCTTCTGGCGGATGTGATCGAGGGCGCGCTGGCGACCGATCAGGTGGCAAAGACGCTGACGGCGGTGAAATCGCTCGGGCCGGTGACGGTGCTGGTGGCGGGCACCGGCGGTGATGCGGCGGCGGCCGAGGCGGCAACGCTGGCCGGCGTGGCCAAGGTGCTGTTTGCCGACGACCACGCCTATTGCCACGCGATGGCGGAACCGACGGCGGCGCTGATCGTCAGCCTTGCCGGCGATTACAGCCATATCGTCGCGGCCTCGGGCGCGTTTTCGAAATCGGTGCTGCCGCGGGTGGCGGCGATGCTGGACGTGATGGTGATTTCCGAAGTGCTGGCGGTGATCGACGCCGACACGTTCGAGCGCCCGATCTATGCCGGCAACGCGATCCAGACGGTGAAATCGTCGGACGCAAAGAAGGTGCTGACGGTGCGGACCGCGACCTTCGATGCGGCTGGCAAGGGCGGTTCGGCCCCGGTGGAGAAGGTGGCGGCAAGCGTCGATGGCGGGCTTTCGGCCTGGGTCGAGGACAAGGTGGCGTCGAGCGACCGGCCCGAACTGACCAGCGCCGGGATCGTCGTGTCGGGTGGCCGGGGCGTCGGCAGCCAGGCGGATTTTGCGCTGATCGAAAAGCTGGCGGACAAACTGGGGGCTGCTGTTGGAGCCAGCCGCGCGGCGGTGGACAGCGGCTATGCGCCGAACGACTGGCAGGTTGGCCAGACCGGCAAGGTCGTGGCGCCGGATCTGTATGTGGCCGTCGGCATCTCGGGTGCGATCCAGCATCTGGCGGGGATGAAGGACAGCAAGATCATCGTCGCGATCAACAAGGACGAGGAAGCGCCGATCTTCCAGGTCGCCGATTATGGCCTTGTGGGCGACCTGTTCACGCTGGTGCCGGAACTGACCGAAAAGCTCTGACCGTCTGATCGGGTGCATTTTTGTGAGGGGGCCGTGTTTTGCGGCCCCTTTCGCATTGCCGGGATGATTTGCCCGTCCTTGCGCCGGGCCACGGCCTTGCGGCATAAGCGGGAAGTATCAAGGAGGCGGCGCGATGGAAATCAGGCAGGTGGGCGTGGTCGGCGCAGGGCAGATGGGCAACGGCATCGCCCATGTCTTTGCACTGGCGGGCTTTGACGTTCTGATGACGGACATTTCCGAGGACAGCCTCGCAAAGGCCATTGCCACCATCGACAAGAATATCGAACGGCAGGTGATGCGCGGCAAGGTGCTGCCCGCCGACAAGCGCGCCGCGATGGAGCGGATCAAGACCTCGCTGAAGCTGGCCGATCTTGGTCAGTGCGATCTGATCATCGAGGCCGCCACCGAACGCGAGACGGTGAAGCAGGCGATCTTCGAGGACCTTTTGCCGCACCTGAAGCCGACGACGATCCTGACCTCGAACACCTCGTCGATCTCGATCACCCGGCTGGCCAGCCGCACCGACCGACCGGAAAAGTTCATGGGCTTCCACTTCATGAACCCGGTCCCGGTGATGCAACTGGTGGAGCTGATCCGGGGCATCGCGACCGATCAGGAGACCTGGGAAAGCCTGCACGCGGTGGTGCGCAAGCTGGGCAAGACCGCGTCAAGCTCCGAGGACTTCCCGGCCTTCATCGTCAACCGCATCCTGATGCCGATGATCAACGAGGCGGTTTATACGCTGTATGAGGGTGTGGGGTCGGTGAAGTCGATCGACGAGTCGATGAAGCTGGGCGCGAACCATCCGATGGGGCCGCTGGAGCTGGCGGATTTCATCGGGCTGGATACCTGCCTTGCGATCATGAACGTGCTGCATGAGGGGCTGGCGGATACGAAGTATCGGCCCTGTCCCTTGCTGACGAAGTATGTCGAGGCCGGGTGGCTGGGCCGCAAGACGCAGCGGGGGTTCTATGACTACCGGGGCGAGGTGCCGGTGCCGACGCGGTAGCGGCGACGAACCGGGCGGCGATCTTTCGAAACGTCGGCAGTTATGCTAGTATGATGATGCACTTTCGGGGGCACGTCATGAGCACTGAACGTTCGATTTCGGACCATTGGGCTACGGGCGACGTTTTTTCCAGAATTGTCGACGCTATGCAGGCTGCCGGGATCGACCCTGCCACTGTAACCATCGAGCAGTTGGCACCCGTCGACCATTTTCACGCGCGAGGCTTTCCGGCAACGGTGGAATTGGCCGATGCGTTGCCGATAAGGGCCGGTCAGCGACTGGTCGATATCGGTTGCGGGATCGGGGGGCCGGCACGGTATCTGGCGCGACGGTTCGGATGTGTGGTCGACGGCCTGGACATCACGGCGCCGTTCGTCGAGGCGGGTAACAAGCTGACCGCGCTGGTGGGGCTTCAGGATGCTGTTACGATCGTTCTTGGTGACGGACAGAAGCTGCCTTACCCCGACATGACCTTCGACGGTGGATATGCGCAGCACGTGACGATGAATGTGCCTGACCGCGGTGCCTTCTTCGACGAGGCGTTTCGCGTGCTGAAGCCCGGTGCCTTCTTTGCCGTGACAGAGCATGGGCTGGGGGAAGTCGGCGATCCACACCATCCCCTGCCGTGGTCGGAAGATGGCAGCGGCGCCTATCTGATGCGTCCGGCGGATACTGTCGCCGCGCTTGAAAGATCAGGCTTCACGGACATTGAGCTGACAGATACCGGCGAAAAGTATCTGCAAGGATATTGGCGGGCCATCGAACTGGCCGAAAAGGGCGAAGCGCCGGTCTTTGGCGTTTCAATCCTTCTGGGCAAGCAGGCGCCGCAGATCGTGAGGAATGCCGCACGCAATATCGAGGAGCGCAGAACCCAGCCGGTGCAGATCATCTGCCGCAAGGGATACTGATTCCCTTGCGAGGGCTTACTTCCCCAACGCCAGCGTATGCGCCCTGAGCCAGGCCAGGAACCCCCTCGGGTTGCCCTCCCATTTCTTCAGCTCCTCGGCCGGGATCGGGTGGCCGATGTAGGGGCGCTGCGGTTTGAACAGGCTGCGCTTGATTTCATACAGCAGCAGGCCCTGACGCACGGTATCGGAGAGCTTGTTGGCGATCAGGAAGGCGCGGGAGTTCTGGCCGGGGAAGTAGATCGGCAGGATCGTCGCACCGGAGGATCTGACGATCTTGTGGGTGAAGACGTTCCACTCGGCTTCCACGGCCGGCCCCCACCAGCCTTCGGACATGGCGACCTTGCCGGCGGGGAAAAGGATGATGACGCCCCCGGCCTTGAGGTGCTTCATCGTCTCGTCCCGCATCTGCAGGCCAAGTTCGCGGGCATTGTCCTCGTGCGGGAAAGGCACGGGGATCATGAATTCCTCGACCTCGGGGATGCCGGTCAGAAGCGAGCGGGTCAGGATCTTGAAGTCGGACCGGACGCGGTTGATCAGTTCGGCCATCACCATGCCGTCGACAAGGCCGGAGGGGTGGTTCGCCACCACGACGACCGGGCCGGTTGGCGGGATACGGGCGATTTCCTCGGGCGGGGTGTCGATTCGGATGCCCATGTGGCGGATCGCCTTGGGCCAGAACGGCGCGCCGAACGGGGCGCCGGATTTCTCGAAACTGCGGATCAGGCGCAGAAGCTGGACCTTCGCCGTCATCCATTCGATGGCGCGAATCGTGCCGGCCTTGACCGGATTCGGGAAGGTTCCGGCATAGCTGAGCCGGCGCATGTCATAGGGTTTGTCGGCCTTGGCTGCGCCGGCGGTCTTGTGAAGCGGTTTCCCCGCCTGTCCGATCTCCGACTGGTTCGTCACGAAGCGACTGCCTTCATCATCAGTGGCTTCAATACTCCTCACCGAAGCGGCTAGCAACCAGCGCTTCCAGCGCATCGGCAAGCTTCCCCGCCTCGGCACCGGAGGTTTGCACCTTGATAGAGCTTCCACGCGAGGCCGCCAGCATCAAAAGCCCCATGATACTGTCGCCCGACACCACGAGCCCGTCCTTGGCAACCTCGGCGTTGGCATCATGAGCTTCGACCACTTCGACGAATTTGGCACTGGCACGGGCGTGCAGACCCTTTTCGTTGACGATGTTGAAGGTCCGGGTGGTCATCTCAGGCTCCGGCACCCAGATCGAGGGAGTTGATGTATTTGCGACCCGCATCCAGTGCCGCGGCGACCGCATCGGGCACGGAAAGATCACGCGACTTGGCCAGTTTGATCAGCATTGGCAGATTCGCGCCATAGAGGATTCGCCGCCCCGACGTGGCACAGGCCGGCAGCGACAGGTTCGAGGGCGAGCCGCCGAACATGTCGGTGACCAAGACCACCCCCTGCCCCATGTCTACCGCATCTGCGGCATCGCAGATTTCCATCTGCTTGGCACTGCGGTCATGGTCATCTTCGATGGCAATGGCGCGGACACCGTCCTGCTTGCCTACCACATGCTCCACCGCCAAGAGATACTCTCGCGCAAGCCCGCCATGAGCGACGATCACGATACCGATCAAGCGTCTGCCACCTTCAATGCGTCGGGCTGGCCGGAGGCCGCCCTGCGTTCGAGTTCCCGGTGACGTTTTGACACCGGCCAGCCGGCTTCCGCAAGCGCATTGCCGACAAGTTCCGCTACGGCGACCGACCTGTGTTGCCCTCCGGTACAGCCAAAGCCGATGGAAAGGTGGGCCTTGCCCTCGTCCTGATGGGCCGGAAGCAGAAACAGGATGAGGTCGGACAACTTGGCGTAGAACGCGGCGAAGCGCGGATCAGATCGGACATAGGCTTCGACCGCCGGATCGCGGCCATCAAGCGGGCGAAGCGCGGGCGACCAGTGGGGATTCGTCAGGAACCGGCAATCGAAGATCATGTCGACGCCGCGCGGCACGCCACGCTTGTAGCTGAAAGACTGCACCGAAACCGCAAGGCGGCCCGAGGTGCCGGCATCGAACCAGCGGGCGATGTCGGCCTTCAGATCGTGGGGCGACAGGTCGGTGGTGTCGATCAGGTGATCGGCGCGGACGCGGATCGGGGCCAGCAGGTCGATCTCGCGTTCGATGCCGAGGGCGGGGGTTTCGGCGGGGGCCAGCGGGTGACGGCGGCGGGTTTCGGAAAACCGGCGGATCAACTCGCCCGGCGCGCAGTCGAGATACAGCACTTCCAGCGCCACGCGCGGATCGCGGGTCAGCGTGTCGATCAGTTCGATCAGCGCGGTGGCGTTGAAGTCGCGGTTGCGGACATCAAGGCCCAGCGCCATCGGGCGGCCCAGCGGCGGGCCTTCCAGCAGGCGTGGCACCAGCGTCAGGGGGATGTTGTCGATGCCTTCGTAGCCGAGGTCTTCAAGCACATGGATGGCCGTTGACCGCCCGGCGCCCGAGGGGCCGGTGATCAGCACGAGCCGGTGGTCTGGGCTGGGATCAGCCGTCATCGGGGCAACTCGGGTCTGGCGTCAGGCATGGCGACCATGACGGAGGTAAAGCAAGAGCGCATCGGGGAAATGGGCATGCGGCGACGCAAGGACAAGGGGAAGCGACACGCGCAGAATCGTGATGCGGCGGTCGGGCGGCAGGCGGTCGGTTTCGGTCTGCGCAAGATCGACGACAAGCGCCACATCGGCAGAGGGAGCCGGGTCGCTGCGCAAAAGGCCGACGCCGCGCGCCTCGATCAGGCCGCGCAGCGGGGGCGGGCAGCGGGCGACGAGGGTCTCGCTTTCGCGGGCAAGTTCGGTGCGGTCATCGGCGACGAGGCGGGCGCCAAGCGACAGAAGGCGCAGCGCAAGCGAGGACTTGCCCGCGCCGGATGGCCCGAGGATCAGCAGGCCACGCCCGTTCAGCGCGACCGTGCTGGCGTGAAGCACCGTCCGGTCGCCCGCATCGGTCACACCGGCAAGCCGATGACGAAGCGCGCACCCAAGGGCGGTGAGGTCGGATCGGCGGCGGTGGGGCGGATGTTTTCCGCCCAGATCACCCCGCCATGCGCCTCGATGATCTGCTTGGAGATCGCGAGGCCAAGGCCGGAGTGGTTGCCGAAATCGCCCTTCGGACGTTCGGAATAGAAGCGCTTGAAGATCTTGGTCAGCGCCTCTTCGGGGATGCCGGGGCCGGTGTCTTCGACCACCACCAGCACGCGGTTTTCGCGGCGGCGCGCCCAGACGCGGACAGCGTCGCCGTCTTCGCAGAAGGAGATCGCGTTGGTCACGAGGTTGACGAACACCTGCGCCAGCCGCGCCTCGAGCCCGTGGGTGTTGATCGGTTCGGAGGGCAGGTCGATGATGAAATCGACACCCTTTTCGCCGGCCTGCTGAGAAAGGTACTGGCAGAGGTTGGTGAGGGTCTTGATAAGATTGAACTCCTCCTCCTCCTCTTTCACCAGTTCGCTGTCGAGGCGCGAGGCGTTGGAGATGTCGCTGACCAGGCGGTCGAGGCGGCGGACGTCGTGGTCGATCACATCGAGCAGGGTTTCGCGCTGCGCCTCTTTCTTGACGAAACGCAGGGAGCCGACGGCAGAGCGCAAGGACGCGAGCGGGTTCTTGATCTCATGCGCCACGTCGGCGGCGAATTGTTCGTTGGCATCGATCCGGTCGTAAAGCGCGGTGACCATGCCGCGCATCGCGACGGAGAGGCGGCCGATTTCGTCGGGTCTTGCGGCGAGGTCCGGGATCCGCACGCGGCTTGGGGCGACGCGGCGGGCGTCGCGGTTGCGGCCGATTTCGGCAGCGGCGGCGAGGTCTGACAGCGGATTCGAGATCGTCGAGGCCAGCATCAGGCTGAGGCCGACCGAAACGATCAGCGCCAGCACGAAGATCTGCAGGATCTGTTCGCGCTCATATCGCACCAGACGGTCGATCTCGTTCGAGCTTGAGGTGATGGCGACCACGCCGATCACCTCGCCGCCAAGCGAGATCGGCGCGGCGGCGGCGAAGATCGCGTTGCCTTCGGGGTCTGTCACGGTGCGCACGGAGGTGTTGCCGGAAGTGGCCACCGGCACAAGGGCGGCGGCAACGACGGCGGCATCGACGGTTTCGGTCAGCACCGGGTTGCCCTGCCGCAGGATCGCGGTCACCCCGCCCCATGCGCCATCGAGAAAGTCGGTGATGAAGGTGGGGCGGCCCGGATCGGTGACGATCGTTTCGGTTCCCTGCCCGACCTTGGAGCCCAGCAGCCGCGCGCTGGGATCAAACACGAACAGTTCCGACGAGGGGTCGACACGGAACTGTTCCAGCGAGGCGCGGAAATCAACCGAGGCGGCCCCGGCACCAAGTTGCGCCTGATAGACCGCCGCCACCAGTTCGGCCTGCCGGATCATGCCCTGTTCGCGTTGCAGCACAAGGCTGTCGCGGAACGGGTTCATGAAGAGGATGCCCACAACCATCATGACCAGTGCCATCAGGTTGAACACGATGATCTTGCGCGCCAGAGGCGAGCGGTTGAGTTGCGCTATCGCGCCGCGACCGCGGCCGTCCTTCAGCCGTTCGACGGTAGCGTCGGGAGAGACCCAGTCTTCCCCCAACAACACGTCGCCGGATCGTTTCGGTCGAAATTCCTCCATCGCAATCCGAGGTGCCGCCGTCATGGTTTCAGGTCATCATTCTTCGTTGTAGCGGTAACCGATGCCGTAAAGCGTCTCGATTGCGGTAAAGTTGTCGTCAACCGAGCGCATCTTCTTGCGCAGCCGCTTGATGTGGCTGTCGATGGTGCGGTCGTCGACGTAGACCTGATCGTCATAGGCCACGTCCATCAGCTGATCGCGCGATTTCACGAAGCCGGGGCGCTGCGCCAGGGCCTGCAACAGCAGGAATTCGGTGACGGTCAGCGACACCTCCATCCCTTTCCAGGTGACGGAGTGGCGGAGCGGGTCCATCCGCAAGGCCCCGCGTTCCATCATCTTGGTTTCTTCGGTGGTGCCAACCTCGCTGGTCGAGATCGCCTCCTGGCGGCGCAGGAGAGCGCGGATGCGTTCGACCAGAAGCCGCTGCGAGAACGGCTTTTTCACATAGTCGTCGGCCCCCATGCGCAGGCCCAGAACTTCGTCGATCTCGTCATCCTTGGAGGTCAGGAAGATCACCGGGATCGAGGTTTTCTGCCGCATCCGCTGCAACAGATCCATCCCGTCCATGCGCGGCATCTTGATGTCCAGCACCGCCATGTCGGGCATCCGGCGATTGAACGCTTCCAGTGCGGACTGACCGTCGTTGTAGGTTTCCACCTCGAACCCTTCGGCCTCAAGGGTCATTGCCACCGACGTCAGGATATTCCTGTCATCGTCCACAAGGGCGATACGCGACATGTCCGATAATCCCTCTAACTGCCACAGCTCTATGATTATTTTTTTTGTATTGTCCGTTGTCCGACAGGAATATTCAACAGGAAAGCGAATCACCCCGATGACACGCGGGCTTTCGTGACAGAAAACCGCCGAAGTCGCTGCAATTTCGCAACGCTGCCGACAATCTGGCAACGCGGCCCGCACAGCGGCAAACTTGGTTGCGCTAACGTCGGGATGGTTGCGCTAACGGTCGGCAAGGCGGCTGTTCCCATTTGAAAACATCATGTTAAACCGAGGGAGCAACTCGTCGACTTGCGGGTTGTCACAGGTGCCCCTTGGCCCGGGCGCAGATTTATGACCGATTTGATCACCATCGGAGCTTGCAGGATGAAACATACCCCGACGACCGCAGTCACCACACTCGACGCACAGGGCATCAGGGGGGCGGCGCGGGTGCATTACAATTTCACCGAGCCGGCACTGGTCGAAGCGGCGGTCGCGCGCGGCGAGGGGCGGCTGGGCCGTGGCGGCGCGTTCCTGTGTGCCACCGGGCAATTCACCGGACGGTCGCCGAAGGACAAGTTCGTGGTGCGCACCCCGGCCACGGAAAATACGATCTGGTGGGAGAATAACGCCGCGATGTCACCAGAGCATTTCGCGCGGCTGAAGGCAGACATGCTGGCGCATGTGCAGGGGCGCGAAGTGTTCGTGCAGGATCTTTATGCCGGGGCCGACCCGGTGCACCGGCTGGATGTGCGGGTGGTGACGGAACTGGCGTGGCACGGCCTGTTCATCCGCCATTTGCTGCGCCGCCCGTCGCGCGAGGAACTGGCGGGCTTCGTGCCGGAATGGACAGTCATCAACTGCCCGTCGTTCAAGGCAGACCCTGCCCGGCATGGCAGCCGGACGGAAACCGTGATCGCGCTGAACTTTGACGAAAAATGCGTGCTGATCGCCAACACCGCCTATGCAGGGGAAAACAAGAAGGCCGTGTTCACGGTGCTGAATTACCTCTTGCCGGAAGAGGGCGTGATGCCGATGCATTGCAGCGCCAACCACGCGGTCGGCAACCCTGTCGATGCGGCGGTATTCTTCGGGCTGTCGGGCACCGGCAAGACCACGCTTTCCGCCTCGCCCGACCGCACGCTGATCGGCGATGATGAACATGGCTGGTCGGACCGGGGCATCTTCAACTTTGAAGGCGGTTGCTACGCCAAGACCATCGACCTTTCGCCCGAGGCCGAGCCGGAGATCTATGCCACGACGCACCGCTTTGGCACGGTGGTGGAGAACATGGTCTACCATCCCGAAACGCTGGTGCTGGACTTTTCGAACCGCAGCCTCACTGAAAACACCCGTTGCGCCTATCCGCTGGAGGCAATTTCGAACGCCAGCGTCACGGGGCTTGGTGGCCATCCGCGCCATGTGGTGATGCTGACCTGCGATGCGTTTGGCGTGATGCCGCCGATCGCGCGGCTGACCCCGGCGCAGGCGATGTATCATTTCCTGTCGGGCTTCACCTCGAAGGCCGCGGGCACCGAGCGCGGGATCACCGAACCGCAGCCGACGTTTTCCACCTGTTTCGGCGCGCCGTTCATGCCGCGCCGACCCGAGGTTTACGGCAAGCTGTTGCAGGCCAAGATCGCCAAGCACGGCGCGTCGTGCTGGCTGGTGAACACGGGCTGGACGGGCGGGGCTTACGGCACCGGCAAGCGGATGCCGATCAAGGCGACGCGGGCATTGCTGGCGGCGGCGCTGGACGGGTCGCTGAACGGAGTGCAGTTCCGGCGCGACCCGGTCTTTGGCTTCGAGGTGCCGGTGGCGGTGCCGGGGGTTGATACCACCCTTCTGACGCCACGCGACACCTGGGCCGATCCGGCCGCCTATGACGCGCAGGCGAAAAAGCTGGTGGGCATGTTTGCCGACAACTTTGGCCAGTATGTGCCGTTCATCGACGCCGACGTGAAGGCCGCCGCAATCCGCTGAGGCGGGAACCAGACCGACGGCGTGCAGGTCTTCAGGGCGTGTCCCGGACCCCTGCATGCCGATCCATGCGGTCAGGCGACGATCACCTGACGCACGAGGTTCAGCCCGGTGACGATCAGCAACCCTTGGGTCCAGCGCCGGAAGCGCACCTGATCAAGCCGGTCCTGCACAGCATAGCCGACCTTAAGCCCGATCAGCGCCGGGATCGACAGCGCCGCCGAGAAGGCGAGCGAGGGGCCGTTCGCGACCCCGGTGCCAAGGTGCGCGAAAAGAAGGGCAACCGCGCCGATCAGGAACACCACGCCTTGCGCGCGGATCGCCTCGATCTTCGTGGCGCCGGTGGAGAGAAGGTAAATCAGCAGGGGCGGCCCCCAGATGCCCGATACGCCGCCGTAAAGCCCGCCGATCACCCCCAGCCCCCATTCGGCGCGGGTCCGGTGGTGCAGGCGGATCGCAAGGCTGAACCCCGCCAGTTGCAGCGCCGCAAAGATGGTGATCGGCAGGCCGAGGAGCAGCAGGAACGCATCGCGCGGAATAAGGGCCGCGAAGGGGGCCGAGACGGCGATGAAGATCACCGTGCCGATCAGAAAGCGGCGATAGGTGAAGGTGGTGTCCTTGGCGGCGGGAACGCCCTGCCGGAAGGCCTGCGACAGGTTGGTGAAAAGCGTGGGCAGGATCAGCCCGGCCAGCGCAACTTCGGGCGGCAGGAAGGACGAAAAGGCGGAAATCATGATCATCGGCATGGCAAAACCGACCGCGCCCTTCACAAAGCCCGCGAAACCGGCCACCGCCAGCGCCACCAGAAAGGCGGAGGTCGAAAGGCCGTCCATCAGAACATCCATCGCGCCACCCGTTTTGAGTGCGGCCTTTGTGACGGATGCGCGGGCCGGACGAAAGGTGGTGCAGCGGCAAATTTGGCCGCGACACTTTAATGCGCCGCGGATATTTTTCACGAAACGATATTGCTCTGCAGGTGCGAAGGCACTAGGTCTTTGCAGGTGCAGAATCCCGTAGATGACCGGAGCGCAAAGATGCCCCATGATGGCCAGACCATGACCCGATCCGCCGCCCTGACCGACCTTCTGGCCCTGACCGCCGCGGCCTTGCCCGAGGTGGAGGCGCTGCTGGCATCGGCGCGCGAATACGTCCGGGGCGAGGTGACGGTTGCGGGCAAGGTCTCGCCCGCCTTGATGGAGGAGCATCAGGGCGCGGCGCACGCGATGGCATGGCTGGCAACCTATGTCGAGGCGCTGCGCCAGATGCAGGCCTGGGCCGGGAGGATCGAGGCCGAGGGCAAGTTCGGGCCGATGGAGCGGCTGATCCTGCAGATCGGGTTTGGCGAATACCTGAACCAGATCGCGGGCGGCATCCCGATGAGCCAGGGCGAAATGGCACGGCTGGCCGACATGGGCGTGACGTGGCAACCGGGCGAGGCGGCGCGGGCCTTGATGGCGGGCGGCAACACCAATGCGGCGCGGCTTGCGCTGGTGGCGCTGATGCAGGCCAACCACGGGCGCGCGACCTTTGGCGTGACCGGGTTGGACGACGAGCTGGAAATGATCCGCGACCAGTTCCGCCGCTTTGCCGATGACGAGGTCATTCCCCATGCGCAGGGCTGGCATCTGCGCGACGAGCTGATCCCGATGGAGGTGATCGACAAGCTGGCCGGGATGGGCGTCTTTGGCCTGACGATCCCGGAGGCTTACGGCGGGTTCGGGCTGTCGAAAGCGTCGATGGTGGTGGTGAGCGAGGAGTTGTCGCGCGGCTATATCGGCGTCGGCAGCCTTGGCACGCGGACCGAGATCGCGGCGGAACTGATCCTGTGTGGCGGGACCGAGGCGCAGAAGGAACACTGGCTGCCCAAGCTCTCGAGCGGGGAAATCCTGCCGACGGCGGTGTTTACCGAGCCGAACACCGGGTCTGACCTTGGGTCGTTGCGCACCAAGGCGGCGAAGGTGGGGGACGATTGGCAGATCACCGGCAACAAGACCTGGATCACCCATGCCGCGCGCACCCATGTGATGACGGTGCTGGCGCGGTCGGTTCCCGGCACCACGGATTACCGGGGTCTGAGCATGTTTCTGGCGGAAAAGACGCCGGGGACGGACGAAACCCCGTTCGTCGACGCAGGGCTGTCGGGCGGCGAGATCGAGGTTCTGGGCTACCGGGGCATGAAGGAATACACCGTCAACTTCGACGGCTTTGCGGTGAAGGGCGAGAACCTTCTGGGCGGGGTCGAAGGTCAGGGCTTCAAGCAGTTGATGCAGACGTTCGAGTCTGCCCGCATCCAGACCGCGGCCCGTGCCGTGGGCGTGGCGCAATCGGCGCTGGAGACGGGGATGCAATATGCAACCGACCGCCAGCAGTTCGGCAAGCCGCTGATCGCGTTTCCGCGCGTGGCGGGGAAGCTGGCGATGATGGCGGTCGAGATCATGGTGGCCCGGCAACTGACCTATTTCAGCGCCTGGCAGAAGGACCATGACAAGCGCTGCGATCTTGAGGCCGGGATGGCGAAACTGCTGGGCGCGCGGGTGGCCTGGGCTGCGGCAGACAACGCCTTGCAGATCCACGGCGGCAACGGCTTTGCGCTGGAATACCGGATCAGCCGCATCCTGTGCGACGCGCGCATCCTGAACATCTTCGAAGGGGCGGCGGAAATTCAGGCGCAGGTCATCGCGCGGCGTCTGCTGGACTGATCTTTGCTTGCTTTGCCGCCGGTCGCGGCGGACACTTGAAGGCATCACGATAGGTCGAGGGTGGCTATGGCGGAACAGGTGCTTTTGACAGGCGCGTCCGGTTTCATTGCCAAACATGTGGCGCTGCGGCTGTTGAATGCCGGTTACGACGTGCGGGGCACGCTGCGGCGGCTGGACCGGGCGGACGAGGTGCGCGCCGCCCTCGCGCCGCACCTTGGAGACCGTGCCGGCACCTTGAGTTTCGTGCAGGCCGATCTGGAGGCCGATGCCGGCTGGACGGAGGCGATGGCCGGGGTGGCCGCGCTGGTGCACACCGCATCGCCCTTTCCGGTTGCCCAACCCAGGGACGCGAACCTGCTGATCCGCCCCGCAGTGGAAGGCACCCGGCGGGTGCTGAAGGCGGCACAGGCGGCGGGGCTGAAGCGGGTGGTGCTGACCTCGTCCACCGCGGCGGTGATCAACGATGGCAAGCCGAACACGCTGCAGGATGAGGCTGATTGGTGCGACGTGACCCTGCCGGAGACGACGGCCTATGCCAAGTCAAAGACCCTCGCCGAACGGTCAGCCTGGGAATACGCGCGGGCCAGCGGGCTGGCGCTGACCACGATCAACCCCGGTCTGGTGCTTGGGCCGCCCTTGGACGAACATTACGGCACGTCGCTGTATCTGGTGGAGCGGATCCTGAAGGGCCGCGACCCGATGCTGCCCGCGATCGGCTTTCCGATCGTCGATGTGCGCGACGTGGCCGAGATGCACCTGCGCGCGCTGCAACGCCCCGCGACCGAAGGGCGGCGCTACATCGCGGCGGCGGGCACGCTGGCGATGGTCGACATCGGGCTTGTGCTGAAAGCGGCCTATCCGGTGCGCAGGATTCCGACACGGGTGGCACCGAACCTGCTGTTGCGCGCGCTGGCGCTGGTTGATCCGGGCGTGCGGGCGATCCTGCCGAAGCTCGGCCATCTGGACAGGGTGTCGAACGCCCGCGCGGTGCAGGAAATGGGGATGGAGTTCGTGGCCCCGAAGGCCGCCCTGCTGGCCAGCGCCGACTGGCTGGTCAAGCACGGGCGCATCTGGGCCTAAGCCTCGGCCCCGCCGCGCGACGGCCGCAGCGTGCCAAGCCGGGGGTGCAGCCGTCCGGCAACCGCCCAGGATGCCAGCAGCCCCAACCCTGCTGCCAGAAACACCCCCGGCAGCGGTGCGATCCACAGCACCAGCCAGGCAGCGCCGGGCGTGACGATGCCCGACACGTCGCGGAAGCTGGAATAGACCGCCGACATCTCGGTCCGTTCCGACGGTTTCACCGACATCAGGAACGGCAGCCCGCCGACCACGTCCAGCGCCACCAGAAACAGCGACGCCGCCATCATCATCACGACCGCCGCCCAGGGCAGGAAGGACGACAGCGCCGAGGCACAGAAAAGCGCGCCACAGATCCCGAAGGCCAGCCGCACCGACCGGCGCACCGACAGGCGGCGCACGAGCCGGTTCAGCGCGGGGGCGGCGAACAGCAGCGCGTTGGTCAGCGACAAGGCAATGCCGCCGACCTTGTCGCCAAGCCCCGCCTCGATGCAGAAGATCGGCAGGTAGACGACATAGACCCACCAGCCGCAACTGCGCGTCACGGCAAACATCCAGCCCGCGATCAGCCGGGGCTGGCTGAAGAACCGCCCCAGATATGCCACTGGATTGACCGCCTGCCGCTTGGCCCGGGTGATCTGCTTGCCATTGCCCAGCCGCAGAACCCAGAACGACACCAGAAGGATCGCCGCGAACAGCCCCGCCACCAGAAACGGCGCCGGCGCCCAGTAGTGGTAAAGGCTGACCCCCGCCATCGGCCCCAAAGTCCAGGCGGTGGCGGCATAGGCCATCTGGGTGGATTGGCTGCGGCCAAGGTTGGCGCGGTCGACGTAATCCAGCACATAGGCGTTCAGGCAGACAAAGATCGTTACCGTCGCCATCGCGTTGGCCATCAGCGCCAACGGCACCGACCAGCCGCTGCCGATGGCCCCGAGCGTCATGCCGATCAGATACAGCACCACCCCCCCGGTATAGGCCCAGCGCCGCGGAATGAGCCGCGTTGCCCAAGGCACCATCAGGCCCCAGACCAGCGCCACGATGCCCGAGATGAAGAACACGATCGAGGTCGATTGCGCATCACCCAGCGCGTCATACACGACCAGCGGCATGGTCGAGATCAGCATCCCGCGCACCGCAGCATCAAGACCGGCAAGCAGGGCGAAATTTTCGATACGGGGCGTCGGGCTGTGCGTCAGCGCGAGGGGCAGGTAGCGGGTGACCATGATGCTCCATTGGCACGGCGCGCGCGGGGTCCGTCTGTCACGGGTGCGACACTTTGCGTCGTTTCAAGCGGAGCGAGCCAGAAGGTCCACCAGCCGTGACCGCGCCTCGGGCAAGGGGCGGTCCTGCAGCACCGGGGCAAGCTCGCGGGCAAGGAAATGGGTGGTGATCGCCAGACCGTCGCGCACCGCCACCGCGTCCATCGCGCCGTCGCCGGCCAGCCCCTGCGGCAGCGGGAGCAACCGGTCGGCCCATTCGCCCGCGCCCGTGACAGACACCGCCCTGCCGGTGCGCGGGCTGACATAGGCCAGACCGTCGCTGGCACCCGTCACGGCGCAGCGATCAAGGTCGAGACCGAAGCCAAGCTCTTCCAGCAGGCAGATTTCCCAGCGCAGGTAGATGGCTGGCCACCCCTCGCCGTCCAGCGCGTCCAACAGCGTCATCGTCCGCGACCACAGCGCAGGATGGGCCTCGCGCTCGGGCAGGGCCGCACGCAGGAGCGCGCAGATCGAGGTCAGCCCCGCCAGTGCCAGACGGTCCGACAGCACGCCGGCGCGGGATTTCAGCGGCTCCACCGTGAAGGCGCCGATGTGGTCATCAAGCCGCGCCCGCCACGTCACGGCCAACTGGCTGCCGGGTTGCAGGGTGGCGGCCATCTTGCGCGACGCACCGCCGCGCACCACGCCAGCGTGCCTGCCGTGAGCCTTGGTGAACACCTCGATGATCGCGGCACTTTCGCCATGCGGTCGCATGACCAAAAGCGCGCCTTCGTCCCGCCATTCCATGCCGCGCAGTATCGCGGGCCGGATGGACAGCCACAAGGGTGGTTGATCCGTGCCAGACCGGGACTATCCTTGCCCGATGCAAAGCCGCCAACCCTCGTTTTCGCCCGCTGCCCGGCTTTTGGCGCTTGGCGTGTCTGGCGTGGCGCTGGTGGCACTTCTGGCGCAGTTCCGGGTGTCGCAACGGTTGCTGGGTGAGGCGCCCGCCGGACATGCGCTGTGGCTGATGGCGGGATATTTCACCATCCTCACCAACCTTGGCGCGAGCTTTCTGATGGCGGGCGTCGCGGCGGGGCTGCGCCCCGGCGCGCGTGCGTTTGCCGCCCTGGTGGTGGCCATCGTCATGGTGGCCCTGGTCTACCATCTGGTGCTGGCCCGGCTTTGGCAGCCGCAGGGATTGGCGTGGTGGGCCGATCAGGGGCTGCACAGCGCGGTGCCGCTGCTGACACTGGGCTGGTGGCTGGCCTTTGCGCAGGGAGGGCTGACCCGGCGTGACCTGCCGGCCCTGCTGATCTGGCCTGCCGCCTATGCGGCCTATGCGCTGTTGCGCGGCCATCTTACCGGTTTCTGGCCTTACCCGTTTCTGGATGCAGATGCGCTGGGCTGGCTGCGGGTGGCGGTCAACACGGGTGGGCTGGTGGCGGGTTTCGCGCTGCTTGGTACCGGTCTGATTGCCCTGTCGCGCCGATCAGTCCGATAGCCCGTCCTCCTCCAGCAGCGTGCGGCCCGCCCGATCTTCCAGTTCGATCAGCCACAGGTCGGGGTCGCGGGCGCGCTGGCGGGTGAGCATGGCGTCAACCTCGGCCTCTGGCCCCTCGGCCATCAGCATCCAGGCGCGCGCGCCGCTCATCAGGTCTGAGCGCCGCTCGAGCGCCCGCGCGGTGCCATCCAGCAGCGCCACCTTCACCACCACCGCGCCAGCCTCGGCATCGCCCCTGGCGGTGACATAGGCGGGGATGTCAGCCAGCCGCAGCCGGGTCAGATAGGCCGACACCCAGATGCCCGAGGCCAGACGCGCGCTCATGCGAATTGCTCTTTTCCCAAATACTCCCGCCGGAGGCTCCGCCGCTGCGCCCAGCGCCCCGCTTCAAGGATCGGTGCCTCAGGCATCGCCATCCTTGAAATCAAGGCCCATCTCGGAATAGCGCTCTGGCTCGTCCAGCCAGTTCGGGCGCACCTTCACCTGCAGGAACAGATGCACCGTGCGGCCCAGAAACTCCGAGATTTCCGCCCGCGCCGCCTGTCCGATCGCCTTGATCGTCTCGCCCTTGTTGCCCAGCACGATGCCCTTGTGGCCATCGCGTGCGACATAGACGATCTGGTCGATGCGGGTCGTGCCGTCGGGCTTGTCTTCCCACTTTTCGGTTTCGACCGTCAACTGGTAGGGCAGTTCCTCGTGCAGGCGCAGGGTCAGCTTTTCGCGCGTCATCTCGGCGGCGATCATCCGCATCGGCAGGTCGGCGATCTGGTCTTCGGGGTAGAACCACGGGCCTTCGGGCACTTCGGCCGCCAGCCATTCGCGCAGGTCCGTGACGCCGTAACCCTTTTCGGCGCTGATCATGAAGGTCTTCTTGAACGGATAGGCGCCGTTCAACTGTTCTGCCATCGCCAACAGCGTTTCCGCCTTGACCCGGTCGATCTTGTTGATCGCCAGCGCCACCGGCTGATCCTGCGGCATCTCGTTGGCCAGCCGGTCGATGATCGCCTGCACGCCTTCGGTAAGGCCGCGCGTCGCCTCGACCAGAAGCACGATCACATCGGCATCCGACGCCCCGCCCCAGGCCGCCTTGACCATCGCGCGGTCCAGCCTGCGGCGCGGGCGAAAGAGGCCGGGCGTGTCGACGAACACGATCTGCGCCTGACCTTCCATGCAGACGCCGCGGATCCGGGTGCGGGTGGTCTGCACCTTGTGCGTGACGATGGAAATCTTGGCCCCGACCATGCGGTTCATCAGGGTGGACTTGCCGGCATTCGGCTCGCCGATCAGGGCCACAAAGCCCGCGCGGGTGGTGTCGGTCATGTCTCGTCCTCCAGCCGTGCCAGCAGCGACTTCGCGGCTTGCTGTTCGGCGATGCGTTTCGATCCGGCTTGCGCCTCGGCGCGGGCGCCGTTTTCCAGGGTCACGGCAACCGTGAACAGGGGTTGATGATCCGGGCCGGTGCGGCCGGCTTCGGTATAGGTGGGCGGCGGCATGCCACGGGCCTGCGCCCATTCCTGAAGTGCGGTCTTGGCGTCGCGGGCGTCGCTGTCGACCGCGCCGATCCGCCCGCCCCACAGGCGCAGGACCAGCGCCTTCGCCGCCTCGAACCCGCCATCAAGGTAGACGGCAGCGATCACCGCTTCCAGCGCGTCACCCAGCAGCGCTTCCTTGCGCCGCCCGCCCGACAGCATTTCGGAGCGGCCAAGTTTCAGCACCTCACCCAGACCCAAGGCGCGCGCCACGTCGGCACAGGTTTCCTTGCGCACCAGCGCGTTGAAGCGCGGCGCAAGCTGGCCTTCGCTGGCAGCCGGATCGGCATCCAGCAGCGCTTCGGCCATCACAAGGCCAAGCACGCGGTCACCAAGGAATTCGAGCCGCTGGTTGTCGGGCCGGGTCGATGACGAGATCGAGGCGTGCGTCACCGCGCGCAAGAGGTGGTCAGGCGTGCGGAACGTGTGTCCCAGACGGCCCTCGAGGGCCTTGAGATCCGCCGAAAGCCTCACTCAATCGCCTTGAAGAAGCGGTCCGACCGCCAGGTCCAGAAATACAGCATCCGGGTGCCGGCCGAGGAAAAGATCACCCGGTCGGCGCGGCCGATCAGGTTTTCCGCCGGCACGAAGCCGACACCACCGGCGCGCTGGTTGAAGCGGCTGTCCATGCTGTTGTCGCGGTTGTCGCCCATGAAGAAGTAATGCCCGGCCGGCACGGTGAACACGTCGGTGTTGTCGCCACCGCCGTTGGTGTCGATGTTCAGCACGTTGTGCGTCTGGCCTTCGGGAAGGGTTTCGATGAACCGGCTGCGGGTGCAGATGCCACCATCCCCCACGGCACCGTTTTCGCAACGCGGGCGGCTGCGCATCGGGCCTTGCGGTTCGTTGATTTCCTCGAACACGCCGGCCGCTTCCTGCGGAGCCTCGACCCCGTTGATGAAAAGGACGCCGTTCTTCATCTGGATCGTGTCGCCGGGCAGGCCGATCAGGCGTTTGATGAAATCGGTGCCGTTGACCGGGTGGCGGAACACCACGACATCGCCACGCTCGGGCTCTGACCCGAGGATGCGGCCCGAGATCGGGCACAGGCCAAAAGGACAGGAATAGCGCGAATAGCCGTAGGCCATCTTGTTGACGAACAGGAAGTCGCCGATCAGCAACGTGTCCTTCATCGATTCGGACGGAATCCAGAAGGGCTGGAAGAACAGGGTGCGGAACACGCCTGCGATGATCAGCGCCCAGAAGACGGTCTTGATCGTTTCGACGATGCCGCCGTCGGATTTCTTTGCTGATGCCATGCTGCCCTGCCTGCCGGATTTCGCGCTACATGCGCGCGGGGCAAGCGCGAGTCAAGCGCGGGCCGGATTATCGGGGGGCTGCACCCGAAGCCGTGATGGCCCCGGCCAGCGGGCGCGCCTCGATCACCACGAAGGCCTGCGCCCACGGGTGGTCGTCGGTCAGGGTGACGTGGATCAGCGCCTCATGGCCCTCGGGCGTCATCTCGCGCAGGCGTTCGGCGGCCCAGCCGGTGACATGCATCACCGGTTGGCCCGATCGCAGGTTGGTCACCGCCATGTCCTTCCAGCCGATCCCCATGCGCAGACCCGTGCCAAGCGCCTTGGAACACGCCTCTTTGGCGGCCCAGCGTTTGGCGTAGGTGGCCGCCACCGCGCGCGGTCGGCTTTCGGCCTTGGCCTGTTCATGGTCGGTGAACACCCGGTCGCGGAACCGGTCGCCGAAACGGGCCAGCGTCGCCTCGATCCGTTCGATGTTGGCAAGGTCGCTGCCAATGCCGAGGATCATGCCCGCGCCACATCCATCCGGCGGCGCATTTCCTCGATCGCGGGGCCAAGACCGCGAAAGATCGCCTCGCCGATCAGGAAGTGGCCGATGTTCAGTTCGGCGACCTCGGGGATTGCGGCGATGGGGCCGACGTTGTCGTAGGTCAGGCCGTGGCCGGCGTGAACCTCAAGCCCGGCGGCGGCGGCAAGGCGCGCGCCTTCGCGCAGGAAGCCAAGCTCACGTTCGGCAAGGTCGGGGTGGCCGTCAGCCAGAAGGTCGGCGTAAAGCCCGGTGTGCAGTTCGACCACGGCGGCACCGATGCGGGCAGAGGCCTCGATCTGGCGGGCGTCATGGCTGATGAACATGCTGACACGGCAGCCCGCCTCGGTCAGCGGTGCGATGAAGGCGGCAAGTCGGGTCTTGTCGCCAGCGACATCAAGGCCGCCCTCGGTCGTCCGTTCTTCGCGCTTTTCGGGCACGAGGCAGACGGCGTGGGGTTTGTGGCGCAGCGCCAGCGCCTGCATTTCCGCCGTCGCGGCACATTCGAAATTGAGCGGCACGGTAATTGCGGCGATCAGCGCGTTGATATCGGCATCACGGATATGGCGGCGGTCTTCGCGCAGGTGGGCGGTAATGCCGTCAGCCCCCGCCGCTTCGGCCAGAAGGGCCGCCCGCAAGGGGTCAGGCCAGGCGGTGCCACGCGCGTTGCGGACGGTGGCCACGTGGTCGATGTTGACGCCGAGGCGAAGATGCCGGGGGGCGGGGCTGCGGCCGCGCGGAGAGTTTGCCATCGAGGATCTTTCTGCGTCTTGAATACAGGCCGATGTTACGGCGTTCCGGGGCCGTCGTCACCCTCGCCGCTGTCGTCACGCTGGGACTCACGTTCGGTCTTGCGCTTCAGCTTGGCGGCGGCGGTCGCCACGGTTTCGCGCAAGGACCGGCGGCGTTCGCTGCGTTCCTTGGCCTTGGCGGCGCGGGCCTTCTGATACGCCTCGACGAGCGGAATGGTGACGTAGTAGGCCGCGCTGCTGATCAGGATGCCCGGTCCCAGCGCCCCGATGAAATAGGGCAGGTAAATTTCGTTCCAGAATTCGAAAAGCCCGCCCCAGCGCGCCTTTTCCGGGCCGAAAAGCGCGCTGAAGTTATACCAGAGATCCTGGCCGGCGTTGGAGAACGCACCGAGGATGTATTCGGCGTTCAACGGCGCCTCGATCCCCATGATCCAGTGGCCGAGGGTCATTGCCAGAACCGCGAAGAACGGCGTGGTGACGGGGTTGGTGTTGAACGTGGCCAGAAGCGAGGCCAGCACGTTGCCGCGGATCAGCCGGGCCGCGCCCCATGCCGCGAGAAACTGTAACCCCGGCAATGGCAGAAACCCGATCAGCGAGCCTGCGAACACGCCACGGGCAACGCGGTGCGGTTGGTCAGGCAGGCGGCGCATCCGGTAGACGACATAGCGGATCGCACGTCTGAAGCCGCCGCGGGGATAGACCTGCTCTCGCAGCCAAGGGCCCCAGCCCAACGGTTTTCTGCGCTTGAAGACCAACTTTCGCCCTTCCCGTCCGGGATTTGCCCCCGGTTCTCAAGCCCTAGGGCCTGCGTGTCAAATCCCTGTGACGCGAGATCTGCGCCACATCCGTTTCCGCCTCGAGTGCGGTCATCACCATGTGCAGATGTTCCACATCGCGCAGGTCTACGTCGATAACAAGGCGATAGAAGTCCGGTTTTCTGTCCGTGAACCTGAGGTCGGAGATATTGGCCTTCTGCTCTCCGATCAAGGTGCAGATACGGCCAAGCACACCCGCGTCATTGGAAATCGTGATTTCCAACGTGATCGTGTAGACTGGCGCGTGGCGGCCGGAATGCCATTGCAGGTCGACCCAGCGGGCGGTCTGATCCTCGAATTCCTCCAGCGCGGGGCAGTCGATGGCGTGAACCACCACGCCCTGACCGCGATAGGTGATGCCGACGATGCGTTCGCCCGGCACCGGCTGGCAGCATTGCGCGCGCTTGAAGGTCTGGTCGGCGGTCAGGCCGACGACCGGGCGCTTGGCGTCGACCTCTTCGGAGGTGGCCTGCGCAAGGTCGGGATAAAGTGTCTCGACCACCCGCCGGGCTGTCAGTTCCGCGGAACCCAGCCGCGCCAGAAGGTCGTTTTCGTCCGTCAGGCCCAGCATCTTGGCCGCGGTGCGCAGCGCCTTGTCGGTGGCCTTCTTGCCGACATGGTCGAACGCGGCGCGGGCCAGTTCCTGACCAAGCTTGACGAAACGGCCCCGATCCTCTTCGCGCAAGCTGCGCCGGATCGCGGCCTTGGCGCGGCCCGTGGTGACGATGTCGATCCACGACGATTGCGGGCGCTGGCCTTCGGCGGTGATGATCTCGACCGACTGGCCGTTCTTCAGCCGCGTCCACAGCGGCACGCGGATGCCGTCGATCTTGGCCGAAACGCAGGAGTTTCCGATCCGGGTGTGGATCGCATAGGCGTAATCCAGTGGCGTCGCCCCGCGTGGCAACTGGATCACGTCGCCCTTCGGAGTGAAGCAGAACACCTGATCGGAATACATCTCGAGCTTGACGTTTTCGAGGAATTCGTCGGTGTCGCCCGCATCCAGCCGTTCGGTCAGCGCCGCGATCCACTTGGCGGGATCGACGGCAAACGGGTTCCGCGCGCGCACGCCTTCGCGGTAGGACCAGTGCGCGGCAACGCCGGCTTCGGCCACTTCGTGCATCTCGCGGGTGCGGATCTGCACTTCGACACGCTTGCCGTCGCGGCCGGAAACGGTGGTGTGGATCGAGCGGTAGCCGTTGTTCTTGGGCTGGCTGATGTAATCCTTGAACCGCCCCGGCACCGCGCGCCAGCGTTGGTGGATCACGCCGAGGATGCGGTAGCAATCGGCCACGCTGCCGCAGATGACGCGAAAGCCGTAGATGTCGGACAGGCGCGAAAAGGCCAGATCCTTTTCCTGCATCTTGCGCCAGATCGAGTACGGCTTTTTCGCGCGACCGAACACGTCAGCCTCGATCTGCGCCTTTTCCAACTCGTGCCGGATGTCGCCGGTGATCTTGTGGACAACGTCGCCCGCCTCGCGCTGCAGGGTCAGAAATCGGCGGATGATCGAATTGCGCGCCTCGGGGTTGAGAACCTTGAAGGACAGATCCTCCAACTCCTCGCGCATCCACTGCATCCCCATGCGGCCTGCCAGCGGAGCAAAGATCTCCATCGTCTCGCGGGCCTTCTGGGCCTGCTTTTCCGGCTTCATCGACTTGATCGTGCGCATGTTGTGCAGCCGGTCGCCCAGCTTGACCAGGATCACCCGAAGATCCTTGGACATCGCCATGAACAGCTTGCGAAAGTTTTCCGCCTGCTGATTTTCGGTCGACGACAGTTGCAGGTTCGTCAGCTTGGTCACGCCATCGACCAGTTCCGCCACCTCCTCGCCGAACAGCGCGGTGATCTCGGTGTAGGTCGACCGGGTATCCTCGATCGTGTCGTGCAGCAGGGCGGTGATGATCGTCGCGTCATCCAGCCGCTGTTCGGTCAGGATTGCGGCGACGGCCACGGGGTGGGTGAAATAGGGTTCGCCCGATTTCCGCATCTGGCCGTCGTGCATCTTGAAGCCGTAGGCGTACGCCTTGCGGATCTGGTCGGCATTGCACCGCGGGTTGTAGTTGCGGACAAGGGCGATGAGGTCTTCGACGTCGATCATCAGCGCCCTGCCTTGCCGGGTTCAGCCCCCGGTCAGATGTCGCCCTGCGCTTCCATCAGCGCGCGCAACAGCTTTTCTTCCGACATGTCGTCGACCATCGGACGGTCCATATCACCGCCCATCAGCAGCGCCATCTGGTCTTCCTCGGGTTCGTCGACTTCGATCTGGGTCTGGTGGCTTTCGATCATCCGCTCGCGCAGGCTGTCGGCAAGCTGGGTTTCCTCGGCAATCTCGCGCAGCGAGACGACGGGGTTCTTGTCATTGTCCCGCTCGACCGTGATCGGCGAGCCGGCCTGGATCTCACGCGCACGGTGTGCGGCAAGCATCACCAGTTCGAACCGGTTCGGAACCTTGTCGACGCAATCTTCGACCGTTACGCGGGCCATGGCAAACTCCAGTTCGGGTGGCTCATTGGAAGTGGCCTATGTAGTCGCTGCAATATTTCTTGACAAGCGTTGAATCGGGCCGATTCAGAGCGCTACGACGGCATCCCTGTCAGACTGTGGCAGCGCGGCCAGCATCTGCGTCACGGTCTGGCCGGTGCGCGGATGCACCCAGTCGGGCGCCACATCCGAAAGGGGAACCAGCACGAAGGCGCGGTCCTGCATCCGGGGATGCGGCAGGATCAACTGGTCCGGCGTGGTGCCGATCTGCCGATCGGCGGGCAACAGACGCCAGCGGTCCTGGGTCTGCGCCTCGGGCAGCACCGAATCACCCACGGCAAGGAGGTCGATGTCCAGCGTGCGCATCCCCCACCGCTGCACCCGCTTGCGGCCGAACCGCGCCTCGACCGCATGAAACCGCGCCAGAACCGAGGCGAGAAGCGTGGTCGCATCCGCCCCCTCGATCCCCGGAAAGGCGACCACGGCGGCGGCGTTCACGTAATCCGGCCCGGCACCGGGCGGAAAGCACGGGGTGGCGAAAAGCCTGCTCATCGCCACCACTTCAACCCCGTCCGCCGCGAGCGCGGTTACAGCTTGCCTCAGACTTTCGGCGGGCATTTGCCCATCGAACGGCAGGTTTGCGCCAAATGCAACCAGAGCGTGTATTTTCATGGCCTTTTTCACATGGTTTATTGTAGGCTTGACTTGCAATGGGGAGTTTCGAACAGATATTCCCACAGCGTTGTCCAGCGAATTTCGATATATAAGACGCAGATCATAAAGAAGTTCGATTGGTGCGACGGGTTTTGAGGGGACACTGAATGTTTTACAAGGACGAACGGCTAGCGCTGTTCATCGACGGATCAAATCTTTACGCAGCCGCAAAGGCGCTGGGATTTGACATCGACTACAAGCTGCTGCGGATGGAATTTATCCGTCGCGGCAAGATGTTGCGCGCTTTCTACTACACTGCCCTGTTGGAAAACGACGATTATTCGCCGATCCGGCCGCTGGTCGACTGGCTGCATTACAACGGCTTCACCATGCGCACCAAGCCGGCAAAGGAATACACCGACAGCCAGGGACGGCGGAAGGTGAAGGGCAACATGGACATCGAACTGTGCGTCGATGCGATGGAACTTGCCAACCGGGTCGACCATATCGTGCTGTTTTCCGGCGACGGCGATTTCCGCCCGCTGGTCGAAAGCCTGCAACGGCAGGGGGTTCGGGTATCGGTCGTGTCGACGATCCGCAGCCAGCCGCCGATGATTGCCGACGAATTGCGCCGTCAGGCTGACAACTTCATCGAGTTGGACGAGCTGCGCGACGTTATCGGCCGCCCGCCGCGAGAACCGCGCCCGGTTGGAAACGAAGCCGAGGCCGTCGACGTCAAGTGATGGGTTCCAATGACGCGCGCCGGGTGGCGACGGCGCGCGCCGATCGGTGCAGCAGTTATCGTCCGGACAGTCACCGCTTTTGGCGGCCTCGCGGATGATCGCTCTTGTCGGGCTGTTCGCCGCAGCCTTCCTGGCGGCCACCCCGGTTCCGTTTCAGTCGGAAGTGGTGTTTCTGGCGCTGCTTGCCGCGGGCTGGGGGGCGGTGGGGCTGGTCATCGTCGCCTCGGTCGGCAATGTGCTGGGGTCCTGCGTCACCTACGCGCTTGGCCGCGCGCTGGCCGGATTTCAGGATCACCGCTGGTTTCCGCTGAAACCTGTGCAGATGGACCGGGCAAGCGGCTGGTTCCGGCGCTGGGGCGTGTGGGTGCTGCTGCTGAGTTGGGCGCCCGGTGGGGACCTTGCGGTTGCAATGGCAGGGGTGCTGCGGGTGCCGGTCTGGCAGTTCCTGATCCTTGTCACGATCGCCAAGACCCTGCGGTATTGCGCCGTGGCCTATGCCGGTGTCGCCGTGATGGTTTGACCGCCGCAGCCGTGCTAGCGCTGTGCGATGAAAAGCAACATATACACCCGCGTCTCGAAAGCGGTGGCGCATCTGACCGGACGGCCAGGCACCTTTGTGCTGGCGGTGTTGGTCATCGTGCTTTGGGTGGTGACCGGGCCGCTGTTCGGATTTTCCGATACCTGGCAGTTGGTCATCAACACGGGCACCACCATCGTAACCTTCCTGATGGTTTTCCTGATCCAGAACACGCAGAACCGCGACACCATCGCGATCCAGTTGAAGCTGGACGAGTTGATCCGCGCAACCAAGGGCGCGCACAACGCGCTATTGGACCTTGAAGAGCTTGACGAACGCGCGCTGGAAGACTTTCGCGCCCGGTTCGAGGCGCTGGCAAGGCAGGCGCGGCAAGATCGGCTTGAAGGCGGGGTCGATACCGACACGCCCGACACCTGACGGTTCAGCCGGACAAAGCCTCTTTCACCGCAGCGAGGAACGTCAGGCCGGGGTCGAACCGCCCTTCGGCCAGAAACCGCAGCGTCTGGCGGATGACCACCGGGTTGCGCATCATGAAGGTGTGGGTCACGGGAAGCGCGATATGGTCGGCCATGCCGTCAAGCCGGGTGCTTTGCACGGTGACCTTGCCATCGTTCGCCCCCGGCAACAGCGCGGAATAGACCGGGTTCAGCGACCGCGTTCCCGCGATGATGCCAACCGGGTAATCGGCCGGCGGCAGCGATTTCGGCCATGACAGCGGGCCGGTGCCAAGGCTGGCCCCTGCCGCGCCGTTGACCCAGTGAAACACCGGGTTGTCGCCCATCGCATCCACCAGTTCCGACCCGTGGTTCGGCGGGGCCAGCATCACCACCCGCCCCATGCGCGCCGGACGGTTCTGCGCAAGCCACGCGCGCAGCAGGATGCCGCCCATCGAATGGGTGACGAAATGCACCCGCCCCGGCCCGGCCTTGGCCACCGCTGCCCCCACCTCGCGCGCCAGGTCATCGGGCGAGGCCTTGGTCGAGGGGTAGGACCAGTTCACCACCCGGTATCCCGCCGCCGTCAGCGCCCGTGCCAGCGGTGCAAGCGAGGCCTGGCTGCGCGCAAGGCCGTGCAGCAGCACGACCGCATCGCCCTTGTCAGTGGTCACCGCGTCCCTGCCGATGCCTTCGGCAACGGTGGTAAGGCGGCGGGTCAGGGCGCGCAGCGGTGTCATGTGGCCATAGTCTGCCCCGCTGTCGCCCCCGGCAAGGCCGGAGTTCCTTGTGCTGGACAAATCCGACGTCACGTCACACCCTTTGACGGATGACCCGCCCGCCCCGCATCGCCGCCCGCGCACTGATCCTTGATCGGGATCGGCTCTTGCTGGTCAACGCCTATCCGGGCGGCACTTCGGACCTGTGGTGCGCGCCGGGGGGCGGGGTCGAAGCCGGGCAGTCGCTGGCCGACAACCTTGCGCGCGAGGTGCATGAGGAAACCGGGTTGACGGTAACGGTCGGTGAACCGGTGCTGGTCAACGAATTCCACGATCCGGCCAGCGGTTTTCACCAGATCGAGATCTTCTTTCGCTGCCGGATCACAGGCGGCACGCTGGCCCCCGGCTGGACAGACCCCGAGGGCATCGTCACCGAACGGCAGTTCTTCAGCCGCAGCGCGCTGGAATTGGGACAGGTGCGGTTCAAGCCCGACAGCCTGATCGACGCGGCATGGGGTGTCGCCCTGCGCTATGACCCGCTGGAGGTGATCGTCCGATGAGCCGCGCCTTCGTCAAGGAAAGCACGGGCGAGCTTGACCCCCTGCCCGACCTGCCGATCAGCCCGCATCCGAATTATGTCACCCCGCGCGGGCTGGCAGCGTTGAAGGACCGGCTCTTGGCACGGCAGGCCGATCTGCAGGCCTTGCGCGCCCGGGTGGAGCGGTTGGACAAGCTGCCCGAAGCTGCCGCCGAGCGCGACATCCGGTATCTGGAGGCGCGGTTGCGCAGCGCGATCGTGATCAACCCCGCCGAACAGGACGGACGCACGGTGGGCTTCGGCCATGTGATCACGGTAGCGGACGAGGCGGGCGGGACCGCGCGCTACGAGATCACCGGTGAAGATGAGGCGGACGCAAAGGTCGGGCGCATCGCGCCACAGTCGCCACTGGCGCGCGCCCTGATCGGGGCCGAGGTTGGCGACGAGGTGGTATGGCGCAAGCCCAGCGGCAGCGTGCGGCTGACGGTCGTGGCGATCGGCCTGCCATGATCCGTCCGCTGACCCGGGCCGACGATGCAGCGGTGCTGGCGCTGCTGCATGCCTCGGCCGATTACATCCGGCTGGAGCGGGACGAGGCGCCAGGCGACGCTCTGGTGGAGGAGTTCTTCACCGACGCGCCGCCGGGGCTTTCGGCTGACGATGGCTATCGGGCGGGGCTGTTCGACGGGACAGACCTGCTCGCGCTGGCGGAAATGTCGTTCGGCTACCCGCAGCCGGGGGACAGCTATCTTGGCCTGATGATGGTGCGCGGCACGGCGCGCGGGAATGGCGCAGGCGTGCAGATGCTGCGCCACCTCGAAGGCGTGGCGCGGGCGCGGGGCGCGCGACAGTTGTTTCTGGCCGTCCTTGATGCCAACCCGCGTGGCCGCGCCTTCTGGCACCGCGAGGGGTTTCGCGACACCGGCTTTGCGGGGCAGGTGACGCTGGGCTGCAAGACCCAGGCGGTTCAGCGGCTGGTCAAGCCGCTCTGACGGGTGCCAAGGATCACGCCACCCAGCACCAGCGCCGTGGCAAGGGCAAAGCGCAGGCCGATGCCTTCGCCCAGCATGGCAAGCCCCCCCAGCGCGGCGATCAGCGGCACGGTCAGTTGCGCAAGCCCGGCCCGAGCGGCGCCGAGTTCCGGCAGGATCGCATACCAAAGCGCATAGCCGAGGGCCGAAGTCACCGCCCCCGACAGGGCGGCAAGGCCAGCGCCGGCAAGGCTCCACTCGCCCGGCAAGGCCAGCGCCAGGCCAAGGATCAGCGGCACCGACAGCACGAAATTCGCGGTCGTCGCGGCCAGCGCATCCGGCGCCACCCGCCCGGCCAGCGAATAGATGCCCCAGCCGATCCCGGCGGCCAGCATCATCAGCGCGTGGGCAAGGCTTGGGGCTGCGGCGGCGGGTGCCAGCAGAACCACCAACCCGGCGAACGCGACACCGGCCCCGGCCCAGCGGCGCGGTGGCACCGCCTCGCCAGCCACCAACGCGCCGGCGAACATCGTGATCTGCACCGCGCCGAACAGGATCAGCGCCCCGGTTCCCGCGCCCAGCGCAAGATAGGCCAGCGAAAAGCCGATCAGGTAGACCGACAGGCCCACCACCCCCGCAAGCCGCCCCTGCCAGCGTGGCCACTTGCGGCGCGACACACCGAACAGCAGCACCAGCACCACCGCCCCCGCCACCACCCGGATCGCCGCAAAGCCCATCGGGTCGATCAGCCCGCCACCCACCGCCATCCGGTTCAGGATGGAATTGCCAGCGAAGGCCAGCATGGTCAGCGCCGTCAGCAGGCCAAGCCGGGTTGCCCCGCCAATGACGCGGGTCAGTTCAGCACCGGCGCGGGGAAATGCCCGGTCCACCAGGCGTGGTCGCTGGTAAAGCGGATGGCGATCTGCACCAGCCCCGCCACCACACCAAGGCTGCCCAGCGCCATCGCCCCCAGCTTGCGTGCCGAACGCTCGGCGTTTCGTTCGGCGGCCAGCAGCACGGCGAGGATCAGGGTCATCGCCACATCAAGGCCCATGATGACCAGATGGTAAGGCGCGGGCGGGAATTCCCCCGCTGGCACGGTCAGTGCGCTTGCCGCCCCCCAGACCAGAACCGCCGCCATCAGGGTGATGACGAGGGCGTTGTTCCGTGCCTGTGTCGTCGCCATCTGCGCCCTCCCCGGCGAAGCCTTGCCCGGCAAGCTAGCCGCCGCCTGCCGCTTGCGCAAAGAAAAAGGGCGCACCGAAGTGCGCCCTTTCCCGGTCAGACCCCGAAGGGTCAGATCACATCATGCCGTCCATGCCGCCCATGCCGCCCATGCCGCCGCCGCCGCCGGCATTGCCCTTCGGCTCCGGACGATCAGCGATCATGGCTTCGGTGGTGATCAGGAGCGAGGCGACCGAGGCCGCATCTTCCAGCGCGGTGCGCGTCACTTTGGCCGGGTCGATCACGCCGAACTTGAACATGTCGCCATATTCTTCGGTCTGCGCGTTGAAGCCAAAGGTCACGTCGTTGGATTCGCGCACCTTGCCGGCCACGACAGCGCCATCGACGCCAGCGTTTTCAGCGATCTGGCGCAGCGGGGCTTCCAGCGCGCGGCGCACGATGGCGATACCGGCGTTCTGGTCGGAGTTCGCACCGGTCAGACCGTCCAGCACCTTGCCAGCCTGAACCAGAGCCACGCCGCCGCCCACGACGATGCCTTCCTGAACGGCCGCACGGGTCGCGTTCAGGGCGTCATCAACGCGGTCCTTGCGCTCTTTCACTTCGACTTCGGTCATGCCGCCGACCTTGATCACGGCAACACCGCCGGCCAGCTTGGCCACACGCTCTTGCAGTTTCTCGCGGTCGTAGTCGCTGGTGGTTTCCTCGATCTGGGTGCGGATCTGGGACACACGGGCCTCGATTTCGGCCTTGTTGCCAGCGCCGTCGATGATCGTGGTGTTGTCCTTGGTGATCGTGACCTTCTTGGCCTTGCCAAGCATGTCGATGGTCACCGATTCCAGCTTCATGCCCAGATCTTCGCTGATCACCTGACCACCGGTCAGGATGGCGATGTCCTGCAGCATCGCCTTGCGACGATCACCAAAGCCCGGAGCCTTGACGGCAGCGATCTTCAGGCCGCCACGCAGCTTGTTCACGACCAGCGTGGCCAGAGCCTCGCCTTCGACGTCTTCCGAGATGATCAGCAGCGGGCGCTGCGACTGGATCACGGACTCCAGCAGCGGGACCATCGGCTGCAGCGAAGAAAGCTTCTTCTCGTGCAACAGGATCAGGCAGTCTTCCAGATCCGCAACCATCTTGTCGGCGTTGGTCACGAAGTAGGGCGACAGGTAGCCGCGGTCGAACTGCATGCCTTCGACGACGGTGGTTTCCGTCTCCAGGCCCTTGTTCTCTTCGACGGTGATCACACCCTCGTTGCCGACCTTCTGCATCGCTTCCGCGATCTGACGGCCGATTTCCGCTTCGCCGTTGGCCGAGATGGTGCCAACCTGGGCGACTTCGGCGCTGTCCTTGACGGGGCGCGAGGCGGCCTTGATCGCAGCCACGACCTTGATCACGGCAAGGTCGATGCCGCGCTTCAGGTCCATCGGGTTCATGCCCGCAGCAACGGCCTTGAGGCCGTCCTTGATGATGGCTTGCGCCAGCACGGTCGCGGTGGTGGTGCCGTCTCCGGCCTCGTCGTTGGTGCGGGAAGCGACTTCCTTCACCATCTGCGCGCCCATGTTCTCGAACTTGTCGGCAAGCTCGATCTCTTTGGCAACGGTCACGCCGTCCTTGGTGATGCGCGGGGCGCCGAAGGACTTGTCGAGAATCACGTTGCGGCCTTTCGGGCCCAGGGTGACTTTGACCGCATCGGCCAGAATGTTCACGCCGCGCAGCATGCGGTCGCGGGCATCGGTGTTGAACTTGACGTCTTTAGCAGCCATTTGATAAGCTCCTTGAATGGGTTAGCGGGAAACGGGACGATCTCAGGCGATGATGCCGAGAATGTCGCTTTCCTTCATGATCAGCAGGTCTTCACCGTCCAGTTTGACTTCGGTGCCGGACCATTTGCCAAACAGGATGCGGTCGCCAGCCTTGACGGACGGTGCGATCAGCTCGCCCGAGTCCTTGCGCGCGCCTTCGCCGACCGAGATGATCTCGCCCTCTGCGGGCTTTTCTTTCGCGGAATCCGGAATGATCAGGCCGCCCTTGGTCTTGTCTTCGCCTTCGATGCGACGGACAAGCACGCGGTCATGCAGCGGTTTGAAAGCCATCTGGGTGTACTCCCTTGAGTTTCCAGGTTGTGATCTCTTAGCACTCACAGGACATGAGTGCTAACGGCGCTTGAGGTAGGCGATGCGCAGCCCGCTGTCAACACCGTGACCTTGGAGAAACCGCGTTTTCACCTTGCCTTTGCCGGTGGCGATGGCAACGTCAGGCCGCAACCGTTTTCTGAAGGTCACATGCCGCGAATCCTAGCCTTTGCCGCCGCACTTTTTCTTGCCGTATCTCCGGTTTCGGCCCAATGCGCCGGTGAAAACCTGCTGGCCACAATGCCTGCCGAAGACCGCGCCGTGCTTGAGGCGGCCGCCGCCAGCGCGCCTTACTCCAGCGGCAATTTCTGGCGCGCAACCCGTGGCGACGAGGTCATCACCCTGATCGGCACCTATCATTTCGACGATCCGCGGCACCAAGCGACGCTTGAGGCGATCACACCCCTGATCGAAACCGCGACCACCGTTCTGGTCGAGGCCGGACCGGAGGAGGAAGCCGCCCTTCTGGACATGATGGCGCGCGACCCGTCCCTGATGACGATCACCGAGGGCCCGACACTTCTGGAACAGATGTCACCCGAGGCTTGGGCGCTGCTGTCGGACGCGATGTCAAAGCGCGGAATTCCGGCGTTCATGGTAGCCAAGCTGCGGCCCTGGTATGTCAATGTCCTGCTGGCCGTTCCGCCCTGTGCGATTGCCGAAATGGCCGACCCCAAGGGCCTTGACGGCATGGTGATCGACACCGCCGCGGCCAAGGGCGTGCCCGTAAAGGCGCTGGAGCCGTTCGATACCGTGTTCGACATTTTCGGCGCGATGACCGAAGCCGAACAGATCACCATGATCGAGGCGACCCTGCTGCTGGAGGAACGCTCGGCCGATTTCTTCGTGACGCTGGCGGACGCCTACTTTGCCGGGGAAAGCCGGATGGTGTGGGAACTGATGCGCAAGGTGTCTTACGAACAGGCCATCGTGCCGCGCGCCGAAGTCGATGCCGAATTCGCCAAGATGGAGGACGTGCTGATGGCAGGCCGGAACCGGGCGTGGATTCCGGTGCTGGAACAGGCTGCAGCGGGCGGACCGGTGCTGGCCGCCTTCGGCGCGCTGCATCTGCCCGGCGATGCCGGCGTGCTGGCCTTGCTGGAGGCGGAAGGCTTCCGCATCGAACCGCTGCCGCTGTGACACCTTCGTTGCTTCAAGGCCACCGCGCCCGGCGGCTGTATGTGCTGGATTTCGGCCTGTTCGACGTGCGAAACGGCGAAAGGATCATCGGCATCGCAGGGTATCTGGTGGAAACCGACCGGGGCGCCCGCGTGCTGATCGACACCGGCTTTCCGCCCGCCTACGCGACCGACCCCGGCATCGCCGACCGCGACGGGCTGCCCCGCTTTGGCCGCCTGATCGACTATTCGCCGCGTCAGACCGCCGAAGGCCAGCTTGCCGTTCTGGGCCTGACGCCTGCCGATATCGACCTTCTGGTGCTCAGCCACGGCCATATCGACCATGTCGGCTCGCTGCCGCGGTTCGCCTGCCCGGTGGTGATGACCGCCCGCGAACGCGCCGACCCGGCACCCAGCTATTTCGGCGCCGCCCGCCCGTTGGCGTGGCCCGACACGACCTATCACCTGATCGACGCGGATACTGTGCTGTGCGACGGGCTGACGCTGATCCCCACCCCCGGCCATACGGCAGGGCATCTGTCGGCCCTTGTCACCCTGCCCGACACCGGCCCGGTGATCCTTGCGATCGACGCGCTGAACCGGATTTCAGAGCCTGCCGAACGCTTCGCCGATTCTGCCGATCCTGTCGCCTCGCAAACCTCGGCCGACCGGCTGTTCGCTCTGCAACGCGAGACCGGCGCGATGCTGATCTATGGACACGAGCCGTCGCAATGGCCGGGATTGCGCAAGGCGCCTGCGTCTTACGGCTGAGCGTGGACGGTGGCGTGACAATCCCCGCCGCCTCGCCTATACCGCGCCGCAAATCCACGCTTGAAGGTTTGCCCGCATGTCCACGCTTGTTTTCGGCCACAAATCCCCCGACACCGATGCCACGATGTCTGCCATCGTCTGGGCCTGGTATCTGACCAACCTGCGCGGCGGCGACGCCAAGCCCGCCCTTCTGGGCGAGCCGAACACCGAAGCCGTCTTTGTGCTGAAGCACTGGGGCTTTGAAAAACCGCAGATCATCGCGGATGTGGAGGCCGGGCAGAACGTGGTGATCGTCGACACCAACAACCCCGCCGAGCTGCCGCCCTCGATCAACGAGGCCAACATCATGGCGATCATCGACCATCACATGCTGGTGGGGGGCCTGAAGACCAAGACCCCGATCAACGTGGTGATGCGCCCGCTGGCCTGCACCGCCACCGTGATGCACGACATCATGGGCGACGACGTGGCAAGACTGCCGCGCGAGGTGAAGGGCGCGATGCTGTCGTGCATCGTGTCGGACACGCTGGAATTCCGCTCGCCCACCACCACCGACCATGACCGCGCCGTCGCCGAAAAGCTGGCCGCCGACATCGGCGTGGCGATCCCCGATCTGGCGGCGAAGATGTTCGAGGCGAAGTCGGATGTGTCGGCGTTTTCGGATGCCGAACTCTTGCGGATGGACAGCAAGGAATACAGCGTCGCGGGCAAGGAACTGCGCGTCTCGGTGCTGGAAACCACCGCGCCCAAGGTGGTGCTGGACCGCAAGGCCAGCCTGATGGCTGCAATGGAAGGTGTCGCCCGCGAAGATGGCGCGGATCAAGTCCTGTTGTTCGTGGTTGATATCCTGAACGAAGAAGCCACGCTTCTGGTGCCGAACGATCTGGTGAAGCAGATGGCCGAAGCCTCGTTCGGGGCCAAGGTCACCGGCGACACCGTGGTGCTGCCCGGCATCATGAGCCGCAAGAAGCAGATCATCCCGGCGCTGAAGCTCTGACCCGAAGGACCGCCCATTGACCGAAATCATCGCCCGCCTTTCCGACGTAGGTTCTCGCTATGACGCGGTGTTCTGCGACCTCTGGGGGTGTCTGCACAACGGCAAGGCGGCCTATCCCGAGGCCGTCGCCGCGTTGCAGGCGATCCGCGCAAAGGGTGGCGCGGTGGTGCTCTTGACCAACGCGCCGCGCCCGAACGCCAGCGTCGCGCTCCAGATCGACGCGCTTGGCGTGCCGCGGGATGCGTGGGACCTGATCGTGTCATCGGGCGATGCGGCGCAGATGGGGATGCTGTCGGGCGCGGCTGGCCGCCGGGTGCATCACATCGGAGCGGTGAAGGACGAGGTTTTCTTCACCGAGTTCGCCGATGACCTTGCCGCCTATGCCGCGACGCAACCCCCGATCACCCGCGTGCCCTTGGCCGAGGCGGAGGGGGTCGTCTGCACCGGTCTGGCGAACGACCTGACCGAAACCCCAGACGATTACCGCGCCCAACTTCTGCTGGCCAAGACGATGGGCCTGCCGATGCTGTGCGCCAACCCCGACATCGTGGTCGACCTTGGCGACAAGCGCCTCTATTGCGCCGGCGCTTTGGCCGAGGCCTATCAGGCGATGGGCGGCGAAGCGATCTACTTCGGCAAGCCGCATCCGCCGATCTACGATCTGGCACGGCGCAGGCTGGCGGCGCTGACCGGCCGCGACGACGCGCAGATCCTGTGCATCGGCGACGGCATCGGCACAGATGTGCAGGGCGGGGTATCCGAGGGGCTGGATACGCTGTTAGTCACCGGCGGGCTGGCCGCAGACCAGTTTGGCCCGGATGCGGCAAACCCCGATGCCGCCCTTCTGTTGCCATGGCTTGAGGCACGCGGACTGTCGGCCAGTTTTGCCATCGGTTTCCTGCGCTGATCCACCCGGTTCGCTTTGGCCCGAGCCCGGAGGGTTTCACACCCTCCGGACCTCCCGCGGGATATCTCCGCAAAGAGGAAGCCAGGCAGGGTAAGAAAGTTTCGCCTTATAGCCGCCAAACAGACATAAATTGCGCAAAGGATTTGCGCTGCGCCGCGGCATGCGCTAGCGTTGATCGACCCGAGGGGATTCGCATCATGCTGGACAACATGCCGCGCGGCACGATCTGTATCGAAGACATCGAAATCGGCATGACGCGCCACCTGACGAAGACGGTGACCGACCGCGACATCCAGCTGTTCGCCGAAGTGTCGACCGACCACAATCCGGTGCATCTGGACGAGGCCTATGCGCAGGACACCATCTTTGCCGGCCGCATCGCGCACGGGATGCTGACAGCAGGCCTGATTTCGGCGGTGATCGGCGAGCAGTTGCCGGGCCACGGCACGGTCTATCTTGGCCAGTCGCTGCGCTTCATGGCCCCCGTCCGCCCCGGCGATACCGTGCGCGCCGAGGTGACCGTGACGGCGATTGACCATGCCAAACGGCGGGTCACCCTTGAAACCCACTGCGCAGTCGGTAAAACCGTGGTCCTGAAGGGTGAGGCGCTGGTTCTGGCGCCAAGCCGCAAGTTCGACTAAGGGGCTGGGCCCCCAGACCGGGGCGGAATGCAGCATCACCATCATTGGACAGGGCTTCCCGAAGCCGCCCGCGGCGCGTCGGTTGCGATGGGCAACTTCGACGGGCTGCACCTTGGCCACCGGTCGGTGATCGACCTTGCGCGCGGGGCGGCGCCCCTTGGCATCGTGACGTTCGAGCCGCATCCGCGCGAATACTTCGCTCCCGATGCCCCGCCTTTCCGGCTGATGAATGCCGAGGCGCGGGCGAACCGGCTGGCCAAGCTGGGGGTGGAGCAGCTTTACCAACTGCCGTTTGATGCCACGCTTGCCAGCCTGACACCGGAGGAGTTCGCGCGGCTCGTGCTGGCGGATGGTCTGGGGGTTTCCCATGTCGTGGTCGGCGCGGATTTCTGTTTTGGCAAGGATCGCAAGGGGCGCGCCGCCGATCTGGCCGCCCTCGGGCAGACGCTGGGCTTTCGCACCACCATTGCCCCCCTGATCCGGCAGGGCGAGCGCGAGATCTCGTCGACCGCGATCCGTGCAGCGCTGACCGAAGGCCGCCCGCGCGATGCCGCCGCCATGCTGGGCCATTGGCACCGGATCGAGGGCGAGGTGCTGCACGGCGAAAAGCGCGGGCGCGAATTGGGCTATCCGACCGCGAACATGAGCCTTGCCGGGCTGCACCTGCCGCGCTTTGGGGTCTATGCCGTGCTGGTCGATATCCTGACCGGCCCGCAAGCGGGCAGCTATCACGGGGCTGCAAGTCTGGGCGTGCGGCCGATGTTCGGGCTGAACACGCCGAACCTCGAGACCTTTCTGCTGGATTTCAAGGGCGACCTTTACGGCCAGCACCTGTCGGTCGCCTTGGTCGAATTTCTGCGGCCGGAGCTGAAATTCGACGGCCTGCCCGGCCTCATCTCCCAGATGACGGCGGATTGTGACCGGGCGCGGGAAATCCTGGCGGCGCTTTGACCCCTTCCCTTTTCCCGGCCCAGAAGGCACCTTCGCCCGATGGAAAAACTGCGCCACCGGTTCTGGGAAACCATCCCGTTGAAGAAGATGACCCCCGCGGAATGGGAAGCGGTCTGCGACGGCTGCGGCAAATGCTGCCTGAACAAGCTGGAGTTCGAGGACACCGGCGAGGTCGCCTTTACCCGCGTCGCCTGCCGCCTGCTGGACGGCGATGCCTGCCGCTGCACCAAGTATGAAACCCGGCGGCAATATGTGCCGGAATGTGTGTTCCTGACACCGAAGACCCTGGAACGGGTGGCATACTGGCTGCCGCAGAGTTGCGCCTACAAGCGTCTATACCAGAACCAGCCCCTGCCGGACTGGCACCCGCTGCTGACCGGCGATCCGGAAAGCACGCATACCTCGGGCAATTCGGTGCGCGGCTGGACGGTGTCGGAATTCTCGGTGCCGGAAGAAGACTGGGAAGACTATATCATCGAGGAAACGCCTTGAATGTTCTTTGCGTCTGACAACACCTCGGGTGCGGCGCCCGAGGTCATGGCCGCGCTTGCCCGGGTGAACGAGGGCTATGACACCTCCTATGGTGCCGATGCCGCGATGGGGCGCGTGACGAAACTGGTGCGCGATGTGCTGGAGGCGCCGGAGGCTGCGGTCTATCTGGTCGCCACCGGCACGGCTGCGAACGCGCTGGCGATCGCCACGCATTGCCCGCCGTGGGGCGCTGTCTTCTGCCACCACCTCGCCCATATCGCCGAGGATGAATGCGGCGCGCCCGAGTTTTATTCCGGCGCGAAGCTGGCGCTGGTGCCGGGCGCGCATGGCAAGATGACGCCAGAAACCTTGGCCGAGGTGATGGGCCGCACCGGGGAAAGCGGCGTGCATGGCGTGCAGAAGGGGATGCTGTCGATCACCAACGTGACCGAGGCCGGCACTGTCTATACGCCTGCCGAAGTGGCCGCATTGACCGCGCTGGCCAAGGCCAAGCGGCTGCCCTGCCACATGGACGGCGCGCGGTTCGCCAATGCTCTGGCCGCAACCGGGGCGACCCCGGCCGAGATGACATGGAAGGCCGGGATCGACGTTCTGTCGTTCGGAGGCACCAAGAACGGCTGCATCGGGGTGGAGGCCGTGGTGATGTTCGACCCGGCGAAAGCATGGGAATTCGAGTTGCGCCGCAAACGGGGCGGGCATCTTTTCTCCAAGCATCGCTTCCTTTCCGCACAGTTCGAGGCCTATCTGACCGACGGCCTGTGGCTGCGCCTTGCCGCCCATGCCAACGCGATGGGCAAGCGTCTGGCAGATGGTCTGGGACAGATCAATTCGGTCAGCCAGCGCCATCCGGTCGATGCCAACATGATGTTCCCCGAATGGTCGCCCGGCACCCACGCCCGCCTGCAGGCCGCCGGCGCGCGCTATTACGCCTGGAACACCTCGCCCGAACGCGAGGCCGCGCGGCTGGTCGCATCCTGGAACACGGCCGGGGATACCGTCGACCGTTTCCTCGCCGCGTTCTAGGCCGCGTCGAGGTGCATTTGCACCGACCGTGCCACCATCTGCGGATGGGTGATCGGCACCATATGGCCAGCGCCCGGCACGATCAGCCGGGTGGCATTGGGCAACCGCGCGCATAGCGCCGACTGCACCGCGTCGATGATCGGCGGGCTGTCGCCGCCTTCGACCATCAGCACCGGCACGCGCAAGGCTTCCAGCCGTCCGGGGGCCAAGAGGCCTGCGGCATCGTCCAGCAGCACCGGGTTCTGCGCCGCGATGTGGTGGATGCGGCCGAGGATGTAGCCGCGCTGCCGGTCAGGCAGATCGGCAAAGGGTTCGCCGGTGCCCCAGGCCGCATGGAACACCGACGCGGCCTCGTCCCGGCGGCCTTCGGCCATCAGGCGGGCCACGGTTTCATGCTCGGCGCGGAACGGCGCATAGGCCGGGGCACCCTTGGCCGCGGCAAAGATCACCGGCTCGACCAGCATCAGGCTGCGCACAAGGTCTGGCCGCGTCAGCGCAATGCGCAACGCCACCGTAGCCCCGAACGAATGGCCGAAGAGGTCGATCGGGCCGTCCGCCGCCAACCGCTCCACCCAGGCAAACGACAGCCGCATGGTCAGACCGTGAATCTCCTCCACCCCGTCCCAGTCGGCAGCACGGCCATGCCCCGGCTGATCCAGCGCAGTCACCGTCACGCCCGACAGCCGCTCCACCAGCCCCGACCACGCGCCGGAATGGGCCAGCGAACAATGCAGCGCCAGAACCGGGCGCGCGGCGCCACGGTTCCACACCCGAAACGCGGGCTGTTCGACGACAGGGATAAGATCTTCGGGCACTCACAACTTTCCGGCAAGATACAGGTCCAGGTCATCGAGCCTGTCCTGTCCCCAGAACGTCTCGTTGCCCACGATGTAGAACGGCACGCCGAATACACCGCGCGACACCGCCTCTTCAAGATTATTCGCGTAGGTTTCGGCTGCGGCCAGCATGTAGCGGTCTGCCACGCCGGAATCAAAGCCATGCGCGGCAAGAATTTCCTTCACCACCTCATCCTCGGCGATGTTGCGCCCCTCGGCCCAGACGGCGCGCGGAAACGCCTGCACCAACCCCGCCAGATCGCCGCCCCCTGCCTTTGCCGCCGCGATGATGGCATAACTTGCCGGGGCCGGGTTCACCGGAAAGTAGGGCGCCGGCATCAGGATCGGCACGCCTTGCTTCTGTGCCCCCCGCCGCAGTTCCTGCAACCGATAGGCTTTCCGGCTTTCATGCCGTTCGGCCAGCAACTGCCCCCCCGTGCGCGGGAACAGCGCCGGCGCATCAATCGGGATATACCGGATTTCGGCCCCGTGCCGCGCCGCCACCGCTTCCAGCCGCGCGCCGGCAAGATAGGTGAACGGCGACATCGGTGCGAAAAAGTAATCAATCTGCGTCATTCGCCATTCCTTTGCCCGCGCACCGTTTGCAAGACCCTAACCCGGTGATAAGCGGTGTCAACGCAAGCGAATCCGCCGTTTCCGGAGCCATGAATGCCAGCCATCACCGAACCGAAGCTGATCGCCGGAAACGCCAACCAAAGCCTCGCCAAATCCATCGCCCGCCGCATGTCGATGCACAGGGGCATGAGCGTCAATCTGGTCGATGCCCGCGTCGAACGCTTCAACGATCAGGAGATCTTCGTCGAGGTGTTCGAGAATGTCCGGGGCGAGGACATGTACATCATCCAGTCCACCTCGAACCCGGCGAACGACAACCTGATGGAGCTTCTCATCATGACCGACGCGCTGCGCCGGTCGTCGGCCAGCCGCATCACCGCCGTGATCCCCTATTTCGGTTATGCGCGTCAGGACCGCCGCGCCAAGGCCCGCACCCCGATCACCGCGAAACTTGTCGCCAACATGATCACCGAGGCGGGCGTTGACCGCGTGCTGACGCTGGACCTGCACGCCGCCCAGATTCAGGGCTTCTTCGACATTCCGGTGGACAACCTCTACGCCTCGCCGGTGTTTGCGCTGGATATCGAACATCACTTCCGCGGCCAGATGGAAGACCTGATGGTCGTGTCGCCCGACGTCGGCGGCGTGGCCCGTGCGCGCGAACTGGCCAAGCGGATCAACGCCCCCCTCGCCATCGTCGACAAGCGCCGCGAAAAGGCTGGTGAAGTGGCCGAGATGATCGTGATCGGCAGCGTCGTCGGCAAGAAGTGCATCATCGTTGACGACATCTGCGACACGGCTGGCACGCTGTGCAAAGCCGCCGAAGTGCTGATGGAACAGGGCGCGACCGAGGTTCACAGCTACATCACCCACGGCGTCCTCTCTGGCCCGGCGGTCGAACGGGTGCAGAAGTCCGTGATGAAGTCGCTGGTCATCACCGACAGCATCGAACCGTCAGAGGCGGTAAAGGCCGCCACGAACATCCGCATCGTCCCCACCGCGCCGATCTTCGCGCAGGCGATCCTGAACATCTGGGGCGGCATGTCGGTCTCTTCCTTGTTCGAGACGGACACGCTGGTGCCGATCTACGAAGGCCTTTACCAGCGCTCCTGAGCCGGTTTTGCACGGTTTTCGCCACGAAAGCGGCACAATGACCCCTTAGCTGGAAGATTGTCTCCGCCTAGGCGGGAAAGCGAAGGGCAATCACGGCGATGGCAGGCAACGGCGAAATTCTGGTCGGAAAGCGCAGTTCCCTGCAGCTTTTGCCACCTGAACACCTGATGCTGGGCATCATCGTGGGGTTCGGTCTTGCCGCGGTCGCGCTGGTGCTGGCAACCGGGCGCGTCGTCAACTGGCCCCCGTTCCTTGTCGGCTTCTTCGCGACCCTCGGGCTTGTTGGCATCGGGGGCTACATCCGCGCGGTCAAGGCGGCGCCGCGCATCGCGCTGGCCGTGATTGGCGTCGGGGTGTTCATGGGGTTCACGGCGGTCTCCACCGTGTTCATCTTTGCCCTGTTTCCCCTACCGAACCCGCTGATCGACCAACAACTGATCGCGCTGGACGCGCAGGTTGGCTATCACTGGCCCGGTTTCGTCGCCGGTCTGGCCGAATATCCGTGGCTTGCCCGTGGTCTTGGCTACCTCTATCACACCTCGCTGCCGCAGATCGTGCTCCTTATCATCGTGCTGGGCGCGCTGGCGCGGGACGTGGCTTTGCACCGGCTCTTGCTGGTGGGGATCGTCACCCTGATCGTCACGGTAGCGATCTGGTGGCTGTGGCCCAGCGTCGGCCCCTCGGCCTACCAGACCATTCCGAAACCGATCCTTGCTGCCACCGGGCTGTATTACGACGATGCCTACGGTGCCTACCTCAAGCAACTGGTCGAGGTCGGCCCCGGCCGCATCAGCCCCGAGGTCATTACCGGCGTGGTCGCGTTTCCGTCCTATCACATGGTGATGGCCTGCATGGTGGTCTGGTTCAGCCGCGCGACGGTGCTGTTCCTGCCCGCGGTGGTCACAAACCTTGCGATGATCCCGGCAACCCTGTCGCACGGCGGGCATCACCTGATCGACCTTGCCGCCGGCATCGTGGTCTTTGCCGCGTGCCTTGCCGTGGCGCACCGCGTGATCCGCAGCCCCGCTCGCGTCTAGACCACATCCCATTCGTCATCGTCCCGCACCGGGCCAAGCGCCATCCAGTCGGCGCGGATGCGTGCGACGCGCGTGTCTTTCCACGTCCGGAACACGATCTGAAAGCCACTTTCGGTGATGTTCTCGGCCGAGATATCGGCGCGCGAGTTGGTCTTGTGGTCCATGTCCCACATCGAGATGCTGACCGTCACCATCGGCGCTGCGGCAAAGGGCTCGGAAAACACCTGCGCCTGCCGCACCTCGCGCGGGCCGTCGTCGGCCCACATCGCGCCGTCATTGGCAAAATCGGAAAACAGCACCCGCGTGCCCTGTTCGATACCGATCTTTCCCGAAAGCCGCTTCATGCACCACCCACTGAACCCACCCCTGCATGATGCCGGATTTCCGCAGGATTGGCTTGGAAAAATGCAAAAGGCCCCGCGCTTCGGCGGGGCCTTTCGACATCTTGCAACCGGGTCAGAGTGCGACCGCGGCCCGCATTGCATTGAGGTCGGCCACCGCCTTGTCGGCGCTGTCCTTGTCGGGGTTGACCGCTGCCGCCTCGCAAGCATCAGCCACCAGCGCATCCAGCGCAGCCGACGTCAGCTCGTCTACCGGCACCGCGCGCTCGGCCAGAACCGAAACGCCGGTGGCGCTGATCTCGGCAAAGCCGCCGGTCACGACATAGGCCCGCGTGCCATCAGCAGAGACGACCCGCAGGATGCCGGGGCGCAGCGTGGTGATGGTGGGGGCGTGCCCCTCCATCGCCGTCAGATCACCCATTGCGCCGGGGATCTGCACCTCCGACGCCTGAACCGAAGCCAGCCGCCGTTCCGGGCTGACCAGATCGAATTGCACGGATCCTGCCATTTCGGCCCCCTTACGCCGCTGCCGCAGCGAGTTTCGCGGCCTTGGCTTTCACTTCTTCGATATCGCCCACCATATAGAAGGCGGCTTCCGGCAGGTGGTCGTATTCACCCGCAACCACGGCCTTGAAGGACGCGATGGTCTTTTCCAGCGGCACCTGCACACCGGGCGAACCGGTGAACACCTGCGCCACGTCGAAGGGCTGCGACAGGAAGCGCTGGATCTTCCGGGCGCGGGCCACGGTCAGCTTGTCCTCTTCGCTGAGTTCGTCCATGCCAAGGATGGCGATGATGTCCTGCAGCGACTTGTAGCGCTGAAGCATCCCTTGCACCGAACGGGCGACGTCATAGTGTTCCTGCCCCACGACCAGCGGGTCGAGGATACGGCTGGTCGAGTCCAGCGGGTCCACGGCCGGGTAGATGCCGAGTTCCGAGATCGCGCGCGACAGAACGGTCGTGGCGTCAAGGTGGGCGAACGACGTGGCGGGCGCCGGATCGGTAAGGTCGTCGGCCGGAACGTAGATCGCCTGAACCGAGGTGATCGAACCCGCCTTCGTCGAGGTGATGCGTTCCTGCAAGGCACCCATGTCGGTCGCCAGCGTCGGCTGGTAGCCCACGGCCGAAGGGATACGGCCAAGCAGGGCCGACACTTCCGAACCGGCCTGGGTAAAGCGGAAGATGTTGTCCACGAAGAACAGCACGTCCGTCCCCGACTGGTCGCGGAACTGTTCGGCGATGGTCAGGCCGGTCAGCGCCACACGCGCACGCGCGCCCGGCGGTTCGTTCATCTGGCCATAAACCAGCGCCACTTTGGACTTGGTCAGGTCGTCGATGTTGATAACGCCGGATTCGATGAATTCGTGGTAAAGGTCGTTGCCCTCACGCGTCCGTTCACCCACGCCCGCGAACACCGAATAGCCCGAGTGCACCTTGGCGACGTTGTTGATCAGTTCCTGGATCAGAACCGTCTTGCCCACGCCTGCACCGCCGAAAAGGCCGATCTTTCCACCGCGCGAGTAAGGCGCCAGAAGGTCGATCACCTTGATCCCGGTCACCAGGATCAGCGCGTCTGTCGCCTGGTCTGCAAACGACGGGGCCGGCTGGTGGATCGCGCGACGCTCGGTGTGTGCGACCGGGCCTTTTTCATCGATCGGCTCGCCGATCACGTTGATGATGCGGCCCAGCGTGCCGTCACCCACCGGAACCGAGATCGGAGCGCCAAGGTCCGTCACCGGAGCGCCACGGACCAGACCTTCGGTTGCGTCCATGGCGATGGTCCGCACCGTGCTTTCGCCCAGGTGCTGCGCCACTTCCAGAACCAGACGCTTGCCGTTGTTCGTCGTTTCCAGCGCGTTCAGAATCGCGGGAAGCGCGCCTTCGAACTGCACGTCCACCACGGCGCCGATCACTTGGGTGACCTTGCCTGCCGCGGCAGCTGCTTTCGGTGCTTTTGCCATGTCGTTTCTCCGGTTAACTTACAGCGCCTCGGCGCCGGAAATGATTTCGATAAGCTCTTTGGTGATCGCGGCCTGACGGCTCCGGTTGTACTGGATCGTCAGCTTGTTGATCATGTCGCCGGCGTTGCGCGTGGCGTTGTCCATTGCGGACATCCGCGCACCCTGTTCGCTGGCGCCGTTTTCCAGAAGGGCCGTGAAGATCTGCGTCGCGACGCCGCGCGGCAGCAGGTCGGCAAGGATCGCCTCTTCCGACGGTTCGTAGTCGTAAAGCGCGTTCGCCGCCCCGCCTTCGAACTTGGCCGGGATTACCTGCAACGCCGTCGGGATCTGGCTGATCACCGACTGGAAGCGGTTGTAGAAGATCGTCACCACGTCGCACTCGCCCGCCTCGAAGGCGGCCAGCACTTCGCGTGCGATGCCTTGCGCGTTGGCATAACCGACGCGCTTGACATCACCCATGTCGACGTGGCCCACGAAATGCGCGCTGTAATCACGGCGCAACTGTTCGCGGCCCTTCTTGCCGACGGTCAGGATCTTGACGGTCTTGCCAGCGGCCAGCAGTTCGGCCGCCTTGACCCGCGCCAGACGCACGATGGTGGAGTTGAAGCCGCCGCAAAGGCCGCGCTCCGACGTCATCACCACCAGAAGATGCACCTGATTCTTGCCGTTTCCGGCCAGAAGCTTCGGTGCGCTTTCGGTCTGGCCGATCCCCGTCGCCAGGGACGACATGACAGCGGTCATCCGTTCGGCATAGGGGCGCGCGGCCTCCGCCGCTTCCTGCGCCCGGCGCAGTTTTGCGGCGGCGACCATCTGCATCGCCTTCGTGATCTTCCGCGTGTTCTTGACGCTGGCGATCCGGGTCTTGAGGGCCTTCAAACTGGGCATCTGGGTGCTCCCGGGCCCGACTTACGCGAAGTCTTTGGCGAAGGCGTCAAGCTCGGCACGAATGGCTTTCTCCAGATCGCCCGAAACCTTGCGGTCGTTCTTGGTGATGTCGGCCAGCAGCGCCTTACCGGTGGTGCGCAGGTGCTTCAGCAGCCCCTGTTCAAACCGGCTCACGTCCTTGACCGCGATCTTGTCGAGGTAGCCCGACGTGCCTGCGTAGATGATGCAGACGATCTCGGCGTTGGTCAGCGGTGCATACTGCGCCTGCTTCATCAATTCCGTCAGACGCGCGCCGCGGTTCAGCAATTGCTGGGTCGAAGCGTCAAGGTCCGAGCCGAACTGCGCGAAGGCCGCCATTTCGCGGTACTGCGCCAGTTCCAGCTTCACCTTGCCCGCGACCGACTTCATCGCGCTGGTCTGGGCGGACGAACCCACGCGGCTCACCGACAGGCCGGTGTTCACGGCAGGACGGACGCCCTGGTAGAACAGTTCGGTCTCAAGGAAGATCTGCCCGTCGGTGATCGAGATCACGTTCGTCGGAATGTAGGCTGACACGTCGCCAGCCTGCGTTTCGATGATCGGCAGCGCCGTCAGCGAACCCGAGCCGAAATCTTCGCTCATCTTCGCCGACCGCTCCAGAAGGCGCGAGTGCAGGTAGAACACGTCGCCCGGATAGGCTTCACGCCCCGGCGGACGGCGCAGCAGAAGCGACATCTGGCGGTAGGCGACAGCCTGTTTCGACAGGTCATCGTAGATGATCAGCGCGTGGCGGCCGTTGTCGCGGAAGAATTCCGCCATCGCGGTTGCCGAATAGGGCGCCAGGAACTGCATCGGTGCGGGGTCGGATGCGGTCGCGGCCACGACGATCGTGTATTTGATCGCGCCGGTCTCTTCCAGCTTCTTGACCAGCTGTGCCACGGTCGACCGTTTCTGACCGATGGCGACATAGATGCAGTAAAGCTTCTTGCCTTCGTCGTCGCCAGCGGCCTCGTTGTAGGCCTTCTGGTTCAGGATGGTGTCCAGCGCCACGGCGGTCTTGCCGGTCTGACGGTCACCGATGATCAGTTCGCGCTGGCCACGGCCAACCGGGATCATCGCGTCGATCGCCTTGAGGCCGGTCGCCATCGGCTCATGCACCGATTTGCGCGGAATGATGCCCGGCGCCTTCACGTCGGCCACGCGGCGTTCGGTCGAGGCGATCGCGCCCTTGCCGTCGATCGGGTTGCCCAGCGCGTCGACGACGCGGCCCAGAAGCGCGTTGCCGGCAGGCACGTCCACGATGGACTTGGTGCGCTTGACGGTATCGCCTTCCTTGATGTCCTGGTCGGACCCGAAGATCACGATGCCGACGTTGTCGACTTCCAGGTTCAGCGCCATCCCGCGGATACCACCGGGGAATTCCACCATCTCGCCGGCCTGCACGTTGTCCAGGCCGTGGACACGGGCAATCCCGTCACCGACCGACAGCACGCGGCCTACTTCGGCCACTTCGGCGTCCTTGCCGAAATTCTTGATCTGCTCTTTGAGGATCGCAGAGATCTCGGCAGCTTGAATTCCCATCACCCAACCTCTTTCATTGCATTCTGGAGTGCAGCGAGCTTCGCCTTGACCGATGTGTCGATCATGGTCGAGCCCAGCTTGACGACTAACCCGCCGATGAGGCTTTCATCGACGGTGGTTTTCAGTTTCACGGTCTTGCCGACGCGCGCCTTCAGCGTCTCGGCCAGTTTCTTTGCCTGTGCCGCCGACAAAGCGGTGGCCGACGTGACCTCGGCCGTCATCTCGCCCTTCTCAGTGGCGATGCGGTCGGTCAGATTGTTCAAAAGCTGCGGCAGCACGAACAGGCGCCGCTTTTTCGACATCAGCGCCAGCGTGTTGGCCATCAGCGCGCTGAGGCCCATCTTGGCACCAACGGCTGCAATCACGCGGCCCTGATCGTCACGGCTGACCATCGGCGAGGCGATGGCCGCGGCCAGTTCAGGGCTGATCCGAAGCGCCTCGGCCAGGGCCGTGGTATCGGCTTCCAGCGCCTTCAATGCGCCCTCTTCCTTCGCCAGCTCGAACAGAGCCGTGGCGTAGCGTGTGGCAATCCCCAGGGAAATCGAAGCTGGTTCGGACACGTCAACCCTTCCGCTGTTTCTGGCCGCCGCCCGTCGGGCAACTGGCCGCTGTGCAGCACCCGCCGTGAACCGTGGTCCGGGGCCTGCGCCTACTCGTCGCGGGCGTCCTTAGCAGAGGCTTTCTTACCCCGCAACCGGGTTGCTCGCCGTTTCGTGAGTGATCTTGTCGCGTATTCGGGTGGTAGCGTTCACAGTGCGCTTCGCCTTGCCCGCCACGGCCCGAAAACGGCCCGCCGCAAACCCGTCTATTTCCGGTTCATCGCTGGTTCCGGGTTGCCTTTGGCCACCCCCTCCAGCACCCGAAGCGGGCTGCGCACCGCTGCACCCAGACCGCCTCGCGTTGGCGCATACACCTGTTTCGACGCCTCTACCATCAAAACCCCACCGGCCAGCCACGGCACCTTGCGACCGACCGATTCCCAGAAATCCGCCGTCCGCAGCCAGAACCGCGCGGTCGAGGGGGGCGCGAACAGCACCGACTGGCTGCGCTCGGGGGTAAAGTTGTGGCGCTTCAACTGCGCCTCAAGCTGCGCCACCGAATAGGGCCGCCCAAAACCGAAAGGCGTCACGTCGCGCCGTGACCAAAGGCCAATCCGGTTCGGCACGATGAACAGCGCGCGCCCCCCAGGCCCCAGCACCCGCGCCGCCTCGTCCAGCACGGCCGAAGGGTTCTCGGATGTCTCCAGACCGTGCAGCAGCACCAGCCGGTCCACCAGCCCGGTCGGCAGCGGCCAATGCGTCTCCTCGCACAGGACGCTGACGTTTTCCATTCCACCAGGCCACGGCATCACCCCCTGCGGCCCCGGCATCAGCCCGATCACCCGCCGCGCATCGGCAAGGTAGGGGCGCAGCAGCGGCACCGCAAATCCGAACCCCGCCACCGTATGCCCCGCCGCCGGTGGCCAATGCTTGACCATCTGCTCGCGGATTGCCCGCTGCGCCACGCGGCCAAGGGCCGTGCGATAGTAGAAGTTTCTCAGATCAAGCACATCGAGATGCATTGCAGGTGGCGTCCCACGGCGTCAGGGTAGCGGCACCATACCCTGACCACGGCTTTGCCGCCATGCCCCAAGACACCCCTGAATTGATCCAGCCAATCCGCCACTCGCTGTGCGAATGTGGCGCGCTGCGGCTGACGGTGCGCGGCGACCCGGTGCATGTCCACGCCTGCACCTGCACCCGCCGCCAACGCGCCTCCGGCTCGGCCATGACGACGTCGGCGTGGCTTCCGGAAACCGCCGTCACGATCGAGGGCGACTACATAACCTGGCACTGCACCGAAACCGCCGACCCCGCGCTGATGGCCGGCTTTTGTCGCACCTGCGGCACAGGCCGCTTCTTTCGCACTGCCGCCTACCTGCCCGGCACCATCGGCATCGCCACCGGCAACTTCCCCGACCCCGCCGTCCCCGCCCCCGCCTTCCCCGCCCCCGACCACATCCACTGGTGGCCTGACCGCCCGCATTGGCTCGGGCCGCCGAACGGCCCCCCCCTTACCCGGAAACTGACCCATGACCCTTGAACTTGTCACGATCCCCTGCCTGTCGGACAACTACGCCTACCTGATCCACGATGCAGGCACCGGCCAGACCGGCTGCATCGACGTGCCGCAGGCGGCCCCGATCCTCGCCGTCCTGAACGCGCGCGGGTGGGAGCTTTCGGACATCCTGATCACCCACCACCACCCCGACCACATCCAGGGTGTCGAAACCCTGCGCGCCGCGACCGGTGCGATGGTCCTTGGCGCCGCCGCCGATGCGCACCGCCTGCCGCCCCTCGACCTTGCGCTGACCGAGGCGAGCACCTTTTCCATCGGGCCTGAATTTGCCCGCATCATCGACGTCCCCGGCCACACCGTCGGCCACATCGCGTTTCACTTTCCGCAAAGCCGCCTCGCCTTCACCGCCGACAGCCTGATGGCCGGCGGCTGCGGACGCCTGTTCGAAGGCACGCCCGCACAGATGTGGCACAGCCTGCAGAAACTCGCCGCCCTGCCGCCCGATACGCTGATCTGTTCGGGTCATGAATACACCGCCTCGAACCTGCGTTTCGCGGCAACCCTTGAACCCGGCAATCCCGATCTTATGTCTCGCATCGACCGGGTCACGACCGCGCGCCGCGAAGGCCGCCCCACCGTGCCGGTGCCGCTTTCGGAAGAATTGGCCACCAACCCTTTCCTGCGGGCCGATCAGCCCCAGATGAAACAGGCGGTTGGCCTTCCGGGCGCCGATGCTGCCACGGTTTTCGCTGAAATCCGTGCCAGAAAAGACAAGTTCTGAGGGCCCATTATCACAAATGATGTGAGACCGGTCACGAAAGGCCCCCGGAACGCAGATTGCGCTTGAAGTGCGGAAAATAAAACCGAACTTTAAGACTATGAGGCCACGGTTGGATCGGGCCCAACGCCCCTCCGACCCGCAGGACAGGAGCACCGAACGTGCCTTCTTTTTCGACCACACTCGAGCAAGCCATCCACGGCGCGCTGGCCCTGGCCAACGCCCGCCGCCACGAACTCGCAACGCTGGAGCATCTGCTTCTGGCGCTGATCGACGAACCCGACGCCTCCCGCGTGATGAAGGCCTGCTCGGTGGACCTCGATGAACTGAGGAAAACCCTCACCGATTTCGTCGACGATGACCTTTCCACCCTGGTCACCGATGTTGAAGGGTCCGAGGCGGTTCCGACCGCCGCCTTCCAGCGCGTCATCCAGCGCGCGGCGATCCACGTGCAGTCCTCGGGCCGCACCGAAGTGACCGGGGCGAACGTCCTTGTCGCGATCTTCGCGGAACGGGAATCCAACGCCGCCTACTTCCTGCAAGAACAGGACATGACCCGTTATGACGCGGTCAACTTCATCGCGCATGGCGTGGCGAAAGACCCGTCCTACGGCGAACCGCGCCCCGTGCAAGGCTCCGACGAACAGGAAACCCCCAAGGCAGAGGCTGGCGAGGCGAAGGAATCCGCCCTGTCGAAGTACTGCGTCGACCTGAACGTGAAGGCCCGCAAGGGCGACGTCGACCCCCTCATCGGCCGCGAGGCCGAGGTGGAGCGGGCAATTCAGGTTCTCTGCCGCCGTCGCAAGAACAACCCGCTTCTGGTGGGTGATCCTGGCGTGGGCAAGACCGCGATTGCCGAAGGGCTCGCCCGCAAGATCGTCAACGGCGAAACGCCCGAGGTTCTGGCGAAGGCCACGATCTACTCGCTCGACATGGGCTCCCTTCTCGCCGGCACCCGCTACCGTGGCGACTTCGAAGAACGCCTGAAGGCCGTGGTCAAGGAAATGGAGGATCACCCCGACGCGATCCTCTTCATCGACGAGATCCACACCGTGATCGGCGCTGGTGCCACTTCCGGCGGTGCGATGGATGCCTCCAACCTTCTGAAGCCGGCACTTCAAGGCGGCAAGCTGCGCTGCATGGGATCGACCACCTACAAGGAGTTCCGCCAGCACTTCGAAAAGGACCGCGCCCTGTCGCGGCGCTTCCAGAAGATCGACGTGAACGAGCCGTCAGTGCCCGATACCATCAAGATCCTGATGGGCCTCAAACCGCACTTCGAGGAACACCACGACCTGAAATACACCAACGAAGCGATCAAGACCGCGGTCGAACTGGCCGCACGCTACATCCACGACCGCAAACTGCCGGACAGCGCCATCGACGTGATCGACGAGGCCGGTGCCGCACAGCACCTGCTGTCGGGCCTCAAGCGCCGCAAATCCCTCGGCGTGAAAGAGATCGAGGCCGTCGTTGCCAAGATCGCCCGCATCCCGCCGAAGACCGTATCGAAGGACGATGCCGAAACCCTGCGCGACCTTGAGAAAACGCTGAAACGCGTGGTCTTCGGGCAGGACAAGGCGGTCGAGGCGCTCTGCTCGGCCATCAAGCTGGCCCGTGCGGGCCTGCGCGAACCGGAAAAGCCCATCGGCAACTACCTCTTCGCCGGGCCTACGGGCGTCGGCAAGACCGAGGTGGCCAAACAGCTTGCAAGCTCCCTTGGGGTGGAACTGATCCGCTTCGACATGTCGGAATACATGGAGAAACACGCCGTTTCCCGCCTGATCGGCGCGCCTCCGGGCTATGTCGGGTTTGACCAGGGCGGCATGTTGACCGACGGCGTCGACCAGCACCCGCATTGCGTCCTTCTCCTCGACGAAATGGAAAAGGCGCATCCGGATGTCTACAACATCCTTCTGCAGGTGATGGACCACGGCAAGCTGACCGACCACAATGGCCGTACGGTGGATTTCCGCAACGTGATCCTGATCATGACGTCGAACGCCGGTGCGCGCGAACAGTCCCAGGCCGCCATCGGCTTTGGCCGCGAACGCCGCACCGGCGAGGATACCGCCGCGATCGAGCGCACGTTCACGCCGGAATTCCGCAACCGTCTGGACGCCGTGATCAACTTCGCGCCCTTGGGCCGCGAGGTCATCCTGCAGGTCGTCGAAAAGTTCGTGCTGCAGCTTGAGGCGCAGCTTATGGACCGCAACGTCCATATCGAACTCAGCCCCGAAGCCGCGATCTGGCTTGGCGACAAGGGCTATGACGACAAGATGGGCGCCCGCCCGCTTGGCCGCGTGATCCAGGAACACATCAAGAAGCCGCTCGCCGAAGAACTTCTGTTCGGCAAGCTGGTCAAGGGCGGTGTGGTCAAGGTGGTGGTCAGGGACGACGCCATCGTGCTGGAAATCGAAGAACCGGCGAAACCCCGGCTGACCGGCCAGAAGCCCCCGCTCCTGACCGCTGAATGACCGCAAGACCCCCGCTCCGGCGGGGGTTCTTGTTTGCCGGGTGTCGCAGGGAAAATGGCCCCCGCATTTGATGTCGCCCAGCCCCATCAGACCGCAGGCACCGCCCTTGCCCGCAGAACCGCGCAACTTGCCGGTGGCCTCAGCCCGATCCGGTCGCTAAGGTCATCCGGCGGCCGGCCATTCCGGGCGCGCTGCCCGCGAAAGGCCCCTGATACCGATGATCCAGCTAACCTACGCCTCGCGCCCCTTCGGTTTCGACACCGCCATGCTCGCGGGCATCCTGCTCGATGCGCGCCGCTGCAACACGCGCGACGGGATCACCGGCCTGCTGATCTGCCGCGCCGACCTTTACCTCCAGCTTCTCGAAGGGCCGGAAGCTGCCGTCGATGCCGCCTATCGCCGCATTGCCGCTGACGACCGCCACATGGACCTTTCCCTGCTGACCCGTCGCTCTGTCACCCACCGGCTTTTTCCGCGCTGGGCGATGCGCGACGATCCGGCGCGAAGCTGGCTCTGGACCAAGGCCGAGGTTGACGATGGCGCCCTGACCCGCGCCTCCGAAGACGATGTCCTTGCCGTTTTCGAACGCATCGCGGGCGAGGAGTGACGCCCTAGCGTTCCGTCAGCTTCAACTCGATCCTCCGGTTCAACGCACGGCTCGCGTCGTCATCACCCGGCGCCACCGGACGGTATTCGCCAAAGCCGGTCGCGGCCATCCGTTCCGGCGGAAAGCCCAGCTCGTCCTGCATATAGCGCACCACCGACAGGGCCCGTGCCTGGCTCAGTTCCCAGTTGTCGCGAAAGCCCCGTGTCCCCGCCACCGGCACGTTGTCGGTATGCCCGTCAACGCGGATGATCCAGTCGATGCCGTCCGGGATCTGCCCCCGAACCTCGTCCAGAATCTGCACTACGCCCGCAATCTGATCGCGTCCTTCCGGCGCAAGGTCTGCCGAGCCCTGATTGAACAGCACTTCGCTGGAAAACACGAAGCGGTCGCCAACCACCCGCACACCTTGTCGGCCTTCCAGCAGACTAGACAACTGACCAAAGAATTCCGATCGGAACCGCGCCAGATCCTTGTTCTCCGCTGCCAGCCGCGCCGCCTCGGCCGCTTCAAGTTCGGCGCGCTGGCGCTGCTCTGACGCAACCTGCGCCAAGGCCGAATTCAGTTGCGCGCCCAGATTGTCAAGCTGCACCTTGGCCGCCGCGTCCTTCGCGGCGGCTTCGTCCAAGACCGATTGCAACGCCCCAAGCTGTCCGCGCAACGCCGCGATCTGCTGGTTCAGCAACTCCACCTGGCGCGCCGCCCCAAGCGCCCTTTCCTGCTCCTCCAAGAGCGCCGTCCTGGCCGCCGAAAGTGCCGCACTTTCCCCCGTGGCAGCCTTCGCCGCCTCGGTCCGCGCCGCGGCCAGCAGGGTCAGCGTATCTTCTGCCCGCTTCCTCTCGGCTTCCAGCGCCAGCGTCATCGCTGTCAGTTCGGTATCCGCCCCCTTCAGCCTTTCGCGCAACGCCGCCAGCGCCGCCGCATCGGTCAGCCGCGCCGCCTCGGCCTCGCTCAAGGCTTCCTTCGCCGCCGCGGCCTCGGCTGCGCGCCCGGCATCCTTGCTCCGCAAATCCGCAACCAACGCCTCCAGCGCCTCGCGCCGTGCCGCCGCCAGACGCGCGGCCTCGGCGGTCGCATCCAACTCGTCGCGCGCCTTGGCCAAGGCCAGCGTCAACGCCTCGCTGTCGGTGATCAGCTTGGCCTTCGCGGCCTCCAACTCCGCCACCGATGCGGTCAGCGCCGACGCCTCGCCCCGCGCCGCATCCCGTTCCGCCAGAAGGCTTGCCACCTGTGCCTCGAAACTGGTGATCTTGCCCTCGGCCGCCGTCAGTTCTGCCGACCGCGCCTCCAACTGCCCGGTCAGCGACGCGATCAGCGACGATTGCCGCTCGCCCTCGGCGGTCGCCGCCGCCAGCCCTGCCTGCAACCGCCCGACCTCACCCTCAAGCGCTGTCGCCCGCGTGCGTTCCAGGCCCAGGGCATCGGCCAATTGCGCCACCTGCGCGTTCAAAGCGTCCAGTTCGGTGCCTTGCGTGGTGATCTGGTCGCGCAGCACTGACTGCATGATGGTAAAGATCGTCAGCACGAACATCAGCACCATCAACAGCGTCGTGACCGCGTCCACGAACCCCGGCCAGATCATGGATGAATCCCGGCGGCGCGGCGAAGCCATGGCTTAACTCCGCGCCGAAGTGGTGCGACCAAGCTGCCGGATCGCCGAGGTCAGCGCCGAAATATCACCCTTCAGATCGGCAATGGTTTCCTGCCGCCCCGCCGACATCTCTTCCAGAATCCGCAACAACTGCACGTCGATCGACCGCAGCCGCATCCGGCTTTCCGCGTCGGAATGTGCTCCGCCCTCGGCCCCCGCCAGCGCCTCGATCAGCCGTTCCTGCCCATCCGCGATCCGCCGCAACGTCTCGGCCTGCCCGGCCTCCGCCTCCATCCGCCGGCTGAGCCCCTGCACCGCCTCGGCCAGTTCCGCCATCCGCGCATCGGCCATCGCGCGGCTGACGTCGGATTGTGCATAAAGGATCTGCAACTGCTCCATCTGCCCGGCCATATGGTCCATCACCAGCGCCAGCGCGTTCTGGTCCGTCGCCTCGCCCTCGCTGGCAAAGCCCAGCCGGGTGATCGACGACAACCACTCCTCCAGCTCACGCGAGAACCGGTTTTGCCCATGCCCGGCAAACAGCTCCAGCAAGCCCAGCACCAGCGACCCGGCCAGACCCAGAAGCGACGATGAAAACGCCGTCCCCATCCCGCCAAGCTGGCTTTCCAGCCCGCCCATCAGCTTGGAAAACACATCCAGCCCGCTTTCGCCTTCCTGCGGTGCCAGCGAGCGGATCGTCTCCACCACCGCCGGAACCGTCGTGGCCAAACCCCAGAACGTGCCCAAAAGCCCAAGGAAAACCAGAAGGTTGATCAGATAGCGCGTGATATCGCGCGCTTCTTCGATCCGCTGCTCCACCGATTCCTGGATCGACCGTGACGAGGCGGTGGTGATCGACACGCGCGCGCCCCGCGTGCGCAACAGCGCCGCCAGCGGTGCCAGCAGGCGGGGTGGCCGGTCATCCTCGGTGCCCGGCGTGCCGCGCACGAAATTCTCGATCCAGTAGACCGATTGCGCCAGAATCCAGACCTGCCAGAAACAGGTGATCACCCCGATGAGGAACACCGCCGCGATCAGCCCGTTCAACAGCGGGTTGGTCGCAAGGATTTCGGTGATCTGGGCCAGGATGAACCATGCCCCCACCCCGACAGCGATGCAGACCAGAAGCATGGTCGTGATCGCGCGAATGGGCTGGCTGAAGGTCGTCGTGGCCTCGGCGTCTCGTCTGTCCATCGGCACCGTGCCTGCCCTCTTCATCTGCTCATCATCGAGTCTATCAGGAACCCCGCCCCTGCCAAGCAAAAGCGGCGTCAGGCCAGTTTTCGCACCCTCTCGGCCAGCCAGGCAAGGTCGGCGTCGACGATGCCAAGCTCGGCCAGATGCGCGGTCGTGGCCCAGAGATATTCCCGGTTCGGGCCGCGCCCGCCCACCGCGCGGGCAATGATCCCCGCCTGTTCTTCCAGCGCCAGGCCGCCGCAATATTGCACATGGTCGGGGTCGATCACATAGGCCAGCGCTTCGACCGGCCCCGCGTCTGTTTCGACCGGCAGCACAGTTTCAAGATAGGCCGAAGAGATCAGTTCCCGCTCGCGCAATCCGGCCACCGTCGCCGCCTCGGCCCCGGGCGCCACGCGAAACGCCACGCCGTCGCAAAACGCAGCCTCGGCCCGGTCCAGCGCCAGCACCAGACCGGGGTCGTCCACCGTGCCGCGATGGTGGATCGACCGCATGCAAAAGCTGCGGTGCCAGCCCCGCGCCCGTGCGATCCGCCGCTCGGCCACCGGAAAACCGGGGTCCCAGATCAGCGAGCCGTAGCCAAACACCCACAGTTGCGTGTCCATTCCGCTCCCCGCTGGCAAGTGACGCGTCGGCCCTATAAACATGGCCCAACCGGCAATGAAAAGGTGTCGCATGCGCAAACTCACCTGGCTTCTGATCGCGCTCACCATCCTGTGGTCGGGCGGCTGGTTCTGGGGCTCGTCAAAGGTGCGCGAAGGCATCGACCAGTGGTTTGCTGCCCAGACTGCGCAAGGTTACATCGCGCAGAACGCAGGCTTTTCGGTCCTCGGGTATCCGAACCGGCTGGATGTCACCCTCGACGCTCCGAAATTCGCGGACCCCAGCACCGGTTTCGGCTGGGAGGGCCAGTTCCTGCAGGTCTTAACCATGACCTGGAAACCCTGGCACATCATCGCGGCCCTGCCGCCGCAGCAGACGATCCGCACCCCCGATCAGGATATCGGCATCACCGCCACCAGCCTGCGCGCCAGCGCCCGCGCCCTGCCGCAGATGATCCTGCCACTGGATGAGGCGATCCTCGAAGGCACCGCGATCGAGGCCACCTCAACCCAAGGCTGGACCGTGGCGCTTGGCACGCTTCTGCTGGCGATCCGCGCCGACCAGACCGGAACCAACGCCTATGACGTCGCCCTGACCGGAACCGATCTGGAACCGGACAAGGCGTTTCTTGCGGCGCTCTCCTCCGATGCGGGCCTGCCGTCGCGGATCAGCTCGCTGCGCGCAAACCTGAAGGCGCGCCTGACCGCCCCCCTGGACCGCAGCGCCCCCGACACCAACCCTCGCGTCATCAGCCTTGACGTGAACGAGGTGGCCGTGACCTGGGGCGACCTGACGGTCTTCGCCAAGGGCAAGATCGAACCCGACGCGGCGGGCTACGCCGCTGGCAAGGTCGACATCGCCGTGACAAACTGGCAGCGCCTTGTGCCGATCCTGATCGCGGCGGGCGTGGTCAAGCCCGAAGTGGCGCCCACCGTCAGCAACATGCTCAAAGCGATGGCCGAACAGAACGGCTCGCCCTTCGTGCTGGAACTGCCGCTGACACTGGCATCAGGCCGCATGGCGCTCGGCCCCCTGCCGCTTGGGCCGGCACCCGTGATGGCACCCGTAACCAACTGACGCCTAGCGGCAGTAGGCCCCACCGCTGCGGTCAGACGTGTCGAAATGCAGATGGTCCTCGTGAAACCCGTCCGACCCCGGCCCGAGGGTGGTCTTGAAGATCCCGCAGGCGCCCTTGTGGACCTTGCGCATCGTGCGGTCAAACCCGCCCGCCACCACCTCTGTTCGACCGTTCGACAGCACTAAGGCCGCGATATCCACCGCCTTGCCCTTGCCATGCTCGCTGACCTTCGCGCCGCGAATGTTGTTGCGGCTGCGGCAGATGTAATGCGCCGCGATCCGCAATTCGACCACGCGGTCGCGGTAAGCGGGTTGCAACACGTCCGATACCCAGGTGTTCAGCGCCCGCGCGGTGTCGCAGTCGATCGTTGCACCCTGGCTCAGCCGCACCCCGGAAACCGAGGTCACGCGCACCGCCTCCGGCACCCCGCACCCGTTCACACGCGACCGGATCGGTGCGATCTCTTCGCCCTTGATCGCAGCCACCCCGCAGACCGATCCCGCAAGGCTTGCCGCCTCGCGCTTCTTGCGCCGATGCTCGCGCTTGGTCGGCGGCGGCTCGGCGGCAACCGGTTCGGGCTCCACCGCCGTGGCAGACAGGTCCAGCCCTCGCGCCGCCCCCGCCCCCTGCGCCGCCGCCACCATTGCAGACAGCGACCCCGGTCGCGGCATCGGCCGCAACGACCGTTCCAACGCGTCCCCCGGGGCGGCTTCTGGCACCGCCAGGCCAACTGCTTCGGTATAGGTCGGGTTCGGCAAAGGCCGTGGAGACCGGTCGACAGTCTGCCCCTGAGCCGCCGTCGCCGTCACCAGCACCAGCGTCAGTGCCGCGACAGCCCCCCGCACCGCATCACGTCCGCTTCGCATCGGCGGCGCGGCCAAAGTCGGGCGCGGCAGTGTCCTGCCCCGCCTCGATGATCCCGCGCCGGATCGCCCGCGTCCGGGTGAAATAGGCGTGCAAATGGTCGCCGTCGCCCAGCCGGATCGCCCGCTGCAACGCGAACAACTCCTCGGTGAAGCGGCCAAGGATATCCAGCACTGCGTCCTTGTTGGTCAGGAACACGTCGCGCCACATCGTCGGGTCGCTGGCCGCGATCCGGGTGAAATCGCGAAACCCGGTGGCGGAGTACTTGATGACTTCGCTGTTCGACACCCGCCGCAGATCATCGGCCACACCGACCATCGTGTAGGCAATCAGATGCGGCGTGTGGCTGACGACGGCCAGCACCAGATCATGGTGCGGCGGGTCCATCGTATCGACATTGGCACCCATCGCCGCCAAGAGCCGCGTCAGCCGCTCCAATGCCGCCGCATCAGTGTCAGCCAACGGCGTCAGCAGCCACCAGCGGTTCTGGAACAGCGTCGCAAACCCTGACCGCGGCCCGGAATATTCGGTTCCCGCCATCGGGTGACCGGGGATGAACTGCACGCCCGCAGGAATATGCGGCGCCACCGCCGCGATCACCGCCTGCTTGACCGACCCCACATCCGTCACCGTGGCACCCGGCGCCAGATGCGGCCCGATCTCGGCGGCGATCGCCTCCATCGCACCGACCGGCACACACAGCACCACAAGGTCCGCCCCCGCCACCGCCTCGGCCGCCGTCTCGCTCACCCGGTCGCAGAACAGCTCGCGCGCCACCGCCCGCGTCTCGGCCGACCGCGCATGGCCGACGATCTCGCCCGCCAGCCCGCCGGCCCGCATCGCATGCGCCATTGACGAGGCGATCAGACCAAGGCCGATCAGGGCGACGCGCTGATAGATCATCGCACCCCCTTGAACTGCGCCACCGCATGCGCCACCCGGCGGCACGACGCCTCGTCGCCGATGGTGATGCGCAGGCAATGCGGCAGCTTGTAGCCAGCCACCCGCCGCACGATCAGCCCCTGCTCCTGCAGGAACGCGTCACAGGCCTCGGCCTCTTCCTGGCCCGCAAACCGCGCCAGCACGAAATTCGCCATCGAGGTGTCCGAAGGCACGCCCAGTTCAGCCAGCGCCACCGCAAGCCATGACCGCAGCCGGGCGTTTTCGTTGCGGCATTTCGCGACGAAGTCCTGATCCCGGACCGCAGCCTCCGCCACGTCAAGTTGCGCGGTCGACAGGTTGAACGGCCCCCGCACACGGTTCAGCACGTCGATGATGTGCCTTGGCCCGTAGCCCCAGCCGATCCGCAGGCCGCCAAGCCCGTAAACCTTGGAAAACGTCCGGGTCATCACCACGTTGTCGCGCGCATCCACCAGAGCGGCCCCGCCGTCATACCCCTCGACATACTCGGCATAGGCCCCGTCCAGCACCAGGATCGCCTGCGCCGGCAAACCCGCCGCCAGCCGCGCCACCTCTGCCGCCGACACCATCGTGCCGGTAGGGTTGTTCGGATTGGCCAGAAACACCAGCTTGGTGCGCCGGTTGCAGGCGGCAAGAATTGCGTCCACATCTGCCGTCCGCTCGCGCTCGGGCACCTCTACCGGCGTCGCCCCCGCCGCCAGGGCGTAAATGCGGTACATCAGAAAGCCATGCTCGGTGTAGACCACCTCGTCCTTCGGGCCGGCATAGGCCTGACAGAGGAAGTTGATCACCTCGTCCGACCCGGCACCACAGATGATGCGCCTGGCGTCCAGGCCATGCACCTCGGCAATTGCTGTGCGCAAGCTGACGTGATCGGTCGATGGATACCGGTGCAGCGAATGCACCGAGCGCTGGAACGCCTCCTTCGCCCGGTCCGAAGCACCAAACGGGTTTTCGTTCGACGACAGCTTCACCGCATTGGCCACGCCCGCCACATGCGACTTTCCGCCCTCGTAAAGGGCTATGTCAAGGATGCCGGGCTGCGGTCGGATCTGGTCGGTCATGGTCTCTCCCGAAACTCGAGGCGTTCTTAGCCGCCCCGTGCTGACAAGGCCAGAGACTTCCGCCCTACCCGACCGTGACTAGATTGCGCGCCTTTGCAGGCGCAACCCTTTTTCTCGCCTCTGCGCGCCAAGAGCGCGCAACCGGCTCGAGTCTGCTCCGCAGGGAGTATTTTTGAAAAGAGCAGGACCTGTCCTGACTTGCTCTTTTTCCAAATACTCATCTTCGTCCGAGAAAGCGCGCGAAGGCGCGCTGACGAGACATGAACTTGCGCCCGCAAGGGCGCTCCGCTTTGTCAATCGGCCAGAAAGTTCACGAACTGCCACGGATCGCTGTCGTCCCGGTCCTCGGTAAAGCGGTTGATCCGGTGATCAAGCGGCGTCCAGTCCGTGTAATGACATTCAACCTGCCCAAGGTAGGGCCGCTGCACCGCAAGGCAGCGGGCATGATCCATCTCGTCGGCCTCGACAAAACCCGCGCGCGGGTTTTCCGCCACCCAGACCATCGCCGCCAGCACCGCGCTTGTGACCTGCATCCCGGTCGCGTTCTGGTAGGGTGCCAGCTCTCGCGCCTCGGCGCACGTGAGACGCGAGCCATACCACATCGCACCCTTGGCGTGGCCGTAAAGGAACACGCCCAGATCGTCGCCACCTGCAACAATCTCGTCTGCGGTCAGGATATGTTTCCTTTCCGGCAGCAAGCCTGAGCCATTGATTTCGTGCAGCGACAAGATCGCGTCGGCGCAGGGGTGGTAGGCGTAGTGGCAGGTGGGGCGGTAGACCGCCTGCGCCCCGTCCCATACGGTGTAATAATCCGGGATCGACAGCGCCTCGTTATGTGTCACGACAAAACCGAACTGCGGCCCGACCCCGGGGCACCATGACCGCACCCGCGTATCAGCGCCGGGGCGGTCGATCCAGATCGCATAGCCCGCGCCGAAATCGAAGGCGTGGCCGTTGCGCGGCAGCCGCTTTTCATGCGTGCCCCAGCCCAGTTCCGCCGGCTGGTAGCCTTCTGACAACAACCCGTCGACCGACCAGGTGTTGACGAACACGCCGGGCGGCCGCGCACGCGCGGACACTTGCGTGTCACGTTCGGCCACATGCACGCCCTTGACGCCAAGCTGCATCGACAGCCGCGCCCAATCATCACGGCTGACAGGTGCCGCCGGAACGCCGGTATCCGCCGCCAACCGCAGCAGAGCCTCCTTCAAAAGCCACGACACCATCCCCGGATTGGCGCCGCAGCACGATACCGCCGTCGGCCCGCCGGCAAACTCCTTGCCGAGCGCCCGCACCTTTTCACGCAGAGGGTAGTTCGTCCGCTCGGCATTCGGCAAGGTCGAGCCGAAGTAGAACCCCGGCCACGGCTCGACCACTGTGTCGATGTATTGCACCCCGAGTTTCTGGCACAGAAGCATCACCTCGATCGAATCCACGTCGACCGACAGGTTCACCAGCATGCCCTTGCCATCCGGGAACAGCCCGGTCAGCACCTCGGTGACGTTGTCCGGCACCAGTGCCAATTGCAGATGCCGCAGCCCGCGTTCGGCCAAGAGCCCCGCAAACTCACCCGACGGTTCGACCATCGTGAAGGCATCCCGGTCAAACGCGATGTGCCGTTCGATCAGCGGCAGCACCCCGCGCCCGATTGACCCGAAACCGATCATCACCAACGGCCCGTCGATGCGGGCGTGAACCTCGTGACTCATTGCTGTTCCTTCAGCGTTTGTAGGATCTGGCCTGCAGATAATCCATCAGCGCCATCAGCACGCCCGAGACCACGAAGGTCAGGTGGATGACCACCAGCCACATCATCTCGGAGTGCCCGAACATCACGGCGGAATCGATGTCGCGGATTTCCATGAACTTCTTCAGCAGGTGAATTCCCGAAATCGCCACGATCGACGCGATCAGCTTCATCTTCAGCCCGCTGAAATCCACCTTGCCCATCCAGTCCGGCCGGTCTGCCCCTGCATCAAAATCGAACTTGGATACAAAGTTTTCGTAGCCGGAGAACAGCACGATCAGCAGAAGGTTCGCCGCCAGCGTCAGGTCGATCAGCGTCAGCGCGGCGAGGATGGTATCCTCGGCCGTCATCTCCATCAGCTTCGGCACATAGTAGAACAACTCGCGCACGAAGATGAACGACATCATCGCCAGCGCCACGACCAGCCCAAGATACATCGGCGCCATCAGCCAGCGGCTGGCGAAAAGCCCCTGCTCGAAGCGCGTTTCAAGGTTCGGCTTGTCCGTCATGTCACTCATCCCTCAAACAAGGGGCCACCCCCGTGCCCCCACCCGACATAGCGCACGAAAGCGAACCGATCAGCCCCCATTCACCACGCGCTCTCAAATCGAAAGGGCCGCACCTTGCGGCACGGCCCCCTGCAGTCACTGTCCCGCGAAAGGTCAGTTCTTCGCGTAATATTCGACGACCAGGTTCGGTTCCATCTTCACGGCGTAAGGCACATCGCCCAGCGCAGGAGTGCGGACGAACTTCACGATCATCTTGTTGTGGTCGACTTCCAGATAATCCGGAACGTCACGCTCTGTCAGCGCGATGGCTTCGAGGATCAGGCCCATCTGCTTGGACTTCTGGCGAACCTCGATGATGTCGCCTTCCGACACGCGGTAGGACGCGATGTTGACGCGCTTGCCGTTCACCGTGACGTGGCCGTGGTTCACGAACTGACGTGCCGACCAGATCGTCGGCACCAGCTTGGCGCGGAACACCACCGCATCCAGACGACGCTCCAGAAGGCCGATCAGCATCTCGCCGGTGTCGCCCTTAACACGCTCCGCTTCGCCATAGATCTTGCGGAACTGCTTTTCGGTCAGGTCGCCGTAATAGCCCTTCAGCTTCTGCTTGGCGCGCAGCTGCGTGCCAAAGTCGGAAAGCTTGTTCTTGCGGCGCTGGCCGTGCTGGCCGGGGCCGTATTCACGCTTGTTCACCGGGGATTTCGGACGGCCCCAGATGTTTTCGCCCATCCGGCGGTCAAGTTTGTATTTGGCAGAGGTGCGTTTGGTCACCGCTGATCTCCTTCTAGGTCATGAAGGGCGTTGTCCTTTGCGGGTTTCCCCGCCGACAGGTCATTCCTTGCGGAAGCCACCAACACCAATGAAAAGCCCCGGAATCGCTTCCGGGACTGGGGCGGCTTATACAGGCGCGTCCGGTGGTGTCAACCAGCGCAGGTCACGCCGCCAGATCGTGCCACAGGATCGCGGCTTCGGCCGATGTCAGGCTGCGCCGGGCATAAGGGCCATAGCCTTCCGGGTCTGCCTCCAGCTCCGGCATGACATGGGCCAGCCGCTCGCGGTCGGCCAGGGTCATGGTCGCGAGGTCCATCCCTGCGGGGTGGAAACTTTCGGTGGCAAGCCCGTTGGCAAAGACGATGCTGTGCCGCTCCAGCAGCACATGCACATAGCGCACGCCGTCCGGCGCCAGATCCACCCGCACGGCGCGGCCATCGACCATGTCCGCCGCCGCGACCAGCGCCTCGTCGGTGTTGAACAAGGCCCGCAACGGTGCGGTCGCCAGAACCATCCGGTGCTGCGGCGAGACCGTCAGCGCGCCGTCAGGCCGGCCGATCCCGAAAGCCCCCGCCTGAAACCGGATCGGGCGCAGCCGGGGTGCCGCGCGCAGGCAGGCTGCCGTCAGGTCACGCTGACCGATCCACAACACCGGCAGCGCGCCATCATCCGCCGTCTGCACCAGATCGCCGGGGCGCAGGGTTTCGATCAGGCGCGCCCCTCCGGGCGTCATCAGCCGCGTGCCGGGGGTAAAGCAGATCACCCCCCGATCCCGCGCCAGCCCTGCCTTGGGGTCGACGCTGACCCGCGTGATCCGCAGGATCCGGTTGCGCGGCGGCAACTCGCCCTGAAACAGCACCATCCGCGCGCCCGTCTCGTCGGAATGCAGGATGCGAACGTGATACCGCCGCGGGCCATCGCTGACCACGAAACCCTCGTCCGGCGTGATCTGTTCATCGCGCGTGACCGGGTCATCTGGCACCGCTTCCGCCTCGCGCCCCAGCATCCGCCGCACCGCGCGTGCCGCCCTGCGCCGCAGCGCCGTCATCGCCTCGGCCCCCAGCAGCAGCGGCCCGTCCGGCCCGTCAAGCCGCGCCGCCTGCCCGGTCCAGCGCCAGGTTGCCCCCGGCACCAGCCCATGCACCGCACCAGCGGGCATCCCGCCGATTTCCGTTTGCCGCCACGAAATTACGAACGTCGCCTCTGCGCCGGTCCCCATTGCCTGTCTGCCTGCTCTTTTCTTGCTTTTATATGCAAGGATTAGCAGATGGGGCCGCTTCTGCCTATAGCCGCGTTGTCAGCCCAACGCTTCTGTGTGGACCTGCGACCGCCGTTCACAACCTGCCTGCATTTTCGGCGTTCCCTGGGGAACAGCGCCCGTTTCCTGCGCATCGCACAACAAGCGATCAGCCGCACGCCGCGGGCAATGAAAGTGCGACATGACATTCCAATTGACGATGCTGAACCGGCAGATCTCGCAACGGATCAGTGGCCCCGGCGGGCTTTACAACCTTGGCAACGGGCTTGGCCTTGCGGGCGGGCTGGCGCTGCACGTCGCGGCAGCCACTGCCGTCGCCGGCACGGGCCTTGGCCACGGCGCATCGGCGGTGGTCGATTACTTCGTCGGCAGCCTTGGCGCGACCGCGATCACCCTCGCCATGCTGATCTTCTTCTGGAGCGGTGAACGCTACCACCGCGCCTGGGCCAATGGCGCCCCACCCGATGCCGCGCAAAACCGGCTGGGCGACCTTTCTTCCGGCTGGGGCGCGCTGGCGCTGGCACTTGGCCTCTTTCTGCTCGGCCAGCCCGAACTTGCTGCAACCTCCGGCCTTCTTCACGCTGCCGGAAAATTCGGCAGCGCCCTGCCACCCCGCATCCAGGCACGTCTGCCTGTCGGGCCGAACGCCTTCCGCCTGACCGTGGTGGCCAGCCGCATCCCCGCCCTCGTCGCTGTGCTGATCGAAGCGCAAAAGGCCTTCGCCGGCGGCCCCGCCCAACCACTTGCCGCAAGCGCGCTTCTGGTGCTGTGCTACCTTCTCTGGCTCAAGGCCGACGTGGCGCTGCTGCGCGGCTAGGCCTCACGCCGCAACCTGCCGGAACCGCACTTTCGGCAGGCCGACGCGACGTTGCGCGCAGCAATCAGCCCTTCGTCCGAAAGCGGCAGTCACACCCGTTACGCCGGGATATACGCCGCGTCCGGCCCGAACGTGTTGGCGATTTCCGCAACCAGGTCAGCCGGGAAGCCACCTTCTTTGGCGTGCCGGTAGATGTCGTCCGCGCTGTCGGCCTCATGCACGCAATACAGCTTGTCACCCGCGGCATAGGTGTGATGCCAGACATACGGCACCCCCAGCCCGGCAACCACGGCATTTGACTTGGCCGCTATGTCGCAAAGCTCGCTACGGGTCAGCCTGGATGCGCCGGGAACATTTCTTTCGACGATGAACTTGGGCATTTCGTCCTCCCTGAGGTTAGGTGTCACAAGTCTAGGTCCGATAGCTTCAGCCCGCTAGTTCACAATCTGAAGCGACCCTGCCGCCGCCGCATCCACACCGCTCACCCACACTTCGAATGGCCGCAGTTGCCGCAGGTCATGCAGCCTTCGATCATCCGCATCTCATAGGCACCACAACTGGAACAGGCCGGACCGCGCGGTGCCTCGCCCACCACCATCAGCTCGGCCTTGGGGTCCGATTTCAGCCCCAGCCCCTCGCCCGCGATGAACCCGATCTCGATCAGATGCCGCTCGATCACCCCGCCGATCGCCGCCAGGATCGAGGGGATGTATTTCCCCTCCATCCATGCCCCGCCGCGCGGGTCGAACACCGCCTTCAACTCCTCCACGACAAAGGAAATATCCCCTCCGCGCCGGAACACCGCCGAGATCATCCGCGTCAGCGCCACGGTCCAGGCGAAATGCTCCATGTTCTTTGAATTGATGAACACCTCGAACGGCCGCCGATGCCCGGCAATCACGATGTCATTGATGGTGATGTAGAGCGCATGCTCCGACCCCGGCCACTTCACCTTGTAGGTCTGCCCCTCCAGCGCCCCCGGCCGATCCAGCGGATCGCTCAGATACACCACCTCGCCCTGCGTCACCGGCACCGGCTTCGCCTCGGCCTTCTCGTTCACTGTCAGCACCGACCCCGTCACCTCGTTCGGCCGATAGGTCGTGCAGCCCTTGCAGCCCTGATCCCAGGCGGCCATGTAGACCTCCTTGAACTCGTCAAAGCTGATGTCCGCCGGGCAGTTGATGGTCTTCGAGATGCTGCTGTCGACCCACTTCTGCGCCGCCGCCTGCATCCGCACGTGATCGAGCGGCGGCAGCGTCTGCGCGTTCACGAAATGCGCCGGCAGCGCCGCATCGCCGAACTTTTCCCGCCACAGCCGCACCGCGTAATCGACAACCTCCTCCTCGCTCCGACTGCCGTCCTTCTGCAACACCTTGCGCGTGTAGGCATAGGCGAACACCGGCTCGATCCCGCTCGACACGTTCCCCGCATACAAGGAAATCGTCCCCGTCGGCGCGATGCTGGTCAGCAGCGCATTCCTGATCCCATGCCTGGCAATCGCCGCCCGCACATCCGCGTCCATCGCAAGCATCGTCCCCGACGCCAGATACTTCTCCGCATCGAACAAGGGAAACGCGCCCTTCTCCTTGGCCAGATCGACGCTGGCAAGGTAAGCCGACCGCGCAATGGCGTGCATCCACACTTCCGTCAGCGCCGCCGCCTCGACCGACCCATAGCGCTCGCCCAGCATCAGCAGCGCATCCGCCAGCCCCGTCACGCCCAGCCCGATCCGCCGCTTCGCCCGCGCCTCGGCCTCCTGCTGCGGCAACGGGAAACGGCTCGCCGTCACCACGTTGTCCATCATCCGCACGGCCACCCGCACCAGCCGGTCCAGCGCGCCCAGGTCCAGCGCCGCCCCCGGCCCGAAGGCATCCGTCACCAGCGCCGCAAGGTTGATCGAGCCCAGCAGACACGCCCCATAGGGCGGCAACGGCTGCTCACCGCACGGGTTCGTCGCCGCAATCGTCTCAACGTAACTCAGGTTGTTCGCCGCATTGATCCGGTCGATGAAGATCACCCCCGGTTCCGCGAAATCAAAGGTGTTGCGCATGATCCGGTTCCACAGATCGCGCGCCTCGACCGTCCGGTAGACCCGCCCGTCGAACACCAATTCCCACGGCCCGTCCGCCTTCACCGCCGCCATGAAGGCATCCGTCACCAGCACTGAAAGGTTGAACATGCGCAGCCGCGCCGGGTCTTTCTTCGCCTCGATGAAGGCCTCGATGTCCGGATGGTCGCAGCGCATCGTCGCCATCATCGCACCGCGTCGCGACCCCGCCGACATGATCGTGCGGCACATCGCATCCCACACATCCATGAAGCTCAGGGGGCCGGAAGCATCCGCCGCCACCCCCTTCACCTCCGCCCCGCGCGGCCGGATGGTGCTGAAATCATAGCCGATCCCGCCGCCCTGCTGCATCGTCAGCGCGGCTTCCTTCAGCCCGTCAAAGATGCCGCCCATGCTGTCGGGAATGGTCCCCATGACAAAGCAGTTGAACAGCGTGACCGACCGCCCCGTCCCGGCCCCCGCCGTGATCCGCCCCGCCGGCAGATACTTGAAATCTTCAAGGGCTGCGTAGAACTCCGCCTCCCATTTCACCGGGTCGGCCTCGACCTCGGCCAAGGCCCGCGCGATCCGCCGCCAGGTGTCCTCCACCGTGCCGTCGATCGCCGTGCCGTCAGCATCCTTGAAGCGATACTTCATGTCCCAGATGGCTTCGGCAATGGGCGCTGAAAATCGCGACATGGGGCGATGTGTCCTTGGGCTTGTGGATAAGTCGGGGCGAGACCACAAGATACACCACCCGATGCCTCAAGCGCAACAAGGGCGGCGCCGTCCCTCGGGCGGGCGCACCTACGCCCGATGTGGGCGTTTCATGGCTTCGCCCCTCCCACCGGCGTTCGGGTGACCAACGCTGCAAAAGCGCCCTCTCGGGGGGAGGGAGGACGCGGCCCGGCGGGCTTCGCCCTTGATTCCGGGCCAAGAAAAGAAACCCGACCACCCCCGCCTTGCACTCACCTGCCGCGCCGCTATGTTCGCCCAATGCCGGTGAACATCCTGAAACTCTGCGTCGGTGCCGACAGCATCGAAGACCTCGCCGATTGGCAGGCCAGCCAGCGGGCGCGCTGGCCTGCGGGCCGCGCCATCCACGTCACCCGCATGTTCCCCAAACGCGAGGCCGAAATCCTCGATGGCGGCGCGCTCTACTGGGTCATCAAGGGCGTCATCCTCTGCCGCCAACGCATCCTCGGCCTCGAACAGATCACCGAAGGCGATGGCATCACCCGCTGCGCCCTGATCCTCGACGCCGACATCATCCGCACCGAAGCCGCCCCGCGCCGCCCCTTTCAGGGCTGGCGCTACCTCGACCCCAATGAGAGCCCGCGTGACCTCGTCAAGGGCCGCGAACGCGAAGAACCGCTGCCCGCCGCGCTTGCCCAGGCCCTCGCCGAAATCGGCCTGCGCTGACGCGACCATCAATTCGGCGCGCCTGAAGGCGTCGGGGGAACGCTCCGCGGGGAGTATTTTCAAAAAGAGCAAATCACATGCTCTTTTCCTGAAATACTCTCGGGGGGTGCGGGGGGCAGACAGCCCCCCGTGGCGGGGGGGGGGGGGGGGGGGGGGGGGGGGGGGGGGGGGGGGGGGGGGGGGGGGGGGGGGGCGGCGGAGCCGACCCGAACGCGTACCGCAGGCCGAGCGTCACCGACTGGTCGCGGTATTCGCCGCTGAACACGCCGGGTTGGATCGGGCCGATGGCGCC
>JAUYQR010000006.1 GCA_030697175.1 Paracoccaceae bacterium | reverse complement strand
AATCCTTCTGGTGCGCGAAACGCGACAACCGTATCCTTCGTCATGTGGCATATCCTTTTCTCTGCGAGAACTGCGGCGCGTCAACAACGCCTTGATATGCCACCCAATCCCCCCGTCACCAACTTTCAGCTATAGCTCCGCAGCCGGATATCCGTTTGCCACCGACCCAGTCCGGATTGACCACATGCAATGGAAGCGACCGGCATCGGCAGAGTTGTGTTCCGCGAGAGCGGCAGCCTTCGGATGGCGCAGGTCACCGTCGGGGCGCTTGAACCTGTCCCTGGGTTTCAGCGGTGCCTCTTCGACCGAGGCCGTCTGTGCCGCGAACTTTTCGGAGCCCGCTCACCTGTCGCCCAGCAAGCCCACCGACACTGGCCGTTACACCGCGTCGGCCGTGCCGGGGCTGTCACTCATCGGGGTCGGCAGACTGCATGGCTGGCGTGTCAGGATCACGACACCCGATTGGCGCCCGGTTGACCATGCAAGGATCGTCGTCGATGGTGGCATGCCGCAGCACGGACAGCCATGATAACCCGGACCGTCATCAAGGACCATCTGGCGCTGGACCGCCGGACCTTTAGCATACTTGCCACCGCCATCGCCGTGGCCGGGACCGGGACCACGCTTTACAACCTCGGCTGCTTCGCACCAATCGAATGGCGCCTGATTTCGCTGCTGACCGCGGAGAATTGTTGATCGGGCCGGCCATCGGGACGAGTCCGATGGTATCTCGGCGGCCCTCGCACTGGTTTTCGGGCGTCTGATTGCCGTCGCGCCGCTGTCACGCGTCGCGTCCCCGCCCCACCGCTCAGGCAAAGCCGAACTCGGCCTTCGTCCTTGCCACGAAATCGCGGACTGTCTTGCGCCCTTCCAGTTCGATCTGGCGAAGGTGGCCGGCCAGAAGATCGCGGGTGGCGACTGCATGGTCGGTATCATCCACTCCGAACGCCACGCCATACCGCGCAACCGGCCGGTCGGCGGCCCACGCCGCACGCGTCCGGTAGAGGCCTGGAACCACGATCGGCAGGCACCCGCAAAGCGCCGCGAATTGTGCGTACATCGTTGCTTCATCGTAACAGATGAACCGCGCGCTGCGGTTGAAATGGTCGGCAATCGTCGCGTGGTCCAGGCCGTCCAGACAGATGTCACGGTCGGGGTCGTGCAGGATCGGCTTTCCCGCCTGCTTGCGCACCATGTAACAGGTGCCGTGCCGATCCCGGTTGCCACGGTCGGCATAGGCCGGATGCACCGAGAAAAGATGCAGCAACTGCGCCCCACCGGTAAGCGCCACGTCATCACTGAAATCACTTGCCTTGAAATAGAGATCGTCCGGGCCAAAGCTGGCCGACGTGCCCCTCAGCTTCGGCGGGTACATCAACCAGCGCACCACACGCTTTGCGCCAAGCGGATTGCCCGCGATGACCTCGGGGTAGACGACGATGGCGTCGTGCGAAAGGTCGCTGGACCGTGCCAGTCGGGCTGCTGTCCCGGGCATCATCCCATCCCGGAAGGCTCGAACCATCCGGCGCAGCAAATCCGGCAGGTAGGACCGCCGCTTCCAGCGCATCGGCCAGATGACGGCGCGCTCTCCGATCCTGATCAGTTCGTCCGCCAGTGTATGCAGAAAGATGTTTCCGCCAGAAGTGTCGTGGTAGGGCGGGGCGACGATGACATAGACTGGCCGCTGCAAAACCGACTTCGCCTCCGTCATGGGCTGTTGGCAAAGAATGTCAAAGCGGCGTCGATCACAAGATCACGCTGCGCAATGGTCATGTTGTAAAAGACCGGCAGTCGCACCAGTCGACGGCTATCGCGTGTCGTCACCGCATCCTGTCCGACAAGGCGGCCGAATTTTCGGCCTGCGGGCGCGGTGTGCAGCGGGACATAGTGGGAAACCGCCAACACGCCGCTGGCACGCACCGCGGCGGCAAAGGCATCACGGTCAGCCTCGTCACGCAGTTTCATGTAAAACATGTGGCCCGGCGCGCAGGTGCCGGAGGGCGTCTCCTGCACCGTTATCCTGCCGGATGCGATGATCTCGGCGAAGGCGGCGAAATAGGCGTCGCAGATCGACCGGCGTTGGCGCGCGATCAGGTCGATCGCCGACATCTGCGGCCAAAGATAGGCAGCACTGACGTCTGACATCAGAAAGCTGCTGCCGATATCCATCCATTCGTATTTGGCCACTTTGCCCGCACGAAACGCGCTTCGGTTGGTTCCCTTTTCCCGCATCACCTGCGCGCGCGCAAAAAGAGCGGGATCACGGACCCAGATCATCCCGCCCTCGCCGCCACTGGTAAGGTTCTTGGTCTCGTGAAAGCTGAAGGCGCTGATGTCGCCGATCGTGCCAAGCGGCCGTTCCCTCCAGCGGCCGCCAAGAGCATGCGCCGCGTCCTCGATAACGGTCAGCCCATGCGCAGATGCCAGTTCCATCACCCGGTCCATCTGGCACGCGACGCCACCATAGTGGACCACGACAATGGCCCGCGTGCGCGGCGTGATGGCCGCTTCGATACACCTGTCGTCGATGTTCATCGTGTCGGGCCTGACATCGACGAATACCGGCTGCGCACCGCGCAACACGAAAGCCGTCGCCGTCGAGGTGAAGGTGAAACTTGGCATGATCACCTCGTCGCCGGGCGAAAGATCCAGCAGCATCGCCGCGATTTCCAGGGCGTGCGTTCCCGAAGAGGTCAGCAAGACGTTGCCAGACCCCAGGTAATCGGCGGCGCAGCCTTCACATCTTCGGCCGTAGGCGCCATCCCCGGACAAGCGTCCGCTGTGGATGGCGTCGATCACAAAGCGGTCTTCCGACCCCAGGCGAGTGGCCAGACTGAACGGCACTTTCATCACGGGCTGATCCCCACTTCCGGTAGGGCCTGGGCCAGCACCATCAGAAACAACCCAGTCCATCCTTTTACCGAGGCCCATAGTTCGGACGGATGACCTGCCCCGGATGCCCTGCAACAAGCGCGCGGGACGGAACGTCCTTGGTGACCAACGCCCCGGCTGCGACAAAGGCTCCGTCGCCAATTGCGACCCGATCAAGGATCACCGCACCGGCGCCGATGGTGACCTGCTCGCCAATGCTGCAATGGCCGCAGATCACCGCGCCGGGATGAACCGTGCTGTAGTGGCCGATCCCGGTGTGGTGGCCGATCGCCACACGCCGACCGATGCGGACATGATCGCCGATGCGCGAGAACCCGGCAATGACGGTGCCTGCATCCACGGATACGCCCGGCCCCAGCACGCTGCGCTGCGATACCGTGCTTGACGGATGCACAAGGGTTGCAAACTCGAACCCTCGGTCCGCCATTTCAACAATCCATGCGCGGCGTTTCGTGGTGCCGAGGATACAGATCAGATCATGCGACTGGCGCAGATCCTCAATCGACCCCGCCCAGTAGACCGGTCTGCCAAGGATTTCGCGACTGTCGGCCGCCGGATCAAGGTTTTGCACGCATCCAGCCAGACGGACACCGGGAACCGTCTCGAACGCATCCATGAAGACGTCGGCATAATCCGTTGCCCCCAGAAGCAGGACAGGCTTCCCGTCATCCGTGGCTGACCCTGCGTGTGCTGACACCGCTTCAGCCTCTTTACGGCACACGATGCAGACGCAGATGCCTGCCGGCCAGCCAGCCTTCTGCGATCGGCGGTGCCGTGTCTGGCTGATCACTGGCGCTGATCAAAAGCCCGCCCGGATGCGCGGCCACCCAGGCAGCGACCTCAGCCTCCGGCACCAGGGTGATCGGGCCGGGAAGTCGCGCGGTAAAGCCGAACTCACCCTGATAGGGATAGCCGACAATCGCCACACTGCCCGCTGGGGCCTGGCTCAGTGCGGCGGCAAAGCGCGCTGTGTCGTAGTGCTCGAAAACCGCCGGTCGCAGCATCAGATGCGTGACCAGCAAAGCCACCGGTGCGACCAGCGCCCAGCCCATGATAGGCGCGCGCCGTCCTGCCAGCGCGATCAGCACGAGGCCAGCCACGGCGATACCGACGGCCAGCGCAAAGGTTGCCGGCCCCAGCGTCATCACCGCAACGCCGTCGATCTTGGCCTGCCCGCTGGCCAGCAACGCAGCCCAGATCAGCACCGGCACCACAACGGCAAGGCACGCGACAAAGGGCCCGACCCCGCGTCGCGGCATGGGGGCGGCGGCAAGGGCCAGTGCGGCGGCAGGCAGCGCAGGGATCAGGTAGTGCGCCTGCTTGCCGGAAATCAGCGAAAACAGCACCAGCGTGGCAAGCCCCCAGACCGCAAGGAACCTAGCGCGACGGTCTTGCCACAAGCCACTCGTCCACAGTCCGCGCAGGGCAGATGGCCGCCACGCCCAAGGCCACAGCAGAACCGGAAGGATCGCGACAAAGAACCAGATCGGACGGGCGTGATCGAACGCGTTCACCATGCGCCCCGCGCTTTGCCGCCACAGGATCTCGTCCCGGTAGTCAGGCCCGCCCAGCCACAGCGCGGGAACCAGCCAGACCGCCAGGATCGCCAGCGCCATGAGGATGCTTGCACCAAGCCGCCGATACCATGCCCCTATGCTTTGCCGCTCGCCGGCCTGTGTCCAGAACGGTTGCGCCAGCGCCAGCGGCAAAAGGTGAACCAGGATCACCGGCCCCTTGGCCAGCACGCCGAACGCAAGCGCCGCTCCAAGGCCGAGTGTTGCCGGCCAACGCCCGCCCGCATCCATCCGCAAGAGCGCAAGGATGCCCAGCAACGTGGCCGAGGTCAGCATCGTGTCAAACATGGTCAACGAGCCGTACAGCGCAAATACGCCGGTTGACGCAAGGATCAGCGCCGCCGTCGCCCCCAGACCCGGGCGATCGGCAAACAGCCGGTTGCCCAACCGCCAGGTCAGCGCCACTGACAGCACCCCGAAGGCCGGGGCAACCAGACGCGCCGCCACCTCGCTTGGTCCGGTGATCGACCAGATCAGGTTGATCAGCCAGAACAGCAAGGGTGGCTTGTGGCCATAGATCTCGCCGTTCAAGTGCGGCACGATGAAGTTCACGTCGCGGTACATCTCCCACGCGACGGAAAGGTAGCGCGTCTCGTCCACCGGCAGCACCGGGCGCAGCAACGGCAGGATCACCGTGAATGCCACGGCCAGCGACAGCGCCAGCAGCCCGATGGTGCGGGCAGAAACGGGGGCGGGAAACGACGGGCCGCTCTGCTGCGTCATGCGATCTGTCCTTTGAGAACGGTCAAGTTCGGGTTGCCCACCCGTGGCCCGGGGCGCAATGCCTCGCCTGAACCCGCCATCGGCGGGGCAGGCAAAGCCCGTGCGCGCCAAGCGCCGGCAGCGTTATCGGCTTGCATGGATCAGCCACAGATTGCGGGAATAGATCGCCACGCCCAAGGTCTGCCCCAGCACAAAGACAGGGTCTTTGCGATAAATCGCATAGGCCAGCAGCATCACGCCGCCGACCAGCGAGAAGTACCAGAACGCAAGCGGAATCACCGACGACCGGGCGCGTTCGGATGCAATCCACTGCACGATGAACCGCGCCGTGAACATCAACTGAGCGCACAGCCCGAACACCACCCATGCAAGTTCGGTCCCGCTGTTGACGTGAAGCGCCCCCATCAGCCAGATCATGGCTTGCCCCCTGCGACCGCCGCCGCCGTCCGATCAACCTCGGTCGCACGGGTTTTCTTGCTCCTGCGCAACAGCCAGGCGACGCCCATGAGGTCAAATATCCCGACGATTCCCCGCTGCAGGTTCGAATAGTGCGACCGCCCGGCGCTGCGTGGACGGTGGCTCACATCGACATGCGCGATCCGCCAGCCGTCGCGCGCGAACAGCGCCGGCAGGTAACGGTGCATGTGATCAAAGTAGGGCAGCGTCAGAAAGACCTCGCGACGAAAGCATTTCAATCCGCAGCCGGTGTCGCGCGTGCCATCGCGCAGGACAAATGACCGCAGCGTGTTGGCCAATAGCGACGCAAGCCGCCGCGCCAGGGTGTCCTTGCGACCAACGCGCTGCCCCGCGACAAGCCCCAGCGTGGCGGCGTCGGCCAGAAAGAACGGGGCGACCAGTCGCGCCAGTTCTTCGGGCGGGTTCTGCCCGTCGCCGTCCAGCGTGCAGATCAGATCGTGGCTGGCTGCAACCACCCCAGAATGGATGGCCGCGGACTGGCCGCCGGGGCGGTCGTGCCGCAGAACCCGCAGTTCCGCCCGTGTTTTCAGCTCTTCGTCCAGCAGGCCAGCCATGCCGTCATCAGACGCATCGTCGACCACGATGATCTCGAACTGGCCGATCACCGACATGCTTTGAACGATCCCCTTGATCAGGGGCAGGATGTTCTCGGCCTCGTTTCGGCACGGCACAACAATTGATACGGGTATTGCCACGACTTCCGGAACCTCTAGTGCAACGCCTGCGCTGCGATCTGCGCGGTTTTCCTGTTCCAGCGCTGCCAGTCGCCGGCTGGAAAACCGCGGGATCAATGCGCCAGACGCGCTCCCGCGCCAGCGCCGCAGATTTCTCACAAACACAGGCACATTGTCCAGTCCATGCATCCGAGCCCGAGCAAATATCGAGGGCCACCTGAAATTCCCTCGACTGACCTTGATGACGGGGCCGTGGGATCATGCCATCTGGCATCAAGGGATGGTCCCGGCTCGGCCTGAAAGGTCTGTCTGATTGCCCAAATCGCCGCCTGCGCGGCCCCGGCCCCTCGGTCAATCACAAATCTGTAAGGTTGGCGGGTGATGAACAGGTTGCGCCGGTGCAGTTTGCCACCGCACTGTCGGCATCGTTGCCGCCAGTTCATCGTGTTGGAGCCGCGACCGTGTCCGAACCCACCCGCAGCAAGATTCCCACCGGCATCTGGGTGCTTGGCTTCGTCAGCCTGCTGATGGATATCTCATCCGAGATGATCCACAGCCTGTTGCCGCTGTTTCTGGTCACCTCCCTGGGCGCCAGCGCGCTTGTGATCGGGCTGATCGAGGGGCTGGCCGAGGCGACCGCCCTGATCGTCAAGGTGTTTTCCGGCGTGCTCAGCGACTGGTTCGGCCGGCGCAAAGGCCTGGCGCTCATTGGTTACGGGCTTGGCGCGATCACCAAACCGCTGTTCGCTTTGGCTCCGGGCGTGGGGCTGGTGCTGACCGCGCGGCTGCTCGACCGCGTGGGCAAGGGCATCCGTGGCGCGCCCCGCGATGCGCTCGTCGCCGACATTGCCCCGCCAGAGCTGCGTGGTGCGGCGTTCGGCCTGCGCCAATCGCTGGATACCGTCGGCGCGTTTGTCGGCCCGTTGCTGGCGGTGGGTCTGATGCTGCTGTGGTCAAACAACTTTCAGGCCGTGTTCTGGGTCGCGGTGATCCCCGCTGCGATGTCCGTGGCCCTGCTGGCGTTCGGGGTAAAGGAGCCGCCGCCAAAGCCTGGGGCCGTGCGACAAAACCCGATCCGGCGAGCCAATCTTGCCCGCCTTCCGGCTGCATACTGGCAGGTGGTCGGCATCGGAGCCATCTTCACGCTGGCCCGCTTCAGCGAGGCGTTCCTCGTCTTGCGCGCGCAGCAAAGCGGCATCCCGCTGGCCACGGTTCCGCTGGTCATGGTGGCGATGAACGTGGTCTATGCCCTGGCGGCCTACCCCTTGGGCCGCCTGTCAGACCGGGTCAGCCACAGATCCCTGTTGATCGGCGGGCTTGCCCTGCTGATCCTGGCCGACCTCATTCTGGCAAGTTCGGCCCACTGGGCCGTGGTTCTTGCCGGCGTCGCGGTCTGGGGCGTGCACATGGGCATGACGCAAGGCCTGCTGGCCGTCATGGTGGCCGACACCGCCCCGGCCGATCTGCGCGGCACGGCGTATGGATTCTTCAATCTGGTAAGCGGCGTCGCGCTTCTGGTCGCAAGTCTGGTTGCCGGGCTTCTGTGGGACAGCGTCGGCGCGCCAGCGACCTTTCTGACTGGCGCCGCGTTCAGCGCCCTCGCCCTCGTTCTGCTGTTCAGGCACGGCGGAAATCTGCCGACCTTTCGCGCGACGTGATCTTTTTCAGGCACCGTTTTCCCCCCGGTCTGGCCGTGGCTTTTCGCACCACCCGTCCAGATCACAGGTTTTCACGGGTATAGATCTCGAACGGAACAATGCTTGTCTGGTTGCTGAACGGGTTTGCGCATGCGCGGATCATGCCATCAATCGCATCTCGTGCCAGCCTTGCCAGCGGGTGCGAGATCACCATCGTCATCGTGCCGTCGAGAAGGGCGTCCCGCGTGACATCGGTCAGGTCGTAGCCGACGACGACCATCGAGCCTGCTTTTCCGCCCGCCCGCAACGCCGCCAGCGCGCCCCTGATCCCGCCGCCAGAGATGTAAAGCCCCGCCAGATCATGATGGTCGGCCAGAAGCCGTTCGGTCATCTCCTCGGCAACGGCGGCGGATTCAAAGGTCGAAATCGGCTCCAGAAGCGTGAAATCAGGGGCATATTCGCGGAAGTAAGACCGAAATCCGGCCTCGTTCATTTCCTGGTTCCGGTAGCGCGGGTTGCCCATCAGGATGCCGATCTTGCCCGGCGTCTTGCAGATGTTGGCAAAGGCCCAGGCCGATGTGCGGCCGACTTTCCAATTGTCGAGACCGATATAGGACATCTGGCCAGTGACCGAAATCTGCGAAATCAGCGCAAAGACCGGAATACCTTTTGCCTGAATTTGCTCCAGCGCTTCGGTCACGACAGGATGGACCGCAGACGTAAGGCAAATGGCGCTGCAATCCCTTGCCAATTCCAGCGCTCGAAAGGCAACGTTGTGCGGCGAAAGGTCTTCAAGAAACTCCAGCCGCAAATCAACATCCGCCCCTGCCGCGCTGGCAGCAGCCTGCTCAAGTTCAGACGCGACGATCTTGTAGAACGGACGGTGCGGTTGCAAAAGCAGAACCCCGAAACGCAGGCGCGGTCGGGCGGCTGCCACGCGGGCCTGGATGCTGCCCAACCCGTAAAACCCGATCTCTTCGGCGGCCCGTTGCACCCGTTCGCGCGTTGCCAGCCGCACGTTCGGGGCGCTCGAAAGAACCCTGTTGATCGTAGCCACCGAAACGCCGGAGGCCTTGGCAAGATCGGGGATGGTTGGGCGGCGCATCGGATTCCTGATAGGTTTCGGATCATTGCCACGCTAGAATGATACGAATGCGACGATCTGGTGTTTGCGCTATCATGCCGGGTTGATTTGACGTCCGTCAAGGCGTTTATCTTCCCACAGCGCGGCGGGCCGAACGACCGGGTCTCGCGGCCCACGGGGGGAAGTTTCGCAACCACACGAGCGGGCCGCCGGCCTTGCATTCCAAGGGCCTTCCCTTGGGCTGAAGCGCTCATGTCGTGACAACCCCGACGGGCAAGAGAAGGGAGGCAAGCGTTGGACGATCTGCACTACGGCACCCGCAACAAGCGCGGCGACTGGGCTCCGAAAGCACATCTGGAACTGCCGCCAATCTGGCGTCGTCCGTTCAGCCTGCCGAAGGTCCTGGCGTGGCTTCCGGAATACCTGTATCCGTGGAACGCGTTTCACATGGCAACCGCGCTCTTGTGGTGGTTCTTCGTCGTGCCGGATGTCGAGACGTTGAAGACCCTGTCCTGGGGCTGGGCGCTGTGGCTCTACGCGGTGAACGCGGCGGCGATCTTCCTCTTCTACGGCTCGGTCGAGCTATTCTGGTATGTCCGCCGCAAGCAGGGCACCCGGTTCAAATACAACGGCAAGTTCCCGGCCGATCAGCCATCGGACGTGTTCTGGTTCAGGTCGCAGAACATCGACAATTTCCTGCGATCGTTCTTCATCTCGATCCCCCTCTGGACACTGGTCGAGGTTCTGTTCCTGCACGCCTTTGCCGCAGGCTATGTGCCGTGGCTGGCGTGGGAGGATCACTGGGTCTGGCTGATCGTGCTGACCCTGCTCGCCCCCGCGATCCACGAGGTGCATTTCTTCTGCATCCACCGCCTCATCCACGTGCCGATCCTCTACAGGTGGATCCACTCGGTGCACCACAACTCGGTCAATCCAAGCCCTTGGTCGAGCCTCTCGATGCATCCGGTAGAGGGCTTCCTGTATCACGCCGTCGCGTTCTGGCACCTGATCCTGCCGTCCAACCCGATGCTGGCGATGTTCCAGTTGCACCTGGCGGGGTTTGGCGCGGTGAATGGGCATATCGGCTTCGACAAGCTGGAACTGACCGAGGACACCGCGCTGGGTAGCCACGCCTACGCCCATTACCTGCACCACAAGTATTTCGAGGTGAACTACGGCGGCGACGGCCTGATCCCCTTGGACAAGTGGTTCGGCTACTTCCACGACGGCTCGAAAGAGGGCGAGGCCCAGATGCAGGCCCGGTTCGAGAAAAAGAAGGCGCGGATGAACGCCAGGGCGACCCGCACCTGACACCCCGACATCAGCCGAAATCCTGCGAGGAGGCGGGCTTCGGGATGACACGGCAAGACACACGGCAACCCGTCAGAAAAGACGATCAATGGGAGGAGACAAGGAAATGGGCTTCATGAAGACCTTCGCCAAGGTGATGGCGACGACGGCACTGGTGGCGGTGGGAACGGCGGCCATGGCCGCAGATATCGCCGTCATTGGCGGATCGAACGACGACGCCTTCTGGAACATCATCAAGAAGGGCATCGACGACGCCACCCCGGCAGTCGAGGCGAACGGCGGCACGGTGAACTACCTGCGCCTGGTGAACTACGACAACTTCGCCCCGGACGTGGTGCAACTGATCCGCACCGCGATCTCGATGGAAGTCGACGGTCTGGTGATCCCGAACTGGGTGCCCGAGGCCGAAGATCCGGCGATCAAGGATGCCATCGCGGCAGGCATCAAGGTTATCCTGATGAACGCTGGCGGGGCAGACAAGGCACGCGAACTGGGCGCAATCAACTATGTCGGGTCGGATGAATATGTGGCGGGTGTCGCTGGCGGCGATTACTTCGCAGGCAATGGCCAGAAGAACGTCCTGTGCATCAACACCCTTCCCGGCACCGCAAACATCGAGGCGCGCTGCAAGGGCGTGATCGACGGCATTACCGCCAAGGGCGGCAAGGGCGCGCAACTGCCGCTGCCGTCCACCTCGTTCGGCGACGCAACCGCGGTGGCCGAAGCGATCAAGGCGGAACTTATCAAGGACGAAACCATTGACGGCGTGATCACCATCAGCGCGGGCGATGCCGACAGTGCCGCCATCGCGGTGGAACAGGCGGGCAAGGTCGGGGCGACCAAGCTTGGCTCGTTCGACATGAACCAGGCCGGGCTGGACCGGATCAAGGGTGGCACGCAGCTTTTCGCGATCGACCAGCAGCCCTACCTGCAATCGTTCCTCGCGGTCAGCCTGCTGGCCTCGCACATCGATTTCGGCACCGACCTGCCGGTGTTTCCGGTGCTGACCGGGCCGGGGATCGTCGACGCGTCCAATATCGAAGCCACGCTGGCTGGCGTAAGGCTCGGCGCGCGCTGAGGTATCGGGGTCGGCGGTCACCGCCGGCCCCTCCCTTTCACTCAGACCGGGGGCGAACCCATGTCCAGCATCACAATCGGCGGGCTCTTGCGCCGCCCCGAGGCAGGGGCCGCGCTTGGCCTTGTCGCAGTCCTGATCTTCTTTGCCATCTTCGGGGGCCTGACCTTCCTGAAACCTGCCGGCATGTCCAGTTGGCTGAACGTCGCCGCAAACCTTGGCGTCATCGCCATTCCGCTTGGCCTGCTGATGATCGCTGGCGAACTTGATATCTCGGTCGGCGCGATGGTGCCGTTCGGAGCGATGACCGTGTCGGTCATTTCCGGCCACTACGGCCTGCCGATCTGGGTCGGCGTGGCCGCGGCGCTGGGCTTCGGCGTGATCGTCGGGCTGGTCAACGGCATCCTGGTGGTCAAGACCGCCGTGCCGTCGCTGATCGTGACGCTGGGAAGCCTGTTCGCGGTGCAGGGCATCGTGCTTGGCCTGACGGTTCTCATCACCAAATCCACCTCGGTCGCCCTGACGGTAGAGGGGCCGGCAAAGGCGATCTTCGGCGACTTCGTTCTTGGCGGGCAGATGCAGGTGATGGTGATCTGGTGGCTGGCGCTGACCGCGCTCTACATCTTCTTCGTCCACTTTTCGCCCTTCGGGAACTGGATCTTCGCGATGGGCGGCGACAAGGTTTCCGCCCGCAACGCTGGCATCCCGACCGACCGTCTGACCATCGTCCTGTTCATCCTGTCCGCGACGTCAGCAGCCTTCGTCGGCATGTGCCAGGCGATCCTTTACAACTCGGCGCAGGTGGCGGGCGGGCAGTCGTTCATCTTCAACTCGATCATCGCGGTGGTCGTGGGCGGCGTGCTCTTGACCGGAGGCTTCGGGTCGGTGGTGGGCATCTTCTTCGGCACCATCACCTTCGCCATCGTCACCCAGGGGATCTACTACACCGATTTCGACCGGAACTGGTCGTCGCTCATCATCGGCGTGCTGCTTCTGGGTGCCGTCCTGATGAACAACACCTTCCGCAAGATGGCGCTGTCCTACACGCCAAAGAAAGGGGCCAGGGCATGACCGTTCCGATCATCGCCCTGCGTGGCGTCAACAAGTCCTTCGGCCCGATCGACGTGCTGCACGACATCTCGCTGGAGGTTAAGGCTGGCGAAGTGCTGTGCCTGCTGGGCGACAATGGCGCCGGCAAATCCACGCTGATCCGCCTGCTTTCCGGCGTCCACCAGCCCACCACCGGCACCATCGAGATGGACGGCAAGCCGGTCAGCTTCCCCAGCCCGCGCGCCGCATCCGACAACGGAATTGCCACCGTCCACCAGTTTGGCGGGACGTTCCCGCTGATGTCGATCGGGCGCAGCTTCTTTATCGGGGTGGAGCCGACGAAAGGCTGGGGGCCGTTCAAGATCTATGATCGCAAACGCGCCAACGCCGTTGCGGTGAAGGCCGTGCAGGATTTCGGCATCACCCGGATCGACGATGGCGACCGTCTGGTTGGCGGCCTTTCGGGTGGCGAACGCCAGTCCCTCGCCATCGCCCGGGCCGTCCACTTCGGCGCGCGGGTGCTGATCCTCGATGAACCCACCGCTGCACTGGGCGTCAAGCAGGCGACCCACGTCCTGCGCATCGTGAACGAGGCAAAGCGGCGCGGGCTGGCCGTGGTGTTCATCACCCATCAGGTGATGCACGCGATGGCCGTGGGCGACCACTTCGCCGTCCTGATCCGCGGTGCCGTCGCCGCCGATTTCAAGAAGGGCGAAAAGTCCCGCGAAGAGATCACCGACCTGATGGCCGGAGGCGCCAGCATGGCCAGCCTCGAGGCCGAAATCGAAGGCTACATGGCCAGCCACGACGGCCACCCACCTCCACCAGCGCACTGAAAGACCGACCATGCCCACCTGGACCCGCGCCTGTGCGACAGGCGACATCGACCTTGATGATCTGATCCGCTTCGATCACGGCACGCAGACCTTTGTCATCGTGCGCAGCGAAGACGACACCTTCCACGCCATGGACGGCGTGTGCAGCCACGAAAAGGTGCATCTCTGCGACGGGCTGGTGATGGAAGGCACCGTCGAATGCCCCAAGCACAACGCCACCTTCGACTACCGCACCGGCGAGGCAAAGCGCGCCCCGGCCTGCGTCAACCTCAAGACCTTCCCCGTCCGGGTCGAGGGCGGCCACGTCTGGATCGCGATATGACATTCCAACTTGCCGCCTGCGCCGAAATGCTGTGGCGCGACCGCCCGATCGCCTGGCGCGCCTCACGTCTGAAGGAAATGGGCTTTGGCGTCGGCCTGTGGAACTGGCCCGCCTGGGATCTGGCCGCGCTGGAAGCGACCGGTGCCACCTTCACCATCATGAACGGCTACCTTGCGGGTCGCCTGACCGATGCAGACGGCTGCGAAATGCTCCTCGCCTCAGCCCGCGAAACCGCCAGGGTCGGCAAGCGTCTTGGCGTCCACCGGCTGAACCTGCACGGCACGGGTCTGGGAGACATGGGCGTGCCCATCCCGCAGATCGGTGCCTTTGCCCCCGGCATGGAACAGCGTGCCCGCGACACGCTGCACCGGATCTGCGATCTGGCCGAGGCGGAGGGGCAGGTCTTCACTCTCGAAAACCTCAATCCCATCGACCATCCCGGCTGCCCGTTCGGCTCTACTGCCGCCGTCCTCGGCCTTGTCTCTGCCGTGAACCGTCCGCAGCTCAGGATCAACCTCGACCTCTACCACACCCAGATCGGCGAGGGCGATCTGATCCGCTGGTGTCAGGCCTGCCTGCCGTGGATCGGCGAGGTGCAGGTCGCCGACAACCCCGGTCGCTGTGAACCCGGCACCGGCGAGATCAACTACGCCGGCGTCGCAAGGGCGCTGAAAGCGATGGGCTACGCCGGCCCCGTCGGCCTTGAAAGCCTTGCCAAGGGCACCGGGGAGGCTGCCCTCGAAGCCTTCCGCAGCGCTTTCACGGTGTAACCATGGTTCACAAGAACAACCGACCCACAGTTCACGACATGCGCGCAATGAAGGCGCGCGGCGAAAAGATCTCGATGCTCTACGTCACCACGCCGGACGAAGCGGCTGCGGCCGATGCCGCAGGCATCCACATGCTGTCCATCGAGTCGCGCTTCTTCAGCCCTGAAATGCGCGAGGCCGCAGGTCGTTGCTTTGTGCAGGTGGGTCTGCCTTTTGGTCCCTACGGCGGGTTGGCCACGGCCGAAGATTACTTGCGCGCGGCCTTCAGGTTCACCGCACTGGGCGGAGACTGCTTTTACTGCGCGGCCTCGCTCGATATCCAGAAAGCGCTCTGCGACAACCACATGCCGGTTGTGGCGCATGTCGGGCTGATCCCGTCCTGCATCACCTGGACCGGCTGGCGCGCGGTTGGCAAGACCGCGACCGAGGCGCGCGCCGTCTGGGACCATGTAAAGCGACTGGAGGCGATCGGCTGTTTTGGTGCCGAGCTGGAGGTCGTGCCCGACCGGCTGGGCGCGCTGATCTCGAAGAACACGCCGATGATCATGCTGGGCATGGGGGCAGGACCGGGGGCCGACGCCCAATATCTCTTCGCCGAGGACGTTCTCGGCTGCACCGACGGCCACCGCCCGCGTCACGCCAAGACCTATCGCAACTTCGCCGCCGAATACGCGCGGTTGCAAGCCGAACGGGTCAGCGCATTTCGCGAGTTTCGCGCCGATGTCGATGCCGCCGCCTACCCTGAACCCCGCCACAACGTCGCGATGGACGACGCCGAATTCGCAGCCTTCACTCAAGGGCTGAACCCATGATGCCACGCGCCTCCCTCCCTTTGTGCAGAGGAGAGGCGCCTCACCCTTCGACAGGGCGATCACACCCAACAAAGGAAACACCATGCTGACCGTAGGACTTCTGGGCGCAGGCCGCATCGCGGGCGTCCATGCCACCGCCATTTCCAGCCATCCCGGCTCGCGCCTTGTCGCGGTGTCTGACATCAACGCCGCTGCCGCCGCCAAGCTGGCCGCGCACCACGGCGCCGAGGCCCGCACCACCGATGCCATCCTGGCTGACCCGGGCATCGACGCCGTGCTGATCGCCACGTCGACCGACACGCATTCCGACCTGATCGAACGCGCCACCGCTGCGGGCAAGGCCGTGCTGTGCGAAAAGCCGGTCGACCTGAGCCTCGCCCGCGCGCTGGCCTGCCGGAAAGCCGTTTCCGGCAACGGACGCCCGGTGATGATCGGCTTCAACCGCCGGTTCGATCCGAACTTCGCCGCGGTGAAGGCCGCTCTGGTCAACGGCGAGATCGGCAAGCCGGAGCTTCTGTCGATCACCTCGTTCGATCCCGCGCCGCCTCCGGTCGCCTACATCAAGGTGTCGGGCGGCCTCTTCCGCGACATGATGATCCACGACTTCGACATGGCCAACTTCCTGATGGGTGCGGCCCCCATCACCGTCTCGGCTGTCGGCTCGTCGATCGTTGACCCCGCGATCGGCGCGGCGGGCGATGTCGACACCGCTGTTGTGACACTGACCTATGCGGATGGCCGGCTTGCGGTCATCAAGAATTCCCGCCGGGCCGTCTACGGCTATGACCAGCGGGTCGAGCTCCTCGGTTCCGAAGGTCTGCTTCAGGCACAGAACATGCTTGAAAACACGGTGGTCAAATCCACAACCGCAGGCGTGACCGGGGCAAAGCCGACCTACTTCTTCCTCGAACGCTACATGCCCGCCTACGCCGCGGAATGGGCCGCCTTTGTGTCGGCGGTCAACGCAGGCTCAGCGCTTCCCGTCACGCTGGATGACGGGGTGGCGGCCTTGGCGATGGCCGAGGCCGCAACGCAATCGGCCAAAACCGGAAGCTCCGTGAACCTCGCTGCGATGATGGGCTGACTTCTTCGCCGGCTTTCGGCAACGGCCAGAGCAGGCCCCCTTCACGGTCTGCGACCGGCAGGAACGCCGGACAAGCAGGAAACGGTCTGATAGTGTGCTGGTCGGACGTGGCATTGGCCCGACCAATCCCCCGTCTGCCGTTGCATCTTGTCCCGCGCCACGATCGGCGCGGTGGGCCGCACCATGCCACGAACGCAGCTTGGATGGGAAAGTGGTGGCGAGGGGGGGACTCGAACCCCCGACCCCGTGATTATGAGTCACGTGCTCTAACCAGCTGAGCTACCTAGCCACTGGGCGCGTGATTAAGGGCGCCTCCCGTGAAGGTCAAGCCTGAATCGCTGTGCCGTCACCCATGCGCCACGCGCGGGCGGCCAGACGCGGTGGCCGTCACCGTCGCTTCGATGAACATCGCGCGGCCCTCGACCTCGGCCTCGCGCACATCGCGCGCCACCGTCACGCGCAGATCGACCGCCCCCGCCCGCCGCGCCCGGTCCGATGCCTCGGCGACCAGCGCCGCCTCCATCGCGTCCAGCGCCGCATCACGGGTGCCGAAAACCTGCAACCCGTCGGCCAGATGCGCCACGAACCGCCCCTCGGCAGGCGACGACACGATGCCCTGCACCCGCTGGCTCACCTGTCCGGCCACCGCGCCGATCGCATTGGCGACCCCGGCGTGTTCCGGCAGGATCATCTCGCAACCCAGCCGCGCGCCGACCGCGCCATAGTAGAACGGCGCCGACGCCCCAAGCCCGATCACCGGCACACCCAGCCGCGCCGTCACTTCCACCACCCCGCGGTGCCGCGCCAGACCGGCGCGCGCCAGCACATGCCGCGCCAGGGCCTCGGGCGCTTCGCCAGCAAAGGCCGCATCCTCGCCGAACGCGGCCTCCAGCAGACAATCCACCGTCTGCGCCGTCACCTGATCGACCACCGCCCGCGCAAACGGCTCCGGCCCGCTGGCAAACCGCTCACCCGCACCCGTCCGCCGCCGCGCCATCAGCCGCACCGCCTTTTCCGCCGCCGCCCGGTCCCATGCATCCAGCCCCCCGAGCACATGGCTCGCGTCCGACGGCGTGACGCCCGCCACCATCACCAGCCCCCGCGCCACCAGCCGCTCCAGCGCCGCCACCTCCAGCCGCGAGGTCAACGCCTGCGCCATCGGCATCGGCACCGTCACCCGCTCCAACACCGCAGCCTCACGCGGTGAAAGCCCGCCGGTCTGCCCGGCCATCGGCACCACAAACCGCCCGTCCATCTCGCCCACGGCATCCGCACTCAGCCACCTGTCCAACGCGGCATGCACCATCGGACCATGCTCCACCGCCAGCAAGGACACCGGGATCAACCGCCGTGGCCCCAACCGCAAACCACCCTTCAACCCCTCGGTGATCAGATGCACCTCGCTGTCGCCGCCAAGGCCCGTGGTCCGCATCGCCACCGCCTCGACCATGGTGCGAAACCCGCCGACCCGCGCGCCTTCGGGGTCGATCTCCGGCAACCCATCGCGCAACAGCGCCACATCCGTCGTTGTCCCGCCAATGTCGGAGACCAGCGCATCCGACGCCCCCGTCAGCCAGCGCGCGCCCACGATGCTGGCGGCAGGCCCGGACAGGATCGTCTCGATCGGCCGCTCGCGCACCATCGCCGCCGAAATCAGCGCCCCGTCGCCCCGCACCACCATCAACGGCGCGTCGATGCCAATCGTCAGAAGATGCCGTTCGCAGGCCGCCACCAGCCGGTCGATCATCCCGATCAGCCGCGCATTCAGCACCGCTGTCAGCGCCCGCTTCGGCCCGTTCAACTGCGCCGACAGCTCATGCGAACAGGTCACCGGCCGCCCCGTCGCCCGCCGGATCACCTCACGCGCGGCCACCTCATGCGCGAGGTTGCGGGTGGCAAAGCGCGCGGCCACGGCAAAGCCCATCACCGCGTCGCCGAGCCGCGCAACCTCCGCCTCCAGCGCCGCCAGATCCAGCGCCGCCGCCTCGGTTCCCGCATGGCTGTGCCCGCCCGCCACCGACACCACCGGATCGCCCTTCAGCGCCTCGGTCAGCCCGCCGCGCGTCAGGTCGTCGGCATCGAACCCGATCACTACAAGGGCGACCCGCCCGCCTTGCCCCTCCACCAGCGCATTGGTCGCCAGCGTGGTCGACAAGGATACCAGCGACACCTCCGCCGCCGTCACGCCCGCCGCCGCAATCGCCGCATCCACCGCCTGCCCGATGCCAACGGCCAGGTCGTGCCGGCTGGTCAGCGCCTTGGCCTTGCCGATCACCCGCGTCGCGGCTTCGTCAAGGATCACCGCATCGGTGTAGGTGCCGCCCGTGTCGACACCCAGAAAATATCCCATGATCCCCACGCTCCGCCGTCTGCCCGTTTCGCCTCTGCTACCTCGCAGGGCCGCAAAGATCATTCCCTTGCGCGACACCTGCCGGCGAAATCGCGGCCCTAGCGCCCCGTGTCGGGCCTGCGCTTGCGCCGATGTGCGGGCGGCAGGCCAAGGATGCCGCGATACTTCGCCACCGTCCGCCGCGCCACCGGGCTGCCCCCGGCCGACAGGGCCGCCGCCAGCGCCTCGTCCGACAAGGGCCTGTCCGCAGGCTCCTCGGCCACCAGCCGCATCAGCCGGTCGCGCAATGCCGCCGCCGAAAGCCCGCCTTGGGTGACCGATTGGCTGAACAGGGCGCGCAACCACCATGTCCCCTTCGGCGTATCCACCGCCGTCCCGGCCACGATCCGGCTGATCGTGCTTTGGTGCAGGCCCAGCGCCTCGGCGACCTCGGCCATCGTCATCGGCACCAAGGCCCCCGTGCCATCCTCCAGCGCCGCCGCCTGCCGCATCAGGATTTCGCGCCCAACGGTCAGCAGCGTCGCATTGCGCCCCTCCACCAGCCGGATCAGCGCCCGTGCCTCGGCCCGCCCCTTGCCCTTGGCTTCCGCCAGCGACAACGACGGCAACGCCGACCGGTTGAGCGAGATTTCCCACCCCGCGTCACCCTTCCGCGCCATCAGGTCCGGCTCGCGCACCGGGGCGGCGCAAGCCTCAAAACGCGCTCCGGGCTTCGGGTCAAAGCCCCGGATTACCGCGATCTTGCGCCGCACCTCGGCCTCGGTCAGCCCGGTTTCGCGCGCCACCCGCGCCAGATCGCCCGCCGCCACCAGATCCAGCCGTGCCAGGACCGCGTCCAGCCCCGCGTCCAGCACCTCGGCCTCGGCGGCCTGCAACCGCAGGCATTCGGCCAGTGACCGCGCAAACAGCCCCGACGGCTCGACATGCGCCTGTATCCGCACCAGCACCGCCTCGGTCTCCGGCACCGACGCGCCCGCCCGCGCCGCAATGGCGGGCAACGCGCGGCCCAGCCAGCCGGTCGGTTCCAGCGCCTCGACCAGCGCCTCGGCGATCCGCGCCTCGCGCGGTGCCAGCCGCAGCGCCCCGATCGCGCCCGACACATGCGCAATCAGGCTCGGCCCCGCCGCCTCCACCTCCGGCTGCTCGCCGCCCCCACCCCGCAGCATCGCGTCGCGCCAGCGCGGCAGCCACTCGCCGGGGGTCTGCCTGACCACCACCAACTGCGGATTTTCCGCCGCCTGCTCCTCCAGATATTGCGTCAGCCCCGCCGCATCCGCCCGCAGGATGCGGATCGAGGTGGCAAGCCCCGTGGTCAGCGTCAGGCGCTGCGTCTGTTGAACAGAGATCCGGCTTCTCGACTTCATGGCGAAGTGTTCCCACTCACGCCCCGCTTGCACAAGCCGTCACGCGAACCACCCCTCGCAGAACCAGCCGCCCGAAGCAGCCCCGCCCGTCGCATAGAACAGCCACAGACACAGCCCGCCCTCCACCTCCACCCGCCAGTAATCCCGCACGCCCGACCGCCAGTCGGGATCGTCCAGCCACCATTCCGGCTGGATGCGCTCCGGTCCCGTGGCCATCCGCGTCACCAGATCGCGCCGCCGCCAGCGAAACCGGGCGGGAGGGTCCGGGCTGTCGGGCGCATGCACCGCCTCGGGGCGCAGCATCACCAGGGGGCGCGGGGCCGGCGGTTCGGGCCACTCGCCCTCATGCGGGGCCGACCATGCCGCCGCCAGCGTGATCACGGCCTTCGCCGGAATGTTGCTTTCCGCCGGATGCCGCCGCGTCACCGCCTCGGCCCCCAGCCGCGCCCCCAGCTTGCCGATCAGATCGTCAAGCCTCGCGCCCGGCGCGGTCTGGCGCGCCACGACACTGGCCGTCGCATCGAAATGCCCCCGGTGCTGCACCGCGTGCAACGGCTCGGTCAGCACCGCCTCCAGCCGCACGCAATCAATCCCGAACCCCGCGTCGATCGCATCCAGCTTCAGCAGCAGCAAGGGCCGGACCCGCTCCACCGTGTCGGCCGCCCGCGCCAGCCCCACCGCCACCACCTCGACCCGCCCGTCACAGCGGAACGCCTGCAACTGCACCTTCCGCGCGCCGCGACCCTTGGCCTTCAGCCGCGCGCACAGCTCCGGCAGCAGCCGGTCCACCGCCGCCTCCACATCGCTGCGCAACCCGATCGGGTCCGGCAAGGTCAGCCGCACCGCAAAATGCAACGGCGCCCGCGCCGGGCTGACCGGCTCCGTCTCCAGCCCCAGCGCCTGATCCAGCCGCCGCACCGTATCGGCCCCGAACCGCCGCGCCAGCGCCGCGCGCGGCATCCCCATGATGTCGCTGACCCGCCGCAAGCCCAGCCGCGTCAGCCCCTCCACCGTCTCTGCCTCCAGCCGCAGCGCCGCCAGGGGCAACCCCGCAATCGCCGCCCGTGCATGACCGGGCTCCGCGATCATCGCCGCCGCGGTGCCAGCCGTCGCAGGCCTTGGCGCATCACCGCCCCGCTCCCACCCGCGCCGCTTGGTGGCCCGCGCCCGCGTCGCCCGCGCCTCCTGTTCCACCGCATCGCCATTGCGCAACGGCGCCGCCGTCCCCCCGGCATACCGCGCCAAGGCCCAGGCCGCCCCCGGCGTATCGGCCAGCCCCGCCCGGAACGTCAGCCCCAGATCGGCGCAATCCTGCTCCACCTCGCGCAACAGCGCCACCTCGCCGCCGAACAGATGCGCACACCCCGTCAGGTCGATCACCAGACTTGCCGGTGGCTCCTCGGCCACCCAGGGGCTGAACTTGCCAGCCCAGCGCCGCAGCACCGTCAGGAACTGCGCCTCGCCCGCCGGGTCTGCCGGATGCGTCACCAGATCCGGCCAGATTGCCGTCGCATCCCGGAGCGGCTGGCCCGAACTCAACCCCGCCGCCTCCGCCTCGGCGTTCAAGGACACCAGCACCTGCGCCCCGTTCGCATCCCCCACGATGGCGAACGCCTGCGGCAAGGCGTCCCGCCGCCGCCGCAGGATGCGCTCTGCCGGCAGACGCGGAAACCACAACGAAAGGATGCGTTTTGCAACCAAGGCACGACCATGTTCACTTAATGTTCACGGTATGCCAGGCGCTGCTACAAGAGTCGAGTCTTCCAGCCCCCCGGCGATGACAATCGCGTGAGCCCGGCGGACAGGGTGATTTGCAGGCTATCGGGGCAAGACGCCGCGCCTATAGTTGAAGGATCGAAGCCAGCACGGAGCCATCCAATGACGTTTACCAAGTACCTCGCCGTCGGGGCGATCCTGATTGCGGGCGCCGCATTTGCCGAAGGCGATCGCACCGACCCCAACGCAAAGGCCCGGTCCGACCTGATGCGCACCATCGGCAAGAACACCGGCATCCTTGGCGACATGGCTGGCGGCAAATCCGCCTACGACGCCGCCGCCGCCGAAGCCGCCAAGGCCGCCCTCATCGAAGCCTCGGCCGGCATCGGGGCCGCCTTCAAGGATCAGGGCGCCGCCGACCCGGCCTCCGAAGCCAAGCCCGAAATCTGGACGAACTGGGACGAATTCCTGAAAGACGCCGGCGCGCTCAACGCCGCCGCAACTGCGCTTGACGTGGCCTCCGCCGAAACCATCGGCGCGGGCATGGCGGCGCTTGGTGGCACCTGCAAGGACTGCCACACCGAATTCCGCGTGATGAAGTAACCGATACCCGCGGGCGACCCACCGGGGCGCCCGCAGTCCGGCCCAACCGCAGTCCGGCCCAACCGCAGTCCGGCCCAACCGCAGTCCGGCCCAACCGCAGTCCGGCCCAACCGCAGTCCGGCCCAACCGCAGTCCGGCCCAACCGCAGTCCGGCCCAACCGCAGTC
>JAUYQR010000003.1 GCA_030697175.1 Paracoccaceae bacterium | reverse complement strand
AAAATCCTTCTGGTGCGCGAAACGCGACAACCGTATCCTTCGTCATGTGGCATATCCTTTTCTCTGCGAGAACTGCGGCGCGTCAACAACGCCTTGATATGCCACCCAATCCCCCCGTCACCAACTTTCAGCTATAGCTCTTGAAGTGCTGGAAAGCCGTCCAGTAATGCTCAACCTGCTTGTGCTGCTCGGGCAGGACCAAGACGGCGACGCGGCCGTCAGTCAGCCAGGGTTCGATCTTTTTGAGGGTGTCGTCCGTGCTTCCGTTGTCGATCAGATAGATGCGGTCTGCCCCGAAAGACAGGTAATGCTGCAACCATTCCTCAATCAGATGGGCCTCGTTCTTCATGATCGCCAGCACACCGAGCCGAAACGGCCGCGGCGCCCCGCGGGGACGCTCGCCGAACCTGGCCGCCCGGTCCGGCGCGCGCCGACGGATGCGATTGAGCATCCGGGTGTGGTTCCACAGGTTCTGAAACCAACGGTTCACACGCCGGGCCCCCCACATGATTTAGCCTGCGCGCGACTGTCGCTTGCGGTCGTTCGCATCAAGGAACCGCTTGCGCATCCGCACCGATTTTGGCGTGACTTCGACCAGTTCGTCATCGTCGATGTAGGCGATGCACTGCTCCAGGCTCAACTTTACCGGCGTCGTCAGGCGCACCGCTTCGTCGGTGCCGCTTGCGCGCACGTTGGTAAGTTGCTTGCCCTTCAGCGGGTTCACTTCCAGGTCGTTGTCGCGGTTATGCTCGCCGATGATCATGCCGGCATAGACCGGTTCCTGCACACCGATGAAGAAATGCCCCCGGTCTTCCAGTTTCCACATCGCATAAGCGACCGAAATCCCGGTTTCGATCGAGATCAGCACACCCTGCCGACGCCCCTCGATCGGGCCCTTGTGCGGCGCCCAGTCGTGGAACACGCGGTTCAATACGCCTGTGCCGCGCGTATCGGTCATGAACTGGCCGTGATAGCCGATCAGCCCGCGGGAGGGCACATGCGCGATGATCCGGGTCTTGCCGGCTCCCGCCGGCTTCATCTCCACAAGGTCGCCCTTGCGCGGGCCGGTGATCTTTTCGATGACCGGGCCGGTGTAATCATCATCGACGTCGATGGTAACTTCCTCGATCGGCTCGCATTTGACGCCGTCGATGTCGCGGAACAGGACGCGCGGGCGGCTGATGGACAGTTCGAACCCCTCGCGGCGCATGTTCTCGATCAGCACGCCCATCTGCAATTCGCCGCGCCCTGCCACCTCGAAGGCGTCGCCGCCGGGGGTGTCGGTGACCTTGATTGCCACGTTGATCTCGGCTTCGCGCATCAGGCGTTCGCGGATGACGCGGGACTGCACCTTGGTGCCTTCCTTGCCCGCCAGTGGCGAATCGTTGATCCCGAAGGTAACCGAGATGGTCGGCGGGTCGATCGGCTGCGCGGGCAGGGCGGTATCCACCTCCAGCGCGCACAGCGTGTCGGCAACCGTCGCCTTCGACATGCCGGCGATGGTGACGATGTCACCGGCCTCGGCCACGTCGATGGCGGTCTGGGTCAGGCCGCGGAACGCCAGCACTTTCGACACCCGGAACTGTTCCAGCTTTTCGCCGTCGCGGCTCAGCGCCTTGATCGTGTCACCCGCCTTCAGCGTGCCGGCCTCGACCCGCCCGGTCAGGATGCGGCCGATGAACGGGTCTGCCGACAGGGTGGTTGCCAGCATCTGGAACGGCTCGCCGCGCCGCGCGACCTGCGCCGGGGCCGGAACATGGCGTTGCACCAGATCATATAGCGCCGACAGGTCCTTGCGCGGCCCGTCGAGGTTCTCATCCGCCCAACCCGACCGGCCCGAAGCGTAAAGCACCGGGAAATCAAGCTGATCGTCGTCGGCACCAAGGTTGGCAAAGAGGTCGAACACCTCGTTCAGCGCCCGGCTCGGCTCGGCATCCGGTTTGTCGACCTTGTTCAGCACGACAATCGGGCGCAGCCCCAGCGCCAGCGCCTTCGAGGTCACGAATTTCGTCTGCGGCATCGGGCCTTCGGCGGCGTCGACCAGAAGCACCACGCCGTCGACCATGCTGAGGATCCGCTCCACCTCGCCACCGAAATCGGCGTGGCCGGGGGTGTCAACGATGTTGATCCGCTGCCCTGCCCACTCCAGCGAGGTGCATTTCGCAAGGATCGTGATCCCACGCTCGCGCTCGATGTCGTTGCTGTCCATCGCACGTTCTGCGACTGCCTGATTGTCACGGAACGCGCCAGACTGCTTCAGAAGCTCGTCAACGAGGGTGGTCTTGCCATGGTCGACATGCGCGATGATGGCGATGTTGCGAAGCTCCATCGGGAGGGTCTCTTTCGTTTGTATGTTTCGCGCGGCGATAGCGCAGACGGCCCGGAAAGGCCAGAGGAACCTTGTCAGGTGGTGATATAGCGGTCGCGGCGGTGGTTGATCGCGATGACGAGGTTGATCACGACCGCGCCCACGAAGCTGACGGCGACGGCGCGGGCATCAAGGATTGTCAGCGCCGCGGCGAACAGAACCGCGTCAAACGCCAGTTGCACCCAGCCCGCGCGCCAGCCGAACCGGTCCTGCAGGATCAGTCCCAGAATGCCGATCCCGCCAAGGCTCGCCCCGTGGCGGAACAGCGCCAGCAGCGCCGAACCCGACATGAGGCCGAAGATCACCGCGCCCAGCCACGGGTTCACCGCGCCAAACTGCAGATGGGCAGGCAGCCACAGCGTCAGCGACGACAGGGCCGCCACCGACAGGAAGGTCTTGACCGTGAAGGCCAGCCCCATCCGGCGGTAGCCAAGATAGTAGAACGGGATGTTGACCACAAAGAACACCGCGCCAAAGCTCCACCCCGTTGCGTAAGAGATCAGCACCGCCAGCCCCGCCGTCTGCCCGGTCACAAGGCCAAGGTGGGTCAAAAGCACGATCGCCACCGCCGCCATGATGGTGCCATAGGTCAGCCCTTGGGCGTCCTCGATCATTGTGTGGCGGGCAGGGTGGGTCATGTGGCGATATACCTGTCGCGGCGGTGGTTGACGGCAAGGAACAGGTTGAACACCACCGCCCCAAGGAACGACCAGCCGACCACCTCCCAGTCCAGAAACAGCGCTGACACGGCGAAGAGCCCCGCGTCGAACAGCAACTGCGCATAGCCCGCCTGAAACCCGGTGCGGTCCTGCAGCCACAGCCACAGGATCGACACGCCGCCAAAGCTGCCGCCATGCCGCACCACGGCCAGCGCGGCGATGCCGAACAGCGCGCCGAACAGGATCGCGGCAAAGGCCGGGTCGATCCGCTCGATCTCCAGCCAGCGCGGCAAAAGCGCGGTCAAAAGGCTGAGCGAGGCCACCGAGATGAAGGTCTTCAGCGCAAAAGCCGCCCCCATTCGCCGCCAGCCAAGCCACAGGAACGGCAGGCTGATGGCAAAATAGACCAGCGGAAAGGGAAGGGACGTGCCGTAAGATACCAGCGCCGCGATACCCACGGTCTGACCGGCGACAAAACCCATATGCGTCAGGACATGCGTGCCGACCGCCGCCATGCACACCCCGAAGGCGATGCCTTGGGTATCCTCGATCAGGCTGTGGCGTGCGGCGCTCGTCATGCCGCGCAGCTAGCACCGCGCGGCATATATGTCAATGATGCTGACCCAATTTGAGTCAGCCAACAAGCGCCTTGTTCAGATATTCGTCGACCTTTTCCAGATAGCCCATCGTGGTCAACCACTTCTGGTCCGGCCCGACCAGCAGCGCCAGATCCTTGGTCATCCAGCCATCCTCGACGGTATCGACCGTGACCTTCTCCAGCGTGGTGGCAAAGCGCATCAGCGCTTCGTTGCCATCCAGCTTTGCGCGATGCTTCAACCCGCCGGTCCAGGCATAGATCGACGCGATGGAGTTGGTGGAGGTGGCCTTGCCCTTCTGATGCTCGCGGTAGTGCCGCGTCACCGTGCCATGTGCGGCCTCGGCCTCGACAATCTTGCCATCGGGCGTCATCAGAACGCTCGTCATCAGGCCAAGCGAGCCAAAGCCCTGCGCCACGGTATCGGACTGCACGTCGCCATCGTAGTTCTTGCAGGCCCAGACGTAGCCACCCGACCACTTCATCGCCGAGGCCACCATGTCGTCGATCAGGCGGTGTTCGTAGGTGATGCCCTTGGCCTTGAACTGGTCAGCGAACTCCGCGTCGAAAATCTGCTGGAACAGATCCTTGAAGCGGCCGTCATAGGCCTTCAGGATGGTGTTCTTGGTCGACAGGTACACCGGCCAGCCCTTCATCAGTCCATAGTTGAACGACGACCGGGCAAAGTCGATGATCGACGCGTCGAGGTTGTACATCGCCATCGCGACGCCCGCTCCCGGCGCGTCGAACACCTCGCGCTCGATCACCGCGCCGTCTTCGCCCACGAACTTCAGCGTCAGCTTGCCCTTGCCCGGAAAGCGGAAGTCGGTCGCGCGGTACTGGTCGCCAAAGGCGTGTCGGCCCACAACAATCGGCTGGGTCCATCCCGGCACCAGCCGCGGCACGTTCTTGCAGATGATCGGCTCGCGGAAGATCACGCCGCCAAGGATGTTGCGGATCGTGCCGTTCGGCGATTTCCACATCTGTTTCAGGCCGAACTCTTCGACCCGCTGTTCGTCGGCGGTGATAGTCGCGCATTTCACGCCGACACCGTACTGCTGGATCGCAAGCGCCGCGTCGATGGTGATCTGGTCGTTCGTGCGATCACGCTCCTCGATGCTCAGGTCATAGTATTTCAGGTCGATGTCGAGATAGGGCAGGATCAGCTTTTTCTTGATGAAATCCCAGATGATCCGGGTCATCTCGTCACCGTCGAGTTCAACGACAGGGTTGGCTACCTTGATCTTCGACATGGGCGACCTCTCACATGGGATTCGGTTGGGCGCGACATAGCCGAGAACGCGGGCGTTGGGAAGAGCGGTATGCGATGGTATACCGAAATCGGCAAACAGACTGGCCTCGCTCCGGGTTCGCTGCTGAAATTGGGGGCCCGCTGTTGCGTCCCTTCATTGAGGTCCACCCCGATGACAGGCGATGTTGAAGGCTAACTCGACTGGCTTGGCGTCAAGGATCCCGCCTTGCAGGGCGCAGTCGCCACCGGGGGCTCCGTTTCGGTAACCAGCAGCCTGTCACCGGCAGGTTCCGGCCCACCGCGACACATCACCATGCCGAGGATGAAACATTCTACATCCTCGACGGACACTGCGATTTCTGGCGGAACGGTGACGTTTGGCAAAACGAAGGCGCGGGCGAGACGATGTTCATCCCGCGCGGCACCGAGCACAGCTTTCGTAGCTGCGACGATGCACCTTGCAATCATCTTGTCATCATGACGCCCGGCGGCTTTGAGAGGTTCCATGGCGAAATGGCAAAGGGCAGGTCCGTATTCCTGACGACATGGGGCAGGTCGCCGCAGTCGCCGCGCGGTTCAACCTCAGCCTTACCGGACCACCCTTGTCAGCCGAGGATGTTCAACGCTGAAACCAGCTCAGCGTCTTTTGGTGAACCCAGGCCCACAAACCGGGCGCGCCCCTGGCGATCTTGACACCGACGCGCGCCTCCAACTGTTCGGCCGTGACGTCGTAGGTCACCCAGGTCCCGCCGCCGGACATCAGGTTCGCCATCACCGGCTGGACCCGGTCAAGGCTTTTGGCAAAGACCGCATCCGGCGTCTGGGCGGTCTCGAACTCCTGCCACAGTGTGTGCAGATCGGCCCCCAGATCGGGCGGCAGCAGCCCGAAGATCCGTTCCGCCGCCCGCGCCTCGGCAGCGGCGGTCTCGACGCTGGCATGGGCCTGTCCGTTCACGGAATGAATCGGCACGTCGCCCACGTCGATCTCGACCAGATCATGGATCAACAGCATCCGGATCACCCGGTTGATATCGACGCCCGGTGCCGAATGATCGGCCAGCACCAGCGCATAAAGCGCCAGATGCCACGAATGTTCGCCCGAGTTTTCCGTCCGTGAGCCATCGACCAACGTGGTCGCGCGCAGGACCGATTTCAGCCGGTCCGCCTCGTTCAGAAAGGCGAACTGCGCTTCAAGCCTCTGGCTCAATGGCCGCCGCCGCTCAGGTCAGGCGGGGCCTCTGGCATGGCACCACCGCTGCGCTTGGCGGTCAGTGCCTTTTCAAGGAAGATCCGGCCCCGGCGCTCTGCCAGCCGCACCCGGATCGAGGTGATGTAGGCTTCCTGAAACGTCGGCGAGGCTGCCAGCAGAACCTGACTCACCTTTTCATAGAACCGGTCGTCGCCCAGTTCCGCCTCGGCGGCCAACACATCGTCGGCCAGCTTGTCTGCCAATGCCTGAAGAGCCGACATCCTAGCGCGTAACCTCCGTCATCCGCCTGCGCACGTAATCCGACACGGTCTGGATCATCGGCTTCATATGCGCCTCTTCGTCCTTGAAGAAGTGATCGGCCCCTTCGACCTGCGTGTGGGTGATGGTGATGCCCTTCTGCTCGTGCAGCTTGTTCACCAGATTGATGGTGTCCTTTGGCGGGGCCACCTTGTCGGCGGTGCCGTTGATGATCAGGCCCGACGAAGGGCAGGGCGCGAGGAACGAGAAATCATACAGGTTCGCCGGCGGCGACACAGAGATGAAGCCGGTGATCTCGGGCCGCCGCATCAGAAGCTGCATCCCGATCCATGCGCCGAAACTGAAACCTGCCACCCAGCAGTGCTTGGCGTTCTGGTTCATCGACTGCAGGTAATCCAGCGCCGATGCCGCATCCGACAGCTCGCCGATGCCCTGGTCATACTCGCCCTGGCTGCGTCCGACGCCGCGGAAGTTGAACCGCAGCACGGTGAAGCCAAGGTTGTAGAATGCGTAATGCAGGTTGTAGACCACCTTGTTGTTCATCGTGCCGCCATAGGCGGGGTGCGGGTGCAACACGATGGCGATCGGCGCGTCGCGTTCCTTCTGCGGATGGTAGCGGCCTTCCAGACGACCGTCGGGACCGGCAAAGATAACCTCGGGCATGGAGCACTTCTCAAGTTGGAGCGGGCGTTTCTTGACGCTTTCACTCGACTAAACTAGAACAATTCTAAGGACGGCACGCCGCCTTGTGGGTCGGCTTCAGGTAATGCCCGCAAGGGTCTACGTCAATCGGATTGCGGCAGGTGCCAAGGGGAACGCGATGAAACTCTCGACCAAAGGCCGCTATGCGATGGTGGCGCTTGCCGATCTGGCGCTTGCCGACAACGACGATCTGGTGTCACTGGCCGCGATTTCCCGCCGGCAGGACATCTCGCTCCCATATCTGGAACAGTTGTTCGTCAAGCTGCGCCGCGCCGGGCTGGTCGAGGCGGTGCGCGGCCCGGGTGGCGGCTACAAACTTGCCAAGACACCGGACGAGATCCGCATTTCCGACGTGATGCAGGCGGTCGAGGAAACGGTCGATGCGATGCACACCGGGGCAGGGGCATCGGGCGGGGTGTCCGGCAGCCGCGCGCAATCGCTGACCAACCGCCTTTGGGAAAGCCTTTCCGCCAACGTCTATGTCTTTCTCCATCAGGTGCGGCTGTCCGACGTGGTGAAGAACGACCTCGTGCCATGCCCCGCCGTCCCTTCGCTCCTTCGCGTGGTGGACGAGGAATGACCCGTCTTTACCTTGACTGGAACGCCACCGCCCCTTTGCGCCGCGAGGCGAAGGCGGCGATGCTGGCTGCGATGGACGTGGTCGGCAACCCGTCCTCCGTCCACGCCGAAGGCCGGGCGGCCAAGGCGCTGATCGAGCGGTCGCGGGCCGAAATCTCGGCCGCACTTGGGGCTGACGGCGCCGACATCATCTTTACCAGCGGTGCCACCGAAGCGGCCGCTCTGGCCTGTGCCGGGCGTGGCCTTGCTTGCGCCGAGGTAGAGCATGAGGCGGTCCTCGCATGGTGTGATCCGACCCTTGCCGTCGATGCGTCCGGCCGGGTGGATGTGCCGCACCCGCGCAAGGCCGCGCTGCAACTGGCCAATTCCGAAACCGGACTCCTGCAGGAAATCCCCGAAGGCCTCGCCGTCTGTGACATGACGCAGGCGTTCGGCAAGGTTCCCCTCGCCTTCAACTGGCTTGGCGCCGACATGGGCCTCATATCCGCCCACAAGCTGGGCGGGCCGAAGGGCATCGGCGCTTTGGTGATCAAGCGCGGCATCGATGTGCCGCCGCAACTGCGGGGCGGTGGTCAGGAGATGGGCCGCCGTGCCGGCACCGAAAACCTGATCGGGATCGCTGGCTTTGCCGCCGCAGCAAGCGCGGCTGCCCGCGACCTTGCAGCAGGCGTATGGGACCGGGTTGCCGAAGTTAGAAATATTCTAGAACTGGCATTGTCGGCAAGCGCAAATGAGACTATTTCTGTCGGGAATGGCGTGGGCCGCTTGCCGAACACGCTTTGCCTGATCGCGCCCGGCTGGAAGGGCGAGACGCAGGTGATGGCGATGGACCTTGCCGGGTTCGCCGTTTCGGCCGGATCGGCCTGTTCCAGCGGCAAGGTGCGCGCCAGCCGTGCCTTGCGCGCGATGGGATATGACGAAGCCTTGGCCGGGCAGGCGATCCGCGTTTCGATAGGGCCGGGACTTAGCGAAGACGACGTGCTGCGGTTCGCCGATGTCTGGACCAAAGCCTACGCCAAAGCCCGCGCGGGCCGCATGAAGGAGACGGGGACGATGACCGCGATACTTGAGCCTACCCTCAAAGCCCCAACCCTCGAAGCGGATGTGCGCGAAGGTGTGGACCGCGAAACCGTCGAAGCCGTGCAGGCGATGGCCGGCAAGTACAAATACGGCTGGGCAACCGAGATCGAGATGGACTTCGCGCCGAAGGGCCTGAACGAAGACATCGTCCGCCTGATCTCGGAAAAGAACGGCGAACCGGAGTGGCTGCTGGACTGGCGTCTGGCCGCCTACCGCCGCTGGCTGCAGATGGAAGAACCGACCTGGGCGATGGTGAACTATCCCGCCATCGACTATCAGGATCAGTTCTACTACGCCAAACCGAAAAGCATGGCCGTCAAGCCAAAGTCGCTTGATGATGTCGATCCAAAGCTGCTGGCGACCTATGCCAAACTTGGTATTCCGCTGAAAGAACAGATGCTTCTGGCCGGAGTTGAAGGTTCTGACGAGCCGCGCAAGGTGGCGGTCGATGCGGTCTTCGACAGCGTTTCGCTGGGCACCACCTTCAAGGCGGAACTTGCCAAGGCCGGCGTGATCTTCTGCTCGATCTCCGAAGCCGTCCGCGAACACCCGGACCTTGTGAAGCAGTACCTTGGCACCGTCGTCCCGCAATCGGACAACTTCTTTGCCACGCTCAATTCTGCTGTGTTTTCAGATGGCTCCTTCGTCTACATCCCGAAGGGCGTGCGCTGCCCGATGGAGCTTTCCACCTACTTCCGCATCAACGCCGAGAACACCGGCCAGTTCGAACGCACCCTTATCATCGCCGACGAAGGCTCTTACGTCAGCTACCTCGAAGGCTGCACAGCGCCAAAGCGCGACACCCACCAATTGCACGCCGCCGTGGTTGAACTGGTGATCCTGAAGGACGCCGAGATCAAGTATTCGACCGTCCAGAACTGGTATCCGGGCGACGAGGAAGGCCGCGGCGGCATCTACAACTTCGTCACCAAACGCGCCGATTGCCGGGGCGACCGGGCCAAGGTGATGTGGACCCAGGTCGAGACCGGCTCGGCGATCACCTGGAAATACCCGTCCTGCATCCTGCGCGGCGATGACAGCCAGGGCGAGTTCTACTCGATCGCCATCGCCAACAACGCGCAGCAGGCCGACACCGGGACCAAGATGATCCACCTTGGCAAGCGCACCAAGTCGCGCATTGTTTCCAAGGGGATTTCGGCGGGCCGCGCGCAGAACACCTACCGCGGCCTCGTTTCCATGCACCCCAAGGCCGAGGGCAGCCGCAACTACACCCAGTGCGACAGCCTGCTGATCGGCGACAAGTGCGGCGCCCACACGGTTCCCTACATCGAAGTCAAGAACAACTCCTCGCGCGTCGAGCACGAGGCGACCACCTCGAAGGTCGACGAGGACCAGCTCTTCTATTGCCGCTCGCGCGGGATGGACGAGGAAGAGGCCGTGGCCTTGGTCGTCAACGGTTTCTGCAAGGACGTGCTGCAAGCCCTGCCGATGGAGTTCGCGATGGAGGCGCAAAGCCTCGTTGCGATCAGCCTCGAAGGCTCGGTGGGCTGAAGGCGGCGACCCGTGCACATGACCGCCCTGACGCCCAGTGACGACCCCACTTCCGCCGCGCCCAGACCGGCGGAAGACTTTATCCTGACCTTCGGCGATCGGGAGCTTGAAGTCGTCAGGCAACTTTATCAGGAAGCATCCGCGATCCTCGAGTATGGCAGCGGTGGCTCCACCGTGCTTGCAGCCGAACTGGCCAAAACGGTCACGTCCGTGGAAAGTGACAAGGCTTGGGCCGATCGTCTGACCGCCCGGCTGGCCGGCTTCCCGAACGCGCGTGTTGTCTATGTCGATATCGGCCCCACCGGCGCGTGGGGGTTTCCCGCACGGGCCAAGTCGCACGAAACCTTTCACCGCTATGCCCTGTCCGTCTGGGACGACCCGCTCATGCCCCAGCCGGATCTGGTGCTTGTCGACGGACGATTCCGTGCCGCGTGCCTTGCCGCAACGAAGCTGCGCACCAACACTCCGGTCACGCTGCTTTTCGACGATTATGCGAAGCGCCGCTATTACCACCGCGTCGAACGGCTTGCCACGCTGGACCAGATGGTCGGCCGAATGGCCGTCTTCACGGTCGAACCTGGCCCCATCCCGCCCGATATGCTCACCGAAGTCGTCGGCTGGTTTTCCGACCCGCGCTGACGCCCCAGAATTCTTCCCGAGGAACCCGAAAATGCTTCAGATCAAGAACTTGCACGTCAAACTTCAGGAAGAGGACAAGGTCATCCTGCGGGGTGTCGACCTCAACATCGGCGCGGGCGAGGTGCATGCCATCATGGGGCCGAACGGATCGGGCAAGTCGACGCTGTCCTACGTTCTTGCCGGCCGCGACGGCTATGAGGTGACCGACGGCTCTGCCACCCTCGAAGGCGCTGAACTGCTGGGGATGGAACCCGAGGAACGCGCCGCTGCGGGCCTGTTCCTCGCCTTCCAGTATCCGGTCGAAATCCCCGGTGTCGGCAACATGACCTTCCTGCGCACGGCGGTGAACGCACAGCGCAAGGCGCGCGGCGAAGACGAACTCAGCGCCGGCGATTTTCTCAAGATCGTGCGCGAAAAGGCCAAGACGCTGAAGATCGACGCCGACATGCTGAAACGCCCGGTCAACGTCGGCTTTTCCGGCGGCGAGAAAAAGCGCAACGAAATCCTGCAGATGGCAATGCTGGAACCGAGGATGTGCATCCTTGACGAAACCGATTCAGGCCTTGATGTCGACGCGATGAAGCTGGTGTCGGACGGGGTCAACGCGCTGCGCGATGCCGGGCGGTCTTTCCTTGTGATCACCCACTACCAGCGCCTTCTGGACCATATCAAGCCGGACGTGGTTCACATCATGGCGGCAGGCCGGATCATCAAGACCGGCGGCCCGGAACTGGCGCTCGAGGTTGAAAACAACGGCTACGCCGACCTTCTGGGCGAGGTGGTCTGATGCCTTTGGCACGGGTCAAGGAAGACGCGCTTGCCGCCCGCATCGCCGGGCTGGCGCTGTTCGAGGGCGGCTGGCTTGGTGCGGCGCGGGCCGATGCGCTGGCGCGGCTTGGCGCAATGGGCCTGCCGGTGCGCCGCGATGAATATTGGCGGTACACCGATCCCACGGCGCTGAACGCCGCGAACCCGCTGCCTGCCAACCGCTTTGACGACAGCGACGAACCCGCTGCCTTCGACGCCATCGACCGGCTCAAGGTCGTGTTCGTCGATGGCGTTTTCGATGCCGCCGCCTCCGACGACCTGACCCTCGCCGGGATCGAGATCGAACGTCTGCCCGCCGCTGGCGCCGCGCATATCCACTGGGCGCGCGAGCTTTACGGCGTGCTGGAAACCAGCGGCCAGACTCCCGTTCACCGTCCCTTTGCAGCACTCAATACCGCCTTCGCCACCGACGGAATCCTGATCCGCGCCAAGGGCCACGCCGCAAAGCCGGTCGCCTTGATCTACCACCACCGGGCGGAAACCTCCGACGCGATGCTGCACCACTGCATCAAGCTGGAAGACGGTGCCGAACTGACCATCCTTGAAAGCGGCCCCGCTGCCGCCCGCCTCACCAAGGTGATGGAGGTAGACGTAGGGTCGAACGCCCGTTTCCACCACATCCGCCTGCAAGGCCGCGACCATGAGCGCCGCGCGGCGACCCATCTTTTCGCGCGGCTGGGGCAGGGCGCATCGTTCAAGTCCTTCACGCTCACCGCCAATGGCCGCCTGACGCGCAACGAGGCGGTGATCGACCTCGCCGGCTCCGACGCCCGCGCCCACATCGCCGGCGCTGCAGTGGGCGACGGCGACTTTCACCATGACGATACGGTGTTCGTGATCCACGGCGCGGAACGCTGCGAAAGCCGGCAGGTGTTCAAGAAGGTCTTGAAGAACGGCGCTGTCGGTGTGTTCCAAGGCAAGATCCTCGTCAAACCCGGCGCGCAAAAGACCGACGGCTACCAGATCAGCCAGGCCCTCCTCCTCGACGGCGCCAGCCAGTTCCTCGCCAAGCCCGAGCTGGAGATTTACGCCGACGACGTGAAGTGCAGTCACGGCTCCACCTCCGGCGCCATCGACGAGACCGCGCTTTTCTACCTTCAGTCGCGCGGCGTGCCGCGGCGGGCGGCGCAATCGCTGCTGGTGCTCGCCTTCCTCGCCGAAGCCATCGGCGAAATCGAGGATGACGCCATCGCCGACGACATCCGCCTGCGCCTGGAAGGTTGGCTCAACCGGCACGGGGCGCAAGGCTGACGATGGCAGTCACCTCCGACATCGTAGAAAGCTGGCGCAGCCCCCGCGTCACCTTCCGTCGCCATCTGGCGCGCGGCGTATCCGAGCCCTTCGCCTTTACGCTTCTTCTGGTGTTCCTGCTCCTCGCCTTCATCGGGCAATGGCCGCAAGCCTCGCGCGAGGCGTTTCTGGCGCAAGACACCGCCACCGCACCACGGCTTCTGGCACGCGGGCTTGCGGTCCTTGCCACGATCCCGCTGTGGTATGCGCTTGCGGCGATCAGCCGCCTTGTCGCCCGCGCTTTTGGCGGGCATGGCACGGGGTATCGCGCCCGGCTTGCACTCTTCTGGGCGCTTGCGACCGTCGGTCCGCTGATGCTGTTGCAGGGGCTTGTCGCCGGAATGATCGGGCCCGGCCCGGCGCTCTGGGCGGTGAACATCGTGGTGGGGCTGGCGTTTCTCTGGCTCTGGATTCTCATGCTGATCGAGGCGGAACGCTGATGTCCACGCTTGCCGAAACCCTTGTTGCCCTTGGTCGCCAGACGCTGGAAGACCCGCGCCGTGGCATCCGCGCCGTCCTTGATCTTGGCGTGCCGATCCAGGCGCGCACCGCCGCGCTGGTGCTGGTCGCCGTCGCGTCGGCCATCTTCATGCACCTCGGCACTTTGATGCTGCCGCCCACCACTGATCCGATCGCGGGCTTCCTGACCGGCAGCCCGATCCGCTCGGCCATCCTGCAATGGGTGATCCTGCTCGCTTCGGTGGTGCTGATCTACCGGGTGGGCCGGGCGCGCGGCGGCACCGGCAGCTTTCCCGACGCGATGCTCGTCGTGGTCTGGCTGCAGGTCATCATGCTGGCGGTGCAGGCGGTGCAGCTGCTTGCGCTTGTCCTTATTCCTCCGCTTGCCGGCATCATAAACATCCTCGGCCTCGTGCTGTTCTTCTGGCTGATGACCAGCTTCATCGCCGAACTGCACCGCTTCACCTCGCGTGGGGCGGTATTCATCGGCATTGTCCTCACCGCCTTTGCCGTCGCCTTCGCGCTGGTGCTGGTAGCCGCGCTCTTCCTCGGGCCAGAGGCGCTTTCCGATGTATGACGTTACCGCAATCCGCGCCGATTTCCCGATCCTGGCGCGGCAGATCAATGGCCGCCCGCTGGTCTACCTCGACAATGGCGCTTCGGCGCAGAAGCCGCAGGTCGTGATCGACGCGATGACCCAGTCGTATTCGCATGATTACGCCAACGTCCACCGCGGCCTTCATACCCTCTCCACCATCGCGACCGAGGCTTATGAAGGCGTGCGCGGCAAGATTGCCCGCTTCCTGAACGCCCCTTCGGAAGACGAGATCGTCTTTACCACCGGCACGACCGAGGCGATCAACCTCGTGTCCTACGCCTGGGCCGCGCCGCGCTTGCAGGCCGGGGATGAGATCATCCTCAGCATCATGGAACACCACGCCAACATCGTGCCGTGGCATTTCCTGCGCGAACGCCAAGGCGTGGTGCTGAAATGGGTCGACATCGACGCGAACGGCGATCTTGACCCGCAGGCCGTGCTGGATGCCATGACGCCGCGGACCAAACTCATCGCCGTCACCCATATGTCGAACGTCCTTGGCACAGTGGTCGATGTGGCCACAATCTGCCGGGGGGCGCGCGAAAAGGGCGTGCCGGTGATGGTTGACGGCAGCCAGGCCGCCGTCCACATGACCGTCGATGTGCAGGCCATGGGCTGCGATTTCTACGCCATCACCGGCCACAAGCTCTACGGCCCGACCGGCTCCGGCGCGATCTACATCGCTGCCGCCCGGCAGGCCGAGATGCGCCCCTTCCTCGGCGGCGGCGACATGATCCGCGAGGTCACCCGCGACACCGTCACCTGGAACGACCCCCCGATGAAATTCGAGGCCGGCACTCCCGGCATCGTCCAGCAGATCGGCCTTGGTGTCGCGCTCGACTATCTGACCGGCCTCGGGATGGACAGCATCGCCGCGCATGAACGCGGTTTGCGCGACTATGCGCAGGCCCGCCTCGCTGGCCTCAACTGGCTGACCGTGCAGGGCAATTCCGCCACCAAGGGCGCGATCTTCTCGTTTTCGCTTGATGGTGCGGCCCATGCCCATGACATCTCGACCATCCTCGACAAGCGTGGCATCGCCGTCCGCGCCGGCACCCATTGCGCGATGCCCTTGATGCAGCACATGGGCGTCACCGCCACCTGCCGCGCCTCGTTCGGTCTGTACAACACCACGGCCGAGGTCGACGCGCTGGTCTCGGCACTGGAATTGGCGCACGACCTTTTGGGGTAAGAAAGCCCGGCCCCGCAAGGGCCGGGCCGCCACACTGCCTGCGTCAGAAGCGGAAGGTTATCGCCAGCGCGCCACCGGTGTCGGTCATCCCGGCGCGGTTTCCGAAATTGTCGGAATGCGCGACCGACAGCTTCATCTCCACGCCGTCGGCAAGCGCGGTCTGGTAGCTGATACCAAGGTCGATCTGGCGGCTTTCCGGTGCGAAATTCAGGGCAACCGGCTCGAATTCCGCCGCCGCTGCCTGCCGGTAGACCGGCAGATCGACGACTGTCCCGCCCGACGCAACGGCAATCGGCATCCCGACGCCAACGCTCAACCTGTCTCCGGTCTGGAACAGGTTGCTGCGTCCAGCCGTCAGCGACAGGCTGTTGAACCGTGCGGTTCCCGTATCGCCAAGCACGGTAGATCCGCCAAGGTCGGTCATGCCAACTTCACCCGCCAGCGCCAGAAAGGCCGATCCGCCCAGATCCTGCGTCAGGCCCAGCGAAACCGAAGCCATCATCGCGCCGTTGGCTCCGTCGAGGCTCATCCTTTGGCCATCGTCTCGGGCGACCTTCAGGCCAAGCTCCACTTTCAGCGGCCCATCCGCCAGCAGGCGGGCTACCTGAACGCCAGCCGTTTCGCCGCCGCCTTGCGATACCAGAAGCGCAGCCGAGGCGTTTCCGTCCGGTGCGCGGAAGTTTGCGGTGGTGCCGCCCAGCGACGAGAACGGGTTGTCGAGCGCGCTGACCTCTGCCGTCCGCTCCAGCGCCAGGTTGCTGGACAAACTGCGCGACAGGATCGACGCGGCCTGCGAGGCGGGACGTGCTGCCGCCGTCAGTGCAGTGCCGGGCATCACGAAACCGCCGGCAAGTGCGTCCTTCACGCGCAGTTCGGTATTCGCAAGTGACACTTCCAGCGCGTCGCCAAGACCAGTCCCGCTTGCCAGCACAGCCGCGTTGGTGGTGACCGTGTTGCCGTTGGCAAGTGTCATCGCCGTCGGGCCAATCGGCTTGAGCGCGGCTTCGATATCCAGAAAGCCATGGCCATACTCGAATGAATACCCCTTGTTGAACCCGTCAGCGAGTTCGACATAGGCATTCGGCGTGAAGAAATTGTCCTCCGCCGATGCCAGCAGCCGCACCCGAAGATCGTGCGGGGTCAGCAACGGAAACGCCTGTTCCAACAAAGCCAGCGCACCCGAGATCTGGGGCGCGGCAAAGGACGATCCGGTGACAAGATCGGTGCCTGCTTGAAGTTGAAGCGTGTCGTCCGGAACATTCCACGCTCCATCCGCGATAAGGCACCACCGCGCTGCTTGCAGGCAGGCTGACGAAACCAGTTGCACTGAGGTGACGTCCGATCCGTTGAAGGTAGGTATCCCGTTCACTGCGGCGATCCAGCCGGCTTCCAATTCCGGCAACAGATAGGGCAGGCCGTCCATCAATGTCGAACTGGTCCGGGTGTCTTCGTTCGCCACCGCGAATACGACAACCCCGTAAGAGGAGTAATCCTTCAGAGCTTCCAGGTAGTTCACGGCACCTGCGCTGCCAGTGAAGGCTGTGTCGAAGTCGGTCTGGTTCAAACCAAGGTCTGGATATCCCCAAGAATTGTTCCAAGCGACAGCACCCATCACCAGCGCCTGGTTGCCCACATCGGCCAGCTTCTGGTCGGTCTCGTAGCTGCCGAACAGCAGCGTCGCATCCGGTGCCGTTCCGATAAAATCGGGCGATTGCCCCAATGCGACCGCCGAAACGATGGTGCCGTGCACGACGAGCGCACCAGGTTCGAGAGGCAGCTCCCGGTTGTTGAGAACAAACTCGTTCGATCCGGAAAACTCGTCATAGCCGGTGATGTATTCATCATCCGACACGGCAATGATCGACCCGTCTCCGGTCAGCCCTGCGGCATGGGCAAATGCCGCGCCCGAGGAGCGCAAGGGATAGCTGTTCAGTCCCGTGAGCACCTCACCCGATGTCAGGTCCAGTCCCCAGCCAATCGTGTTCTGAACGATATATTGGTTAGATGCCAAAAGGTTGGCGGTATCCGTCACCACATCGGCTGGAAGCGTGAATGCCGCCATGAGCACGTCGATGCCCACTGGTAGGGGAGCAGGAAAGGGTGACAAAAGTCCGCCCCCAGAGAGATCTTCCTCCGCCCCGCCACACCCTGCCAATACGGCAATCACGGACAATGAAGCAAGAAGTGCGCCTTTGTGGCGCAATCTGATGGAAATGGACACTGGCAGACCCCCTAATACCGATTCGCCCCAACAGGCTCGCAAAGGATCGGCAAAAAACCGCGCAGTTGAAACACATTTTTGTGGAAACAATCCGCGGCGCGCTCGTCCCGCAGGAAACGGGCGGGCAGGGCGGGCGCCCGTTATTGCCGTTGAAACCCTTGGCGCCTTCGGCTAAGCAGCGCTCAGGCACCCGTAGCTCAGCTGGATAGAGCGCTGCCCTCCGAAGGCAGAGGCCACACGTTCGAATCGTGTCGGGTGCACCAATTAAATCAATCACTTAGCGACACTTTAGCCGACCTTTTGGGGCCGGATATCTGTGTCTCGCCACAGATTGCCCATGAATCGGTTGACCCGTTACGCGACCTGTTGGGAGAAAACCGAAGGCGACAAAAGGAAAACCCCGCCCCGGTTGCAGCCGGAGACGGGGTTGAACTTGGTAGCTTCGACAAAAGCCACGCATTCGATACCACAAAACGTATAATTCCGCTAGAAGCGGCCTCCGGTTTTCTGTCGATCGGCGCTGCGTTGCATTGGCTTCACCCTCGCCAAAAGCGACCGATTGCGGACGGCTGGTCTACGGCCCCAAAGGCCACGCGCGCCGATCTGGAACGGCAATACATCGAAGGCGCCAATATCGGCATTCGCTTGGGCGAGCCGTCGCGCACGCCCGCCGGTTATCTGCACGTCTTGGACCTCGATATTGATCGGCCGGAAGCGACGGACGCGGCATGGGCTGCCGCCCGCCGGCTGGCACCTAACCTATACCAATTGCCAGAGGTGATCAGCGGTAGCGGGGCAGGGCGGCACTTCTACTTTTTCAATCCAACGCCCCTTCGATCGGCAAAGCTGGCCAAGGGCGAAGGCTGGCAAATTGAGTTGCTTGGAACAGGAAAGCAGGGAGTGCTTCCGCCGTCGATCCATCCGGACACGGGGCAGCCCTACCGCTGGCATCGCCCGATCAACTTTGACTTAGTTAGCCAAGGCATCGGGCCAACGGTCAACATTCGACAGGAAGCGACTAAGACGGCCGACACGTCCGAAGCCAACTGGCCCCGCATTCGCAGCGCCTTGGAAGCGATCACGGACGCAACGGATTATTCCGAATGGGTCCAAGTTGGAATGGCCTTGCACAGCGCGGCCGGCGGGTCCGCTGAGGCGTTTGGCTTGTGGTGCGACTGGGCGAAGCAAGACCCGAGATACGATCAACGGGAACACAGGAACAAGTGGCGAAGCTTCAAGGGTCAGGGCACCGGCCTTGGCACACTGTTCCAAATCGCCAAGAGTCACGGCTGGACGCCACCAGAGCCAGTTTATGAGTTCGATGACCTGCCCGCGCTGCCCGAGACCGATCGGCCGAAAATGAAAATTATGCTGGCAGGGAACGGTGACCCAAGGCCGAACCTTAACAATGCGATCGTGTTTCTGGAAAAGGTGAACGCCCTTAAAGGCTACTCGATCCGCAAAAACGAGATGACCGGGCAAGAAGAATGGCGGGCCGGGCCGATCAACGATGCGGACCTAGGCTTGATCCGCGTTGCGATCGAGCAAGCCGGAATGCACAATGTCGGAGCCGAACTTACGGCAGGCGCGGTTCGGGCAGTTGCGGAGTTGAACAGCTATCACCCGGTCAAGGAATGGCTGGCCCAGTTGCCGCCCCATGACGGCAAGCGGCGCTTAGATACGTGGCTGACCGATTACATGGGGGCGGAGACCACGCCTTACAGCCGGGCAGTCGGTCGCGCCTTTCTGGTGGCAATGGTGGCGCGCGTCATGCGGCCGGGCTGCAAGCACGATCATGTTCTAGTGCTGGGCGGGTCTCAGGGCATTGGTAAATCAACCGCCTGCCAAATCCTGGGCGGCGCCTGGTCGGGTGACAATATGCCGTCAATCCGTGATGGGGCGCGGGAAGCCGGGTTGTACTTGCGCGGGCATTGGCTGGTCGAGTTGGCCGAACTTGCCCCGTCTCGGAAGGCTGAAGCCGAAGACCTGAAAGCCTTCCTGAGCCGGTCCACCGATGAGATCCGGGCACCTTATGCGCGACGGGCTGACGTTGTACCGCGGCAATGCGTGTTTATCGGGACGACCAATGAAACCGCCTTTCTGAAGGATGCGAGCGGCGGGCGGCGCTTCTGGCCCGTGACGTGCGGCGCAAAGATCGACACGGACGGCCTTGCAGCCGACCGGGAACAGCTATTCGCCGAAGCCTTAGCTGCCTTTTATGCGGGTGAGACGTGGCACCTGACCCCGGAAATGGAACGGCAGGCGGGGATAGAGCAAGAGTCGGCTCGCGAAGAACACCCCTGGGAACAGCCTATCCGGCGCATCCTGGACGGGCTTACGAACGGCGACGGGTTTGATCTGGAACGAAAGGACAGGGTGACCGTCTCAGAGGTGCTGACGCTTCTGGGAATTCCGACCGGGCAACAAACAAGCGGCAACTCAAGGCAGGTTGGCGGCATCCTTCGATTGGTTGGCTGGAAGTGCAGTCACACTAAGGCGGGCAACTTTTGGGAGCGACAATGAGGGGTCAGGATCAATCATCTACTCTGATCGACCGCAGGACGACGAAAGGTGAACCATGTGAACCATCGGTGAACCATGATTTGCCCGGATGGTTCACCGCTATTCACACGCCTTTTCATGGTGTTATGTCTTCGGTGAAACATGTGAACCATGAATCCACCAAAAGACTAGCTGGTAGACAATACACGGCAATGCATGGGGTATCACGCAACCCCACACTCTCGGGCGGTAATATATGGAATCATGGTTCACATGGTTCACCATGGTTCACCTTTCGGCATTTGGTGACCCCTTGGCGCATGGCTGGGCAGATGGGCTTAGATCGAAGATCGGTTTCCCTTGGGGTCCTCCCGGTGGGGCGGCATCGCGGGGGACGCAGACCGCGATTCAAAACTCGCTACAGAAAAATTTCGATCAAGCATCCAATAGGTAAGACATGTTGACCTATCCAGAATTGGCCGATCTGCTTGGACCTATGGTGCAACAGACAGAGAAGCCCGCAGTTGATCAACCGGGCATCTCAGAGACGATGACCGAGCCTGAACTTTCGGCGTTCTTCGGACTCACCGCGGCACGTATGAGGCAGCTTGCCCGCGACGGCGTAATGGTGCGGTCCAGTCGCGGCCGGTTCGACGTGCGCAAGTCGCTGCAAAACTACTTATCCCGGCTGAGAGACGGGGCGAAGCTCGGCGGCAAGGCCGGGCCGGTCACCGACGAACTGAAGGCTGAGAAGCTTCGCCTGGCACGGGAACAGGCTGACAAGCTGGCAATCAACAACGCCGCATCCCGTGGCGAGATGGTCAGCACGGCCGACGTGGTGAAAGAGTGGGAAAACGTGTTGCGGGATGTTCGGGCCGCGCTTCTAGCGGTCCCGTCGCGCATTGGGTCGAAGCTGCCTCACCTTGGCGCGCATGACGTGGCGGAGATCGGGGCCGAGATCAAAGCGGCACTTGCGGGGCTGGCAAATGGGGATTGACGCAATCCGCCGGAAGGCAATGCTGGCCCTTCGCCCGCCGGCCGATGTGCCGTTAGCGAAGTGGATCGAAAGCAACGTGTACCTGCCGCAAGCCGCGTCCGCGCTGCCCGGCCGGATGAAGCTATGGGCCTACCAAAGGGGCATCTGCGATGCCCTCGATGATCCTGGAATAGAGCAAGTCACGGTGCTTAAATCGGCCCGCATTGGTTACACGGCCCTTCTTTCTGGCATCATCGCAAGTCAGGTCGCAAACAGCCCCGCGCCGATCTTGGCAGTCCAGCCGACCGCCGATGACGCAAGAGACTTTGCGGTGGACCTGGAAGCCGTGTTTGAAGCATCGCCAAGCTTGCGCGGTCTGCTTTCGACCGAAGCCGACGAGTCCGGTCGATCAACCATGCTAAATCGACGGTTCAGCGGCGGATCATTGAAATTCGTGGCAGCCAAGAGTCCGCGAAACTTACGGCGCCATACCGCTAAAATTCTGATCTTGGATGAGATCGACGGCTTCGAAGTGTCTCAGGAAGGAGACCCGATCGAACTTGCCACCATGCGAACGCTGACCTTCAGAGACCGTAAGATCATAGCCGGATCAACTCCCGTCTTCGACTATGGCCCGGCAACGCGGCTTTATGACAAGTCAGACAAGCGGATTTACGAATGCCCGTGCCCCTCATGTGGAGACTTCGCGGAAATAAAATGGGCAGATATTCGGTGGGTTGAAGGTGATCCAGACTCGGCGCATTGGGTTTGCCCTAATAACGGCTGCGTTGTGACCGAGGCGCAGAAGCCTGCGATGGTAGCAAAGGGCCGGTGGCGCGCAACGGCGGCCGACGTAAAAGGCCACGCTGGGTTTAAGATCAACGCGCTTGTCAGCCCGCATTTCAACGCCCGGTGGGGCAAGCTTGCGGCCGAGTTTTTAGAGGCGAAGAAGAGTCCTGAGACCCTTCAGACGTTCACAAACCTTGTGCTTGGGGAGCCGTGGTCTAGTGGCGCAGAAGACCTAGATGAACACGAATTGTACGGCCGCCGTGAGCCGTTCAGCTTGGCTGCGTTGCCTGCAGACGTTCTTTTTCTGACCCTAGGTGTTGACTGTCAGGATGACCGCTTGGAATGCGTCATACTAGGCCACGGCCGCAGCGACCTGTTCTGCCTAGATCATCGGGTGTTCTGGGGGCCGATCGACGGTGAGGCGGTCTGGCAGGATCTCGACGCTTTGCTAAAGCAAACTTGGAAGCATCCCAATGGCGGCACCATCCGTGTAGATACAGCCTGTATAGACAGTGGGGACGGTGGACATACTGATATCGTGAACAGCTTTACGCGGCCACGGTTCGGCCGGCGGGTGGTCTCGATCAAAGGTGTACCGGGGTTCAGCCGGCCGTTCCTGCAAAAGTCAGGCACCAAGGGCCAGCTGCTTTGGCTGGTGGGGTCGGATGCGGTGAAGTCGCAGTTGTTCGCCCGCCTGGCACGAGGAATGGGCGTCCGGTTCGGCGATGCGCTCGAACCGGTGTTCTTTGAACAGTTGGCCAGCGAACGGAAAGTAGTGCGCTACGCCCGCGGGGTGCCACAAGCCCGGTTCGAGAGGATCAAGGGGAAGCGAGCGGAGACACTTGACGCTACAGTCTATGCTTGGGCTGCCCGGCAACTGATCGGGGTGAACCTTGACAGGCGAGCCGAAGAACTATCGACTGAGGCAGCGCCGAAAAAGGCTGCAACATTAATTCGCAGCAAGTGGTTGGAGAGGTGAGGGCTAGCTATATCAAAGCGCATAACTAACAAAATAGATTTCAGAGCGCGCGCCCGTCATCACTTTGAAGCCGCGACCCAACTGAATCTGACGGGAGATGATGCATTTCTACAGCCGATTGCCCTACGGCTGAGGATGGCGATTGAATGTCTAGCCTACGAACTTTTGCAGGCTTACCAAGATGAAGTTGACGACGAAACAATGGAAACTTGGCAACCCGGAAGACTCATAAAGGAACTGAAGGAGATAGATTCGTTGATTGAGAGTGACCGTTCAATCTCGGTTGGGATTGAAGATATCTCAGGACAAGCTGCAAAGGTCATGCATCACTTGGGAACAGACGCCCGCCTTACAGCCTCATGGATCAACAAGCATTGGAACACTCTGGGAAGCTATCTGCACGAACCGACGATTAGGCAGCACAAGGAAGGCAAGTTGTTTATTGCGAGCGATGCTCGACCCAAAATAATTGAAATATCAAAAGAGATTGAGCGCATACTGAACTCATCATTGTTCGCTACCAACTTTAAAGTGAACATATCTATGAAATGTCCATGTGGCTTTCAGATTCAGCGTACCGAACGGCTATTAAGGCGTGATGGTAAATTCACATGCGCAAATTGCAAAGGTGTTTTCGGCGTTGAAGAATCAGATGGTGTCTGGAAATTCTTTAGAATGTATCACGACTTCAATTGCCCGAAATGCGATGCTAAGAATAAATTCCCAGCCGAAGAATTGCAGGACCAGAGCCGCTTTTCATGCAAATCCTGTGGCGCCGAGGTCGTCGTCAGTCGGGATTGGTGTGTCCGACTAAAGGAGATCCCATGACTGCTTCATATATTTTAAGCTGAGAATGTATAAGGCGGCCAAAAGTGGCACAGCAATATGGGAATTGAGAAGTTTCCATATTGCTGCTCTCTAGATTACCGTCTGGCTGCCTTTTCTGCAATCGCTTGCAGGAAGCCGATCGAGACCCCGTGGCTTTGATCGGCCATCTCCCGGATAGCGCGAATTAACTTAGGGTAATTTCCGGTTGCCTTGCAATCGTCAATCTCAGAGGCAGCAATTGCGCGTCCGAACTGGCATTGGCTTTCGTATGTCATGGTCGACTCCATCTGTTGCGATACAGTGACCATGGTCTGATTCGATATCTTTTTCAACGGACGTCTAAATTGACATTCACCTTACTGTTGAAACATGCAAAGTCTGATAATATTGGCGCTTCGGATGTTTACGCGTTACCAATTTGAACGCGAATATCGGGCTGGCGCTGCATTTCGTAAAGTGCGACTTGGATGACCGTAGGTTCCTTGTACAGTGCTTCCTCTGGGATTGGTTCATTCAACACAAAATCTGATCCAGCAAATGCACCGACTTGGTGACTTAGATGATCCATCCTCAAAATACGCTCCGGAATCATGTAACCGTGACCCACCACTTCGAACCACTCGGGTACCAGCCAAATTTTTCCGCCGTGCCTAATCGTGTCTACTTTGTAGATTTTATTGCCGCATCCGACCATAGAAATGTATATTCGCACGCATTCCTCGCAACTTGTCCAATCAGGAAGCTAGTCATCTGGACGCGATTCGGCAAATGTCATGTTAGGCGAAAGCCGCATCCAGATTTTCGGGCGTGATGGGAATCCCGACTTGGCGCATATGCTGCGCGATCAGAAGCGCCGCCAATTCAAAGGGCAGTCCCGCACGCGCTAGGTTACGAGCCATCCGCCGAAGCTTTCCAGATTGAGTCGCACTCATGGCACATCCTTTCTTTTGTGCTTGGGCAGCGGCGACGGAACTCCACTAACGCCGCCGCTGCCCGTCTCATGGCAACCGTCACCCCTGACGGCACTTCCCACCATCACAGAGGAAGTGAGAATCATTTAGCATGTTGCATCTCGCAATGCAATAACTTGCACGAATCAGTGCAAGATGACATAAGGTGTCGAAACAGGAGACACCGCCATGCGCCTCGCCCAGATTGCCACCATCCTGGCCCCTCATGAAAACAGCAACCCTGATGCGCTACAAAGCGTGTTGCGGGGGCCGCTGCTACTGACACTTCTTGAAAGCAAACCTGGCAAGGGTCGCACTTCGCCATCCGAATACGAGCCGGCAGAAATTGCGCGGGCACGGCTACTGCTGGCGGCGCGCGATTGCGGGCTGAGTGGGACGGAACTTGGTGTTGTGAATACTGCCCTCAATCAGCCCCCGGCGTTCATGGGGAAGCATTCGGACTGGGCAAAGCAGGGCGGGGCTATTGTCTACCCTTCGGCACTTCACTCGATCATCCGGGGAACCCAAGCGGGCGAAGAATGGATCATCCGCATTCGCTTCACCCGTGGCAGCGACGGCAAGCGCCATATCAAGCCGACGATCTTTTGGAAGGACGGTGATACCGCCTCTGATCGGGGCAAAGTCGATCTTCTGACCAATGAGACGCATCTCGGAACTTTGGTCTGCCCGGCAGCGGACCTTATCCGGCCCGTCATCGCGTATTTGGGGCAAACCGAATGAGCATCTTTTCCCGTATCTTCGGCAAGGCCGAACCCGCCCGAACCCGTCGCTTTGACGGGGCAACCGGTGGCCGTCGCGGCGTGGGTATGGGAACCTTTGGCCGGATCAATCCTGAGACCGCAGCCGCTGGCCCGGCGATACGGTCGCGGGCGTCTCACCTAGCGATGAATGCGCCCTTCATCTCCAATGCCGTGGGGAATTGGGTTGGCGCCCTGATCGGTCCCGGAATTCAACCAGCTGCCCGTCATCCAGACGCGGCGACCCGCAACGCACTAAATCAGCATTTCTCGGACTGGTGCAACCGGGCAGACGCTGAACGGCGGACAGACTTTGCAGGGCTTCAGGTCGCGGTGGCGAATTCATTGGTTGTCGCGGGCGAAGCCGTTGCCTTGATCAGTGACATGGCAGACGGTCCCAGAATCCGCGTCCTGCCTGTTGAAATGCTGGACGAGTCCAAGACATTGGAACTGTCGGGCGGCCGTTCGATATTTTCGGGCGTTGAACTGGACGCTACCGGATGCCGGGTTGCCTACTGGATTGTACCGGAACGACCGGGGCAGGCGTGGCAAACTTATGCGCCTTCGGTCCGGGTCGAAGCGGACTCCGTGCTGCATGTGGTCAAGCCGCTGGCCGCAGGGCAGTTGCGGGGAGTGTCGTGGTTGGCACCGATCATCCTTCCCGCCGGAGACCTCGACCGACTCTGTGATGCCCTTCTGAAGGGCGCGCAAGTCTCTGCCATGATGGCCGGGTTCATCATCGACCAAAGCGGCACGGGAGATCCGCTTAACAACGAAGAGACGCCGAGCCTTGAACCCGGCGCGCTAGTCCGTTTGCCTAGCGGAACGGATATCAAATTCAATTCGCCTCAACAGGCCCAGCAAATGGGCGAGTTTATCAAGTTAAACTTACGCCAACTGGCGGCCGGCCTTGGGCTGCCCGATCACATGCTTTCCGGCGATCTGACCGGAGCGAACTATTCCAGCCTTCGCGCTGGTCTGTTGCCGTTTCGGCAGAGGGTGGAGCAAGTCCAATATACCGTGCTTGTTCCCCAGTTTCTCGCCCCGGTTTGGCGCGCTGTGATTTTGCACGGCATCCTGTCCGGAGACTTGGAAGCGCCGGACTTCGAAGCGAACCCAGAAGCCTATTTGCAGGCCGATTGGCTGCCGCCGCGTCCGCTGCAAGTGGACCCGCTGAAGGATATCAGCGCCACCAAAGCCGAGTTGGAAGCTGGTCTTACAAGCCGCCGCAAGGCCGTGGCCGAACGCGGATGGATTCTCGAGGACCTGGACGCGGAAATTGAGGCCGAACGGGGAACCGTGGCCAAAGACAAGGACTCTGAAAATGGCGCAGCTTGATATCAACCTAACCCGCGCGGCGGTGTTTCAGCCGTCTACTTGGAATGCCGAGGCGCAGACGATTGAAGCCGTCATCTCGACCTTCGCAGACGTTGTGCGCCGCGACAGTAAAGGGGCTTACCTAGAACGCCTGGACCCGGCTGGACTCAATCTTTCCGGCCTAGAAGGCGCGCCATTGCTTGATGGCCACCGGACCGAGTCTGCCCGCGACGTAATCGGTTCAATCACCGGGCATCGCTTTGAGGGTGGCAAGCTGCTGGCAACCATCCGGCTTTCCGGAGCCGCAGACGCCGCCCCGATTGTCGCCCGCATTGCGGAAGGCACGGTTCGCGGCGTCTCGATCGGCTATCGGGTCAGCAAGTGGACCGAAGAAATCGACCCGGAAACCAAAACACGAATTCGAAAGGCGGTGGCTTGGATGATCAACGAGGCTTCGGCCGTGCCGATCGGCGCGGACAGGGGCGCCCGTTTCCGTAGCGGAGATATCCAAATGACAACTGAGAACGAAGAAAAGGCGCAGACGCGCCAAGAGATCCGAGCGATTGCACGATCTGCCAACCTTCCGGCCGATTGGGCAGACGCGCATATTGATGCAGACGCGACCGTTACCGATGTGCGCGCGGCCGCGTTTGAAGAGATCCAGAAGCGCGGCAAGGCGCTGCCTGTGATCAAGGTCGGGCAGGCGAATGACGACCCTGCACAAGTTCGCACCCGTGCGGCCGACGCCTTGGCCTTCCGCATGGTGGGAGGTGATTTTCCCGCCGCAAGCCGTGAATTCGTGGGCATGAGCCTGCGCGATATCGCTGCTGACTGCCTCACCCGATCGGGCGAGTCCGTGCGTGGCATGAGCGCAGACGACCTGTTTCAGCGGTCCCTGACCACTTCCGACTTCCCGGTACTGGTCAGCAACGCAATGGGGAAGGTCGCGGCGCAAGCCTATCAGGCAGCGGAGTCCCCATTGAAGGCGCTTGCCCGGCAACGGACCCTTCCGAACTTCAAAGAGTCCACCTCGATCCGTATCGGCGAGATGGGCCGGCTGGAAGAGATGACGGAAAGCGGCGAGTTCAAGCATACCAACCGGGCAGAGTCCGGTGAGGTTATGCGCCTGAAGACCTTCGGTCGCGCAATCAACGTCAGCCGCAAGCTTCTGATCGACGACGATTTAAACCTTCTTGGCGATATGACCGCCGCAATGGGTCAAGCCGCCGCACAGACCGAAGCCGAAGAAATGGTGGCCATGCTGACCGGCAACCCGGATCTCAGCGACGGGACTCCCGTGTTCGATGCCAGCCGGGGCAACAGTGTTTCGGGCGCGCCGTCGGCGCTTTCTGAAACCGCTCTGTCGGCGGCCCGCAAACACATGCGGACGGTAAAGGGGCTGGACGGCAAGACGACCATCGCCGCAACGCCCAAGTACCTTGTGGTCTCGCCTGATCTGGAAACGTCCGCTGAAAAGCTGCTTGCCTCGATCTACGCGGCAACGACCGATGATGTTGCGGCCTTCGCTGGCAAGCTGACCTTGGTTGTCGAACCTCGCCTAACCGGAAACACGTGGTACGTCTTGGCCGATCCGGCACAAGTTCCTTCGCTGCAATATGGCTACCTTGCCGCCGCGCAAGGGGTGCAAATCCAGCGTCAAGAGGCTTGGAACACACTTGGCCTTCAGTACCGGGCGTTCCTCGACTTCGGAAGCGGCTGGCTTGATTGGCGCGGCGCCTATCGCGCGGCCGGTGCGTAAGCCGTGGCAACGCTGGCCCTGCTGATCGAATGGCGCGACCGCCTGAAAGAGGCCCGTTACAACGGGCTTCGATCGGTCACGGACAGCAACGGGGAACGGGTCGAATACAAGTCCGACTCCGAAATGGCCCGCGCCGTAGCCGCCCTCGACTCCGAGATTGCCGGGGCAACACGCCCCCGGCAGTCGATCGTTTATCCACTCACATCGAAAGGGGTCTAATATGGCCACGAATTTTGTACAGGCGGGAAGCCAACTCACCATCCCGGCCCCGGAACTGGTTTCCAGCGGCGGAATCGTAATCGCAGGCAGCATTGCAGGCGTCGCCCTTGGCAGCGCAGCGGCCGGTGAACCGGTTGACGTTGCCGTCACTGGCGTCTTCGAACTTCCGAAGGTCGGGGCGCAGACGCTCGCCCTTGGCGAGCCGGTCTACTGGGAATCGACGGCTGGCCTTGTGACCGAAACCGCCAGCGGCAACACACGCCTTGGAACCGTGGCCAAGACAGCCGGGGCAGGGGTCGCGACCGTCGCGGTTCGCCTGGTTTCAATCTGAAGTCATGCTGCTACGCATTGAGGAAGCTGCGCTTCGCTTGGGGGTCCCGAAAGGGTCCCTCAAGTCCGCTGCGGAAAAGCACGGTCTCCTAGTCCGCATGGGCCGTGCTATCCGTATCAACGAAATCTCTTTGTCGGAGTTAATCCTAAGATGCCAAGAAAAGCCGCCGGCGCTCGACTCTATTGGAGAAAGGACAAGCAAACCTACATCATCCGCGACAGTGGATGCCCCGAGCGCAGCACGGGCACAAGCGACCGCATCGAAGCTGAAAGGCTGCTCGCGGCCTATATCGCCAGCAAGGACACGGTAACCGGCACCCGCCGCGCCGACCGAATGCCGATCTCCGAAGTCTTGGATATTTACGGGCGAGAACACGGCGTCACGGTCGCAGCCCCTAGCCGCATAGGTTATGCGATCGACGCCCTCCTAGCCTTTTGGGGTGCTCTGAGCGTGGCAGACGTAAAGGGCGAGACCTGCCGCCGCTATGCCAAGACCCGAACCCGCCGGTTCAAGGATGGAAGCGCACAACCGATATCAGACGGGACGCTTCGCCGGGAACTGAACGTGCTTCAGGCCGCAATCAACTACTGCCACAAGGAGGGTTATCTTCTGACGACGACGAAGGTAACACTTCCCGAAAAGCCGCCGTCCCGCGACCGGTGGCTGACCCGTGACGAAGCCGCAAAACTGATCTGGGCCGCCTGGCGCAGCCAAAGGGGCAAGCATCTGGCGCGGTTCATTCTGCTGGGCGTCTACACCGGCACCCGAAAGGATGCGATCCTGAACCTGTCGTTTATGCCTTCGACCGTGGGCGGGTGGATCGACGTAGACCGGGGCGTAATGTACCGGCGCGGCGCAGATGAACGCGAGACCAAAAAGCGCCGCAAGCCCGTTCGCCTGACCCGTCGACTCCTCGCCCATTGCCGCCGCTGGAAAGACCTTGGGGCACGGTGGGCAGTCGAGATCGACGGGCAGCGGGTCGGCGATATCAAACACGCTTTCGAAGGCGCGCGTGAGCGGGCAGGGCTTGCCGGCGTCTCGCCCCACACCCTGAAGCATACTGCGATCACTTGGGGAATGCAGAAGGGTCTGCCGATCGAAGACGCTGCCGACTACTTCGACACGTCAGCCGAGACGATCCGCAAAGTCTACTACCATCACAGCCCGCATTATCAGGATAGGGCGATGGAGATCCTAGAAAGGAAACTGTGACGCGCCACAGTTTCGAGTAAAACGAACCCCGCCGAACCGTGAAAATAAAGGGAATAAAGGGTGAATATAAAAGCAACAAAAAGCCCAGTCATGCCCTCCGAAGGCAGAGGCCACACGTTCGAATCGTGTCGGGTGCACCATGATCCCTCTCAATGCGTCGCAGCCCTTGCTTGGGTCCAAGGCTTTATCCGGCCTCGCACAACCGCATCGCGGGAGGTCTTTCCCTCGATTTCAGCGTGCCGCTGTCTTGCCTGATCTTCTCTTGACCTTCCCACAGTGGGAAGCTGCAAAGTGAACCCTCAGGTCCATCTCTACCCTCACGCGGCGCGGGCCGCGAAAGGAGAACGCAATGACCGCTGCACATCCACACTCCGGCACCGACCATCACCATATGGCGAACCACCACGCCGGGCCTCCAACCAAGCCCCCCTCCGGTCCCACGACCGCAGACCCGGTCTGCGGCATGACAGTCACCGTGAAGGCCGATACGAGGACCGGGGAGTTCGCCGGCAATACCTTCCATTTCTGTTCGGCAAGATGTCAGGCGAAATTCAAGGCCGATCCGTGGTTTTACGCTTCCGGTCGTGCCGTGGCGACAAAGGCGACCACTCCTGCCGCTGTCCAGTGTACCTGCCCGATGCATCCCCAGATCATTCGCGATGCGCCGGGCACTTGCCCGATCTGCGGTATGGCGCTGTAGCCCATCCTGCCCTCAGACGCGCCCAGCCTTGAGGTCACGGACTTTACCCGCAGGATGTGGATTTCGGCGGCGGCGGCGGTTCCCTTGATCGGGCTCACGATGGGCGAACTGGTGGACCTGCCGGTGCGCGACTGGATCGGTCATCAGACGGCCAGCTATCTGGAGTTCATCCTGGCAAGCCCGATCATCCTGTGGGCCGCCGTGCCGTTCTTCAGGCGCGGGTGGGACTCGCTGGTGAACCGGTCGCCCAACATGTGGACGCTGATCAGCCTTGGGGTCGCGGCTGCATACCTCTATTCACTGGTCGCGACCTTTCTGCCCGGCGAGTTCCCCGAGGTCTACCGGATGGGCCACGGTGTCGGCACGTATTACGAGGCTGCGGTCGTGATCGTGGCGCTGGTCTTTGTCGGTCAGGTGCTGGAACTTCGGGCGCGCGAACGCACTGGCGACGCGATCCGCGCGCTGCTGGATCTGGCACCCAAGACCGCGCGGCGCATTCTTTCCGATGGGTCGGGGTATGACGCGCCGCTGGAGAACATCATGCAGGGTGACCGCCTTCGGGTGCGTCCCGGCGATGCGGCGCCGCTGTCAGTCTTCGTTGCCGTCGTCTGTGGCTCAAGACCAGGTCGCGCCCACCAGAACGCCGCCGCTGGAACGACAATCCATTGCGGCATCGGGCCTGACGACCGCTCGTCGGGCACGATGACCGCAGGCAAGCGCGCCAGCCCCAACTTGCCGCATCGGACTTTCCCCTTGCCAGATGCAAAACATTCATACATTAATATGTGTATGTAGTGGAGGTTGCCATGAAGCTCGGTCTGATCGTCTTGCCCCTGATCTTCCTGTCGCCGCTGCAAGTTGTTGGCGAAACGCTGAACCTCACGCCCACCACGACGACAGAATGGAAGGCCGTCTACGGACGAATCGAGGCGCGTGATCGTGTGCCCGCCCGAGTGCGTATCGGGGGCACAGTGGTCGCCCTGAATGTCACCGAAGGGGATGTGGTCAGCGAAGGCGAACTGATCGCCACGGTGATCGACGACAAACTGACCTTTCAGCTCAGCGCGCTCGAGGCGCGGAAAGGGGCGCAGGCCGCACAGCTTGCGAATGCTGAAACCGAGCTGGCGCGCGGTGAACAGCTACTCAAGCAAGGGGTCAGCACGGTCCAGCGGCTGGACGGGCTGCGGACGCAGGTCGAAGTGCTGAAAGGCCAGATCGCGTCGATCGAAGCCGAAATCGAACTGATCCGCCAAACCCAGGACGAGGGCCGTGTTCTGGCGCCAGCCGGGGGCAGGGTGCTTGATGTTCCCGTGTCGACCGGGGCCGTGGTCATGCCGGGCGAGCCTGTCGCGCTGATCAGCGTCGGAGGCATCTTCTTGCGCCTTGCGGTGCCGGAACGCCATGCCGCCATGCTGCAAGAAGGTGCCGAAATCCGGATCGAGGGCGTCGCGGGGGTTCAGTCAGGCCGTCTGATCAAGGTCTATCCCCTGATCGAAAACGGCCGCGTCATTGCCGATGTCGACGTGCAGGGCGCCCCCGACCGCTTTGTCGATGCGCGCGTGCTGGTGCGGCTGCCGATGCAGGAGCGCGAGGCCCTGTTCGTTCCTGTCAGCGCGCTCATTTCCAATTCGGGTCTGGATTTCGTTCAGGTGGAAACCGACGCCGGGCCGACGCTGCGCAGCGTTGTGCCAGGCCAGCGCTCCAAGACCGACCAGGGCGAGGTGGTCGAGATCCTGACCGGACTGTCTGCGGGCGACCGCATCGTCACCGACCCGGTGGCCGGGGCCGGTCATGAGTGACTTCAAGCCCGGTCCGCTTGGCCTTGCCGGTGCGCTGACCCGCGCGTTCATCGCATCCTCGCTGACGCCTCTGTTCATCGTGGCAGCACTTGCCGCCGGTCTGGTCGCCTTGGGCGCACTTCCGCGCGAGGAAGAACCGCAGATTTCCGTCCCGATGGTCGACATTCATGTTCAGGCTCAGGGTCTGAAGGCCGAAGACGCGGTGAAACTGGTCACCGAACCGCTCGAGGTGATCGTCAAGGGCATCAACGATGTCGAACACGTCTATTCCAACACCCGCGATGATGCGGTGCTGGTCATGGCGCGGTTCAAGGTTGGCACCAGCGCCGAAGACGCGATCCTGCGGGTGCACGACAAGGTCCGGGCAAATCTTGACCGGATTCCCGTTGGCATCCCCGAACCCCTGATCGTCGGGCGCGGCATTGATGACGTGGCGATCCTGACTGTCACGCTGTCGGCCAAGCCAGGGCAAGTGGTGGCAGCGAACGACCTGACCCGCATCGCCCGCGCCCTTCAGGCCGAGGTCGCCAAGACCGAAGACGTCGGCCTGACCTATCTGGTCGGCGAGGCGACCGAGGCGATCCGCATCGCGCCCGATCCGGACCGCCTGGCGCTCTTTGGCGTGACGCTGCAACAACTTGCCGAAAAGGTCGACCAGGCCAACCGCACGCTGAACACCGGAAAACTGCGGGACGCGGGCGAACAGGTGGATCTGGTCGCCGGTCAGACCCTCGTCGCACCGTCCGAGGTTGCGAACCTCCTCCTCACCACCCGCGACGGGCGTCCCGTCTATGTCGCCGATGTCGCCGATGTGTCCTTCGTCCCCGATACCTCGGACCATATCGTTTCGCATCTGACCAAGTCCGACACCGGGGAAGTGCAGCGCAGCCCTGCGGTCACGCTGGCGGTGGCAAAGCGTGCGGGGGCCAATGCCGTTGTCGTGGCCGAAGCCGCATTGCACCGCATCGAAAGTCTGCACGGCAGCATCCTTCCCGACAGCGTGGCGCTGACCGTCACCCGCAACTACGGCGAGACGGCGAACGAAAAGGCCAACGAACTGCTGTTCCACCTTGGCCTCGCGACCGTGTCGATCATCGCGCTGGTGCTGGTGGCAATCGGCTGGCGCGAAGCCATCGTGGTGGCGGTGGTCATTCCGGTGACGATCCTGCTGACGCTTTTTGCCGCCTGGATCATGGGTTACACGCTGAACCGGGTCAGCCTCTTTGCCCTGATCTTCTCCATCGGCATCCTTGTCGATGACGCCATCGTGGTGATCGAGAACATCGCCCGGCACTGGGCGATGCGCGATGGGCGCGACCGCATCCGCGCCGCCGTCGACGCCGTGGCCGAGGTCGGCAATCCGACCATCGTGGCCACGCTGGCGGTGGTGGCGGCGCTGCTGCCGATGCTGTTCGTCTCGGGTCTGATGGGGCCCTACATGTCGCCCATTCCGGCGAACGCCAGCGCTGCGATGATCTTTTCGTTCTTCGTCGCCGTGGTGATCACGCCTTGGCTGATGGTCAAGGTGGCGGGCAAGGCAGACATGTCTGCCCATTCCCATGGCGACACGATGGGTGGCCACGATGCCGCTCACGGCGGCTTCATGGAACGCGCCTATCAGGCTGTGGCGCGGCCGCTGCTGGCAAGCAAAGGGCGCAGTCTGGGGTTCCTTCTGGTGACTGCGGTCTTGTCCTTCGGCTCCTTGGGTCTGCTTTACACCAAGGACGTGACGGTCAAACTTCTGCCCTTCGACAACAAGTCCGAGCTTTCGGTGATGGTCGATCTGCCCGAAGGCGCCTCGACCGAAGCGACCGACCGTGTGGCGCAAGACATCGCGGCGATCGTGCTTGCACTTCCAGAGGTCACCTCGGTGCAGACCCACGCCGCAACGGCAGCGCCCTTCAACTTCAACGGGCTGGTGCGCCACAGCTACCTGCGGCAAGAGCCGCATCTGGGCGAGGTGGCGATCAACCTTGCCCCGAAGGCCGACCGTGACCGGCCAAGCCACGCCATCGCGCTGGAAATCCGCGAGCGGATCAAGGCGGTTGCGATGCCCGATGGCACCTCGCTCAAGGTTGTCGAACCACCCCCTGGCCCACCGGTGATTGCGACACTTCTGGCAGAAATCTACGGCCCCACACCCGAGGCACGCCGCGCCGCCGCCGCCAAGGTCGAAGCCGCGTTCCACTCGGTGCCCTTCATCGTCGATATCGACAACAGCTTCGGCACCCCGGCACGGCGTTTGCGGGCAACGGTATCCAGCGATGATCTCGAGTTCTTCGGGGTGCAAGAGCGTGACGTTTTCGACACCATCGCCCTGCTGAACGGTGGCCGCACGGTCGGCTATTCGCACCGGGGCGAGGGGCGCTACCCGATCCCGCTGGTGCTGCAACGCGCCAAGGGTGACCGGGTTCTGGACGAACGGTTCCTGACCACGCCGATCCCGGCCAACACGCTGCCGGGCGCACGCGGCGTCGTGGAACTGGGCGATGTGGTCCGGATCACGGAAGAACGCGCCTCGTTCCCGATCTTCCGCCACAACGGCCGCGCCGCCGAAATGGTGCAGGCCGAACTGGCCGGAGCCTTCGAGGCGCCGCTTTACGGGATGATCGCGGTCGGCGAGGCACTGAAAGGCGTCGATGGCGCGCCTGAAATCCGGCTGAACGGACAGCCCGAGGATGAGACCAGGACCACGCTTCTGTGGGACGGCGAATGGGAAGTGACCTGGGTCACCTTCCGCGACATGGGCGCTGCCTTCGGCGTGGCGATTCTGGGCATCTACATCCTGGTCGTGGCGCAGTTCGGGTCTTTCAAACTGCCGCTGGTCATCCTGACGCCGATCCCGCTGACGTTCCTTGGCATCATGGCTGGCCACTGGCTCTTTGCCGCGCCGTTCTCTGCCACCTCGATGATCGGCTTCATCGCGCTGGCCGGCATCATCGTCCGCAACTCGATCCTCCTTGTGGATTTCATCCGCATGGAAGGCACCGTCACCGTGGACAGCCTGATCCGCGCCGGCACGATCCGCTTCAAGCCGATCTTCCTGACCGCCGTGGCCGCGATGATCGGTGCGGTGGTCATCCTTGCCGACCCGATCTTTCAGGGTCTGGCGATCTCGCTTCTCTTCGGGCTGATGACATCGACCCTGCTGACGGTCCTCGTCATTCCCGCCATCTACCGGGTGTTCCGCACCTGACGACACGAAGGCCCCGGCCCCGTTGGGGGCCGGATCGGGTGAACCCTGTGCGTTGGAGGAACAAATGGCACATGTCGTCGTGTTGGGGGCGGGTCTGGGCGGGGCCATCATGGCCTACGAGCTGAAGGATCAGCTTCGCCCGGAAGATCGGATAACCGTGGTGACAAAGGATCCGAAGTATCACTTCGTCCCGTCAAACCCCTGGATCGCAGTCGGCTGGCGCGAGCGGGAGGACATCACCGTCGATCTTGCGCCGACGATGGCGAAAAAGGGGATCGGCTTCATCCCCGTTGCCGCAGAACGCCTGCACCCCGAGGAAAACCGCATCCAGCTCGTCAACGGTGACAGCGTCGCCTACGATTACCTCGTGATCGCCACCGGCCCGGAACTGGCCTTCGACGAGATCGAAGGCCTTGGCCCGCATGGCGGCCATACCCAGTCGGTCTGCCACATCGACCACGCCGAACAGGCGCGCATCGCGTTCGATGAACTGGTCCGCAACCCCGGCCCCGTCATCATCGGCGCGGCGCAGTGGGCAAGCTGCTTTGGTCCGGCCTACGAGTTTCTCCTGATCCTGGAAACTGCGCTGCGCCGCGCCAAGGTGCGTGACCGAGTGCCGATGACCTTCGTCACCCCCGAGCCCTACATCGGGCACCTCGGGCTGGATGGGGTCGGCGACACCAAGGGGCTTTTGGAATCCGAAATGCGCGGCAAGCACATCAAGTGGATGACCTCGACCCGGGTGAAGCGCGTCGAAGCCGGCAAGATGTTCGTCGAAGAGATTGCTGACGACGGCAGCGTGAAGGCGGAAAGGGAACTGCCCTTCGCCTTCTCGATGATGTTGCCCGCGTTTCGCGGCATCAAGCCGGTATCCGGCATCGAGGGTCTCAGCAATCCGCGCGGCTTCACCATCGTCGACAATCACCAGCAAAACCCGAAATACCGCAACATCTTTGCCGTCGGCGTCTGCGTGGCGATCCCGCCGATGGGGCCAACGCCCGTGCCTTGCGGCGTTCCAAAGACCGGCTTCATGATCGAGTCCATGGTCACCGCCACCGCCCTCAACATCGGCAACCTGTTGCGCGGCACGGAACCCGACCGCGTCGGCACATGGAACGCCGTCTGCCTCGCTGACTTCGGCGATGGCGGCGTTGCCTTCGTCGCGCAACCGCAGATTCCGCCACGCAACGTGAACTGGTCGTCCTCGGGCAAATGGGTCCACATGGCCAAGATCGGCTTCGAGAAATACTTCATCCGCAAGCTGCGCAAGGGCGTGTCCGAACCCTTCTACGAAACCCTGGCGCTGAAAACGCTGGGGATCGACAAGCTGAAGGAAACCACCACGGGCTGACGCCCGACCGAAACCGGGGGAAGGGTGCCCAAAGTGCCCATCCCCGGTCCAATCCCTGAAAGGAAACTGCAATGACCCTCGACCGCTCCGTAATGCTTTTTGCCGGCTGCATGGTTCTGCTCAGCGTGGCGCTGACCGCCTTCGTCTCGCCGCTCTTTGTCTGGTTCACCGTGTTCATCGGCCTGAACCTGATCCAGTCCTCGTTCACCGGGGTCTGTCCCGCTGCGATGGTGTTCAAGGCGCTCGGCGTGAAGTCCGGTTGCGCGTTCAACTGATCCGCCATGACCGACAGCTTCGCCCCTGACGATCCAGAGGCCGCCGGACGGGCCGTGGCGTTGTTGAAGTCGTTGTCCCATGTCGGCAGGCTGCGAATTCTTTGCAGCCTGCTGGACCGGGAGATGACGGTCGGCGAACTGTCGGCTGCCTTGCACGAACCGCAGGCCAGCGTTTCACAACACCTCATACGGTTGCGCGCAGAAGGCGTGGTCCGCTCCACCCGACACGGCAAGCACGTAACCAACAAGCTCGGTCGTGCAGACATCATTCCCGTGATTGCGGCCCTGCGGGCTGCGTTTTGCGCCGCACCATGCGCCGACCCGGCCGCGCCGGAAAACCCGGCCTGAGATCACCGCTTCGCCTGCCGCAAGCCTCATGCGGATGAACGGCTACAGGCTTTCCCCGCCATCGACCACCAGCGCGTGGCCCGTCATGAACCCTGACTGGTCTGAGGCAAGATAGACGATGCTGGCGGCAATTTCGCTCACCGATGCCCACCGACCCATCGGAACCGACCCCGCCACATAGCTTTCCAAGGCCGCGCGTCCGCCCATCTGCAGCTCAAACCCGTCGTTGAACGGGGTGTCGACAAAGCCCGGACACAGCGCATTGCATCGGACGTTATCGGCGGCGTAATCCACTGCAATCTGGCGCGTCATCGCGATGACCGCATGTTTGGTCGTGCAATAGGCAATCATCCCGCGGTCATACTGGACGCCCGAATTTGATGCGGTGATGATGATCGACCCTTTGCGCTGGCGCTGCATGTGGGGCATCGCTGCGCGGGCGGCCACGAAATGCGCCCGCACGTTCAGCCGCCATGAGGCATCCATGCCGTCAAGCGCCACCTCGGTCAGCCGACCGGGAACCTGAATGCCCGCGTGAGAATGCAGAACATCCAATCGACCGCGGTGCGCCACACGGTCAATCGCGGCTGTCACGGCGGCATCATCGCCCGCATCCAGCGCCATCGCCTCGGCCCAGCCCCCTGCCGCCACGATCTCGCCCGCGACCGATGTCGCGCGGTCCTCGTCCAGATCGGTGACGATCACCTGTGCGCCTTCGCGCGCCAGCGCCAGCGCTCCCGCCCGCCCAATCCCCGATCCCGCGCCGGTCAGAAAGGCCACCTTTCCCTCCAGCAGCATCATTGCGCCCCTGTCTTGATGCCACGCCGCAAGGTAAGCTGTGCTGCAACCAGCAATATCAGGGAAACCGCCAGCACCATCGTGCCGATGGCGTTGATTTCCGGCGTCACACCCCGGCGGATCGACGAGAACACATAGATCGGCAGTGTCGTCTCGGACCCGGCCACGAAGAAGGCGATGATGAAATCGTCAAAGCTGAACGTGAAGCTCAGCAGGAACCCCGCAAGGATGCCCGGAAAGATCAACGGCAGCGTGACCTGCCAGAAGGTTGCGAAGGGCGGCGCGTAAAGATCGGCCGAGGCTTCCATCAGGCTGCGGTCCATGCCGGCAAGGCGCGCGCGCAGGATGATGATGACCAGCGACATGGAAAACAATGCGTGCGCCGCGATCAAAGACCCGTAGCCCATCGCCAGTTGCGGGGCCTGACCTTCCGGGGCAAGCCGCGCCAAGAGGGGGTTGATCCAGCCAAACAGGGTGACCAGCGCGATCAGCGTGGCGATGCCGATCACGATGCCCGGCACCATCACCGCGACATAGATCAGCGCGTCGGCCACCATCCGCACCCGGCCCTTCATGCCCTGCAGCGCAAGCGCGGCCATTGTGCCGAACACGCTTGCGATCAGCGCCGAGGACAGCGCAACGACAAAGCTCGTCCACAGCGCCTCGGTGACAAAGGGATTGGACAGGGCCTTGCCATACCACTGCACGGAAAACCCGGTGAACTGGCTGGCATGGCGGCCCGCGTTGAAGCTGAAAACCGCGATGACCGCGATCGGCAGGTAGAGAAACAGATAGACCGCAAGGGCATAAAGGCGCATCCGGGGTTCCCTTACATCAAGGCTACATCGTCGCGCACGCCACCCATGCGGCGCATCAGCCACATGTAAAGCGACACGGTGACCAGCATGATCAGCACCAACGTCACGGCGACCGCCGCGCCAAAGGCCCAGTTGCGCGATTGCAGGAACAGATCGACCAGCGCATTGCCGATGAAGAACACCTTGCCGCCGCCCAGCATGGCAGGGATCAGGAACTCGCCCATCAGCAGGATGAAGACCAGCATGCAGCCGGTCGCCACACCCGGCAGCGACAGGGGCAAGGTCACTTGCAGAAAACTGCGCAGGGGCGGCGCACCAAGATCGGCCGCAGCCTCCAGCAGGCGTTTGTCCAGCCGCTCAAGGCTGACATAGACCGGCAGCACCATCAGCGGCAGATACCCGTAGACGATGCCGGTCATGACTGCGAACGGCGTGTTGATCAGCCGCACCGACCCAAAGCCCAGCCACGCGATCACCGCAGGCAAGCCCTGTCCGCCCAGAATGAAGATCCAGGCATAGCTGCGGATCAGGATCGAGGTCCAGAACGGCACGATGACCAGAATAAGCAGCAGCGTGCGCCATTTCGGATCGGCCCGCATGGCCAGGAAATAGGCCAGAGGGTAGGCGATCAGCAGCGCCAGCACCGTCCCGAAGGGCGCCAGCGTCAGCGTGTTCAGGAACGCCGTGCCGCGCGATGGCAGGTTGGCGTATTGCGCAAGGGTGAAGGCGGGGACGTAGCCGCCCGCCGCCTCCCGTTCGCCAAAGCTGAACACCACGACAAAACACAGCGGCAGCACCAGCATGACTGCAAACCACAACCCCGCCGGGGCCAGAAGCAGCCATGTGGACAACCGCCGCTGCATGTCTCACGCCGCCTTGAAGCGGGCCATCAACTCGGCCCGGTTCGGATCGGTCAGGGTCGCCGCCGCGCCGAACTCCAGCGCCGAGAGCAGGTCGGCGGCCGGATACAGGATCGGATCGTTCAGCATTTCTGCCGGCAGGATGGCGTTCACCCGGGCATCGGCCACCGGATAACCGTGGAACATCACTTCCTTGGCGTTGATCTCGGGGGCCAGCAGATAGTTGATCAGCGCATAGGCCGCGTCACGATGTGGCGCACCCTTCGGAATGGCGAAGAAGTCCGACCACAGCTCGCCGCCTTCCTTGCCAAGCACATAGACGATTTCCGGCATGTCGCGGTTCATCTGCTTGCCATCGCCTGTCCAGCAGATCGTCATCCACGCGTCGCCCGACCGCATCGAAGGCTGGTAGTCCGAGCTGATCGCAAACAGGTGCGGTTTGGCGGCCAACAGCAGCTCCTCGGCCTTGGCCAGTTCGGCAGGGTCGATCGAGTTGAAGGAATAGCCGAAGTATTTCAGTGCGTTGCCGATGGTGGTCAACTGGTAGTCATGCACCATCGTGCGGCCAGAGAAGGTGGTCTGGGTCAGATCCCAGAATTCCTTCCAGGATGTCGGCGTCGTGCCGCCGGTGTGGTCGGTGTTCACCGCAAAGCCGGTGGTGCCCCAGTTCCTTGGCACCGCATAGACCGTGCCGTTGACAGTGCCCGGTCCGGCAAAGCGCTGGTCAAAGCTGGCCGGGTCGTAGTTCGGCAGCAAGGCCAGATCCAGCGGCTCGATCAGATCCTGTTCGACATAAGTCGTGATCGTGTAGTTGGTCGGCACGAACACATCCCAGCCCGAACCGCCCGCTTGCAGTTTGGCCAGCATTTCCTCGTTCGAGCCAAACACGTTCAACTGAACGGTCGCCCCGCTTTCCGCGGCAAAGCTGTCGAAATTGGCCGGATCGTGGTAGTTGGGCCACGAGGCCAGCACCACGCGATCCCCGATGGATTGGGCGTGCGCGGCGCGCGGCATCAGGCCCGGCATGGCGGCACCCAGCACCGCCGATGCCGCGCCAAGCCCGGTCACGCCAAGGAAATGCCGGCGCGTCACCGAACCCCTTTGATACCGCCGCAACTCTTCCATGAACTTCTGACGCGAGATGTGGTCGATCTTGTCGGTCATTTCTGAAGTCTCCCCGTTTTGGTTGGTTCTGTTCAATCTTGTGGCAGGATCAGCGCGGTTTCCGGTTTCCAGGCGACGAAGGCGGCTGCACCGGGGGCAAAGCTGCCCGCCGCCGCCTCGGCCTGTCGGGCAACCAGCACCAGAAGATCGCCCAAAGCCGCGTGGCGCACGAGGTATTCGGTGTGTTCGCCAAGGAAGATCCGGTTGATGACGGTGACAGGCTCGGCACCCGGATGGGCTGAATTGGCAAGGTCGATCTGTTCGGGACGGATGCTGAGAGACGCCTTTGCCCCTGGCGCAAGCACGCCCGAAACCCGGCCTTCAAACCGGTAACCCGAGGCGGTCTCAATCTGGCCCCCCTCGCCAGACAGGGCCGACACAACGCCGTCGATGAAGTTTGATTTCCCGACAAAGTCCGCGACATAGCGGTTGATCGGCTGGTCATAAAGCGCCAGGGGCGAACCGGCCTGCACGATGCGCCCGCTGCGCATGATGCAGATGCGGTCCGACATCGACAGCGCCTCTTCCTGATCATGGGTGACCAGAACGAAGGTGATGCCAAGCTGGCGCTGCAGGGTCTGCAATTCGATCTGCATCTCGCGGCGCAGCTTGCGGTCAAGTGCTGCCAGCGGCTCGTCCAGCAGCAGGACCTTGGGCTCGTTCACGATGGCCCGCGCCAGTGCCACCCGCTGCTGCTGGCCGCCCGACATTTCCCAGATGCGGCGCGGACCAAACCCGGACAGGCGCACCATATCCAGCGCACGGTCCACCTTGCGGGCGACTTCGGCCCGGTCCGGGCGCGGCCGGCGCTGCATCAGCCCGTAGGCGATGTTTTGGGCGACCGTCATGTGGGGAAACAGCGCATAGTGCTGAAACACCATGTTTACCGGGCGGCGGTATGCCGGCACGTCGGTGACCCGCTCGCCGTCCAGAAACACATCGCCCGAGGTCGGGACTTCAAACCCCGCCAACATGCGCAGCGCCGTGGTCTTGCCGCAGCCCGACGGCCCCAGAAACGACAGGAACTCACCCTTGCCGATGCCAAAGCTCAGCGCATCCGCCGCCAGCACCGCGCCATAGCGTTTGGTGGCCGCGCGAAACTCGGCAATCAGCGGGCGGTCGCCGGTCTGACCTTGTGCGCCGGGGTCGATCTGGCTTTGCATGGGGTCGCGTCTATCCTATGAAACACGACAAAGCGTAGGAGAAGTCCATTTGGCTGTATATATCACAAATAGGGTAGTCCCGCTGGTCAGGCCGCGCCGATGAGCGCGCCGATCTGGCCCTTGGTGGCTGCGGTCGTGTCCGGGCTGGATAGCCCCGCATTGCCACGGTCGCTGGCCGCGTTGCTGCGTCATGTGGCCCCGTTCAGCTATGCCGTGATGTTCGCCTATCACGGCACCAACCCTCCGCTTGATGTCTACGACGACTTTCCCCCGAACAAGCGCAAGATCTTCGTCACCGATTATCAGGCGGGGCCGTATCTTCTGGACCCGTTCTTTCTGGCGGCCACCCAGCCGGTCGCCGCGGGCCTCTACCGGCTGCGCGATCTGGCGCCGGACCGGTTCTATCAGGGCGAATACTACCGCAATTACTATGCCCAGACCGGCCTTGCCGAAGAGATTGCCTATTTCGTCGATCTGCCGGGAAAGGCCATTCTGGTCTTGTCCCTGATGCGGGCAGAAAAACCTTTCAGCCAAAGGGAGTATCTCGCGTTGCAGGCGCTTTTTCCGTTTGTGGCCGCCATCGCGGCGCGTCACTGGGCGGGCGTCTCGCTGCAGTTTCGCACGGATCAGGGGCCCAAGGCCGCCGGGCGGCAGCGGCGCGCCATCGCCCACGAGCTTGGCCGTTTCGGTGACGGCATCCTTACCCCCCGCGAACGCGAGGTGGCCGAATTCACCCTGCAAGGCCATTCCGCCGAATCGACCGGGCAAATCCTTGGCATCGCGGCCGGAACCGTCCGGATCCACCGGCGCAACATCTATTCAAAGCTGAACATCAACTCGCAGGGCGAACTCTTCTCGCGGTTTCTCGGCACGCTGGTGGATACATCGTGACGCTGGATTTTGCGCCGCCCCGGCCTAACTGACGCTCATGCAACACAACTCCGAAACCTCCGTGCTGTTCAATGCCAGTTGTCCGGTGTGCAACTTCGAAATCCGGCACTACGCACGCTATGCGGCGGCCAATGGCCTGCCGATCCGGTTTGATGACCTGAACTCGCACATGCTGGCGCGGTGGGGGCTGGATGCCGATACCGCCGCGCGCAGGCTATATGTGCTGAAGGATGGCAGGCTTACCTCCGGGATTGCCGCGTTCCTGGTGCTGTGGGCGGACATGCCGCGGTATCGCTGGCTGGCGCGGGTTGTCGGGCTTCCGGGGGTCCGGCAGATCGCCTCGGCAGCTTACGATCACCTCCTAGCCCCGCCGATCTACCGCTGGCACCTGCGCCGGCTGCGCAGGCGGGCGGGTGGGGCTCAGTGAGCAACGGGCCGCAGGATCGCGACATGGACATGCATCCCGTCGAACGGTGGGGTACAAGGCGGTTCCAAAAGCGTCGATCACCGATTTGTTTGCTTGCCATTCGGGCGGCTTGAGGCAGGTTTGGATGACCCCGGAGAAACCCGGAAAGAAGCAGTTGCACTTTGAAGGCAGGCCCCGCGCATGAGGTTAGTTCCGCAGCTTGGTATCGTGGCGTTGATCGCGCTGGTGGCGATCCCGCTTTCTGCCCGCTTTGTTCCCGGAACCCGGCCCTGGTTTGACCAGGTCGGGTTGCTGCAACCGCTGGCGATGACGGGAATCGTTCCCGGCGAGGCTGCGGACGATCAAGGCACTCCAGCGGGCGCTCCAGCGGGCGGTCCAGCCGCAGGGCGCGGCGTGCAGGTCGTGGCGGTCGCCTTGCAGAAGGTGGCGCTGCGCGACGTGGTGTCGGCAATCGGATCGGCGCGGGGCGTGCAATCGGTCGACCTGTCTTTCGAGATCACCGGGCGGCTTGCGGCGATCCGCGTGGCACCGGGCAGTCTGGTGGCGGCGGGCGACGTGATCGCCGACCTTGACGCCGAGTCCGCGCAACTGCAGGTCGACCGGGCACGCCTTGTGCTGGAAGACGCGCAGCGCACCGTCGACCGCTTGCAGCAACTGTCGCAATCCGGCACCGCCACGGCCCTGCAACGCCAGGAGGCGGAACTGGCGCTGCGCACGGCGCAGTTGGGCTTGCAGTCTGCCGAACGCGATCTGGCCAACCACCGCCTGCTGGCACCGGTGGCGGGCTATGTCGGCCTTGTGGCACCGCAAGTCGGTGACCTTCTGTCGCCGACGACGCCGGTCACCCGGATCGAAGACCGCTCCAGCCTGATCGTGGAATTCCGGGTGCCAGAGCGGCTGGCGGCCTTGGTCGCGGTGGGTGATCCGGTGCAGGCGACCGCGATCTCGACCGCCGATCAGGTGATCGAAGGCCGCATCGTGGCCGTCGATAACCGGGTTGACGAGGCCAGCCGCACGCTGCGCGTCGAGGCGACGATCGGCAATGCCGAGGACCGGCTGCGCGCCGGGATGGCGTTCCAGATCAATCTGGTGTTCACCGGACAGGCCTATCCCGCCGTCGATCCGATGGCGATCCAGTGGGGTGGCGACGGCGCCTTTGTCTGGGTGGTGCGCGAGGGCAAGGCCAACCGCCTGCCGATCCGCATCCTGCAGCGCAATGCCGACACGGTGCTGGTCGACGCGGCGTTCGAACCCGGCGACATGGTGGTGACCGAAGGCGTTCAGCCGCTGCGGCCCGGCGCCGATGTCAGCATCGCCGCCCCGAGGAGCTGACCCATGCCGCGCACCCCGGACGAAACTGGCGCCGATCCTGCGGCCGATCCTGCGGCCCTCGGCAGCGGAACCGCGCTGTTCATCCGCCGCCCGATCCTTGCCTTCGTGCTGAACGCGCTGATCGTCATTGCCGGGCTGGCCGGGCTTCTGGGCGCCGATGTCCGCGAGCTGCCGGATGTGGACCGCCCGGTGGTTTCGGTCTCGACCGCCTATCCCGGCGCAGCACCGGAAACCATCGACCGCGAGGTGACGGCGGTGGTCGAAGGTGCGGTCAGCCGGATTGCCGGAGTAAAGTCGATCTCATCCTCGTCGCGGTTCGGGTCCAGCCGCGTGACCGTCGAATTCCGTGACGATGTCGAACTCGACGTGGCCGCGACCGACCTGCGCGATGCCGTGGCGCGGGTGACGAACACGCTTCCAGATGCCGCCGAAGCGCCGCGTGTGGTCAAGTCCGATGCCGATTCCGATGCCATCCTGCGGATTGCCGTCACCTCGTCGCGGCGCACGGCAGACGAGTTGACCACGCTGATCCGCGACCTTGCCGAAAGCCGCCTGCTGTCGGCCCCCGGCGTGGCCGACCTGCAGATCTTCGGCGACAGGGAACTGGCGTTCCGGGTGGACGTGAACCTGATGCAACTTGCCGCGCGCGGGCTGACACTTGCCGACCTGCGGGCTGTCCTCGGTGACGCGGCCTTCGACAGCCCCGCCGGCGCGCTCAGCTCCGACCGGCAAAGCCTGCAGGTGCGCACCACCGCTGCAATCCGCACGGTGGAGGAAATCGAGGCGCTCAGCATCGCTGGCGACGTGAAACTTGGTGACGTGGCGCAGGTAACGCTCGGCCCCGAACCGGGCGCATCGGTGCTGCGGGCAAACGGCCAGACCGGCATCGGTCTCGGGATCATCCGGCAGGCCAACGGCAACACGCTGGCAATCTCAAAGGCGGTGCGGCAGGTGGTCGCCGATCTGCAACCGCTGTTGCCCGATGACGTGCAGATGTTTGTCACCTCGGACAGCGCCGATTTCATCGACGGCGCGATCCACGAGGTTGAACTTGCACTGGGCCTTTCGGTGCTGATCGTCACGGCGGTGATCTACATCTTCCTGCGCGACGCCCGGGCGACGCTGATCCCGGTCATCGCGATGCCGGTGGCGCTGGTCGGCACGTTGGCGGCGATCTGGCTGGTCGGCTTTTCGATCAACATCATGACCCTCCTGGCCTTGGTTCTGGCAACCGGCCTTGTCGTCGACGACGCAATCGTGGTTCTGGAAAACATCGTCCGCCGAAGGTCCGAAGGCATGGGCGCGCGGGCTGCGGCAGTCCTCGGCACCCGGCAGGTGTTCTTTGCCGTCCTCGCCACCACCACCACGCTGGCGGCGGTGTTCATTCCGCTGTCGTTCCTGCCGGGCCAGACCGGCGGTCTGTTCCGCGAGTTCGGCTTCACGCTGGCGATTGCGGTGCTGCTGTCGTCGGTGACGGCGCTGACGCTTTGCCCGGTGCTGGCCGCGCGTCTCCTGAAACCCCATGTCGAAAGCCGGGGCGTGATGACCTCGGTCGGCGAGGCGCTGGCGCGGGCCTACGCCAAGACCTTGCGGCTGTGCCTCGCCGCGCCGGTCGTGGCGGTGGCGGTGGCTTTGCTGTTCGCCGCGCTGGCGGTGGCAAGCATGGCCTCGCTTCGCCAGGAACTGACCCCAAGCGAAGACCGCGCGGCGATCCTGTTGTCGGTGCAGGCGCCACAGGGGGCATCGCTGGAGTATACCGACGGCAAGATGCGCGAGATCGAGGCGCTGGTCGAACCCCTGCGTGCGTCGGGCGAGGTGACCAGCGTCTTTGCCATCGCGGGCATGGGCGGGTCGGACAACCGGGGCTTCATCGTGGTGACGCTGGCCAACTGGGCCGATCGGGCGCGCAGCCAGCAGGCCATCGCGGATGAACTCAATGGCAAGCTGCGCGGCGTGATCGGGGTTCGCACCTTTGCCATCCAGCCAAACTCGCTTGGCATCCGCGGGGCAGGGCAGGGGCTTTCCGTGGCGCTCGTCGGTGATGATTACGGGCGTCTCGCCGAGGTTGCGCGCACCCTCGTCGACCGGATGGAGAAAGACCCGCGCTTTGGTCAGGTCAGGCTTGGCTATGACACCACCCAGCCGCAGCTTTTCGTCGAGATCGACCGCAGCCGGGCCGAGGATCTCGGGGTGTCGATCGACGGCCTCGGCGAGGCCTTCCAGGCGGTGCTTGACGGCCGCACCGTCGGCACGCTGTTTGTGGATGACGACAGCTTCGACATCCGCCTCGTCTCCACCTCCGATCCGGTCAACGATCCCGGCGATCTGGAACGCACCTTCGTCGCATCGCGCGATGGCAACATGGTGCCGGTGTCCTCCTTCGCGACGCTGACCGAGCGGGCGGTGGCGCCGGAACTTGGCCGCGAGGCGCAGCGCCGGTCGGTCCCGATCAGCGCCGGGCTGACGCCAGACTTTGCCTTGGGCGAAGCGCTGGCCGAATTGCAGGCCCTGTCGGACGGCGTTCTGGCCGAAGACATGCGCCTTGTTCCGCTGGCCGAGGCGGCGACGCTTGGCGAAACCTCGTCGGGCTTGCTGGTGACCTTCGCAATTGCGCTTGCCGTGGTGTTTCTGGTGTTGGCGGCGCAGTTCGAAAGCTTCGTCTCCGCCGTGATCGTGATGGCCACCGTGCCACTGGGGCTGGCTTGCGCGATCTTCGCCCTGTTGCTGACCGGCGGCAGTCTGAACGTCTATTCCCAGATCGGGCTGGTGCTGTTGGTCGGTATCATGGCCAAGAACGGGATTCTCATCGTCGAATTTGCCGATCAACTGCGCGAGCGTGGCGCAACGGTCCGTGACGCGATCGAACAGGCCGCCACCGTCCGGTTGCGGCCGGTGATGATGACGATGGTCGCCACGGTGCTCGGGGGGTTGCCTCTGGTTCTCGCGCAAGGGGCCGGCGCCGAGGCGCGCGAAGTGCTGGGCTGGATCATCGTCGGCGGCCTCGGCCTTGCCACCTTGGCCACGCTTTACATCACACCCGTTGCCTACCTCCTCTTGGCCGGTTTCGCGCGGCCAAGGGCGGCCGAAACAGAGCTTCTGCAGGCTGAACTTCGGGGCGCCGCCTTGCGTGACCATCCCGCCGAATAGCCCAACATCACCGTTGCGAAGACCCTGACGCCGCGACATACCTTGCCGCAGCCAAGGAGTGTGCAATGAGCGCGAACCTGTTCGACATCCTCTCCCGCTCGATCACCGATGCCGCCGCCACCGCGATCGAAACTCCGGCGGGCGACCGCATCACCTACGCCGATCTGGTGGCCCGCACCGGCCAGATGGCCAACGCGCTCATCGGCTTGGGGGTAAGGCCCGGCGACCGCGTTGCCGTGCAGGTCGAAAAGTCGCCCGAGGCGATCATCCTCTACCTTGCGACCGTCCGCGCGGGCGCGGTGTTCCTGCCGCTGAACACTGCCTACACCGTGGCAGAGGTCGCCTATTTCATCGGCGATGCCGAACCGGCGCTTCTGGTCTGCGACCCAGCCCGTGCCGCTGAACTGGCCGCGATTGCCGAACAGACCGGTGCGCGCCGTGCGACGCTGGATGCCAATGGCCGCGGCAGCCTGCCCGATGCCGCAGCGAACACGTCCCCTGATTTCGCCACCGTGCCGCGCGACGCGGATGATCTGGCAGCGCTGCTCTACACCTCGGGCACCACGGGGCGGTCGAAGGGCGCGATGCTGACGCATGGCAATCTGGTGTCGAACGCCCTCACGCTGCGCGACGCCTGGCGTTTCACCAAGGCCGACGTGCTGATCCACGCCTTGCCGATCTTTCACACCCACGGCCTCTTCGTGGCGACCAATGTCACCCTGTTTTCCGGCGCGTCGATGGTTCTATTGCCAAAATTCGACCCAGGCCGCGTCCTTGGTCTGATGGCGCGGGCGACCGTCTTGATGGGCGTGCCGACCTTTTATGTCCGGCTTCTGGAGTCCGCCACGCTCGATGCCGCCGCGACAGCGCGGATGCGGCTTTTCATCTCCGGTTCAGCCCCGCTTCTGGCCGAAACGCACCGCGAATGGCAGGCACGCACCGGTCACGCGATCCTTGAGCGCTATGGCATGACCGAAACCAACATGAACACCTCGAACCCCTGTGACGGCGCCCGGGTGGCCGGCACCGTGGGCCTGCCCCTGCCGGGAACCGAGGTCATCGTGACCGACCCCGATACCGGCGCGCACCTCCCGCAAGGCGAGATCGGGATGATCGAGGTGCGCGGCGCCAACGTCTTCAAGGGCTATTGGCGGATGCCGGAAAAGACCGCCGCGGAACTGCGCGCGAACGGCTTTTTCATCACCGGCGATCTGGGGCGGATCGACGACAAGGGCTATGTCCACATCGTCGGGCGGGCCAAGGATCTGATCATCACCGGCGGCTACAACGTCTACCCCAAAGAGGTGGAGGCCGAGATCGACGATATCGACGGTGTGCTAGAATCCGCCGTGATCGGCGTGCCGCACAAGGATTTCGGCGAGGCGGTGACCGCCGTCGTGGTGCCCACCGGGCAGCCTCACCTGACCGAAGCCGATGTCACGAAGGCGCTGGAGGGGCGGCTGGCCCGGTTCAAGCGGCCAAGCCGGGTGGTCTTTGTCGACGCATTGCCCCGCAACACGATGGGCAAGGTGCAAAAGAACCTGTTGCGGGACCGGTTCGCAGGCGGCGCGTGACCCAGACCTAAGGCCGCGCTAGTTGCGCAGGATGTCAGCCGCAATCGCGCGCCCGCTGGTCCAGGCGTGTTCCGCCATCGGCCCCAGACACCAGTCACCGCCCAGGTAAAGTCCACCTGACGGGCCGGTCACAAAGGGGCGACCCAAGGCGCGGTCCACTTGCGCATAGCGCCAGCGATGCGCCACGGCATGCACCGCTTCGGCAGGCGCCCGCCCGATACTGGCGCAAAGCATCGGCAGCATCAGCCCCGCAACCTCGGTCATCTCACGTTCCAGATGGCGGCGGCTGAACTCCGGGGTGGCGTGTGCGACCCAGGCTTGCAGGCGGCGATCCCGCCCGGGCTTGGCGCTGTCCAGCGTGATCTGCCGCAGGTCGGGCGGGCAGGGGCCAGCGTCAGAGTATCCCGCAAAGGCCGCCATCAGCGTCAGGCAGGGGTCGATCCGGACGACGTCCAGAATTGCGTCCAGATCTGCGCCCACATCTGCGGTCAAGCTGTGATCGGTGCCAAGCAGCCGCAGGATCTGCGGGGCAGGCAAGGTCAGGATGACACGGTCAAAGACCTGCGAGCGGTCGCCACAGATAACCCGCCAGCCGTCGCCGTCGCCCGTCACCGCGCCGACCGCCACGCCGGTGCGGATCTCAACCCCGCGGCCAAGATGTCTTGCAAGGCCCGACATGCCGGGCAACCCGACAAATCCCCCCGTCTCGGTGGGGCAGGGCGCGGCGGCCCCGTCCACCTCCGCCTGCCTCAGCACTTCGGCAAAGCCAGCGTCCGTGGCCATGACACAAGGCGCGCCGTGGTCGAACTGCAGCCCATCCTCGGCCCGCCGGGTGGCCAGCCTGCCGCCAATGCCACGGCCTTTGTCAAAGATCACCGGGGCCAGACCAGCCTCGAGCAGATCCCGGGCGCAGGCCAGACCGGCGATGCCCGCCCCGACAATGGCGATGCGAAAAGGTGTCACTTCCGCGACCCGACGACCGCAAGGACAGTCGGTTCAGGATCTGCGCCAGGCGTGGTGCCAACGATCTTTCGCATCCGATCCTCACAGGTGTCTGCGCGTCCCGCGACGTCAGTAAAGCCCCGCAACCCGGCCACGCAGCGCGACCAGCGCAAGGACGGTGTCCACCGTCGGGGTCGGCGTGCCGGTGATCCGGCCCAATTCCTGAACCGATCCGACCAGCGCGTCGATCTCCAGCGGTCGCCCGGCGTCAAGGTCTTGCAGCATCGACGTGCGATGCGCGCCGACCGCAGCGCCGCCGTCGATCCGGCGCTCCACGTCGATCGGGAAACTGACGCCCAGCTTTTCCGCGATCTGCTGCGCCTCGATCATCATGCGCCGTGCCACGTCGCGGGTGCCGGGATCGGTGCACAGCACATCCAGCGTGGCATGGGTCAAGGCCGAGATCGGGTTGAACGACAGGTTGCCCCACAGCTTGACCCAGATTTCATCCCGCAACCGGGGCCGCACCGGTGCCTTCAACCCCGCCGCCTGCAACGCCTGCGACAGGGCCACCGCGCGGTCGGATTTCGATCCGTCAGGCTCGCCCAGCGAAAACCGGTTGCCCTCGATATGGCGGATGGTGCCGGGCTGGCTGACCTCTGCCGCCGGGTAGACCACGCAGCCCAGGACACGGTCGGGGCCGAAGCCGTTCCACTGCACGTTGCCCGGATCGACGCTCTGCAGGCGGGTGCCTTCCAGCGGCCCGCCGATCTTGTGGAAATACCACCACGGCACACCGTTCACGCCGCTGACGATTGTCGTCTCAGGCCCGATCAGCGGGTGCATACGGCCCACCACCGGCGGCACGGAATGGGCTTTCAGCGTGACGATCACATAGTCCTGCGGCCCAAGGTCCGCCGCCTCGGCACTGGCGCGCACCGGCACCGTGACCGGCTTGGCGCCTTCTTCCAGCAGGGTCAGGCCCTGCGCCTGAATGGCCGCCAGATGCGGGCCGCGCGCCACGATGCTGACGTCGGCGCCCGCCTGCACCAGCTTGGCCGCCATGTAGCCGCCAATCGCGCCCGCGCCAAAGATACAGATCTTCATGTCCGCTTCCCTCTGCCCGGCTCAGGCCGGTTGGCCAAGCCCCAGCTTTTCGGCCAGCCCGATGCGCTGCAACTTGCCCGTGGCACCTTTCGGTATCTCGTCCAGGATAACCACCCGGCGCGGCACCTTGAAATCGGCCATGCGCGCGGCGCAGAAATCGCGGATCTCGCGCTCGGTCGCACTCTGGCCTTCGCGCAGCACCACCGCCGCAGCGACTTCCTCGCCCAGCTTCGGGTGCGGCATCGCAAAGGCCACCACCTGCTGCACGGCGGGGTGATCCAGAAGCACTCCGTCCACCTCCAGCGGGCTGATCTTTTCGCCGCCGCGGTTGATGATCTCCTTCAGCCGCCCGGTCAGGCGCAGATAGCCTTCCTCGTCGAGGGCACCCTGATCGCCGGTGCGAAACCAGCGCAATCCGTCGGCCTCGAAAAAGTTCTTCGCGTTGGCGTCCGGATTGCCCTCATAGCCCGGCGTCACGTTCGGGCCGGAAATCACCACCTCGCCGGTGCCGTCGACCAGCCGGTTTTCCACCTCATGCGCAATGCCCAGACGCGGGCCAGCCGCCACCCCGACCGACCCCGGCTTCTGCGCGCGCGGCGGCAGCGGGTTGCAGGCCATCTGGTGCGTCGCCTCGGTCATGCCATAAGCCTCGATCACCGGCGCCTTGAAGGTGTCGGCCAGTTCCAGCATCACCTGCGCCGGCAAGGATGCCGAGGACGACCGCAGGAACCGCAGCGGATGCGCCTCGATCACATCGCGGTTGCGGGCGGCGCGCGACAGGATCGCCTGATGCATCGTCGGAACGGCGGTATACCAGGTGGGCCTTGCCTCTTTCATCCAGGCAAAGAACTTCAGCGCGTCGAACCCCGGCGCGCACCAGACCGACCCGCCCGCCGCCAGCGATGCGGTGACGGCAGCGATCAGCCCGTGAATGTGGAAAAGCGGCATCACGTTCAGGCAGCGGTCGGCAGGTGTCAGCGCCAGCGAGGTGCCGATGTTGGCCGCCGATGCGACAAGGTTCGATTGCAGCAGCGGCACGATCTTCGGCCGCGACGTGGTGCCCGAGGTGTGCAGGATCAGCGCGGTCGCGTTCGGCCCGGGCCTGCCCGCCGGCGCAGGCGTCGCACCTGCCGCGCCGGTCAGGCGGAACTGCCCGGCGGGCCCGGCAAGGTCGCTGTGCAGCCGCAGGATCGCCATGCCAAGCGATGCCGCCGCCGCAAGCGCCGGCCCGTCATAACCCTCAGGCACAACAATGGCCTTGGCCCGCAGGTCCTGCAGGTAAAAGCTGAACTCGGTTTCCTGATAGGCCGGGTTCAGCGGCGCAGTCACCGCCGCCTGCGCGATTGCCACAAAGGCGGCGGCCATCTCCGGCCCGTTCGGCAGCACGATCGCCACCCGGTCGGCAGCCCCGATCCCGAAGCGGCGCAGATCAGCCTCCACCTCGGCCGCCAGGGCCCGCAACGCGCCATAGCTCAGCCACATGCGCCCCGGCGCGCCGATGGCGTTCGATCCGGCGTCCTTGTCGGCAAGCAGGGCGGAAACTGTGGCTGTCATTTCATGCGTTCCTTCAGGGTCGGATCTGGCCGCATCGCGGGTCTAGCGCGCCGCTGCGTAATAGGAAACCTTGCGCTCCAGATAGGCCAGGAATTCCGACAGCGCGAAGGCAAGCCCGAACAGCACCGTCAGCACCGCCCAGAACTCCGCCATCAGGAACTTGCTGGAATAAAGCTCGAACAGCGCGCCGAACCCGACGATGGAGATCAGCAGTTGCCCGATGATCACCCCCTTCACCGCCCGGATCACGCCGATCCTGACGCCACCAAGGATTTCCGGCAGCGCCGCCCAGAAATAGACCTTCACAAAGGCATCCATCGGCGAGGCGCCAAAACTGCGTGCCATTTCCACCAGCGACCGGTTGATCTGCCGCACCCCGGCGCGGGCGTTGAGGATGATGATCCAGATCGCGAACAACGCCGTCGTGATGATCACCGTCCTGGTGCCAAAGCCGAACAGCACCATCAGCACCGGCACCAGCGCGGTCAGCGGGGCCGACAGAAAGATGTTGACCCAAGGCAGCAGCAGCTCGTCCAGAATGCGGTTCTTGCCCATCAGGATGCCCACCGGAATCCCGATGGCGATGGCGAAGAACACGCCCGCAAGAAACGCATAGGCGGTGACGAAAAGCGCGTTCAGGAACGCCGGTGTCGGGATCAGCCCGACCAGCGTCACCAGCACTTCCGAAAACGGCGGGATGAAGAAGGTCAGCCCCAGCCGTCCGACCACCTCCCACAAGAGCGCCCACAGGATCAGCGACGACAGCGCGGGCAGCTTGTGTCCATAAACATACATGCCGCCTCACTCCACGTAGCTGCGCAGCGAGGCCCAGATACGGTCGACGATGTCGAGGTATTCGGGGTCGCGGCGGATGTTGTCGACGCTCTTGTCGCGGAAACTGGAGGGGCGGATGATTTCCGACACCCGGCTGGGGCGCGGCAACAGGATGGCGATCTGGTCGGATACGTAGACCGCTTCCTCGATCGAATGGGTCACGAAGATGAAGGTCTTCTTCTCGGTCTTGACCAGTTCCAGAAGATCCTCCTGAAACTTGCGCCGGGTCTGTTCGTCAACGGCGGAAAACGGTTCGTCCAGCAGCAGCACCTGCGCGTTCACCGACAAGGCCCGCGCAAGGCCCACCCGCTGGCGCATGCCGCCCGAAAGCTGGTGCGGGAACTTCTTCTCGAACCCCGCCAGACCGACCTCGCGGATGTATTTCTCGGCAATCGCCTCGCGCTCCGATTTCGCGACGCCGCGCAATTCCAGCCCGAAAGCCACGTTGCGGATCACGCTGGCCCACGGCAGCAGCGCAAAGTCCTGAAACACGAATGACCGGTCCGGTCCCGGCCCGGTGACCTTGGCGCCGTTCACCTCGATCTGGCCCGATGTAGGCTCCAGGAGCCCCGCGATGATCTTCAGCAGCGTGGTCTTGCCGCAGCCCGACGGCCCCAGAAGCGATGTCAGCTCGCCGCGCGGAAATTCCAGCGACAGATCCTTCAGCGCCTGAACGTCGCCATAGACCTTCGACACATTGCGAACGGAAACGGCGCTGTCGGTTTCGGTCACGGCCCGCCGCGTGTCTGACTTAATCGGCTGCATATCCACGGTTGTTCCCTTCAAAGAGGACGTTTTCAAGCTTCTCAAGCAGGTTCAGGAAGATCACTGCCAGAAGGATGATCGAAAAGATTGCCGCATACATGCTGGGATAATCAGCAATGGAGCGGCTGTAGGTTATGATGTCGCCAACCCCGGTCGGCGTGATCTTCAGTTCCGACAGGATCGCCCCGATGAAGCCAGCGGACACCCCAAGCCGAAGCCCGGAAAAGATCACCGGCGATGCGGCGGGCAGGATGATCTTCAACAGCACATCGCGGTCCCGGGCAAGGAACGACGTCGCCATTTCCTTCAACGATGCCGGTGTGTTGCGAACTGCCGACGCCGTGTTCAGCACGATCACCGGCATGGCCATGATGCAGACCACGAACACCTTCGAGGTCAGGCCGATGCCGTAGACCATCACCAGAATCGGGATCAGCGCGGCAAGGGGGGCGGCCTGCATCACCACGAAGATCGGTGAAAACAGCCATTCGAAGCCCTTGCTCAGCCCGATCCACAGGCCAAGCCCGATGCCAACCACGGCCGAAATCAACACGCCCACCACCAAAGGTTGCAGGGTTTCGGCGTAGGCCACAAAGATCGACCCGTCGAAGGTCATCCGGGCCAGCGCAGCCATTGAATCGATGAACGTCGGGAAGGCATAGCTGACGGGGATGCGCCCGCCGATCTCCCAAGCCCCGAAGACGATCAGGGCCGACAGCAGCTTGAGCATGAGGGGACGGTGTCTGATCACGTCGCGTTCCGCCTTGGGCCAGGGAAAGGGAACCGTCGGCGGGCTGGCCGCCGACGGTTTGTGTTGCAGCGGTTACTTCATCGCCGCGTCAAGCGGGGCAAAGTACCAGAAGTCATCGAGGTTCAGCGTGGCCGGATCGCCTTCAAGCTGCCCAGCCTCGACATACCATTCCATGTCGGCCTTTGCCGCCTCGCGGCCGCCGCCGTTCGGATCGTAAAGCCCACCGGCCACGGCTTCGGTGTAGAACCCGTCGAGTTCGGCCAGAACCTCCGCCGGAAGCTGGCCGATCGGGCCATCCGGGTTGGTTTCGCGGCTGATGATCGTCGGGTCCTTGGCCATGTCGGTCCAGGTGCTGTGCAGCGCCTTCACCAGGATGTTCACGGCCTCTTCGTTCTCCTTGATCCAGTCAAGGTTGGCGAACAGCGCCTCGTCGCTGGCCTTCACTTCGAACATCGGCAGCGAATTGAACCGGTCGCCGGCCTCGGCGATGATCTTGTTGCGGTTCGACAGATCAAGGATCGTCGCGTTTGCCTGACCGGCCAGCATTGCCGCCACGCGGTTGCCGGAACCCGGAACATAGGACCGCTCGCCGAACTTGATGCCTTCCTTGGTCTCGATCACGTTGGCAATCGAATCCGTCCCGCCGCCACGCGAATGCAGCATGATCGGCTGGCCGTCCAGATCCTTCAACGTGGCGAACTCCTTGGTCGTGACCGGAAAGAACACCAGCTTGGACAGCTGGAAGATGATCCGCACCGGGGCCTTCGACCGCTGCATGGCGGCGTAAGGCGTGCCAAAGGCGATATCCATGTCGCCGCTCAGCACCGCCTGGATGGCAAGCTCTTCCTCGGCGAAGGCGGTCCACTCGTAATCCAGCCCGTTGGCCTTGGCGCGGTCAAGCGCGACGAAGAACGCCGCCATTTCATCCGATGGCGGTTCGGCCAGGGCGATACGGATCGTCTCGGCCTGTGCGGCCGACACGGTCATGCTGGTCGCAAGGGCAACCCCTGCAAGTCTTGCAAAGAAGGCGTTCATGATTCTCCTCCCTGAGAATTCTGTCTACGTCCGGCTTTGCCCGGTCAGGCCTTCTGTCAGCCTTTCTCCGGGCGGTCTTTCTGCTCTCACACCTCTCCGAAAAGGCGCCTGGCCACCGACCCAAGGTGCTTGCGCATCGCCTCATAGGCGGCATGTGGATCACGCCCTGCGATGGCGGCAGCGATGGCGTCGTGTTCGGGAAAGCTCGAATGGTCGGGCGACGGATGCGATGTTTCGCGCGTCACGCTGCCCCAGGCGACGGCGCGGCGCACTTCGTTCAACTGCTCGAACAGCGTCAGCAGCAACAGGTTGTCGCTGGCTTCCGCGACCGACCGGTGAAACAGGTCGTCCTGCGTCTCGTATTCGTTCCAGGTGGTGGCCGCCTTCGCACGGTCGATCGCGCGCTGCATCTTGCGGAGTGTCTCGCCCGATGCGTTGACCGCGGCCTCACGCGCAATCGCCGGTTCAATGGCAAGACGCGCGCGCATCATCCGGAACGGCGTCAGTTGGCGGCCAAGCTCGACCATCGCGCCGGTCTTGCCCTTGGGCGCGGTGCCGTCGGTCACAAAGGTGCCCTTGCCGACATGGCGCCAGATCACGCCGTCACGCTCCAGCGCATCAAGCGCCTTGCGCAGCGTCGCCCGCGACAGGCCCAGTTCGTCCGAAAGGTGCCGTTCGGGGGGCAGCTTGCCTCCGCTGGCATAGCCGCCATCGTGGATGAAGCCGCGCAGGCGGGCCACCGGATCAAGCGTTTCCGACTCTGGATCGAACATCAACCATTACCCTTAATTGGTTTACCAATCAGTCGCAAAACAAGGCATAGCGGCAATCTTTCATGAAATCAATCCAGAATTGGTTTTGAAAAACCCTTCATTTTGCGACCAAGCAGGATTGATTTTGCAAAAACGCCGCGATACGTTCGCCCCCAAGACCTTCCCTCAAGAGGTGGAAAATGACTGATTTCGTGATCCCGGCGCCGCAGACCCCTTCGATTCCCGTCAGTGGCGGCGGGGCGTTTCCCGTGCGCCGCGTCTATTGCATCGGGCGCAACTACGCCGCCCACGCCGTCGAAATGGGGCACGACCCGGATCGCGAGCCGCCGTTCTTCTTTCAAAAGAATCCCAACAACCTCGATTCGACCGGCGAGTTCCCTTACCCGCCGCACAGCACTGATGTGCATCATGAGGTGGAACTGGTTGTCGCGCTGAAATCCGGCGGCTCGAACATCGCCATCGCCGATGCTCTGAACCACGTCTGGGGCTATGCCGTGTCGCTGGACATGACGCGCCGCGATCTTCAGGGCGAGGCCAAGAAGCAGGGCCGCCCGTGGGAAATCGGCAAGGCTTTCGAACGCTCGGGCCCGGTCGGTCCGCTGTATCCGGCATCGCAGGTGGGCCATCCCGACCACGGCCGGATCGTGCTCAAGGTCAACGGCGCGCTCCGGCAAGAGGGCGACCTGAACCAGATGATCTGGAAAGTGCCGGAAATGATCTCGTATCTGTCGGAATACTTTGAATTGCAGGCCGGCGACGTGATCATGGCCGGCACCCCCTCGGGCGTTGGCCCGGTGGTGCGCGGCGACACGATGGAGGCCGCGATCGACGGTCTGGGCTCGCTCGTCGTCAAGGTCGTCTGACCGGTCGCGCGCCGCAAGAGTTGCCGCTTTCGCCGCGCGTCCAAGCGGTCTAGATTGCGCAAGAAGGGTCGGGCAGGGCAGCGCCTCCAGTCGCTGCCTTGCCCGATGCCATGATCGCAAAAGATAACAGCAGGGCCGTACATGACCGACCGTTCCGTTCCCGACATCGTCTTCACCAAGGTTGACGAAGCCCCCCAGCTTGCCTCGGCCTCGCTCTTGCCGATCATCAAGTCCTTCGCTGCGGCGGCAGGGGTCACGGTCGGAACCCGTGATATCTCTCTGGCCGGGCGCATCATCGGTGCCTTTCCCGAACGGCTGACCCCGGCACAGCGCCAGGATGACGATCTGGCGGTTCTGGGCGCCTTGGTCACCACGCCCGAGGCGAACGTGATCAAACTCCCGAACATCTCGGCCTCGGGGCCGCAACTGGTGGCGGCGATCAAGGAATTGCAGGGGCAGGGTTACGATCTGCCCGACTATCCCGAATCCCCCGCCACGCCCGAAGAAAACGAAGCCCGCCGTCGCTATGACGCGATCAAGGGCTCGGCGGTAAATCCGGTCTTGCGCGAAGGCAACTCCGACCGTCGCGCCGCCGTCGCGGTCAAGAACTACGCTAGGGCCAACCCCCATTCGATGGGCGCATGGTCTGCCGACAGCAAGACGCATGTCTCCACCATGTCGGCAGGCGATTTCCGGTCGAACGAGAAATCGGTCACCATCAGTGCTGCACAGGCCGGCGCGGCGCGCATCGAACTGGTGGCCAAGGACGGCTCGGTGACGCTGCTGAAGGACGGCGTGACCTATCCCGCCGGCACCGTGGTCGATGCCACCTTCATGTCGGCCAAGGCGCTGCAAGCGTTCCTTGCCGACCAGATCACCGCGTCAAAGCGGATGGGCGTGCTGTTCTCGATCCACCTCAAGGCCACGATGATGAAGGTCTCGGACCCGATCATCTTCGGCCACGCGGTCAAGGCCTTCCTCGCCCCCGTCTTCGACAGGCATGGCGATGCCCTGCGTGGCGCTGGCGTCGATGCAAATTCCGGCCTCGGCGCGCTGCTGGACCGGGTTGCCACCATGCCCGATGCCGCCTTGATCGAGGCTGACATCGCCACCGTGTTGCAGGACCGCCCGCCGCTTTACATGGTGAACTCGGACAAGGGCATCACCAACCTGCATGTGCCCTCCGACGTGATCGTCGATGCCTCGATGCCCGCGCTGATCCGTGCCGGGGGCAAGGGCTGGGGGCCGGATGGCAAGGCCGCCGACACCAACTGCGTGATCCCCGACAGCTCCTATGCCTCGATCTATGACGAGGCGATCACCTACTTCAAGGCGACCGGCGCGCTTGATCCGTCGACCGCCGGCACCGTGCAGAACATCGGCCTGATGGCGCAGAAGGCCGAGGAATACGGCTCGCACCCGACCACCTTCGAGATCCCCAAGGATGGCACCGTGCGCCTGATTGCGGCCAACGGCGATGTGCTGCATCAGCACGAGGTCAGCGCCGGCGACATCTGGCGCGCGGCCTCGACCCGCAAGGCCCCGATCGAGGATTGGGTTCGGCTGGCGATCGACCGCCAGAAGGCCGAGGGCTGCCAGGCGATCTTCTGGCTCGATGCAACCCGCCCGCACGACGCCGAACTGATCAACTACGTCAAACCGATCCTGGCGGCGGCAGGAGTGGCGGACAAGTTCCGGATCCTCGCCCCGCGCGAGGCCACCCGCCTGTCGCTGGAAACCATCCGCAAGGGCGAAAACTCCATCGCCGTGACGGGCAACGTGCTGCGCGACTATCTGACCGACCTGTTCCCGATCCTGGAACTTGGCACCTCGGCCAAGATGCTGTCGATCGTCAAGCTGATGAACGGCGGCGGCATGTTCGAAACCGGCGCCGGCGGGTCCGCGCCGAAACATGTGCAGCAGTTGGTCGAGGAAAACCACCTGCGCTGGGATTCGCTGGGCGAATTCTGCGCGCTTGGCGAAAGCCTGAAATACCTCGGCGACGTCAAGGGCAATGCCAAGGCCCGCGTGCTGGGCAAGGCGGTCGACATCGCCACGCAAGGCGTTCTTGACCACGACAGATCGCCGAAGGGCAGGGTGGGCCAGACCGACAACCGCGACAGCCATTTCTACTTCGCGCTCTACTGGGCGCAGGCTCTGGCGGCGCAGACCGAAGACAGGGATCTGGCCGCGCATTTCGCGCCCGTTGCCAAGGCGCTGGCCGAGAACGAGGCCAGGATCATCGCCGAACTTGGCCGCGATCAGGGCAAGCCGGTCGATCTGGGCGGCTATTATCACACCGACCCGGTCAAGACCGAAGCGGTGATGCGTCCGTCCCGGACCTTCGCAGACATCATCGGTTGAGCTGGCAGGCACACCGCCCGCCGCATGGGGGGAAGGCATGACCTGGGCGCGGATCAAGGCCGCTGACGGACAGATCCTCGGCGGCATCGTCGCGGACCAACGCCTTTCCCCGATGGCAGGCATCGGCGGCGGCCCGGCTGGCCCCGCCGTGTCGATGCAGGGTGCAACCCTGCTTGCGCCCTGCGTGCCGGGCAAGTTCATCGGGCTTTGGAACAACTATCACGCGGCGGCGGCACGCAACGGCTGGGCTGCGCCGACGCATCCGCTCCATTTTCTCAAGCCCGTCACCTGCGTCGTGGGTGATGGCGCCGATGTGGTGCTGCCACAGGCGGCGGGCCGGGTGGTGTTCGAGGGCGAGCTTGGCATCGTGATCGGCACCCGCTGCCACACCGCCACCGAGGCCGAGGCCGAGGCCGCGATTTTCGGATACACCTGCGTCAACGACCTCACCTCGGTTGATATCCTGAATGCCGATCCCGCCTTTGCCCAATGGACCCGGGCCAAGGGCTTTGACGGGTTTGGCGTGATCGGGCCGGTTGTCGTGCCGGGGCTGGACTGGCGCGACCTCACGATCCGCACGCTGGTCAATGGCCGCGAGCGGCAGTCCTATCCGGCGTCGGACATGATCTTTTCGCCGCCCCAGATCGTGCGTCATCTGTCGCGCGACATGACGCTGATGCCGGGCGACGTGATCGCGGTCGGAACCTCGCTCGGCACCCGCCCGGTCAAGCCTGCGGATCAGGTGACCGTTTCGATCGAGGGGATCGGTTCAGTCACGGTGACAATGCTGGCCGACCCCAACGCTGTCAGTGGTGCTTGACGCGGCCTGCAACCGTGGCCTTTCACGGCATCGTGTGTTGGTCAGGCGGGCGCAGGCGTTAACCTTTCGCGGCCACGCAAGAAGGGATGGCGCCATGACCCGACCGATGACCCGACCGATGACCCGCATGACGGCAAAGGATTTTTCGCCCGAGCTGCTGGAGCTTTACGACTTTTACGCGCACGGCAAGATCAGCAAGCGCGAGTTTCTGGATCGGGCCGGGCGCTATGCCGTGGGCGGTCTCACGGCGGTGGCGATCCTCGGGATGATGAGCCCGGACTACGCGCTGGCCGAACAGGTCAGCGTCAACGACCCCGACATCGTCGGCGACCATGTGATGTATCCAAGCCCGAACGGGCATGGTCAGGTGCGCGGCTATCTGGTGCGTCCGGCCGCAGCGCAGGGCAAATTGCCCGCCGTCGTCGTGGTCCACGAAAACCGCGGCCTGAACCCCTATATCGAGGATGTCGCGCGCCGGTTGGCCAAGGAGGGGTTTCTGGCCCTCGCGCCCGATGGCCTGACCAGCGTCGGCGGCTACCCCGGCAATGACGAGGCGGGCCGCGAGCTGCAATCAAAGGTCGATGGCACCAGGTTGATGAATGACTTCTTCGCTGCCGTCGAATGGCTGATGGCGCATGACGCGTCGACCGGGCGCGTGGGCATGACCGGGTTTTGCTATGGCGGCGGCGTCGCCAATGCGGCGGCGGTGGCCTATCCCGAACTCGGCGGCGCGGTGCCGTTCTATGGCCGCCAGCCCGCACCCGAGGATGTGGCCAGGATCAAGTGCCCGCTGTTGATCCACTATGCCGGGCTTGACGCGCGGGTGAACGAAGGCTGGCCCGCCTATGAGGCCGCGTTGAAGGCGGCAGGCGTGCAGTATCAGGCCTACATCTATCCGGACGTGAACCACGGCTTTCACAACGACAGCACACCACGCTACGACAAGGCGGCGGCAGAACTTGCCTGGCAGCGGACGGTGGCGTTCTTCAAGGCGACCCTTGCATAGGCCCCTGGCTGGCTGATGGCCCGCACGGTCCGGCTCTGCGCCGCAGTCGGCGCCTCACCTCACCCGGCGCGTTCGTCGGCCACGATGCTGCGCATGTCGTTCAAGGGCACATAGCCGCGCAGCATCGTGTCGTTGATCACGAAGGTCGGCGTGCCGTTGATCTGCATGGTCTGCGCCAGTGCATGGTTGGTGTCGATCACCGCCATCACCTCGGGCGAGGCCATCTTGGCCATCAGCGGCGCCGGGTCATGGCCCAGCTCACCCGCCAGCCGCGCCAGCACATCCGGCGTCGGCTCGCCGCGCAGCGTGATCAGCGCGTCGTGGGCGGCCTTGTAGGCGTCATCGCCGTGCAGCATCCGAACCGCGATGGCAAACTGCGACGAGATCGTGGAGCCTTCGCCAAGGATCGGGTATTCCTTCACGATGTAGCGGATATTGCCGTCCGCCTTGACCAGTTCGTTCACCTCGTCATGCGCCTTGCGGCAATAGCCGCAGCGGTAATCCATGAACTCCACCAGCGTCACGTCGCCCGCCGGGTTGCCGCCCACCCAGTCGTCGGTATCGGCAAACAGTGCTGCGGCGTTGGATTGCAGCAACTGCGCGTCACGCTCGGTGGCGGCCGTCTGGTCGCGGCGCTGCAATTCGTCCATCGCCTCGACCAGCACCTCGGGGTTGTCCAGAAGGAACGCCCGCACCTCCTCGCGAAACAGCGTCCGCTCCTCGGCAGTCATCTCGCCCAGCCCACCGGCAAGGGCCGTCGTGGCGTAAAGGCTGGTCGCAAGACCAAGGGCAAAGCGGCGCATGGTGGAAATCCTCTGGCGTCTCATCACGATTGCGCCAGACCTTAGGGTGTGCTGCGGGGCAAGATCAAGCGCAGCGCTGCGTCTCCCGCGAAAGTGATCCGGCAACCAGACGGGCGACAAAGCCGAATTTACATTCGGGCCGGGTCGGGTGATACCAGTGCCGATGATCGTCCTTGTCCGCCTTGCCTTGCGTGTCCTGGCCCTCGCCTGCGTCCTCTTCCCGGCCGGCGGGGCAGGGGCGCAAGACCTCTCCGCCCTTGCCCGCTTCAATCCCGATGCCTCCTCCGTCGTCACCAAAGGCGACGAGACGCGCCTCACCCTTGCGCTCAGCCAGCCGGTTCCGTGGCGCGTGCGGCTTCTGGATGCGCCCCCGCGCCTTGTCCTTGACGTGCGCGAGGTGGATTGGCGCGGCATCAACCGGCTGGTGATCAGCGGGGCCGTCGGCGGCCTGCGTGCCGGCGTGTTCCGTCCCGGCTGGTCGCGTCTGGTGATCGACCTTGCCGGCCCCACGCACATCGCCACCGCCGCCATGGCCACGGGCGAGGGCGGCGCCAAGATCCGCCTGACCCTGCAACCGACCGATGCCGCCAGCTTTGCCACCGCCGCGGCGCGCCCCGAGCCGCCCGAATGGGCGCCCCCCAGCCCCGCCAACCTGCCCCCCGCCGAACGTCGCGGCGCGGGCCCGATCGTCGTGGTGCTTGATCCCGGCCACGGCGGCATCGACCCCGGTGCCGAACGCGACGGCCATACCGAGGCCGCGCTGATGCTGACCTTTGCGCGCGAACTGAAAGACCTGCTGTTGCGCGACGGCCGCTTCACCGTCGTCATGACGCGCGACGGGGACGTGTTCGTGCCCCTCGAAGCCCGCATTTCCATTGCCCGCGAAGCCAGGGCCGATCTCTTCCTGTCACTGCACGCCGACGCCCTTTCGGAAGGCGAGGCGCAGGGGGCCACCGTCTATTCCCTGTCCGCCGATGCCTCGGACGAGGCCGCCGCCGCGCTTGCCGAACGCCACGACCGCGACGATCTGCTGGCCGGCATCGACCTCACCGCGCAAGATGATCTGGTGGCCGAGGTGCTGATGGACATGGCCCGCACCGAAACCGCGCCCCGCACCGACCGGCTGGCCGACAGTCTGGTGGCCGCGATCAAGGGGGCGGGGCTGAAGATGCACCGCCACCCGCGCCAGCAGGCCGGGTTTTCGGTGCTGAAATCGCCCGACATCCCCTCGCTTTTGCTGGAGGTCGGGTTTCTGTCCTCGGCCCGTGACCTCAAGCGCATCACCGACCCCAGGTGGCGCGCCCAGATGGCCGAAGCCGTCCTGCAAGGCATCCTCACCTGGTCCGAGGCGGATGCCGCCGTCCGCGCCGTCGCCGCACCGTAAGGCGGCCATCCGGGGCGAACTGTCGCTCCTGTGATCGGCAGCCGCGTTCCAAGGTTTTGACCTCCCGCCGCGTCTGGTATACTGCGGCCATGCAACCGACAGGAGTGGTCTTTGCTTAGGTTCATCGGTTCGGCCTTGGGCGGAATTTTCACCACGCTGACGCTGGGGTTGCTGTTTGCTGCCCTGACGCTGGGCGCGATCTTCTACATGTATGGCCGTGACCTTCCGAGCCACGAGAACCTCGCGCAATACACCCCTGCCACGATCAGCCGGATCTATTCCGGCGAAGGCCGCATCATCGACGAATTCGCCAAGGAACGCCGCCTGTTCGTGCCAAGCGAGGACATTCCCGATCTGGTGAAACACGCCTTCGTCTCGGCCGAGGACAAGAACTTCTACACCCACCACGGCTATGACGCGCGCGGCATGGTCGCGGCCCTGGTCGAAGCGGTGCGGTCGCGCGGCGAATCCATGCGCGGCGCATCGACCATCACCCAGCAGGTGATGAAGAACTTCCTTCTGGATGGCAGCCGTTCGGTCGAACGCAAGATCAAGGAAATCATCCTCGCCACCCGGCTGGAGGAAACCTTGTCCAAGGAAAAGATCCTCGAACTCTATCTGAACGAGATCTTTCTCGGGAAGAACTCCTACGGTGTGGCCGCCGCCTCGCAGACCTATTTCAACAAACCGCTTTCCGCGCTCGCCCCGCACGAAGCCGCGATGCTGGCCGCGATGCCGCAGGCGCCGGGCAAGTATGACCCCGTCACCGCCAAGGAACGGGTCACCGAACGGCGCAATTACGTGCTGCGCGAGATGTGGCAGAACGGCTATATCGACGAGGCGACCTATCTCTCCGAAAAGGAACAGCCGCTGCGCTCGGTGCAGAACGGCGATTTCGAAGCCTTCCGCGAAGCGCTGCCGCCGCGCAGCTACTTCACCGACGAAATCCGCCGCCAGCTTTCCGGCACCTTCGGCGAGGACGAATTCTTCTCCGGCGGCCTGACGATCCGCGCCACCGTCGATCCCGAACTGCAAGACGCCGCCGCCGACGCGCTGCGCGCCGAACTGGAAAGTTTCGACCGGGGGCAGGGCGTCTGGCGCGGCACCGGCCAGACCCTCCCGCCCGAGGCGCTGGTGTCCGAAGAGGCATGGCGCACCGCGCTTGCCGCCCAGAAGGTGCCGCGCGACGTCAAGACCTGGTTCCCTGCCGTGGTGCTTGAGGTTGGTGAAAACGACGCCCGCCTCGGTATCGAAGGCGTGGCCGATGACGAAGACGGCCACTATATCCCCGCCGAAGACGTAACCTGGGCCCGCAAGCGCCTTGCCGACGGCACGCTCTCCAAAAAGGCCAGGGTCGCGGGCGATCTGGTTGCGGTCGGCGATGTCGTCCTCGTCCGCGCCGTAACCAACGACGATGGCACCTTCAACCGCTGGTCCCTGCGCCAGGTGCCCGAAGTGCAGGGCGCCTTCATGGCGATGGATGTGAACACCGGCCGCGTCCTTGCCATGCAGGGCGGCTTTTCCTACCAGGATTCGGTTTTCAACCGCACCACCCAGGCCACCCGCCAACCCGGCTCCAGCTTCAAACCCTTCGTCTACGCCGCCGCCCTCGACAGCGGCTTCACCCCCGCCACCATCGTCGTCGACGCCCCGATCGAGATCGACACCCCCCAGGGCCTCTGGACGCCAAAGAACGCCTCGAACAAATACTACGGCCCCGCGCCGCTGCGCACCGGGATCGAACAGTCGCGCAACCTGATGACAATCCGCATCGCGCAGGAAATCACCATGCGCACCGTCGCGGGCTATGCCGAACGCTTCGGCGTCTATGACCGGATGAACCCGTTCCTTGCCAACGCGCTTGGCGCGCAGGAAACCACGCTGTTCAAGATGGTCGCCGCCTATTCCATGTTCGCCAATGGCGGCGAGCGCGTCGAACCCACCCTTGTCGACCGGGTGCAGGACCGCTTCGGCAACACCATCTACCGTCACGACCAGCGCATCTGCGCCGATTGCACCGCAGCCAGCCTGCGCCCCGGTCAGGGCGTGTCGATCGACAGCAACCGCGAACGGGTGATGAACGCGATCACCGCCTACCAGCTTACCTCGATGATGGAAGGCGTCGTGCAGCGCGGCACCGCGCGCGGCATCAACCTGCCGGTCCCGGTCGCCGGCAAGACCGGCACCACCAACGACGCCAAGGACGTCTGGTTCATCGGCTACACCTCGAACATCGCCGCCGGCTGCTACATCGGCTACGACCAGCCCCGCACGCTGGCCGACAACGCCTCGGGCGGCGGCTATTGCGGCCCGGTGTTCCAGGAATTCATGCAGACCGCGATCAAGAAATACGGCGGCACCGAATTCCGCGTGCCCCCCGGCGGCTATTTCCTCAAGATCGACCGCTTCACCGGCCAGCAACTGCCCGACGACGCGGTTGGTGACAACGTCGTTGCCGAATACTTCCGTCAGGGCGAAGAGCCGATCTTCGGCCTTGGCGCGATGGTCGACGGCGGCTTTGCGATGGGCCAGAACCTGCCGCTCTTTGCCTACGGCGAAACCGATGGCGGCACCAGCAGCGCCACCGTCACCAATGCCGAAGGCCAGACCGTCGTCGTGCCGAAAAAGGCCGATTTCGGCACCGTCTCCTCGGGCGGCCTCTACTGACCACCCAAGCCTGCCACAGGCCCGCACCCTTGCCGGGGCGCGGGCTTGCCGTTATGACCGCCCGCTGAACCACCCCCCAACCGAACCACCCCCCAACCGAACCACCCCCGCCAGGATCACCCGATGCGCGCCGAAACCCAATCCAATATCGAAGCAATCCAGAAATCGCTCAAACTTCTGGCGCAGCGGATGGATTGGGAAACCGCCCCGCACCGTCTGGAAGAATTCGACGCGATGATCGAGGCGCCCGATCTCTGGAACGATCCCGCCAAGGCGCAAAAGCTGATGCGCGACCGTCAGGCGCTGATGGACGCGGTCGGAACCTACAAGATGATCGACGCGGGCCTCAAGGATAACGTCGAACTGATCGAGCTTGGCGAAGCCGAAGGCGACGCCGAGATTGTCAGCGAAGCCGAAGCCGCCCTGACCGAACTGACCAGGACCGCCGCCGCCAAGGAACTCGAAGCGCTCCTGAACGGCGAGGCGGACGGCAACGACACCTTCCTTGAAATCAACGCCGGGGCAGGCGGCACCGAAAGCTGCGACTGGGCTTCGATGTTGGCGCGGATGTATGTCCGCTGGGCCGAAAAGCGCGGTTTCACCGTCGAGCTTCAGTCCGAATCCGAAGGCGACGGCGCGGGCATCAAATCCGCGTCCTACAAGATCTCCGGCCGCAACGCCTACGGCTGGCTCAAATCCGAAGCCGGCGTCCACCGCCTTGTCCGCATCTCGCCCTACGACAGCGCCGCGCGCCGCCATACCTCGTTCTGCTCGGTCTGGGTCTACCCCGTCGTCGACGACAACATCGAGATCGACGTGCAGGACAAGGACATCCGCATCGACACGTTCCGCTCCTCCGGTGCCGGCGGCCAGCACGTCAACAAGACCGACTCCGCCGTCCGCATCACCCACTTCCCCTCCGGAATCGTGGTCACCTCGTCGCTCAAATCGCAGCACCAGAACCGCGACATCGCGATGAAGGCGCTGAAATCCCGCCTCTACCAGCAAGAACTCGACAAGCGGAATGCCGCGATCAACGAAGCCCATGAAAACAAGGGCGACGCAGGCTGGGGCAACCAGATCCGTTCTTACGTGCTGCAACCCTACCAGATGGTCAAGGATCTGCGCACCGGGTATGAAACCTCGGATACCGCAGGCGTGCTGGACGGCGATCTTGACGGCTTCATGTCCGCCACCCTCGCGCTCAATGCCTCGGGCAAGAAGCGCGGCGATTTCGGCGGCGACCTCGACTGATCCCGACCATCTTGCCAGACGGCTCGCTTCGGGCGTAACCTCGCGCCATGACCACGCCCGACCCGCCCGCAACGCCCGAAGCCAATGAACTTGACCTCTCCGACCTGCGCCAAAGCCTTGCCCTCGGCTGGCGCGATTTCACCCGTGCGCCGCTCTACGGCCTCGCCTTCGCGGCGGTCTATGTGGCGGGCGGCTGGCTGATCTACTGGGCGATGACCGCCAAGGGCCAGATCTGGTGGACGCTGCCCGCCGGCGCCGGCTTCCCGATCCTCGGGCCGTTCATCGCCTGCGGGTTTTACGAGATCTCCCGCCGGCTCGAGGCGGGCGAACCGCTGCGCGCCGGCGAAATCTTCGGCGTGATCTTCCGCCAGAAAGACCGCCAGATCCCCTCCATCGCCGCCGTGATCGTGGTGTTCTTCCTGTTCTGGAACTTCCTTGCCCACATGATCTTCGCGCTGTTCCTTGGCCGCGCCACGATGACCAACGTGTCCTCCTCGCTGACGATCTTCACCACGCCCGAGGGCATGGCGATGCTTGCGGTCGGCACCATCGTCGGCGCGGTGTTCGCCACGCTCCTCTTCAGCCTCACCGTGGTCAGCCTGCCGATGCTTCTGGACCGCGAGGTGGATTTCGTGACCGCCATGCTGAAAAGCCTTTCGCTGGTGCAGCAAAACCCTGTCCTGATGCTTGGCTGGGGCGCGATGATCGGCGTGATCCTGTTCGCGGCGATGCTGCCGTGGTTTCTTGGCCTCTTCCTCGCGCTCCCCGTCCTCGGCCACGCAACATGGCACCTCTACCGCCGCGCCATCACCTGACGCGCCTGACGGAGGCCAGCGCCAGCCCCGCCGCCAGCCCCGCCGCCAGCGCCGCTGCCGCCGACCCGATCAGCGCCACATGGCCAAACGCAGCGCCCGTTGCCGCCAGATGTGCCGCCTCGCGCCCCGGCAGGCCAAAGCCCGGCAACGCCCCGCCCGTCGGCCCGTAATGACTCGCGGCCAACCGGCCCAGCAGCGCCACCGCTATCAGCCCCGCCACCCGCGCCACCGCGTTGTTGATGCCCGATGCCGCGCCCTGCTCGCCGTCCTGCACCTCGGCCATCACCGCCGCCGTCAGGGGGGCCACCAACAGCCCCAGCCCGACGCCCGCAACCACCATCAGCGGCACCACCTCGCCCCAGAACCTTGCGCCTGCGGCGACCCAAGCCAGCCCGCCATACGCCGTTGCCACCAGCGCCGACCCCGCCGCCATCAACGGTGCCGGGCCAAACCGGTCCGCCCACCGCCCCGCCTGCGCCGACAACAGCCCGATCAGGACCGAGATCGGCACAAAGGCCGCCGTCACCTCGAACTCGTTGACGCCCCATGCCGTCACCGCCGTCATCGGCAGATAGAACATCACCCCGTTCAGCGCGAAATACAGGACCAGCGTCACCGCGTTCGTCACCGCAAAGGCCCGGTTGCGAAACAACCCCAGCCGGATCATCGGGGCAGGGGTCCGCGCCTCCCACGCCAGAAACAACCCCAGCGCCGCCGCCGCCGCCAACCCCACCGCAATCCCCGCTGCCGGCACGGTCAGCGCATAGGCCATCAGCCCCAGCCCCAGCGTCGCCAGCGCCGCGCCCACCAGATCGACCCGCACCCCCGGGCGGCCCACATCGGCCAGAACCCGGCCCCGCAGCAGCCACACCGCCAGCAGCCCCAAGGGCAGGTTCAGCCCGAAGATCATCCGCCACCCGGCCTCGCCACCCCAATGGATCAGCACGCCCCCCAGCACCGGCCCAAGCGCGGTGGTCGCCGTCGACGCCGCCGCCCACAGCCCCAGAGCCCGGCCGCGTTCCGCCCGCGGGTAGGCGCGCGAGATGATCGCCATCGACCCCGGCACCATCAGCGCCGCCCCGATCCCCTTGGCCGCCCGCGCCGCGATCATCTGGCCGGGGTCCATCGCAAAGGCGCAGGCGATCGACCCCGCCACGAACACCCAGATGCCGCCGACGAACACCCGCGCCGTGCCGAACCGGTCGCCCGCCGCACCCCCGGCCAGAACCAGCGACGACAGCACCAGAAGATAGGCCGCGTTGATCCACTGTGCCTCCACCAGGCTTGCGCCAAGCGCCGTCCGCATCGCCGGTATCGCGATCGACGTCACCGACGAATCGATGAACCCCATCGACGACGCCAGAATCGCCGCCCACAGGATCAGCGTCCGATCCTCGGGCCGGCAAAAGAAAACGGGCACCGGTTCTCCCGGTGCCCGCATGGTGGTGTCAGACGTCACGATGGGGTCAGCCCGCGTCCCCGGCAGCCAAGGCGTCAGGCCGCATCGACGGCATCGTGGCGCTGGTCACCCGGCCGCTGGACAAGGGATCCTCCTGCCGCTGCACCGAGCCTTCGAAATGCGCGCCGCTCTCGATTGCGATGGTCTTGTGGATGATGTCGCCCTCGACCCGCGCGGTCGAGGTCAGGCGGACCTTCAGCCCGCGCACCCGGCCGATCACCCGGCCGTTGACCACGATGTCGTCAGCCACGATCTCGCCGCGGATGGTGGCGCTCTCGCCAACCGTCAGCAGATGCGCGCGGATATCGCCCTCGACCGTGCCTTCAACCTGAATGTCACCCGTGGTGCGCAGGTTGCCCACCACCGTCAGGTCCGACGACAGGACCGAGGCGACGGTCTTGCCCTTCGGTGCCGAAGGGGTGAAATCCATCGCAGGTTTGGTCATCATTGGGGCCTCCGGGGCTTTTGGCTTCTCAGCTTCAGCCTTCGGGCCGGGCTCGTTGATGCGGCTCTTAGAAAACATTTTTCCCTGCCTTTATGAAGGTCATCGGGTTCACGGCTTTGCCGCTCAGACGGACCTCGTAGTGAAGATGCGTGCCGGTTGACCGGCCTGAGTTGCCCATATCACCGATCCTGTCGCCGCGCGATACCCTTTGTCCCACTTCGACGCGGATCTGGCTCAGATGGGCGTAGCGGGTCTCGATCCCGAACTCGTGCTTGATCTTGACCAGACGGCCATAGCCGTTGTCCCAGCCGGCATGAACGATCACCCCATCGGCGGTGCTGTAGACCGGTGTGCCATAGGCGCCCGCCATGTCGGTGCCTTCGTGCATCCGCCGTCCGGCGCCCTTCGGATCGTTGCGGGTGCCAAAGCCGCTGGTCCAGCGAAAGCTGTCCTTCACCGGCATCGCGAACGGCGTCTTGAACGCGGCGATCCGGTACAGGTTCATCCGGTCAAGCCCGCCCAAGATCTCGTTGGCGCGCGCCTCTTCCGCTGTCAGCCCGCCACCCGAGGTCGACACCGAAATCGGCGTCAGCGGCCCGCCCTGGCCGGAATAACCCTGCCGCACCGCATCCAGCAGATCGTCCGGCGACATGCCCGCCTCACGGAACATGTTGTCCAGAGGCTCCATCGAAATGGTCACCGCTTCTTCCAGCTTGGCAAAGATCGCGTCGTTGCGCAGTTCAAGGTCGCGCTTTTCGGCCACCACCGTCTCGGTTTCCTCGCGCGCCTCGGCAACCGCCGTCTGCATCGCGTCGCGCTCCTGCGCGGTCGCGCCCAGCGCCCCGGTCAGGATCTCCAGCGTTGCCACGGTGTCGGCGGCGCGGCCCATTTCCGTGGCCCCGCCAACCTGCTCGTTCAGCGCCAGAACCGCGCGGTCAGCCTCGGCACGCGCTTCGTCGCGTTCCTTGATGGTGCGGCGCAGGGTGTTCTGGATCACGTCGATCCCGGTTTCCAACTCGCGCCGCCGGTCTTCCGATGCCAGCAGCCGCTCTTGCATGTCAGACACCTGCGCCAGTGCGGTGTTGAACCGCTCCTGCGCCCGGGCGGCCTCTTCGGCGCGCAGATCGCGGTCGGCGGACAGGTCGTTCAGCCGCACTTCATACATCGCCTGCTGGCGGGCGGACTGTTCGCGCGCCGATCCTGCACCGATGCTGTCCATCATGATCAAGGCGGTCGCCACGATCGTCCATGCCAGCGCCAGAGTGCCGGCCACCAGCGCCAGCGCCTGTGTCGACGACCGAAGCCGGATGAACCGCGTGTCAGTATCGGATTTCAGAAACAGCCGCTGCTCGGGCAGATAGTGTTCGAGCTGGTGGTGAATCCGATAGGCGAGGCGCGTCAGCACGTTGCGGTCATCCTGTGGTCTCTCCGGTATCACGAGCAGATTAACGGGCATATGAAGCGGGCGTCGAGTGGCACGACCCCGTCAAGGCTGGTCCTGATTAGCCAGCCCGTTGCAGGCTCGCAACATTTTTGACCGTGGGAGGGTATTATGCGCTGGTATTCCTGCTTGAATAGGCAACAATCCGCCGATCAACCCAGGGTAGATCACCAGTTTTCCGTGCCCGGCTCGCCGCTTCGCCCGAGACTTGGCCCGCACCGTCGCCCGGTCCTGCACCGGGGCCTTCGCCCGGTCCTGCACCCGAACCTGCACCCGGTCCTACACCGGGGCCTTCGCCCGAACCTGCACCCGAACCTTTGCCCGGTCCTACATCGGGGCCTTCGCCTTGCCGGGGCTCTCGCCAACAAGCGGCCAATAGAAATCCGGCGGCAGCCCGGCATCGGCGCGCTTGGCTTCGTTGAAGGGTGGCTTCAGGCCGCCGTGGAAATAGCGTCGCACCAATCTGTGAAACACCTCCTTGGGATCACTGCCCTCGCGCCCGCAGAGCCAGTTGAACCATTTCGAGCCATAGGCGACATGCGCCACCTCCTCGGCGTAGATCACCTCCAGCGCCGCCACCGCGCCGCCGTCACCTGCCTTGCGGAACACCTCGATCATTCCCGGAGTGACATCGATGCCCCGCGCCTCCAGCACCATCGGCACCACCGCCAACCGGCCCTGCAGGTCATGCGCCGTGTCCTCTGCCGCACGCCACATCCCGGCATGGGCGGGCAGGGCGCCATAGTGGCTGCCCATCGCCTCAAGGCAGTCGCTCATCAGGTTGAAGTGCTTGGCTTCCTCGTCCGCCGCCTTCACCCAGTCGTCATAGAACCCGGCGGGCATCGGTGTGTGGGTAAAGCGCGCGATGATGTCCCAATGCAGGTCAACCGCGTTCAACTCGATATGCGCCACCGCGTGCAACAGCGCCGTGCGCCCCTCCACCGACCCCGGCCTGCGGCGCGGCACGTCTTTGGGTGACAGCAGTTCGGGCCTTTCCGGCCGGGCCGGGCGGTCGGGCGGCAAGGCGGTGCCGACGGGCAGCGGCGTTCCCGCCTCGCGCGCCGCAAACCACGTTGCGGCATGGGCGCGGCCAAGCGCGGTCTTGCTGCGCCCATCGGCGGTGGTCAGCACCTCGACTGCCATTTCCGCCAGCGATGCTGCCATGCCCACGTCCCCCGGTCCCGCCCCACGGCACGGCAGCAGGTTAAGAACTCCTTAACGCCGCACGCCAAGCCCTTGTTTTACTTGCACGCCAACCAGTGTCCCACGGTGGGACACCCCGCTCAGATCGCCTTCACCGCCGCCAGCACCTGGTCGGCATGGCCCTTCACGCTGACCTTCGGCCAGACCCGCACCACCTTGCCGTCGCCATCGATCAGCACCGTGGTCCGCTCCACCCCCATATAGGTCTTGCCATACAGGCGCTTTTCCAGCCACACCCCGTAATCCTCGCAAGTCTGCCCCCCCTCGTCCGAGGCCAGCACGATCGACAGCCCGTGCTTTTTGCAAAACTTGTCGTGGCTCTTCACACTGTCCTTCGACACCCCGATCACCGTCGCCCCCGCCGCCGTGAAATCAGCCAGCCGCGCATTGAAATCCTGCGCCTCCAGCGTGCAGCCGGGGGTGTCGTCCTTGGGGTAGAAGTAAAGCACCACCTTGCCCGGCCGCAGCGCCGACAGGGTCATCGTCGCGCCACCATCCCGCGGCAGGGTGAAATCGGGGGCGATGCTTCCTTCGGCAATCATGGGCGGCTCCTTGCTGTTTGAAGTAATGTTACTTTCGGTTCTAGTTGCCTTCGGGCAAAGATAAAGGCAAGGACCAGCAGGACTTTGACGACCGGGACTTTCCGCGCCAGACGGACAGCCCGGGGGGCACACGGCAACGGGGCAAGCGGGCTGACATGCAGGACGCAGAGGTCGCAAGACCGGCCCCAGATATGGCCTCGCAGACGGCCACGGACTTGCCCCCCCAACCGGGCCGGGCGCCGGATGCGGATGTGTCCCCTGCCGCCCCGATAACGCCCCCAAAGCAGGCTCGACGCTTCAAGACCCGCTTTGCCCGCCGCCACCGGTTCCGCCGGTTCAGCCTGACCGTCGTTCTTGCCCTCGTCGTCCTTGGCCTCGGCTTTGCGTTCCTGACGCTGGCCTATACCGGCAAATCGGTCCGCATCCCGGTCTGGGCGGTGGCGGAACTTGAGACGCGCCTCAACGATGGCCTAACCGGCGCGCACCTGCCGCCCGGAACCTCGCTTACCCTTGGCAGCGTCGAACTTGGGGTGGACCGCAGCTTCGTGCCCAGCTTCCGGCTGGCCGACATCCGGCTGATCCAGGCGTCGGGGCGCGCACTTCTTACCCTGCCCGAAGCCGAGGTGTCCTTTGACCCGCATGCGCTCTTGTCCGGCAAGGTCCGCCCCAGCACGTTGCGCCTGATCGGCACCCGCCTTGCCGTGCGCCGAGATGCCGACGGGCGGATCGACCTTGCTTTCGGAACCATCGCTGGCGGCCCCGCGCCAAAAAGCGCTGGTGAACTTCTGGACGCGGCAAATGCCATCCTGTCTGCCCCGGCCCTGTCCAGCCTTGCCCGCATCGAGGCCGAGGGGCTGACCCTTACCCTCAGCGATGCCCGCACCGGTCGCGCGTGGGATGTTGGCGACGGCCGCCTGCTGATCGACATCCGCCCCGACGAAGCGGCGGCCGAACTGGGCATGACGCTCTTGGAGGGCGCGGTGCCGGCGCAGGCCACGATTTCGCTGGTGTCGTCCAGAACCTCGCGCTCGGCCCGCCTCACGGCCACGGTGGACAAGGTCGATGCCGCCGACATCGCCGCCTTCTCGCCGCCCCTGGCCTGGCTTGGCTTCGTGCGCGCGCCGATCTCCGGGCGCTTTGCCGCCGAAATCGGCGCCGACGGCAAGGTTGCCGATCTTGGTGCCCAACTGCGGCTGGGGCAGGGTGCGCTGGAACCTGGCCCCGACGCCCGCCCGATCGCCTTCGAGGCTGCCGAGATGACGCTGGGCTACGATCCAGCCGCCGCACGCATCACCCTGTCGCGCCTGTCGGTAGAAAGCACGTCGCTGCGGCTCAGCGCAACCGGGCAGACCGATCTTCTGGCCGCAGACGGCTCGCCAGTTGCGCCGGGTGCCCTGCCGGATGCCTTTCTTGGCCAGATCGCGTTCTCGAAGGTGATGGTCGACCCCGAGGGGCTGTTTGAAGAACCGATCCGGTTTTCACAAGGCGCGCTTGACGTGCGGTTGAGGTTGAACCCGTTCCAGCTCGATATCGGGCAGTTGTCGCTGGCCGAGGGCGACGATCGCCTGCACATGTCGGGCAGCATCACGGCGGCAGAAGGCGGCTGGTCCGGCGGCCTTGACGTTACGCTTGACCGGATCGGCACTGACCGGCTGTTGAAGCTGTGGCCCGTCTCGGCGGTGCCCAAGACCCGCGCCTGGCTCGAGGCGAATGTGGGGCAGGGCACGCTGAACGACGTGACCGCCGCGCTGCGCCTTGCACCGGGCCAGCCGCCGCGCTTTTCGCTGGGCTACGAATTTGCCGATACCGAGGTGCGCTTCGTCAAGACGTTGCCGCCGATCCGCGATGGCACCGGCCACGCCACGCTGGAAAACAACACCTACACCGTGTTTCTGGACAAGGGCCACGTCATCGCCCCCGAAGGGGGGCGGATCGAGGCGGATGGTTCGGTGTTTCAGGTGCCCGACATCACCCAGAAACCGGCGGTCGCCAAGGTCAGCCTCGTCACCCGTTCTGATCTGACCGCCGCGCTGTCGCTTCTGGATCAGGACCCGTTCAACTTTCTGTCCAAGTCCGGCCAGCCAGTGAACCTCGGGGTGGGCCTTGCCGACCTGACCGCTGAACTGACCCTGCCGCTGAAGCCGCGCGTCACCTTTCCCGAAATCACCTACACCGTCTCGGGCAAGGTGCGGAATTTCAGCTCGACGGCCCTCGTTCCGGGGCGCGTTCTTGCAGCACCCGAGGTTGATGTTGCGGTTGACACCGAAGGCTTGCAGATTTCTGGCCGCGGCACGCTTGGCAAGCTGCCGATCGACGTGACCTATGTGCAGGGCTTCGGTCCTGAACAAAAGGGTCGCGCGCGGGTGAACGGCAGCGTCACCCTGTCGGACGTGGCGCTGCGCGACCTTGGCATCGACCTGCCGCAAGGCACGCTGAAAGGCGAAGCGCCCGCCGCCATCGACGTTGACCTGCGCAAGGATGAACTGCCCCGCCTGACCCTGACCTCCACGCTGGCCGGGATGACGCTGTCGCTGCCCGCGCTGTCGTTCACCAAGCCGGCAAAGACCCGTGCAGCCCTTGATCTTGAAGCGACGCTGGGCCGCAGCCCGACGGTCGACCGGATGACCCTGTCCGCGCCCGGTCTCAGGGCGACCGGCCAGATCACCACGCGCGAAGGCGGCGGGCTTGATACCGCGCGGTTCTCTTCGGTGCAGGCGGGCGATTGGCTGGATGCCGCGGTGGTGCTGACCGGCGCTGGCCGGGGGAATGCGGTCGACATCGCGGTGACCGGCGGTAGTCTCGATATCCGCAGGCTGCCCGGCGGCGACGGCGGCCTGGATGCCGGCGGTGGCAGCCCGCTAGCCCTGCGGCTTGACCGCCTGGTCGTGTCCGACGGGATCAGCTTCACCGATTTCCGCGGTGCCTTTGGTCAGGACGGCGGCTTGAACGGACGGTTCTCTGCGTCGGTCAACGGACAGGGCGCGGTCAACGGCGCCGTCGCCCCGGCAGACGGAGGCACCGCGATCCGCATCACTTCCGACAACGCAGGCACCGTGATGGCGGCTGCCGGCATCTTCGACAAGGGCCGGGGTGGCACGCTGGACATGACGCTGGTGCCGCGCGGCCCGGCCGGGCACTACGATGGCCGCGCCACCTTCAGCCGCCTGCGGGTGCAGGATGCGCCCGGCCTCGCCGAACTTCTCAGCGCGATATCCGTGGTGGGCCTGCTGGAACAACTGAACGGCGAAGGGCTGGCCTTCAACAACGGCGAGATGAACTTCATCCTGACCCCCGACGCGGTGGAAATCACCCAAGGCTCCGCCGTCGGCGCGTCGCTTGGCATTTCCTTCGCCGGGCTCTATCGCAGCGCCGGCAAGGAACTTGCGCTGCAAGGCGTGATCTCGCCGATCTACCTCGTGAACGGCATCGGTGCGATCTTTTCGCGCCGGGGCGAGGGGATGTTCGGCTTCAATTACAGCCTGACCGGAACCGCCGACGATCCGGTGGTTTCCGTCAACCCGCTGTCGATCTTCACCCCCGGCATGTTCCGCGAAATCTTCCGCTCCGCGCCGCCAAAAATCGAGGATTCTGCCGGATGAAACTGTCCGACTTTGATTTCCACCTGCCCGACCACCTGATCGCCACCCGCCCTGCGCGGCCGCGCACCCACGCCCGCCTGCTGCTGGCCGAAGGCGACAGGATCAGCGACCGCCACGTCTATGACCTGCCCGACATCTTCCGTGCGGGCGACCGGCTGGTCTTGAACAACACCCGCGTCATTCCCGCGCGGCTTTTTGGCCACCGCACGCGGGGCGAGGCTGTGGCCAAGATCGAGATCACCCTGCTCGACCCCACCGCCACCGGCTGGCGCGCACTTGCCAAACCCCTGCGCAAGGTCAACGAGGGCGAGGTGATCCGCTTTTCCGACACGCTTTCCGCCACCGTCACCGCAAGATCCGCCACCGACCTGATCCTTGCCTTCAACCTTGCGGGGGATGATTTCGATGTGGCGCTGAACGCCGCCGGGGCAATGCCGCTGCCGCCCTATATCGCCGCCAAGCGCGCCGCCGACGATCTGGACCGCACCGACTATCAGACCGTCTTTGCCCGCCATGCCGGGGCCGTTGCTGCCCCCACCGCCTCGCTCCACTTCGACGAACCGCTGCTGCGCACCCTTGCCGCAAAAGGCGTGACCTTTACCGAGGTAACGCTGCACGTCGGCGCGGGCACCTTCCTTCCGGTCAAGGTCGATGACGTGACGACCCACAAGATGCACGCCGAATGGGGCCAGGTAACTGCCACCGCCGCCGCCGAGATCAATGCCACGAAACAGGCGGGCGGCCGCATCATCCCGGTTGGCACCACCGCGCTGCGCCTGATCGAAAGCGCTGCCGACGCGACCGGCACCCTGCACCCCTGGGAAGGCCCGACCGACATCTTCATCTATCCCGGCTACCGCTTCCGCATCACCGACGCGCTGATGACCAACTTCCACCTGCCGAAATCGACGCTGATGATGCTGGTCTCGGCCCTGATGGGCAAGCACACCATCGACCGGATCTATGCCCATGCCATAGCCACGGGGTATCGTTTCTTTTCCTACGGTGACAGTTCGCTCCTGATCCCCGGGCCAGAGGATAACGGATGACCCGGCCGCTGGCTGATCCCGCCCGCCCGGGCATCGGCCGCGTCCGGTCCCGGTGTCACGCCGGTGATACGGCCCGCTGCGTTGCCAAAACGCCGCGCGGGCCTCACACTGTCGCCCTGAGTTGCGCTGCTGTCCTGCGCTTCCCCGTTCCGCTCTGACGAAAGTCCACCGATGCTCAAGGTCCTGACCCATTCCTGGCCGCTGCTGATGGGGGTGATGCTGCTGATGGTCGGCAACGGCATCCAGGGCACGCTTCTTGGCATCCGCGGCAATGTCGAGGGCTTCACGACCTACCAGCTATCCTACGTCATGGCGGCCTATTTCGTCGGTTTCCTGTTCGGGTCCTGGGCGGCACCGAAGATGATCCGCCGTGTGGGCCATGTGCGCGTGTTCGCGGCCCTCGGCTCGCTCATCTCGGCGATCCTGGTGATCTACCCGGTGTTTCCCGACTGGGTGGTGTGGACCGCGCTGCGTGTGCTGGCGGGCTTTTGCTTTTCCGGCATCTACATCACCGCCGAAAGCTGGATCAACAACACCGCCACGAACGAGACGCGCGGTCAGGCGCTGTCGGCCTACATGATCGTGCAGATGCTGGGCATCATCGCGAGCCAGGTGCTGCTGAACGTGCCCGATACGACGGGATTTGCGCTGTTCATCATCCCGTCCGTCCTCGTGTCGCTCGCCTTTCTGCCAATCCTGTTGGCTCCGACGCCCGCCCCGGCCTTCGACAGCACGCGCCGCTTGCCGTTTGCGTCGCTGTTCCGCATTTCGCCGCTTGGCTGCATCGGCATGTTGCTGACCGGCGGGATCTTCTCGGCGATGTTCGGCATGGCGTCGGTCTGGGGCGCGCAGGCGGGCCTGTCGGTCCGCGACATCTCGATCTTCGTCGGCGCGCTTTATGTCGGCGGTCTGGTGCTGCAATATCCGGTCGGCTGGCTCTCTGACCGGATCGACCGGCGGCAGGTCATCATGGGGCTTTCCGCCATAGCCTCGGTCACCATGCTGATCGCGGCCCTGTTGCCCTTGCCGTTCACCGCGCTGATTGCGGTTGCGTTCCTGCTTGGTGGCATCACCAACCCGGTCTACGCGCTCCTCATCGCCTATACCAACGACTTCCTGCCGCGCGAGGATATGGCCGCAGCCTCCGCCGGGCTGATCTTCCTGAACGGTTTCGGCGCGATCTTCGGCCCGACCGCAACCGGTTATCTGATGGAAACCACCGGGCCACGCGGCTTTTTCCTGTTCATCGCCGTTCTCTATATCGCCCTCACCGCCTACGCCCTGTGGCGGATGACCCGCCGCGCCGCCCCCACCGTCACCGGCGCCTTCCGCGGCATGACCCCCGGCGCCTCGCCCCTCGCGGTCGAGGCTGTGCTGACCGAAGGGCAGGGCGCACGGCCCTGACATCGGCAGTTGCGGCCCCTTCAATTCCCTGCAAGTCTTGCCAGACCGAGGGAGGAACACGCATGTCAGACCCCGTCGAGGTTCTGGATTTCTGGCTGGGCGAGATCGGCCCTCAGGGCTGGTATGCCGGCACGCCGGAAATCGACGCTGCCGTGAAGGACCGCTTCGCCGATCTGTGGCAGGCCGCGCACGAGGGCGGACTTGACCATTGGACCGAAGGCACCGTCGGCACGCTCGCTTACCTCATCGTCACCGACCAGTTCCCGCGCAACATCCACCGCGGCACGGCCCTCGCCTTCGCCACCGATCCGGCCGCCCTTGCGGCGGCGAAAAAGGCGGTCGCGATGGGCTGGGATCTGGACGCCCCCGAACCGGAGCGTCAGTTCTTCTACATGCCCTATGAACATTCCGAAGATCCCGCCGACCAGACCCTGGCGGTGCGATACCTGACTGACCGTCTGGCGTCCGATCCCGAAATGGCGCTGCACGCCCGGGCGCATCAGGAAATCATCCGCCGCTACGGACGCTTTCCCACGCGCAACACCGCCCTCGGTCGCACCAGCTCGCCCGAAGAGCAGTCCTACCTCGACGCCGGCGGCTACACGGCCATCGTCACCCAGCTTCGCAGCCATGCGCCCGGCGCATAGGGCCGCAGCGCGTCCTTTGTTGCTTGGTGAAATGAAATAGTTTAATGGCAAACTACTTTTTCTGAGGAGGGAAAGATGGCAGCCCAGGGCTTTGACGTGATCGTGATCGGCGCAGGGCCGGGGGGCTATGTCGCCGCCATCCGTGCCAGCCAGCTTGGCCTCAAGGTCGCCATCATCGAACGCGAAAACCTCGGCGGTATCTGCCTCAACTGGGGCTGCATCCCCACAAAGGCGATGCTGCGCGCGGCCGAGGTTTACCATCTGATGCACCGCGCCAAGGAATTCGGTCTTTCCGCCACCGGCGTCAGCTATGACCTTCCCGCCGTCGTCGCTCGCTCGCGCGGGGTGGCAAAGCAGCTTTCCGGCGGCATCGGCCACCTGATGAAAAAGCACAAGGTCACCGTGTTCATGGGTGTGGCCACGCTGCCCGCCAAAGGCATGGTCGAGGTGAAAACCGACAAGGCCACCGAAACCCTGACCGCGAAATCCATCATCCTCGCCACCGGCGCGCGCGCCCGCGAACTGCCGGGGTTGGAGGCGGACGGCGATCTGGTCTGGTCCTATCGCCACGCCCTCGTCGCCAGCCGGATGCCGAAAAAACTTCTCGTCATCGGCTCGGGCGCCATCGGCATCGAGTTCGCCTCGTTCTTCAACACCCTCGGCTCCGACACCACCGTGGTCGAGGTGATGGACCGCATCCTGCCCGTCGAAGACGCCGAAATCGCCGCCTTCGCGAAGAAATCCTTCATCAAGCAGGGCATGAAGATCCTTGAAAAGGCCAGCGTCAAGAAACTTGACCGCAAGCCGGGGCAGGGTGTGACCGCCCATGTCGAAATCGGCGGCAAGATCGAAACCCACGACTTCGACACCGTGATTTCCGCCGTGGGAATCGTCGGCAACGTCGAAAATCTCGGGCTCGAAGCCTTGGGCGTCAAGATCGACCGGACCCATGTCGTCACCGATGAATTCTGCCGCACCGGCGTCGATGGCCTCTACGCCATCGGCGACATCGCAGGCGCGCCATGGCTTGCCCACAAAGCCAGCCACGAGGGCGTCATGGTGGCCGAACTGATCGCCGGCAAGCACCCGCACCCGATCAAACCGAATTCCATCGCCGGCTGCACCTACTGTCATCCGCAGATCGCCTCGGTCGGCTATACCGAGACCCGCGCGAAAGAGGCCGGCTACGACATCAAGGTTGGCCGCTTCCCCTTCATCGGCAACGGCAAGGCCATCGCCCTTGGCGAGGCGGAAGGCATGATCAAGACGATCTTCGATGCCAAGACCGGAGAGTTGCTGGGTGCCCACATGGTCGGTGCCGAAGTGACCGAACTGATCCAGGGCTACGTCATCGGCCGCACCCTCGAGACAACCGAGGAAGACCTGATGAACACCGTTTTCCCGCACCCGACCTTAAGCGAAATGATGCACGAATCCGTGCTCGACGCCTACGGTCGCGCGCTGCACATCTGACGCCTTCCCCCTCGCCAAATATCCCCCGCAGAGCGGGAGCCAAGCGGCCCCCCGGGGCCGCGCCAGCGACCTGAAAGCTGTGCGGCGGCCGTGGCCGCCGCTCCACATGGTCACTGGCGCATCCCGCGCGGCGCAGCTACCAATCGCCGATGCGCCCCGTTCCGCCCATGCTTCTCGTCCTTCTGCTCTGGTGCGCCGGGCTTGGTGCCGCCGCCCAGTTTGGCAAGATATCGATCCTTTACGAGCCCCTGCGCAGCACCTACGGCGGCCACGGCGAGGTTGCACTCGGCCTCGTCGTCTCGATCGTCGGCATGGTCGGCCTGATCTTCGGCACCACCGCCGGCCTTCTCGTCGCCCGCGTCGGCCCGCGCCGCGCCATCGTCACGGCGCTGGTTGCCGGGGCCGCCATGTCGGCGCTGCAATCCCTGTTTCCCGCCTATCCCCTGATGCTCGCCTCCCGCATCATCGAGGGTGCCTCGCATCTTGCCATCGTCGTCGTCGGCCCCACCATGATCGCGGCCCTCGCGCCCGAGGCGAAGCGCCCGCTTGCCATGACCCTCTGGTCCTCGTTCTTTGGCGTCACTTACGCCATTCTCGCCCTGATCGGGCCGCTCGTCACGCCCGTCGGTCTCTTCCTCGGCCACGCCGGGTTCATGGCCGCGCTGGCGGCGCTGCTTGCCGTCACGCTGCCGCCCGATCCGAAGGCTGCTCCGGCGCCGATGGCCAATCTCCTCGGCCAGCACGTCGAAATCTACGCCTCTCCCCGCCTTGCCGCCCCGGCGATGGGATTTTGCTGTTACACCTTCCTTTACGTCGCGATCCTCACGCTCCTCCCGCCGGAAACGCCCGTCACCCATCGCGCGTTGATCGCTGCCGGGATGCCGATTGCCTCCATCGTGGTGTCGCTCACCCTTGGCGTGCGGCTCTTGCGGCGCGTCTCGGCCGTCCGTCTCGTGCAATACGGCTATGCCGCCGCGATCCCCGGCTTCCTTCTCCTCTGGGGATTCTGGGGCCATGGGGCAGGGATGGTTCTGGCCGGGTTCTGGCTTTCGGCAGCGCTTGGCATCGTGCAAGGCGCCAGCTTTGCGTCAATCCCCGAGTTGAACGCCACGCCCGAGGGCCGCGCCCGCGCCGCCGGGGCGGTTGCACAACTGGGCAATCTGGGCACCACCACCGGCACCCCGGTGCTCGCCGCCCTGTTGGCCGCGTCCGGCCCGCCGGGGTTGACCGCAGCGGCCTGCCTTCTCTGTCTCGCGGGTATTTACGTGCACCAGTTGCAGTCCCGGCGTCGCGCGCGCGTTGGCTGACTATTCGCCCGGTTCGATCCGGCGCACCGGCTTGTCCGCGATGGCCCGCAGCATCCGTGCCCATTGCTGGAACGGATAGATCAGAATCAGCAGCGGATTCTTGTCCTCGATCCCGTTTTCCATCGCGCCCATCGGCGCATCGCAAGGCCGCGGCACATGGTAGGTGCCAAAGATCAGGTCATAGATCGGCATGATGTTGGCAAGGTTCTTGCCATGCACTTCGGGCGCGTCGGCGTGGTGCCAGCGATGAAACACCGGCGACGCGATCAGGTATTTCAGCGGGCCGTGCGTATAGGGCAGATCCATATGGACATACATGTTGTGCGCCAGAACCAGCGTCACCAGTGCCGGATAAAGATGCGGCAACTGCAACCAGCTCAGCAACAGCATGTAATTCACCTGCATCAGCACGATTTCAAGGTAATGCACCCGGAATGCACTGAAGGCGTTGACGTGGGTGTCGGAGTGGTGGGCTGCATGGCTGGGCCAGCCCCACGTTGTGTGCATCACGCGGTGGATGACATAGTCGCAGAAATCCTTGACCACGATCACCAGAACAAAGGTCAGCACAACGGGAGTGCCGGCCCAGAAATCCTGGGGCAGACTGGGGATTCCCAGCAGCGCATAAGCCTTGCGGGCAAAACCAAAGATCTCGTGGCTGAACATCAGCCCGATGGCGATGTTGACCACGTAAAGCACGATGCTGGCCGAGGTGTTCTCGATCGCGTGGCGGTTGATCTCGCGGGTCTTGCCGAAAATGACGACCAGCACGAAGGTCATCGCCGCAGCGATGAAAAGGGAGTTGACCCCCGCAAACCAGCCCAGACCCGTGCCGATATCGGCCAATGTCACGCCAAACACCACGCCCCCTGTGCGTTGCGCAGGCCTTGGGTGCCCAAGCCCCTGGCGAGATTTATCTGCCCCGACTGTGGCGGTAGTTTGACCGTTGCGTGCAAGGCAACAGATCGGGGTGCCCAGTTCACACTTCGTTCACTTTTTCCGGTTGGAGACTCATCCAATCCGCCCTATGTCTTGCAGCTGCAACCGGGGTAGATCATGGCTGAACAGAAGTTCATCGAGGTGCGCGGCGCGCGGGAACATAACCTCAAGGGCGTCGACGTTTCGATCCCGCGCGACCAGTTGGTCGTGATCACCGGCCTCTCAGGCTCGGGCAAGTCCTCACTCGCCTTCGACACGATCTATGCCGAAGGCCAGCGCCGCTATGTCGAATCGCTCTCGGCCTACGCCCGGCAATTCCTTGACATGATGGGCAAACCTGATGTCGACCATATCTCGGGCCTGTCGCCTGCGATTTCCATCGAACAGAAGACCACGTCGAAGAACCCGCGCTCCACTGTCGGCACGGTGACCGAGATTTACGACTATCTTCGCCTCCTCTTCGCCCGGGTCGGCACGCCCTACAGCCCCGCGACCGGCCTGCCGATCACCGCGATGCAGGTGCAGGACATGGTTGATGCCGTGATGGCGATGGCCGAAGGCACCCGCGCCTATCTGCTCGCCCCGATCATCCGCGACCGGAAGGGTGAGTATAAGAAGGAATTTCTCGACCTTCGCAAGCAGGGCTTCCAGCGCGTCAAGGTCAACGGCGCGTTCCACGAGCTGGAGGATCCGCCAACGCTTGACAAGAAGTTCCGCCACAACATCGACGTGGTGGTTGACCGGATCGTGGTGAAGGAGGGCATCGAAACCCGCCTTGCCGACAGCTTCCGCACCGCCCTGAACCTGGCCGACGGCATCGCCGTGATCGAGCTTGCCGACAGCGGCGACGAGCCGCAGCGCATCACCTATTCCGAGAAATTCGCCTGCCCGGTGTCCGGCTTCACCATCGCCGAGATCGAGCCGCGCCTGTTTTCCTTCAACGCGCCGTTCGGCGCCTGCCCGGTCTGCGACGGCCTCGGGATGGAGCTGTTCTTCGACGACCGCCTCGTGGTGCCCGACCAGAACCTGACCCTGCTGCAAGGCGCCATCGCGCCCTGGTCGAAATCGAAATCCCCCTATTTCACCCAGACCATCGAGGCGCTTGCCATCCACTACGGCTTTGACAAGAAGACCAAGTGGAAGGATCTTTCGGATGTGGTGAAAGAGGTGTTCCTGCGCGGTTCCGGCGGCGAGGAAATCCAGTTCCGCTACGACGAGGGCGGTCGCGTCTATCAGGTGAAGCGCATCTTCGAAGGCGTCATCCCGAACATGGAACGCCGCTACCGCGAAACGGACAGCGCCTGGAGCCGCGAAGAGATGGAGCGGTTCCAGAACAACCGCGCCTGCGGGGCCTGCGGCGGCTACCGCCTGAAGCCCGAGGCGCTGGCGGTCAAGATTGCCGGTGTCCACATCGGCCAGGTGGTCCGCATGTCGATCACCGAGGCGTTCGAATGGATCGGCACGGTCCCCGATACGCTCGGCCAGCAAAAGAATGAAATCGCCCGTGCCATTCTCAAGGAAATCCGCGAACGTCTTGGATTCCTTGTGAATGTCGGCCTCAACTATCTGACGATGAGCCGCAATGCCGGCACCCTGTCGGGCGGCGAGTCGCAGCGCATCCGCCTTGCCAGCCAGATCGGCTCTGGCTTGACCGGCGTGCTTTATGTGCTCGACGAACCCTCGATCGGCCTTCACCAGCGCGACAATGACCGCCTGCTGACCACCCTCAAACGCTTGCGCGACACCGGCAACACCGTCCTCGTCGTCGAGCATGACGAAGACGCGATCCGCGAGGCGGATTATGTCTTCGACATGGGGCCGGGGGCGGGGGTGCATGGCGGGCGGGTGGTCAGCCACGGCACGCCTGATCAGGTTGCCGCCGATCCGGCCAGCCTGACCGGCCAGTATCTGTCCGGCGCGCGCGAGATTTCGGTGCCGAAGGTCCGGCGCAAGGGGAACGGTAAAAAGCTAACCGTTGTAGGGGCTTGCGGCAACAACCTCAAGAACGTCACCGCAGATTTTCCGCTGGGCAAGTTTGTCTGCGTCACCGGTGTCTCCGGTGGCGGCAAATCCACGCTGACCATCGAAACCCTGTTCAAGACCGCCGCCAGCCGCTTGAACGGTGCTCATGAAACCCCGGCTCCCTGCGAGACGATCAAGGGCTTTGAACACCTCGACAAGGTGATCGACATCGACCAGCGCGCCATCGGCCGCACGCCCCGCTCGAACCCCGCCACCTATACCGGCGCCTTCACCCCGATCCGCGACTGGTTCGCCGGCCTGCCCGAGTCCAAGGCCCGCGGCTACCAGCCCGGCCGCTTCAGCTTCAACGTCAAGGGCGGCCGCTGCGAGGCGTGCCAAGGCGACGGCGTGCTGAAGATCGAGATGAACTTCCTGCCCGACGTTTACGTGACCTGCGAAACCTGCAAGGGCCAGCGCTACAACCGCGAAACGCTGGAAGTGAAGTTCAAGAACAAAAGCATAGCCGATGTTCTTGATCTGACATGCGAAGACGCCCGCGAGTTTTTCCAGGCCGTCCCCGCGATCCGCGAAAAGATGGATGCGCTGTGCGAAGTGGGCCTTGGCTACATCAAGGTCGGCCAGCGGGCGACCACGCTGTCAGGCGGCGAGGCGCAACGGGTGAAGCTCAGCAAGGAACTCAGCCGCCGCGCCACGGGCCGAACGCTCTATATCCTTGATGAACCGACCACCGGCCTGCACTTCGAGGACGTGAGGAAACTTCTCGAAGTGCTTCATTCCCTTGTCGATCAGGGAAACACCGTTGTCGTCATCGAACACAACCTCGACGTGGTGAAGACCGCCGACTGGGTGATCGACATCGGCCCCGAAGGCGGCGATGGCGGGGGTGAGATCGTGGCGACCGGCACGCCGGAAGATATCGCCAAGGTCGCGGCCAGTCATACCGGGCGCTACCTGAAAGACATGCTGAAACCGCGCCGGGTGGCGGCGGAATAGTCAGTCGAGCAGACTATCCAGCGCCCGGTACAGCGTCAGGATGCGGCCGGTCTGGCTGTCGACCTTCACGATGCGGTTGCCGATCACGACGTATTCTTCGCCTGCCCTCAGGGGTGGCAGTTCGTAGCGGTCCGGGTAGCGGATCACGTGGCGGATGTCATCACGGTTGACAACATCGCCCTCATGCCAGGCAGCGCGCTTCTTCGCCTGACCGGGCGGCACGCACGGCACGTCCTTCTTGGCCAGTCCGGGTGGGCAATGCCCGGACTTTCCGTCCGCGAACGCCGGCGTCAGCGAAAGCGCAAGCGCGGTGGCTAGGATGATGCGTAGCGTCTGCATGGTGGCCTCCAACTGGGTGCCTGACAAATGCCGCACCTGCGCGCCGCGTTCCAGCCGTGCCGCCCGTCTCGGCGGCTTGCCGCCTCAGGCCTTCTTGATCGGGCAGGTGGACACGCCCAGAACGGTGTAAAGCGGGCACCATCCGACAAGCCCGGTCAGGATCGGCACAATACCGATCAGCTTGGCGTAATGCCAGAAGCCCTGACCCTGCTCGACATAGAACCAGACGAGCAGCGCCAGCCCGACCGCCACCCGCACCACACGGTCAACCGTGCCTTCATTCGTCGTGAACATCATCGCTCTCCCATTGGCCGGCCACCACCGGACCAAGAAACCGTAGCAGGTCCGCAGGACAGCGCCTTGATCTGGATCGTCCGGGCGGCAGCGCGCTGACAAGATCTGCCAGCCCGCCGCCGCCCATAGATCATCAATCCATCTGCTTGAAGTTCAGGCTCGCGCCTTCCTTGATCCCGGAGGGCCAGCGCGAGGTGATCGTCTTGGTCCGGGTGTAGAACCGGAAGGCGTCCGGCCCATGCTGGTTCAGGTCACCGAAGGCCGATTTCTTCCAGCCGCCGAAGGTGTGGTAGGCCAGCGGCACCGGGATCGGCACGTTGATCCCGATCATCCCCACGTTCACCCGGTTCGCAAAATCGCGCGCCGTGTCACCATCGCGGGTGAAGATCGCGGTGCCGTTGCCGTATTCGTGGTCCATCGCGTAGCCAAGGGCCTCTTCATAGGTCTTGGCGCGAACGGTCGACAGAACCGGCCCGAAAATCTCCTTGCGGTAGATGTCCATGTCGGTCGTCACATGGTCGAAAAGGTGCGGCCCGACGAAGAAGCCATCCTCGTAGCCCTGCAGCTTGAAGCCACGCCCATCGACCACCAGCTTGGCGCCCTGCGCCACACCCGATTCCACCAGCCGCAGGATGTTGGCCTTGGCCGCCGCCGTGACGACCGGGCCATAATCCACATCGTTTCCAGCGGTATAGGGGCCGACCTTCAACTTCTCGATCCGCGGGATCAGCTTGGCGATCAGCGCATCCGCCGTTGCATCGCCCACCGGAACTGCCACGGAAATCGCCATGCAGCGTTCGCCCGCAGCACCGTAGCCCGCGCCCACCAACGCATCCGCCGCCTGGTCAAGGTCGGCGTCCGGCATGATGATCATGTGGTTTTTGGCGCCGCCAAAACACTGCACCCGCTTGCCGTTGGAACAGCCGCGCCCGTAGATGTATTCCGCGATCGGGGTCGAGCCGACAAAGCCGATCCCCGCGATCACCGGGTTGTCCAGAATGGCATCGACAGACTCCTTGTCGCCGTTCACCACCTGCAACACGCCGTCGGGCAGGCCAGCCTCCTGCATCAGGGCCGCCAGCATCATCGGCACCGACGGGTCGCGCTCCGACGGTTTCAGGATAAAGGCGTTGCCGCAGGCCAGCGCCGGGCCCATCTTCCACAAGGGGATCATCGCCGGAAAGTTGAACGGCGTGATTCCTGCTGCAACACCAAGGGGTTGGCGCATGGAGTACATGTCGATTCCGGGGCCGGCGCTGTCGGTGAACTCGCCTTTCAGCATCTGCGGCGCGCCGATGCAGAACTCCATCACCTCAAGCCCGCGCTGGATGTCGCCCTTGGCGTCCGGCACGGTCTTGCCGTGTTCCGACGACAGCGTTTCCGCCAGCACCTGCATGTCGCGGTTCAACAGGCGCACGAATTCCATCATCACCCGCGCCCGGCGCTGAGGGTTCGTGGCGCCCCACTTCACCTGCGCCTTGGCCGCATCCGCCGCCGCCGCGTCAAGCTCGGCCTTCGACGCCAGAGCAACCCGCGCCTGCACTTCGCCGGTGGCCGGGTTGAACACATCGGCAAAGCGCCCCGAGGTGCCTTTGACTTCGCGCCCGTTGATCCAGTGACCGATCTCTCTCATCGCACTTCTCCCTTGGTTGTCCGCACAATAGCCTTGCGGAAATGCCAGAAACAGAGGCAAGATTTCAAAAAGGTTTTGCAAGAATGCAAAGGCATCCGATGGACTGGGACGACCTGCGCATCTTCCTTGCCGTTGCGCGCACCGAAAGCCTCTCTGCCGCCGGCAAGCGGCTGAAGATCGACCCGGCCACCGTCGGCCGACGTATCGCGCGCCTCGAAAGCCAGATCGCGGCCCGCCTGTTCGCCAAATCGCCGCAAGGCTACGCCCTGACCGAGGAAGGCACTCGCCTTCTTCCCCACGCCGAGGCCGCCGAGGTTGCGCTCGACCGCGCAGGCGAGGCGCTCTCCGGCCCCGAAGGGCTGACCGGCCAGATTCGCCTTGGCGCGCCCGACGGCTGCGCCAACTACCTCCTGCCGCAAGTCCTCGCCCGGATCTGCGACGCCAATCCCGGGCTCGAGGTGCAGATCGTGGCACTCCCCCGCGTCTTCAACCTCTCGAAGCGCGAGGCCGACATGGCCATTGCCGTCTCGCGCCCCGAAGCCGGCCGTCTGACCGTGCAGAAGCTGACCGACTACCACCTGCACCTCGCCGCCAGCCGTGATTACCTGGCCAGCGCCCCGCCGATCACCGGGCCGGAAGACCTGAAACACCACCGATTCGTCGGCTACATCCCCGACATGATCTTCGACAAGGAACTGGATTACCTGACCGAAATCGGGGCAGGGCCCGCCACCCTCACCTCGAATTCCGTCTCGGTGCAACTGAACTGGCTGCGCCACGGGGCAGGGGTCGGCATCGTGCATGACTTCGCGCTTCCCGCCGCGCCCGAGCTTGCCCGCATCATCCCCACCCGCATCCACCTCACCCGCGCGTTCTGGCTCATTCGCCACGAAGGTGACGGGCGGGTGCTGCGGTTGAACCGCTTTGCCGATCTTCTGACCCGCGAGGTCCGCGCCGAAATGGCCCGGCTCGAGGCTGCGTCCCCCGCCCAAACCATCCCTTGACAGAATCCGCCGTCAAGCGGACCCTTGCCCTCCAAAGTCAGAGGAGGCGTCCATGCTTGTGCAACAGATCCTCAAATCAAAGGGCGACGACGGGGTCGTGACGGTGCCGCCCGGCACCTCCGTCGCCAAGACGGCAGAGCTTCTGTCGTCGCGCCGCATCGGTGCGGTGATCGTGTCGCCCGATGGCAAGCGGGTTTCGGGCATCCTGTCGGAACGTGACATCGTGCGCGAACTTGGCCGGCGCGGGCCTGCCTGCCTGTCCGATCCGGTCGAAGCGCTGATGACAGCCAAGCTTGTCTCCTGCACCCGCACTGACCGCACCGATGATGTGCTGCAACGCATGACCGACGGCCGCTTTCGCCACATGCCGGTGATGGAGGGTGATCAGATGGTCGGCCTGATTTCCATCGGCGACGTGGTCAAGGCCCGCCTGATGGACCTTGCAGCCGAAAAGGACGCGCTGGAAGGCATGATCAAGGGCTTCTGAGCCCTCGCTTTTGCCTCTTGCACCGGATCGCGCAATCTTGTTGCGTGCAAGGGCAGCAAGGGGGCGGCATCATGCGCATCGGACTTTATCCCGGCACCTTCGATCCGGTGACCCTTGGCCATGTCGACATCATCCAGCGCGGCATGGCGCTGGTGGATCGGCTGGTGATCGGCGTTGCCATCAACCGTGACAAGGGGCCGCTGTTTTCGCTGGAAGAACGCGTGGCGATGATCCAGGCCGAATGTGAAGCCATCACCGCCAGGACCGGCGGCGAGATCGTGGTGCATCCGTTCGAAAACCTGCTGATCGACTGCGCCCGCGATGTTGGCGCCTCGATCATCCTGCGCGGCCTGCGCGCGGTGGCCGATTTCGAATACGAATTCCAGATGGTCGGGATGAACCGCGCGCTCGACGCTTCGATCGAGACGGTGTTCATGATGGCCGATGCCCGCCGTCAGGCCATCGCGTCGAAACTGGTGAAGGAAATCGCACGGCTTGGGGGTGATGTGTCGAAGTTCGTCACACCACCCGTCGCCGCCGCGCTGAAGCGCAAGTTCGGCTGACCGTCAGCCCCCAAGTGCTTAGCCCTCAGCCGCCATCCCGATCACGATCAGCACCTGATAATCCTGCTGCACGCAGCCCGAAACCGCAGGCATCGCAGCCCCCGGCGGCACCGGAAAATTGGCGACATTCGCAGCCTCCGGCGAACAGGATTGCCCCGCTGCCGCCTCATACTTCGCCGCCCGGCAGCGCAGATGCGTCACGCCATAAATCGTGGCACCCCCGTCCAGCGCCCAGGCCTGCGCCCCTGAGGCATCGGGCGCGTCGATGGTCAGAACCGCCGTCACCTCCCGGTCGCCCGTCACCACATAGCGTCCGGCAGGCACCGGGAACCGCGGCGGCTCCATGATCAGCCCGTGCTCTTCCAGCCACCAGCCGCTCTCGTCGAACGTCCAGCCCGCCGGCGCCTTGCCCACGGCCGCCTTCAACGCCTCATACCCCGTCAACCGAACCCCGCGCGGGCCCGGGTCCACAGCCCAAAGCCCCCAGGTTTCCGCTCCGCTGCCCGAGGTTGCGGTGGGGTCGCCAAGGGCGGCGATGTATTGCGTCGGAATGCGGCTGTAGACGGTTTCCGCTGTCGCGGCTTGCGCCAATCCAAGCGCACTCACCGCACAGATAAGACGAGTCATGTCGCATGGCCCCCTGCTCGACTGTTACCAGCCAAACCTAGGCCGCTTGCGGTCAAAGTCACCGCGAAAACCAAAAGGGGGCCGCAAGGCCCCCCGTTTCGTCGTTCTGTCAGCCCGGCCTCAGGCGGCTTTGCCGTAGACGGCTTCGCGGGCGATACGCTCGGCGTCGCCCCGGTAGATGCCAAGATCCAGCGCCACATCCAGCGGCATGTTGGCAATCTCGTCACGGGTCTGCCGATACAGCGCGTAATTGCGGGCGGCGGTTTTCAGCATGTCAAAAGCGGTAATCATCTTCGTCTTTCCTTTTCATCTCGCCGAGGTCTGCTTTTTCTCTCGGCGTGGCCCTGAAATAGGCCCGTCTGTTACCGCCAACAACGCCCGATGCTGCGGTGCGGCTATGCGCTGAGTGCATGGCTTGCGCAAAAACGAAGGGGCAGCCCGCAGGCTGCCCCCCCCCTCAATACCTGCCCTCAGGACAGGCTCAGATCAGCTTGCCCATCGCCACGGCCGTATCGGCCATGCGGTTCGAGAAACCCCATTCGTTGTCGTACCACGACAGGATCGACACGAAGGTGCCGTCCATCACCTTGGTCTGGTCCATGTGGAACACCGACGAATGTGGGTCATGGTTGAAGTCCGAAGACACCAGCTTTTCATTGGTATAGCCAAGGACGCCCTTCAGCCGACCGTCCGCTGCCGCCTTGATGGCTCCGTTCACTTCCTCGACCGTGGTCGCGCGCTTGGCGATGAACTTCAGGTCCACGACCGACACGTTCGGCGTCGGCACCCGGATCGAGATCCCGTCCATCTTCCCCTTCAGCTCCGGCAGGACCAGCCCCACCGCCTTCGCTGCCCCGGTCGAGGTGGGGATCATCGACAGCGCCGCCGCACGGGCGCGGTACAGGTCCTTGTGCATCGTATCCAGCGTCGGCTGATCCCCGGTGTAGGAGTGGATGGTGGTCATCATCCCCCTTTCGATCCCGATCGCTTCGTTCAGCACCTTGGCCACCGGCACAAGGCAGTTCGTCGTGCAGGATGCGTTCGACACCACGATATCGGCCGAGGTCAGCGTGTCATGGTTCACGCCGTAGACGATGGTCTTGTCGGCCCCGTCACCGGGCGCGCTGATCAGCACCCGCTTCGACCCGTTCTCCAGATGCGCCTGGCACTTTTCCTTCGAGGTGAAGATGCCGGTGCATTCCATCACGATGTCGACATGGCCCCACGGCAGTTCCGCCGGGTTCTTGATCGCGGTCACCAGCATGTGTCCGCGACCCACGTCGATCCAGTCGGCCCCGGTTGTCACCGTCGCCGGAAACCGGCCATGCACCGAATCGTAGCGCAACAGGTGGGCGTTCGTCTCGACCGGGCCAAGATCGTTGATTGCCACCACCTCGATATCGGTGCGGCCAGATTCGACGATCGCACGCAGCACGTTGCGGCCGATGCGGCCGAAGCCATTGATGGCGACTTTGACGGTCATGACATTTCCTCCAACCGGATGCGACTCAGTGTCGCCTGATAGCGGTAACATCGCCAGATGCCCGCCGATTACAACCTTACTCTGCCGGGGTCAGCGCCAAAACACCACCCATTCGACCAGATCAAGGAACTTGCGTACCAGGAACATCAGGCCGACCCCGTCATTGATCAGGATGTCCGCTCCGATGGCCAGGGCCAGGGCCGCCCCAAGATATAGCGCGATGGTGTTTGTCAAGGTCGCGTCCCGAAATCCGGCCCCCGTTCTATACGGCAAATCTGAAGCGGGAGTGAAGGCCCGTCTCGCGCTGGTTTTTCTCATGCCGGTTTGCCTCGCGCGCTGTCCCGCGCTAAGTGAAAGAAGCAACACCGGAGACCAGCATGAGCGGACTTCTCGCCCTTCTTGACGATGTGGCCGCAATCGCCAAGGTGGCTGCCGCATCGGTGGACGATATCGCCGCCGCCGCCACCAAGGCCGGGGCCAAGGCCGCCGGCGTGGTGATCGACGACGCGGCCGTGACGCCGAAATACGTCCAGGGCTTTTCTGCCGACCGCGAACTGCCGATCATCTGGCGCATCGCCCTTGGCTCGATGAAGAACAAGCTCGTGTTCCTTCTTCCGGGCCTTCTGGCGCTTGACCATTTCGCCCCGGCGCTGATCACGCCGCTCCTGATGCTCGGCGGTGCCTACCTTTGCTTCGAGGGCGCCGAAAAGGTGTTCCACGCGCTGGCCCCGCACAGCGAGGCGGGCGTCGAACAGGATTTCGACACCCGCGATCCCGCCCATCTGGAAGAAGAAAAGGTTGCCGGGGCGATCAAGACCGATTTCATCCTGTCGGCTGAAATCATGACCATCGCGCTGGCCACCATCGAAAGCCCCAGCTTCTGGATGCAGGCGATCACCCTCGCCGTGGTTGGCATCTTCATCACCGTCGTCGTCTATGGCGCCGTGGCCCTTATCGTGAAGATGGACGACGTGGGCCTCCACCTGGCCGCTACCGGGCGCACCAGCGGGGGCAGGGCGCTTGGCCGTGGCCTCGTGCTCGCGATGCCGAAGCTGATGGCCTTCCTGTCCACCGTCGGCACGGCGGCGATGCTGTGGGTCGGCGGCAACATCGTGATCCACGGGCTTGAGGTCACGCATCTCTGGGCCTGGCCTTACGCGACGATCCACCACATCGCCGAACTGGCCTCCGCCGCGGCTGGCACCGCCCAGGGCGCGATAGAATGGGTCGTCACCGCCGCGCTTGACGGCGTGTTCGGCCTCATCCTCGGCACCCTTCTGATCCCGGTCGCAACCCGGATCATCGGCCCGCTGATCGCCGCCGTCAGCGGCAAGAAGTCTGCCGCGCACTGACGGAACCCCGTTTGCCCAGCGCATTGAGCCGCTGACGACCACGGGGGTCCGCGATGAACCGCCAAGATTTCAACGCTTGGGAACACCCTGGGCACGCCCGCGCCGATCCCCTGTGGGAAACCGCCGGGCGTCCTGAAGGCGGGCGTGACCGCTATCTCGATCAGGCACGCGACCTTGTCGCCATCGAAGCGGTCGATATCCCGACGCTCGATCCCGAACAGGCCGCCGAACCGCAGATCGAAGAGGCCTCGCTGCAACGCAATCTCGGTGAATTTCCAACCCTCGTCGATCAGGGCGAAGAACGGACCTACCCCGACCATCCCCCCGGCCTGACCGACGATGGCAAGATCCGCCTGTCGGACGGCGACGCGTCCGAAACCGGCGGTGTCCTGCCCGACGAAGACCTGCCCGAACAAGACCTGCCCGACGAAGACCTGCCCGAAGCGGCCCTCGCCGATGCCGACATCACCTCCAGCGCACCGGGCGCCGATGACGGCCCCGAGAACGACAATCCGAACGACGACGGTATGCCCGACCCGACCGACCTCGACGCCGAGGCCGAGATGGAAGCGACCGACCGATACGAAGACGCCGCCGTTGACCAAGACGAAGACGATCCTAGCCCCTGGGCCACTTGGTCCCGGACCGTCCCGGCCAAACGGTGCGCCAGCGCCGAGACCAGGTCGCTGCGCGTCACGATCCCCACGATGCGCCCCGCCCGTCAACCACCACCGGCACCGCCTCTGCCCCGCCGTCTGCCATCAACGGCAACAGCGCGCCCGCCGGCGTCGCAGGCGTGGCACGCGGCATCGCCCCTGCATGATATCCGCCGCCGTCTGCCGCTGCCGTCCGCGCCGCACCAGCCGCGCAAAGCCCCGGTGCGTGCAAGGCCTCGGCCCCCGCCCTGCGGAATCAGGTCGATCTGCAAGATCACCCCCGCCAGCACCCCACCCGCCCGCACCACCGGGATCCAGGGGAACTCATGCGTCCGAAACAGCCCCGCCACCTCGATCAGACCGGCCTCCGGCGCCACCGCAACCGGCGCCAGCCACACGCCCTGCGGCACCACCAGCGCCACCGGAACCGCGACAATCGCTGACAGGGTAGTGCCCGCAACCGCCGACGAGGGCTGCACCAACGCGCTGTTCGGCACCGCATGAAGCAACACCGAACTTGCCCCGAACCGGGCGATCAGCGCCGCGCCATTCCCGGCCACATGCAAAACCGCCGCCGCCGCCAACAGCCCTGCCAGCGCCCCGCCGCCCGCGCGCATCAGGTCAACCGGCTGCGCCGCCCATCGCGGGGCCAAAGCCGGTCAGCCAGCCACGCACCGCGCGCCTTTCGTCAGATCAGCGCCTTCGCCTTGGCCACGACGGCGTCGGCGGTGATGCCGAACTCCTTGTAAAGCCGCTCCATCGGGGCCGAGGCACCAAACGTCGACATGCCGACGAAATCGGCCTTCGCCTCGCGGCCACGCTCGCCCAGCAGCCAGCGATCCCAGCCTTGCCGCACACCCGCCTCGACCGCAATCCGCACCGGGCCTGCGGGCAGCACGCGCTTGCGCCACGCCTCGTCCTGCGCTGCAAACAGCTCCATGCAGGGCATCGACACGACGCGCGTGCCAATCCCTTCGGCCTCCAGCGCGTCGCGGGCTTTCAGCGCGATTTCCACCTCGGACCCGGTCGCCATCAGGATCACCTGCCGCTTGCCCGTGGCTTCGGCCAGAACGTAACCGCCCTTCGCCACCATGTTCGCATTGCTGTGCACCTTGCGCACCGCAGGCAGGTTCTGCCGGCTCAAGGCCAGCACGGTCGGCCGCTTGTCCTCGCTCAGCGCGATCTCCCACGCCTCCGCCGTCTCCACCAGATCGGCGGGCCGGATCACCAGAGTGTTCGGTGTGGCGCGCGAAATCGCAAGGTGTTCAACGGGTTGGTGCGTCGGCCCGTCCTCGCCCAGACCGATGCTGTCATGCGTCATCACATAGACGACCGGCACGCCCATCAGCGCCGACAGCCGCATCGCCGGACGCGCGTAATCGGTAAAGCACATGAAGGTGCCACCGTAAGGCCGCACCCCGCCATGCAGCGCCATGCCGTTCATTGCCGCCGCCATGCCATGCTCGCGGATGCCGAAATAGACATAACGGCCGCGGCGATCCTCGGCGGTGAACACGCCCAGATCAGCGGTCTTGGTGTTGTTCGATCCGGTCAGGTCGGCCGACCCGCCGATGGTCTCCATCGCCACCGGGTTCACCGCCGCCAGCACCTTTTCCGAGGCCGCCCGCGTCGCAAGTTTCGGAAGATCGACAACCGCCTGCCTTTTCACCGCCCGAATGGCCGCGCCCAGCTTCGGCGCGGCGGTTCCCGCAAACACCCGGTCGAACTCCGCCTTGCGCGCCGCTGGCAGGGCGGCCAGCCGCGTCTCCCACGCGGCCCGCGCCTTGGCCCCCTTGGTCCCGAGGCTTTCCCACCAGCGTTTCACGTCCGCCGGCACCTCGAACGCGGCCGCCGTCCAGCCATAAGCCGCCTTCGCCGCCGCCATCTGCCCCGCATCGGTCAGCGCGCCGTGACCCTTCGAGGTGTCCTGCGCCGCATGGCCCAGCGCGATATGCGTCTTGCAGGCGATCATCGCCGGGCGCGGGCTGGCCTTCGCCGCAACCAAAGCCCGGTCGATATCCGCCGGATCATGCCCGTCACAGGCGAACACGTCCCAACCAGCCGCGGCAAACCGCGCCTTCTGGTCAGTCACGTCCGACAAGGACACCTTGCCGTCGATGGTGATGCCATTGTCATCCCACAGCACGATCAGCCGCGAAAGCTGCAACTTGCCGGCAAGCCCGATCGCCTCGTGGCTGACGCCTTCCATCAGGCAGCCGTCACCCGCGATGACATAGGTGTAATGGTCCTGCACCTTGGCCCCGAAGCGCGCGCGCAGGTTTTCCTCGGCAATCGCAAAGCCGACCGAATTTGCAATCCCTTGCCCAAGCGGCCCGGTCGTCGTCTCGACCCCCGCGACATGGCCGTATTCCGGGTGTCCTGCGGTGATCTTGCCCCACTGCCGGAAGCCCTTGATCTGGTCCAGCGTCATGTCCTCATACCCCGTCAGGTAGAGAAGCGAGTAGATCAGCATCGACCCGTGGCCGGCAGACAGGATGAACCGGTCGCGGTCCGGCCAGCGCGGGGCCGTGGGGTCGAACTTCAGGTGGTTGGCAAACAGCACCGTCGCCACATCCGCCATGCCCATCGGCATCCCCGAATGGCCGGAATTTGCTGCTGCCACCGCATCCAGCGTCAGCGCCCGGATCGCGGCAGCGCGCATCCAGTGGTCAGGGTTGGCAGTCCGGAGAGTTGCGATATCCAAGGCCGAATTCCTTCGTGGCAAGGGGCAGGGCAGGGGTTCGACATGGCTCCTATCGGCCCGAACCGGCAATATCAAGCGCGTCGCCCAAGGCATTGGGAAGAAAGGCCAGTCGCATCCGCCGGGTTTCACGCTAAGATCATGCCTGACCGGGGCAGGTGCGATTCGCACTGTCTGCGGCAAGCGCTTTCAGTGTGCCACCGGACGGTAAAGGGTGTGGAATGCAGGACATCACGGCTCTCGAAAAACGGATCACCGCCGCGCTGGAGCGGATCGGCAAGGGCGTCGACCGCATGGCCAGCGCGCCAAAGGCACCCGCTCCCGCAGCCCCTCCGCCGGCACCCGCACCGGCGCCCGACCTCGCGCTGCGCGCGCAGCTTGAGGACGAAAAGACCCTCGTCGCGCAGCTTCAGGACCGCATCCGCGTGCTGAAGGAACGCGAAAGCCAAGGCAGCCTGCAGGAAAAGATCGAACGCCTGACCCAGCAGCTTGATGTGCAGGGCCTTGAACTGCAACGCATGCGCCGCACCGCCGCCAGTTTGCGCGACCAGCTTGCGCACCTGCGTCAGGCGCAGGCCGCCGGGGTCACTGAACCCCACCTCATCAACAAGGCCATGCTGGCCGAGCTTGAAGCGCTGCGCGCCACCCGGATGACCGAGATGGCGGAAATGGATGAAATCCTCGCGGCGCTCGAGCCGCATCTGGCGGAGGCTGGCAATGCCTGATCTTGAAGTGACCATCGGCGGACGTCCGTTTCAGGTCTCCTGCCAACCTGGCGAAGAACATTTCCTGCGCTCGGCCGCCGCGATGCTCGATGCCGAAGCGGCACCCCTGATCGCCCAGATGGGCCGCCTGCCCGAAGCCAAGATGCTGTTGATGGCGGGTCTCCTGCTGGCCGACAAGACGGCAGCACTGGAAGACGAATTGCGCAGCGTCCGCGCCAGGATTGCCGACCTTGAGGCCCGCCCCATCACCACCCGCGATGTGGCCGTGATTCCGCCGCAGATTTCGGAAACCCTTGCCGAAATCGCCGCCCGCGCCGAAGCGATGGCCGCCCGCATCGAAGAAAAGGCCCGCGCATGAGGCTGGCTGCGCTTGCGTTGGTGCTGCTACCTGCTGCCGCCCATGCCGCGCCCGATTTCACCGCCGCGCGCTACTCCTGCGACCGGGGCGTCGACATTCCCGCGACCTATGTGAACGGCGCCGACGGCGGCCTGGTCGTGCTGCATGTCGATGGCGCGCAGATCACCCTGCTGGCCGAACCCGCCGCGTCCGGGGCGCGCTATGGCTGGCCATCGGACGGGTCGAACTACGTCTGGTGGACAAAGGGCGACGCCGCCACCCTTTACTGGAAAACGCCCGAGGGCGAGGCCACGCTGCTGACCTGCACCCTCAAGGCCTGACCGTCACCTGCCTCAGGCGTTGGCTTCGCGGATCTTTTCCGCCGCCGCCTTGTCGAAGGCAACGCCCTTGGCTTCCAGAAGCTGATCCAGCTCGCCCGACAACGTCATCTCGGTCACGATATCGCAGCCGCCGACAAATTCGCCCTTCACATACAGTTGCGGGATCGTCGGCCAGTCGCTGAAGTCCTTGATGCCCTGCCGGATTTCCGCATCCGCCAGCACATTCACATCCTGATACTCGATCCCCATGAAGTTCAGCACACCCGCCACGCGGGACGAAAACCCGCATTGCGGCATCATCTTGGTGCCCTTCATGAACAGAACGACATCGTTCTTTTCCACGGTTTCCTTGATCTGCTCTGCCGCGCTCATCGTCCGTTCTCCTGTGTCGTCGGTTCCGGGTCGGCATCCGCCCGCCCGATGTCGCGCCCGGCCAGATACGAGGCCATGCGCCGTTCCATTTCCGCGGCGGATGCCTGCCGCCGCTCGCTGGTATCATCCGTCTCCACGCGCCCGGTCCTGCGGTTGCGCCGCGCGCGCAGCATCGACACCACGCCCACCAGCGTCATCGCGACGGGGATCAGATTGCCAAGGCCAGCTCCGGTTGCCATCGCGCCTACTCCGGTGCCTTGGTGGTCAGCGCCAGCGCGTGCAACTCGCCATGCGAGCCGTCCATCTTGCCCTTCAGCGCCGCATAGACCGCCCGCTGCTGCTGCACCCGGTTCATGCCCTTGAAGCTGGCGTCGATCACCTCGGCGGCGAAATGCTGGCCATCATCGCCATCGACCGTGATCTTCGCCTGCGGAAAGCTGGCCCGGATCAGGTCTTCGATATCGCGCGCGGTCATCGGCATGGCAGGTCCTCGGGTTTGCTTGCAGAAGATGTAGGCCCGCGGCGTTTCAGCCGCAAGCCCTCAGCCCGCACCGCCCGAACCCGTCCACTCGTCCCGCAACATGCCATAAAGCATCACATCCACGGTGCGCCCCAGCGTCGGGCGAAACCAATGCGCCCGCAATCGCCCTTCCAGCGTGTAACCGGCCCGCTCATACACCGTCTGCGCCCGCAGATTCTCGCCGCTTGCGTCCAGCCAGACCTTGGCCGCACCCAGCGTCTGAAAGGCGTGCCCGGTCAGCGCCCGCACAAAGCCAAGCCCGCTGCCGTTGCCAGCCTTGTCCAGCGCCAACCGGCGCAATTCAACCGTGCCGAATGGCGCGCCGACATCGGCAAACAGGGCAAAACCGGCAGGCACCGCAGCATCCTCCCAGATCAGCAACCGATGCGCCGCGTCCGCCGCATAGAACTCCAGCCGGGCCTCATCCTCGTCGGTGATGAAGGGCGCATAGTCCGGCCGCTGTGCCAGCGACCGGATGAACGGAAAATCGACCCGCAGCGCCGGGCGCAGGCTCACGCCACCGCCTTGGCAAAGGCCGTGCGGTAAAGCTCCGACAGTGCCGCCATCGGGGCTGTGTCTGCGCCAAAGCTGACCGCATCGCCGCCAAACCGGCCCACCACGGCCACCGCAACACCCGCCGCCTTGCCCGCCGCGATCAGCGCGTCTGCCTTGGCGGTCGCCACCAGATAGCGCGCCTGATCTTCGCCAAACAGCGTCGGGATATCGCCCGCCTCCAGCACCAGCCCAAGGCCTGCGCCTTCGGCCATCTCGAACGCCGCCAGCGCCAGTCCGCCATCCGACAGGTCGCTGCACGCGCGAATGGCCTTGCGGTTGGCGCGCACGAACTCCCCGGCAAGCCGTTCCGCCTCAAGGTCGACCGGCGGCGCATCGCCCGCCTCGATCCCGAACGCTTCGGCCAACAGCGCCGATTGCCCAAGATGCCCGCGCGTCTCGCCGATCAGCACCGCCACATCGCCAGGCCTCGGACGCCCCGCGATCAATTCATCCAGCGAAGCGAGGATTCCCACCGCGCCAATCGTCGGCGTCGGCAGGATGCCCTTGCCGTCCGTCTCGTTGTAAAGGCTGACGTTGCCCGACACGATCGGCATGTCCAGGGCCAGCACCGCCGCGCCGATGCCTTTGATCGCGCCAACGAACTGGCCCATGATCTCGGGTTTTTCGGGGTTGCCGAAGTTCAGGTTGTCGGTCGTGGCCAAGGGCCTTGCCCCCACCGCACACAGGTTGCGCCACGCTTCGGCCACCGCCTGCTTGCCGCCCTCATAGGGGTTGGCCTGCACATAGCGCGGCGTCACATCGCTGGTGAAGGCCAGCGCCTTGCCTGTGCCATGCACCCTGACCACACCCGCGCCAGCACCGGGAGCGACGACCGTATCGGCCCCAACCTGACTGTCATACTGCTCGTAGACCCACGCCTTGTGGGCGTAGGACGGCGAGCCGATCAGCGCCCGCAGCGCGTCCAACGGCGCAATCTCCGGCACCGCATCCAACGCCGCCGGGGCAGGGGTCTCGACCCAGGGCCGGTCGTATTCCGGCGCGCTCGACGCCAGCTTCGACAACGGCAGATCGGCCTTCACCTCGTTGCCGTGCAGGATCAGGAAGCGGTCCTCGGGGATCGTCTCGCCCACGATGGCGAAATCCAGATCCCATTTCACAAAGATCGCCCGCGCCTCCGCCTCCAACTCGGGCTTCAGCACCATCAGCATCCGCTCCTGCGATTCCGACAGCATCATCTCGTAAGCCGTCATGCCAGTTTCACGCTGCGGCACGTCATCCAGTTGCAGCTTGATGCCAAGCCCGCCCTTGTCGCCCATCTCCACCGCCGAACAGGTCAGGCCCGCAGCCCCCATGTCCTGGATGGAAATGACGGCACCCGACGCCATCAGCTCAAGGCAAGCCTCCAGCAGACGCTTTTCGGTGAAGGGGTCGCCGACCTGCACCGTCGGGCGCTTTTCCTCGATCGTGTCGTCGAACTCGGCGCTGGCCATCGTCGCCCCGCCAACCCCGTCACGCCCGGTCTTGGCACCAAGGTACACCACCGGCATCCCCACGCCGCTGGCCACCGAATAGAAGATCTTGTCCGCATCCGCCAACCCGGCGGCAAAGGCATTGACCAGACAGTTGCCGTTGTAGCTGCGGTGAAACCGCACCTCGCCGCCCACCGTCGGCACGCCGAACGCGTTGCCATACGATCCCACGCCCTCGACCACACCCTTCACCAGATGCGCGGTCTTCGGATGGCTGGGCAGCCCGAACGACAATGCATTCATCGCCGCAATCGGCCGCGCGCCCATCGTGAAGACATCGCGCAGGATGCCACCGACGCCCGTCGCGGCACCCTGATGCGGTTCGATGTAGGACGGATGGTTGTGGCTCTCCATCTTGAAGATCACCGCCTGCCCGTCGCCAATGTCCACCACGCCCGCATTCTCGCCCGGCCCGCAAATCACCTGCGGCCCGGTCGTCGGCAGCGTGCGCAGCCATTTCTTCGACGACTTGTAGGAACAATGCTCGTTCCACATCGCGGAAAAGATGCCCAACTCGGTGAACGTCGGTTCCCGCCCGATGATGCCCAGAAGCCGCTCGTATTCGTCGGGCTTCAGCCCGTGACTTGCCACCAGATCCTGGGTGATTGCGGGTTCGGACATCGGGCGCGCCTCCGGTTCGTTTGCCGCCTCTTAGGCCATGCGCCGGGGCAGGGGAAGCATCTCCGTCAGCCCTCCGATGATTTCGCGGCAATTTTTCAGCGCGTCTCGCGGCGGTGCGCAAACCTTGCCGCCCGCCAAGCGCGCCAGCCCGCCCGCTCCGGCCAAAAAAAAGGCCGAGCATTACGCTCGGCCAAGTCCAACAGGGAGGTATGAGGCGATGAGAGAAACTCAATCATCCCCTCGCCGCTTGAATTAGTGGCGGTTGTGCGCGCTAACAAGCCTGCAATGCCCAACAAAGCAGCAATCCCGCCATGCATCGCCTGCATGGCTTATCCAGCCGCGACTGCATCATCCTGCTGGCGGCGGCGGTAGGTCATGATCTCGTCGGTCACGAAATCACGGAACGCCGCCACCCGCTTGGAATGTCGCAACTCCTCGGGGTAGGCCAGAAACACCGGCACCTCGGCGCTTTGCACATCGTCCAACACCCTGACAAGGTTTGGAAAATCCTCGGTGATATAGTCGGGCAGCACGCCGATCCCCAGATGGTTCAGCACCGCCTGCAACACCCCGAAGTAGTTGTTCACCGTCAGCGTCGACGGAATGTCATGGCTCATCAGTTCCTGCACCAGCAGCGCCCCGGCCGCCACCTGCGGCGTCCCGGCGTGCTGGCTGATCAGCCGGTGCTGGCTGAAATCGTCCATCGTCTTTGGCGTGCCTGCGGTCGCCAGATATTCCGGCGTCGCATAAAGCCGCATCTTGATGTTCATCAGCCGCTTGCGAATAAGGTCGGCCTGGCTTGGTTCCTTCATCCGGATTGCCACGTCCGCCTCGCGCATCGGCAGATCCAGCACCCGCTCTTCCAGCATAAGGTCGATCTTCAGCGCTGGGTATTTCTCATAAAGCCGCGCCAATCTCGGTGCCAGCCACAGCGTCCCGAACCCCGTCGTCGTCGTCACGCGCAATTCGCCAAAGACCTCGTCCTCGCTGTCCCTGATCCGCGCCGCTGTCGCATCCAGCCGCTTGACCATCGCCTGCGTCGCGTCGAACAGCAGTTCCCCCTGTTCGGTCAGGATCAGCCCCCGCGCGTGACGGTGAAACAGCGTCACGGCAAGGCTTTCCTCCAGCGCGCGGATCTGGCGGCTGACGGCGGACTGGCTCAGATGCAGCACCTCGCCCGCATGGGTCAGGCTGCCCTTGTCGGCCACCGAATGAAATATCCTCAGCTTGTCCCAGTCCATCGTCTGTCCCACCCCTTCACGGGCATACGCTACCACGGCCCTGCCTACATAGGGAAACCTGACCACAAGTAAATGCATCCGTGCCACGCCCCGCGTCGGGCCGCCGATGCCCCGCTTGCAGCCTTCGCTCTTTCACGGCGCCCCCTTGCGGCTTATGCTTGCTGCAAACGCGGGTGAAACACCTCGGCGGCGGGCAGGAAAGGCAGCATCATGGCGGTTGGCGTGTTTGATTCGGGGCTGGGTGGCCTGACCGTGCTGGATGCCGTGGCGCGCAGGTTGCCCGATGTGCCCTTCGTCTACTTCGGCGACAACGCCCACGCGCCCTACGGTGTGCGCACTCCTGACGACATCTTCAACCTGACCACCGCCGCCACCGAACGGCTCTGGGCCGAAGGCTGCGACCTCGTCATTCTCGCCTGCAACACCGCCTCCGCCGCCGCGCTGAAGCGGATGCAGGAAACCTGGGTGCCGAAATCAAAGCGCGTCCTCGGCGTGTTCGTCCCGCTGATCGAGGCGCTGACCGAACGCCAGTGGGGCGACAATTCCCCCCCGCGCGAGGTGGCGGTCAAACACGTCGCCCTGTTCGCCACCCCTGCCACCGTCGCGTCCCGCGCCTTTCAGCGCGAACTGGCCTTCCGCGCCATCGGCGTCGATGTCGAGGCGCAACCCTGCGGCGGCGTCGTCGATGCCATCGAACAGGGTGACGAGATCCTCGCCGAAGCGCTGGTGCGCTCCCATGTGGACGCGCTGAAACGCCGGATGCCGCACCCGCAGGCTGCCGTCCTTGGCTGCACCCATTACCCCTTGATGGAAAAGACCTTCGCCGAGGCATTGGGGCCGGAGGTCAAGGTCTACAGCCAGGCCAACCTCGTCGCCGAAAGCCTGGCGGATTACCTGACCCGCCGCCCCGAAATGGTCGGGCAGGGCAAGAAGGCGCGCTTCCTGACCACCGGCGATCCCCGTTCGGTCAGCGACCGCGCGACCCAGTTCATGCGCAAACAAGTGAAATTCGAGGCGGCATGAGCGAACCTCTGGAAGACTGGCGTGCCGCACGGCACGCTGCCCTTACCGCACCTGATGGCTGGCTGAACCTTGTCGCCCGCATCGACCTTGTGCCCGGCAGCCACCGCGTCGGCCGCACGCAGCCCGTCGAACTGCCCTCCGGCCCTGATCTTCTCGGCACGCTGACCCTCGGGCCTGACGGTGCCAGCTTCGCCCGGCCCGGCGAAGCCGCGCACCCCTTCGTTGCCGTTCCCGACGCCTTCCCGCAGCTTCGCGTCGATCCGTTCCTGCTGGAAATCCACACCGTCGATGGCACGCCCGCGCTGCGCGTCCGCGATCTGACGTTGCGCCCGTCGGTGACCCTGCGCTCGTATCCCGTGACGACCAACTGGATCATTCGGGCGAAATGGGAGGCCGTCGCCCCGCAGGCGGCCGAAATCACCATGAAGGGCGGCTCGACCGCCGCCGTGATCGTGACCCACCACGCTACGTTCCAGCATCAGGGCAAGCCCGTGACGCTGGCCCCGACGCATTGGAAATCCGGCAAACCGATGTTCGTGTTCCGCGACGCGACCGCAGGCGAAACCTACCCCGCCTGCCGCTTCCTGATCGGCGAGGATGCGACCGACAGCGAAATCACCCTCGATTTCAACCGCGCCTTCACCCCGCCCTGCGGCTTCACCGACCTTGCGATCTGCCCGCTGCCGCCACCCGGAAACATCCTGCCCTTTCGCATCGAGGCGGGCGAGCTGGCGCCCTGATAGGGGGGGGCGAAAACGCAGAAGGCACGCCCTGATGGCGCGCCTCCAAACCTTAACGACAGCTTAACGCGCCTCTTAACCCATTGAAATCATTGCGCACAAAGAATGTCCCACCGTGGGACATCAATCCTTGGCGCGGCCAACGTAGGAATTGTCCTCGGTGTTGATCTCGACCCTGGTCCCCGCCCCGATATGCGGCGGCACCATCACCCGCAGCCCATTCGAACAGGTCGCGGGCTTATAGGAAGACGAGGCCGTCTGCCCCTTCACCACAGGCTCCGTCTCGGTGATCTCGACCACCACCCGCTGCGGGAATTCGATCGCGATGGCCACCCCTTCAAAGGTCTTGAGGTAGACCTTCATCCCGTCCGTCAGGAACACCTTGCCATCGCCCACCACGTCAGGATGGACCGTGACCTGCTCATAGGATTCCGGCTCCATGAAGTGGAACCCCTCGCCATCCTCATAAAGGAAATCATACTCGCGCTCGTCCACCGTGGCCTTCTCGACCATCTCGGTCGTCCGCCACCGCTCCGCCACCTTCACCCCGTCCGAAATCCGCCGCATATCGACCGAGGTCGTCGGCGTGCCCTTGCCGGGGTGGAAATTCTCGGACTTCAGGACGACATAAAGACGGCCGTCCAGATCGACGACGTTGCCCTTGCGGAGCGAGGAGGCGATGACTTTCAAAGCGCGGTCCTTGTGGTTGACTTGTCTGGCCCGTAGATGGGCGTCGCCGCGCGCTTAACCCATCCTGACCGGAAATTCCAGATGAAACCCGCTGATCCCTGGTGGACCCCCACCCGCCACGCCGACCGCCGGCCGCTTCTCTTGGCACGGGGGAGGATCCAGGCGGCGATCCGGGGCTGGCTCGCGTCCGAGGGCTTCACCGAGGTAGACCCTGCCGCCTTGCAGACCAGCCCCGGCAACGAGGCGCACCTGCACGGGTTCGCGACCCGGGCGATCGGCAATGACGGGGAGGGGCGGACCTTGTTCCTCCACACCTCGCCCGAATTTGCGATGAAAAAGCTGCTGGCGGCGGGCGAGACCAGGATCCACGCCTTTTCCCATGTCTGGCGGAACCGGGAGCGGGGGGTGCTGCACAGCCCGGAGTTCACGATGCTGGAATGGTACCGGGTGGGCGAGGGGTATGAGCGGTTGATGGGCGATACCGTTGCCTTCCTGCGGCTGGCAGCTGAAGCGGTGGGCGAGGGGGAGCTTCGGTTCCGGGACCGCGTCTGTGATCCATTTGGCGAGCCAGAAAGACTTTCGGTTGCGGAGGCGTTCGAGCGGTATGCGGGGGTGGACCTGATGGGCTCGATCAGTTCGGAGGGCGAGGTTTCGGCGGCGAGGTTGGGGGCGGAGCTGGACCGGGTGGGGGTCAGGCGCGCAGGGGACGACACTTGGTCGGACATGCTGAGCCGGGTTCTGGGGGAGCGTGTGGAGCCGCATCTGGGGATGGGGCGGGTGACGATCCTGGACCGCTATCCGGCGGCGGAGGCGGCGCTGGCGCGGCGGGTTGAGGGTGACCCCCGGGTGGCGGAGCGGTTCGAGGTCTATGCCTGCGGGGTGGAGCTGGCCAACGGGTTCGGGGAGCTGACCGATGCGGAGGAGCAGCGGCGGCGGTTTCAGGCGGAGATGGATGAGAAGGAGCGGGTCTATGGGGAGAGGTATCCCTTGGACGAGGACTTTCTCGAGGCCTTGAAGATCATGCCCCCGGCGGCGGGGATCGCGATGGGGTTTGACCGGGTGGTGATGCTGGCCACCGGGGCGCCGAGGATCGAGGATGTGATGTGGGTGCCGGTGGGGTGAAGGGGCGTCCCACCGTGGGACACCTTTTCGGGTCTAGCGATATCAATGGGTTAGTCCGCAGATTAAGCATTTGTTAGGAATCGGCCACCCGCCCGACGCCTGCCAACGGCCTTGCGTTTCTGCCGGATGCGGCGCTAAGAGGGGCCGCGTATGCGCTGATTGCAGGAGGTTGCCAAGATGACCCACAAGATCGCCATTCTGGGCGCGTCGGGCTATACCGGGGCGGAACTGGTGCGCCTGATCGCGACGCATCCGGCGATGGAGATCGTTGCCCTGTCTGCCGACCGCAAGGCCGGGATGCAGATGGCGGAGGTGTTTCCGTTTCTGCGCCACCTGAAACTGCCGCAACTGGTGAAGATCGACGAGATCGATTTTTCCAATGTTGACTTGTGTTTCTGCGCGCTTCCTCATGCAACCACGCAGGAGGTGATCGCCAGGCTGCCGCGCGATCTGAAGATTGTGGACCTGAGCGCCGACTTCCGGCTGCGCGACGTGGCGGAGTACCAGAAATGGTACGGCCAGGCCCATGCCGCGCCCGATCTGCAGGCCGAAGCGGTCTATGGGCTGACGGAGTTTTACCGCGACGAAATCCGGTCGGCGCGGCTGGTGGCGGGGACGGGTTGCAATGCGGCTACCGGACAATTTGCGCTGCGGCCCCTGATCGCGGCGGGGGTGATCGACCTTGACGATATCCTGATCGACCTGAAGGCGGGGGTCTCCGGTGCGGGGCGCAGTCTGAAGGAAAACCTGCTTCACGCGGAATTGTCGGGCGGCACGCACAGCTATTCGGCGGGCGGCAAGCACCGGCATCTGGGCGAGTTCGATCAGGAGTTTTCCAAGGTGGCCGGGCGGCGGGTGGAGGTGCAATTCACGCCGCACCTGTTGCCGATGAACCGGGGAATCCTGGCAACGGTCTATGTGAAAGGTGACGCGAGGATCGTGCATCAGACGCTTGAAAAGGCGTATGAAAACGAACCTTTCCTGCGCGTTCTGCCGTTCGGCGCCCTGCCGTCGACGCGCGATATCGCGGGGTCGAATTTCTGCCATCTGGGCGTGATCGGTGACAGAAAGCCGGGGCTGGCGGTCGTGGTTGCGGTGCTGGACAACCTGACCAAGGGGTCGAGCGGGCAGGCGATCCAGAACGCCAACCTGATGCTGGGGCTGGACGAGACGACGGGCCTGATGCTGGCACCGGTGTTTCCGTGACACATCGGGCTTGACCAAGGTCAAGGCAGCACCGATCTGACAGGGTAGAAGCGGACGACCGGAACGGGAGCGGATGATGGCGGGCGGACAGGAGTTTCGGGGCCTGAAAGGGTTGAAGAAGCGTCGGCGGGTTCAGGTGATGGCGCTTGCGGCGCTGTCGTTGCTGGCCGCTGTGGCCGCGATCTATTCCTTCGTGCCGAAGACCGCAGTCAATTTCTTTCGCAGCCCGACCGAAGTGGTGACCACTCCGCCGCCGGCCGAAGAGGTGTTCCGCATTGGCGGGCTGGTGGAAGAAGGCACTCTGGTGCGCGGCGAGGGGGCTACGGTGTCGTTTTCTGTGACGGACACCAACGCTTCGGTTCCGGTGCGCTATACCGGGGTGTTGCCGGACCTTTTCGGCGAAGGTGAGGGCATGGTGGCGCTTGGCCAGATGCAGGGTGGCACGTTCGTTGCGTCCGAGGTGCTGGCCAGGCATGACGAGACCTACATGCCGAAGGAAGTGGTCGACGCGCTGAAAGAGCAGGGCGTGTATCAGCCGTCGAAGCCTGAAAGCTGAGGCGGCGCGCGCCGGGGTGAGGCGGGGTTAACGGAAATCTCCGAAGGTCGGGCAGTTGCCTGAACCGGAGGAGTCGATGGGGTCCGTCAGAGAAATTGCCGAAGAAATTGTCGCCCGCGAGGGCGGGTTCGTGAACGACCCGGATGACCCCGGAGGGGCCACGAACCACGGGGTGACGATCCACACGCTGCGCCGGTTGGGCATCGACGTGACCCGCGACAGCCGGATCAACGTGGCCGATGTGCGGGCGCTGACCCGGGCGCAGGCGGTGGACATCTATGTCGAGCATTACTTCACCCGGCCCGGGCTGGCGGCCCTGCCAGAGGTTTTGCAGGCCAGCGTGTTTGACATGTATGTCAACGCCGGTGGCAATGCGGTAAAGATCTTGCAGCGATTGCTGGGGGATATGGGGTATCCTTGTGATCCTGACGGGCAGGTCGGGCCGCAGACAATTCGCGCGGCGGCGATGGCCCATGAGGCGGCCCCGTCGCATCTGGCGGATGCCTACGGGATTGCGCGGCGGAATTACTACTACGCCTTGGGCGACCGCCGACCGGCGAGCCGCAAGTTCGCGCGGCGGCGGGATGGGGGCAAGGGCGGCTGGATCGTGCGGGCGGAGGAGTTCATCGCGCCGCGGTATCATCTGAGCGAGGCGCAGCATCGGGCGCGGGTGGCGGCATGGGCGTGATCGGCAATCTGGTCGGCGCGCAGGGGGCGGTGACGGCGATGGGGGAGGCTGCGAAGGGGCTGGCGGAGGTGTTCGTGCCCTCGGCCACCAAGCGGATGGAGCTGTCGGCGGAGGCGCAGATGGCGGCGTTGCGGCAGTTGGGGGAGGAGTATGAAAACCCCTCGCTCGGCTGGTTCGACCGGCTGGTGAACGGGGTGAACCGGCTGCCGCGGCCGATGCTGGCGTTCGGGACGATCGGGCTGTTCGTCTATGCGATGGTGGACCCGGTGGCGTTTGCGCGCCGGATGGTGGGGCTGAATGCGGTGCCGGAACCGTTGTGGTGGTTGCTGGGCGCGGTGGTGGCGTTCTACTTTGGCGCGCGGGAGACGCATTATTTCCGCAACCGGACGGTTCAGGCACCGGAGACGACGGCGGTGGAGGCGAACCCGGCGTTGGAGGACTGGCGGGCGGGGTGAGCGATCCTTGACCTCCATCCCGGCCTCTGGCATGGCCTTTGGCATGACAGGGGATGTGATCAAATGAACCTTTTCGCCGATCTTCGCGAGCTGGTGGTGGCGGAGCTGATGGCCTTGCAGGCGGATGGCGTGCTGCCGGGGGGGCTCGATCTTGCGGGCGTGGCGGTGGAGCCGCCGCGCGATGCAGGGCATGGGCATCTGGCGACGAACGCCGCGATGGTGCTGGCGAAACCGGCGGGGATGGCGCCGCGCGCGATTGCCGAGGCGCTGGCGGCACGGTTGATGCAAGACCCGCGCGTGGCGGGGGCGGATGTTGCTGGGCCGGGGTTCTTGAACCTGCGGTTGGTGGATGCGGCCTGGCAGGGGCTGGTGCGGGCCGTTCTGGAGACGGGGACGGGCTATGGCCGGTCGTCGCTTGGGCAGGGGCGGCGCGTGAACGTGGAGTTCGTCAGCGCAAACCCGACCGGGCCGATGCATGTGGGCCATGTGCGGGGCGCGGTGGTCGGTGATGCGCTGGCGCGGCTGCTGGCCTATGCCGGTTGGGACGTGACGCGGGAATATTACATCAACGACGGGGGCTCGCAGGTCGATGTGCTGGCGCGGTCGGCCTATGAGCGCTACCGCGAGGCGAACGGGCTGGATCCGGAAATCCGCGAGGGGCTTTATCCGGGGGATTATCTGATCCCCGTCGGTGAGGCGCTGAAGGCCAAGTATGGCGCGAGCCTGCTGGACAAGGGCGAGCAGATCTGGCTGGCCGATGTGCGCGAGTTTGCAACCGGCATGATGATGGCGATGATCCGCGAGGATCTGGCGGCGCTTGGCGTGCAGATGGACGTGTATTCTTCGGAAAAGGCGCTGTACGGCACCGGCAAGATCGAAGCGGCGATCGACACGCTGCGCGGCATGGGGCTGATCTACGAGGGCGTGCTGGAGCCGCCGAAAGGCAAGGAGCCGGACGATTGGGAGCCGCGGGTGCAGACCCTGTTCCGCAGCACGGCGCATGGCGATGATGTGGACCGGCCGGTGATGAAATCGGACGGGTCGTGGACCTATTTCGCGCCCGACATCGCCTATCACTACGACAAGGTTCAGCGCGGCTTTGACGAGTTGATCAACATCTTTGGTGCCGATCACGGCGGCTATGTGAAACGGCTGAAGGCGGTGGTTGCAGCGCTGTCGAACAACCGGGTTGCGGTGGATATCAAGCTGATCCAACTGGTCAAGCTGTGGAAGGGCGGCGAGCCGTTCAAGATGTCGAAGCGGGCCGGCACGTTTGTCACGCTGCGCGACGTGGTGGACGAGGTGGGTGCCGACGTGACCCGCTTCATCATGCTGACGCGGAAGAACGACGTGGCGCTGGATTTCGATTTCGACAAGGTGCAGGAGCAGTCGAAGGACAACCCGGTCTTTTACGTGCAGTATGCCAGCGCACGGGTGAACTCGATCCTGCGCAAGGCGCGGGAGGCGGGCATCGACGTGACGGATGCGGTGCTTGCCAATGCCGACCTGAGCCTGTTGTCCAGCGAGGCCGAGATCGGCGTTGCGCGCAAGCTGGCCGAATGGCCGCGTCTGGTGGAAATCGCGGCCAAGGGCAACGAGCCGCATCGGGTGGCGTTTTACCTTTACGAAGTGGCGTCTGACTTCCACGGGTTGTGGAACAGGGGCAATGACGATGCTTCCTTGCGGTTCTTGCAAGACGATCCCGGCGTGTCACAGGCAAAAATCGCCCTTGCACGAGCCGTGGGCGTTGTTATTTGCGCCGGTCTTGGTATCTTGGGTGTCACTCCGGTCGAGGAAATGCGCTGAGCCAAGCGAGCAGCCGCCGTCAGCCGGGCGAACAGGCGTGAAAAGCAGGGGTGGATCAACCATCCCGCGAGCAGAGGCGACACATGGCAGACGCGGATTTCGACGGTTTCGGCGGCGGCGTTTCCACAGACGGATTTGGCCGGGCGGCCAGCCTGCAGCGATACATCAACATGGCGGGGGCGGTATCCTCGGTCGCGCTGGTGATCGGGCTGGGCTATTGGGGTTACAGCCTTGCGGTGCGCGACGTGCGCGGCGTGCCGGTGGTGCAGGCGCTGGACGGCCCGATGCGGGTGGCCCCGGAAAACCCCGGTGGCGAGGTGGTCGATCATCAAGGGCTGGCGGTGAACGAGGTGGTAGTGCTTGGCACGGCGGCCCCCGTTGCCGACCGGCTGATCCTGGCGCCGCGCCCGGTGGAGCTGGAGTTGGAGGATGCGGCGGGGCTGGCGGGCCAGCCGGTGCCGGATGCGCTGCCGGCCTCGGCTGCAGGGGCGGACCCGGATGTGGCGCTTGCGGCGGACCCGGTGATGGAAAGCGCCAATCCAACCGAGATTGCCGTAGCGGCGGCGCTGGCCGAGGCTTTGGCGGGCGACCCGGAGCCGGAGGTGGCGCCCGAATTGGACCCTGATCTTACCGCAGATGTGGCGTTGGAAGGCACCATCACGCGGTCGCCGCGCCCGGTGGCGCGCCCGGGCCGCGACGGTGCGGTGGCGGTCGCTGCGGAAGCGGAGCCTGCGGCGGAGGCCGGCGCCGCTACGGCACCGATCGAGATGGACGCGGCCAGCATCGCGCCGGGCACCCGGTTGGTGCAGTTCGGTGCTTTTGACACGGCGGACGAGGCCAAGGCCGATTGGGCGCGGCTGCAGGGCCGGTTTGGCGATCTGATGGCCGACAAGGCGATGGTGGTGCAGGCGGCGGAAAGTGGCGGGCGCACGTTCTTTCGCTTGCGCGCGCATGGCTTTGAGGGCGAGGCAGATGCGCGGCGGTTCTGCGCGGCCTTTGTCGCGGAAGAGGCGGCCTGCATCCCGGTAGCCCAGAGATGAGCGCGGCCCCCGGTGCTGCGATCCTTGGCTGCGCCGGGCTTGCGTTGACTGCCGATGAGGTGGCGTTCTTCCGCGAGGCGGACCCGTTCGGGTTCATCCTGTTTGCGCGCAACATCGAGGCTCCGGATCAGGTGCGGCGGCTGACGGCCGCCTTGCGTGAGGCTGTCGGGCGCGATGCGCCGGTGCTGATCGACCAGGAGGGCGGGCGGGTGCAGCGGATGCGGGCGCCGCATTGGCGCGAGTGGGCGCCGCCGCTGGAGACGGTGCGGGCTGCGGGATCGGTTGCCGAGGCGGCGCGCGTGATGCGGCTGCGCTCGCGGGTGATCGCGGCGGAATTGCGGGCGGTCGGGATTGACGCGAACTGTGCGCCGGTGGCGGACGTGGCGTCAGACGTGACGCATCCGTTCCTGCGCAACCGCTGTTACGGGACGGAAGCGGCGGTGGTCACGCAGGTCGCGCGGGCGGTGGCGGAGGGGTTTCTGGCCGGGGGGGTGATCCCGGTGGTGAAGCATCTGCCGGGGCATGGACGCAGCCATGTGGACACTCACCTTGATCTGCCGACGGTGACGGCCAGCCGGGAGGAGTTGCAGGCGGTGGATTTCGCGCCGTTCCGGGCCTTGAACGATCTGCCGATGGCGATGACGGCGCATCTGGTGTTTTCCGCCTATGACGGCGAGCGCCCGGCGACGCAAAGCCCGGTGATGATCGACGTGATCCGCCGCGAGATCGGGTTTGACGGGCTGTTGATGACCGATGATCTGAACATGGAGGCGCTGAAGGGCACCTTGGCCGAGCGCACCGCACGGTCGATTGCGGCGGGGGTGGATGTGGCGCTCCAGTGCAACGGGCATCTGGACGAGATGCAGGCGGTTGCCGGGGCTGCTGGCCGGATGGGACCGGAGGCGTGGCGGCGGGGGCAGGCGGCGCTGGCGTGGCGACGGGATGTGGTGGCGGATGTGCCGGCGCTGATGGCGGAACTGGCCGATGGCTGACGAGTGGGACCAGCCGGAGCGGCTGCCGCCGGGTGAGCGGCTGGCGCCGGGTGAGCGGCTGGCAGCAGAAGCGCTGATCGTCGATGTCGACGGATTCGAGGGGCCGCTCGACCTGCTCTTGACGCTGAGCCGGACGCAGAAGGTCGATCTGCGGCGGGTGTCGGTGTTGCAACTGGCCGAGCAGTATCTGGGCTTTGTCGAACAGGCGCAGTCCTTGCGGATCGAGCTTGCGGCGGATTATCTGGTGATGGCGGCGTGGCTGGCGTTCCTGAAATCGCGGTTGCTGCTGCCGCCTGATCCGACGGATGAGGGGCCATCGGCGGAGGATCTGGCGGCGCATCTGGCGTTCCAGTTGGAGCGGTTGGCGGCGATGCGCGAGGCTGCGGCGCGGCTGATGGGACGTGACCAGTTGGGCCGCGATTTCTTTGCGCGCGGCGTGCCGGAGGATGTGACGCACCACAAGGTGGTGACCTATACCGCGACGCTGCTGGATCTGATGCGGGCCTATGCGCGGATTCGCACCAAGGACGAGTTCCGGCCGTTTGTGATGGACCGCGAGCATGTGTTCACGATGGAGCAGGCGCTGGAGCGGATGCGGGGGCTGATCGGTTATGCGGGCGAGTGGGCGGATCTGACGACCTTCCTGCCGGAAGGCTGGACCGCGACGCCGATGGCGCGGTGGTCGGCGATGGCGGCGCATTTCGCGGCGGTGCTGGAACTGGCCAAGCGCGGGCAAGTCACGCTGCGGCAGGGCGACAGCTTTGCCGCGATCCAGTTGCGCCGGAGGGAGCCGTGATGGAGGACGAGGCCAGCCTCTTCGAGGCACCGCCGATGGGCGAGCAGGAGCGGATGGTGGAAGCCATCCTGTTTGCGATGGCCGAGCCGGTGACGCTGGCGGAGCTGACGGCGCGGCTGCCGCATGGTGCCGACCCGGCGGAAGCGCTGGTGCATCTGCGCAAGCGCTATGAGGGGCGGGGGGTCAACCTGGTGAAAGTGGGGGACGCCTATGCGTTCCGCACCGCGCCGGACCTTGGCCAGTTGATGCGGCGGGAATCGGTCGAGACGCGGAAGCTGAGCCGTGCGGCGATCGAGACGCTGGCGATCGTGGCCTATCACCAGCCGGTGACGCGGGCCGAGATCGAGGAGATCAGGGGCGTGGCGGTCAGCCGGGGGACGGTGGATCAGTTGCTGGAACTGGACTGGATCAGGCTTGGTCGGCGCCGGATGACACCGGGGCGGCCGGTGACGTTTGTGGTGACCGAGCATTTTCTGGACCACTTCGGCCTTGAATCGGCACGCGATCTGCCGGGCCTGAAGGAGCTGCGGGCGGCGGGATTGCTGGACAACCGGCCCGCGCCCGGGCTGGCATTGCCGGGCGATGACGAGGACGAGGCCACCTCCGGCCAGAGCGAACTTTTTGAGGATTGAAACGATGGACTGGAACCGGCTGATCGGGATGCTGACGCGGAAGTTCCTCAAGACGGCGGTGGACAAGGGCGTGAAATATGCGGCCGGCAAAGGCAAGCCCGAAGCAGAGATGACGCCGGAGGAGCGCGATCAGGCGCGGCGGGCGAAGGATCTGGCAAACAAGGCGCAGGAGGTGGCGAAGGTCACGCGGCGCTTGTGGCGCTGAGGCGGGCCGCCCCCCCACCCCAGCCCTCCCCCACGAGGGGGGAGGGAGGTGCGTCGTGCCGGGTGGTGACATTTGAGCCCAGGCGGCGAAGCCTCCGGCGGGAGTATTTCTGAAAAGAGCAAGTCAGGCGCGCGGGGCCGGGGTCAGGCCTTGAATTGCTTGGCGAGTTTCAGGCCCTGGCCCTGGTAGTTTGACGCGATGCCGGCGCCGTAGAGGGTTTCGGGGCGGGCGCTCATCCGCTCATAGACGAGACGGCCGACGACTTGCCCATGTTCGAGGACGAAGGGGGCTTCGTGGCAGCGCACCTCAAGCACGCCGCGCGAGCCTGCACCGCCGGCGGCGGCGTGGCCGAAGCCGGGATCGAAGAAGCCGGCGTAATGCACGCGAAATTCGCCCACCATCGCGAGGTAGGGGGCCATTTCGGCGGCGTAGTCGGGCGGGATCGTCACCGCCTCGCGGCTGACAAGGATGTAGAAGGCGCCGGGATCGAGGATGATGCGGCCTTCGGTGGTGTGCAGCGCCTCCCAGAACTCGGCCACCGGATAATGGCCGATGCGGTCGAGGTCGATCACGCCGGCATGGGGTTTGGCGCGGTACCCGACGAGATCGCCGGTGGCGGGGCGGAGATCGACCGAGAAGCCGAGGCCTTCGGAGATCACCGCCTCGCCGGAGACGAGGGGTTCGGCGGCGTGGAGTGCGGTGAGGTCGGCGTCCGACAGGACCGCGTGCCCGGCGCGGAAGCGAATCTGGTTCAGGCGCTGCCCGGCGCGGACGAGGACGGAAAAGCTGCGCGGGCACACCTCGGCGTAGAGCGGGCCTTCGTAGCCTTCGGGGATGCGGTCAAACTCGATCCCGCCGTCGGTGATGGTGCGGGTGAGCAGATCGAGGCGGCCGGACGAGCTTTTGGCGTTGGCGACGGCGGTGAGGCCGGGCGGCAGCGCCAGCCGTTCGGCGAGGGGGATGACGTAGACGCAGTTCTTTTCCAGCACCGCGCCTTCGGCAAGGTCAACCCTGTGCATGGTAAACTCGGCCAGCCGGTCTTCGACGCGGCGGCCCTTGCCGGCAAGGAACGAGGCGCGGACGCGGTAGGCCACGGTCCCGAGGCGCAGATCGAGGCTGGCGGGCTGGAGCTGGTTGTCGAGGATGGCCGGGTCGGCAGCGAGGGCGCCGGTGGCGACAAGGTCGCGCAGGGCTTGGGCGGGCAGCACACCGGGGGTCATCATGGGCCTTTGATCCTTGGATACGAAACCGCCCGCGCTACCGGATGGCAGGCGGGCGGTTTTGCAATGGTCGGGCCGGAGAGATTCGAACTCTCGACCTCCCGCCCCCCAGACGGACGCGCTAACCAGGCTGCGCTACGGCCCGACACGGGGCGATACATACCGGTTTTCCGGGCCGGGGCAAGCAGGAAAGCACACACGCCGCCTTAGCCCTGACCGCCTTCGATGCGGTCGGCAAGCTTTGTGCGCAAGATGATGAGCTGACGAGCAAACCCGGCGATTGTGCCACGCTTGGCACGGAGGCTGCCGCGGGGCAAGTGCCTGATCTTGCTGGCGAAGCTTTGGCTGTCGTCAATCGGGGCAGGGCGCGGTGCTGGCGGTTGGGCGGGCGGTTCCGCCGCCTGAGGCGAGGGCTCGGGCGGTTTTGGGACCGGTGTCGGGAACGGCAGCACGGTCTGCTGGCCAGCTGCGTCGGCGGCGTCATCGTCGGCGGCGTCATCGGTGGCGTCGTCATCGGTGGCGCCAAGATAGTGTGCCAGCACGGTTTCGTCGATCGCATCATCGGGGGTGACCTGGTCGTCGGTCAGGCCGGCGACGTGGCGCACGCCCTGTTCGCGCAGAATCTTCTGCACGCCGCGGATGGTGAGGCCTTCGTCATGCAACAGGCGCTTGATGCCAGTGAGGAGGGCCACATCGGAGGGGCGGTAATAGCGCCGCCCGCCGGCCCGTTTCACCGGACGGATCTGGGGAAAGCGGCTTTCCCAGAAGCGCAGCACATGGGCCGGGGTGTCGAGCACCTCGGAAACCTCGCTGATCGTGCGGAAGGCGTCAGGCGACTTGTCCATCCGCGAGCCTTCCCTCAGCGCTTCTTGCCGGCCGCGACGCGATCTTTCATCAGATGCGAGGGGCGGAAGGTCAGCACGCGGCGGGGGCTGATCGGAACCTCGTCGCCGGTTTTCGGGTTACGACCGATGCGGGCGGATTTGGCACGGACCGAGAAGGTGCCGAACGAGGAAATCTTGACCGTCTCGCCAGAGGCGAGGGCGTCCGACATGTGTTGCAGCACGGATTCGACGAGGCTTGCGGATTCGTTGCGGCTAAGGCCGACCTCGCGGAACACGGCTTCGCTGAGATCCATCCGTGTCAAAGTCTTCTCGCTCATCACGTCCCCCCCGGGTGTTATTTTCCGGCAGGATGCGGCGGATGGATTTACGAGTCAATATCAACCACTTGGGGCGCGTGTTTAAAGGCGTTTCACCAGCGGATGACGACGGAGCCCCAGGCGAGGCCGCCGCCGATGGCTTCGGTCACCAGCAGGTCGCCCTGCTTGATCTGGCCCCGGTCGCGGCCGACAGAGAGAGCGAGGGGGATCGAGGCGGCGGAGGTGTTGCCGTGGTCTTGCACGGTGACGACGACGCGGTCCATCGGCACCTGCATCCGTTTTGCGGTGCCTTCGATGATGCGGATGTTGGCCTGATGCGGCACGATCCAGTCGACATCTTCGGGGGTGAGGCCGGCCTTGTCGAGCGCGGTGTGGGCGGTTTGCGCAAGTTTTTCAATGGCATGGCGGAAGACTTCCTTGCCTTCCATGACCAGATGCCCGGTGGTGCCGGTAGAGACGCCGCCGTTGACGTAGAGAAGGTCACGGTAGCGGCCGTCAGAGTTGAGGTCGGTCGACAGGATGCCGCGATCGGCGGAGGTGCCGGGGCTATCGGTGGCTTCGAGCACCAGCGCACCGGCGCCGTCACCGAAGAGGACGCAGGTGGAGCGGTCGTTCCAGTTCATCAGGCGGCTGAAGGTTTCGGCGCCGATCACCAGAACGCGTTTGGCCTGGCCCGACAGGATCAGGGCGTTGGCGTTGGTCAGGGCGTAGACGAATCCGGCGCAGACGGCCTGCACGTCGAAGGCAAAGCCGCGCGTCATGCCGAGGGCGGCCTGCACCATCGTGGCGGCAGCGGGGAAGGTGAGATCGGGGGTGGAGGTCGCGAGGATGATCGCGTCGATGTCGTCGGGTTGCAGGCCCGCGTCGGCGAGTGCGGCCTTGGCGGCGCGGGTGGCGAGATCGGAGGTGCCCTGACCTTCGGCGGCGAAGTGGCGGCGTTCGATGCCCGAGCGCGACCGGATCCATTCGTCAGAGGTGTCGACGATGGCTTCGAATTCGGAATTCGGGACCATGCGTTCCGGCAGGTAATGCCCGACGCCCTTGACTACGGCGCGTATCGTCATGTGGATGGACTGCTCCCCGGCCCGGCGTCTGCGGGTCTTTCCTTTGCCGCATCCTGCCCCGCGCGGTCGGCGGATGCAACCCGCGCGGCCAGCCGTTCGATGAAGCGCGAGCGGGCGAGCTGGTGGGCGAGGCCAATGGCGGCAGAGATGCCGGTCGCATCGGCGGAGCCGTGCGATTTGACCACGGTGCCGTTCAGGCCAAGGAAAACGCCACCATTGACGCGCCGGGGGTCCATGCGTTTTTGCAAGCGTTTCAGCGAGTTCATGGCAAGCAGGGCCGCGAATTTCGACAGGATACCCGCACCGAAGGCTTCACGCATGAAATCGGAAATCAGCTTGGCGGTGCCTTCGCCGGTCTTGAGCGCCACGTTGCCGGTGAAACCGTCGGTCACGATCACGTCAACCCGGTCGGACGGAAGGTCACCACCTTCGACGAAGCCGACGTATTCGAAGGCGCCCGCCTCGGCGGTGGTGGCCATGCGGTCATGCGCCTCTTTCAGTTCGGCGCGGCCCTTGTGCTCTTCGGTGCCGACGTTCAGCAGACCGACGCGCGGACGGGTAAGGCCAAGACCGTTGCGGGCGTAGGACGCGCCCATCGTGGCGTATTGCAGAAGATCATCCGCCTCTGCCTTCACGTCGGCGCCGACATCCAGCATGACGTTGAAGCCGCCGGGATTGCGCGAGGGCCACAGGCAGGCGATGGCGGGGCGGTTGACGCCGGGCAGTTTGCGCAGGCGGATCATCGACACCGCCATCAGCGCGCCGGTGTTGCCACAGGACACGGCGGCTTGTGCTTCGCCAGAGCGGACGCTTTCGATGGTTGACCACATCGAGGTGCCTTCGCCGTGGCGCATCACCTGAGCGGGCTTGTCATCCATCGTCACGGCGCGGGGCGCGTGGCGCAGCATGACATGGCCGGTCAGTTCCGGATGCCGTGCAAGAAGCGGTGCAAGCACTGCTTCGTCGCCATGCAGAACGACGGCAATCTCTGGAATCCGGGCAACGGTTTCCGAAAGGCCCGCGACAACTGCCGCCGGACCCCGGTCACCCCCCATTGCATCTACCGAAATGACGATGCGCTCAGCAGCAGAGGTTGGCGGAGTGTCAAGTCCGTTGGCCATCGGAGCGCGGATGCGTCGGGTGCGGCTTACGCCGCATCCTCATCGAGATCCACGTCCTTGGCCATCGCCACGACTTCGCGGGCGTCATAGTGACCGCACGAGGCGCAGACGTGGTGCGGGCGCTTCAGTTCGCCGCAATTGGAGCATTCGTTCGGGTTCGCGGCCACGAGCGAGTCATGCGCGCGGCGCATGTTACGCTTGGATTTCGTGGTGCGGTTCTGCGGGACAGCCATGTCACAACCTCGGGCAGTGGGGACAGGCCCCGGATTTCCTTTGCAAAACAACGTGTCGGGTGGGCCAATGGCAATAGCCGACAGATGCTGTTTCACAGCTTGAATGAGGCGCGGAACATACTCGGATTTCCGGGGTGCGCAAGTCCCTTTTCACAACGGTGGCTGCGGCGGTTCAAGCGTCCTTCGGGCCTTTGTCGGCCAGCTTTTCTGCAAGCCCCGCCAGACCGGCAAACGGCTTCAGATCGTCATCGGTCAAGGGGGCGACGCCCGGTTCGGCATGGACGATCTGGCCAAGCGTGGCACCGGGTGCGCGCGGGTAAAGCGGCAGCGCCAGCGCCATTGCTTCGGTCACGACCTCGTCCAGGTCGATCACTTCGGGCATTGGTTCGGTGGTGTCATCCCCGGGCATTTCCGCCTCGTCGCCCTCGGGCGTGGGCAGGCCCGCGACATACCGGCGGCGGACCTCTTCGGATATCCGCGCCGGCACCGGGGCGAGGGTCACGACGCAGGCCTGGTCCACGGTGGCGGTGAGAGTTCCGGTCAGCGTCATCTCATCGCGGCCCGAGGGTGCGATATTGCCGGTGAAGGTCAGCGACCTGATGCCGAGGAGGTCAAGCGTGCGGGCGAGGCCGGCGCGGGCTTCGGCATCGGGGACATAGGAGAAATGGGTCGGCTTGCGCGGGCTGAGGCCGCCGGTGCGAAAGCGGGTCGGTCTGGTGGCGGGCGTATCTGGCATGTCGGCGACCTTTTGCGGGTGTCGGCCGATCGGCGGGACCGGGGGCGACGTTCCATTCTTGAATAGTGGGCTGTCCTTCTGTTATCCCGAAGTCGAAGGGTTTTGAAGAACCCGCGTCTTCTGCCGGTCTCTTATCACCATGCGCTTGCGTGGACGGGGGGTGGGCCGGCGACCTGGCATGAGGCACGAGGGCAAGTATGGCAGTTTTTACCCAAGCACGGTCGGTCCTGGCTGCCTGCCGGGCACAGGGCCTTGGCCTTGTCGTCGTGGCGGTGATCGCCGGGTGTTCTCCGATCTATCGAAACCATGGCTATGTGCCGGCCGAGGACGAACTTGCCGCAGTTGAGGTGGGTGTCGACACGCGTGAAACCGTGGGTCAGAAGATCGGGCGGCCGTCAACCTCGGGGCTGTCGAACAACGATGGCTGGTTCTACGTGCAAAGCCGTTACAAGCTGGTCGGCCCGCGCGAGCCGCAAGAGGTGGAGCGTCAGGTGCTGGTGGTCAACTTTGCCGAGAACGGCACCGTGTCGAACATCGGCCGGTTCGGGCTGGAGGACGGCCGGGTGGTCGAACTTTCGCGCCGGGTGACCGAGACGAACATCAAGGGCGTCAGCTTTATCGGGCAGCTTTTGGGCAGCATCGGGCGGATCCGGGCCGAGGATATCGCGGGGTAACAAGGTCGGACGTTGCTCTGTGGGGGTCAGGTCTCGCTGTCGAATTTCAGCGCGACGCCGTTGATGCAGTAGCGCAGGCCGGTGGGCTTGGGTCCGTCGGGGAAGACGTGGCCAAGGTGGGCGTCGCAGCGGTTGCAGTGCACTTCGGTGCGGCGCATGAACCACGAATTGTCAGACTGTTCGCCGACCATTTCAGGGCTGAGGGGCGCGTAGAACGAGGGCCAGCCGGTGCCTGAGTCGAACTTGGTCGCCTGGTCGAACAGCGGCGCGTCGCAGCAGATGCAGCGGTAGGTGCCGGGGTCTTTCGGGAAATCATCGTGGGTGAAGGCGCGTTCGGTGCCGTGCTTGCGGGTGACCTTGAAGGCGAGGTCGGACAGTTGAGCCTGCCATTCGGCGTCGGATTTGACGATCTTGTCCATGATGTGCTCCGGGAAGGTGGCGCTGCCTTGCGCGGGCGGCGCGGTTCTGGGAACATCTAGGCGGCGCGGGGCGTCGTGCCAAGGCCGCTGTCGCGGCGAGGACAGAAACGTGATCGCACTGGAACGCGGGCGGTATCGGGCGCGGCTGGCTGACGGGCCGCTGGACATGGACGTGGTGCTTGCGCTGCGGGGCAGGGTGTTCAGGGGCGGGCTGGCGCCGGACGGCGACGCATTTGACGCCCTGTGCAGCCATCTGATGATCGAGGAAGTGTCCGGTCGGCTGGTCGGGACCGGGCGGATGATGGTGCTGACCGGGGCCGAGGTCGAGGCGGGGTATGCGGCGCAGTTCTATGATCTGGGTCCGCTGACGGCCTGGCCGGGGCCGATGCTGGAACTGGGGCGGTTTGCGCTGGACCCCGGCTGGCACGACCCGGACATCCTGCGGCTGGCCTGGGCGGCGCTGGCGCGGGTGGTGTCGGAGCGGGAGGTGGGGCTGCTGTTCGGCTGCACCTCGTTCAAGGGTGCGGCCCCTGAGGCGCATCTGAACGCGCTGGCGCTGTTGGCGGAAAGGCATGTGGGGCCGAACCGGTGGCGACCCTGGCAGAGGGGTGAGGCATTCCGGTTTGCCGAAGTGCTGGCTGGGCATCCGGTTGCAACCGACACGGCGCTGGCCGAGATGCCGACGCTGCTGCGCAGTTATCTGCAACTGGGCGGCTGGGTCAGCGACCATGCGGTCGCTGACACCGATCTTGATACGTTGCACGTCTTTACCGCCGTCGAAGTCGCGCGCATCCCGCCGGGGCGGTTGCGCGCGTTGACGGCGCTGGCCGGGCTTTAGCGCGACTTCCGTCCACCGCGACGGCCCGAGGTGGCCTGGGTGGCGGCGGCGGAGGCTTCGGCGAAGGTCATGCCAGCCTCGACCTGTTCCAGCACCTTGGCGAAGCGGATCCATTCGCCGCCGTTGGCATCGTGGTTCATCAGGAAGTTTGCGGCGCGGATTGCCTCCATTTCCTGCTGGCGGACCGGGTTCATGATGGCAGAGGTCATGCCCGCGCCAATGGCCATCGGCAGGAAGGCGCCATTGATGCCGTGGCGGTGCGGCAGGCCGAACGAGATGTTCGACGCGCCGCAGGTGGTGTTGACGCCAAGCTCGTCACGCAGGCGGCGCACGAGGGTAAAGACCTGCTGGCCCGCGCTGCCCATCGCGCCGACCGGCATCACCAGTGGGTCGACGACGATGTCATGCGCCGGGATGCCGAAATCGGCGGCGCGTTCGACGATCTTTTTCGCCACGGCAAAGCGGACATCGGGGTCTTCGGAAATCCCGGTGTCGTCGTTCGAGATGGCGACGACGGGGACATTGTATTTCTTGACCAAGGGCAGGACGAGTTCCAGCCGGTGCTCTTCACCCGTGACCGAGTTCAGCAGCGGGCGGCCTTCGCAGGCCATCAGGCCCGCCTCAAGTGCGCCGGGGACCGACGAGTCGATGCACAAGGGCACGTCGACGGTCTGCTGGATGATCTCAATCAGCGCCTTCATCAGCGGCGGCTCGACGAAGTTGTTGTCGGCGTAGCGCGGGTCGGTCGCCATCTTGTTGGTGAACACCGCGCCGGAGTTCACGTCGAGGACCGTGGCACCACAGGCGACCTGTTCCAGCGCGTCCCTGATGACGGTCTCGAAGTTGCCGGCTTCGAGTTCCGCCGCCAGTTTCTTGCGGCCGGTGGGGTTGATGCGTTCGCCGATCACGCAGAACGGTTCGTCAAAACCGATGATGACGGTTTTCGTTTTGGATTCAATAACGGTACGGGTCATTCTGATACTGTTCCTCAGGCGTTTGCGGATGCGGGCACGCCAGAGGCGCCGCCGTTTTCGGTGACCCAGGCGGCATTGGTCTTGATGCCGCCGAGGGGGAAGAAGTGGACCTGTTCGATCCCAAAGCCAGGGTTCGCGGCCTTGTGCGCGGCGAGGCCGGACAGGATCTCGGTCGGCTCGTAGGGCAGGAGGAGCTTGGTCACGTCCATCGCGCGCTTTTGCAGCACGCGGAGCGAGGGGCCGACACCGCAGGCGATGGCGAACTTGATCAGGGTTTGCAATTTGGCGGGGCCGGCAATGCCGATGTGAACCGGCAGCTTGACGCCTTCGGCGGCCAGGCGACTGACCCAGGCGATCACGGGATCGGCCTCGAAGCAGAACTGGGTCGCCATCGCCATCCTGGCGTCGGTGCGTTCGGAGAAGGCCGATTTCCAGCGGGCGGCTTCCATCACCATCCGGTCGGAACCGTCGGGGTCGATGTCCTTGTTGCCTTCGGGGTGGCCAGCGACGTGCAGACGGTCAAAGCCGGTGAACGCGCCCGATTCCAGAAGCTGCATCGAGGTGGCGTAGTCTCCGACCGGTTGGGCAACGCCGCCCGCAAGCAGAAGGCCCTGGCGGACGCCGACATCCTTGTAGCGTGCGACCCAGTCGGTCAGCGTGGCGCGGTCCTTGATGATGCGGGCCGGAAAGTGCGGCATCACGTCATAGCCTTCGGCGCCGATGCGTCTGGCGGTGGCGACCATGTCCTCGATCGGCGTGCCGTCGATGTGGGCGATGTAGACGCGGGTGCCGGTGGGCAGCAGGTCGCGGAAGTTTTCGACCTTTTCGGCGGTGCGGGGCATCACCTCGATCGAGTAGCCTTTCAGGAAGGCCTCAAGCGGTTGGGCGGTGGGCGCGGGATCTTGCCGGCGGAAGTTGAACAAGGCCATCACGGTCTCCCTCAGGGTCATCGTTTGAACTGGGATCAGGCTTTCGCCCAACCCTCTGCATCAATCAGCGCCTTGAGGCGCGCGGTGTCGAATTCGGCTTCCAGCCGGGCGGCTTCGGAGCGGGCGATGTCGTCCGGGTCGCCCTCGAGATCGTGGATCACGGCCTTGCGCCATTCGGCGAGGTAGCTGTCGGTATCGCGCGCGCCGATCTTCATGGCGCAGCGGTCGATCGCCTGTTCAAACCGTTCGGTAAGCTGGACCTTGGAGCCTTTTCGGCCCTTGCCGACGATCACCTGGGCCGGAATGTCGCGCCAGTAGACGACTGTGACTTCGGCCATGATCGCGTGATTCCCTTGCGTTGGTTCTGTCCGTTGATAGCGGCAATCGCCGACAGGCGATGTCGGTTTTCGACATGGCACAGCGAGGATGCGACCCCGCCGGACCAATGACCGAGCCATACACCGCCAAGCGCGCAATGGCGACGGTGCGGGAATGGAAAATTGTGCATGGAGATCATGCAATAGGGGGCTGTGTGACAGTGCGCCCCGCATCGCGGCTTGCGTGACCTGGGTATCCGCATTACCTTTGGGGTAACCACATATGGAGGGCGGTAATGACGCCCCTGCGTCCCCAAAGGGCGGACGCGACCGACGCGATGGAAGGTCTGCCCGAGGGCGGGCCTCTCGTTGAGGAGCCATCTGCCCTTGCAGAGCCGGGGTCGGCGCCGCTTTATGCTGCGCTGGACCTTGGAACGAACAGTTGCAGGATGCTGATTGCCCAGCCACGGGGCAGTCAGTTTTCGGTCATCGACAGCTTTTCCAAGACCGTGCAACTGGGGGCGGGGTTGGAAGCATCGGGCCGGTTGAGCCGGTCGTCGATGAACCGGACGATCCAGGCGCTGCGGATCTGCGAGAAAAAGCTGGAAAAGCATAATGTTCGCCGGATGCGGCTGGTCGCGACCGAGGCGTGTCGGCGTGCGCGCAATGCCAAGGATTTCATCCGGCAGGTACGGCGCGAGACGGGACTGCAACTGGAGATCATCGCGCCGGAGGAAGAGGCGCGGCTGGCGGTGATTTCTTGCGCGCCACTGGTCAGTACCACGACCGAGCAGCTTTTGGTGGTGGATATCGGCGGCGGGTCGACGGAACTGGTGTGGATCGACCTGTCGTCGGTGAGACCCGAGGAACGGCCGCGCGCGATCATGCGGCTGCATGTGGGGTTTGATGCGCAGGGCGAGGGCGCGGTGGCGCGGGTGGTGGACTGGATCTCGGTGCCGTTGGGGGTGGCGACGCTGAAGGACCAGTTCGGCGACGTCGAGGATGACGCGGCGCGGTTCGCGTTGATGAGCTGGTTCTTCGAGGAGAACCTGTCGAGCTTCAGCCCCTACAACGCGCACAATCCGCGCGCCGGGTTCCAGATCATCGGGACCAGCGGCACGGTGACGACGGTGGCCGCCAGCTTCCTTGGCTTGCGGCGCTATGACCGGACCAAGGTTGACGGGTTGCAGATGACCTCGGACCAGATCGACTTTGTGATCCGGGAGTATCTTTCGCTTGGCCCCGACGGGCGGCGCAACGATCCGCGGATCGGTCGGGATCGGCACGCGCTGATCATGTCGGGCGCGGCGATCCTGCAGGCGCTGATGCGGATCTGGCCTACGGACCGGTTGAGCGTGGCGGACCGGGGGCTTCGCGAGGGGCTGCTTTACGCGCAGATGAGCCTTGATGGCATTTTGGAAGACGGGCCTTACACATGACCGAAAAACCGACCTCAGGGCGGGGACAGCGTGACCTTCGGGTGCGGGTGAAGACGGCGAAGGGGCGCAAGCTTTCCTCGACGCTTTGGCTGGAGCGCCAGTTGAACGACCCTTACGTGATCCGCGCCAGGAAGGAGGGGTATCGCGGCAGGGCGGCCTACAAGATATCCGAACTGGACGACAAGTACGGGTTCCTGAAGCCGGGATCGCGGGTCGTGGATCTTGGCTGCGCGCCGGGCGGGTGGTGCCAGATCGCGGTGGCGCGGGTCAATGCGCTGGGGGATCGCAAGGGCAAGGCGGTTGGCACGGTGCTGGGCGTCGATCTGCAGGAGGTCGAGCCGATCGCCGGGGCAGAGTTGCACCAGTTGGATTTCCTGGCCGACGATGCGGACGAAAAGGTCAAGGGCTGGTTGGGCGGGCGGGCCGATGTGGTGATGTCAGACATGGCGGCAGCGGCCAGCGGTCACAAGGCGGCCGACCATCTGCGCATCGTGGCGCTGGTGGAGGCGGCGCTGGCCTTTGCATTCGATGTGCTGGAGGACGGCGGAACTTTTGTGGCCAAGGTGCTGGCGGGAGGAGCGGAGGCCGAAATGCAGACGCTGCTGAAACGCAACTTCACCAAGGTTGCGAACGTGAAGCCAGCCGCGAGCCGGGCGGACAGTTCCGAGAAGTTTGTGGTCGCGATGGGCTTCCGGGGACGGCGCGAAACCGAGGCGGAGCCAGAGCAGAGCTGAAAAAGGCGCCCGAAGGCGCCCTGTTTCCAGACTGTTCTTACGATCAGCCGCCCCAGGTGCGGACCGGGCCGCAATCCATGTGGACGAAGTTGGACCGGGAATACTTGCCCACGCCACCCGATGCACAGGCGGCAGCGGCCTTGGCCATCTGGCCGACCGAGCGGGACTTCAGGCGCAGGTCAGCCGCCTGACCCTTCATGTGAAGCGAGTTCCTTGCCACGCCGCGCGATTTCGACCGCAACATCGCATTGGTCGCCGGGCAGCGGTAGCCCGACAGCAGCATATAGGGTTCGCTGACATCCATGAGCCGGTGCGAGGCGGCCATGATGTCGACGGTGCGCGCGTCGATGTTGGTCGCGTCATTGGACCGCCAGTCGCGCATGAAGTAATTGATTTCCTTGAGAACTTCCGGAATATACTCGCCCTCGATCCAGTAGATCGTATCGAGCGATTCACCGGTGCGTCCCGAATACATCCTGATCCGCCGGATGTCACCGGCACCCTTCAGGAGGCCGAAAGCGTTCGAATAGGTGGGCGCGGCAATCAAGGCCGTCGCTGCGAAAACGCCAAGCAGCCCACGCCGCGTGACACCGGAAGTCGTGATTTCGGTCATTCTGAACGCCTGTCCCCGTAGCTGTCTTTGACTGCTTGTCGTGCAGCTTTGCCACTTTTCCCCAAGTGCAAAATCTATATTGCACAAGTCGAATCGAAGCCCAAGCGCAGATTGCCCGACCTGTGGCGAGACAACCGCAGATAGGCAAAATATTGCTTAACCTGCCGGATTTCTGCGCATTGTGACGGGAATGCATCGCGGACGATCCGGACTGTTCAGTGATGCGAGACAATCCTCAGGTGGAAGCCCGGTCTGGCGCGCTTTGTGAATGGACAGTGCCGGTGATTTCGCAGCATCCTAGATGCCACTGTTCCTTCCTTTCAGCCGAGGCTCTGATGACCGTTTCCGATTGCCGAACCGCACAGGTCCGGATTGCTTTTTCCACGTTGTTCCTGTCGGTTGCAGCCATTTTCGCCAGTCCGGTCGGGGCACAGACATCGGCGTTTTCGCAATCGCTGGCGACAGCGGCCGCAACCGACGAAACGGTGGCGGAATGGTATCGGACGACGGGGTATGAAACGCTGTGGACCGGGGCCGAGGATGCGCCACGCCGGGCGGCATTTCTGGCCGCCATTGCACGGGCACCCGATCACGGCTTGCCGGTACAACGCTATAATGCGGGCGCGCTGATCGCGGCGATCCGGGTGGCAGAAACCGAAGCCGACCGGGGTCGTCTGGAAGTGGCGATGACGCGGGCCTACGTCAACTGGGCGCACGACCTTGCCTCGGGTGTGCTGGAGCCGAAGAAGGTGGACGCCAGCATCCTGCGCGAGATCACGCGCGAAGACCCGCAGCTTTTGCTGGCGCGTCTGGCATCGGGCGATGCGGCGGCGGTGCTGGCCGATCTGGAGCCGAAGTCGGCGTTCTATCTGAGCCTGATGAAGGCCAAGATCGCGCTGGAGGCAGACATCGCGGCGGACGGATGGGGGAACACGGCGGTGACCGGGCCGCTGGAGCCGGGCGCGTCGGGGCCACAGGTGGTGGCGCTGCGCGACCGTCTGATCGCGATGGGGTATCTGGCGGCGAACGCCAGCCAGACCTATGACCGCAGGTTGCAGGCGGCGGTGCAGGAGTTTCAACTGAACCACGGGCTGAATGCCGATGGCGTGGCCGGTGAAAGCACGGTTGCCGAAATCAACGTCGGCCCCGAGGCGCGGCTGCGGTCGGTGGTTGTAGCGATGGAACGCGAACGCTGGATGGATATCGACCGTTCGGTGCGCCACATCTGGGTGAACCAGCCAGAGTTTACCGCACGCATCATCGACCACGGCAAGACCGTGTTCCGCACGCGCGTGGTGATCGGCAAGAACGTTCCCGACCAGCGCAGCCCGGAGTTTTCCGATCTGATGGAGCACATGGTGATCAACCCGTCCTGGGGGGTGCCACGGTCGATCACGGTAAAGGAATACCTGCCGTTGTTGCAGCGCAACCCGAATGCGGTGGGGCATTTGCAGGTGCTGGACAGCCGGGGTCGCGTGGTGCCGCGCGGGGCGGTGAATTTTGCGGCCTACAACGCGCGCAACTTTCCCTACGGGCTGCGCCAGCCGCCCTCGGACGGCAATGCGCTGGGGCTGGTGAAGTTCATGTTTCCGAACCCCTACAACATCTATCTGCATGATACTCCGTCGAAATCCCTGTTCGACCATGAGGTGCGCGCGTATAGCCACGGCTGTATCCGGGTGGCTGACCCGTTCGACCTTGCCCACGCGCTGTTGTCGTTGCAGACCGCCACGCCTGAGGCCGATTTTGACGCGGCGCTGAAAACCGGGCGCGAGACCCTGGTCAAGCTGGACCAGCCGGTGCCGGTGCATCTGGTGTATTTCACCGCCTTTCCGACGGCGAAGGGCAAGATGGCCTATGCCCGCGACGTCTATGGGCGCGATGCGGCGCTTTACGAGGCGCTGGTCGCGGCCGGGGTGGTCTTGGGCGGCGTATAGCGGTAATCCTGCCGCCGGAGAAATTCCCGCAGGACTGGTCATGGCCCATACGATCCGCGAAATTGCCACGGCGCTTGGTGCCGAAGCCGACGGGGACCTGGACCTGGTCGTGCTGCGCGTCAGTGAACCGCAGACGGCGGGGCCGGGTGATCTGGCACTGGCGATAGACCCGCGTTACGCCGAGGGCATCGCCAAGGGCGCGGCCGAGGTGGCGCTGTTGTGGCCGGGGGCGGACTGGCGGGCGATGGGCCTGCGCGCGGTGATCTTTGCACCACGCGGGCGGTTTGCGATGTCGGGGCTGACGCGGTTGATGGACCCCGGTCCGGCGATTGCGCCGGGTGTGCATCCGATGAGCGTGATCGACCCGACCGCGACCATCGGCGAGGGCGCGGCCATCGGGCCTTTCGTCAGCATCGGGGCGGGTGTCAGCATCGGGCCGGGGGCGCGGATTGCGGCCCATGCCTCGATCGGGGCGGGGACGCGGATCGGCGGCGAGGCGCTGATCCTGGAAGGCGCGCGGATCGGGGCGAGGGTCACGATCGGCGAGCGGTTCATCTGCCACCCGAACGCGGTGATCGGCTCGGACGGGTTTTCCTTTGTCACGGCCGAGAAATCGGGGGTGGAGGAGGTGCGCGAGACGCTTGGCTCGCGCGCTGCGGTGGTGGCGCAAAGCTGGCAGCGGATCCATTCGCTGGGCGGCGTGACGATCGGTGATGACGTGGAGATCGGTGCCAACTGTTGCATCGACCGCGGCACGATCCGCGACACGGTGATCGGGTCGGGGACGAAACTGGATAACATGGTGCAAGTCGCGCACAACGTGGAGATCGGGCAGGACTGCCTGTTGTGCGGGCAAGTGGGCATTGCCGGATCGACGCGGATCGGGGACCGGGTGGTGCTTGGCGGGCAGGCGGGCGTGGGGGATAACCTTTTCGTCGGCAATGACGTCATCGCGGGGGGCGGAACCAAGATCATGACGAACGCTCCGGCGGGTCGGGTGTTGCTGGGTTATCCGGCAATCAGGATGGACACGCATGTCGAGATTCAGAAGGCGCTGCGCCGTCTGCCACGACTGGCGCTGCGAGTGGCGGCGCTGGAACGCACCGCCGGAGGCGAAGGGACCGGAGACGAAGAATGACGGCAGAGATCGAGGCGGCGGTGATCGGCATCCTGGCGCGTCAGGCGCTCTTGCCCGAGGCGGCGGTGCCGCCCGATGCGCGCATGGAGGAGATCGGTCTTGACAGTCTGGGGATGGCGGAGGCGCTGTTTGCGCTGGAGGAACGGTTCGACATCTCGATCCCGTTCAATGCCAATGCGCCGGACGCAGCACAGTTCGACATGACCTCGGTGCAAAGTGTGGTCCAAGCCGTGGAACGGTTGATCGCCCAGAAGGCGGCATGAGGCGGGTCGTCATCACCGGCGCAGGCACGGTGAATGCACTGGCGCGCGACGTGGCGGGCACGGTTGCGGCATTTCGTGCGGGCGCGTGCGGGATCGGCCGCTTGGATGTTCGCGATGTCGAACGGTTGTCGGTGCGGGTCGGGGCTGCGGTGGCGAATTGGCCGCCGGAGGATCTGTTCGACCCTGCGGTGGCACCGCTTTATGATCGCTTTACCCAGTTTGCCGTCGCGGCCGGGCGCGAAGCGATGCGGGACGCCGGGCTGGAGGGCGCCCTCGGGCCACGCGCGGGCTGCATCATGGGCAGCGCCGCTGGCGGGATCGGCACCTGGGAGGACAGCTACCGCGCGGTGTTTGCAGACGGGCGCAATCGGGTGTCGCCCCTGGTGGTGCCACGGCTGATGCACAACGCGGCGGCATCGCACCTGTCGATGCTGCACGGCTTGCAGGGGCCGGTGTTCACCGTGGCCTCGGCCTGCGCCAGTTCCAACCACGCAATGGGGCTGGCGATGCAGTTGATCCGGGGCGGTGCGGCGGATGTGATAGTGACGGGCGGATCAGAGGCGATGCTGTGCTTTGGCGGGATCAAGGCATGGGAGGGGCTGCGCGTGTTGTCGCCCGACGCCTGCCGACCGTTTTCGGCAGACCGGACCGGGATGGTGATGGGCGAGGGTGCGGCCGTGCTGGTGTTCGAGGCAGAAGACCATGCGCGCGCACGCGGTGCCAAGGTGCTGGCAGAGGTTGCAGGCTTCGGCATGACCTCGGATGCAGGCGATATCGTTGCACCGTCGGTGGACGGTGCCGCACGTGCGATGCGGGCTGCGCTGGAGGATGCGGGAATGGCGGTGGGCGACGTGGGCTATGTCAATGCCCACGGCACCGGAACGGCCGCCAATGACCGGACCGAGACGGCGGCCTTGCGTCAGGTGTTCGGTGACCGCGTGCCGCCAGTATCCTCGACCAAGGCGATGCATGGCCACGCCATCGGCGCCACCGGCGCAATCGAGGTTATCGCCTGTCTGATGGCGCTGAACGAGGCGGTCTTGCCGCCCACCATCGGTTACCGCCAGCCCGATCCGGACTGCGCCATCGACGTGGTCGCCAATGTCGCGCGTCCGGCGCAGGTAGAGGCTGTGTTGAGCAATGCCTTTGCCTTTGGTGGGCTGAACGCCGTGCTGGCCCTGCGCCGCTGCGAATGACAAAGGCCGGCCCGCTGGACCGGCCTTTGATCGCGTGTGCGGGACAGGTTATTCGTTCGCGGGGGCGGCCTCTGCCGGGGCAGCGGCAGCCGCGGCCGCGTCTGCCGCGACGTTGGCGGCGTTGACCGCGTCGAACCCTGCGGTGAAGCCCTTCAGCGATGCGGTCAGCACCACCCTCTGGTCAGGTGCCACGAACGGCACGATGGTGATGACGGCATTTGCGCCCTGCTTCAACTGCGCGACCTCTTCAGCGGTGAAGCCGAGGCGTGCAACGCAGCCGATGGACCCGCAAAACGTGAAGGGGTAGGCCTTTGGCTTCGACGTGTCGATCTGCAGCGTCATGCCAGCGGTCAGCAGCGTTTCCAGCGGAGCGATGAAGGTGGCGCCGGCAACGGCGGGGCCTTCGGTGCCTTCGGGCAGCCCAAAAAGGGTTAACTCGGCGACCGAGTTCCCTTCGGCGTCCTTCAAGAGCATGTAAAGCTGGCACGGGTCGACCCCGGACTGGCTGCGGACACAGCGCTGGTCCCAGGCTTCGAACTTTGCTGCCGAATAGGTGGATCCCACGCCATCGCCGCCAACCTCTGCCCCCATCGACAATCCGTCCGTGCTGGCGGGGTCAGCGGTCTTTGCGGGTGCCTCTTCCGCCGGTGCAGCGGCGTCTTGCGCGGCAAGCGGCAGGGCCGCGAGAGAGATCAGGAGGGCAAGCGCGGTGAGCTTAGTCTTGGCCATGTCAGGCATTTCCTTCGGACGATTTTTGACGGTCGCAATGCTGGTTTGCGGCGTCTCTAGCACGCAGGCCGCGCCAAGTCAGGAGGCAAAAGCAGCAGCGGCGCGGTTCTGCCATCTGGCCCGTTGTCAAAGGAAAAAGGGCCGGAAGACCGGCCCTTTACGATGCTTTATTGTTTGCTCCCTGTCGGACTGGCCGACTTCATGGGACGGGACGGTAAGGGTCTTTCACGCGGGCGTCAACGAGATTCTCGCGCCGTCTTTGCGGGTAATTGACGAAAAAAGCCGCGCCTTTTCAAGGGCACGGCCAGTTGACAGGGAGGAAGTCACCGCCAGCGCGCCCGGGAAAGACGGGCCGACAAGATCGACTATGGCGCATCGGGGTTAACAATGTATTTTGACCGCGTTGGCTGGTGCCGGGCGCGCTGACCGGCGGGTGATTTGGCAAGGCGAGGGATCAACGTGGCAGACGCAGGCAACGCGGCAGACAGCATCTTTGTGGGCGGCGGTGGCGAGGGCTACGGGCTGCCACAATCGCTGCTGTTGAAATACGGCAACCGCCACGGGTTGATCGCGGGCGCCACCGGCACCGGCAAGACGGTGACGTTGCAGGTGCTGGCCGAGGGTTTTTCGGCTGCCGGAGTGCCGGTGTTCCTGTCGGACGTCAAAGGCGATCTAGCCGGCTTGTGTGCGGCGGGGTCTGCGAGCCACAAGTTGCACGATGCCTTTGCCAAACGGGCCGCGACGATCGGGCTTGATCTGCAATACCGGGCGTTTCCGGTGCTGTTCTGGGATCTGTTTGGTCAGAAGGGCCACCCGATCCGCGCCACCGTGGCCGAGATGGGGCCGCTGTTGCTGAGCCGCCTTCTGGAATTGTCGGACCCGCAGGAAGGCGTGTTGAACGTGGCCTTCCGGCTGTCGGACGAGGAAGAACTGCCGCTGCTGGACCTGAAGGACTTGCAGGCTCTGCTGACTTTCTTGGCCGAGAATGCCGAAGAGATTTCGGGGCGTTACGGCCTGGTGTCGAAAGAGTCGGTGGGGGCGATCCAGCGGCGGCTGCTGGTTTTGGAAAATCAGGGCGGGGCGGAGCTGTTCGGCGAGCCTGCGCTGGAATTGTCGGATCTGATGCTGACCGATGCCTCGGGCGCGGGGCGGATCAGCATTCTGGCCGGCGACCGGTTGATGAACTCGCCCCGGCTTTATGCGACGTTCCTGTTGTGGCTGTTGTCGGAACTGTTCGAGACGCTGCCCGAGGTGGGTGATCCGGACAAGCCGAAGCTGGTGTTCTTTTTCGACGAGGCGCATCTGTTGTTCGAGGACGCACCGAAAGCGCTGGTCGCCAAGGTGGAACAGGTGGCGCGGCTGATCCGGTCCAAGGGGGTGGGGGTGTATTTCATCACCCAGAACCCGGCTGATGTGCCGGAAGATATTCTGGGCCAGCTTGGCAATCGGGTGCAGCATGCGCTGCGCGCCTTTACCGCCAAGGACCAGAAGGATCTGCGGCTGGCTGCCGAAACTTACCGCCCGAACCCGCGCTTCCAGATCGAGGAAGCGATCCGCGATGTCGGCACGGGCGAGGCGGTGACCTCGTTCCTTGAGGCGAAGGGAATTCCCGGAATCGCCGAACGCACGCTGGTGCGCCCGCCGTCAAGCCAGCTTGGCCCGGTGGACGAGGCGGTGCGGGCGCAGCTTATCGCGGCGTCGCCGCTGAAGGGGAAATACGACATCGCGATTGACCGCGACAGCGCCTATGAGCGGCTGCGGGCCAAGGCGGAAAAGGCCGCGCGCGAGGCGTCGGACGCCGAGGCCGAGGAGCAGCGCAAGGTTGATGCCGACCGCGAGTTCGAGCGCGCAAGGCGGTATGACGGCAAGGGCTATGAGGCCCCGAAGAAGACCTCCAGCCGGTCGGATTCGATCGGCACGGCGTTTGCCAAGTCCTTTGCCCGGCAGCTTGGCACCAAGTCAGGGCAGGCGATCATCCGGGGTGTGCTGGGGTCGATCTTCGGCAAGCGATAGGCGTTGAGCGGCATCCCGTAATCGTTATAGTGCCTGCAAGTCGCAGGGAGGAAACGATGAAACGGTCGCGTATCAACGAGATCATGGCGGCGGCTGACGACATGATCCGGCACTACGGCTTTGTGTTGCCGCCGTTTGCCTATTGGTCGCCGGACGAGTTCAAGGCGCGCACCGATGCGCGGCGGATTGTCGATGCCCGCATGGGTTGGGACATCACCGACTACGGGCAGGGTGATTTCGACAAGCTGGGGCTGTTCCTGTTTACCCTGCGCAACGGCCAGCTGGCCGACCTGAAGCGCGGCGGCGGCATGTGCTATGCGGAAAAGCTGCTGATCTCGCGGCAGGATCAGCTTTCGCCAATGCACACCCACGTCATCAAGGCCGAGGATATCATCAACCGGGGCGGGGCGACGCTGGTGATCGAACTGTTCGGCTCGGATGACGCGGGCAACTGCGCGGCTGACCGGGGCGGCGTGGTGTTGTGCGACGGGATTTCGCGGCCCTATGGCCCGGGCGACAAGTTGAAACTCGCGCCGGGTGAAAGTGTGACGCTGATGCCGGGTGACTGGCACGCGTTCTGGGGTGAGGGCGGCGATGTGCTGATCGGCGAGGTGTCGACGGTGAACGACGACCTGACCGACAACATCTTCCGCGAGCCGATCGGGCGCTTTGCCGAGATCGACGAGGACGTGGCGCCGACGCATCTTCTGGTCAGCGATTACGACCGCTGGCTGTAACGCGCCGGACCCATGGCAAAGGGCGCGAGGTGATCCTCGCGCCCTTGTTGGACTGGTGTGCCTGTCAGGGCGTGACTTTGCCGACGGGGCAGGCGCCATTGACCAAGGGCACTGTGCAGGCCGGGATCGGGTCCGCAGCCGGAGCGGTTGCCGGGGCTGGTGTCACGGCCGGCGCTACTACCTGGGTCACCGCAGCGGGAACGACTGCCGCCGGGGTCGCCAGTAGTTCCGGGTCAAGCGCGGGTGGCGCGGGAAGCGGCGGCAGAGCGACTTCGATCGGCGCCGGTTTCTTCTTCACGGCTGGCGGTTTGGGGATGTAGAGGCCTTTGGGCATCTCGCCCGAAGCGGTCAGGACGATCACCTTCTCACCGCCTTTGACGCGGCTGTAGAGGTCGATCACGTCCTGGTTGATCATGCGGATGCAGCCGGACGAGGCGTTGCGGCCGATCGAGTTCCATTCCGGCGTGCCATGGATGCGGTAGCCGTAATCGACGCCGTTCGACAAGAGGTAGATCGCGCGGGCGCCAAGCGGGTTGGTCGGGCCGCCGGGCTGACCCTTTTCCCACTTCGCCAGTTCGGGCTTGCGCTCGATCATCTCTTTCGGCGGGGTCCAGGTTGGCCACGGCTTCTTTTCAGCCACCACCGCTTCGCCCGACCATTCAAAGCCGGCCTTGCCGACAGCGATGCCGTAGCGGATGGCCTTGCGTTTGTTCAGGACGTAGTAAAGCAGCCGCTTTGACGGGTCGATGATGATGGTGCCGGGCACCTGTTCGGACGCGTAGTCGACGACCTGACGGCGGTAGGTTTCGGGGATCTTTTCGACCGGCAGCGCGGGGATCTGGATGCCGGCATCCATCGACGCGACGTAGACGTTTTCCTCGGCCTTGGGCAGGGGCGGCTGGCCAGATGTGGCGGTTGACAGCGTCGGGTCGACACAGGCGGTCAGGGCCAGAAGCGCCAGCGCCGCCAGTGCGGCGGTGCCCTTGCGGTGCAGTCGGAAAGTCAGGTCGCGCATTCAATGGCTCACTTGTTCAAATGCCGCGACGGCATCGTCGCGGACTCGCTTTGGGCGGACGGTAAACCAGGTGCCGCGCTCCGTCAAAGGGGCTGGGGCGTTTTTGCGGGCTAGAGCGTGGTGCGAAGCTGCCAAAGTTCGGGAAAAAGCTGCACGTCGAGCATCCGGCGCAGGTACGCGACACCGGAGGTGCCTCCGGTGCCGCGCTTGAAGCCGATCACGCGCTCGACCGTGGTGACGTGGTTGAAGCGCCAGCGGCGGAAATAGTCTTCGAAGTCCACCAGCTTTTCGGCCAGTTCGTAAGCCTGCCAGTGGGTCGTGGGGTCGCGGTAGACAATTTCCCAGGCGGCAAGGACGCCGGCGTTGGCTTCCCAGGGTTGGCGCAGGTCGCGGGTCAGAACCTCGGGCGGGATCGGCAGGCCGTGGCGGGCGAGGTGGCGGAGGGCTTCGTCGTAGAGCGAGGGGCGGGCCAGTTCGGCCTCCAGTTTTGCGGTCAGGTCGGGGCGGTGGGCGTGCGGGCGCAGCATCGAGAGGTTGCGGTTGCCGACGGCGTATTCGATCAGCCGGTATTGCCAGGACTGGAAGCCGGAGGATTGGCCGAGGTCGCCCCGGAAGTGGGTGTAGTCGGACGGGGTCATCGTCCTGAGGACATCCCAGGCGTTGTTCAACTGTTCGAAGATCCGGGCGATGCGGGCGAGCATCTTGAACGCCTCAGGGGCGCGGCCTTCAGCGATGGCGCGGCGGGCGGCATCAAGTTCGTGGAGGGCGAGGCGCATCCAGAGTTCGGAGGTCTGGTGCTGGATGATGAACAGCATCTCGTCGTGGGCGGTGGTCAGCATGGCTTGCGCGCCGAGGATCTGGTCGATCCTGAGGTAGTCGCCATAGCTCATGCGGCCGTCGAAGGACATTTCGGCGCCGTCGGTTTCGGGGTTGAAGGGGCAGGTGGTCATGGCTCTCTCTTTCCTATGGGGCAGGTCAGGACGAGGGCGTGACCTTTGCGGAGAGGACCGAGACGGCGCCCATGCGGCGCCAGACGGCGGCCCAGCCGGAGGGTTGGCAGTCGAGCGGTGTGTCCCACCGTGGGACATTTGGCGCGCCCTTTGATATCAAGGGTTTGCGCGGCTGCGTTAGGGAATTGGCAAGGTTTTGCGGCATCCGGCGATGATGCGCCAGATGCGAGGTTTTGGGAAGTGGCTGTGGCGTCATGCGGCGGCCACGGCGTCAACCTCGACCAAAAGGGCGGGTGAGGCGAGGCCTGCGACGATGAGAAGGGTGGCTGCCGGGGCCGGGGCATCACCAACCCAGGCATCGCGGCGGGCGCGGTAGATGCTGACCGCCTCGGGTGAGTTTTCGGTGAGGTAGACGGTGATCTTCATCAGGTTTGCGCGGCCCATTCCGGCCGCGGCAAGGGCGGTGTCGACGTTGGCGAGCGCCGCGTCAAGCTGCGCCGCCAGCCCTTCGGCCACGCGGCCATCCGGCAGAGTGCCGAACTGACCGGAGATTTCCAGACGTCGGGTGGTGTTTTCGGCCAGCGCCAACTGGTTGTAGCGCGAGGCGGGTTTCGGCATCGTGTCCGGCGTCCAGAGCTTTATCATCACGTCACCTTTGCGCGTTTCTTGAACTGGGGTTTGTCCCAGGTTCCGTATTCCATGATCTTGGCAAGGATGTTGACGGCCCGGGCAACGTCATCTTCGTCGATGAAGAGGGGGGTGAAGCCGAAGCGCAGGATGTCGGGGGCGCGGAAGTCGCCGATCACGCCCTCGGCGATCAGGTTTTGCATGATGGCGTAGCCTTCGGGGTGGCGGAACGACACCTGAGAGCCACGCATCATGTGCGAGCGCGGGGTGGCGAGGGTGAGGCCGGTGGTGCGGGATTCGACGCCCTTGATGAACTGGTCTTGCAGGCGGAGCGACTGGGCGCGGAGGTCGGTGAGGCTGACCTGATCCCAGACGTCGAGCGCGGCCTCCAGGGCCGCAAGTTGCAGCACGGGCGGCGTGCCGACGCGCATCCGTTCGACGCCAGAACCGGGGCGGTAGTCGAGGTCGAAGGCAAACGGGGCCTCGTGGCCGAGCCAGCCGGAAAGGGCGGGACGGGCAACCTCGTGGTGGCGCGGGGCGACGTAGATGAAGGCCGGGCCGCCGGGGCCGGAATTGAGGTATTTGTAGGTGCAGCCAACGGCGAAGTCGGCCTTCGTGCCAGCCAGATCTACCGGGAAGGCACCGGCAGAGTGGGCGAGATCCCAGACCGTCAGCGCGCCCATCTCATGCGCGCGTTTCGTGATATCGGCCATGTCGTGCTTGCGGCCGGTGCGGTAATCAACCTCGGTGATCAGGGTCACGGCGACGGTGTCGTCGATGTGGGACATGATTTCTTCGGGGGCGACGGTTTTCAGCCGGTATTGGCCGCCGAGCGTGCGCACGAGACCTTCGGCGATGTAGAGGTCGGAGGGGAAGTTGCCGGTGTCGGACAGGATCACGCGGCGCTTCGGGTTCATCTCCAGCGCCGAGGCGAGGGCCTGGTAGACCTTGATCGACAGGGTGTCGCCCATGACAACGGTGCCGGGGGCCGCGCCGATCAGTTTGGCGATGCGGTCGCCGACGCGGGCGGGCTGGTCCATCCAGCCAGCCTTGTTCCAGCCGGTGATGAGGAGTTCACCCCACTCCGCCTCGACCGCGCGTGCGACACGGGCGGGGGCGGTTTTCACCATCGGGCCAAGCGAGTTGCCGTCAAGGTAGACGACGCCCTCGGGCAGGTGGAACACGGTCTTGGTGGCTGCGAAATCGGTGGTCATCGGATGTCCTTCGGCTTTCAGCCGTTATGGCCGGGGGATGGTAAAATTTCAAGCTTGAAATGATTGCGGGCGCTTGCGGCCCGGGGGCTGCGGCGGCTAGACCGGGGCGGGGGGATCAGTGATGCGCAAGGTGATGGAGTGGGTCGACCTGCCGCCGGTCTGGCTGATCGGGCATCTGGTGCTGGCCTGGGCAATTGGCGCGCTGATGCCGCCGATGATGGGCGAGGCCGGGCAGGGGATCGGTGGCGCGCTGGGGCTGGCCGGGGTGGCGCTGATGGCGGCCGCGATCGGGCAGATGGTGGCGCGGCGGACGACGGTGATCCCGCGGCGCGACCCTTCGGCGCTGGTGACCACGGGCGTGTTCGGCTGGTCGCGCAACCCGATCTATCTGGCGGATGCGCTGATCCTGACCGGCGCGATCCTGTGGTGGGACGCGGTTCTGGCGCTGCCGTTGGTGGCCAGCTTCGTTTCGGTGATCACGGCGCGGTTCATCCGGGATGAGGAGGCGCGGCTGACGGCGGCGTTCGGGCCGGAGTTCGACCTGTGGGCGGGCCGGGTGCGGCGCTGGATCGGGCGCAGATAGGCCCATGCACTGCCTCACAATGTAGGGTTTGAAATATTGTTGCGCGGTGTTAAGTCGAAACGGACATTTTGCGGCCTTCGCTTTGGCGAACGGTCGAAGGAAGCGGGGGAAAACGGGTGAAGATCGGCGCACTGACAGAGATATTCGCAGGCGAGAACCGGGTGGCGATGACGCCCGACTCTGCGCTGCAACTGGTGAAGCTGGGGCATACGGCCTGCGTTCAGGCCGGAGCCGGGGCGAAGGCCGGGTTTTCGGATGCGCTGTATGCGGCGGCGGGGGTGGAGGTGTTGCCGACCGCGGCAGCGGTGGTTGACGCGGCGGACGTGATCGTGAAGGTGCGCGGACCCGAGGCGGACGAATTGGCGGCGATGCGGGACGGGCAGACGCTGATCAGCTTTTTCTGGCCGGCGCAGAACGCGGAATTGCTGGAAGCGGCGGCGAAGAAAAGCCTGACCATCGTCGCGATGGACATGGTGCCGCGGATTTCGCGCGCGCAGAAGATGGATGCGCTGTCGTCGATGGCGAATATCGCCGGGTATCGCGCGGTGATCGAGGCGGGCAACAACTTTGGCCGGTTCTTCACCGGTCAGGTGACGGCGGCGGGCAAGGTGCCGCCCGCCAAGGTGCTGATCGTGGGGGCGGGCGTGGCAGGCCTTGCCGCGATCGGGACGGCGGTGAGCTTGGGCGCGATCGTGCATGCGTTCGACGTGCGGCCGGAGGTCGCCGAGCAGATCGAATCGATGGGTGCGAGTTTCGTGTTCCTTGAGTTCGAGGCGACGCAGGACGGGGCGGCGACGGGCGGCTATGCGGCGCCCTCCAGCCCTGAGTTCCGCGAAAAGCAGTTGGCAAAGTTCCGCGAGCTGGCGCCCGAGATGGACATCGTCATCACCACCGCCCTGATCCCCGGTCGGCCCGCGCCGAAGCTGTGGACCGAGGACATGGTGCGGATGATGAAGCCGGGGTCGGTGATCGTTGATTTGGCGGCGGAGCGGGGTGGCAACTGCGACCTGACGGTGCCGGACCAGAAGATCGTCACCGACAACGGCGTGACCATCGTCGGCTATACCGATTTCCCGAGCCGGATGGCGGCGCAGGCCTCGACGCTCTATTCCACCAACATCCGCCACATGCTGACCGACCTCACGCCGAAGAAGGACGGGGTGATCGCGCACAACATGGAGGATGACGTGATCCGGGGCGCGACGGCGGCGCATCTGGGGGCGGTGACCTATCCGCCGCCACCACCGAAGATCGCTGCGATTGCGGCGGCGAAACCGAAGCCGAAGGCGGTCGAACTGACCCCGGTGGAGCGGCGCGCGCAGGAGGTGGCGGCGTTCAAGGCACAGACGCGCAATCAGGTGGCGCTGTTGGCGGTGGGCGGCGGGCTGATGCTGCTGGCGGGGCTTTATGCGCCGGCGAGCTTCATGGCGCACTTCATCGTCTTCGTGCTGGCGGTGTTCGTGGGGTTCCAGGTGATCTGGAACGTGTCGCATTCGTTGCACACGCCCTTGATGGCGGTCACCAACGCGATCTCGTCGATCATCATCCTTGGCGCCCTGATGCAGATCGGGTCGGGGTCCTGGTTGGTGGTGATCCTCGCGGCAGCCTCGGTCTTCATGGCCGGGATCAACATTTTCGGTGGCTTCATGGTCACCCGGCGCATGCTTGCCATGTTCCAGAAGTCGTAAGGGAGCGCTGTCCATGGATTACGGATTCACCACGGCGGCCTACGTCGTTGCAGCGGTTCTTTTCATCCTGTCGCTCGGGGGGTTGTCGGGGCAGGAAAGCGCCAAGCGCGCGGTGTGGTACGGGATTGCCGGCATGGCGCTGGCGGTTGCCGCCACGCTTTACGGGCCGGGGGCTGGTAACTGGCTGATCAGCGTTGTGATGATCGCGATAGGCGGGGCCATCGGCTGGGTCGTGGCGCAGCGGGTGCAGATGACCGAGATGCCGCAGCTTGTCGCCGCGATGCACAGCCTTGTCGGTCTTGCGGCGGTGTTCATCGGGTTCAACACGCATCTTGAACTGGTGCGTGTGCTGGCGATGGACGAAGCGGCGCGCGCGGCGCTGGACGGGTTCGCGGCGGTTGTCGCGCACAAGACGGGGGTGGAGGTCACCATCCTGCGGGTGGAAACCTTCCTTGGCATCTTCATCGGGGCGGTCACCTTTACCGGGTCGGTCATTGCCTATGGCAAGCTGGCGGGCAAGGTTGACGGCAAGGCCAAGAAACTGCCGGGCGGCCATGTGCTGAACGCGGGCGCGGCGATCCTGTCGGTGGTTATGCTGGGGGTGTATCTGCAAAGCGGATCGTCACTGGCGCTGATTGCGATGACGCTGGCGGCGCTGTTCATCGGCTATCACCTGATCATGGGGATTGGCGGCGCGGACATGCCGGTCGTGGTCTCGATGCTGAACAGCTATTCCGGCTGGGCGGCGGCGGCGATCGGTTTTTCGCTGTCGAACGACCTCTTGATCGTGGTTGGCGCGCTGGTCGGTTCGTCGGGTGCGATCCTGTCTTACATCATGTGCAAGGCGATGAACCGGTCGTTCATATCGGTGATCCTTGGCGGCTTTGGTGGCACCACCGGTCCGGCGATGGAAATTGCGGGCGAGCAGATTGCGATTGATACCGAGGGCGTTGCAGCGGCGCTGAACGATGCCGACAGCGTCATCATCATTCCGGGCTACGGGATGGCGGTGGCGCAGGCGCAGCAGTCGGTGTCGGAGCTGACGCGCAAACTGCGCGCCAGGGGCAAGACCGTGCGCTTCGCCATCCACCCGGTCGCGGGGCGGCTGCCCGGCCACATGAACGTGCTTCTGGCCGAGGCCAAGGTGCCCTACGACATCGTGCTGGAGATGGACGAGATCAACGAGGACTTCCCTTCGACCGACGTGGCCATCGTGATCGGCAGCAATGACATCGTGAACCCGGCGGCGCAGGAGGACCCGAACAGCCCCATCGCCGGGATGCCGGTGCTGGAATGCTGGAAGGCCAAGCAGGTGTTTGTCAGCAAGCGCGGGCAGGGAACCGGCTATTCGGGCATCGAGAACCCGCTGTTCTACAAGGAGAACACGCGGATGTTCTACGGCGACGCAAAGAAAAGCCTCGATGCGCTGTTGCCGTTGATCGACTGAAATGCATGTCCTGAGCGATCCTTTGGCGGCGCTCTGGAAAGCTCTTTTGGCCACCCGCTGCACGGCGGATCGGGTGGCCGAAAACTCTTCGTCCGGGATATACGCCTTGTTTCTTGAGAGCGGCTCTCTGCGGGGAATTGAGCCTTCTGCGGATGGGCTTTTGTATATTGGCAAGACCGGGTCCAGCCTGACAGCCCGCAATCACTTTCTTCATCCATCGAGCGGCTTTTCGACGCTGCGCCGTTCACTCGGAGCGATCCTGAAGGCTGACCTTGATTTGACGGCTATTCCCCGCAGTCCGGCAAGCAACCGGTCACACTTCAAGTTCTGCCAGACGGCGAGCAGCGCCTGACCGACTGGATGAAGGCTCACCTGAGCTACGGGGCCGTTGCGATGACCGCGGACATCGGCGCGACGGAAGACCGCCTTATCCTTGACCATCGCCCCCCGTTGAACCTGAACGGCTGGAAGAACCCCCAAGCGCCCCTCATCAAGTCGCTGCGCGCACATTGCAGGCGATCAGCCTAGGCCATCCTGCAACACCCCTGCGGCATACCCATGTATTCCGGCAATTTTCTGGAAGCGGGTCGCGCGGCGGCCTAGGTTTCGGGCAAGACAAAGGAGTCTGACAGTCATGCCCCCGATCCCCGACCATCCGCAGCGCTATGCCACCGTCAACGAGTTGCACGCGCGGCCGTTTCCCGCGCTGGAAGCGCCTTGCACGGCGGTCTATGTGGCGATCAAGCAGCCGGTCGGAGCGGCGCGCCGCGACCGAGGCCTGGACCGGGCGCATCTTCTGGCCCTGCTGGACCGCCACGCAAGCGCGCATCCGCAGCCGGAAGCCACGCATTTTTCCGGGCCGATCGGGCGGTCTGACCTGAAGTGGGAAAGCCATACCGAGTTCGTCACCTATTCGGCCTTTACGCCGGGCCTGTCGCGGCGGCCGTTTGACCCGGTGGATGCGGAGGTTTTTCCAGAAGATTGGCTGGCGGCGGCACCGGGCAAGCGGCTGACATCGGTTCTGATCCGGGTGGAGGTCATGCCTGCGGACCAGGACGAGGTTCTGGCCAAGCTGGAGGACTGGTTCGTGCCGGAAAGCCTGGCCGTCAGCCGGGTGGTTGACGGGGCGGCGATCATTGCGGGCGATTTCAGGATCGATCCGGCGGGGCACATGCGGTTTGCGGTGTTCGTGCGGCAAGGCACAGGGGCGCGGCGGATCGGGCGGATCGTGCAGCGGCTGTGCGAGATCGAGACCTATCGCGGCATGTCGATGCTGGGGCTGATGCAGTCGCGCGAGTTGTCGTCGCGGCTGAATGTGCTGGACCCGAAGCTGTCGGCGCTGGTGTCGGGGCTGGACAGTGCGGAGCCGTCGCCCGAGGCGGTGCTGCACGAGTTGCTGACGATCTCGGCCGAGTTGGAGAGCCTGGCGGTGCAGTTTTCGTTCCGGTTCGGGGCGACATGGGCCTATGAGGCGATCGTGACCCAGCGGATCGAGGTGCTGCGCGAGGAGCGGGTGCAGGGGCGGCAGACGTTCGGCGAGTTCATGATGCGGCGCTATGATCCGGCGATGCGAACGGTGAAATCGGCGGAAGGCCGGTTGCAGGGGATGGCCGAACGGGCGCAGCGGGCGGCGGAGTTGTTGCGCACGCGGGTTGATGTGGAGCGGTCGGCGCAGAACCAGAAGCTGCTGGAGAGCATGGACAGGCGCGCGGACCTGCAACTGCGGCTGCAACGCACGGTCGAAGGGCTGTCGGTGGTGGCGATCAGCTATTACGCGGTGAACCTGGCCGCCTATCTGGTGGAGCCGTTGGCGCACCGGGCGCACCTGTCACATGGCGCGCTGATGGCGATCCTGACGCCGATCGTCGTGCTGTGCGTCTGGGCGATGGTGCGGCGGATTCGCAATCACCTGACCTGAGACGCCTTGCGCGACATCAAGGCGCGCGGGGGCGGTTAGGGGTAGGGAGCGGCGTGTCCAAGGGAGGCGCCGATGGTCTGGTTGAAATGGGCAATTGTCGGGCTGGCGATGCTGGCGGCGGCGTGGGCGGCGCTGGCTTTGGTGGGCCAGTGGCGCTGGCAGGGGCGGACGGCAGGGCTGGTGGCGGGCCTTGTGGGCGAAAGGGTCGTCCGGGGGGCGGCGCGGTATGATCCGGCGATGCTGGCGGGGTTGCCGGCGCCGGTCGAGCGGTTCTTTCGTGCCGCGCTGACACCGGGACAGGCGAGGGTGCGGTCGGTGCGGATGGCGCATGTCGGCACCTTCAACATGGGCACCGAGGCTGACAGCTGGAAACCCTTCACCTCGGAGCAGTGGGTGGAGATGGAGCGGCCGGGGTTTGTCTGGGACGGGCGGATCATGCTGGCGTCGGGTGTGCCGGTGCGGGTGCATGACGCCTATGTCGCGGGCGACGGGCTGCTGGTGGCGAAGGTTCTGGGGCTGCTGCCGGTGGCAGACCTGCGAGGCACGCGCGACCTTGCCGAGGGAGAGTTGATGCGCTGGCTGGCCGAGGCGGCGTGGTATCCGACGGTGCTGTTGCCGGGGCAGGGCGTGGAGTGGGCGGCGGTCGATGCCACGAGCGCGCGGGCGACGGCGCGGGACGGGACGGTGAGCGTGAGCCTGCTGTTTCGGTTCGGCGCGGACGGATTGATCGAGGGCATCAGGGCCGAGGCGCGGGGGCGGACGGTTGGCGACAGGGTGGTGCCGACGCCTTGGGAGGGGCGATGGTCGGCGTATCAGCGGCGGAACGGCATGATGGTGCCGATGGCCGGTGAGGTGGCATGGGTGCTGCCAGAAGGCGAAAAACCCTATTGGCGCGGGCAGGTCAGCGCGCTTTCCTACGCTGTGGCCGACTAGCGGCCGCGGATGCGGGGGTCAAGCGCGTCGCGCAGACCGTCGCCGATGTAGTTCACGCTGAGGACGGTCAGCGAGATGGCGAGGCCGGGCCAGATCACGCGCTCGGGGTAGACCTGCATGTATTGCAGGCCATCGAACAAAAGGCGGCCCCAGGTCGGGAAATCGGGTGGAAAGCCGAGGCCGAGGAACGACAGCACGGATTCGGTGATGATCGCCTCGGCCACGCCAAGCGTTGCCGCCACCATGACGGGCGACACGACGTTTGGCAGGATGTGACGCAGGATGATCCGCCGGGGCCGCGCGCCGATGGAGCGGGCGGCAAGGACGTATTCGCGCTCCTTCAGCGTCAGCACCTCGCCCCTTACGATACGGGCGGTGGCCATCCAGGAGGTGATGCCGATGGCGAACACGATGAGGGCGAAGGCGCCAAGCTCGGGCCCGATCACGGAGGCGATGCGGTCGCGAAAGAGCATGACGAGCACCAGGAGAAGCGGGATCAGCGGCAGCGCAAGGAACATGTCGGTCAGCCGCATCAACGGGCCTTCGAAGCGGCGGTAGTAGCCTGCGACGACGCCGATCAGCGTGCCGAACACGATGGCGATCAGCATTGCCACCAGACCGACGGCAAGCGAGATGCGGCCCGCCAGCATCATCCGCGACAGCATGTCCCGGCCAAGCTGATCGGTGCCCAGCGGGAAGCGCAGGGACGGGCCCTGATTCTTCAGACGGATCGCCTCGGCCACCTTGAGTTTTTCCGGCACCCAGACGAGAGGGCCGATCAGCACGAAGAGGATCAGCAGGCCAAGCACGATGAGGCCGAACACCGCGCCCTTGTGGCTGCGGAACTGTTGCCAGATTGCCCGGTTCTGGCTGACCGGCTTTGGCATGGCGGCGTCAGTCATAGCGGATCCTCGGGTCGAGAAGGCCGTAGAGCACATCGGCGATCAGGTTGAAAAGCACGATCAGCACGGCGAAGATGAAGGCGAGGGTTTGCACCATCGGGATGTCGTTGGCATGGATCGCGCCGATCAGGGCGGCACCGATGCCGTTCACGCCAAAGAGGTTCTCGGTGATGATCGCGCCGCCGAAGATCGCCGGGATGCCAAGCGCGATGACCGTCACCACCGGGATCAGCGAGTTGCGCAGGACGTGCTTCAGCACGACGGTGCGTTCCGACAGGCCCTTGGCGCGGGCGGTGCGCACATAGTCCATCCCCATGTTGTCCAGCATCGAGGACCGCATGTAGCGGCTGATCGCGGCGGCGTTGGCAAGACCGAGGGTCATTACCGGAAGCGCCATCTGCTGGATCTGCTTGATGAAGCTGTCCCAGTCGTTGACCACAAGCTGGGTGTCATACTTGGTCGGGAACCAGCCGAGCCAGACGGCAAAGATGATGATGAAGAGCGTGCCGGAAAAGAAGGTGGGCACCGAAAAGCCGATCATCGCAAACAAGGTGCCGCCCTGATCGAACAGCGAATACTGGCGGTAGGCGGAATAGATGCCGATCGGCAGCGCGATCAGGATGCCGACCAGATAGGCGGTGCCGATCACGGTCAGGGTCTGCGGCAGGCGCTGGCCGATGATGGTGAACACCGGGCTGCGCGACTGCCACGAGAGGATGCGTTGTTCGCCTTCGGCCCAGGTGGTGCCGAACCAGCCATCGAAGAGGGTGGCGGGTTCCACCCAGAAGAATTGCCTGAGCCACAGGACGTAGCGCACGATCACCGGCTGATCCGCGCCCAAGGCCTCGATCATGCGCTGGCGCACGTCGGGGGGCACGGTCAGGGGAATTTCGGACATCGGCGAGCCGGGGGCCAGATCGACCAGAAGGAAGATCACGAGCGAGATCGCCAGCAGGGTCGGGATGGCCAGCAACAGCCTGCGAAGCGTGAAGGTGAGCATGCGCGGCGACGCCTTGGGTTCAGGGGAAAACGGGAGCAGGCGGCGGGGCCGGATGACCGGCCCCGCCAGAGAGGTTACTTCACGCGGAACCAGTCAGCGACGTTCCACAGTTCCGAGTCCCAGGCGTTGATCGCGACGCCGCCCAGAGCGTTGGAATGGGCCGACAGGGTGCCGCGGTGCACCAGCGGAACCACGATCATGCTGTCTTTCGTCACCATGTCGTTCAACTGCTTGGCGATGGCCTGACGTTCGGCAACATCGGTGGTCTGGGTCAGCTTGGCGTGCAGTTCGTCATACATCGGGTCGCAGAAGCGGTTGATGTTTTCGCCCTGCCAGCCGTTTTCCGGTGTCGGTGCGTTCTTGCACTGATACTGGCCCAGATAGGTTTCCGGATCGGGGTTGTCGGAGTTGTTGGCATACATCTCGACGTCGGCATAGAACTTCTGGAAGGTATCCGGCGAGCCGGGGTCACCACCGAAGAACACGCCCGGGTCGATCGCCTTCAGCTCGACCTCGACGCCAAGCTCGGTCCACCAATCCTTGATCAGCGCCTGGAAGTCCTGGCGGATCGGGTTGACAGTGGTCTGATAGAGGATCGACAGTTTCTTGCCGTCCTTGTCGCGGATGCCGTCACCATCGCTGTCTTTCCAGCCGGCCTCGTCCAGCAGCGCCATTGCGCCCGGCATGTCCTGCGCAATGCAGCCTTCGTTGTCCGAAGCCCAGGCTTCGGGGCCGGGGATCACGTTGCAGGTGGGCTTGCCGCCAGCGCCGTAGCCGACTTCGACGAGGATCGAGCGGTCGATGGCCTTGGACAGCGCGGTGCGCACCTTGATGTCCGACAGGATCGGATGGGGGTGCTTGGCGGTTGAGCGCTCGCCCTCGGGCAGGTCGGCCGAGGGGTCGGTGGTGTTCATCTCGAGACGTTCGACAAGCGTGCCGAATGCCACGACGAACTGGCCCTTGCCGGCGGCAGACATCGCGGCCTGGCTGTCCGGCGGGATCTGGGTGTTCCAGGCGTAGTCGAATTCGCCGGTTTCCATCACGGCGCGGGCCGAACTTTCGGCATCGCCGCCGCCCTTGATCACGGCGCTTGCGAAGGCCGGTTTGGCCGGATCACGGTAGTTTTCGTTCATCGCCATCGACACGGTGTCGTTGACGGTGAAGCCGGTGACCTTGAAGGGGCCGGTGCCGATCGGCATGTTGTTCTGATCGGTGCAGGTCGGAGCCGCAGCGCCGAGGCAGGCGGCGAACTGGGCCTTTTGCAGAACCGGCGACAGCGCGCCGACAAACGCGGTGTAGGGGTTCGGTTTCGGGCCGGAGAAGGTGACCTTTATGGTCGACGGATCGACCGCCTCGACCGATGCCACGCCCTCGTATTTGGTGGCCTGTGAGCAGCCGCCGGCAGGATCGGTGCAATACTGCCAGGTGAAGACCGCGTCATCGGCGGTGACCGGGGTGCCGTCGGACCACTTGAGGCCGGGCTGCAGTTTCCAGGTGATCGAGGTCATGTCTGCCGACACGCCGCCATTGTCGACGGTCGGGATCTCGACCGCGAGCTTTGTGATGAGGTTGCCGTCGGGGTCGATTCCAGCCATCGGCTCCAGCACCATCGAGGAGGCCCAGATGTCCTTGGTGCCACCCGACAGGTAGGGGTTCATGATCGACACCGCTTGCGGGAAGGTGAGCTTCACCTCGCCGTCGGTGCCGCGTTCGGCAAAGGCGGCGGGCGCCCAAGCCAGCACGGCTGCTGCGCCCAGGAGGGCGGTTCTGAGTTTCATTGCAGTTCTCCTTGTTGGTTACGCTCGTTGACCTCGGGTGCGCCGGTTGGTCCGGCGGCGGTTTGTTGATCGTAAAGGTGGCAGGCGACGAAGCGGCCCGGCTCCACCTGACGCAAGGCAGGGTCTTCCACGCGGCAGCGGTCGAAGACCCTGGGGCAGCGGGTGGAGAAGTTGCAGCCGAGGGGCGGGTTTGCCGGGGACGGCACATCGCCCTTCAGGATGATGCGCTTGCGGGTGGCGGCGCGGACCGGGTCGGGTTCGTTGACCGCGGAGAGCAGCGCCTCGGCATAGGGGTGCAGGGGCAGGGAATACAGCGCGTCGCGGGGGCTGAGTTCGGCGATCTTGCCCAGATACATCACGGCCACGCGGTCGGCGATGTGGCGGACCATCGACAGGTCATGGCTGATGAACAGGTAGGTCAGGCCAAAGCGTTCCTGCAGGTCTTCCAGCAGGTTTACCACCTGCGCCTGGATCGACACGTCAAGCGCGGCGATGGGTTCGTCGCAGACGATGAACTTGGGGTTCAGGGCCAGCGCGCGGGCGATGCCGATGCGCTGGCGCTGGCCGCCGGAAAATTCGTGCGGAAAGCGGTTGGCGAAGCGACGGTTGAGGCCGACGGCATCCATCAGTTCGTAGACACGTTCCAGTTTCCTGGCGTCATTCCAGTCGGTGTGTTCGTCGAGGGGTTCGGAGATGATGCGGGCCAGTGTCATGCGCGGGTTGAGGCTGGCTTGCGGGTCTTGAAAGACCATCTGCATGGTCGGGCGTTTCTTGCGCAGCGCCTCGGGCGGGAGGCTTGCCACATCCTCGCCGTCGATCACCACCTTGCCGGCGGTGATTTCATAAAGCCGCAACAGCGCGCGTCCGACGGTGGATTTGCCACAGCCGCTTTCGCCGACAAGACCGAGGGTTTCACCGGCCTGAATGTCGAAGCTGACACCATCGACGGCCTTCACGTCGCCGGAGTGGCGGCGGAAGATGCCGCTGTAGATCGGGAAGTGCATCTTGAGGTCGGTGACCTGCACCAGCGGTTTCGGGCTGGCGTCACGCATGGGCAACCTCGGACAGCGCGGCGAGGGCGGGCGCGGACCAGTGGCAGGCGACATCGTGACCTTGGCCGACCGGCGCGCCGTCAACGGCGCGGCGGGGCGGGTTCACCCGGTCGCAGGTGTCGAAGCGGTATTCGCAACGGTCGCGGAACGGGCAGGCGGTGGGGGCCGCTGTCATGATCGGGGGCTGGCCCTCGATCACCTTGAGCCGTGCCTCACGCGGGCCGGAAATCGCGGGGATCGTCTTCAGCAGGGCGCGGGTGTAGGGGTGCTGCGGGTTGGCGAACAATTCGCGCACCGGGGCCTGTTCGACAACCTGGCCACCATACATCACCATCACCCGGTCGGCGATGCCGGCGATCACGCCAAGGTCATGGGTGATCCAGATGATCGCCATACCCAGTTTCTGGCGCAGTTCCTTGACCAGTTCGAGGATCTGGGCCTGGATCGTCACGTCAAGCGCAGTGGTGGGTTCGTCGGCAATCAGCACGTCGGGGTCGCAGGCGAGTGCGATGGCGATCATCACGCGCTGGCGCATCCCGCCGGAAAACTGGTGCGGGTAGGCCGAGAGGCGGTTTTTCGCATCCGGGATGCCGACAAGTTCCAGAAGCTCGATGGCGCGGGCCTCGGCCGCTTTCTTCGGCATCTTCATGTGCTTGATCAGCGGTTCCATGATCTGGTTGCCCAGCGTGAACACCGGGTTCAGCGAGGTCATCGGATCCTGGAACACGAAACCGACCTTGGCGCCGCGCACCGAGCGCAGTTCGTCTTCGCTGATCTTCAGAAGGTCGCGGCCGTTCAGCATGACGCTGCCGCCGCGCACATCGGCGGGGGGCGAGGGCAGAAGCCCGATCAGCGACATCATGCTGACGGATTTGCCCGAGCCGCTTTCGCCGACAACGCCCAGCAATTCACCCTTGCCGAGATGAAAGCTGACATCGTTGACCGCGTGAATCTCGCCGCCACGGGTGCGGAAAACGGTCTTGAGGCCCTTGACGTCAAGGACGGGCACGGCCCGATCGGGCATTCAACACTCCCCGTGTCGTTTCTTAGTTATTGTTATGTTTGGCATTTCAGGGATTGCGTCAGTCGACGCCCCCCGCTGCCTGCCAACTGTTCCCGATTTTTCTTCACCTATCAATCCCGTTTCGTTGCTGCATTCCATCGCAGATCGTCGGCAATCTGCAAGGTTGGCCGGTCAATCTGCCAGATATTGACATGGCCGGGCCACGGGATGAGGCTTGCCACAACATCTGGTCGGAAAGGCCGTGCTGCCATGAATACCCTGACGCCACGTCAGTTGCTCGACAGACTGGTGAGTTTCCCGACGGTCAGTCGTGTGTCCAACCTTGATCTTGTCGACTGGCTGGAAGGCTACCTTGCCAGCCACGGAATCGCGGCGCACCGGTCCTGGAACGAAGATCACACCAAGGCGGCGCTGTTTGCCCATGTCGGCCCGTGGGTGGAAGGCGCGGTGGTGCTGTCGGGCCATTCCGACGTGGTGCCGGTGGACGGGCAGGACTGGACCAGCGACCCGTGGACCGTAACGGAACGCGACGGGCGGCTATACGGGCGCGGCACCTGCGACATGAAGGGGTTCGACGCGCTGGCCGTCTGGGCGCTGGTCGAGGCGCAGCGGCGCGGGGTGAAGCGGCCCATGCAACTGGCGCTGTCTTACGACGAGGAGGTCGGCTGCACCGGCGCGCCGCCGATGATTGCGGCGATGCAGGGCGTGGTGCCGAAGGCGGAGGCGGTGGTGGTGGGGGAACCCAGCCGCATGGCGCTGATCACCGGGCACAAGGGCGGTACCGGGTTTCATGTGCATGTGAAGGGGTTCGAGGTGCATTCCTCGCTGCTGCCTTACGGCGTGTCGGCGATCATGGAGGGCGCGCGGTTGATCCAGTGGGTCAACGAAGAGAACGCGGCGATTCAGGCGCCGGTGCCATCGGCGGTGGCGGCGATGTTCGACCCGCCCTTCACGACGCTGCATGTGGGCATGATCGAGGGCGGCACGGCACATAACATCACGGCAGGGGACTGCCGGTTTGCCATCGAGATGCGGGTGGTGCCGGATGATGACGAGGCGGCGCGGGTGGCGGCGGTCGAGGCCGAGGCCGCACGGCTGGACGAGGCGCTGAAGGCGAGGCGGCCCGAGGCGGGGGTGCATCTGGAAAAGTTCTTTGGCGTTCCGGCCTTGCGGCCCGAGGCGGATGGTGCAGCCGAGGCGCTGGTCCGGCGGTTGACGGGCAACAACGCGACCGGCGTTGTCAGTTACGGCACCGAGGCGGGGCAGTTTCAGGCGGCGGGGTATTCCGCCGTGGTCTGCGGACCGGGCGACATCGCACAGGCGCATCAGGTGGACGAGTTCATCGAGGTGAGCGAGTTTGAGGCGGGCCACGCCTTCATGGAGAGGCTGTTGCAGCATCTGGGGTGAACGTCCTGCGGCGCAGCCTGTCAGTGAGGCTGAAACGGGGAGGCTGAAACGGGGAGGCTGAAACGGGAGGCTGAAACGGAGGGGGCTGGACTGGGGGCTGGACTGGGGGGGCGCGTCTAGCGCGCCGGCGCGTGCATTCCGTGGGCTGACCGACCCGAAGCGGGGCAGGGGTCATTGTGCGGCAATGGCGGCGCCAGCTTTACTTCGCCGGGCCGCCGGGCTACCCGTGCCTCCCTTTTGCGGAGCGTTCCATGACCCGTGTTGCCTGCGGCATCGACTTTGGCACCTCGAATTCGACGGTCGGGCTGGTGGATTCGGGCGGGGCACGGCTGCTGGCGCTGGAGGCCGGGTCGCCGACGCTGCCGTCGGCGGTGTTCTGGCAGACCGAAGGCGCGCCGCCGCTGTTCGGGCGGGCGGCGGTGGCGGCCTATCTGGAGGGCGACGAGGGGCGGCTGATGCGGGGGCTGAAGTCCACGCTCGGGTCGGGGCTTATTCACGACAAGACGGCGGTCGGGGGCAGGGCGGTGTCGTTCCGCGAGGTGTTGGGGCGGTTCATCGGGCATTTGCGGGCGGCGCAGATGACGGCGGCACCGGAGTTGGCCTCGGTGGTGCTGGGGCGGCCGGTGCATTTCGTGGACGACGATGCAGCGGCGGATGCGGCGGCCGAGGCGGTGCTGGCCGAGATCGCGCGGGACTGCGGCTGGCGCGAGGTGGCGTTTCAGTATGAGCCGATCGCGGCGGCGTTGCATTACGAACAGACGGCGGCGCGCGAAGAGTTGGTGCTGATCGTCGACATCGGTGGTGGCACCTCGGACGTGTCGGTGGTGCGGGTCGGGCCGGGGCGGGCGGCGTTGCCGGACCGGGGCGGCGATATTCTGGCCAATGACGGCATCCGGGCGGGCGGCACGGATTTCGACCGGCTGCTGAGCCTGGCCGAGGCGTTGCCGCATCTGGGCTATCTGGCGCCGACCAGGGGCGGCGGGACGATGCCGCGGCACTACTATCTGGACCTGGCGACGTGGCACCGGATCAACGCGCTTTACACCGCGCGGACGGCGGGTGATCTGAAGGCGCTGCGGCTGGTGGCGGAACGTCCGGAGCTGGTGGACCGGATGTTGCGCGTGGTGGACGGGCGGCATGGTCATGGGTTGGCGATGCGGGTGGAGGCGGCGAAGATCGCGCTGTCGGACACCGATGCCGCGCGGTTGCAGATGGCGGACCTGACGGGCGGGCCGAACCCGATGCTGCGGCGCGAGGGGTTCGAGGCGGCGGTCGAGGCCCCTGTCGCGCGGATCGGGGCGCTTTTGGCGCGGGTGCTGGTGGACGCAGGAGTGCCGGCGGATGCGATCGGCACCGCGTTCCTGACCGGCGGGTCGAGCCAGTTGCCGATCTTGCGGGCGACGGTGCAGGCGCTGCTGCCGGGGGCGGCGATTGCCACGGGCGACATGCTGGGATCGGTCGGGACCGGGCTGGCGCTGGAGGCGCGGCGGCGCTTTGGCTAGGGCTTGCGAAGCCCCGACATTCGTATCAGGCTTGGTTGCAAAGGAGACCAGCCATGCCACCGAAGAACCGATTTGCCGAACTGCTGCCCGAGATCACCGCCTGGCGCCGGGATTTCCACGAGCATCCGGAACTGTTGTTCGACGTGCAAAGAACGGCTGGCAAGGTGGCGGAATTGCTGCGGTCTTTCGGATGTGACGAAGTTGTGGAAGGCATCGGGCGCACGGGTGTCGTGGGTGTGATCCTCGGCAAGACCGATACGGCGGGGCGGGTGATCGGACTCAGGGCCGACATGGACGCGCTGCCGATCATCGAGCAGACGGGGGTGCCCTATGCCTCCAGGACGCATGGCAAGATGCATGCGTGCGGGCATGACGGGCATACCGCGATGCTGCTTGGCGCGGCGAAGTATCTGGCCGAGACGCGGAATTTCGATGGCAAGGTCGTGCTGATCTTCCAACCGGCGGAAGAAGGCGGCGGCGGCGGGCGCGAGATGGTGCAGGACGGGATGATCACCCGCTGGGGCATCCAGGAGGTTTACGGGATGCACAACATGCCGGGGATTCCGGTCGGGCATTTCGCAATCCGGCCCGGCGCGATGATGGCGGCGGCGGACCAGTTCGAGATCACGGTGACGGGAAAGGGTGGTCATGCCGCGAAGCCGCATGATTGCGTCGATACGACCGTGGTGGCCGCGCATGTCATCGTGGCGTTGCAGACCATCGCCAGCCGGAATGTGGACCCCATGAAGCAGGTGGTGGTTTCGGTCTGCACGGTGCAGACCGACAGCACCGCGCACAACGTGATCCCGCAGGTGGTGAAGCTGAAGGGCACGGTGCGCACGATGGACGCCAAGGTGCAGGATTTCGTCGAGACGCGGATTGCGCAGATCGTGGAGGGAACCGCGATGGCCCTCGGCGCGCGGGGCGATGTGGCCTATCAGCGCGGCTATCCGGTGACGGTGAATGCGGCGGAGAATACCGCCTTTGCCGCCGAGGTGGCCAAAGCGGTATCGGGCCATGTCGATACCGACACGCCGCCGTTGATGGGGGCGGAGGATTTCAGCTTCATGCTGAACGAACGTCCGGGGGCCTATATCTTTCTTGGCAACGGCGACACGGCGATGGTGCATCACCCGGCCTACAACTTTGACGACAACGCGATTCCGTTTGGCGCAAGCTGGTATTCCGGGATGGCCGAAGCGCGGATGCCGGCGGCATGATCGGGTTCTGGCTGGTGGCGGCGATCGCGGCGCTGCACGTCTGGATTCTGGTGCTGGAGATGTTCCTTTGGGAAAGCGCAATGGCGCGGCGGGCGTTCGGCACGTCAGAGGTGTTTGCGGCCAACACCAAGGTGATGGCGGCCAATCAGGGGCTTTACAACGGGTTTCTGGCGGCGGGGCTGATCTGGGCGCTGATCCTGGGGCTGCCGGGCGAGGGCTGGCAGGAGGCGGTGTTTTTCCTTGGCTGCGTGCTGGTGGCAGGGATCTATGGCGGGCAGACCGCCTCGCGCCGGATGCTTTATGTGCAGGGGCTGCCGGCGGCGCTGGCTCAGGTGGCGGTGCTGACCGGGTTTTGAGAAAATCCCTTGGTGACACGGCGGGCCGTGCTAGCCTTTGTGCAAAAAAGCTGGCCTTTGCCGAAAAAGGGGGGATCAACGATGCACAAGAGCCCGCTGCCGGATGTGGCGCTGCGCGATATCAGCGTGACCGAACGGTTCTTTGAAGGACTGGCCCGGGGGGCTGAGCGGCCCTTGATGATCGACGGTCCAACCGGGCTGGCGATTACCGGCGCAGCCCTGCGCCAGCGGATCGAGCGGCTGGCGGGCGGGCTTGTGGCGCGGGGTATCGGGCCGGGATCGGTGATCGCGCTGATGGCGCCGAACATGCCCGATTACGCGGTGGTGTTTCATGCGGTGGCCTATGCCGGGGCGACGCTGACCACGATCAACCCGACCTACACCGCCCCCGAGGTGGCGCATCAGTTGCGGGATTCGGGCGCTACGGTCATGGTCACGATCCCCGCCTTCCTGCCGGTGGCGGAGGCCGGTGCTGCGGGCACCGGTGTCACGAAGATCGTGGTGATCGGCGGGGCCGAGGGGCGCGAAAGCCTGGACGACCTGATGGGCGACCCGCTCGTTGCGCAGGTTGCGGTCGATCTGGACGCGCATGTGCAGGTGCTGCCCTATTCGTCTGGCACGACGGGGCTGCCGAAGGGCGTGATGCTGAGCCATCGCAACATGGTGGTGAACATTGACCAGGCGCTGGCCCTTCTGGATGTGCGCGAGGGCGAAACCACGGTCGCGTTCCTGCCGTTCTTCCATATTTACGGGATGAACGTGTTGATGAACACGTTTGTCGCCCACGGCGCGGCGATGGTCACCATGCCGCGGTTCGATCTTGAGGCGCTCTTGCGCCATATCCAGACGCACCGGGTGGAAAAGCTGTTGATCGCGCCGCCGGTGGCGATTGCGCTGGCCAAGCATCCGATGGTCGACCAGTTCGACCTGTCGTCGTTGCAGGTGGTGCTGTCGGCGGCGGCACCCCTGGGGGCGGACGTGTCCGACGCGCTGAGCCGACGGCTTGGGGCAAGCGTGATCCAGGGCTACGGGATGACCGAACTGAGCCCGCTGACCCATGTAGTGCCGCGCCAGACGCCGCGCGCCGGGGCGGTGGGGATCACCGCGCCGAACACCGCGACGCGGATCGTCGATCCCGTCACCGGCAAGGATTGCGCACCGGGCGAGGAGGGCGAGGTCTGGGTAAGGGGACCGCAGGTGATGATCGGTTATCACAACCGCCCCGAGGCGACGGCGGCGATGATCGAGGATGGCTGGTTGAAGACCGGCGATCTGGGGGTGGTAGATGCGGACGGCTACCTGTTCATCCGCGACCGGTTGAAGGAGCTGATCAAGGTCAAGGGGTTTCAGGTGGCCCCTGCCGAGGTCGAAACGCAGCTTCTGGGCGTGCCGGGGGTTGCGGATGCAGCGGTGATCGGCGTGCCGGACGACGAGGCGGGCGAGGTGCCGATGGCGTTCATCGTGCGCAGCCCGGGATCAGAGGTCAGCGAGGCCGAGATCCTGGCGGCGCTGGCGGGAAAGCTGGTGTCCTACAAGCTGCCGCGCTGCATGGTCTTTATCGAGGCGGTGCCGAAATCGGCATCGGGCAAGATCTTGCGGCGCGTGTTGCGCGACCGGATCAAGGCGGCCTGAGGGTTGGCGCCCGCCCGTCGGGTCGGGTCGGGCGTGGGGCGGCGAACCGCCGCGCCCTGCCGATTGCAGTTATCGTCGCCCTTGCGGCGTGCTAGGCTTTACGCAGGTGTCCGGGGGGGTGTCCGATGCTGACGCGCCGCATGTTTCACACACGGCTTTTGGCCAGCTTGTCGCTGGCAGCGGTGCCGGGGTTTGCCCCTGACATTGCCCTGTCCGCACCGACGGGGGTGTCGGCCGATGAGGTATGGCTGAACCGTCTGACATTCGGGGCAACGCCCGCTTCACGCACTGCAATCGCGGCGATGGGGCGCGAGGCGTGGCTTGACGACCAGTTGGGCCGGGGCGTGTCGGACCCCGGGCTTGACGCGGCGCTGGCGGCGGCGCGGCTGCGCATTGCCTACGCCGCGGGGCAAGAAGGCACCATCGCATGGGATGCGGTCGACGAGCTTCGCCCGCTAGGGTATCTGGGCGCCGCCGCGACCGATATGGTTGAACTGGCGGTGTATCGAGACGATGCCATCTTGAATTGGGCGCAACGGGTGCGGCCCGGCGAAGAGGTGATCGCTGCCAGCCTGATCCGGGCGGTCCACGCCGAGGCGCAGCTGCGCGAAGTGATGACCCAGTTCTGGCACGAGCATTTCAGCGTGAATACAGACAAGGAGGTCGAGGTCGCGGCGTTCTTTCCGCTTTACGATGCGACCATGCGTCAGCACGCGTTTGGCAATTTTCGGGTGCTTCTGGGCGCGGTCGCGCGGTCGCCGTCAATGCTGTATTTTCTGGACAATGACACCAACCGCGCCACGCCGGCGAACGAGAACTTCGCGCGCGAGCTGATGGAGTTGCACACTCTGGGAGCGGAAAACTATCTCAACGACCGCTTCAGCCGCTGGGACGACGTGCCAGGCGCGACCGAAGGGCTGGCGGACGGCTATCTGGATCTTGATGTCTACGAGGTGGCGCGGGCCTTCACCGGGTGGTCGGTGGGCGATTGGCGCGATCTGGGTGATGATCTGCGCGCGCCCGAGACGGGCGAAGTGCATTTCATCGCGGCATGGCACGATCCTTATCAAAAGCGGGTACTTGGGCGAGAGTTTCCGCCCAACCGTGGCCCGATGGTCGACGGCGACGAGGTGCTGGACATACTGGCGCGGCATCCGGGCACGGCCCGCCATATCTGCCGCAAGATTGCCCGGCGGTTGTTGAGCGACGAGCCCGAGGCGGGGCTGGTCGCGCGGCTGGCGGAGGTGTTTGTGGCCGCCGCGGATGCGCCGGACCAGATTGCGCAGGTGGTTCGCGCGCTGGTGCTGTCGCCCGAATTCGAGGCGCCACCGGCCAAGCTGCGCAGACCGTTCGAGGTGCTGGCAGGCCTGTACCGCGCGACGGGGGCCAAGGTGATCACGACCCAGATCCTGTATCGCGGGCTTTTGGCGCGGGCGGGGTGGTGGCAGCATCGCTATAACCTGCCGACCGGCCACCCCGACCGCAGCCTGCCCTGGACCGGGGCGGGGACGCTGAACCGGATCGTCGATCTGGTGCTGGACGCGCATGAGGACTGGTTCGACGGTGCGACAGCCGATCTTGCCGCCGTGCTGCCCGGCGAAACGGCAGCAGCCTTTGTCAGGCGTCATGTGGCAGCCGTGGCACCGGCGCGCGAGGCGGAAATTGCCGCCGATGTGCTGCAGATGGCACAGCGCCGGCCGATGTTGCCGATGGCCGGGGTGCCGGAGGACGAGCGTCACACCCTGGCCACGCAGGCAATCGCCTTTGCCGCGCTGACCCCAGACTTCCTGTTGCGGTAGGAGCGAAGCGATGCCCCGAGAGCCTGTTCTGGTTGTGGTGTTCCTGCGGGGGGGCGTGGACGGGCTGGCGCTGGTGTCCCCGACCAGCGACCCCGACCTGATCGCTGCCAGGCCTCCGAGCCTGCGGGTGCAGCGCGAGGGTGACGGTGCGGGGCGGGTGATCGCGCAAGAGGTGGCGGATGTGGATTTCCGCTTTCATCCGAATGCCGGAGCGCTGGCGGATCTCTATGACGCGGGCGATCTGACGCTGATCCATGCCGCCGGTCTGTCGGAAGCGACGCGCAGCCATTTCGACGCCGAGATCCGGATCGAGCGCGGGCTGTTCGGACCGGGGGTGGTGCCGGGGGATCCGTCCGGCTGGATCGGGCGGTGGTTGCAGGCGGCGGCGCCCGCCGGTCCGATGGCGGCGCTGGCTGTCGGGGCATCGGCGCCAACCTCATTGGTCGGCGGCAGGGCCGCCGTGGCCGAAAACCTGACCGATCTGGTGCTGGCCGGGGGCCGGGGGCTGGCGCCGGCGTTGCGGGCGCGACTTTTGGCGGGATTTGGCGATCACGGGCCACTGGCGCAGCCGATTTCCGATCTGGTCGGGCTGTCGGACATGGTGTCCGGGCGGCTTTGGTCGCAGGCCGACGGGGCGATGCGGCCCTACACGCCGTCGGTTGCCTACCCGGAAAACAACCGGCTGTCGCAGCCCTTGATGACGGTCGCCCAGTCGATCAAGACCGGATTCGGCCTGCGGGTTGCCACGGTCGACGTGCCGGGCTGGGACACGCATGCCGACCAGGCGGTCGCCTTGCAGGGCCTGACGCAGAGGCTTTGTGATGCGCTGATGGCGTTCTGGCGCGATCTTGGGTCGGCACAACAGGATGTGTCTGTCGTGGTGATGAGCGAGTTTGGCCGCCGCTTGCGGTCGAACACGGCGGGTGGCACCGATCACGGGCGGGGCAATGTGATGATGGTGCTTGGCCCGCAAGCGCGCGGCGGGCGGATGATCGGACGCTGGCCGGGGCTGGCCAACGAGGCGTTGGACGAGGGCGCCGACCTGGCCGTGGTGACCGATTACCGCAGCGTTCTGGCCGAGCTTTTGACCGGGCATATGGGGATGGCTGACACCTCGGCGGTATTCCCGCGGTTCGCGGCGCAGCCCCTGGGCCTTTGGGGGTGACAGCGGCCCCCCACGACAGCCTTGTGCGCGCCGGGTGATCGGGACTAGCCTGTCGGAACAGGCCCGCCTGTGTGCGGCGAAAGGGGACGATGGCAACCAGCAGACCGCTTGAGCACGGCCCGGCACGGTCCGAGCGCATGGCCCATCTGGTCGTCGACCTGATGAACCAGTTGCTGGGTCTGCGTCCCGGCGACACCGATGCCGGGGTGCAGGCGGTTATCAAGCGGTTGAGCCTGGCTTGCGGGTTTGACCGCACCTTTCTGTTCCGGGTGCGGGCGGACGGCACGCATTACAACAGCCACGAATGGGTGGCCCCAGGTGTGGCGGCGTTGAAACCCGCGATGCAGCACATTGACCCGGCCCGCCACGCAGCGTGGCACGCGGCGTTTCGGGCTGGTGAAACGGTCTGGGTGCGCGACGCAAGCCTGCTGGCGCCCGACATGCCCGAGCGCGGCTTTCTGGAGCGGATCGGCGTCGCCTCGACCCTGATGGTGCCGCTCTGCGATGGCGAGCGGCTGATCGGCGTGGTCGGCTATGACAGCCAGTCGGGCCAGCGTGGGCTGAGCCGGGATGAACGGCTGCTTCTGACCTCGATCGGGCGGGCGATTGCGTCGGTCCTGATGCGCGCCGAGGCCGAGGCGGCCAGCGTCTCGTCGCGCGAGCATCTGGTGGCGACGTTGCAGGCGCTGCCCGATCTGGTGCTGGAACTGGCACCGGATGGCACGCTGGTGGCCTGCCACAGCACCAACGCGACGTGGCTTTCGGTGCTGATCCAGGCGGGTCTTGGCCGGCGGATGAGCGATCTGTTGCCGCGCCCGCTGGTATCGGCGCTGGCGGGGATGATGGCGGCGCCTGAAGCGGCCTCGGGCAGCCCGCATCGCATCGGGTTCCAGATTGCCGGGCGGATGCTGTGGACCGACGTGTCGCTGGCCCCGCTGGGCCCCGAGGCGACCGGCTTTGTCGCGGTGATCCGCGACGTGTCGGCGGCGGTGACGGCGACGGAGATGGTATCCTACCGCGAGGGACAGTTTGCCGCGTTCTTCGAGATGTGCCCGCAGCCGATCTTGCTGAACGACTATGACACCGGCGAGGTGCTGGATGCCAACAGGGCCTTCAAGGAGGTGTTCGGGCTTGATCCCGCGACGACACCGGGACTGACCGTGATGCAGCTTTTGCCGCCGGACGTGGCGGATGTCATCGAGACGGCGATTGCCGGGTTGAAGGCGCGGCAGGCCTACGGGCCGATCCGCACCACCTTGCAGAGGTACAACGGCGCGCGGTTTCCGGCCGTGCTGCGCGGGTTCATGAACATCGAGCCGGGTGGGCGCAGGCTGGCATGGGCGCTGATCGAGGACGTGAGCGAGATCGACGCCAAGGAAATCGCGCTGCGGGCCGAGCAGGAGGCGCTGGAGGCCGCACGCGCCCGGCTGGTTGCGGCCATCGAGGCGCTGGACGAAGGCTTTGCGGTCTTTGATGCCGACGACCGTCTGGTCTTGTGGAACAGCCATTACGCCCGGGTATTTGCCGGGATCGCCGACCTGATCGTGGTTGGCGCGCTTTATGACGACCTGTTGCGCGCCGCCATCGCGCGCGGCGTCTTTGGCCAGACCGATGCCCGCGCGACAGACAATCTGCAACGTCGGCTGGACCGCCAGTTGACCGACGACTGGGATGGCGAGGACCGGCTGGATGACGGGCGCATCATCTGGGTTCGGGAACGCGCGACCCCGGCGCGGGAAACGGTGGGGCTTTATCAGGACGTGACCGCGCGGCGGCGCGCGGACCGGCGGCTGCATCAGGTGATCGAGGGTGCGCGCGTCGGCACCTGGGAGTTCAGCCGTCAGGGCAGCACGATCGTCAACGACCGCTGGGCCGAGATCGTCGGATACCGGGCCGACGAGATCAGCCCGATCGGACAGGACGACTGGATCGCGATGATCCACCCCGACGATGCCCGCGCGATGATCGCCAAGGAGGCCGAGCTTTTCGCGCGCAAGATCGGCACGGTGGAACACGAGATGCGGCTGCGGCACCGCGACGGGCATTGGGTGTGGGTGCTGTCGCGCGGGCAGGTGGTGGAGTGGGACGCGCAGGGGCAGCCGCAGACCATCATCGGGGTGCATCTGGATATTTCAGCCGCAAAGGCGCTGGAAGCGGCGCTGGCGCGCGAACGCGATCTTCTGGCACGGATCATGGAATCTTCGGTTTCCAGCATCATGGCGGTCGATGCGACGGGCAGGGTGATCTTTGCCAATTCCGAAGCCGAGCGGTTCTTGGGGCCCGCCGCGCGGCCGGGCAGTCCGGTCGGGCCGGGCGGGCTGAAGATTACCGATCTGGACGGACACCCGATTGCCGCCGAACATCTGCCGGTGCAGCGCGTGCTGGCCGGCGCCGACATGGTGCGGGATTTCCGGCATGTGATCCTGCGCGCGGACGGGCTGCGGCGGGTGGTGTCGGTCAACGCTTTGCCGCTGTCGGCACCGGGGACGGGGGTGGCGGTGGTCTGTTCATGGACCGACATCACCGACGCCTTCGAGGCGGAAGCGCGGCTGCGCGCTGCAATGACCGCAGCGGAGGCGGCGAACCGGGCCAAGTCGCAGTTCCTGGCCACGATGAGCCACGAGATCCGCACGCCATTGAACGGGGTTCTGGGGATGGCCTATGTGCTGGAAGGCAGGTTGGACGATCCCGCACAGCAAGACATGGTGCGGGTGATACGGCAATCTGGCGAGCATCTGCTTGGCGTCATCAACGAGGTGCTGGATCTGGCGAAGATCGAGGCGGGGCGGTTGACGCTGGACCATCACCCGTTCCGCCCAGCCGACCTTGGCCCGATGATCGAGGCGGCGCATGGCCTGACCGCGCGGGACAAGGGTGTGGTGCTGAGCATTGACTGGATTGGCGATGGCAGCGCCCGCAGGCTGGGCGACATGCAGCGCATCCGCCAGGTGCTGCACAACCTGATCGGCAATGCGGTCAAGTTCACCGATGCCGGCAGCGTGACGGTGCGGATGGATTCTTCCTCGCCGGACCGGCTGGGGCTTGAGGTCAGCGATACCGGCATCGGCATGACGCCAGCCGAATTGGCGCGGGTGTTCGAGGAATTCACCCAAGGCGACGGTGGCATAACGCGGCGCTATGGCGGCAGCGGGCTTGGGCTGCCGATCGTGCGCAAGCTGGCGCAGATGATGGACGGCGACGTGACGCTGGACGCGGTGCCGGGACGCGGCCTGCGCGCGCGGGTGGATATCGCGGTGCCCGTGCTGGCGGACGATGTGGTCGAGCCGCCGCAACCGGCGCTGCCGGTGGTGCCGCCGATGACGGTGCTGGTGGCCGAGGACAATGCGACAAACCGGCTGATCCAGCAGGCCATGCTCGGCGCGCTTGGGGTGCAGTGCCGGATCGTGGCGGACGGTGCCGAAGCGCTGGTGGCCTGCGCGGGCGAGGCGTTCGACGCGCTGCTGCTTGACATCGCGATGCCGGGGATGGACGGGGTATCGACGCTGGCGGCCTTGCAGGCACAGGCGCGCGCGGCCGGACGGCTCTGCCCGCCGGCGATTGCCGTGACGGCCAACGCGATGACGCATCAGGTGGAGGAATACCTTGGCGCGGGGTTCGCAGCTTTTGTCGCCAAGCCGATCCGGCTGGACCGGCTGGCCGAGGCGTTGATGGCCTGCGCTGCGGCGCGTTAGCCGTCGAACCGTGTGGCGCCGCGGCGCTTTTCATCCACCGGCTGGGTCAGGATGGTGGCCTGATGCGCGCGCTGGTCGCAATGCGCGCGGGGACAGATGCGGCAGTTGATCCCGATCGGCACCATGCGCGCACCCGCCACGCTGAACGCCTCGGCATATCCGATTTCGGCGGCGTGGTCGATGGTGCAGCCCATCGCCACGGCCAGACGGTTGTCTTGCGCGTGGCGAATCCAGGTGGGGCGGTCGACCGTGCGGGAAAACACGAAATACTGAGATTTGTCCGGCATTTCAACAAACTGAGGGACGATCTTGCCGGGTGTGCGGAACGAGGTGTGGACATCCAGCCGCGGGCAGGCACCGCCATATTCGGCAAGATGAAAGTCGGTGGCGTTGAACCGTTTGGTGACGTTGCCGCCCTTGTCGATGCGCATGAAGAAGAACGGCACGCCCTGCGCGCCTTCGCGTTGCAGGGTGGTGGCGCGGTGGCAGGCCTGTTCGAAGCTGACGCCAAAGCGGGTGGCGATGTGGTCGAGATCGTATTTCGTGGCCCGCGCTTCGGCGAGGAAGGCATCGTAGGGCATCAGGACGGCGGCGGCGAAGTAGTTGGCCAGTTCGACGCGAAGCCGCGCCACGCCGCGCGGATCAGCGATGCCGGCGCGGGTGATCAGGGTATCGAGGAGGTCGCGTTGTTCCAGAAGGCCACACATGTGGACAAGCTGGAAGGTGCGGTTGGTGTGGTCAAGCGCCTCGGACAAAAGGATCTCGCGCCGGGCCTCGTCATACTGGCGCAGGGTGCCGGGCAGGTCTTCGACGCGGGCCAGACGCACCGAAATGCCAAGGCCGTCGCGCAAGCGGCGCTTCAACGCGACATAGACCTCGTCGCGTTCGACGGGGCTGGTCCAGAACGCTTCGGCCGCCTCTTCCAGATCGCGGAAGTGGTTGCGCTGGCGGCGGAACACGTTGTGGACGGCGGTTTCGGGGGTGGCGTTGATCGCGCGCACGTCGCCTTCGCCCAAGGCCAGAAGCTGGTCGGTGGCGGCCTGCCAACTGCGGTGCAGGCGCAGGAAGGCAGCCGCCAGATCGGGCGCGTGGACGAGGGCTGCGCGCAGTTGCGTCAGGTCGGGGCGGGCATCGGCAAAAAGCGGGTCTTGCAGCGAGGCGCGCAGGTCGGCCAACTGGCCGGAGCCGTCTTCCTCGGCAATCTCGCGCCAATCGACACCGTAGGCGTCGAACAGCTTGAGCAGCACCTGAACCGAAACCGAGCGTTCGTTGTTTTCCAGCAGGTTCACATAGGACGGGCTGATCCCGAGCGCCCGCGCCATCGCGCCCTGGGTTTCGTTGCGGTCCAGCCGCAGACGCCGCAGGTGCGGCCCGATAAAGGTTTTCTGCATACCGACGCACACATTCCTGCTTTGTCAACTTTACAATATTACAGAAGTGAAGGTTTGTAAATTCTCGCGTTTACAGCGCGACGCGGTTTGCTTTTGCACATTGCGCGAAGGGTGAGAGGAGTTGCCAGCGACCAAGGGAGGCCTGACATGCGCACCGGAACCAACCACCTTTTCATCCCCGGACCGACCACTGTGCCGGAGGATGTCCGCATGGCGATGAACGTCGCGATGCAGGATCAGCGTGGGCCGGAGTTCGGAGCGCTGACGCTGGGTATTCTGGCTGACCTTCGCCGGGTGTTTCGCACCACCACCGGGCAGGTGATGCTGTTTCCGGGATCGGGCACCGGGGCGTGGGAAGCGGCGATCACCAACACGCTGAACCCCGGCGACCGGGTGCTGATGGCGCGGCATGGGCAGTTTTCCGCGCTTTGGGCGGAAATGGCGACGCGGCTTGGGCTGGTGGTCGATGTGATCGACGTGGCCTGGGGCGCGGGCGTGCCGGTGTCCGAGTTCATGCGACGGCTGGCGGCGGACCGGAAGGGCGAGATCAAGGCGGTCTTTGTCACCCACAATGAAACCGCGACCGGGGTGACCAGCGATGTCGCCGCCGTGCGCCGGGTGCTGGACGACTGCTTCCACGATGCGCTGCTGTTTGTCGATGGGGTGTCATCGGTCGGCTCCATCGACTTTCGGATGGACGAGTGGGGTGTAGATCTGGCGGTGACCGGCAGCCAGAAAGGGCTGATGTGCCCGGCGGGGCTTGGCATCCTTTGCGTCAGTGAAAAGGCGATGGCGGCGGCCGAGAAATCGACGATGCGGCGCGCGTATTTCGAGTTTCGCGACATGGCTGCCACCGCCGCGACCGGCTATTTCCCCTATACGCCGCCGACGCAGATCCTGCACGGGTTGCGCCGCGCGCTGGACCGGATCAATGCGGAGGGGCTGGACAATGTGATCTCGCGCCATGCCCGGCTTGCCGAAGGTGTGCGCCGCGGCGTGGCGGCCTGGGGACTGATGACCTGCGCCGAACATCCCTCGCTGGCCTCGAACACCGTGACGGCGATCCGGGTGCCGGAGGGCGTGGACGCGCGCGAGGTGATCCGCATCGGATACGAGCGCTACAACGCCTCCTTCGGGTCGGGGCTGGCGCGGCTTGCCGGCAAGGTGTTCCGCATTGGCCACCTTGGTGATCTGAACGAAGGCATGTGCCTGACCGCCCTGGCGGTTGCCGAAATGGCGCTGGTCGAGGCGGGGGCGGATATCGAGTTCGGCTCGGGCGTCGCTGCGGCACAGGCCTGGTATGCGCAGGGCCGCATGGCGCAAGCCACGCTGCGCATGGCTGCCGAATAAACTCACAGGAACAGATAGATGAGCCACACTCTTCATCCGTTGCGCAGGCAGCGGCTTCAGCGGTCTGAACTTGCGGTTCCGGCATCCAACCCTTCGATGATCGACAAGGCCGCCGACGGCCCGGCCGATTATGTGTTCCTTGACCTTGAGGACGCGGTGGCACCGCCGGAAAAGGAACAGGCGCGCAGGAATTGCATTCAGGCGCTGAACGACATCGACTGGGCCGCCAGGGGCAAGACCGTGTCGGTGCGGATCAACGGCCTCGACACGCACTACATGTACCGCGACGTGGTGGATGTGATGGAGCAGGCGGGTGGCCGTGTGCATACCCTGCTGGTGCCGAAGGTCGGGGTGCGCGATGACCTTTACATGGTCGAGGCGATGGTCAACCAGATCGAGCTGGCCAAGGGCCTTGCCACCCGCGTCGGCCTCGAGGCGCTGATCGAGACCGCACTTGGCATGGCGAATGTCGAAACCATCGCGCAGTTCGGCGGGCGGCTTGAGGCGCTGCATTTCGGCGTGGCAGACTACGCCGCCTCGATGCGCGCCCGGACGGTGAATATCGGTGGGTTGAACCCGATGTATCCCGGCGACCAGTGGCACGCCGCGATCAGCCGCATGGTCATTGCCTGCCGCGCCTACGGCTTGCGGGCAATCGACGGGCCGTTTGGCGATTTCTCCGACCCCGAGGGATACCGCGACGGCGCAACCCGGGCTGCGGCCTTGGGATGCGAGGGGAAATGGGCGATCCACCCAAGCCAGGTGGCGCTGGCGAACGAGGTGTTCAGCCCGACCGAGGCCGAGGTGACCAAGGCCCGCCGCATCATCGAGGAACTGAAGCTGGCCGAGGCGCAGGGCAAGGGTGCCGCCAGCCTTGATGGCAAGATGATCGACGCGGCGTCGGAAAAGATGGCGCGCAACCTCTTGGCGGTGGCCGAGGCGATCGGCGCGCGCTGACAGCATGGGCTGGCGGGGCAGGGTGGGCGATAGCGCCCCCCTTACATAAGGTTACGGGAGGAACCTCATGGACATCCACGAGTATCAGGCCAAGGAAATCCTGTCGCATTTTGGCGTTCCGGTGCCGCGCGGTGGGCTGGCCTACAGCCCGGAACAGGCGGGATACCGCGCCCGTGAACTTGGCGGCAATGCCTGGGTGGTCAAGGCGCAGATCCATTCGGGCGGTCGGGGGGCGGCGGGGGGCGTGAAGCTTTGCCGCGACGAACACGAGGTCGCGGCCTTCGCCGCCACCCTCTTCGGCAAGCAACTGGTGACCAAGCAGACCGATGCGAACGGCAAGGGCGTCTACCGCCTGTGGGTCGAAGCCGCCTCTGACATCGCGCGCGAGATGTATCTGGGCTTCGTCCTCGACCGGAAATCCGAGCGGATCATGATCGTCGCCTCCGCCCATGGCGGGATGGAGATCGAGGATCTGGCCGAGACCGACCCCGACTCGCTTCGCCGGATGACCATCGACCCCGCCGTCGGCCTTTCCGAATTTCAGGCCCGTGAGCTTGCGTTTCAGCTTGGCCTCAAGGGCGGCCAGATCGCCCAGATGGTCACGATCCTGAAAGCCTGCTACCGCGCCTACCGCGACCTTGACGCGGTGATGGTGGAGATCAACCCGCTGGTCATTACCGGCAGCGGCGACCTTGTCGCTTTGGACGCCAAGATGTCATTTGATACCAACGCCTTGTTCCGCCGTCCTCAAGTGGCAGAACTGCGCGACCGCAGCCAGGAAGACCCCCGCGAAAGCACCGCCGGCGACCACGGCCTTGCCTATGTGGGGCTGGAGGGCGACATCGGCTGCATCATCAACGGTGCCGGCCTTGCGATGGCGACGATGGACATGATCAAGCTGGCCGGGGGCGAACCCGCCAACTTTCTGGATATTGGCGGCGGTGCGTCCCCGGAGCGCGTCGTCCGCGCCTTCCGCACCGTGCTGGCGGACCGGAATGTCAGCGTGATCCTCGTGAACATCTTCGCCGGCATCAACCGCTGCGACTGGGTCGCCGAAGGTGTTGTCAAGGCATATCAAGAGGTTGGCCTGACAATCCCCGTTGTCGTCCGCCTTGCCGGAACCAATGTCGAAGAGGGCAAGCGCATCATCGAGACCTCCGGCCTCCCCCTCATCCCTGCTGACACCCTTGCGGAGGCCGCTGCGAAGGCGGTCGCCGCCAAAGCCGCATGAGGAACCGAACATGGCAATTCTGATCACCGAGCATACGAAAGTCATCGTCCAGGGCATGTCCGGCCGGATCGGCGCGTTCCATGCCGCCGACATGATCAAGCACGGCACCAATGTCGTCGGTGGCGTGACACCGGGCAGGGGTGGCGAGACCCACCTCGACCGCCCGCTCTTCAACACCGTCCGCGAAGCCGTTGAAAAGACTGGCGCCGAGGCGTCCCTCGTCTTCGTGCCGCCGCCCTTCGCCGCCGATGCGATCATGGAGGCCGCCGATGCCGGCATCAAGACCGCCGTCTGCGTCACCGACGGCATCCCCAGCCAGGACATGATGAAGGTCAAGCGCTTCCTGAAACGCTACCCCGAGGAACGAAAGATGCGCCTGATCGGCCCGAACTGCGCCGGGATCATCTCGCCTGGCCGCGGCTTCATGGGCATCATGCCACCGCATATCTACATGCCCGGCCGCATCGGCATCGTCGGGCGCTCCGGCACCCTGGGCTATGAGGCGGCGAGCCAGATGAAGGCGCTTGGCATCGGCGTCTCGACCTCGGTCGGCATTGGGGGCGATCCGATTAATGGCAGCAGTTTCAGGGACATCCTGGCGCTCTTTGAAGCGGACCCGGAAACCGACGCGGTGATGATGATCGGCGAGATTGGTGGCCCGCAGGAAGCCGAGGCCGCCGTCTTCGCGCGCGATCACATGACCAAGCCGGTCGTGGCCTACATCGCCGGCCTTTCGGCCCCCAAAGGCCGCAAGATGGGCCACGCAGGCGCGATCATCAGCGCCTTTGGCGAAAGTGCGCAGGAAAAGGTGGAAATCCTTGAGGCCGCAGGGATCACCGTCGCCCCGAACCCAAGTGCGATGGGCGAAACGATGGCCCGCGTTCTGGGCCGGCGTCAGGCGGCGTGAACTGCCCGGGCCAGCGCGCAGAACAGCTCCAAGCTGATCTCCTCGGCCCGTGCGGTCGGGGGGATGCCGACGCTTTCCAGCAGCGCCTCGATCCCCGGCCCCATGCCCTTCAGGCTGGACCTAAGCATCTTCCGGCGCTGGTTGAAAGCCATTGCAGTTATGCGCTGCAACATACCGAAATCACACGGAAAGCGTGGCTCAGGCAGGGCTGTCAGATGCACCACGGCGGAATGCACTTTGGGGGCCGGGGTAAAGGCCTCGGGCGGCAGCGTCATGACGATGGCGGCATTGCAGCGCCACTGCGCCAAGAGCGCCAGACGGCCATAATGGTCGCCCTTGGGCTTGGCGACGATCCGCTCGGCGACTTCCTTTTGAAACATCAACGTCAGGCTTGACCAGTAGGGTGGCCAGACGGGGGGGGACAGCCAGCGGATCAACAGTTCGGTCCCCACGTTGTAGGGCAGGTTCGCCACCACCTTGATCGGCGGGGTCAGGTGGGCCAGCGCGTCCACCTCGAGCGCGTCGCCAAGCAGCACCTCAAGGCGGCCGGGGTAGGCGGCGGCAATCTCGTGCAGGGCTGGCAGGCAGCGGGCGTCCTTTTCGACTGCCAGCACCCGCCGCGCGCCTTCGGCCAACAGGCCGCGCGTCAAACCGCCAGGGCCGGGGCCAACCTCCAGCACATCACACCCCGAAAGATCTCCGGCCGACCGTGCAATCTTTGCCGTAAGGTTCAGATCCAGAAGGAAATTCTGCCCAAGCTGGCGCTTGGCCACCAGATCGTGCGTGCGGATCACCTCGCGCAGGGGCGGCAGACCGTCAATCGTTCCCAACAAAAGCCCCTTGCTCTTTTCACAAATACTCCGGGGGTGCGGGGGCTGGCCCCCGCTCCGGCCTTACCGCCGCGCGGCCATGTCCCGCGCCATCCGCAACGCCGCCACCAGGCTTGTTGCATCCGCCACCCCGCGCCCGGCGATGTCATAGGCGGTGCCGTGGTCCGGCGACGTGCGCACGAACGGAAGGCCAAGGGTGACATTCACCCCACCGGCAAAATCGACCGTCTTGATCGGGATCAGCGCCTGATCGTGGTAGGCGCAGATCGCCGCGTCATAGGTCTTGCGCGCGGCGGCATGAAACATCGTGTCGGCCGACAGGGGGCCGCGGATGGCGATGCCTTCGGAGGCCAGCCGCGCCACCAGCGGGGCCATCCACTCCACCTCTTCGCGCCCCATCGCGCCGCCTTCGCCGGCGTGGGGGTTCAGGCCTGCCACGGCAAGGCGCGGCGCGGCGATCCCGAAATCGCGGATCAGCCCGGCGTGAGTGATGCGGATCGTCTGTTCCAAAAGCGCGGGCGTCAGCGCCTTTGGCACTTCGCTCAGGGCAATGTGGATCGTCGCGGGCACCACCCGCAACTCCGGGCAGGCCAGCATCATCACCACATGGTCGACCCCGGCAAGCTGCGCCAGAAACTCGGTGTGGCCGGGAAAGGCGAAACCCGCGCCATCCTTCAGCGCCTTCTTGTGGATCGGCGCGGTGCAGACCGCCGCTGCCTCGCCCGCCATCACCAGTGCCACGGCACGGGCGATGACGTCGATCACGCCAGTTGCGTTGGCGGGGTCGGGCTGGCCAGGCAGGGCGGAAGCGGCAAAGTCGTGGCGCAGCACGCGCACCACCCCGCGCGGGCCGAGGTCGGCAAGGTCAGCGACCTCGCACCACGCGGCACCCTGCGGCAGGTGGCGGGGATCGCCAAGCCAGACAAAGTCTTCGCCGGCCAGGCAGGCCTTCACCGCGATTTCCGGGCCGATACCGGACGGATCGCCCGACGTGAGGAGAACGGGCTTGCGGCTCACGGTTCGCGGAGGATCGCGGCCGAGCGCAGTTCCTGCAGATAACCCGCGGCAAGACCTTCAAGTTTCTGGTTGATCACCCGTTCGCGGACCTGGTCGCGGGTCAGCGGGGTTTCCAGCGTTGCTTCGCGGCCGCACAACATCAGGAACCGGCGGAACCCCGAGCGCGTCAGCGCGACCGACGCCTCGCCGGGGTCAAGTCGCGCCAATTCCAGCGCGACGTCGCCCGGAACTTCGGACATCGGCAGTTTCGACACGGTAAGCCGATCCTCTGGCAGGCCGGTGGCCTGTCCGTAAATGTCCTTGCAGACATCAACCTCGGCGCGCAGCCGGGCAATTTCGGCAGCATCGTCGGGGATCAGGAAATCGGCATATTCCACCGTCACGGCAATGGGTTCGGCGGCGGTGTCGCGCGCCACGTCGCGCAACTGGAACAGCACGACCGCACCCGGCACCTGAACCGGGTCAGACACCTCGCCCGGCCCCAAGGCCAGGATCGCCTGACCAATGGCGGGGGGCAGGTTGGCCAGCGGCACCCAGTCCAGCCGTCCGCCGCGCGCGGCAGTCGGGGCGGCGGAATACTGGCTGGCGGCGGCGGCAAAGGCACCTTCGCTGGTGATTTCCTGCGCAAGCCGGTTGGCCAGATCGAGCCCGGCGGGTTCGTTGCCGGGTTCCAGCGGAATGACCAGTTCGGAGGCCAGCACGCGCAGCGCCCGGGGCCGGGCCGAGGCTTCCAGCGCCCGGTCGACATCCGCATCGCTGACCGGCACCTGACCAAGGAATCGCGCCCGCACCGCCTCGCGCCACAACAGGCCGGCGGCGACGAAATCACGATAGGTTTCGGCCGAGATGCCGACCTTGTCCAATTCGGCAATCAGGCCTTCGGCGGTCAGGTTGGCACGCGAGGCGAACTCTTCCATCCCGGCCTTGACCTGTTCGTCGGTCAGTTTCAGGCCGAGGCGTTCGGATTCGGTCTGGCGCAGGCGGTCTTCGATCAGCGCCTTCAGCGCCTCTTCCTCAAGGTTGCCGGGCGCGCGCAGCACCTGCAGGAACATCGCGCGCTGCGCCACCTCGTATTCCGTGATGACCCGGTCATTGACGTAAAGGCGGGGTGCGAAAAGGTCTTGCGCCAGCCCCGGCACGGCCAGAACCGCCCCCAGGACAACCCCAGTCATCTGCCGTTTCAGAAAGGTGAATACCATTGCCTCAGCCGCTCTTTGTCTTGGTTCATGCCCGTGCGCGCGCCCTTGGTCACCGTCGGCAGGTGCGCGCCGGGCCTGCCTTGGCCCCACCGCCGAACCCCACCAGATCGACCGCCAGATCGAAACTCGTCGTCGGCGTCACACTAGTCGAGGACGTGAACCGACGCGAGAGGGAAACATCAAGCCGCACGCATTCGTTCAGGAACTCCAGCCCCATGCCGGCCACGGTGCCGCGGTCGGCCACGAAATCATAGCGTCCAGAAAGCTTGGCCGTCCAGTTGGGGGTCAGGTTCTGGCGGGCGTAGAAGGTGAACTCCTCGGTCGGATCGGGGCGGTTTTCCAACGGGTCGGCAACGGCCCAGACCATGCTTGACGCAAGCGAGGTCTTGGGGCGGGTCAACGACAGCCGCGCTTCACCCTTGGTCAGATCGAGGTCGTCATCCAGGATCAGTCGCCCGGTCATCGCAAAACCGGAGGTCATTTCGAAATTCACCGCAGCGAGCCAATCGGACCGGCTGCCGTCAAGCCCCGAGCCGGCGCTGAACTGGCCGAGGTCACTGCCGCGAAACACGCGGCCCAGCGTGGCGCCCATTGACCAGCCGGCAGGGTCGTGGCGCGCCCAACTGATGCCCAGGTTGGCGCGCGGACCGCGTTCCACCGCATCAGACCCCGGGAACCGGTTCAACGCGAAAAGGTTGCCCTCGTCAAATTCCACCAGCGCGGAATCCTCGTTCGGCAGGGTTTCAGCATCGGAGGAGGCCCAGATCACTTGCAGGACCGGCTCGACCACCTGCGAAGCGCCGGCCTTGCCGGATTTCATCCAGGGCCAGCGCAGTTCGACCCCGACATTGCCATGCGTCCGGGTGGTCTGGCCCGCGTAGACCGCGTCCTGCCCGATGGTATAGGCGTCGGCGGTCAGATCGCCCAGCACCGTAGCCTCGACCCCCATCGGCAACAGCAGACTGCGCCGCCAGTCCACCCTGACCGAGACGCGCCCGACATCGCGCCCGTCAGGGATCGCGTCGCTGTCAGGCCCGTCGAAGGGGCTGATCGAGGTTCGCAGGTGATTGTGGGTCTGCAACCGCAGCCCGCCTTCGCCCCCAAGCGGACCAAGCGAAAAGCGCCGGTGAAAGGTCAGATCGGCCACGACAGAGGGCAGGGTGGTGTTGTCCTCATCGTCGCGCAGGGTTTGAAAGCTGATGATGCGGGCCGAGATGTGTTCGTTTCGCCGGGTGCGCCTGGCCTCGATCCGGCTGTCCAGACGGTCGGCGTTCAGGATGCCGTAGTCCAGCAGATAGGCCGGGTCGGTCACTGTCTGACCCTTCAAGGTCAGAAGAAAGTTCGCAGGCAAGGTGAAGGCACCGGTGGCGAACAGATAGCCGCGGGTCTTGCCGGGCTGGATGCTGTCGCGTGCGATACCGCCATTCAGCTCCAGGCTGCCGGTGGCGAAGGCCTGCCGATACCGCAGATCCAACGCCTTCGCGCCCTTGGTCGACACGAAGGGCGTCAACGTAAGGTCGGCTGACCGGCCGAGAGTGATGAAGTAGGGAAACTTCAACCCGGAGCCAAGGTCTGAGGTGGTGCGCAGCGACGGTTTCAGAAAGCCCGAAGTCCGGTTCAGGGTCGGGTCCGGCATCCGCAGGCGCGGAATGTAGAAGACCGGCACGCCCCCGACGCGGATCTGGGCGTGATCGAAATAGATCTGCCGCTCCACCTCGTCATGCACCACGCGCTTGGCGCGGATTTCCCACAGCGGCGTGGAACTGCCCGCGCACACCTTGCACGACGAGGCGACGGCGGAATCCAGCGCGGTGTATCGCCCGGCCACCCGCAGCATCCGGTTTGCGGCCATTTGCACCTGCCGGTTCAGAACCAGCCGCGCGCTGGTCAGGATGCCCTCGGTGAGATCGGCCGACAGATCCGCAGCAGAGGCAAGGATCACGGTGTCGCCGGACGCGTCGGTCAGCACGATCGGGCCGACGATTTCCAACCGGTCAGCGGTTTGGTCATAAACAATACGTTCGGCCCGCAAGCGCCTGCCATTGAACAGAATTTCGACATTTCCATCAGCGATCAGCCGGCTGTCACCGGTGATTTCAAGGCTGTCCGACACCAGCGTTGCCTGATCCTGCGCATGGGCAGGCAGAGCCAGGGCCAGCGTCAGGCCGAACGCAATCGCGGTGAAAAGCCGACGCATCAGCCGTCCTCCAGATGCAGCAACAGGCCAAGCGACATCAGAACCGCCGCCAGAGGCGGGCTCCATGCCGCAACGGCGATAGGAATTTGTCCACTATCGCCAAGGGCTTGCGCGAAGTTCCTGAGGAAGAAAATGGCAAACCCCGTCAACATGGCATAAAGCACCATCTGCCCGGTGCCGCCAAACCGCGTATGGCGCATGGTAAAGCCGGCTGCAACCAGCACCATTGCAGCCATCAGCAGCGGTTGCGCCAGTTCCATCTGAAACCAGAGCCGGTAGGCGCGGGCCGAAAACCCGGCGCGCTCCAGCCCGTCGATATAGGCCGGCAGATCCCAGAACGCGATGGCCGAGGGGGTGCCGAAACTGTCACGGATACGCTCGGCAGTCAGGTCCGAGGGCAGGGTGAGGGTGGTTGCCGCACGGGTTGCCGTCTGTTCGGGGTTGGTGGCGGTCAGATCCCATTGTTTCGCGCCGCTCAAGACCCAGCCGACGGCCTCCAGCTTGGCGGTTTCGGCCTCGATCCGGGCCGCAGGCAGGCCGGTTGCATCAAATTGCAGGAAGGTTACGCCAAAAAGCTCGGTGCCATCAGGGTTTGACCGTGAGGCCTGGATCACGGTCTGGCCATCATCGCCGCCCTGTCGCAGCCAAAGCCCGGTATCGGCGACCGAAAGCACCGACCCGCCGCCATTCGACAGCTTGGCGCGCGCCAGATCATACTGCTTTGTCGTGGCCGCCACGATCGGGTTGAAGACCGCAACCGTCACCAGCCCCAGCGCTACGGCTACCACCAGTGGCGTCAGCAAGAACCGCAGGCCCGACCGTCCGGCCGCCCGCACCACCACCAGTTCCGAGGACCGCGCCAGACCGAGGAACATGGCGATCGACCCGATGATCAGGATCAGCGGCAGCACCCGGTACAGCGTTTCCGGCACGTTCATCAGCGACAGACCCATCGCCTGGCTGAGCCCGATGCCCGCGCCGGAAAAGCGCCTGATCTGCTCGATCATGTCGATCAGCATCAGGATGCCGAAGAAGATCAGGAACACCCGGGCCACCGTCCAGAAGAACCGTCGGGCGATGTATATACTCAGTGTCATGACATCGCCTCTCGCCGGCGTTTGGGGCGTTGTGCCAGCCACAGCAGCGCAACCGCCACCACCACACCGGCAACCGGGGCAAGATAGGTCAGCGGCCAGGCCCGCGCCGACTGCATCGCGACGCCGCCTGCCCAGGTGTTGACCATCTGCATCAGGATCAGCAACACCACCGCAAGCCCCATTTGCCGCCATAGGCCAAAGCGCGAAAAACCGCCCAGCAACAGCGCCGCGATCCCGATCAGGGGGGCGGCAACCGCCAGCAACGGGCCGGAAATGCGGTTGTGCCCCTCTTGCAAGAATTGCGCCTCGTTTCCGCCAGTTGCCTGCAAAAGCTCATCCGTCGGGTGCAACAGGTTGGCGGTGGACAATTCGTCCAGCGTCAGCCCGCCACGACCGCCCGCATTGATCAGTTCTGACAGATCCAGCGTGAAATCGGCAAAGCGGGTCACCGACATGCGCTGGTCTTTGCGTGACAGTGATTGTGCCGCGCCGTCGAACATCAGAAGTTTCGGTGCCGCGTCGCCTTGCACCAGAAGCGCGCGCCGCGCGGTGTACGTCACACGCGCATCCGCGCCACGTTCGTCGGCCAGAAAGAGATCAATCAGCTCGCCATTTGTATTTACTTCGCGTATATACAGCGTAATTCCTGACGATGGGTGCATGAACTGCCCCGCCATCAGGAACCGCGACGTCAGGTTCTGCGAGATCTCGGCGCTGCGGTCGGTCAGGATGCGCTGGCTGGCCGGCACCAGCACATGCACCAGCACCGACTGCGCCGCCATGACGATCACACCGAAGTAAAGCACCGGTCGCGCCAGCCGGAAGGCGGAAAAGCCGGTCGCCTGCATGACCACAAGCTCGCTTTCCTGCATCAGGCGGTTGATCACGTAGACTGTTGCCGCAAAGGCCGAAACGGGCAGCACCAGCCGGATCACGTTCGGCAGCGTAAGCACTGAAAACTCTAGGAAAACCAGCGCAGACTGGCCATCGCCGATCAACTGGTCGAACAGGCCGACCGCCCGGTTGACCCAGTAGACGGCGACCAGCACAAGCGAGAAGAAGCCGAAAAGCTGCAAAAGCTGTGACAGCAAGTATCGGTCGAATTTTGACACGCTTTGCCTGTTTCCCACTACATGTTGCGCTGACCCTAGCGGAAATCGCGGGCGGCGAAAACTCATATCTGGTCAATCCTGGCGCTGGATTGTAGCGTTCCGGCACTGCTTTGCCGACCCAACCTCTGAAGGTGAGAAACCCATGTCCCAGCCCCTGCCGATCCAGTTCCGTGCCACCGACCTTGAGGCGCTGGCCATGCAGACCGGCCGCATCGCGGTGTTTGCCGAACCGGGGGTGGCGCTTTTGCCGGGTATCCGGCGGCTTGACCGGCTGATGAAGGGCGCGCTGGCACGGGCCATCGGGGCAGAGGCGTTTGCCAAGGCAAAACCGGGCGATGCGATGGATCTGGCGTTTCCGGCGGGACTTGCTGCCGACGCGGTGCAATTGGTCCGCCTGCCGAAACGCACCGATACGGCGACTGCCCGCAAGGCCGGGGCCGCCATCGGGCGCAGCCACGGCACGGCAGCAACGCTGATCCTGGCCGATAGCCACCCGCGTGCCGCCGACATCGCCTTTGGCTTTGCGATGCGCGCCTATGACTTCACTCCGCACAAGAGCGGCGAGCAGAAGGTTCCCGGCCCGGTTACGATGATGACCACCGACCCGGAGGCTACCGCGCGCGAGGCCAGCCCGATGGCAGCCGTTGCGGAGGGTGTGTTCTTCACCCGAGATCTGGTAAATGAGCCTGCCAACATTCTGACAACGCACGATTTTGCGGCCCGCCTTGCCGCGATGCACGAGCTTGGGCTTGAGGTGGAGATCCTTGAGGAACCGGAGCTTCTGAAGCTTGGCATGAACGCGCTTCTGGGCGTGGGGATGGGGTCCGAAAGCCCCTCCAAGGTTGTGGTGATGCAGTGGAAGGGTGGCAAGAAGGGCGATGCGCCGTTCGCGCTGGTCGGCAAGGGTGTGGTGTTCGACACCGGCGGCATCTCGATCAAGCCTGCCGCCGGGATGGAAGACATGACGATGGACATGGGCGGGGCAGGGGTCGTGGCCGGCGTGATGCGCACGCTTGCCATGCGCAAGGCCAAGGCGAACGTCGTGGGCCTGGTCGGGTTGGTGGAGAACATGCCCGACGGTCGCGCCCAACGCCCCGGCGATGTGGTCCGGTCGATGAAGGGCGACACGATCGAGGTGATCAACACCGACGCGGAAGGGCGGCTCGTGCTGGCAGACGTGCTTTGGTATGCGCAAGAGCGGTTCAAGCCGACCGGGATGATCAATCTGGCAACGCTGACCGGTGCGATCATCGTCGCGTTAGGCCATGAAAACACTGGCGTATTCTCGAATAACGACGAGTTGTGCAATGCCTTCCTCAAGGCCTGCGCGGCTGAGGGCGAGGGGGCGTGGCGGATGCCGATGGGCGAGGCTTATGATGCCAAGCTGACATCGCGGATTGCCGACATGGTCAATTCCTGCGGGCGCGATGGCGGGGCGGTGACGGCGGCACAGTTTCTGGCGCGCTTCGTCAAGCCCGACACGCCCTGGTGCCATCTGGACATCGCCGGGACAGCGCTGGTCAAGGCCGATACCGCGCTGGCGCCCAAAGGGGCGACCGGATGGGGTGTGATGGCGTTGGACCGGCTGATCCGCGACCGGTTCGAGAAGGGCTGAACCAGCAGGCACGGGGCAGGGCGATGGCTTTGGTGATGTTCTACCAACTGACCGCCTCGACGGCAGCAGATACGCTGGCCGCGCTGCTGCCGCGGGCGCTGCAGCAGGGCTGGCGGGTGATGGTGCGGGGCACCGATCCGGTGGCGCTTGACCGGCTGGACGAAAAGCTGTGGCTTGGCGCCGAGGACGGCTTTCTGCCGCATGGCCGTGAGGGCGGGCCGCGGGATGGCGACCAACCGGTGCTGATCGGGCAGGGGGCCGTTGCCAACAAGGCCGACGCGCTGGCCCTGATCGACGGGGCCGAGGCGACCGAGGCCGAGATTGCCCAGATGCAGCGCGTCTGGTTACTTTTTGAAAAGGCTGACGAAAACCGTCTTGCAGATGCCCGCGCCCGGTGGAAGGCGCTCAGTGCTGCCGGGGTGGCGGCGCAATACTGGTCCGACGAGGATGGTAGATGGGTGAAAAAGGCTGAAAATCAGCCGGTTAAGGCCTGATCCTACTGCCGCAGGACCATCCGGTCTCCGGCGATTTCCAGACGAAACTGCCCCAGATAATCCATCCCCAGAAGCGAGCCCTTCATGTCGCCGTCCGTGACGAAGGCGGTGAAGGTCTCATTGCGGAAGGGGCCAAGTTCCACCATCGGCAGGTCGACCCGGGCGGTGCGCACGACGCCGTTCGCCGTTGCCGCCTCGCCGGTGAACAGCAGGCTTTCGGGGTCGATGCCGATGGCCTGCGCATCCTCGCGGCTCAGCACCATGTTGGTGGCCCCGGTGTCGGCCATGAAGATGATCGGCGTGCCGTTGATCTGCAAAGTCAGGTAATAGTGCCCGTCAGCAGCGCGTGGCACCTCGACCTCGCCGCCGGCGCTGACCATCTGGCTTGGCATGATGTCAGTCCGCACATCCGACCAGAGGCCATAACCCGCCATCATCGCGACGAAGATCAGCCCCCAGGCCGCCGCCATCCGCAAGGCCTGACCCATCCGCTGGCGAAACTCCACCAGAGCCCAGCCGCCAAGCGCGACCATGATGATCGCGATGTATGCCACGCGGGCCAGGGTGTCGCCGTCCATGTCGCCTCCGTTTCACGCTATATGGGGCCGGGGCGTCAGCCGATCAATCCGGTGCCGCGCACACCGTCGATCACGAATTGCACCGAAAGGGCGGCCAGAAGCATCCCCAGAAGCCGGGTGATCACGATCACCCCGGTGCGGCCCAGCATCCGTTCCAGCGGGGGTGAGGCGAGCAGGAATGCATAGGTCACGGCCATCATGCCAAGCATCAGGCCAAGGACCGCCACCGTGCCACCCCATCCGGGGCCAGCCTGACTGACGAGGAGGATGACCGAGGCAATGGCGCCCGGCCCGGCGATCAGCGGGGTGGCAAGCGGGAACACCGAAGGGTCGTGGTCGGGTTCCGCCTGCTGCCCTTCGCGGCGCTGGGTGCGGCGTTCGAAAAGCATGTCGAGCGCGGTCAGGAACAGCAGGATGCCGCCCGCAATGCGGAAGGCGGGCATCGAGATGCCGATGAATCCAAGGATCGCCTCGCCGGCAAGGCCAAAGAGAAGAAGGAGGGCAGCGGCGATGAGGCAGGCGCGCCGTGCCATCGCGCGGCGGCGGTCATCGCTCATCCCCCGCGTCAGCGCGATGAACAGCGGCACCAGACCCGCCGGGTCGATCACGACGAACAGCGTCGCGAAGGCGGTGATCAGGAAGGCTGTTTCAGGCATCGTCCCTCGCGCGGTTTTCCCTTGCTACCGCGTGGGGGGCGGTTTGGGAAGCGCACTGTCAGGCGGCGCTTTCCAGCTTTTCCTGTGCTGCAAGCCACATCGCCTCGGCCTTGTCGAGCGCTTGCATCACCTCGGCATACTTGGCGTTCCAGGTGGCCAGCTCGCCCTTGCGGGCCTCTTCGTAAAGCTCCGGATCGGCGAGCTTTTTCGCCAGCTTGTCGCGCATGTCGTTCAGTTTGGCCATCCGATCCTCGCATTTGCGAACCTCAGCTTTCAGCGCCAAGATCTCGTCGCGGCTGGCTTTTTTCGGCTTCTCGACCACCTTTGCGGGCTTGGCGTCCTCGTCTCCGGACAAAAGCTGGCGGCGATAGGCATCGAGGTCTTCGGTGTAGGGCGTGACCGCACCGGCCTTGACCAGCCAGAGCCGGTCGGCGACCAGCGACAGCAGGTGCATGTCGTGGCTGACCAGGATCACCGCGCCGGAATATTCGGTCAGCGCCTCGACCAGCGCCTCGCGGCTTTCCATGTCGAGGTGGTTGGTGGGTTCGTCGAGGATCAGCAGGTGCGGCGCGTCGATCGTCGCGAGAAGGAGCGACAGACGCGCCTTCTGCCCGCCCGACAGCCGCCCCACAGCGGTTTCCGCCTGGTCGGCCATCAGGCCAAAGCCCGCCAGCCGCGCCCGAAGTCGCGCCTGACCCTCCGCCGGGCGCAGGCGCATGATGTGTTGCAGGGGCGTCTCGTCGATGTGCAGTTCGTCGACCTGATGCTGGGCGAAATAGCCGATGCGCAGCTTTGACGAGCGGGTGATCTTGCCTTCGGAAACTTGAAGTTTGCCAGCCAACAGCTTGGAAAGAGTTGACTTTCCTTCACCGTTGCGACCCAGAAGTGCGATCCGGTCATCCTGGTCGATGCGCAGGCTGAGCTTCTTCAGCACCGGCGGCCCGCCGTATCCCACAGCCGCGCCGTCCATGTTGATGATCGGCGGCGACAACTCCTCGGGGGCAGGGAAGGTGAAGACCACCTTCTTGGCATCTTCGGGCGCGGTGATCGTCACCATCTTTTCCAGCATCTTCACCCGGCTTTGGGCCTGCACGGCCTTCGACGCCTTGGCCTTGAACCGGTCCACGAAAGATTGCAGATGCGCCCGCCGGGCCTCCTGCTTTTTCGCTTCGGCCTGCAACACGGCGCGGCGTTCGGCCATCTGGCGGGCGAACTGGTCGTAGGGGCCGGTCCAGTAGGTGAGCTTGCGCTCATCCAGATGCAGGATGCCACTGACGGCGCGGTTCAGAAGGCCGCGGTCGTGGCTGATGATCAGGACGGTGTGGGGGTATTTCTGCAGGTAGCTTTCCAGCCAAAGCGCGCCTTCAAGGTCGAGGTAGTTGGTCGGTTCGTCCAGCAGCAGGTAGTCGGGTTGGGCAAAGAGCACGCCCGCCAGTGCCACGCGCATCCGCCAGCCGCCGGAAAACGCGGAACACGGCATCAACTGCTGGGCGGCATCGAAGCCAAGCCCCTTGAGGATGCTGGAGGCGCGGCCCTCGGCGGACCAGGCGTCGATGTCGGCCAGGCGCGATTGCACGTCGGCAATCCGGTGCGGGTCGGTGGCGGTTTCCGCCTCGGCCAGCAGGGCGGCGCGTTCGGTATCGGCGGACAGCACCGTTTCCAGCAGCGAGGTCTCCGATGACGGCACCTCTTGCGCCACGCCACCGATGCGGGCGCGCTGGGGCAGGGTGATCGTGCCACCCTCCAGCGCCAGCTCGCCGCGGATCAGGCGGAAGAGCGTGGTCTTGCCCGCGCCGTTGCGGCCGACAAGGCCAACCTTGTGGCCGGTGGGAATGGTGGCCGACGCGCCCTCGAACAACGGGCGGCCTTCGACGGAATAGGTGATGTCTTCGATTTTAAGCATGGCCGGGGGCTTGCCCGAAGCCGGCGCCCGCGTCAATGCCATGCCACCTTTTCAAGGCCGCTTGCGCATGTTAGCAGCCCGCCATCCCATTCGCGCAAATGCGCAGTAACCAAACGGAGAGCCTCATGGCCATCGAACGCACCCTGTCGATCATCAAGCCCGACGCGACCAAGCGCAACCTGACCGGCAAGATCAATGCCAAGTTCGAGGAAGCCGGTCTGCGGATCGTCGCGCAAAAGCGCATCCACCTGACGCCCGCTCAGGCTGGCCAGTTCTACGCCGAACACAAGGAGCGCGGCTTTTATGCCGAGCTTTGCGATTTCATGGCGTCCGAGCCGGTCGTCGTGCAAGTGCTGCAAGGCGAAGGCGCAATCTTGAAGAACCGCGAAGTGATGGGTGCCACCAACCCGGCGAACGCCGCTGACGGCACCATCCGCAAGGAGTTTGCGCTGTCGGTTGGCGAAAACTCGGTCCACGGTTCGGACAGCCCGGCTTCGGCAGAGCGCGAGATCGGCTTCTTCTTCTCGGGCCTTGAACTCGTCGGCTGACAAGGCCGCATGGAATGGAAGGGGCCCGGTCGATTGACCGGGCCTTTTCATTGGCGAGCCTTGGCATGGAGTGGCGGAAACCTGTATTCCTATATCGCATAATCAGTATTATGTAATACACGGAAGGCTGGAAACTGCCGCAGCCTGAGGATATGCACACCGAAAGCCGCAAGAGGAAGCCAGCCCGTGCCCTTAGACCGCTCGATCAAGATCGCCCCTTCCATCCTTGCCGCCGATTTTGCCAACTTTGGCGCCGAGTGTCGCGCAATCGAGGCGCAAGGTGCCGACTGGGTGCATGTCGATGTGATGGACGGCCACTTTGTGCCAAACCTGACCTTTGGTCCGGCGATGTGCGCGGCGTTGCGGCCGCATATTGCCGGCGTGATGGATGTGCATCTGATGATCGCGCCGGTCGATCCCTGTATCGACGCTTTCGCCACGGCTGGCGCCGATGTCATCACGGCGCATCTGGAGGCTGGCCCCCACATTCACCGCACCTTGCAAGCCATTCGTTCAACGGGAAAAAAGGCCGGACTTGCGCTTAACCCCGGAACCGGGCTCGATGCCGTGCCGCAACTCCTCGACCTGGTCGATCTGGTTTGCGTGATGACCGTCAACCCTGGCTTCGGCGGGCAGAGTTTCATCGCCTCGCAGGTCGCCAAGGTGCGCGCCCTGCGCGCCATGATCGGGGATCGGCCGATCCATATCGAGATTGACGGCGGCGTGACGGTCGCCACGGCCCCGCTGGTAGCCGCGGCCGGGGCTGATGTGCTGGTTGCGGGTTCGGCCGTGTTCAAGGGCGGTTCGGTTGGCAATCCCGCCCCTTACGGTGCAAACATCGCAGCGATCCGCGTGGCCGCCGAGGCGGCCCGTGGCTGACACGATCGGCCTGATTTTCGACCTTGACGGCACGCTGATCGATTCCGCCCCGGATATCCATGCCACGGCAAACAAGGTCTTTGCGGCGCATGGGCAGCCAGGCTTCGATTTCGCCACCTTGCGCAGCTTCATCGGCAATGGCGTGGGCGTGCTTGTGGCGCGGCTGCTTGCGCATCAGGGCCTGCCCGACGACGCTGATCTGCACCACAGGATGGTTGCAGAATTCATCAATGTCTATGAAGAAGCTTTTGATCTGACAACGCTTTATCCGAATGTCCCCGAAGCGCTTGCACAGCTTGCGGGTCGTGGGCACCCCTTGGCAATCTGCACCAACAAGCCCACCGGTCCCGCGCGGTCGGTGCTGCGTCACTTTGGCCTCGACCGGCATTTCGGGGTTATCGTCGGTGGTGACACCCTGCCCCAGCGCAAGCCGCATCCTGCCCCCCTCTTGGCCGCCCGGACGCGGCTTGGCTGTGACCGCGTGCTGTTTGTCGGCGACAGCGAAGTGGACGCTGAAACCGCTTCAAGGGCCAACATCGCGTTTGCGCTGTTCACCAACGGTTACCGCAACTGTGCCGTTGAAAGCCTTGGTGCCAAAGCGATTTTTGATGATTTCGCGGCCCTTCCCGGCCTGGTCACGCACCTGTCGGCGCGGCTCTGACGCCGCTTGGAACCTGTCCGTTCGCGTTCTGGTTGCCATTCGTCTCGACAGATCGCCTGTCCAGCCTTAAGACAAAATGGTGAACGTCAGGGGCTGCCTTGTTTCCAGTCGGGCAACGGTCCTGACGTCGCGGTGGAAGGATGCATTGTGACCGAGACGCCAGTTCTGGACCTGTTGAACCGTATCGCCGCCACCGGAACCATTGATGAGGCCTGGGCATTGGGCACCAAGCATTTCGCGTCCCTGGGGTTTTCGCGGGTCAATTACGGCTTTACCCGGTTTCGCCATGCCACCACGATCGGCGATCCGGATGACGCGTTGTTCCTGTCCACCTGCGACGCCGACTATGTGAACCGCTACTTTCGCGGCGGCTTTTACGCACGCACGCCGGTGTTTCGCTGGGCCGAGCGCAGTTCGGGCATCTGCACCTGGGCGTGGGTGAGAGAGGCGTTCGAAGCCGGCCGGCTGACCGCAGACGAGGCCGATGCGGTGCGCCTGAATGCGGCGATGGGGGTCACGGCGGGGATCTCGGTCAGCTTTCCCAACGCATCCTCCCGATCGAAGGGCGCGCTGGGGCTGATTGCCGACATCGGCCTGTCGACCGCGGATGTCGAGGTGATCTTTGCCGAACGCGGGGCAGAGATCCTTGCGGTGGCCAACATGATGCACCTGACGATCGTGCATCTGCCGCAGCTCAGCCGCCACCGCGCGCTGTCGCCCCGCCAGCGCGAGGCGCTGGAATGGGTGGCAGATGGCAAGACCACGCAGGACGTGGCGCTGTTGATGGGGGTGTCAGCCGCGATGGTGGAAAAGCACCTGCGTCTTGCCCGCGAGGCGCTGGCCGTCGAGACCACGGCGCAGGCAGTCGCCAAGGGCGCGCTGTTGAACATGATCTTCCAGCGGTCGTCAGATCTGGCAAAAGCGGCGAACTGACTGACCGCAGGTATGGCATTCCCCACTCGATTGACGCAGCGTAATCTGCGATTTTGTGCGTTGTTGCGGCGATTTCGCCGGAACGCGGCGCGGATCCTGTATTTGCCGTTGTCGGTTTGTTGGTAGCGCCCGCAAGGGCATTTTGCAAAGACCATCAAAGGTCGACTTCAGTCTTGCGCTTCCGTGGTCCAATCCCCAAGGGTCGTGGCAAGGCATAGGCAACGGCGCGGTCTCCCCAGGACCGCGCCGTTTTCTTTTGCACGCCGGCGGGGCGGCCAAAGCAAAAGGGCCGGCGCATCGCACCGGCCCCCTGCCCTTGCCGTTTCTGAAGATCAGCCCTGCGCCATCTTTGCGACTTCGGCGGCGAAATCCTCTTCCTTCTTCTCGATCCCCTCGCCCACGGCGACGCGGGCGTAACCGGTGATCTCGACCCCGGCCTCCTTGGCCGCGGCTTCGACCGTCAGGTCAGGGTTGATCACGAAGGCCTGGCCGAGCAGCGTGTTTTCCGACAGATACCGCTTCATCCGGCCAGGGATGATGTTGTTGTGGATCACCGCGTCCGGCTTCGGCTTGGCCGAAGAGGCGTTTTCTTCCAGGGCCTTGGCGGTCTGCACCGCGAGTTCCCGCTCCAGCACCGCGGGGTCGAGATGGCCTTCCGACAGGGCCAGCGGCGCGGTTGCGGCGATGTGCATCGCGAACTGTTTGCCGATCGCCTGCGCCTTGTCAGCCGGGCCTTTCAGCGCAACCAGCACGCCGATCTTGCCCATGCCCTCGGCAGCCGAGTTGTGGACGTAGGACACCACGGTGTCGCCTTCCAGAACGTGCAGGCGGCGCAGGGTCATGTTTTCGCCGATGCGGGCGACGGCTTCCTGGATCACGGTTTCCACGGTCTTGCCGTTCAGATCGGCGGCGCGCACAACTTCGACGCTGTCACCGGTTTGCAGCGCGACCTTTGCCACTTCGCGGACCAGAGCCTGGAAATCGGCGTTCTTCGCCACAAAGTCGGTTTCCGAGTTGATCTCGACCGCGACGCCACGACCATCGCTGACGGCAACGCCAACCAGGCCTTCGGCGGCCACGCGGTCGGCCTTCTTGGCGGCTTTCGCCAGACCCTTGGTGCGCAGCCAATCGACCGCAGCATCCATGTCGCCGTTGTTTTCAACAAGGGCCTTCTTTGCGTCCATCATGCCTGCGCCGGTCGATTCGCGCAGTTCCTTCACCATCTGGGCGGTGACTGTCATCGTCTCATCTCCTGAAATTGGTAGCCCGGCGGGATAGACCCGCCGGGTGAAGGTTCCGTGACAGGCGCTTACGCCTCGGCTTCGGTGACAGCTTCTTCTTCCGGGGCCGCTTCAAGCGCGCCAAGGTCGACACCAGCCGCACCCATCTGGGCCGACATGCCGTCCAGCGCCGCACGGCTGATCAGGTCGCAATAAAGCTGGATGGCGCGGGCTGCGTCATCGTTGCCGGGGATCACATGGGTGACGCCCTTCGGCGAGCAGTTGGTGTCGACGATGCCGACCACCGGGATGCCCAGCTTCTGCGCTTCGAGGATGGCGAGGTCTTCCTTGCCAACGTCGATGATGAAGATCAGGTCCGGGGTGCCGCCCATTTCGCGGATACCGCCAAGCGATGCCTGCAGCTTGGCCTGGTCACGTTCCATGCCCAGACGCTCTTTCTTGGTCAGGCCTTCGGCGCCCTGCCCCAGAACTTCGTCCAGTTGCTTCAGGCGCTGGATCGAGGCGCTGATGGTCTTCCAGTTGGTCAGCGTGCCGCCCAGCCAGCGGTGGTTCATGTAGAACTGCGCGCAACGCTCGGCCGCCTCGGCGATCGGCTTTTGCGCCTGACGCTTGGTGCCGACGAACAGGATGCGGCCGCCCTTGGCGACGGTGTCGCGGACGGTCTTCAGCGCCTGGTCCAGCAGCGGAACCGTTTGCGTCAGGTCAAGAATGTGGATGCCGTTGCGGTCGCCGTAGATATACGGGCCCATCTTGGGGTTCCAGCGTGCGGTCTGGTGGCCGTAGTGAACGCCAGCTTCCAAAAGCTGACGCATGGTGAACTCGGGAAGAGCCATGCCGTTTCCTTTTCCGGTTTGATCCTCGGTGAAGCCGTCTTCAGAGCTTGCGCCCCAACCGGCGGACCTTGCGGGATTTCTCCCCGCATAAGCCCAAGCCCCACCTGTGAAGTGCGTGCGCCTTACCCTGCCCGGACCGTCGTTGCAAGGGCCATTCGCCCGGATAACCGGTGGAAAAGCCGCAAAGCGGGCCGAAACCGGCTGGATGGTGTCGCAACCCGTGATGCGGTCGGATGTGGCGGCGGTAGCCTGCCGACACCTTCAAACGCAAGGGGCCGCCATGACAATCCGGGCACTCTCGGCCCTGCCGGTGAACATCCAGGTCCACGCGCCATATCGGTTCAGCTGTGGGGCCATCGCGTCACTGACCAAGACGGTGATCCCGTTGGAACATGTGCGGGGGGCCAGCCAGACCCTGTTCCGCTGCGATGCCGACGATGTCATCGAGGGCGGGGTCATCGAGGGCGGGCCTTTCGGCCTTGAAACCGGCGTTACCCGGGTGCCGCATGGCCCCGGTCTTGGCGAAACGCCGGACCCCAAGGCGTTGCAGCGCTGCCACGAGCGCACCCTCGCCGAAGGCGCCTTTCCCGATGGTCGGTCTGGTGTCCATGGCAGCCAGTTTCGCAAGCGGTAAGCGTCACGCAACCGGCTGGTGCAGATGCCGCGACGCCGCGCCGACGTGCCGGTGATCCGAACCGCAGCACCCGCCGACCACGCGCAACCCCGGCAGCAGCGCCCCGAGGTCGCGGTAAAGTCGGCCGAACTCGTCGGGGTCGCCCGCGTCAAGTTCCGTCGCCACGTCCAGTTCGGCATGGCTCATCCGCGAGGCATTGGCGCGGACGCCGCCGATCCTGGCCACCCAGTCTCCGGCCAAAACATCCATGAAATGCGTGGGATGCGCGCAGTTTATCATATAGTAGAGCGGGGCGTTCCCGGTCGTGTCATCTGTTGCCGCAATAGCATCGGCCAGCGTTTCGCCAGAGGGCAGCCTGCCGTCCGTCTCGACCGTAAAGGAAACCGCCACCGGCATCCCTGCCGCAATCGCGGCCCGCGCGATGCCGACCGCTTCGCCCGAATGGGTCATCGTGACCGCGGTGACCAGTTCAACGCCGGCGTCGGCCAGCGCATCCATCTGAGGTTGATGGCGGGCTTGCGCCTCGGTGCCGCTGAGCGCCCGGTCCAGCGCATAACCATCCCCCGAAGGGCCGATCACGCCGTTCAGCACGGTGTCGGTGCCGTCTTGCTCCAGCGCCGTGCGCAGCGCGTGTCCGAACCGCCCCGCCTCCAGATTGATGCGCCGCACCTCTGCCGCGTCCAGCCCCATCACCGCCCCCCAGGTGGTTCCGGCCCGCCATGTCGGCGTGTCCAGCACAAACCCCGTGCCGGCCTTGCGCGCCAGCCCGGCAAACCGCCGGAAATAGCGCGACAGCGCGTCTCGCCCGGCGTCGCTGTCAAGCAGGGTGAAGGCCGCGAAGTGCGGCAGGTCCAGCCCTTCGTCATAGATCATCACCGTCTCCAGCCCACCATCGGCAAGCCAGGGTTTTTCTGCGGAAAGCAACTTTTCAAGACCAGCCATCTGTCCACCCCCCTTTGCGTCGCACCAAGGGCAAACCCGCCCCGGCGGATGGTGGAAAGCATAGCATGAAAGCCCTCCCCCCCAGGGTGATAATCCTGCCCGACAGCCAAGACATGCGGGATCGCGCCTTGCCCGCAAGCCGGTTTCGCGGCAGAAGGTTCGCCATGTCAGCATCGCCCGATATCCTCTGCATCGGTTCCATCCTGTGGGACATCATCGGCCGCGCGCCAACCTCGATGCGTGTGGGGTCGGATGTGCCGGGCCGCATCACCCGGCTGCCGGGTGGCGTGGCGATGAACATCGCCATGACCTTGCGGCGGTTCGGGATGACCCCTGCCCTGCTGACTGCCATTGGCCGTGATGCCGAAGGCGACGAATTGATTGCCGCCTGTGACCGGATGGGCCTCGTCACCGCGCATGTCTACCGCTCTGACGATCTGCCGACCGACCGCTACATGGCCATCGAAGGCGCCAACGGCCTGATCGCCGCCATCGCCGATGCCCATTCACTGGAGGCGGCGGGCGACAAGATCCTGCGCCCGCTGGCCGATGCTCGGCTTGGCAGCGCCGATGCACCCTGGTCCGGGCCCATCGCGCTGGACGGCAACCTGACCGAGGCACTTCTGGCCGACATTGCCGCCTCGCCGCTGTTTGCCGCCGCAGACCTGCGCGTGGCCCCGGCCTCACCGGGCAAGGCGGAGCGGTTGCTTCCCCTGCTTGGGCATCCCGCCGCCACGCTTTATGTGAACCTTGAAGAGGCCAACATCCTGTCCAAGGTGCAAAGCGCCACCGCACCCGACGCCGCCCGCGCGCTGCTGGATCGCGGCGCCGCTGCGGTGCTGGTGACCGATGGTGGCCGCGCCGCCGCCGAAGGCCGCCGCGGTGCCGGCGTGATCGAAGGCGCGCCGCCCCCCGTTCTGGTGACCCGCGTCACCGGCGCGGGTGACACCTTCATGGCCGCCCACATCGTCGCCGAAGCCCGGGGATTGCCGCGCGAGGCTGCCTTGGCCGAGGCACTGCGCGCCGCCGCCGCCTATGTCTCGGGAGAGATCGGATCATGACCTTCGGTGACATGACATGGCTCAACCCGCCCGCCGCCATGACCGAAGGTGCGGACGGGCTGACCGTCACCACCGGCGCCGCCACCGATTTCTGGCGCGAAACCTTCTACGGCTTCACCCGCCATTCCGGCCACCACCTTGGCCATCCGGTGACCGGCGATTTCACCGCCCGCGTCACGGTGACCGCCGATTATCAGGCGCTTTACGATCAGGCGGGGCTGATGCTGCGGCTGTCGGACACGCACTGGATCAAGGCCGGGATCGAACACACCGACGGCCAGCCGGTGTTTTCCACCGTGGTCACAAACGGCCAGTCCGACTGGGCCACCCTGCCGCTGTCGTTTCCCGCCAGCCCGATCACACTGCGCCTGACCCGCCATGGCAGCGCCGTCCGCGTCGATGTGCAGGAACCTTCCGGCCGTTGGCGGATGACCCGGCTGGCGCATCTGCCCGACGGCCCTGCGATGATCGGCCCGATGGCCTGTTCGCCCGAACGCGGCGGGTTCAGTGCCACCTTTTCAAACTACACCTGCGGCCCGGCGATCCCGCGCGCGCTGCACGAGGATCACCCATGAGCCATCCGATCACCCTGTCGCCCGAAGTGGCCGAAGCGCGCGCCAACGGCACGCCGATTGTTGCGCTGGAAAGCACGATCATCACCCACGGCATGCCTTTCCCACAGAATGTGGAAACAGCCGCGCGGGTGGAGGCCGAGGTGCGCGCCCACGGTGCCATTCCCGCCACCATCGCGATCCTCGACCACCGCATCCACATCGGTCTGACCGAGGCGGAACTGACCAGCCTTGGCCAGGCGCAGAACGTCGCCAAACTGTCGCGCGCCGACCTTGCCGCGTGCCTTGCGACCGGCGGCATCGGTGCCACCACCGTGGCCGCCACGATGATCTGCGCGCGGCTTGCGGGCATCGACACCTTCGCCACCGGTGGCATCGGCGGTGTGCATCGCGGGGCAGAAACCTCGTTCGACATCTCGGCCGATCTGCCGGAACTGGCCGAAACCGCCGTCACCGTGGTTGCCGCCGGGGCCAAGGCGATCCTCGATCTGCCGAAAACGCTGGAATACCTGGAAACCCGCGGCGTCCCCGTCATCGCCTACGGGCAGGACGATTTTCCCGCCTTCTGGTCGCGCGCCTCGGGCCTGCGCGCGCCATTGCGGATGGACACGCCAGCCGCCATCGCCGCCGCCCATCTGATGCGCATCCGGCTTGGCCTGCCGGGTGGCCAACTTGTCGCCAACCCGATCCCGCCTGACGCCGAAATCCCGCGCGACGAGATCACGCCCCACATCGAGGCCGCGCTGGCCGAGGCCGCGGCGCAAGGCATCGCCGCCAAATCGGTGACACCCTTCCTGTTGCAGCGCATCTTTGAACTGACGGCTGGCCGCTCACTGGCCTCCAACATCGCCCTTGTGTTGAACAACGCCCGCCTTGGCAGCGCAATCGCCACCGAAATCGCGCTTCAGCGGGCCAAAACCTGACAGCGCCCATTGGCAACCCGCGCCGCGCTTCATAGATTGCCCCCGCAGCGATCCCGCGCCTGCCGGAGCCATGATGACCGATCCAACCAACCTCCGCCGCCGTGGCATCCTGGCCTCGCTGCGCGCCAGCTTTCTGACCGGGCTGGTAGTGGTGCTGCCCATCGGCCTGACGATCTACTTCGTCTGGACGCTGATCGGCTGGATCGACGGCTGGATCCTGCCCCTGATCCCCTCGGCCTATCAGCCCGAGGCGCTGGTCCAAGACATCTTCGGGCCCGATGCGAATTTTCCGGTGCGCGGCGTCGGTGTGCTGGTGTTCCTCGTCTTTACCGTCATCATCGGCTGGATGGCCAAGGGCCTCTTCGGCCGCTCCGTCATCCGCTGGGGTGAGGATATGGTTGACCGGATGCCCATTGTCCGGTCGGTCTATGGCGGGATCAAACAGGTGGCGGAAACCTTCTTCAACAAGAAGGAACAAAGCTTCGACAAGGTCTGCCTCGTGGAATTTCCGCGCCCCGGGTCCTATGCGCTCGGCTTCCTGTCGACCCGGCCCAAGGGGGAACTGGCCACCCGTCTTGCCGCCCTTGGCCCCGACATGTCTGCGGTGTTCGTCGGGCTGACGCCTTTCACCTCGGGGATGCTTTTGTTCGTGCCGACGAAAGACCTGACCATCCTCGACATGAAGATCGACGATGCGGCCAAGCTGATCGTGTCGGGCGGCCTGGTCTACCCGATCCCGAAAGAGCCGATCAGCTGACCATCCGCACCAGATCGACGCTGGGTTCCTGACCGATCTTGGCACCGTGGCCGTCCAGAAACACCTCTGCCGCGATCCGGCCCGCAGCCTTCAGCCGTTCCAGAACCCGGGGCGAGGCCGACAGTTTGGAGGCCGCCGTAAGCTCGTTCATCAACACATCGTCGGCAATCATGTGCACCCGCACATCCTTCATCCGGCCCCGTTCGATCCGGCCCTCGGCGATCAGCCGCCGCACGAAGTTTATCGCACGAAGTTCGCCCAGAAGGCTGGCATTGAAGCTGATCTCGTTGATCCGGTTCTGAATCTCCACCGGGGTGTCGGGCACAGTGTCGCGCCGGATCGGGTTGATCGACACCACCACGATGTCATCCGGCAGGTGCGCTTCAAACAACGGAAAGAGCGCCGGGTTGCCGGCATAGCCACCGTCCCAATAGGCCTCGCCGCCAATTTCCACCGCCTGAAACACCGTCGGGATGCAGGCTGATGCCAGCAACACCGCAGGCGTGATCTCCTGCCCGGTGAAGACCTTGATCTTGCCGGTCCGCACATTGGTGGCGCTGACGAACAACTCCGGCCCCTCGTCGGCGCAGACCCGGCTGAAATCGAAGGTCTCGACCAAGGGTGCAAGCGGGTTTTGCCACGTCGATCCCCAGGCATAGGGCGAATAGACCTGCGCCAGCACCGCCTGCGACGAGATCGGCAGCACCGCCTCGGCCGCGTCCTGCCAGGCCCGCGCCATCGGCAACCACGCCTGCACCCAAGGCACCATGCGCCAGTCGCCAATCGCGGCAACCTCGTCCCACAGGTGATCCAGCGCCTTCTTCGCGCCAAGCCGCCCGCCGACCAGCATCCCCGCCTTCAAGGCCGCCCCGTTCAGCGCCCCGGCCGAGGTGCCGGAGATGCCGGCAATCTCCAGATCGTCGTCCTCCAGCAGGCGGTCCAGCACGCCCCAGGTAAAGGCGCCATGCGCGCCGCCGCCCTGCAAGGCAAGATTGATCTTCCGGCGGGCGACCCGCGTCACAGCGCCGTCCATCCGCCATCGACCGAAATCGTGGTTCCGGTCACCTGATCTGCGGCGGGTGAACACAGATAGACCGTGGTGCCGCCGATCTGTTCGACGGTGGCGAAATGGCGGCTCGGCTGACGGTCCAGCATCACTTCGCGGATCACGGTTTCGCGGTCCATGTTGTGCGCCTTCATCTGGTCGGGGATCTGCGCCTCCACCAGCGGTGTCAGCACGTAGCCGGGGCAGATCGCGTTGCAGGTGATGCCCTGCCCCGCAGTTTCCAGCGCCACGGTCTTCGACAGGCCGACAAGGCCATGCTTGGACGCGATATAGGCCGATTTGAACGGGCTTGCCGTCAGCCCATGCGCCGAGGCGATGTTGACCACCCGTCCCCAGCCCTTGGCCCGCATCCCCGGCAGCGCCGCCGCGGTGGTGTGGAACGCCGAGGTCAGGTTGATCGCAAGGATCTGGTCCCACTTTTCCACCGGAAAGGTTTCGATCGGCGAAACGAACTGGATGCCTGCGTTGTTCACCAGAATATCGCAGCCGCCCGACTTTTCGATCAGCGCGCGACAGTCCGCGCCCTTCGACATGTCAGCGGCGATGTAGCTGACCTTCACCCGATGCCTGGCCGCCAGTGTTGCCGCCAGATCATGATCTTCGGTGCGGTCGGTGAAACTGTTCAGCACCACCTCGGCCCCGGCCGCCGCCAGCGACTCGGCCACGCCAAGCCCGATGCCAGAGTTCGACCCGGTGACCACTGCCCGCTTGCCCGTAAGTTCCATTCTGCACCTCATGCTGCGTTGGCAGCAGAGTGCCATGCTGCAAGTGCAAATAAAAGCGGCACCGGCCGCTTTGGCCAACACTCTGCCATCAAATGAAAAAAAACGCCGGCACGAAGCCGGCGTTCAGTTATTGAGGCAGGTTTCATACAGGCAAGAAACCTATCGAGCAGTGCCCTCTTTATAGTCTCCTCTCCGCCGATGGCCAAGCTAAAAGTTTGAAAAGCCACAAGGTCCGGCTTAGGCTGGCGCAAAACGCAAAAGCCAGACGGGGATCACCGCGCAATGAACCATGCGACCACCTTCAAACTTCGCGGGCTGACCGCCGCCCTTGCCCTGATGCTGGGTGTCGGAATCGCCGCTGCCGAACCGAAGCATGGCATAGCTATGTATGGCGAGCCTGCCCTCCCCCCGGATTTTGTGTCGCTGCCGCAAGTGAACCCCGATGCATCGAAGGGCGGGCGCATCGTCTTTGGCGAAAGCGGCACCTTCGACAGCCTCAACCCGTTCATCACCAACGGTCAGTCCGCCACTGGCATATCCGGCCTTACGGTCGAGACGTTGATGGGCCGGTCCTACGACGAACCCTTCACGCTCTATGGGCTTTTGGCCGAATCGATCAACACCGACGAGGCGCGCAGTTACGTGGAATTTACCCTGCGTGAGGGGGCGCGATTCTCTGACGGCTCGCCGGTCACGGTCGACGACGTGCTCTGGTCGATGGAAAAGCTCGGCACCGACGGCAACCCTCGCTACCTTGGCGCGTGGAAAAAGATCGCCTCATCCGAGGCGGTCAACGACCGCACCGTGCGCTTCACCTTCAACACCGTTGACCGCGAACTGCCGCTGATCCTCGGGCTGCGTCCGATCCTGAAGAAGGCGCAGTGGGACGGCAAGGATTTCACCGCCTCCAGCCTTGAGGCGCCGATCGGGTCCGGGCCCTATATCGTCGACAGTTTCGACGCGGGCGCTTACATCAGCTACAAGCGCAACCCCGACTGGTGGGGCAAGGCTCTGCCGTTCAACCGCGGCCAGTGGAACTTTGACGAGATCCGCTACGACTATTTCGGCGACGGCGGCGTGGTATTCGAGGCGTTCAAGGGCGGCGCGATCACCAGTTACCGCGAAGGCAACGCCGCGAAGTGGCTGACGAACTATGACTTCCCCGCCGTCACCGCAGGCGATGTGGTGAAATCGGAAATCCCGCACCAGCGCCCCTCGGGCATCGAGGGCTTCGTGTTCAACACCCGCAAGCCCATCTTCCAGGATTGGCGCGTGCGCGAGGCGCTGATCCACACCTTCAACTTCGAATTCATCAATCAGGCGATCACCGGCGGCACCCAGCCGCGCATCACCTCGTATTTCGGCAACTCGTTCCTCGGGATGGAACCCGGCGCTCCGGCCACTGGGCGCGTCGCCGAGCTGCTGGCGCCGTTCAAGTCCGAGCTTCTGCCGGGTGCTCTTGAAGGCTACGCCCTGCCCGTCGCGGACGGGACCGAAATGAACCGCAAGAACCTGCGCGCCGCCACGGCGCTGCTGGAGGACGCCGGCTGGACCGTGGGCGACGACGGCATGCTGAGGAATGCCGAAGGCACGCCCTTCACCTTCCAGATCACCCTTGTGCAAGGGGCGGACGAGGTTGCCTCCATCGCCGCGATCTTCGTCGAGGCGCTGAAACCCTTGGGCATCGCCGCCACGATCAACACCGTCGACAGCGCGCAATACAAGGAACGCACCACCAACTACGATTTCGACATGACCCACTATATCCGGTCCCTGTCGCTGTCGCCCGGCAACGAACAGATGCTGTATTGGGGGTCTGCCGGGGTCACCGAACCCGGCACCCGCAACTGGATGGGCATGAACTCTTCCGCAGCCGAGGCGATGATCTCGGCGATGCTGTCGGCCCCCGACGCCACCGAATTCACCGCCGCCACGCAAGCGCTTGACCGGGTGCTGACGAGCGGTAGATATGTCATACCGTTCTGGTATTCCAACGTCTCGCGTCTGGCGCACCGGAAAGAGCTGAAATACCCCGAACGGCTGCCGCTTTATGGCGACTGGATCGGGTTCCAACCGGACACCTGGTGGTATCAGGAATGACAAGAACCGAAGGCAAGAGCATGAAAAAACTGATCGTTCTGGCACTGACCCTGGCAACCCTTGCAGGCTGCAACACCATCGCCGGCGTCGGCGAAGATGTCAGCGCCGGTGCGCGCACGGTGCAGGACGCGTTCTGATCTGACCTGCTGACCGCCTGATCAAAGCGCCCCTGGTGCGACCCGGGGCGCATTTGCGTTTGATTGGAAAACGCGATGCATCCCGCCCGGATGCACAGCCGGTATGCGCCAGATCAAGGCCCCCAAGTCTTGACATTGCCGCGCGGCGGGAGGAAGCCCAACCGTTCCGCAACGCAAGGAGGCGGCCTTGGTCACGCTTGATATCTTCTCCGATCCGGTTTGCCCGTGGTGTTACATCGGCAAGGCCAACCTTGACCGCGCGCTGGCAGATCACCCCGACCACCCGTTTTCGGTCCAGTGGCATCCGTTCCAGCTTAATCCCGACATGCCCCCCGAAGGCATGCCGAAGCGCGCCTATCTGGAGGAAAAGTTCGGCGGCAAGGCCCGCGTCGACGCCATCCATGAACGCCTGCGCGAATTTGCCCGCAATGCCGGCGTGGCGATGGACCCAGACAACCCCCAGCGCATCCCGAACACGCTCGATGCCCACCGCCTGATCCACTGGGCCGGGATCGAGGGCGTGCAACCCGCCGTGGCCGCTGCCTTGATGCGCGCCTACTGGGTCGAGGGCCGCGATATCGGCGACCACGAAACCCTCGCGGCCATCGCCGGTGAAAACGGCATGGACCGTGCCGCGACCCTGCGGCTGCTGCACTCCGACGCTGACGCCGATGACATTGTGGCCCGCGATGCCGACGCCCGCCAGAAGGGCGTGACGGCGGTGCCGACCTTCCTGATCGCGCGGCAATACGTCGTCTCCGGCGCGCAACCGCCGCAGATGTGGGCGCAGGTCATCGCCGACCTTGCCGCCGCCAACCCCTCACCCTGAAAGCCGTTCCCTTGCCGTCCAAGCCCGTCTCGCAAACCGAATTCGTCGCCATCATCGCGATGCTGTTCGCCACCATCGCGATCTCGATCGACGCGATGCTGCCCGCCCTGCCCGACATTGCCGCGACCCTGTCGCCCGATGCGCCAAACGCGGCACAGTTGGTGGTCACAAGCTTCGTGTTCGGCATGGGCCTTGGCACCCTTTTCGCTGGCCCCCTGTCGGACGCGTTCGGCCGCAAGCGCACGATCATGTTTTCCTCCGCACTTTACGCAATGGCGGCGCTGGCCTGCTATTTCGCGCCGACGCTGGAAACCCTGCTGATCGCCCGCGTCATTCAGGGCATCGGCGCATCAGGGCCGCGCATCGTGTCGATCGCAATGGTCCGTGACCTTTTCAAAGGGCGCGAGATGGCAAAGGTCATGTCCTTCGTGATGATGATCTTCACCGTTGTCCCGGCGATTGCACCGCTGATGGGCCAGGGCATCATCGCCATTGCCGACTGGCACGCGATTTTCCTGGCCTATATCGCCTTTTCCGCCGTCACGATGGTCTGGCTTGGCCTTCGCCAGCCCGAAACCCTGCCAGTCCCCGCACGCCGCCCGCTTGCGTTCGCCACGCTTCTGGTTGCCACGAAAGAGCTGTTCCGACTGCGCCCCGTCGTCGTCTCCATCATGGTGCAGACGCTGACGCTGGCAGCGCTTTTCGCCACGTTGTCGTCGATGCAAGGCATTTTCGAGCAACGCTTCGATCTCGCCGACAGCTTCCCGCTGTGGTTCGCGGTAATCGCGCTTACCTCGATGTCGGGCAGCCTGCTGAACTCGCGGATCGTGATGCGTGTCGGGATGCGGCGGGTGATCGTGGCCACCTTTACCGCGCAAGGCGCGCTGACGCTGTTCAGCCTGATTGCCGTTGGCAGCGGCCTGCTGCCCGACGCGCTGGCGTTTCCCTTGCACATGATCTGGTCGATCGGCCTGTTCGCAATGATGGGCCTGACGATGGGCAACCTGAACGCGCTGGCGATGGAGCCTGTGGGCCACATCGCGGGCCTCGCGGCCTCGGTGATGGGGGCGATTTCCACCGTTGGTTCGGTGTTGCTGGCGATCCCGGTGGGCCTGGCGTTCAACGGCACGGTGCTGCCGCTGCTGATCGGCGTGTCGGTGCTGCTTTGCACCGCCCTCGCCCTGATGAAGCTTGCGCTTCCCGACCGCGCTGCAACGCTGGCCTAAACCTTCCCGGCCTTCGCGCCGGCCTTGACCACCTCGGCCAGGTCACGGGCGATGTTGAACGCGCCCTTGATCCGGTCGGCCTCGGATTTCATCTCGCCGGTCAGCACGATCCTTGTGCCGTTCACCCGCGCCGCACCGCCCTGCGCCTTGAGGAAATCCACAAGGCCCGCGGGATTTGCGAACTTGTCGTTGTGAAACTGGATCGTGGCGCCCTTCGGCCCGGCATCCAGCTTTGAAATTCCCGCCCGTTTGCACATCGCCTTGATCCGGACGATCAGCATCAGGGTGTTCACTTCCTTTGGCAGCGGCCCGAACCGGTCGATCAACTCGGCGGCAAAGCCTTCCAACTCCACCTTGGTGCCAAGGCTGGAAAGCCGCCGGTAGAGGCCCAGCCGCACGTCCAGATCGGTCACATACTCCTCGGGGATCATCACCGGCACGCCAAGGTTCAACTGCGGGCTCCAGCCATCGTCGACCGTGGTCAGCCCCTGCAACTCGCCGGATTTGATCTTGGCAATCGTCTCCTCCAGCATCTGCTGGTAAAGCTCGTAGCCAACTTCCTTGATATGGCCCGACTGTTCGTCGCCCAAAAGGTTGCCCGCGCCACGCAGGTCAAGGTCATGGGACGCAAGGTTGAACCCCGCCCCAAGGCTGTCAAGGCTGCCCAGAAGCCGCAGCCGCTTGGTCGCTTGCGGCGTCAACGGCGCGCGGGGTTTTGTCGTCAGGTAGGCATAGGCCCGCGTCTTCGACCGCCCCACCCTGCCCCGGATCTGGTAAAGCTGCGCCAGCCCGAACATGTCGGCGCGGTGCACGATCATCGTGTTCGCCGTCGGAATATCCAGACCGGATTCGACGATGCTGGTCGCCACCAGCACATCGTATTTGCCGTCATAGAACAGGTTCATCCGGTCATCCAGATCGCCCGCCGCCAACTGACCGTGCGCCACGACATAGGTGACTTCGGGCACATGCGTCTTCAGGAAATCCTCGATCTCGTGCAGGTCCGAAATCCGCGGCACCACATAGAACGACTGCCCGCCCCGGAACCGTTCACGCAACAGCGCCTCGCGAATGGTGATGGTGTCAAATTCCGCCACATAGGTGCGGATCGCCAGCCGGTCGACCGGCGGCGTCGCGATGATCGACAGGTCGCGCACGCCGGTCAGGCTGAGTTGCAGGGTGCGCGGGATCGGCGTCGCGGTCAGGGTCAGCACATGCACCTCGGACCGCATCTCCTTCAGACGTTCCTTGTGGGTCACACCGAAGTGCTGCTCCTCGTCGATCACCAGCAGCCCGAGGTTCTTGAACTTGATCGACTTCGCCAGCAGCGCATGGGTGCCAACGACAATATCCACCGTCCCGTCACTGATCGCCGCGCGGGTGGCGTTGGCGTCTTTCGCGCTAACAAACCGTGACAACGGCTTGACCGATATTGGAAATCCGCGAAACCTCTCGGCAAAGCTGCGGTAGTGCTGGCGGGCCAGCAGCGTCGTCGGGCAGATCACCGCGACCTGCATCCCTGACAGGGCCGCAACAAACGCTGCCCGCATCGCGACCTCGGTCTTGCCAAAGCCCACGTCGCCCACGACGAGGCGGTCCATCGGCGAGCCCTTTTCGAGGTCTGCCACCACATCGGCGATTGCCGAAAGCTGGTCGGCCGTCTCCTGATACGGGAACCGCGCCGCGAACGCCTCCCAGATGCTGTGCGGCGCCTCAAGGATCGGCGCGTGGCGCAGCGCCCGCTCCGCCGCGATCCGCATCAGGCGGTCGGCGATCTCCTTGATCCGTTCCTTCAGCTTGGCCTTCTTGGCCTGCCAAGCGCCACCGCCCAGACGGTCAAGCAGGCCCTCCTCATGGCCATACCGGCTAAGGAGTTCGATGTTCTCGACCGGCAGATACAGCTTGGCGTTGTCGGCATATTCCAGCGCCACGCAGGCATGTGGCGCGCCAAGCGCGGTGATCGTCTCCAGCCCCAGATAGCGCCCGACGCCGTGTTCGACATGCACCACCAGATCGCCCGGTGACAGCGTATCGACCTCGCGCAGAAAATTGTCCGCCTTGCGCTTCTTCCGTGGCTTGCCGACCATCCGGTCGCCCAGCACGTCCTGTTCCGAAATCACTGCCAGCCCCGGCGCGGTGAACCCGCTTTCCAAGGGCCAGATCATCAGGAAAAGCCCGCCCTTGCCGTCTGGCACGGCGCGGAAATCCACGGCCTCCTCGGCGGGCAGACCCTGGTCCAGCAACAACCCCTTCAGGCGTTCCCGTGCGCCATCCGACCAACTGGCAACCACCACCTGCCCGGTCTTTGACATCGCACGAACATGATCCGCCAATGCTTCGAAAAGGTTCACCTTTTCCTGCTGACGCTCAGGCGCGAAGCTGCGCCCGATCCGGCCCCCGGCATCCAGCACACCCGGTCCGGGGCTTTGCGGCAGGGGTGAAAGTTGGATCACCCGGTGGTCGGCCACCGCCGCCTCCCACCCGGCATCGTCCAGATACAAGAGCCCCGGCTCCACCGGCTTGTAGACCGTGTCGATCCGGCCCTTCACTGTCAACGCCTCGGCGCGCGCATCATGGCTGTCGTCGATGCCTTCCCAGCGTGACAGGCGCGACGCGGTGATCTGGTCGTCCAGCATCACCGAGGCGTCGGGAAGATAGTCAAAGAGCGTGTCGAGTTCGGCATGGAAGAACGGCAGCCAATGCTCCATCCCCTGATGCTTTCGCCCCGCGCTGACCGCCTCATACAGCGGATCATCCACCCCCGCCGTGCCAAAGGCGATGCGGTAGTTCTGCCGGAACCGCGCGATCGCCGCCTCGTCCAGGATCACCTCGGATACCGGTGCGAAATCGACCGCGGTCAGTTTTTCCGTGGTGCGCTGGGTTTCGGGATCAAAGCGCCGCGCGCCGTCCAGAACATCGCCAAAGAAATCAAGCCGGATCGGCCCGCCCGGCCCCGGCGGAAAGATGTCGATGATGCCGCCGCGCAGGGCATAGTCGCCCGGTTCAGCCACCGTCGACACCGGCGAAAACCCCATCCGCGCCAGAAACCCCTTCAGCCGCGCCTCATCCACCCGGTCGCCCACCCGCGCGCGAAACGATGACGCGCGCACCACCGCCCGCGCCGGCACCCGCTGCGTGGCGGCATTCAGGGTGGTCAACAGCACGAATGGCCCACCCAGCCCATCGGCCAGCGTGGCAAGCGTCGCCATCCGGCGCGCGGTGATCTCGGGGTTCGGGCTGACCCGGTCATAGGGCAGGCAGTCCCACGCCGGGAACTCCAGCACCACAGCCTCCGGTGCCGTCACCGCCAAAGCCGCGCGCATCGCCTCGGCGCGCTTGTCGTCGCGCGCGACATGGATCACCGGCTTGCCGCGGCCAAGCTCCCGCGCCAGAAGCCGGGCGTCATACCCCTCCGGCGCCCCGCCGAGCAAAATCCGATCCGCTGTCATTTCAGTTGAAGCCTTCCGACGCGCCAGTGCGACCGGCCTGAAGCCGGTTCAGTTGAGGATGGAGATGTTGAGGTTCTGCCACATCCCGTACATAGCCGTGATGAAGATCGAAACCATGCCCGTGGCCTGCAAAAAGCGGCGGTGGATGGTCAGCCGCCGATGCAGCGCCAGCCCTTCGCCCTCGTCCGCCATGATCCGCCGCGCACAGCGCAAGCTCAGCCAGATCACCAGTGCCAATGGTGCCGTCAACAGGAACACGGCTTGTGCGAATTCAAGGTTGTAGACGAAGGCCAGAATGCCAAGGATGCTCATCCAGAACGATGCCAGCGTGACGATCCAGACGGCGCCCGGTTCCAGCGCCGAAATGAGCCGTGTGGAATAGATCCGCACCAGCGCCTCGACGTCGGCCTGCGCCTCGCCGCCAAATCGCTTTGCCTTGCGCAACATGTCAAACGGCACGCCCATCACCCAATGCGTGGTTGTCGACCAGAGGACCGCCAGGGCGATCCAGTACCACAGGTTGGAAAACGAGCGCATGTCGATGACTTCGAAAACCGTATCAAGCACGTCCACGAGATCGACTTTCCTTTCGACACGCCCGTCACAGCCAGACGGGATACCACGCGTCCTCTCTTGAGGCGCGGCTCTTTCGATGGCAGACAGAAGCCAAACCTGCAAGCCCCCGCCTGCACGCCCCCCGCTCAAGGAAGCTGCCATGCACCCGACATTCGCGCCCTTTCCCGCAACCCGGCTGCGCCGGATGCGCCGCACCCCGGCGCTGCGGGCGCTGGCGCAGGAAAACAGCCTTGGCATCGGCGACCTGATCTGGCCGGTGTTCGTGCGCGACGGGGTGAACGCGCGCGACCAGATTGCGTCGATGCCCGGCGTGGAACGGCTGTCGGTCGATCTGGTGGTCAAGGCGGCCGAGATGGCGGCGGGCCTCGGCATCCCGGCGATCTGCCTGTTTCCCTACACCGACCCCGCGCTCAAGACCGCCGATTGCCGCGAGGCGTGGAACGCCGACAACCTTGCCAACCGGGCGATCCGCGCAATCAAGGCGGCGGTGCCCGACATCGCGGTGATGACCGACGTGGCGCTTGATCCTTACAACCTGCACGGCCACGACGGGCTGGTGCAGGACGGCATCATCCTGAACGATGAAACCGTCGAGGCGCTGGTGAAGATGACCCTCGCGCAGGCTGATGCGGGCGCCGATATCCTCGGCCCTTCCGACATGATGGATGGCCGGATCGGCGCGATGCGGGTGGCGCTGGAAGGTGCCGGGCACAAGGATGTGGCGATCCTCAGCTACGCGGCCAAATACGCCTCGGCCTTCTACGGCCCGTTCCGCGATGCGGTGGGGGCAACCGGGGCGCTGAAGGGCGACAAGAAGACCTATCAGATGAACCCCGCCAACAGCGACGAGGCCGTGCGTCTGGTGGCCCGCGATCTGGCGGAAGGTGCCGACATGGTCATGGTGAAACCCGGGATGCCCTACCTTGATATCTGCCGCCGGGTGAAGGACGCCTTCGGCGCGCCGACCTATGCCTATCAGGTGTCGGGCGAATACGCGATGATCCGTGGCGCGGCGCTGAACGGCTGGATCGACGGCGAAAAGGCGATGCTGGAAAGCCTGATGTGCTTCAAGCGCGCCGGTTGCGATGGCATCCTGACCTACTTTGCGCCCGAGGCGGCCCGGTTGATCCGCGCCGGCCTCTAGGCGTCAGTTCAACTGGCCCTGCACGGTGGTCGTCAGGTCATTCAGCGAAAACGGCTTTGGCAGGAAGACCGAGTTCGGTATCCGCGCCTGCCCCTCCGAGAGGCAATCCTCGGCATAGCCCGACACGAAGATCACCCGCACGTTCGGGCGGTCCTGCAACGCCAGCCGCACCCATGACGGGCCATCCATCCCCGGCATCACCACGTCGGTCACAAAGATGTCCACCTCCAGCGTCGGGTCCTCCAGCGTCTTCAGCGCCTGCTCGGCACTGTCGGCCTCCAGCACGGTATAGCCGCGCAGGCGCAAGGCCCGGCTGGCAAAGGCCCGGACCGGCGCCTCGTCCTCGACCAGCAGCACCACGCCCTCGCCCTGCCGCACCAGCGTCCGGCGCTGTGGTGTTTCTTCGATCACCACCGGTTCGGGTGCATCGTGGACGGGGAAATAAAGCTGGAACGTCGTGCCTTCGCCCAGCACTGAATCCACAAAGATGAAGCCACCCGATTGCTTGACGATGCCATAGGCGGTCGACAGGCCCAGCCCGGTGCCTTCGCCCACCCGCTTGGTGGTGTAGAACGGCTCGAAGATCTTCTGCAGCCGGTCCGCCGGAATGCCGATGCCATGGTCGATCACCCGGATCACCGCATAATCGCCAGCCGGAACCGAGGCCCGGTCGCGCTTCAGGTCTTCGGTCAGCGTCACCGGCTCGGTCTCGATGCGGATCGTCCCGCCCTCGGGCATCGCATCGCGCGCGTTGACCACCAGGTTCATCAAGACCTGCTCCAACTGCCGCTTGTCGGCCCGGATCGGCCCCAGTGGCCCGGCGTTGCTGGACCGCAGCGCAATCCGCTCGCCGACCAGCCGGTTCAGAAGATGCGTCAGGTCCGACAGCACCTCTTCAAGGTCCAACTGCTCGGGCTTCAGCGTCTGCTTGCGCGAAAACGCCAGCAACTGCCCGACCAGCGCCGCCGCCCGGTTGGAGTTCTGGCGGATCTGCTCCAGATCCGCGAACGCCGCATCCTCGCGCCCGTGGCGCAGCAACAGAAGGTCGCAATGCCCGGAAATCGCGGTCAGCAGGTTGTTGAAATCATGCGCAATGCCGCCGGCAAGCTGGCCGATGGCCTGCATCTTCTGGCTTTGCACGAACTGCGCCTCCAGCGTCTTCAGCGCCGTCGCGTCGTTCAGCACCGCCAGCACACCCGGCCGCCCCGCCTCGACGATCCGCCGCAGGGTCACCTGCAGGAACCGGTCCTCGCCCATCTTGCGGGCGCGCAGCACCTCGGCGCTGCCGGGCAACCGCTCGCTCACCACATCGGCCAGCCAGTCCGACACCGGTCGCCCAAGCCCCTCGAACAGCTCGTGAAACATCGCGCTGCCAAGGTCGCCCTGCCACATCAGGTCGCGCGCGGCCTTGTTCGCGGCGCGCAAGGCGCCGTCGGGGTCAAAGCTCATCAGCGCCACCGGCACATGCTCGAAATCCGCCAGCGCCGCGCCTTTCTCGGCTTCGGGCGGTGTCGGCAGGAAAAAGATCTCCCGCCGCTCGCCCTGCGCCTCCAGCTCGGCCAGCATCGCGCGCACCGGCCCCTCCGTCCCGATCAGCGTCACCTCCTCGCCGCTGCGGCCAACACCGCGCGGCAGCACATCCTCGATCTGCTTTGGCCGCCGGCCCAACAGCTTGCGCAGCGCCTCGTTGGCAAACAGCACCAGCCCGGCCTTGTTGACCACCAGCATCGGCAGGCTCAACGTCTCGGCCCCGCGGCTGCCAAGGCCGCGATCCTTCACTTCGTCGATGCGCCACAAAAAGCGGTCCGACGACATCCGATGCACTGAAATCCGGATGATCCCCGCCGGTCCCGGCAGATCCTCGCGGGCGGCGCCAATGCTTGCGGCGCGCGTCTGCAAGCGTTGCAGAACCGCCCCCGGCGATGTGATCCGTTCCTGCAGCACGGACAGCATGGTTTCCGCCGTGGTGCCGAACTGCGCCGCCGCCGCCGCATTGCGAAACCGCAGGCAGCCGCTTTCGTCGGTGGCAAACGAGGCTGCGGCATCCAGCGCCACCAGCCGGAACAGACGTTCGCTTTCGCGCCGGTCGGCCCAGCCCAGCCAGGCCACCACCGCCCGCGCCAAAAGCACCAGCGCCACCAGCGTCAGCCCGCAGCCAAGCGCTGCCAGCCGCACCAGCGGCTGTTCGGAAATCGCGGCAAAGCCAAGGAAACCAAGCGCCGCCGCCAACAGCATCCCCGCCCGGATCGACACGAACTCGGCCGTTCCGACAACAGCACGCACTTCGGCTTCGGGTCGCGACACCAGCAAGCTCCTCTTTACACTTCGCCTGCTCGTCATAGGTCGCGAATTTGGTTAACCGATGTTTAATTCGCGCATGACAAAGCCGCATTTCCACGACACGGGCCGTCGACCCTGTGTCGCTTCCCGTTCGGGTTGTGTCACACCGCTCAGGCTCGCGTCAACAGTGCGACAAAGAAGCCATCGCCCCCACTTGTCAGCAGGAATCGCTGCATCAAGCCCAGGGTCCAGCCGGGATGCGCCGCCAAAAAGGCGTTGACCTGGCCTTCGTTCTCCTGCGCCAGAAGCGAACACGTCGCATAGGCCAGTGTCCCGCCCGGGCCGACCATCCTCGCCGCCCGCGCCAGGATTTCGGCCTGCACCGCCACAACCTCTGCCAGACGCGCTTCGGTCAGCGCCCATTTGCCTTCCGGATCGCGTCGCCAACTGCCAGACCCGGAACACGGCGCATCGACCAGCACAAGGTCAAAGGGCGCCAGCGTCTCGGGTGCCTCGGTCAATGACACCGCCACCCCGGCCCGTCGCGCGCGCTCCGGCAGGTCGGCCATCCGGCGCGGGTTGGCGTCATGTGCCCAGACCTTGATCCGTGCCTGCCCGGCCATCGCCAGCGTCTTGCCCCCGCCCCCCGCGCACTGGTCCAGCACCCGCATCCCGTCGCGCAGCGGCAGCGCCTCGACAACCGCCTGCGAGCTTGCGTCCTGCAACTCCACCAGCCCGGTCAGGAAACTTTCGCTGGTCTGGACTTTCCGTGCGTTGCCCGTGACTTCCAGCGCGGTCTTGGCCAGAGGATGCGGCTTGGCAGCGATCTCCTCGCCCGCAAGCCGTGCCAACGCTTGGGCCACGCTCGTCTTGCGCAGGTTCACACGCAGGAACACCGGCGCGCGCGATTGCAGGGCATGCAGAACCGGCAGCGTCGCATCACCAAGACTCGTCTCAAGCGCGGGCAACAGCCAGTCCGGCACATCCAGCGCCGCGGCCCCTGCCGGAGCGCGACCGGTCTCGTCCGGCGCCACCCTGGCAGGCGCATGGCCCTCGCCGGTGAACAGCGCACCTTCCTCGCCGCCAGACGCACGCACACCGCCAAGGATCAGCCCGCGCCCCGTCATCGCCCCGCCAAGCGCCGCATGAGACCGCTTGCAGCGCAGCGCGTCAAACACCAGATCGCGCACAGCAGCCCGGTCACCCGACCCTGCAAACCGGCTGGCCCGGCCCCAGTTCGTCAAGGCCCGCTCCACCGGTTCGCCCGCCAGATGGCGGTCAAGCACGGCAATCGCCGCCGCCGCTCGCGCGCCGGGTGTCATGCTTTAACTTTGACGTGCAAGGGTCTGACTGACATGTAGATTACATCACCCGATAGTTCGGGCTTTCCCGGGTGATCTGCACATCGTGGACATGGCTTTCCTTCAACCCTGCCCCGGTGATCCGCACAAACTCGCACTGCGTCCGCATCTGGGCCACGGTCGCACAGCCGGTATAGCCCATCGCGGCGCGCAGGCCGCCGACCATCTGGTGAATGACCGCCTGTGCCGAACCCTTGTAGGGCACCTGCCCCTCGATCCCTTCCGGCACCAGCTTGTCGCTGGCTGCGTCCTTCTGGAAATACCGGTCGGCCGAGCCCCGCGCCATCGCGCCAAGGCTGCCCATCCCGCGGTAGGCCTTGTAGGATCGCCCGTTCCACAAGATCACCTCGCCGGGGCTTTCGTCCGTTCCCGCAATCGCCGATCCGACCATCGCGCAGGACGCGCCCGCCGCAATCGCCTTGGCGAAATCGCCGGAATATTTGATCCCGCCGTCCGCAATGATCGGGATATCGCCCGCCGCCCGGGCCGCATCCATGATCGCGGTCAACTGCGGCACGCCCACGCCCGCCACGATCCGCGTCGTGCAGATGCTGCCCGGTCCGATCCCGACCTTGACTGCATCCGCGCCCGCGCCGATCAGCGCCCGCGTCGCCTCGCCCGTGGCGACGTTCCCGGCCACCACCTGCACCGCGTTCGACAGCGCCTTGATCCGCTCGACCGCCCGGGCCACGCCCTCGGAATGGCCATGCGCCGTGTCGATCACCACCAGATCCACGCCGGCGTCGATCAGCGCCTGGCTGCGCTCGAACCCCGCATCCCCGACCGTCGAGGCCGCCGCCACCCGCAGCCGGCCCATCCCGTCCTTGCAGGCCTGCGGGTTCAGCACGCTTTTCTCGGTGTCCTTCAGCGTGAGCAAACCCGTCAGCTTGCCCTGCCCGTCAGTCACCAAAAGCTTCTCGATCCGCCGCGCCTTCATCAGGCTGATCGCCTCGGCCCGGTCCACCGGCTCGCGCAGGATGGCAAGGTTTTCCGAACTCATCATCGCGCGCACCGGGGTCCGGTCGTCGTTGGCAAACCGCATGTCGCGGTTGGTCACGATACCAAGCACACGGCCCCGCTCATCAACCACCGGAAATCCGGTGATCGAATAGCGCTCCATCAGCACCTTGGCATCGGCCAGCGTCTGGTCCGGCGTCAGGGTGATCGGCTGATAGACCACTCCGCTTTCAAACCGCTTCACCCGCCGCACCTCGCGTGCCTGCGACTCAAGGTCGAGGTTGCGGTGGATCACGCCGATCCCGCCCGCCTGCGCCATCGCAATCGCCATGCGGCCTTCGGTCACCGTATCCATCGCGCTGGACAGAAGCGGAATGTTCATCCGGATCGACCGCGTGACGAAGGTCGACGTGTCCGCATCCGATGGCAGCACGCTGGAAGCGGCCGGAACCAGAAGCACGTCGTCGAATGTGAGAGCCTCACGAATCTCCATGGAATATCCCTTCGGAGGTGGCATCGTTTGGCGGTTCCCCTTTTCACGCGATGCGGCACTTGGCAAGGGCAAATCCCGCATCTTGCGCTTGCACCCCCCCACGGCCCGTGCAGATTGTGCCGGGATCAGCCACCGGGGCCCCTATGCGCGTCGCCATCATCGAAAACACCCGCATCACGCACCACGGTCAGGTTGGCGTGGCGCTGCATGAAGACGCGGCGTTGATCGACCTGCTCAAGCCTTGGGCGGGCCAACCTTTGCCAACCGACACCGATGCCGACGCGCTGGTGGTGTTCGGCGGCGAACAGGCGGCAACCGATGACCACACGCACCCCTACCTGCCCGACCTTGCCCGCCTGATGGCCGCCTATACCAAGGCCGACAAGCCGGTGCTTGGCATCTGCCTTGGCTCGCAGCTTCTGGCGCGGGCGTATGGTGGCGAAAACCGCCTTGGCACCGCGCCCGAGTTTGGCTGGGTTGATGTCGGGCTGACCGATCAGGGCCGCGCCGACCCGGTTCTATCGGTTCTGCCTGACCGGTTCCCGATCTTCCAGTGGCACTCCGACACCTTCACCCTGCCAGAGGGTGCCGTGCATCTGGCCGCCACCGATGCCGCCCGCAATCAAGCGTTCCGCATCGGCCGTGCCACCTATGGCACGCAGTTTCATTTCGAGGCCAGCCGCGCTGTCGTGGCCGACTGGACCCAACGGTTTCCCGAAGCGATGGACCGCATGTCCTCGGGCTGGTTGGCGCGCCACGATGCCCTCGCCGCGACCATAGGCCGTGCCGCCGATGCGCACGGCCTTGCCCTCGCCCGTGCGTGGGTCGGGCTCATCTGACCTCAGGCTTCCGCCGCGTTGGTTCGCGCCGCCAGCTTGCCCCCCGGCCAGTCCTTCAGCACCAGCCAGACAAGTGCGGGGATGGTCGCCAGGCTCACCGCCAGCATCGCAAGGCCCGGCACGGCCCAGGCCCCGCCCCGGCCCAGCATCGCCCCGGTCAGCGCCGCCAGCGGAAAGCTGAACGCCCCCCACAGCGGCGACATGCCCGCAGCCATGATCCAGCGCAGCTTCACCAGAAGGCCTGCCGCGATGATCAGCGCAAAGACCAAAAGCGCCAGTTCATAGCGGTCCTGCCCGATCACCCCCGCGACGCTGGCCAGCACCGCCGCCGGGGCCAGATGGATGGCCAGCAAGGGTCGCAACGGCGCTGGCGGTTGGTCGGTCCGCAGCCGCAGGATGCTGATCGCCCAGATCACGGCGGCAATCGGCAAGGTTGCCACGAACAGCAGGCTCGCCAGCACCGGATTGCCAAGCGCCGCCGCAGCGATGCCGCCCACGATCGGGCCAACCAGCGTCATGTGAAAGGTCGGGTTCATCACGCGCGCCTCGGCGGGCAACCGCCACAACAGCACCAGCAACAGGGCCGCGTGGCTGACATGCGCCACCAGCGCCACCACCAGCACCGTCCAGCCCAGCGTTGGCGCAAAGGGCGCCACGATCGCCGCGACCGCCATGCCGCCCATCGTCGCCGCCGCAATCCCGCCGCGCGCGGGCAGCACCCGCAGATCCTCCATGATCGCGCCGGGGCGACGCAAGAGCTTGGCCCCGTAGGCAACAACCGCAAAGATCCAAAGTGCCACCGCAACCCCGGCCAGCAGATCGGCCGGCCCGGCTGGCAGGGCAGCCGCCGCCAGCCCGGCGCGCAAGGCAAGCACCAGCCCCAGAAGGCCAAGGATCACCGGAAACACCACCGGGGGCGTGCGGCCAAACAGCTTGGCCCGCCGTGGCGGAAACTCCGGTGGCGGATACATCTTCGGGCGATGCCTTGCGACGGGTTCGCTCATTGCCGCAGCACCGGGAACCAGTCCTCGCGCAGTCGCTGGCCGGCTTGCATGCCATGCCCCGGAAACGGCGGCGAGGTCGGCCCCGGCCGCTCCACATAGCGCGCGTCTCCGCCGACCAGCCGCAGCGAAAACGCCCGTCGCCGCTGCGTCGTGGTGTTGCCCCGCGTGCCGTGCAGCGTGCGAAAGTTGAACGCCACCGCGTCGCCCGGCTCCATCTCCCACTCAAGGATCTGCATCCCCTCGGCTTCGGGGTCCGGCACGGGCATGTAATCACCCGCCTCGGGGTAGAAGTCGGTCTCGCTCAGCCAGCGGGTCGGCAGCACGTCCTGTTCCCACAGGTGGCTGCCCGCCACGCAGCGCAGCGCCGCCTCGCGCACCGGGTCCAGCGGCGACCAGAAACTGACCGTCTGCCGCCCCTCGACAAAGTAATACGGCCCGTCGGTGTGCCACGGTGTCGGCTTTGTGGTGCCGGGTTCCTTGACCAGAACATGGTCATGGAACATCTGCACATGGTCCGAGCCCATCAGCCGCGCCGCCACCTCGGCCACGTCCGACCTGGTGATCACCTCGCCAAATTCCGGGATCTTGGTCCAGTTGCAGTAGTCGTCGAAGAAATACCCCGGCTCGCCCGGCTTCAGCGTTGCCATCTGGTGCGTCGGATTGGCCATGTTGCGCGCGATCCCGGCGCGCAACGGCTCCACCCAATCGGCCCAAAGCCCCTTGACCAGCACCGCCCCGTCGCGCTGATAGGCCGCGACCATCGCTTCTGTCACCACTGTCATCGTGCGCGCTCCCCCGGCTGCCACCCTGCCCCGAACACGGGCCTTGCGCAACTACCCCGGCAGCACAAGCAGCGTCGCCCCCAGCCGCCGCAGCCCTGCCCCGGTGCCCAGCTTGAACGCCGCCAGCCCCGGCGCGTCTTCGGTGTTCACCGACCCAAGATCAAGCCACCGCACCCCTTCGCCGCGCAACGCCAGCGCCGCCTGCCACAGCATCGCCTGATGCACGGCCAACCCGCGCGCCGCCGGGCCAGCCCAGGCCATGTGATAACTTGCCGTCGCGCCGTGCCGCACGAAACACATCGCCGCCGCGACCTGCCCCTGCCAGCGCCACTCCCACAACCGCAGGCAATCCTGCGGCAAACCGGCGCTGAACCCCGCCGGCAGCGCCTGATACCGACGCGCCCGGTGCTGCGCCGCCTCCGCCTCGATCAACGCGGACAGCGCACCCTCGCGGTCCCGGTCGAACCCAAGCCCGCGCCGTTCGCCCCCTGCCAGACGGTTGCGCCACTTCGCACCGAGGCCCGCCCGCAGATCACCCGCCAGATCCCAGACCGCATGGTGCATCGGCGTGACCAGCGGGATCAGCCCCAGCCCCGCCACCGCCGCCTCAGGCGTCACGACCGTGACCCCCGGCCAGCGCGCCAACCGGCGCAACGCGCGGCGCCTGTCCGCCACGCCCACCCCCGCCACCCAGACCGGACCGCGAGAGATCAGCCGAACCCGCCCGCGTTCCACCACCAGCGCCCGCCCGCCCACCAGATCTACCTCGATCACCCGCGCGCCCGACAGCCGCGCCGCCGCCGCATAGGGCGCGCTTTGCTGCAATGGCAGAAAGGCATCATTCGCATCGGTGTCCATCGCGGCATTAACCACGCCGAAACCTTTCCATGCCGTTAATCGCGCCATGCAATCAGCCAAACCCGCAAAGCAACAGGCACCCGCGCCACGCCTCACCCTCTGGGTGCCGGTGCTGGTCGCGGGCGCGTCAAGCCTGCTGTGGCTGGGCGTGCTGTCGCTGTTCTAGCGGTAGAGCAGCGACCGGCCATTGGCGAACAGATGCACCTTCTTCGGGTCGGCCGTCAGGCTGACCGTGGTGCGGCGCAATTCCGACCGGATGCCGGGCAGCTTGCCCACCACCTGATGCCCGTCGCCCTGCTTCTTGAAATAGAGAAGCGTCACCTCGCCAAGCGCCTCGGTGATCTCCACGTCGCCGGTAAAGATCGCCTCGCCCGTGGTCTCGATGAAATCCTCGGGCCGCACGCCGATCTTGACCTTCTGCCCCGTGTCCGAAGCAATCGTCGGCACCGCCGAGCGCGCCAACCCGCCGTTGTCCAGCCTGACCGTGGTGATCTCGCCGGTCTCCACCACCTCGCCAGTCATCAGGTTCATCGACGGGCTGCCGATGAACTGCGCGACAAACTCGTTTTCGGGCCGCTCGTAGAGTTCCAGCGGGCTGCCGACCTGGCTGATCCCGCCGCCCGCAAGCACCACGATCCGGCTTGCCAGCGTCATCGCCTCGACCTGGTCATGCGTGACGTAAACCATCGTCGAATTCGGCATCGCCTCCTTCAACTGCGCGATCTCGATCCGCGTCGCCACCCGCAAGGCGGCGTCAAGGTTGGAAAGCGGCTCGTCGAACAGATAAACCTTCGGGTCGCGCACGATGCTGCGCCCGATCGCCACCCGCTGCCGCTGACCGCCCGACAGCGCCTTCGGCAAACGGTCCAGATACGGCGTCAGTTGCAGGATGCGCGCCGCCTTGTCGACCGCCGCCCTGATCTCCTCGGGGCTTTTCTTCGCGATCTTCAGCGCAAACGACATGTTGTCGCGCACCGTCATGTGCGGGTAAAGCGCGTAGCTTTGGAACACCATCGCGATGCCGCGCTGCGCTGGCGGGACATCGTTCATCCGCACGCCGTCGATGGAAAAATCGCCTCCGGTGATCTTTTCCAGGCCTGCGATCATCCGCAGCAGCGTTGATTTCCCACACCCCGAAGGCCCGACGAACACGATCAGCTCGCCCGTCTTGATGTCGAGGTTGATGTCCTTCAACACCTTCACCTCGCCGTAAGCCTTCTCCACGTCCTTCAGCAGAAGTTCCGCCATGTGATAACCCTCCCTCAGTCCCGTTTGGCCAGACAGACACCCCAGGGACCAAGCGTCACGCGCCCGTTCCCCACCGTCTGGCTGCCGAGTTCTGCCCCGATTGCTGTCCACTTGCCCGCCGGCAGCGCCACCTCTGTTGTGGCGTCGCCAAGGTTGAAGGCGCAGAAGATCTCCCCGTCCCCGCTGCGCCTGAAACTTGCCACGTCGCCCGTGGCGCTGATGTCCTGCATCGCGCCCGTGCGCAGCACCGGGTGCGCGCGTCGCAACGCCAGCGCCGCGCGGTAATGCGACAGCATCGACGCAGGCTCACCTGTCTGTGCCGCCACCGACAACGGCAGGTGTGGCGCCTTCACCGGCAGCCACGGCTTGCCGCTGGTAAACCCGCCCGAGGCATTATCCGTCACCCAGACCATCGGCGTCCGTGCGCCATCGCGGCCCTTGAACTCCGGCCAGAACTGGATGCCGTAGGGGTCTTGCAACTCGTCGCGCTGCAACTCGGCCTCCGGCAGGCCCAACTCCTCGCCCTGATACAGGCACAGTGATCCGCGCAGCGTGACCAGCAGCGTGGCGTAAAGCTTGGTCGCCGCGTCCGTCAGATGCCAGCGGCTGACATGGCGCACCGTGTCGTGGTTGGAATAGGACCAGCAGGGCCACGCATCCGGCGCCGCCGCCCGCATCCGGGCAAAGGTTTCCACCAGCATCGGCGCGGTCAGCCGGGTTGGCTGCAACATCTCGAACGGGTAGCACATCTGCACCTTGTCCCCGCCCGAGGTATACTCGGCCATGATCTCCAGCCCCCGCTGCGCATCGCCCACCTCGCCCACGGCGGCGGCGTTGTAGGGGTTCAGGACGGCGCGGAACTTGCGCAGAAACTCCAGGTTTTCCGGCTGGTTCTTGGAGAAAAGGTGCAACTGGTGGTTATAGGGGTTCACCGATGGCGCGATGCTGTCGTTGCGCAATTCTTTCGGCAACGAGGGGTTGTCGCGCAGATACTTGTCAGCGAAATAGAAGTTGATGGTGTCCAGCCGGAAGCCATCTACCCCGCGTTTCAGCCAGAAGCGCGCCACGTCCAGCAACGCCTCCTGCACCGGTTCGTGGTGCAGGTTCAGGTCGGGCTGGCTGGTCAGGAAGTTGTGCAGGACATACTGCTCGCGCCGCCCGTCCCACTCCCACGCCGATCCGCCGAAAACCGAAAGCCAGTTGTTGGGCGGTGTGCCGTCCGGCTTTGGCTCGGCCCAGACATACCAATCGGCCTTGGGATTGGTCCGGTCCTTGCGGCTTTCGGCAAACCACGGATGCTGGTCGCTGGTGTGCGACAGAACGAGGTCGATCATCACCCGCAGGCCCAGATCATGCGCCCGTTCCACCACCGCGTCGAAATCGGCCAGCGTGCCGAACATCGGATCGACGTCGCAATAATCGCTGACGTCGTAGCCGAAGTCCTTCATCGGGCTGGTGAAGAACGGGCTGATCCAGATCGCATCCGCGCCAAGGCTGGCAATGTGATCAAGCCGCGAGACGATGCCGCCCAGATCGCCGATCCCGTCGCCGTTGCTGTCTTGATAGCTGCGCGGGTAGATCTGATAGATCACCGCGCCGCGCCACCATTCCGGGTCCGCCGCCAGCACCGCCGGATTTTCGCTTTCGGGCCCCTCCCGTTCCATCCGGCTCACTTGACCGATCCCGCCAGAAGCCCGCGCACCAGAAAGCGTTGCAGAAGGAAGAACACCGCCAAGGGCACCGCGATCGACACGAAGGCGCTGGCCGAAAGGATTTCCCAGTCGCCACCGCGCGAGCCCATCAGGTTGACAAGGTTGCCGGTCAGCACCTGCTGGTCGTTGCCGGTGCCAAGGAACACCAAGGCCACCAGAAGGTCATTCCACGTCCAGAGGAACTGAAAGATCGCAAAACTGGCCAGCGCCGGAAACGACAGCGGCAGGATGATCTTGGTGAAGATCTGGAAATCCGTCGCGCCATCGACCTTGGCGTTCTCGATGATGTCCTTCGGCAGCCCCACCATGTAGTTGCGCAAGAGATAGATCGCCAGCGGCAACCCGAACCCGGTATGGGCCATCCAGATGCCCAGATACCCCTTTCCGATGCCGATCCAGTTGTGGAACTGGAGGAGCGGGATCAGCGCCAGTTGCAACGGCACCACCAGCAGCCCGACAATCGCCGCGATCAGCAGCGCGCGCCCCGGAAAATCCATCCACGCCAGCGCATAGGCCGCGAAGGCCGCGATCAGGATCGGGATGATCGTTGCCGGAATGGCGACAGTCGCGGTGTTCATGAAGGCCTGAAAGATCGTCTGCCCGGCCAAGGGGCTGAACAGCACGTTGTTGTAGTTTTCCGTGGTGAACTCCGGCGGGGTTGCGGCGGTGGCGAACACCCGCGGCAACCGCTCGCCCGCCAGCGTGGTGGGCGAGGTCAGCAGGTAATCCCCCGCCTCCGACACCGTCAGCGTCCGGCCCTCGCCCAGATCGGCCACCGCGCCCGGCGCAAAGGCGGACGGTTCGCGCGAACTGGTGCCCCAGGCGCTGATCACCGCGCCCGCACTGTCAAAAAGCCCGCCTTCGATCACAAAACCGCCGTCCTTCGGCACCTCGTCGCCCTCGATCCGAATCGGCGACAACTGCTGCTCCTGCGTCGACAGCGCCTGCCACCAGCCCGAGCCGACGATCTGATCGCCGGTGCGGAACGAAGACACCAGCAAGCCGAATGTCGGCAACACCCACATCAGCACCAGCGCCACGACCGAAATGTGAACCGCCCAGGTCAGCGAGGATTTGGTTCCAGCTATGTTGTCCATCTCACCCTGCCCTCAGCGCATTTCTTTGCGCGCGTTGTAGACGTTCCAGACCAGGATCGGCATGACCAGAAGCATGATCACCATGGCGCTCGCCGACCCCACGCCCCAGTCACCGGCACGAAACAGCTTGTCATACATGTAGTTGGCCAGAACCTGCGTCTGGAACTGCCCGTTGGTCATCGCCAGCACGATGTCGAACACCTTGAGCACGGTGATGGTGATTGTTGTCCAGACGACGACAATCGTGCCCATGATCTGCGGCACCTTGATCTTGAAGAACACCTGAAACGGGTTGGCACCGTCAATGATCGCGGCCTCGATGGTATCTTCCGGCACGCCACGCAGCGCCGCCGACAGGATCACCATCGCAAAACCGGTCTGGATCCAGATCAGCACCGCCATCAGGAAAAAGTTGTTCCAGTAAGGGATCGTCAGGAATTGCTGCGGCACGCCATACGGCAGATCTGCCCGCACCGCTCCAAACGCCCACGACAGCGCCACGTAAACCAGCCACAGCCCGACCAGCGCGCCCAGACCCCGTGCCAGCTTTTCCAGCCCGCCCACGGCACGGTCGCTTTGCAGCACCACCCGCACCATGCCCCAGGCCACCCAGGCCACCGCGGCCGCAAAGGCCAGCAGCAAGACCACCGGCAACACCCTTAGGAACAGCACCGACCAGATACCGCCCTCGAATTTCATCCATACCGCGTTCAACGCACCGATCTGCGCCACCGCCGCATCGCGGCTGTCATAGACCAGCTTCCAGATCACCGATGCGCCGACAAAGGAGATCGCCATCGGCATGAAGATCAGCGACTTGGCGATATTGCCCCACTTGATCCGGTCGGTAAGCTGTGCGGCAAGCAGGCCGAACGCCGTCGACATTGCCGGCACAACCACCAGCCAGACCATGTTGTTCTGCATCGATTCCCAGAATTTTTCCTCGGACATCATCTGGGCATAGTTGGCAAAGCCGACGAATTCGCTGCCCGTGCCAACCTGCTTGTTCAACGACAGCCACAGCGTCGCCACGACCGGGTAGGCAAGGTAAAGCCCCAAAAGCACAATCGCGGGAAACAGGAACAGCCAGGGCCGGATCATGTTGGCGCGGTTGATGTTGCGCCCTGCGTTCGGGCCCCGCGGCGGATAAAGCACCTTATCCAGAAACAGGTTCGACCCGTAGAAATAGACCAGACACCCCCCGACGCCCAATCCGATGGTGATGACCGCCTGCAAAGCCGGATTCATGCGCCCCTCCCAAGACGATGACCAAGGTGCAAGCGGGCCCGATACGAACGACCGGGCCCGCTGCAAATCACATTCGGCAAATCAGACCGAAAGCACCGTTACTTCGGCCACGATGCTTCCACCGTGTCCGCCACTTCCTGCGCCGACTTGCCCGACACAAAGTCGACCATCGCCGTCCAGAACGTGCCGGCACCAACAGCGCCCGGCATCAGGTCAGACCCGTCAAACCGGAACGTGGTGGCATTCGCCAGAATTTCGCCCTGCTTTTTCAGCGCTTCGCTGCCATAAAGGTCGCGGTTCACACCGGTGTGCGGCGTGACAAAGCCGGTCTGCGCCATCCAGACTTCATGTGCGATCGGGGTTTTCAGCCACTCCATGAAGGCGCGTGCCGCTTCGCTTTCCTTCATCACGAAGGCCAGCGTGCCTGCACCCAGAACCGGCGAGCCGAGGTCCTTCCCGGCATAGGCGGGGAAGTAGAAGAAGTCGGCGTCAGTGCCCAGTTTCGTGCCTTCGGGGAAGAACGACGGGATGAACGACGCCTGGCGGTGCATGTAGCACTGCGGCGGCGACGAGAAGAGACCCTTCGGGCTGTCGCGGAAGTCGGTCGAGGCAACGGCAGCGGCGCCACCGGCGACGTTGGCGTCGGTCTTGGCGAACCAGCCGAATTCGTCGATCGCGGCCACGATGGCCGGGTCGTTGAACGGGATCTGGTGCGAAGTCCACTTGTCATAGACGTCCGGCGACTGCGTGCGCAACAGCAGGTCTTCGACCCAGTCGGTCGCGGGCCAGCCCGTCGCACCGCCTGAACCCAGACCAATGCACCACGGCGTGCCGCCGTCGGCGACGATCTTCTCGGTCAGCGCCTTCAGCTCTTCCATCGTGGCCGGGATCGCATAGCCCGCATCCTCAAAGTTCTCCGGGCTGTACCAGACCAGCGACTTCACGTCCGCCTTGTAGGGGAACGCATAAAGCGCCGCGGTGCCGTCAGCGCCCGGATAGGTGCCAAGTGCGGCCCAGCTTGCGCCCGCGCCATAGTTGTCGGTCAGCCACTGGGAGGTTTCCGGTGCCAGCGGCAGCACAAGTCCCTTGGCGGCAAGTTGCGCGATCAGGCCCGGCTGCGGCAGCACGGCCACATCCGGCGGCGAACCCGCTTCGGCGTCGATGATCAGTTGCTGCTCATAGCCTTCGGACGAGGAATAGTTCACCGTCACGCCCGACGCAGCCTCGAAATAGGCCAGCATGCTTTCGACCAGCACCTGATCCTCGCCACGCCACGGGCCGAACAAGGTGATCGTCTGGCCGTCCAGATTGTAGGCCTCGTCAAACGCCTTGTAGCTGTCCCAGTTGAAGGCGCCTTCGCCCACCGGGAATTTCAGGTCCTGGGCCAGCGCACCGCTGGCGGCCAGCGCCAGCACGGCCGTGCCGGCGATAAGTCTGGTTTTCATTAGTCTTCCTCCCGTTTCCCCCGCCCTCTGACGGGGCATGAAACCAATGACGGAAGAACAGCTTCTGCACCAACTGGCAGAATCAATTCAAACCGCTTTGGATGCGCAACATTTGCCGATCCTTCCTTGCAAGTCAATCCAAAGCGCCTTCAATGTTTTCCCTTTGCCCATTCCATTGGCATACCTCGTTCCGTAATCGTTTACGGAAGGCAGCATTTGGCTTTGACCTGCTCGGTCCCCATGTTTAAAGTCCGGGCAATTGAAATCGTTTTGAGCATCCGCCCCGCCATGAACCTCAAGGAACTCGCCACCAAGCTGGGCCTGTCGCCCACGACAGTGTCGCGGGCGCTCAACGGCTACCCCGAGGTGAACGAAGCCACCCGCGAACGCGTCATGGCCGCGGCCAAACGGCACAACTACTACCCCAACACCCGCGCCATCCGCCTCGCCACCGGCCGCGCGATGGCCGTCGGTCACGTCATCCCGATCGCCACCCGGCACGAGATCGTGAACCCCGTGTTCGCCGACTTCATCGCCGGCGCGGGCGAAACCTACAGCCGCAACGACTATGACATGGTCCTCTCCGTCGTCCCCGACGAGGGCGAGGAGGACACCTACCGTTCGCTCAAATCCAAGGGCAACGTCGACGGCGTCATCGTCCACGCCCCCCGGATGAACGACCCCCGCATCCCGCTTCTGCGCGAGATCGGCCTGCCCTTCGTCGTGCACGGCCGCGCCACCGGCACCGCCGAACCCTACTGCTGGCTTGACGTGAACAACCGCCGCGCCTTCCAGCGTGCCACCGAATTCCTGCTCGACCTCGGCCACACCCGCATCGCACTGGTCAACGGGCTGGAGTTCATGGATTTCGCGATCCGCCGTCGCACCGGCTATGTCGATGCCCTCACCGCCCGGGGCATCACCCCCGACCCCGCCCTGATGGCTTCGGACGAGATGACCGAAATCGCCGGTTTCCGCGCCGCCTCGGCCATGCTGGCCTTGCCGAACCCGCCTACAGCGATCCTTGCCGCCTCGATGATCTCCGGCATGGGCGTGCGCCGCGCCGTCGAAGGCAAGGGCCTGACCGTGGGCCGCGAGGTCTCGATCATCATCCACGACGACGACCTTTCCTACATGAAGAACGGCGAGGATGTACCGATCTTCACCGCCACCCGCTCCTCGGTGCGCGAGGCCGGGCGCCTTGCCGCCGAGATGCTGCTTGACGTCATTGCCCACCCCGAAGCCGCCCCGCAACAGCGCCTGCTGGAGGCGGAACTCATCATCGGCCAGTCCACCGGCCCCGCGCCCAAAGGCTGAGCCATGCCGATCCCGCCGCTGTCGCGCTTCGACTTCCCGCCCGGTTTCGTGTTCGGTGCCGCCACCGCCGCCTACCAGATCGAAGGCTCGGCGTTCGGCGGCTGCGGCCCGTCGCATTGGGATACGTTCTCCGCCACCCCCGGCAATGTGGTCCGCGCCGAAAACGGTGCCCGCGCCTGTGATCATTACCACCAGTGGCCCGCCGACCTTGACCTCTTGCAAGCGGCCAACCTTGATGGCTACCGGTTTTCGACATCGTGGTCGCGCGTCATGCCGGATGGTGTGAAGGTCAACCCGGAAGGCATTGATTTCTATGATCGTCTGGTCGACGGGATGCTGGCGCGCGGCCTGAAACCCTTCCAGACCCTCTACCATTGGGAAATGCCCTCGGCCCTGGCCGACAAGGGCGGCTGGGCAAACCGCGACACCTGCCACCGCTTCGCCGATTTCTCGGAAGCCATCACCCGCCGTCTGGGCGACCGCGTCGCCTCGATCGCCACGGTCAACGAACCCTGGTGTGTGGCGTGGCTCTCGCACTTCATGGGCATCCACGCCCCCGGCCTGCGCGACATTCGCGCCACCGCCCGTGCGATGCATCACATCCTTCTTGCCCACGGCCTTGCCGTCGAACGGTTGCGTGGGCTTGGCCAACCCAACCTCGGCATCGTGCTGAACTTCGACCATGCTTCGCCGGCGACGAACAACCCAAAAGATCAAGCCGTGTCAGACCTTTGGGATGGTATCTTCAACCGCTGGTTCATCGAAGCCATCACCCGCCAGACCTATCCCTCCGCCGTGCTGGACGGCCTCGGTCCCCACATGCCAGAGAACTGGCAGGACGACATGCCGATCATCGGGCAAAAGCTCGACTGGCTTGGCGTCAACTACTACACCCGCCACCTGCACGCCCATGATGCAACAGCACCCTGGCCGTCGCTGAAAGACGTGCCCGGAACCTTGCCGCGCACCCAGATGGGCTGGGAAATCTACCCCGAAGGGTTGCACCACTTCCTCACCCGTCTGTCGCGCGACTACGTCGGCGATCTGCCGATCTACGTCACGGAAAACGGCATGGCGAACGCAGATCAACTTCAAGATGGCACCGTAACTGACGCTGTCCGCGAGGATTTCCTGTTTTCACACCTTGCCGCCACGAAACGGGCCATTGCCGATGGGGCCAATGTGAAGGGCTTCTTCTACTGGTCGCTTCTGGACAATTACGAATGGGCCGAAGGCTACGAAAAGCGGTTTGGCCTGGTGCATGTCGATTTTGATACTCTGGTTCGCACGCCCAAATCCTCCTATCACGCCCTCGCGCGCGCCCTTGCGCGCAACGAATAGGACGCAGCATGACCCTCGCAATTCTGGCTGACATTGGCGGCACCAACACCCGCGTGGCGCTTGCCGACGGAACCAGGGTGCGGCTGGATACGATCCGCCGCTTCCCGAACGCCGAATATCAGGCGCGCGGGCAAGACATCGCGCATGTTCTGAAGGATTACCTCGCCCAGACCGGGGCAAGCGTCGACGGCGTCTGTGTCGCTGCCGCGGGCCCCGTGCAGGACGGCGTTGCCACCATGACCAATCTGGCCTGGGTGATGGATGCGGCAAAGCTCTCTGCCGCAACAGGCGCGCAAAAGGTAGCCATTCTCAATGACTTGCAGGCACAAGGTCAGGCGCTTGGCCATATCCCCGCCGAAAACCTGCGCACCATCATTGCCGGCCCGGTCAAGCCCGGTGCTGCGATGCTGGTGGTCGGTCTCGGCACTGGCGTAAACGCGGCGCCGGTGCATCCCGGCGCGCATGGCCGCGTCGTGCCGCCGTCGGAATGTGGCCACGTCAACATGCCCGTCCGCACCGAGGAAGATTATCGCCTCTTGCGCTTCGTCGAGGCCCGGCTTGCTGCCGAGGGCGAGGTCGCCCATGCCGGGGTTGAAGAGGTTCTGGCCGGTCGCGGTCTCGCCAACCTCCACGCCTTCGCCGCAACCGAAGCCGGCCGCCCCGACAGCCTCACCTCGGCCGAGGTGCTGGCCGCCCTCGCCGCCGGTGACACCATCGCTGCACATGCAGCGCGTCTATACGTGCATATACTTGGCCAGACCCTCGCCGACCTGGCGCTGATCCACCTGCCCTACGGCGGCATCTACCTGATCGGCGGCATGGCCCGCGCCATGACGCCAGCCTTTGGCAGCTTCAGCCTCGCCACCCAGTTCCGCGAACCGCGCCGGGTGGACCTTCTGGAAACCGAGTTTTCGGTGACCGTGGTCGAGGACGACTATGCCGCCCTTGCCGGCTGCGCCGCCTACCTGCACAGCGTCGCCTGAGGCTCACCTGTGCGCGCGGCGGCAGGTGTGCGGGAAATCCGTTAAGATTTCCTTGATGGCCCCTGTAACTAACTGAAATCGTTGGGCTCCCAAAATGTCCCACGGTGGGACACACTCACCCCAGGCGTTCCTTCAGGAACTGCAAGGCAACCCCCAGCCCATCCGGCGCGATCCCATGCCCGGTCCCTTTCATGACATGCCCAAAGGTCGGCACCCCAGCCGAAACCAGGGCATCCCCGGCCTTCGCCATATCCGAAAACGGCACCACCGGGTCCTGATCGCCGTGGATCAGCAGCACCGGCGGCTTCACCACCGCCTCCGCCGCCAGCCTCTCTGGCCGCAGCAGCCGCCCGGAAATCGCCACCACCCCGGCCATCTCCACCGGCCGCCGCACCGCGACATGCAGGCTCATCATCGCCCCCTGGCTGAACCCGACCAAGGCGAGCCGCTCCGGCCCCAGCCCCTCCTCCGACAGCCTGTCGTCCAGAAATCCGTCCAGATCCCCCGCCGCCGCATCAAGCCCCGCCTCGGCCAGCGCCACGTCAGACCCGTCCAGCCAGGGGATCGGGAACCACTGCCAGCCAAACCCGCCACCGACACACCGCTCCGGCGCATCCGGCGCCAGAAAGACCGTGTCCGGCAGATGCTGGCCCAAGACATCGGCCAGACCCAACAGATCAGACCCGTCCGCGCCATAGCCGTGCACGAACACGATCATGGATCGCGCGCCACCCGACGCCGCCCCTCGCCGCCCGAACCGCAAGTCCCGCATCACGCCACTCCATCCCGTTCCTTCGCGACCCGGTAATAGGCCCAGAGGAACCGCGCCGCAACCGACCGCCATGGCGACCACTCCGTCGCCATCGCCCTGAGCACCCGCTCCGACGGACGCGCCTCCAGCCCGAACAGCCTCCGTGCGGCCTCCTGCAAGGCCAGGTCCCCCGGCGCGAACACATCCGCCCGCCCCAGCGCGAACATCGCATAGATTTCGGCGGTCCAGACCCCGATTCCCGGCACCGCCACCAGCGCCGCCACAACCTCGGCGTCAGGCATATTTCGCAGGGCGTCGAAGTCGATCCCCGCTTGCGCCAAGGCACGGCCATAGCGGGCCTTCTGGCGGCTCAGGCCTGCGGCGCGCAGCACCTCGTCGGACGCTGCCGCCATCGCGTCGGCCCCGGTCGGACCTGCCGCCTCCAACCGCCCCCAGATCGCCCGCGCGCTTGCAACCGACACCTGCTGACCCACTATGGCACTCAGCAGCGCGGCAAACCCATCCGGCTGACGCCGGAGCGGCAATGGCCCGACCAGCGGCAGCGCGCGGGAAAAGGCCGGCACCCGCGCGCACAGCCAGTCGGCCCCTTCTGCCACACAGTCGAGGGAATGGATGATGCGTCCGACCATCCTTCCTCTTTGCCCAAATATCCCCGCCGGAGGCAACCGCCGATGCAGCCGATGCGACGGTTTTCGTCTTGCCCCCCGACACCGCCGGGCTTACCCCTTTCGGAATGAGCCATGATGCCCTCGCAAAACGCAACGTCCTCGTCCTTGTGGGGGCGCAAGCCATCCTCGGCGCACAGATGCCGATGATCTTCACCATCGCCGGGCTTGCCGGCAACACGCTCGCACCGAACCAATGCTGGGCGACGCTGCCGATCACCTGCACGGTGATCGGCTCGATGCTGACCGCGACCCCGATTTCCGCCTTCATGCAGAAATACGGCCGTCGTGCAGGCTTTGTGGTCGGTGCGATGGGCGGTGCGCTTGGCGCCGCAATCGGCGCTTATGGGCTGTCGACCGCCAGCTTTGCCCTGTTTTGCCTTGGCGCCTTCATCACCGGCATCTACATGTCGGCGCAAGGCTTCTACCGTTTCGCCGCCGCCGATACCGCGTCGGACGAGTTTCGTCCGAAGGCGATAAGCTGGGTCATGGCTGGCGGCCTGCTTTCGGCCGTTGTCGGCCCGCAGATCGTCAAGGTCACGGCCGACGGGATGGCGGTGCCGTTTCTTGGCACTTATCTGGCCGTCATTGCGCTGAACCTTGTCGGCGTGTTCCTGTTCGCGGGTCTCAAGATCCCCAAACCCAAGGCACCGGTCGAAGGCGCGCCGCTTGGTCGCAGCCGGGCGGAACTTGTGCGCACCCCGGTGATCGCCGTCGCGATGATCTGCGCCACGGTGTCCTATGCGCTGATGAACCTCGTGATGACCTCGTCCCCGCTTGCCGTGGTCGGGTGCGGGTTCAAGACGGCAAATGCGGCTGATGTGGTCACCGCCCATGTCCTTGCGATGTATGCGCCGTCGTTCTTCACCGGCCACATCATCGCCCGTTTCGGCGTGGAGCGGGTGATAGCCCTTGGCCTGACGATCCTTGCCGCAGCCGGGGCCGTTGCGATGGCGGGCGTGCAACTGGAGAACTTCTTCATCGCCCTCGTGCTTCTGGGGATCGGCTGGAATTTCGGGTTCATCGGGGCGACCACGATGCTGACCGCAGCGCAACGGCCCGAAGAACGTGGCCGTCTGCAGGGCCTGAACGACCTTGTTGTGTTTGGTGGCGTCACGATGGCCTCGTTCTCGTCGGGCGGTTTGATGAACTGCTCCGGCGGATCGGTTCAGCAGGGCTGGCAACTGGTGAACATGGCGATGTTGCCGTTTCTGGTGCTGGCAGGCGGCGCGTTGATCTGGCTCTGGCTGCGCCCCCGCGACGTCAGGGCCTGATCACCACCGCCCTGCAAAGGCCTGCCACAAAAGCCCGCCCCGGCGACGGAATTCCGATGGTGCCAGCCGTCCTTCGTGCAGCGCAGCGGGGTCTTTCGCCGCTGCTGTCAGGATCGCTTCGGTCTGCCACCCTGCCAAAAGCGCATAAGCCGCCTCCTTCGGCACGGTTCGCCGCCCGGCTCGCGCTTGCGCAAGCCGCTTGAGGCCCGACGCGGCCAGATCGGAAACACTGGATCCGGCAGGCAGCGGCACACGCCCGCGCGCCTCCAGTTCCGGAACCGCGCGAAGGAAGCCTGCCAATCCCGCAGCCCAGCCGTAATCTCGCACCGCAGCCTCGGCCGCTTCGGGCGCACCAAGGGCACGGGCGGCCAGCCACATCAGGCCCGCTCCGGTTGCCTCGATATAGCCGTCGAATTCCGCCTGGCCGGCAAACGGCTCGCGCCCGGCATCCCAGACCCGCGCCTCGATCAGCGTGTCCATCACCTCGACCGGCAGGCCGAAATCACGGATCAGGTCGTGCAGCGGCCCCGCCACCTCATGTGCCCGCGCGGCACCCGAGGCCGCATTCGCCACCACGTCGCGCCACCATTGCAGCCGCATCGCAGCGATCAGCGGCTCGTCGGTCACCCAAGCTGCGCGCGCGACTTCCAGGTTGAAGGCATAGAGCGGGACCAGTTGTGCCCGCACCTCTGCCGGCGCGGCCATCACCGCCAGAAAGCGGTCGGGATCGCCGCGTTCGACCAGCGCCGCGCAGGCCGCGATGGTCACGCCGGTGCCCCGACGTCGCGGATCAGCTTCCATTGGATGGCGTCAAGCAACGCCTCGAACGAAGCATCGACGATGTTTGCGCTGACCCCCACGGTGGACCAGCGCCGCCCCTGACCATCTTCGCTGTCGATGATGACGCGGGTGACCGCCTCGGTGCCGCCGTTGGTGATGCGGACCTTGAAATCGACCAGTTTCATGTCGTCGATGCAGGCCTGATAGGGCCCGAGGTCCTTGCCAAGCGCCTTGGCCAGCGCGTTCACCGGACCACGGTCGGAGCCTGCCTCGTCCATGCTGTCGCTGACCGACATCATCTTGCGCTCGCCGATCTTCACCACGACGACGGCTTCGGACAGGCTGATCATCCGGTCATAGCGGTTTTTCCGCCGTTCGACGGTGACGCGGTAGCGTTTGACCTCGAAGAAGTCGGGCATCAGGTCCAACTCGCGGCGGGCGACGAGTTCAAAGCTGGCCTGCGCTCCGTCGTAGGCATAGCCCTGATCCTCGCGGTCCTTGACCACCTCAAGGATGCGGCCAAGGCGGGGGTCCTTGGGATCGACCTCAATCCCAGCCGAAACGAGACGGGCGCGGAGGTTTGACTGGCCCGCCTGGTTCGACATCGGGATCACCCGCTCGTTGCCGATGACGGCGGGGTCGACGTGTTCGTAGGTGGAGGGGTCTTTCAGGATGGCGCTGGCGTGCAGACCCGCCTTGTGGGCAAAGGCGCTGGCGCCGACGTAGGGCGAGGCGCGGAGGGGGACGCGGTTCAGGATGTCGTCCAGCATCCGGCTGGTCTTGAGAAGGCCAGCCAGCGAGGCGCGGCTGACACGGGTGTCGAAGCGGCTGGCGTAGGGTTCCTTGAGCAGCAGGGTCGGGATGATTGTCGTCAGGTTGGCATTGCCGCAGCGTTCCCCGAGGCCGTTCAGGGTGCCCTGCACCTGTCGCGCTCCGGCGTCGATCGCGGCGAGGGTGTTGGCGACGGCGTTGCCGGTGTCGTCGTGGCAATGGATGCCAAGGTGGTCCCCCGGGATGCCGGCGGCGATGACCTCGGCGGTGATGCGGCCGACCTCGGCTGGCAGGGTGCCGCCGTTGGTGTCGCACAGGACGACCCAGCGGGCGCCGGCGTCGAGGGCGGCCTGCAGGCAGGAGAGGGCGTAGCCCGGGTCGGCGCGGTAGCCGTCGAAGAAATGTTCGGCGTCGAACAGGGGTTCGCGGCCGCGGGCCGCAAGGTGGCGGATCGAAGCGGCGATGGCGTCGCGGTTCTCGTCGAGGGTGACGCCGAGGGCGGTGGTGACGTGGAACGGATGGGTCTTGCCGACGAGGCAGACGGCGGGGGTGCGGGCGTCGAGGACGGCGGCGAGGACGTCGTCGTTTTCCGCCGAGCGGCCGACCCTTTTGGTCATGCCGAAGGCGGTGAGGGTGGCCGTGGTTGCCGGGGCGGCGGCGAAGAAATCGCTGTCGGTCGGGTTGGCGCCGGGCCAGCCGCCTTCGATGTAATCGACCCCAAGGGTGTCGAGTGCCTGGGCGATCTGGACCTTTTCGGCAGCGGAGAACTGGACCCCTTGGGTCTGCTGGCCATCGCGGAGCGTGGTGTCGAAGAGGAAGAGGCGCTCGCGGGTCATGGGGTGGGTCCGGGGGTGATGTCCCACGGTGGGACAATTCTGGAGTTCATTGAAATCAGTGGGTTGGCGGGGCGCGTTAATGTGGTCTTAAGGATTGGCGGCGAGGTGGCGGTCATTGGATCGCCTCGAGTTTGGCGGGGTCGAAATCCGGGCCGGGGACGAGTTCGACGCCGGCTTTCGACATGCGGACCTCGACGCCTGCGGCGATGAGGGCGGATTTCAGGGCGTCGACGGCAGAAAAGTCCTTGGTGGCCATGGCGGCCTCGCGGAGTGAGGCGAGACGAAGTTTGAGGCCAGCGAGAGACAGGCCCTGTTGTCGCTTCAAGGCTGCGAGTGTTCGGACCGGGAAACCGAGAAATTCCGCAGACGCGATGAACTTAAGATCGGCGGCCAATTGGGCCTCGGCAGTCAAGTTGAGGTAGTCGGTGCTATTGTCGATGAAGCGCCCAAGGTTTTGCAAACGAGCGAGCGCGAGTGACGTGTTCAGATCGTCCGAGATAGCATCGACAATTTCTGTGTCTGGCAAAGGCATTGCAGGCTGTTCGTCCAACGCGTCGGGTCGTCCTGAAAGCGTGTTTGCCCAAAACGAAATCTCATCGAGCGCCTGCCGCGCCTTTTCCGCCGTCCAGTCCATCGGGCTGCGGTAATGGGTCATCAGGAACACAAACCGGATCACCTCGCCCGGTATCCCCTGATCCAGCAAGTCGCGCACGGTGAAGAAGTTGCCCAACGACTTGGACATTTTCTTGCCTTCGACCTGCAACATCTCGTTGTGCAGCCAGTAATGCGCGAAATCGCCATGCGGGTGGGCGCAGGCGGATTGGGCGATCTCGTTTTCGTGGTGCGGGAATTGCAGGTCGAGGCCGCCGCCGTGGATGTCGAAGGATTCGCCCAAAAGTTCGTGGGCCATCGCCGAGCATTCGATGTGCCAGCCGGGGCGGCCCCTGCCCCAGGGGCTGTCCCAGCCGGGTTCTTGGCCCGACGAGGGTTTCCAGAGGACGAAATCCATCGGGTTGCGCTTGTAGGGGGCAACCTCGACCCGCGCGCCGGCGATCATGTCATCGACGCTGCGGCCGGAGAGTTTGCCGTAGGCGGCGTAGCTTTCGACGGCGAAGAGGACGTGGCCGGAGGCCTCGTAGGCGTGGCCTGAGGCAATCAGGCCTTCGGTCATCGCGATCATCTGAGCGATGAATTCGGTGGCGCGGGGTTCGATGTTGGGGCGAAGCGCCCGCAAAGCGTCCATGTCGGCGTGATACCAAGCGATGGTTTCTTCGGTGCGCTGGTGGATCAGGTCTTCCAGCGTGCCGGGAGCGCCCGCCTTCTGGCGCCGCAGCGCCTCGGCGTTGATCTTGTCGTCGACGTCGGTGAAGTTGCGCACGTAGGTTACGTGATCCGGGCCGTAAAGGTGGCGCAAGAGGCGGTAGAGCGTGTCGAACACCACCACGGGCCGGGCGTTGCCCAGATGCGCGCGGTCATAGACGGTGGGGCCGCAGACATACATCCGCACGTTTGACGCGTCGATCGGCGCAAAGTCCTGCTTTGCGCGCGCCTTGGTGTTGTAAAGCCTCAGGCCCGTCATGGTCGTCCTCGCAACAGGGCACGGTCCGCTGCCGTTGATCCCGGCGGGGCTTACCAATTTCGACTGTGCTTGAAAACAGAAGACCGGGCCCGCCTGACGATGTCAGCGGGTAATGCAGCAGAAGATCGTGCCAGTGGTCATCATCAGCGGGACGTAGCACGCGGATGCCAAACCGCGCAAGCGCGGTTCAGGTGCCAAAGCGGCCAAGCGCGGTTCAATCTCCAGAGCGGACGAAACTGCCACGCGGATCGGGGCCGATGCCAAGCCAGCCCGCAAGCGTGCGGGTAACATGGGCGGTGATCTGGGATTTCTGCGTTTCACCCCGCGCACGGGCGGCGCGCATCGCTTCGCCGGACATCGCGGGCAGTTCGGCGTCAATCGGTTCGGGGCCGGCGAGGATGATGCCGGTTTCGGCATCGGTGATCCAGGCGACGAAGGTGATGTTGTGCACGCCGACATTGTCCAGCCGGGTTTCGGCCTGCATGGTCAGCGCGTGAAACCGGGTCATGGTGATGTTCAGCTGGACTTCCTGTGCGCCATCAAGGCCGCTGACGGCCTGTTCGGCAGCGGTGCGGATGATGGCGGCCACCTGCGCGCGACGGTCGCCGGGCGGATCTTCGCGCCAGACGATGTCGGCCTTGGGCAGGATCGATTTTTCTTCGCTGACGATCAGCCCGTCGGGGACCGAGACGCGCACATCGCTGACCGTCCAGCCACGGGACACATCAGCCGCGACGGGGGTTTCGTAATAGGTGCGGAAGGTGCCGCCGCCGATGCAGGCGGTGGTGAAAAGCACCGCCACGAGGGCGAGGCCGAGCAAGGAGCGGCGAGCAGAGCGGCGGGTCGTCGACATGGCAAACATCCGTCACAAGGTAATCCTGCAACTGCGTATAGCGGGCAACAGTTAAGAATCCACTGTAAAAATGCCGGATCACCGCTGGCGGACCGCTTGCCCCTCGGGCCGGTTTGTGACCATTTGGCAGCCTGCTGACGGGGGGTTTGATGAACCACGATGATCTTCGCCACTGGTCGAAAGTGGCCGCCGACTGGGCGCATGACTACCACACCCATCTGCGTGACCGTCCGGTGCGCGCCCCGCTGACCCCCGGTGCGATTGCGGCGCACCTGCCCGCCCTGCCGCCCGAAGAGGCCGAGACGCCGGACGCGATCTTTGCCGATTTCGCGCGAATCGTGCCGGATGGGATGACGCATTGGCAGCATCCGCGGTTCTTCGCGTATTTCCCGGCCAACGCCTCGCCCGCGTCGATGCTGGCCGAGCAGTTGACCAATGCGATGGCGGCGAATGCGCTGATCTGGCAGACCTCGCCCGCCGCGACCGAGATCGAGCAGGTGATGGTGCGCTGGCTGGGGTCGGCGCTGGGGCTGCCGGAGGGGTTCGTGGGGACGATCCATGACACCGCGACCACGGCGACGCTGTCGGCGGTGCTGACGATGCGCGAGCAGGCGCTGGGGTTTGCCGGGCTGGAGGACGGCTTGTCGGGCGGGCCGGTGCTGCGGTTCTACGCCAGCGCCGAGACGCATTCGTCGGTCGACAAGGCGGTGCGGGTGGCGGGGATCGGGCAGCGCAATCTGGTGAAGGTGCCGACGGATGCGGGGTTCTCGATGGACCCCGGCGCGCTGGCGGCCGCGATTGCGGCGGACCGGGCGGCGGGGATGGTTCCGGCGGGGGTGATCCTGTGCGCAGGGGGCACGTCGATCGGGGCGTTCGACCGGATTGCCGAGTGCATCGCGGTGGCGAAGGCGGAGGGCTTGCCGGTGCATGTCGATGCGGCGTGGGCGGGGTCGGCGATGATCTGCCCGGAGCTGCGGCATCTGTGGGAGGGTGTCGAGGGGGCGGACAGCATCGTGATGAACCCGCACAAGTGGCTGGGGGCGCAGTTCGACTGCTCGGTCCAGTTCCTGCGCGATCCGGGGCCACAGGTGCGCACGCTGGGCCTGCGCCCGACCTATCTGGAGACCGCGGGGCGGGAGGAGATCGTCAATTTCAACGAGTGGACGGTGCCTTTGGGGCGGCGGTTCCGGGCGTTGAAGCTGTGGTTCACGCTACGGGCTTACGGGCTGGTGGGGTTGCGCGAGCGGGTGCGCAACCACATCCTTTGGGCGCAGGAGGCGCGGGATGCGATTGCCGCGCTGCCGGGGGTGCAGATCGTGACGGAACCGTCGCTGTCGCTGTTCACCTTTGCCGCCGCCACGGATGCGCAGACGGAGGCGCTTTTGGCGCGGATCAACGATGACGGGCGGCTTTACCTGACCCAGACGCGGCATCAGGGGCGCTATGTGATCCGGGTGCAGGTCGGACAGTTTGACTGCAGGCGCGATGATGTCATGATGATCGCCAAGGTTATTGCCGATCTGATGGGATAAATCATGCTGCGCGTATTGTTGCTGGGGCTGTTCTTGCCCTGCGTTGCCGTTGCCCAAGAGCTTCCGCAACCGCTGACGGACACGGTTTCCGACTTTGCCGGGATCCTGACCCCGGCCGCCGAGGCGGATATTGCGGGGCTGATCGAGCGCACCCGGGACGAGACGGGGGTGCATGTCGCGGTGGCCACGATGGAGCGGATTGCCGATTACGGCGGTGGCGGCGGCACCATCACCAGCTATGCTCGGGCGCTGTTCAACGCCTGGGGTATCGGCGCGGCGGGGCGCAACGATGGCATCCTGATCCTTGTCGCGGTCGAGGACCGGGAGGCGCGTATCGCGCTTGGTTCGGCCTATGACGCGGTCTATGACGGTCGGGCGCAGCGGGTGATCGACACGGCAATGCTGCCGGAATTCCGCGAGGACCGCTTTGCCAAGGGCATCCTTGACGGGGTGCAAGCGACACGGGAGCGGCTGGTGGAGCCGTTCATTGCGGGCAACCCGGTGACAGTGGACGACGGCTTTGCGCAGGACGACACATGGACCTTCCTTGGTCTTGGCGCGGTGGCAGCGGCTGCGGCTGGTCTTTTCGGGCTGCGGTCTTATCGCAACGGACGGCGACGCTGCCCGAAATGCCGGAATCTGACGCTGAAACGGGTGCGCGACATCGCCAAGGAGGCGACGGCAACCAGCGAAGGCACCGGGATCGAGCATCTGACCTGCACAAGTTGCGGCCACACCGAACGACACCCGTTCATCATCCCGGTTCGGCGCGAGTCGAGCCGGTTTTCGGGGCGCGGGCCGGGGGGAAGTTCGGGCGGAGGCGCGGGCGGCAGCAGCGGCGGGTTTGGCGGCGGGCGGTCATCAGGCGGCGGAGCGACGGGAAAGTGGTGACGCGCAGGCGCTGACACGCGCGCCCAAGGTGCGCCAGCATCGCGGTGTCCGCGTGGTTGCGGTCACCTGACAGTGCGCAGGGGCCGGGACTTGCGCCCCGGCCCGCTACAGGATGGTCGTGGCGCGCCTAGAAGCGCAGCGCGACCTTTGCCTTGACGGTGGTGGCATCAAGATCAACGCCCGTGCCGTCGAAGTCGTTGAACTTGTGGCCCATCACTTCGCCACCCACGGTCCAGCGGTCGGTGATCGCGTAGTCGACACCTGCGCCAAGCGTGTAGCCGGTGTCGGAAAGCCCGACCCCGCCAACCGTTGCGTTGGCCTTGGCCACACCGACGCTGCCGTAAACCAGCGCGCGGCCAAGATCGGCACCGCCGACCAGTTTCAGGCGGGCCACGTCATCCAGAGTGTCGGCAGTGCCGCCAAGGTCGATGTTGGTCTTGTCCCAGTCCACTTCGGCGCCCGCGACGAACTGACCGAAATCCCAGCGGTAGCCTGCGTGAACACCGCCAAGTTCGCCGTAACCATCAAGCGTATCGGTGCTGGACCCAACGTCGCCATAGCCAAGCTGCGCACCGGCATAAAACCCCGACCAGTCAGACGAGGGTGCCGCATAGACCGGTTCGGCCGCAACCACTTCGGGTTCGGTCACCGGGGTTGCCATGCCACCGGCAAACGCCGGCATTGCCAGGGTTGCCGTGGCAAAAATCGCTGCGATAGTTTTCATAAGGATGCTCCTGTTTGTGGGGCCACTGCTCGGACGGTTGAACCCGTCCTAGGCGACATCTGTCTATGTGCGGGTCAAGCGGGGCATATTCAACCAAGGGAGGCAGTTGAATAGGTTCACAAATCCGCGACGCGCGGGTTTTGGCGCACGGGTTTGGCGAAACCGGCCAGACTGCGCCGGTTCCCGCGCGTCAGGCGCGATCGGCGAGTTTCAGCCACTCGGCCTCGGCGGCCTGAAGTGCGCTTTGACGGTCGGCGAGAAGGTCGCTTGCCTTGGCGAACCTTGCCGGTTCGCGGACGAAGAGATCGGGCGTGCCGAGGAATTCGGTCAGCTTTGCAATCTCGGCTTCGAGTTTTTCGATGGTGCCGGGAAGGTCGTCGAGACGCTTTTTCTCGGTGAAGGTCAGGCCCGTGGTGGCGGGTTTGTCGCCGGGCTTCGGGGTGGCTGGTTTGGCGTTGCCGCGCACCGCAGCCTCGGCTTCGGCGATGCCGCGCTGGTTGGCGTAATCGGTCCAGCCGCCGGGATAGACGGTCGCCCTGCCCTGCCCTTCAAGCGCCACGGTGGCGGTGGCGAGGCGGTCGATGAAATCGCGGTCGTGGCTGACAAGAAGAACGGTGCCGTCATACTCGCCCAGAATGTCTTGCAAGAGGTCGAGGGTTTCGACGTCGAGGTCGTTGGTCGGTTCGTCGAGGATAAGGAGGTTCGAGGGTTTGGCCATCAGGCGGGCCAGAAGGAGCCGGGCCTTCTCGCCGCCCGAAAGGCTGCGCACCGGGGCGCGGGCCTGACGTTCGTCGAAAAGAAAGTCCTTGAGATAGGCCACAACATGCTTTGGCGTGCCGCGCACCATCACCTGATCGGAGGCGCCGGAGACGCGCATCGAGGGGTCGCCGGTCAGGTTGTCCCACAGCGTCGCGTCGGGGTCGAGTTGCGCGCGGGTCTGGTCGAAAACCGCGATCTCGAGGTTGGTGCCAAGTTTGACCTTGCCGGCGTCGGGTTCGATTTCGCCGGTGAGCATTTTCAGAAGCGTGGTCTTGCCGACGCCGTTCGGGCCGACGAAAGCCACGCGGTCGCCGCGCAGCACGCGGATGTCGAAGCCATCGACGATGGTCTTGCCGCCGAAGCGTTTCACCAGGCCCTTGGCGTCGATCACCATCTTGCCCGAGGTCTGGCCGCCTTCGAATTCCATCGCCGCGGTGCCTTGGCGGCGGATCTGCGAGGAGCGTTCTTCACGCAAACTGGCCAGCGCGCGGACGCGGCCCTGGTTGCGCTTGCGGCGAGCGGAGATGCCTTCGACGGCCCACTTCGCCTCGGCCTTGATCTTGCGGTCAAGTTTGTGGCGGGCGTCGTCTTCTTCGGCCCAGACGGTTTCGCGCCATTCCTCGAAGCCTTCGAAGCCAAGCTCGCGGCGGCGCACCTCGCCCCGGTCGATCCAGAGGGTGGCCTTGGTGAGGGCGCGCAGGAAGGCGCGGTCGTGCGAGATGATGACAAAGGCGGTGCGGGTGGTGGAAAGCTCGGCTTCCAGCCATTCGATGGCCTGAATGTCGAGGTGGTTGGTGGGTTCGTCGAGGAGCATGAGTTCCGGCGCTTCGGCCAGAAGTTTGGCCAGTGCCGCGCGACGGCGTTCGCCACCCGAGGCGGTGGCCACGGGCATGTCGGGGTTGAACTTCAGGCCTTCGGCGACGACGGCGAGCTTGTAGCCCTCGCCCTCGGCGAGGTTGCTGGCAGCAAAATCGCCCAGTGTTTCAAAGCCCGAAAGGTCGGGGTCCTGCTCCATGTAGCCGACGGTCACGCCGGGCGAGACGATGCGCTGGCCGTGGTCGGGTTCGACGAGGCCGGCCATCACCTTCATCAGGGTGGACTTGCCCGAGCCGTTGCGGCCGACGAGGGCCACCCGGTCGCCGGGCTGGATCACGAGGGACAGCCCGTCGAAAACGGGGTTGCCGCCGAAGGTGAGGGAAATGTCGGAGATCTGCAGGAGGGGTGCGCGTGCCATGCGGGCGAGGTAGAGAGGGAATTGATCCGCGTCAACGTCTGGCGACCCGCAAGATGCAAGGAAGGGCGCGGAAATGATGGAGCATGGCATGGCCCCCCTGACGGGAATTATCGTTCTGGACCTGACGCATGTGCTGGCAGGGCCGTATTGCAGCCAGACGCTTGGCGATCTTGGCGCGCGGGTGATCAAGGTGGAGCGGCCGGGAACGGGCGATGACACGCGGGCGTATCCGCCGTTCGTGAAAGGCGAGAGCGCGTATTTTGCCACGCTGAATGCCGGCAAGCAGTCGATTGCGCTGGATCTGAAGGCGGAAGCCGACAGGGCGATCTTCGGGCGGCTTCTGGCGCGGGCGGATGTGTTGCTGGAAAACTACCGGCCCGGCGTGATGGCGCGGCTTGGCTATGGCTGGGACAGCCTGCACGCGCGGCACCCCCGGCTGATCTATGGCGCGGTGTCGGGGTTCGGGCAGACCGGGCCGGATGCGGGCAAGCCCGCGTATGACATGGTGGTGCAGGCGCGCGGCGGGGTGATGTCGATCACCGGCGAGGCGGGCGGGCCACCGGTGCGGGTTGGTGCCTCCATCGGCGATATCGTGGCGGGGATGTTTCTGGCGCAGGGCGTGCTGGCGGCACTTTATCACCGCGAGCGGACGGGGGTGGGTGCAATGGTCGATGTGGCGATGCTGGATGCGCAACTGGCCATTCAGGAACATTCCGTCGCCTTGACCAGCGCCACGGGCGTGCCGCCGGGGCCAACCGGGGCGCGGCATCCGACGATCACGCCGTTTTCGACGTTTCGCGCGGCAGACGGGTTCGTGGTGATCGCGGCGGGCAATGACGACATGTTCGGCAAGTTGTGTGGCGTGTTGGGGTTGGCGCTGGCGGAAGATCCGCGCTTTGCCACCAATGCCGCGCGCTGCGACAACAACGCGCTGTTGAAGCGGTTGATCGAGGCTGTGACGCTGGGCGCGCCGGTGGCGCACTGGATCACCGTTCTGGAAGCGGCGGGCTTGCCCACAGGCCGGGTGCAGAACATGGCCGAGGTGTTGCGCGACCCGCAACTTCTTTCGCGCAACATGGTGATGCCGGTGACGCCCCGGCCCGGTGGGCCAGCGTTCACCGCCACCGGCAACCCGATCAAGATGTCGACGCTGCCGGAGCCTGCGGCGCTGGGCCCTGCCCCGGCGCTTGATGGGGACAGGACGGCAATTCTGGAATGGCTGGATCAGGATTAAGGAACGCACGGCACCGGTAACCCGGCCTTGTGCGACGACGCTTGCGGCGCGCTGGCTGACAAGGTGACGGAATGGCGCTGCCACCTGCCGCATTCTGCCATTGCAGCCGGCGTTGCCCGGTCTAGAACCAGATCAGCATGACGTCAGCGACCGCCACAAGCATTGAGGCACAGGAGTGCGTGCCCGCCCGCTGGGATGATCCGGCGCGCGGCACCTTGTCGTGGCGAACGCTGATTTCGGGGGGGCTGACGCCAACCGCGGGTCTGGTGTGCGGCGTGGCCGAAATGCAGCCGGGGCAGACCTTTGCACAACACCGCCACGTCGAGCCCGAGGTTTATTTCGGGCTGGACGGCGAGGGCCGCGTGATCATCGACGGTGTGGCGCATCGGCTGGCACCGGGGGTGGCGCTTTACATACCCTCGATGGCCGAACATGGCGTGCCGGTGGTGACCAAGCCCCTGCGCTGGTTCTACACCTTCGCCCGCGACAGCTTTGAGCAGATAACCTACCACTTTACCCATGAGGACCCCGCAGCGGGGCAAAGGCCGGAATGAGCGACGCACTGGTGATTTTCACGCCCTCGGGCAAACGGGGGCGGTTTGCCGTGGGCACGCCGGTGCTGACGGCGGCACGGCAGTTGGGGGTGGACCTTGATTCGGTGTGCGGCGGGCGGGGGATCTGTTCCAAGTGCCAGATCACCCCGGGCTATGGCGATTTCTCCAAGCATGGCGTCACCGTCGCCGAGGACGCGCTGAGCGAATGGAACGCGGTCGAGGATCGCTACAAGCGCATTCGCGGGCTGATCGACGGGCGGCGGCTGGGCTGTCAGGCCAAGGTGATGGGCGACGTGGTGATCGACGTGCCGCCGGAATCCCAGGTCCACAAGCAGGTGATCCGCAAGTCGGCAACCGAGCGGGTGATCGCGATGGACCCGGCCACCCGCGCGCTTTACGTCGAGGTGGCGGAACCGGACATGCACGAACCCACCGGCGATTTCGAGCGGCTGGCGATTGCGCTGCGCGACCAGTGGCAGGTCGAGGATGTGACCTGCGACCTTGGGTTGATGCGGCGGTTGCAGCCCGCGTTGCGCAAGGGCGAGTGGAAGGTCACGGTGGTGCTGCACAAGGGCAACCACGACGCGCGGCACCGGATTCTGGATATCTTCCCCGGGTTCAACGAGGGGCCGCTTTACGGGTTGGCGATCGACCTTGGATCGACCACCATCGCGGCGCATCTTTGCGATCTGGCGGATGGGCGGGTGCTGGCCTCCAGCGGCGTGATGAACCCGCAGATCCGGTTTGGCGAAGACCTGATGAGCCGGGTTTCCTATGCGATGATGAACCCCGGGGGCGACGTCGAGATGACCCGCGCGGTGCGCGAGGCGATCAACACGCTGGCGGGGGCTTTGGCGGGTGAGGCGGGGGTGCCTGCAACGTCGATCTACGAGACGGTGTTCGTCTGCAACCCGGTGATGCACCATTTGCTTCTGGGGATCGACCCGGTGGAGCTGGGTCAGGCGCCGTTCGCGCTTGCGACCTCCGGTTCGCTCAGCTTGGACGCGCGGGATCTGGATCTGTCGGTGATCAACGCCTCGGCGCGGGTCTATATCCTGCCGTGTATCGCGGGGCATGTCGGGGCGGATGCGGCGGCGGTGGCCTTGTCGGAGGAACCCGGCAAGTCGGACGACATGGTGCTGATCGTCGATGTGGGGACCAACGCGGAGATCTTGCTGGGCAACAAGACGCGGGTGCTGGCCTGTTCGTCGCCCACCGGGCCTGCGTTCGAGGGCGCGCAGATCAGTTCCGGCCAGCGCGCGGCACCCGGGGCAATCGAGCGGGTGGAGATCGACCCCGCGACCAAGGAGCCGCGGTTCAAGGTGATCGGCTCGGACCTGTGGTCGACCGATCCGGGGTTTGCGGCAGCGACCGCTTCGACGGGTGTGACCGGCATCTGCGGATCGGGCATCATCGAGGCGGTGGCGGAGATGCGGATGGCGGGGCTGGTCGATCAGGGTGGCCTGATTGGCGGGCCGGATCAGACCGGGACACAGCGCAGCATCAGCACCGGGCGGACGCATGATTATGTGCTGCACGATGGCACGGCGGAGGGCGGGCCGCTGATCACCGTGACGCAGGGCGATATCCGCGCGATCCAGTTGGCGAAGGCGGCGCTTTATGCCGGGGCCAAGTTGTTGATGGACGAGATGGGCGTGGAGACGGTGGACCGGGTCACGCTGGCCGGAGCGTTCGGCGCGCATATCAGCCCCAAGCACGCGATGGTCCTGGGGATGATTCCGGATGTGAAGCTGGACAAGGTGGTGTCGGCGGGCAACGCGGCAGGCACGGGGGCGCGGATCGCGCTGTGCAACGTCGCCTCGCGCGATGCAATCGAGGCGACGGTGCATGAGATCCACAAGGTCGAAACCGCCATCGAACCACGCTTTCAGGAGCATTTCGTCAACGCCAGCGCCATTCCGAACGCAGTCGATACGTTCCCCGAACTGAGCAAGATCGTCACCCTGCCCGAGGTCAGCTTCAATACCTCGGGGTCCGGGGGCGACCGTGGACGGCGGCGGCGGGGGTGACAGGCGCGCCCTGCCCCGGTAACGTCACGCGATGACCGACGACCCGATAGCAAACCACATCGCGAATTGCGCCGCCGGAGACCGGGCAGCGTTTCGTGCGCTTTATCGCGACAGTTCCGCGAAACTCATGGGCGTGCTGCTCCGTATCTTGGGGGAACGGTCTGAGGCGGAGGATGCCTTGCAAGAGGTCTACACACGGGTCTGGACGCGCGCGGGGCGGTTTGACGCCACGAAAGGCCGGGGCATGACCTGGCTGATCGCGATTGCGCGCAATCTGGCGATTGACCGCTTGCGCAGCCGCCCGGCGGCGGCAAGCGATGATGGACTGGACATGGTGCAGGACAGCACACCCCGCGCCGAGGCCCGGCTGATTGCGCAAGGCGAGGCGCGGCGGGTGACGGACTGCTTTGCCACGCTGGAGCCGGATCGCGCGGCAGCGGTGAAGGGAGCCTACCTTGATGGGCTTTCCTATGACGATCTGGCCGCGCGCCATGGGGTGCCGCTGAACACGATGCGGACATGGCTGCGTCGCAGCCTGTTGAAATTGAAGGAGTGTCTGGAATGACCGACACTACCCTTGAGCCTGACGCCAGCCCTGAGGACAACGACGACGCGCTGGCCGGTGAATATGTGCTGGGTGTTCTCGACATGGCGGACCGCAGCGCTGTTGAGGCGCGGATGAAGGCTGACACCGTGTTTGCGGCGCGGGTGGCTGCTTGGGAACAACGGTTGTCGCCTTTGGATGACGAAACGCCCGAGGTGGCCGCGCCGGATGTCTTGGCGAAGATCGAGGCCCGCCTCTTCCCCGTAGCCGAAAAGCCGCAGCGAAGCCTTTTCGGCTGGCTGTCGGGCATGGCCTTTGCGGTCGCGGTGGCGGTGGCTGCGGTTGTGGTCCTGGCGCCGCCAACGCCGGAGGTGGTCGCGGTCTTGGCAACCAAGGATGCCGGGCTGTCCTACCAGTTGACCCATGTCGGCGACCGTCTGACTGCCACGCGGGTGGCGGGCCAGCCTGCCCCGGCAGGACAAGTGCATCAGCTGTGGATCATCGCGCCGGGACAATCGCCGGTGTCGCTGGGTCTGCTTGAGGATGAGGCGCTTGTGATCGACTATCCCGTGCCGCCGGCAGGCTGGCTGTTTGCCGTGTCGGTTGAGCCTGCAGGCGGGTCGCCCAGCGGTTTGCCGACCGGGCCGGTCATTCTGACCGCACCGGTCACCAGCGATACATGATCACGAAAGCGTGAGCGCTGCGGGGGACTGAAACTTACCCCCGCAGGCCTCCGTAACTCCGGGTGTGAGGCGGGATTGGCCCGCCCTGAACAGAACCCTGGAGTGACCCTGATGAACGCTTTCCACCTTGCAACCGCGATCCTGGCCCTGTCGACCGGCATGGCGCTGGCTGAAAACCCGATGGTTGGCGGCGCGGCGATGTATGAAGACAAGAACATCGTCGAAAACGCCGTGAACTCGGCCGATCACACCACGCTGGTCGCCGCCGTGCAGGCCGCTGGCCTGGTGGAAACGCTGTCGGGCGCTGGCCCGTTCACCGTGTTCGCGCCGACCAACGAAGCCTTCGCCAAGCTGCCCGCCGGCACGGTCGAGACCCTGCTGAAGCCGGAAAACAAGGACCAGTTGACCAAGATCCTGACCTGCCACGTCGTCGGCAAGGCCGTGATGGCCGAAGCGCTGAATGGCATGATCAAGGACGATGGCGGCAAGCATCCGGTGCCGACGCTGGGCGGCTGCACGCTGCAGGCGTCCTATGAAGGCGACATGATCAAGCTGACGGACGAAGCCGGCAACGTGGCCTCGGTCACCATCGCCGACGTCAAGCAATCGAACGGCGTGATCCACGTCATCGACACGGTGATGCTGCCCGCGATGTGATTTCGGACCCCTGCCCCCCGCCTGCCCGCGCCGCGTCACTCGGCCGGGCGACGGAGGGCAGGCACGAAGCGGCAGCGGGCCTAAGGCCAAGTCCCCGGTCGATGGCCCGCTGCCGTGACCTGATGCCCGCGCCGTTCCGCATGCCGTACTGGCTTGACGGGACGGCGCGGCTGTCTTACCTCAGGCTGCACGCGGGTGTAGCTCAATGGCAGAGCAGAAGCTTCCCAAGCTTACGACGAGGGTTCGATTCCCTTCACCCGCTCCAGCACAGCCATCCGGACAGTTGACAGGCGCGGCGCAGGACGTAGCGTAGGCCGATGATCGCCGTGGAGTGCGCTGATGAGCCGACTTGCCCCGCTACTGCATGCCCCGCTACTGCTTGTTCCGCTGCTGCTGGCGGCCTGCGTCAGGGACGTGGCACCGGTGGAGCCCTATGCCTTTGTCGGGCAATGGGATTGCGGGGTCAGCGTGATGACCTTTACCGACAAGACCTACGACAGCGGCGGCGGTGCGATGCCGATCCGGTCGGTGACGCGGGACGGGTCGAGCTATACGCTGACCTTCGATCGCGGCTACATGATCGCGCTGGCGGCGGTGACGGCGACGGGCATGACCTGGGTATCGGGCAAGACCGGCGACCAGCTCAACTGCCGCAAGCTGTGACGAGGCTGCTTCCGTTCGGCGCGCCAAACCGCTAGCACCGGGGCCAGCAACAAGGGAGCATTCCATGACAAACGAGATCACCCGCTACGGCACTGGCCCGCGCATGTCGGAAGCGGTGGCTTGCAACGGTATCCTGTGGGTTGCCGGGCAAGTTGGCACGCCGGGGGCTTCGGTCACCGATCAGACGAAAGCCTGCCTGGCCGAGGTGGACCGGATTCTGGCGCAGGCCGGCACCGACAAGACCCGCATCCTGTCGGCGCAGATCTGGCTGGCCGATATGGCGAGCTTTGCCGAGATGAACGCGGTCTGGGATGCCTGGGTGCCGCAGGGCCACACACCGGCCCGCGCGACGGGCGAGGCAAAGCTGGCGACGCCGGAGTATCTGGTGGAAGTGATCGTCACCGCCGCGCTGCGGTAAGTGCGGAAAGCGGGGGGTTTCACACCCCCCGCACCCCCCGTGGGATATTTGTCCAGAGAGGAAGATCAGGCGCGCAGGAAATCGACCAGTGCTGCGGTCGAGCCGTCCTTGCCATCCGTGCCTGCGCTGCCTTCGAGGACCGGCTGGAGGGCGAGCGCCAGTTCCTTGCCCAGTTCCACCCCCCATTGATCGTAGGAGTTCAGCCCGAGGATCACGCCTTCGACAAACACCCGGTGTTCGTAAAGCGCGATGATCTGGCCGAGGACGAAGGATGTAAGCTGGTCGTAGGCCAGCACGGTCGAGGGGCGGTTGCCGGGAAAGACGCGGTGGCGGGCCTGTTTTTCCAGTTCGGCGCCAGTCAGGCCCTTCCTGGCCATGATGGCGCGCGCCTCATCCAGGCTGCGGCCGCGCAGGAGCGCTTCGGCTTGCGCGAGGCAGTTTGCGACCAGAAGGAGGTGCTGGTGTGCAAGGTCAGGCTCGTGGCCACGACGGGCGACGAGGAACTCGCAAGGGACGGTGCGGGTGCCTTGGTGGATCAGTTGGTAAAAGGCGTGCTGGCCGTTGGTGCCGGGTTCGCCCCAGACCACGGGGCCGGAGTGGGTTTCAAGGTCGCTGCCGTCGATGGCGACGCGTTTGCCGTTCGATTCCATCTCCAACTGCTGGAGATAGGCCGGCAGACGCGACAGGCGCTGGTCGTAGGGCAGGACGGCGCGGGTGGTGGTGCCGCAAAGCTGGTTGTGCCAGATCCCGGTGAGGGCGAGCAGCACGGGCATGTTCTGCGCGAAGGGGGCGGTCAGGAAGTGGTCGTCCATCGCGCGGCCGCCGGCGAGGAACTGGTCGAACGCCTCGGGTCCGATGGCGATCATCAGGGAAAGGCCGATCGGTCCCCACATCGAATAGCGCCCGCCGACCCAATCCTCGAACCCGAAAACACGTGCCGGATCAATGCCGTAAGCGGCGGTCTTGTCACCGGCGGTCGACACGGCGGCAAATTGTGAAGCGGGGTTTGCGACCTTTTCCGCCATCCAGCGTTTGGCGGTGTCGGCGTTGGTCATCGTCTCGATCGTGGTGAAGGTCTTGGAGGCGACGATGACGAGGGTGGTCGCGGGATCAAGGCCGCGCAGCGTGTCGTGGATATGCGCGCCATCCACGTTGGAGACGAAATGGCAGCGCGGGCCATCGGCGAAGGGTTGGAGCGCCAGATATGCCATCGCGGGGCCAAGGTCGGAGCCGCCGATGCCGATGTTGACGACATCGGTGATGCGGCCACCCTGCCCGGTGCAGGCACCTGACCGCACGTCGCGGGCAAAGCCGTAGGCGGCGGCACGGATGCGGCGCACGTCGGGCAGCACGTCGCGGCCATCGACCTTGATGACCGCGTCATTGCCGGCGCGAAGGGCAACGTGCAGGACGGCGCGGCCTTCGGTGAGGTTGATCTTTTCGCCCGCGAACATGGCGGCGCGCTTTTCCGCCACGCCGGAGGTTTCGGCAAGGGCGATCAGGGCAGCGCGGGTATCGGCGTCGATGTTGGTCTTGGAATAGTCCAGCAGCATCCCGTCGGCGCGGACCGAGAAATCGGCGGCGCGGGTGGCGTCAAAGAGATCGAGGATCGGCCGGTTGGCGACGGCGGCGTGTTTTGCCTGCAAGGCTGCCCATTTGGTCATCATTCACTCCGCCCAATGCACGGTTGCGTTGTCGAGAACGGCGCGGACCGGCGCCTCGTTTACCGGCAAGGACTGCGCGCGTTCGAGGGCGTCGCGCTTGTCCTGCCCGGTGATCAGGATGTGAATGTTGAAGGCGGCCTTCAGAACCGGGGCGGTCAGGGTGATGCGCGGCTCGCCCGCCGCCTCGGCACGGAGCGCCATCAGTGGCGGGGCCGAGGCGGACAGCGCCTCGTCCAGCCGGTCGGCGCCGGGAAAGAGGCTGGCGGTGTGCATGTCGGCGCCCATGCCGAGGAGAAGGACCGAGATCGGCAGGTGCGGCAGGATGCCATCAGAGAGCGCGTCGAGTGCGGCTTCGGGCGCCTCGGCCTCGGCGTAAAGCGGCACGAGGTTGGCCTTTGCGGCGCGGTTGCGCAGCAGGCGCTGGCGCACGAGGCGGGTGTTGGAGCGGTCGGAGGTTTCGGGCACCCAGCGTTCGTCATTCAGGATGACGGCGACATTTGCCCAATCGAGATCGACGCCGGACAGGGTGTCGAAGATCGGCCCCGGCGTGGTGCCGCCCGGCACCGACAGGGTGGCGCGGCCATCGCGGCGCAGGAAATCGCCAAGCTGGCCTGCGATCTTGTCGGCGACCGACAGCATCATCAGCTCGCGGTCCGGATAGGTTTGCAGATTCATTCCTTGATCTCCCGCCAGCGCCGCCCATCGCGGTGCATCAGCATCAACGCATCTTCGGGGCCGGACGATCCGGGGTCATAGGTTTGCGGACGGTCGCCGCGGGTTTCCCAGCCTTCGATGATCGGGTCGGTCCAGGCCCAGGCGGCCTCGACCTCGTCGCCGCGCATGAAGAGCGTCTGATTGCCGCGGATCACGTCCATGATCAGGCGCTCATAGGCATCGGGGACATCCTCACCGTCGTCGATGGCATCGGCAAAGGACATGTCCAAGGGCACCTGCATCAGGCGCATGCCGCCCGGCCCCGGTTCCTTGATCATCACCATCAGGTTCATGCCTTCGTTCGGCTGAAGCCGGATCACCAGCACGTTTTCATGCCAGCCCTTGGCATCGTCAAAGATCGCGTGCGGTGGCTGCTTGAAGGTGATCGCGATTTCCGAGGCGCGGGCGCGCAGACGCTTGCCAGTGCGCAGGTAGAACGGCACCCCCTGCCAGCGCCAGTTCGAAACATGCACCTTGAGCGCGATGTAGCTTTCGGTGCGCGAGGCGGGGTTTTCCGAATGGTCCAGATAACCACTTTCATTACCCCCCGCAGCGTATTGGCCGCGCACGATATTTTCTGGTGGCACCGGTTTCAGGGCGCGGATCACCTTCAGCTTTTCGTCGCGCACGGCGTCGGGGTCGAAGTGGTAGGGCGGTTCCATCGCGATCAGGCACAAAAGCTGCATCATGTGGTTTTGCACCATATCGCGCATCGCGCCCGAGGTGTCGTAATAGGCGCCACGCCCGTTCACCCCCACGGTTTCGGCCACGGTGATCTGGACGTGGTCGATGTATTCGGCCTTCCACAAGGGCTCGAACAGGATGTTGGCAAAGCGCACCGCCATCAGGTTCTGGACGGTTTCCTTGCCGAGGTAATGGTCGATCCGGTAGATCTGGGCTTCGGTGAAATGTCGGGCCAGCACCTCGTTCAACGCGCGGGCCGAGGCGAGGTCGCGGCCGAAGGGTTTTTCGACGACGATCCGGCTCCAGGGATCTGCAATGGCGTGGTCGTGCAGGCGCGAGGCGATGTCACCGAACAGGCTGGGCGCGACCGAAAAGTAGAAGGCGCGCACCACATTGTCGCGCATCATGCCCGTCAGCTTTGCCCAGCCAGAGGTGCCGGTCGCGTCGATCGCGACGTAATGGATGCGGGCGACGAAGGCGTCGATCACGGCGGCATCCTGACGGGCCTTGGGGGCAAACTCGGCAATGGCGGCGCGCACCTGATCGCGGAAGGCATCGTCGGTGAGGTCGGCGCGGGCGGCTCCGATGATGCGGCTGTCGGCGGGCATCTGGCCGGCCATGAAGCGGCGATAGAGACCGGGCAGGATCTTGCGGCGGGCAAGGTCGCCGGTGCCACCAAAGATCACAAGGTCGAAGACATCCACCGGAATGACGCGCGAAACCATGATTGTCCTTTCGACAGCAGACTGCTGGGCGGGCGCCTGTTAGCGCTAACGGCGACCTTCTAACCCGCTGTGCGTCTGCTGTCTAGCACCCCCGCCGTCAGGATCAAAGCGCTGTGGGATGCAGTGCGCGGGGACTAGGCCTCCAGTTCGGCATCCCAATAGAGGTAGTCCATCCAGCTTTCGTGCAGATGGTTCGGCGGAAAGCGGCGGCCATGCACCTGCATCTCTTCGGCCGTAGGGGCGCGGGGCGCGCGGGCAAGGTGCAGCCCGGACTGGCGCAGGGTGCGCGAGCCTTTGCGCAGGTTGCAGGGGCTGCAGGCGGCCACGACGTTTTCCCACGAGGTGATGCCGCCCTTTGAGCGTGGCAGGACGTGGTCGAAGGTCAGATCGCCACGCGCGCCGCAATACTGGCAGCAAAACTCGTCGCGCAGAAAAAGATTGAAGCGCGTGAATGCCACGCGCTTCTGGGGTTTGACGTAATCCTTCAGCACGACGACCGAAGGTATGCGGAAGGTTTGTCGCTGACTATGCACCACCTCGTCATACTCGGCCACGATCTGCACGCGGTCGAGGACAGCGGCCTTGATCGCCTCTTGCCAGGGCCACAGGCTGAGCGGGTAGTAGGAAAGCGGGCGATAATCCGCATTCAGCACCAACGCGGGATGGTGCTTCAACGCGGCAGGGTCGCGCACAAACTGGGTTCTGAAATCGCCGTCCATTCCGTTCGAGACTCCGCGCTTTGCCCTATGCCATCTGGGCCCGTCGCCGTCTGGCTTCGAGGCGGGGAGCCCCCGCCCCGACAGCGAAAACTATATCTGGCGTTTTGCCCTATGCAACCCCCCAAGCACCGGTTCGGTTGCATCGGGCGTTCACCCTTCTGCGATGCAGAATAAGCGTGACAGGCGTATGACAACGGGCAGCATGAAAAAGGCCCCGGCGTGAACCGGGGCCTTTTCTTGCGGTGAATGGTGGCTCAGGTGGCGGCGCTGACCGCCCTGCCCGCCAGCACCTTGACCAGATTGGCGCGGTAGGCGGGGGTGCCGTGCAGGTCGCTGATCATGTCGGCGTCATCCACCGTCAGACCCGCGATGGCGCTGGCCGCAAAGTTGGCCGACAGCGCCTGTTCCGCCGCCTTCCAGCGGAACACGCCGTTGTTGGAGGCACCCGTAGCCGCCACCCGCACGCCGCCTGCGTATTTGGCGACGAAGACGCCGGTCAGGGCAAAGCGGCTGGCCGGTTGGTTGAACTTCACATAAGACGCCTTTTCCGGAATCGGGAAGACGACCGATGTGATGATCTCGCCCTCGTCCAAGGCGGTGGAGAACATGCCCTGGAAGTAGTCGTCGGCTGCGATCTTGCGGCGGTTGGTGACGATGGTGGCACCCGAGGCGAGCGCCGCCGAAGGGTAGCAGGCGGCGGGGTCGTTGTTGGCAAGGCTGCCGCCGATGGTGCCCTTGTTGCGCACCGCCGGATCACCGATGCCGCCCGCAAGATGGGCAAGAGCAGGGTAATATTTTCCTGCCTCGCGCGCCACGACGGCATGGGGCGTGGCCCCGCCGACGTGAAGGCCGCCGTCGCCCATGCAAACGCCCTGCAGGTCCGCGATGCCGGTCAGGCTGACCAGCACCGCGGGGTCGGCAAGGCGCTGCTTCATGGTGGCGATCAGGGTCTGCCCGCCGCCAAGCGCCTGCGCGCCTTCGGTGGAAAGTGCGGCGACCGCATCGGCGACAGAGGCCGGTTTCACGAAATCGAAGTTGTGCATTGTCCGTCCTCCGCTTCAGGCGTTCATCGCCGACCACACCCGCGAGGGCGAGACCGGCATGTCGATATGGTCGATCTTGTGGCCGGCGCGGTGCAGCGCGTCGATCACCGCGTTGACCACGGCAGGCGGCGAGCCGATGGCCCCCGCCTCGCCGCAGCCTTTCACGCCCAAGGGATTGTGCGTGCAGGGCGTCGAACAGGAATGGTCGACGGTGTAGAACGGCACATCATCGGCGCGCGGCATCGCGTAATCCATGTAGGACCCGGTCAGAAGCTGGCCGTTTTCATCGTAATGCGCGTTCTCCAGCAGGGCTTGCCCGATGCCCTGCCCGACGCCGCCATGCACCTGGCCTTCGACGATCATCGGGTTCATCACGTTGCCGAAATCGTCGGCGCAGGTGAAGGAGGCGACTTCGACGCGGCCGGTGTCGGGATCAACCTCGACCTCGCAGATGTAGGCGCCTGCGGGGTAGGTGAAGTTGGCGGGGTCGTAGAACGCGGTTTCCTCCAGCCCCGGCTCCAGCGTCTCCAGCGGGTAGTTGTGCGGGACGTAGGCCGAGAAGGCGATCTCGCCGAAGGTCTTGGCCTTGTCGGTGCCTGCCACGCTGAACTTGCCATCGGCGAAGGTGATGTCACCCTCGGCCGCCTCCAGCATGTGGGCCGCGATCTTCTTGCCCTTGGCGATGATCTTGTCGAGCGCCTTGTCCATCGCCACGCCGCAAACGGCGAGGGAACGCGAGCCGTAGGAGCCCATGCCGAAGGGGATCTTCGAGGTATCGCCGTGGACGATCTCGACCGAGGATTCCGGCACGCCGAGTTTCGACGACACAATCTGGGCAAAGACGGTCTCATGCCCCTGCCCGTGGCTGTGCGCGCCGACCATGACCGAAAGGTTGCCGGTGGCGTTCACCCGCACGGTTGCCGCGTCGTAAAGCCCGACGCGCGCACCAAGGATGCCCACCAGATGCGACGGTGCGATGCCGCACGCCTCGATCCAGGTGGACAGGCCCATGCCGCGCAAGCGGCCCTTGGCCCTGGACGCGGCGGCGCGTTTTTCAAAGCCTGCCACGTCGGCCAGTTGCACGGCCTTTTCGAGCGTGGCCTGATAGTTCCCGGTGTCGTAAACCAGGCCGACCGGGGTGGTGTAGGGAAACATGTCGGTGGTGAGGAAGTTCTTGCGCCGCACCTCGAACGGATCAAGGTTCAACTCGCGGCACATCTTGTCCACGACCCGCTCGATCGAATAGGTCGCTTCGGGGCGGCCCGCGCCACGGTAGGCATCGACCGGGGCGGTGTTGGTGAACACCGTCTTCACGTTCACATAGACGTTCGGCACCTTGTAGGGGCCGGCCATCAGGGTGCCGTGCAGGAAGGTCGGCGTCACCGTCGAGAAGTTCGACAGATAGGCACCGACGTTCGCCAGCGTCGTGGTGCGGATCGCGATGAAGTTGCCTTCCAGATCGCTGGCAAGTTCGATCTTCGTCTCGTGGTCGCGACCGTGGGCATCGGACAGGAAACTTTCCGACCGTTCCGCCGTCCAGCGCACCGGGCGGTGCAGCTTCTTCGCCGCAGCCAGAACCAGCGCCTCTTCGCCGTAGTGGTAGATCTTTGATCCGAAGCCGCCGCCGACGTCGGGGGCCACCACGGTCAGCTTGTTTTCCGGGATGCCGAGGACGAAGGCCGCCACCAGAAGCCGCGTCAGGTGCGGGTTCTGGCTGGTGGTGGTAAGCTTGTAATCACCGGTGCCGGGGAAGTATTCGCCAATGCTGGCCCGTGGCTCCATCGCGTTTGGCACCAGGCGGTTGTTCACCAGTTCCAGCGTGGTGACGTGCGGCGCGGATTTGATTGCGGCATCGACCTTGGCGCGGTTGTCCTCGATCCAGCCCCAGTCGTAGCAGACATTGTCGGGGATCTCGTCATGCACGCGGTTGGCCGGGTTTGCTACGGCGGCGGCCATGTTGACGATGGCGGGCAGTTCTTCGATCACCGTGTCGTCGGAGATGGCTTGCGCGGCATCGCGGGCCTGTTCGTAGGTGTTGGCCACCACGGCGGCATAGGCGTCGCCGACATGGCGGACCTTGCCGTGCGCCAGCACCGGGCGTTTCGGTTCGCGCATCGGCGTGCCATCGCGCGAATTGATCAGCCAGCCTGCGGGGTTGCCACCCACGGCGGCGAAATCGGCCCCGGTGAACACGGCCTGCACGCCCGGCATGGTTTCGGCCCGCGCGGTGCCGACCGACACGATCTTGCCGTTCGCCACGGTGGAGCGCACCATCACGGCATGCAGTTCGCCGTGCAGCGTGATGTCATCGGTATAGACCCCGCGCCCGGTCAGAAAGCGGATATCCTCGCGCCGCTTCGAGCTGGCGCCTATTCCTGAATCCTTCGGCATCTGGTTCCCCCTATTCGGCGGCCAAGGCGCTGACGTCCTGCCCGGAGGCAGCCATCACGGCCTTGACGATGTTGTGATACCCGGTGCAGCGGCAGATGTTGCCCTCAAGGTAGTGGCGCACGTCGGCCTCGCTCGGCTTGGAGTTTTCGGCCAGAAGAGCCGCCGCCGACATCACCATGCCCGGCGTGCAGAACCCGCACTGAAGCCCGTGATGGTCCTGAAACGCCTGCTGGATCACACCAAGCGAGCCGTCGGCGTTGGCCATGCCTTCGATCGTCTTGACGCTTGCGCCGGCCACATCCTGCGCGAAGACCGAGCAGGATTTGACGGCCTTGCCGTCGACATGCACCACGCAGGCGCCGCATTGGCTGGTGTCGCAACCGATGTGGGTGCCGGTCAGCCCCAGCCCCTCGCGCAGGAACGCCGACAGCAGCGTCCGCCCTTCGGTTTCGGCCGAAACGGACTTGCCGTTCACGGTCATCGTGACCTTCGTCATCGTCATCCTCCCTTGTATTGTCCTTGTGGTCCGCGTGGTCCGGGGTCAGCCCCCGATCAACCGCTTGAACCAGCCTTTCTTCTTTTCATCCGTCTCGTCTGTTGCAGCAACCTCGTCCGCTTCCGGCCCCTCCACGGCCTGCTGGAAACGGGCGAAGAAATCGTCGGCCATCTTCTTGGCGAAGCCGTCGATGATGCGGCTGCCAAGCTGGGCGATCTTGCCGCCGACGCTGGCGTCGACGTCATAGGTCAGCCGGGTGCCCTCCGGGATCGGTTCCAGCGTCACCACCGCGCCGCCCTTGGCGAACCCCGCAGCGCCACCCTTGCCCTCGCCCGAGATTTTCACCGAGCGGCCTTCGTCGATATCGGTCAGATGCACGACGCCGGTAAAGCGCGCCTTGACCGGGCCGACCTTCTGCACCACCGCCGCCTCGAAGCCTTCGGCGATGCTGCCGGTCAGGCTTTCGCAGCCGGGGATGCATTCCTTCAGCACGTCGGGGTCGAGGATTGCGCGCCACACGGTTGCCGGGTCAGCCTTGATCTCGCGGCTGTCAGTCAGTTTCATTCTGCGCGTCCCTCCCGTTTTTCCGTGATGCCAAACCCTGGGGCGAACCGGACCGTTTGCAGCGCGCCGGTCGCCGGGCAATGGAACCATCACAGAACACGGTCAGCCTAGAGCGGCATTCTGCATCTGGCTACCGGGCAGTTGGCAATCATCGCAACAATTTCACGCGAGGTTCCGCCAAAGCGCCGGGGTCTGCCTGGCAAGTGCTTCACAAGGCCGCGCCCGGGCGGTAGGGAACCGGTGGAATACCAGTCAGGGAGTGTCCCGATGCAGCTTTCGCGCCGCGCGGCTTTGCTTTTGGTCACGGCCAGCGTTCTTTCGGCTTGCGGCGGGTCCAGCCGGCGGCCCGAAGTGGCGCAAGGCAGCGTCAGCGGCAATACACCCGAGATGAACGCGCTGGTGCGCAAATACGCCCGCATCCATGACATTCCCGAAAGCCTGCTGCACCGGGTGATCATCCGCGAAAGCCGGTATGATGCGGGGGCGCGCAACGGCCCCTATTACGGGTTGATGCAGATCCTGCCGCAGACCGCGCGCACGATGGGCTATCGCGGGTCGCCCGAGGGGCTGCTGGATGCCGAAACCAACCTCAAATACGCCGGGCGCTATCTGCGGGGCGCGTGGCTGGTGTCGCGGGGCGACGAGGACGCGGCGGTTGGCTGGTATGCGCGCGGCTATTACTACGAGGCCAAGCGGATGGGACTTCTGGAGGAAACCGGGCTCAGGGGGTGATGGAACAAGCGGCGGCGATGCAGCGTTGCAATTCCGACCCGAGATGCCAAAGTGATGCAGATGCCAACCGCCGCCCTTCCCGACAGCGCCGCCCCGCCTGATGACCGTGCCGCACCGCCTGATGACCGTGCCGCACCGGCGGACATCTGCGTGATCGCCAATTCCAGATCCGGCTCCGCGAACCGCGCAATTCTGGCCAGGGCGCTTGCGGTCTTCGGGTCGCGGGCGGTGTTGCACAGTTTCGAGGGCGATCCGGCCCCCGTCGCTGAACAAGCCGTGCGCGATGGCTATCCGATCGTCGTTGCCGCCGGGGGCGATGGCACGGTGGCCGGTGTCGCGCACGCATTGGCAGGAACCCCGGCCGCGCTGGCGGTGCTGCCGATGGGCACCTTCAACTATTTCGCGCGCGGGCTGAACACGCCGCAAGACCCATCCGCGGCGGCGACCGCGATTCTGGCGGGCGAACCGCATGCCATTGCGGTCGGCACGGTCAACGGCCGGGTGTTTCTGAACAACGTGGCGCTGGGCCTTTACCCCGCCATACTGGACGACCGCGAGGCGACCTATCTGCGCTTTGGCCGCAGCCGGATTCTGGCGCATTGGTCGGCGTTGCGCACGATCCTGCGGTTGCAGCGCCCGATGCGGTGGAGTTTCGTGATCGACGGCATGACGGTGGTGCGCCGCACGCCGATGATCTTCATCGCGCGGTCGGCCTACCAGCTTGACCAGTTCGGGCTGGCTGGCACCGATGCGATCAGTCAGGACCGCTTTGCCATCTATATCGCGCGCCAATCGACGCGACTGGCGTTGCTGAAGCTGGCGTGGCGGCTGATGCGCGGCAAGGTCGATCTGTCGTCGGACGTCGAGCTGATCCAGGCCAAGACGCTGGTCATCGACCGGCGCAGGCGCCGCAGCATCCGGATCGCCTATGACGGCGAGCGTGAAAAGATGTCCCTGCCCCTGACCTTTGACATCGACGCCGATGGGCTTTCGGTGATCCTGCCGCCGGAAAAGGCGGTGATGGTGAAGGGGGCGGTGGCGTGACGCGGCTCTTGCACATCTCGGACCTGCATTTCGGGGCGGTGGACGCGGGGCTGTGCGAGCCGCTGCTGGCGCTGACAGAGGCGCTGCGCCCGGACGCGGTGATCGTGTCGGGCGATCTGACGCAACGGGCGCAGGCGGCGCAGTTTCGCGCGGCGTCCCACTATCTGGCGCAGTTTGCAGCACCGGTTCTGGCGATACCGGGCAACCACGATGCGCCGCTGTTCAATCTGGCCGAACGCCTGCTGACCCCGTTCCGCCGCTATCGCCGGCATTTCCGCGATGTGCTGGAGCCGAAACTGGACTTGCCGCGCGCGGTGGTCGTGGGCGTCAACACAGCCAATCCGATGGTCTGGAAGGAGGGGCGGCTGTCGCCCGGCTCTGCCGCCCGGCTGGCCGAGGGGTTTCGCGCAGGTCCAGCGGGCGCGGCGCGGATCGCGGTTCTGCATCACGCACCGGTGCCTGCGGCCGACGGAACCCCCGCCGACATCCATCAACCGCCCGGCGTGATTGCCGATCTGGTTGCCGCCGGGGCAGAGATCGTGCTGTCGGGCCATACCCACATGCCGCATTTCACCGTGGCGGCCACGGCGGCGGGTATCTTGTTCCTGCAGGTGGGCACGGCGATATCGACCCGGCTGAAAACCGGCCTGAACGATGTGGGCGTGGTCGACATCGACGCCGCGGGGGCGACCGTGCAATCCTGGGTCGCCGACGCGGACAAGGTATTCCGGCAGGTCACCGAACAGCGGTTCGACCGGATGGACGGGCGCTGGCTGCTAGCGGCGGCGGCGTCAGTACCAGGCGTCGGCCATGTCGGCCTTGCGGCGGGCGACGAAGTCATGGAGCCCGTCACGGATGCCGTCATCCAGCGCGGGGGCCTCGAACTCGGCAAGCCGCCGCTTCCATAGCGTGTTGGCGCGGGTCGCGGCATCGGTGGAGCCCGCGGCCTCCCATTTCTCATAGGGTTCGTTGTCGGACAGCTCGCTGTCCCAGAACGCCGTTTCATAGTGTTTCATGGTGTGGCTGCAGCCGAAGAAGTGGTTGCCGGGGCCGACCTCGGCAAAGGCCTCGACCGCCAGTTGGTCGTCGTCGATCTTGATCCCGTCCAGGTAGGAATGAAGCGCACCGCAGAGGTCGGCGTCCATCATGAATTTCTCGTAGGACATCGACAGCAGGCCATCCAGGAAGCCTGCGGAATGCAGGATGAAGTTTGCCCCGCAATGCACCGCCGCCAGCATCGACATGGTGCCTTCCATCATCGCCTGCCCGTCGGGCAGCTTCGAGGTGGTAAAGTTGCCCGAACAGCGCAGTGGCAGGTTCAGGCGGCGCGCAAGCTGGCCGATCACTTGCGACCCGATCGCGGGTTCCGGCGTGCCGAACGTGGGCGAGCCGGAGCGGAGCGACATCGAACTGAGGAAGTTGCCGAAGATCACCGGCGCGCCCTTGCGTTCCAGTTGCGTCAGGGCGCAACCGGCCATCGTTTCGGCCAAGGATTGCACGATGCCGCCCGCGTTCGTCACCGGCCCCATCGCGCCACCAAGGATGAACGGCACGATCACCGCCGCCTGATTGGCGCGGGCATAGGCGCGCAGGGCGTTGGTCATGGTGCCGTCCCAGACAAGGGGCGAGTTCACGTTGACGTTGCCAAGGATGACGCAGTTCTGGTCGACGAAGTCGCGGCCAAAGACGATGCGGCTCATCTCGATGCTGTCTTCGGCGCGGGATTCCGCGGTGACCGATCCCATGTAGGGCCGGTCGCTGAGTTCCAGATGCGCCAGCACCATGTCGAGGTGGCGCTTGTTCACCGCGATGTCGGTCGGTTCGCAGATCGTCCCGCCAGAGTGGTGGAAGTTCGGGGATGACTGCGCCAGTTTGATGAAGTTCCGGAAATCCTCCAGCGTGCCAAAGCGGCGGCCGCGGTCGAGGTCCATCACGAAGGGGCTGCCATAGGCAGGGGCGAAGACCACGTTCCTGCCGCCGATCTGCACCGAATTTGCCGGGTTGCGGGCGTGCTGGGTAAAGGTCGAGGGCGCGGACTTCAGGATCTCGCGCAACATTCCGGGCGGGAACTTGACCAGGAGGCCCTGCACATCGGCACCCGCGCGGCGCCAGTGGTCCAAGGCCACCGGGTCGTCGCGGAACTCGATCCCGGTTTCGGCCAGCACCCGGTCGGCGGCGGCTTCGATGCGCAGCAGGTTTTCTTCCGACAGCACGTCATAGGTCGGGATGTTGCGCACGATATAGGGCCGCCCCGGCCCGGCCTTGGCGGACCGCTGCACCTGACGTGCCTGACGGCCTGACCGAACCGCCTTGACCTCGCTCATCGCTGCTCCTCCGCTAAACTCGACAGTGGTGTCAGGTTTGTCGGTAACCGACCTGAAGTCTAATCCGTTAGCGACACTTGGCGCATCGGATTTGCCGGGTCAGGTGATCACCTCCGGCTCGCTGCGCCCGGTATGCGCCGTGATCCCGGCCAGCGCGTGGGCGGCACGGATCACCGGGGCCAGCGCCACCTGCGCGTCCAGATCAAGACCGTCCGGCCCTGCGGCATAGCGTTCAAGGTAGACGCGCAGCGTGGCGCCTTCGGTTCCGGTGCCGGACAGGCGATAGACAATGCGGCTGCCGTCCGAGAACATCACCCGCACGCCCTGTTTCGTGCTGACCGACCCATCGACCGGATCGGTGTAGGCGAAATCGTCGGCGGCGCTGACGGTCATGCCTTCGATCTGGCGGCCCGGCAGGCCCGCAAGGCTGGCGCGGAGGGCGGCGAACATCGCGTCGGCCCTGTCGGTGGCAATCGCCTCGAAATCGTGGCGGCTGTAGTAGTTGCGCCCGTATTTCGCCCAGTGGTCTTTCAGGATGTCGGCCACCGACTGCTTGCGCACCGCAAGGATGTTCAACCACAGCAGGATCGCCCAGAGGCCGTCCTTTTCGCGCACATGGTCGGAGCCGGTGCCGAAGCTTTCCTCGCCACAGATCGTGGCGCGCCCGGCGTCGAGCAGATTGCCGAAGAACTTCCACCCGGTCGGCGTTTCATACCGGGCGATCCCCAGCGCATCGGCCACCCGGTCGGCGGCGGCCGAGGTGGGCATCGACCGCGCGACGCCCTTCAGCCCCGCCTTGTAGCCGGGCGCAAGGTGGGCATTGGCCGCCAGCACGGCAAGGCTGTCTGAGGGCGAGACATAGATGCCGCGCCCGACCACCATGTTGCGGTCACCGTCGCCATCGCTGGCGGCCCCGAAATCGGGCGCATCCGGCCCGAACATCTCGTCCATCAGCGCCTTGGCCCAGGTCGGGTTCGGGTCCGGGTGCATCCCGCCGAAATCCGGCAGGGGTGTTGCGTTGATCACCGTGCCCTTGGCAGCACCAAGGCGGCTTTCAAGGATTTGCACCGCGTAAGGCCCGGTCACGGCGCACATCGAATCCATCCGCATCCGAAACCCGCCTGCAAACATTGCGCGCAGGGCGGCAAAGTCGAACAGGCTTTCCATCAACGCGGCGTAATCGGATACCGGGTCCACCACATCGACGATCATGCCGCCAAGCTCGTGCCGCCCGATGCGGGACAGGTCGACGTCATGCGCCTCGAGGATGCGATACTCGGTAATTTCGACCGTGCGCTGGAACATCGCCTCGGTCACGCCCTCGGGCGCGGGGCCACCGTTGGGCATGTTGAACTTGACGCCAAAATCCTCCTGCGGCCCGCCGGGGTTGTGGCTGGCCGACATGATGATGCCGCCGTCGGTCTGGTTCAGCCGGATCAGGTGGCTGGCCGCCGGAGTGGACAGGATCGCCCCCTGCCCCACGATCACCCGCGCCGCACCATTGGCCGCCGCCATCCGCAGGATCACCTGCGCCGCCCGGTCGTTGAAATAGCGCCCGTCACCGCCGAGGACAAAGGTTTTGCCCGCCCCGTCTGCATGTCTGGCCCCGACCACATCAAAGATCGACTGGACGAAATTCTCCAGATAGTGCCGCCCCATGAACACCGGGGTCTTCTTGCGAAGGCCCGAGGTTCCGGGCTTCTGGCCTGCGATGGGCGCGGTCTGGACGGTGGTCATGCGTGGTCTCCCTTTGGGGTTCCGGTGAGAGCGCGGAACAGAAGGACGGATTGCGCCGGGGCCTCGGTCACGACCGGACCAGAGGTCAGGTCAGGCCGCGTGGTATCAAGGACCAGTTCCCACCGCGGCGCGGTATCGGGCAGATGCAGCGCCGTGGCGGGGCCGGCGTTGAACACGGCGAACACCGCCTCGCGGCTGGGGTCGCCGCCTTTGGCGGCCATGCGCAGTTCGACACACAGGCAGCGGAACGAGGGGTCGTGCCATTCTTCGGATTGCGGCACCGTGCCGTTGGCGCGGCGCCAGATCACGTCGGGTGTCTGGTCAGCCGGGCGCTGGCGGGCGTGCAGGAACCGACGCTGGCGCAGGACCGGAAGCGCCTTTCGCAGCGCCGACAGCCGGCCGACAAAGGCCAGCAGGGCTGTGTCCGGCTTTGTCCAGTCGATCCAGCTTACCTCGTTGTCCTGGGCATAGGCATTGTTGTTGCCGCCCTGCCCGTGGCCGATTTCGTCGCCCATCAGCAGCATCGGCACCCCTTGCGCAATCATCAGCGTGGCCAGCAGGTTGCGCTTGCGCAATGCGCGGGCGGCCTGAACCTTGCGGTCCGCTGTCGGGCCTTCGACGCCCAGATTGTCGGAATGGTTTTCCGAATGGCCGTCGCGGTTGTCCTCGCCGTTGGCGAAGTTGCGCTTGATGGTGAAGCTGACCAGATCGTCGAGGGTGAAGCCATCGTGGCTGGTGATGAAATTGATCGAAGAGGTCGCGGCCTTGCCGGAATGGTCGAACCGCTCGGCGCTGCCCAGCAGTCGCGCGGCAAGATCGCGCGTCATGCCGGCGTCGCCCTTCCAGAACCGGCGCAGGCCGTCGCGGAACTTGTCGTTCCATTCATGGAACGGGTGCGGATAGCCGCCAAGCTGATAGCCGCCGGGGCCGATGTCCCAAGGTTCGGCAATCAGCTTCACCCGGCTGAGCGTGGGGTCTTGCCGGATCGCGTCAAAGAACCCGCCGTTCGGATCAAAGCCATGCGCCTCGCGCCCCAAGGCGGTGGCAAGGTCGAAGCGGAAACCGTCGACATGCGCCACCTCCACCCAGTAGCGCAAGCTGTCCATCACCATCCGCAGCACCATCGGATGCGTCAGGTTCAGCGTGTTGCCGGTGCCCGCATCGTTGACGTAATGCCGTCCGCCACCGGCCAGCCGGTAGTAGCTGGCGTTGTCCAGACCGCGGAACGACAGCGTCGGCCCCCATTCGTCGCCTTCGGCGGTGTGGTTGTAGACCACGTCCAGAATGACCTCGATCCCGGCGGCATGGAACCGGCGGACCATGGTCTGAAACTCCCACAGCGCGCCTTTCGACATGTAGCGCGGTTCGGGCGCAAAGAACGCCAGCGTGTTGTAGCCCCAGTAGTTCCGCAGACCCTTGGCCACCAGAAAGCGGTCGTCGACAAAGGCCTGCACCGGCATCAGTTCGATCGCGGTGACGCCCAGCCTGTGCAGATGTTCGATCACCGGGTCGGAGCAAAGCCCGAGGTAGGTGCCGCGCAACTGCTTGTCGATGCCGGGGTGCAGCGCGGTCAGCCCCTTCACATGCGCCTCGTAGATCACCGTGTCACTGCGCGGCGTGCGCGGCGCCTGATCGTTGCCCCAACTGAACGAGGGGTCGGTAACCACCGCTTTCGGCACGGCAAAGGCGCTGTCGCGGGTGTCATAGGACAGATCACCCCGCGGGCTGCCGATCTTGTAGCCCATCACGGCATCCGACCATTTCAGCCGCCCCTCCAGCGCGCGGGCGTAAGGGTCCAGCAGCAGCTTGTGCGGGTTGAAGCGGTGGCCCTGTTCGGGCGCATAAGGCCCATGCGCGCGAAAGCCGTAGACGGTGCCCAGCGTCAGCCCGCCGACATGGATGTGCCAGATGTCGCCGTCGCGTTCGCGGATCGGCAGGCGGGCCAGTTCCTTGCGCCCGTCGGGGGAAAAGAGGCACAGCTCGATCATCTCGGCATGGGCGGAAAAGACCGCGAAATTCACCCCGTCGCCGGTGAAACTGGCTCCCATCGGCCAAGGGCGACCGGGACCGACCGCATGGCCAGACAGGCGCACAGGCAAGGACACCGAATGTGGCGTCACGCGATCAGCCTTTCGTAAAGGTCGGCATAGGCCCTGGCCGAGGTTTCCCAACCAACCGGATGACGCATGGCGTTCGATTGCAACCGGGTCCAGGCCCCGGCATCGGCATAAAGCGTCAAAAGCTGCGTCAACGCCTGCCCGAAGGCCAGCGCATCCACCGGGTGAAACTGGATGCCCGTGGCCACCCCCGCCATCAGCGTGGCCGGCGAGGCGCCGATCACCGTGTCGGCCAGCCCGCCAACCGAAGCCACCACCGGCAGCGTGCCATAGCGCAGGCCATACATCTGCGTCAGGCCGCAGGGTTCGAACCGGCTTGGCACAAGGACGGCATCGGCGCCGGAAAAGAACCGGTGCGACAGCGCCTCGTCATAGCCGATCCGCACCGCGACGCGGCCCGGGAACCGCGCGGCCAGCCCGCGCATCGCGCCTTCAAGCGCCGGATCACCAGACCCGAGGACCAAAAGCCCGCCGCCGCCCAGCACGAAATCGGGGATCACCGCAGGCAAGAGGTCGATGCCCTTCTGGTCGGTCAGGCGGCTGACGACGATGGCCAGCGGCCCCGGCACGTCCAGCCCGAACTCTGCACACAGGGCAGCGCGCGCCTTGGCCTTGCCGGCAAGCGAGGTCACCGAATAGGGCAACGGCTCCGCCTCGGGCGACCAGACGCCGGTATCAACGCCGTTCAGGATGCCCGACACATGCGCCGCGCGCGCGGCGATCACGCCTTGCAGGCCCATGCCAAACTCTGGCCGCATCAACTCGGCCGCGTAGGTGGGCGACACGGTGGTCACCCAGTCCGCCGTCACCAGCCCGGCTTTCAGGCTGGAAAGGCCGCCGTAATATTCCAGCGCGCCGGGATGAAACGCCTCCGCCGGCAGGCGCAGCGTGCCCAGCATCGACGCGGGAGCCCAGCCCTGAAAGGCGATGTTGTGAACGGTGATCACCGATTTCACCCCACCTGCGCCATGATAGGCAAGGTAGGCCGGGGCGAACCCCGCCTGCCAGTCATGCGCGTGCAGGATATCGGGCTTCCAGCCCTCCAGCCCGTCGCGCGCGATCCGCGCGGCCACCCAGGACAGGGCGGCGAACCGGACCGCATTGTCGGGATGGTCACCGGTTGCGTTGGAGTAAGGCCCACCGTCGCGGTCATAAAGATGCGGCGCATCGAGGAGGAGAAGGCTCAAGCCCGCCACTTCGCCCGCCAGCACCCGCCCGCTGCCACCGTGAAGATCGTGCTCTTCCCAGACCACCGGCCAGTTCGCCGCCCCGGCCCTGAGCGACCGATAGGCCGGCATCAGCACCCGCATTTCCCAACCGGCCTTGGCCAAGGCTTCGGGCAACGCGCCGACCACATCGGCCAGCCCGCCGGTCTTTATCAAGGGCACACATTCCGACGCCACTGAAAGCACCCGCCCGCGAAGCCCTGCGACCGCCATTGGTTTCCCCTTCGCCAAATATCCCGCAGGTATGCCACCGATTTCGCCACCGGTTCAAGAAACCGGTGGCATGGGGGGCGCGAAGCCCCCGGAGATCCGCCGCCTGTCCGCGCCTTCAGGACAACGCCCGCGCCCGCGCGTCAAGCATATCCTGCGTGATCAGGACGATACCACCTTCGGACCGGCGGAACCACTTGCCGTCCTCTTCGGGGTCGGCCCCCACGACCAGCCCTTCGGGTATGATGACGCCCCGGTCGATCACGCAGTTCTTCAACTCGGCCTTGCGATGCACGATGACCTGCGGCAGCGCCACGACGTATTCCAGCGTGGAATAGCTGTGCGTCCGGACCCCGGTGAACAAGAGCGAGTTCGCCACCGCAGACCCCGACACGATGCAATCGCCCGACACCAGCGACGATACCGCCGATCCGCGACGGCCATCCTCATCATGGATGAACTTCGCGGGCGGCACGATCTCGGCATAGGTCCAGATCGGCCAGGCGTTGTCGTAAAGGTCCAGTTTCGGCACGAAATCGGTGAGGTCGATGTTGGCCTGCCAGAACGCGTCGATGGTTCCGACATCGCGCCAGTAGGGTTCGGTTTCCAGACCGCTTTTCACGCAACTGTCGGCGAACTTGTGGGCCACGGCCTTGCCGTTCTTGACGATGTCGGGAATGAGGTCGAAACCGAAATCGTGGGTCGAATTGTCGTCCTGCATGTCGCGGATCAGAAGATCGCGCAGGAAGGCCCAGTCGAAGACGTAGATCCCCATCGAGGCCAGCGCATGCTCCGGGTCGCCGGGGATCGACGGCGGATCTTTCGGCTTTTCCAGGAAGTCGGTGATCCGCATGGTCTTGTCGACATGCATCACGCCAAAGGCGGTCGCTTCCATGCGAGGCACGGTCAGGCAGCCGATGGTCACGTCCGCGCCGCTGTCGACGTGCTGACGCAGCATCACCTCGTAATCCATCTTGTAGATGTGGTCGCCGGCCAGCACGATCACATACTTGATGCCGTAGCTGTCGATGATGTCGATGTTCTGCGCCACCGCATCCGCCGTGCCGCGATACCAGTTCAGCTCGTCCATCCGCTGGCTGGCGGGAAGGATGTCGAGGTATTCGTTGCGTTCGGCGCGAAAGAAGTTCCAGCCGCGCTGGCAGTGACGGATCAGGCTGTGCGCCTTGTATTGCGTGGCAATCGCCATCTTGCGGATGCCCGAGTTGACCGCGTTCGACAGCGCAAAGTCGACGATCCGGGTCTTGCCGCCGAAATAGACCGCCGGTTTCGCGCGCCGGTCGGTCAGTTCCTTCAACCGGCTGCCACGCCCGCCCGCAAGGACAAAGGCCATCGCCTGCGATGACAGACGCTGATTGGGTCTTGGTTGCATCCTTATCCCCTCCCTTGGGTGCGGGTTCTTCCCGCGTCTTCAATCCTTTTGCAGGTAGATCGCGGCCAGCGGCGGCACCGTCAGCACCGCCGATTGCACCTGCCCGTTCCAGGGCGTCTTTTCCGTGGCCACTCCTCCCAGATTGCCACGGTTGCCGCCGCCGTAAATGCCTGCGTCGGTATTCAGTATCTCGCGCCAGATGCCGGCATCTGGCAGGCCCAGGCGGTAGCTGCGTTCGACCGGCGTCATGTTGACGACGGCGACCACCGGCTTGTCCGTGGCCGCGCCGCGCCGCACCCATGCGTAGATCCCGGCTTCGGCATCGTTCGATTCCAGCCACTGGAACCCCTCGGGCCGCGTGTCGTTAAGATGCAGCGCCGCCGTGTCGCGGTAGACCCGGTTGAGGTCGCGGACCAGCGACTGCACACCCTTGTGTTCAGCGATATCAAGCTGATGCCAGTCGAGGCTCTGGTTGTGGTTCCACTCGGCCCCTTGGGCGAACTCCTGCCCCATGAACAGCAGTTTCTTGCCCGGATGCGCCCACATGAAGCCGTAGTAGGCGCGCAGGTTGGCGAACTTTTCCCACGCCGTCCCCGGCATCTTCGACAGCATCGAGCCTTTGCCATGCACCACCTCGTCGTGGCTGATCGGCAGCACGTAGTTTTCCGACCAGGCGTAATGCAGCCCGAAGGTCATCTGGTGGTGATGGTATTTGCGAAACAGCGGGTCTTTCTGCATGTAGGACAGGGTGTCGTTCATCCAGCCCATGTTCCACTTGAAGCCAAAGCCAAGGCCACCGTGGTTGACCGGGCGCGACACGCCGGGGAATGCGGTCGATTCCTCGGCCACCGTCATGATGCCCGGCACTTCGCCATAAGCGGTGATGTTCATGTCCTGCAGGACCGCAATCGCCTCGTAGTTCTCGCGCCCGCCATCGCGGTTCGGCACCCACTCGCCGTCCTTGCGGCTGTAGTCGCGGTACAGCATCGAGGCCACGGCATCGACGCGCAGCCCGTCGATGTGGTATTCCTCCAGCCAATACAAGGCGTTGGACACAAGGTAGTTCTTCACCTCGACCCGGCCATAGTTGAAGATCAGGGTGTTCCAGTCCTGATGGAAGCCTTCGCGCGGGTCCTGGTGTTCGTAAAGCGCGGTGCCGTCGAACTGGCCAAGGCCATGCGCATCGGTCGGGAAATGGCCGGGTACCCAATCCAGCAGGACGCCCAGCCCCTTGCGGTGCGCCGCATCGACGAAGGCGCGGAATTCCGATGGCGTGCCGTGGCGGATGGTGGGGGCAAACAGGCCGACGGGCTGATACCCCCATGACCCGTCGAACGGGTATTCGCTGACCGGCATCAGCTCGATATGGGTAAAGCCCATGTCGGCGACGTAGTCGACAAGCTGGTCGGCAAGCTCCGGATAGCTCAGCATCCGGTCGCCGGGCGCCCGACGCCAAGACCCAAGATGCACCTCGTAGACCGAGATCGGCGCATCGACATTGTGGTGGCTGGCGCGCGTCTTCAACCACTCGCCGTCACCCCACTCACCGCCGATTTTCCTGACAACAGAGGCGTTTGCGGGCGGATGTTCAGACCCGAATCCCACCGGATCGGCCTTCAGCGGCATCAGCGCGCCGCCCGGCCCCTTGATCTCGTACTTGTAGGTCGCACCTTCGCCCAGGCCGGGAACAAAGATCTCCCACACCCCGGTCGGGCCACGCCGGCGCATCGGGTGGCGGCGGCCGTCCCAGATGTTGAAATCACCGACGACCGAGACGCGTTCGGCGTTCGGCGCCCAGACGGCGAAATGCACGCCCGGCACATCCTCATGCGTGATCAGATGCGCGCCCAGCACCTGCCAAAGCCGCTTGTGGGTGCCTTCGCCCAGAAGGTATTCGTCCAACTCTCCCAACACCGGGCCAAAGCGGAAGGGATCGTCGAATTCCCACGTGTTGCCATAGCCTTCGGCGCGGAACCTGTAAGCCGCATTGCGCGCCATCTGGTGGGTGAACAGGCCCGGCACGCCGGGATAGGGCACCGCTGCATCTGCCTTCTTGCCCGTCAGCACCCACAGCCGTTCGGCCCCCGGCACGAAGGCGGTGATTTCCCACGCCTTGCCGCGTTTGTGCGGGCCCAGCACCGAGAAGGGGTCGCCATGCCAGCCGCCGGCAATCGCTTCGGCAGCGCCACGTTCCAGCAAAGTCTCAGCCATGCTTTCCTCCCCCGAAAAGCGCGTCAGAGCGCGGATTTAACCGACCATATCTCGTCCATGTAACTACGGATCGTCCGGTCAGACGAGAAGAAACCGCTGCGAGCCGTATTCAGCGCCGCCATCTTCACCCAACGGTCGCGGTCGGCATAGGCGCGATCCACCTCGCCTTGCGCGGCGTGATAGGCATCGAAATCGGCGGCAACCAGAAAATAGTCGTGGTGCCAGACGCGGTGGACAAGACCGTGATAGCGGTCCGGCTCGTCGGGACTGAAGCGACCTTCGGCAATCATCTGCAACACGTCCTGCAACGGCTGGCTTGCCTCGATCGCCTTGCGGGAATGGTCGGGGTCTTCGCGGCGCTTGGCAACCTCGTCGGTGGTCAGGCCGAAAAGGAAGAAGTTCTCCGCCCCCACTTCGTGCAGGATTTCGACGTTCGCACCATCAAGCGTGCCGATCGTCGGTGCGCCGTTCATCATGAACTTCATGTTGCCGGTGCCGGACGCCTCTTTCCCGGCGGTGGAAATCTGCTCGGACAGATCGGCTGCCGGGATCACCTGCTCGGCCATGCTGACGTTGTAGTTGGCCGGATAGATCACCTTCAACAGATCACCGGTCGCCGGATCATTGTTGATGACCTGGCCCACGTCGTTGATAAGTCGAATGATTTCCTTGGCCACCGCATAGCCGGGCGCGGCCTTGCCACCAAAGATGCGAACGCGCGGCACCCAGGTGCCTTTCGGGTCTGACCGGACCTTTTGCCAATGCGCGATGGTTTCCAGGATGTTCAGAAGCTGGCGCTTGTATTCGTGGATGCGCTTGATCTGCACATCGAAAAGCGCGTCCGGCGACACGGTCACACCAAGGTCGCGCTTGATCCACGCGGCAAGGTCCTGCTTGTTTTGCCGTTTGGCCGCGTCGAAGGCATGGCGGAAGCCGGCATCCTCGACATGCGGCTCCAGCTCGCGCAGGCGGTCAAGGTTGTCTTCCCAACCCTCGCCGATGGTGTCGGTGATCAGCCCCGACAGCGGGCGGTTCGACATGCGCAGCCAGCGGCGCGGCGTGACACCGTTGGTCTGGTTGATGATGCGGCCGGGATGCAGGCGATTGAGTTCGGGAAACAGGCTCGTCTTCACCAGATCGGAGTGCAGCGCCGAAACCCCGTTCACCTTGTGCGACATGACGAAGGCCAACTCGCCCATCCGCACTTCCTGATGCTTGACGATGCCCACGTAATGCGGCCGGTTCGGGTAGGCGCGGCGGTGCCAGCTGTCGATGCGTTCGACGATCTGCATGTGGCGCGGCAACACGTTGCCGAAGGTAAAGGTCGCCCACCGCTCCAGCGCCTCGGGCAGCAGGGTGTGGTTGGTGTAGCCAAGGCAGGCGCGGGCGTTGGTCAACGCCTCGTCGAAGGTCAGCCCATGCACGTCGGTCAGCAGGCGGATCAGTTCCGGCCCTGCAATCGCGGGGTGGGTATCGTTCATCTGGATGGCCACATACTGCGGCAGCAGTTTCAGATCGGAATGGCTGGCAAGAAAGCGGCGCAGGATGTCTTGCAAGGCGGCAGAGGTCAGGAAGAATTCCTGTTTCAGGCGCAGTTCCTTGCCCTGATAGGTGGTGTCATCGGGGTAAAGCACCCGCGCCAGGGTGCGCGCCAGTGTTTCGGGCTCTGCCGCTGCGGTGTAATCACCGCGGTTGAAACGCTCCAGATCGAACTGCGTGGTGGGTTTCGCGGCCCACAGGCGCAGGGTGTTGGCCCATTTGCCTTTCCAGCCGATCACCGGGGTGTCATGCGCCTCGGCAAACACGGTTTCGCCGGGGAACCAGACCTCCTTGCCATCGCGCGTTTCGACATGACCCTTGAAGCCGATGGTATAGGCGGATTCGGGGCGTGCGAATTCCCACGGATGGGCCTGTTTCAGCCAGTCTTCCGGGGTTTCAACCTGCCGCCCACCCTCGAACCGCTGGCGAAAGAGGCCGTGTTCGTAGCGGATGCCGTAGCCATAGGCGGGGCAGCCCAGCGTCGCCATCGATTCCATGAAACAGGCGGCCAGCCGCCCCAACCCGCCATTCCCGAGCGCCGCATCGGGTTCATCGGCGATCAGGGTTTCGATGTCCTGACCAAGCTCGGCCATCGCGGCGGTGGCGGCGTCATTCAGGCCCAGATTGATCGTCGCATCCTCAAGGATGCGGCCGATCAGGAATTCCATCGACAGGTAGTAGACCCGCTTGCGATCCTCGGCCCAGGTCCGGCGCGTAGAGGCGAACCACGGCTCCACGATCCGGTCGCGGATCGCGAAGGACAGCGCCATCCGCCAATCGTAGGTGCTGGCGTTCTGGCTGTCCTTGCCGATGGTGAACGTCAGGTGCCGCAGGATGTCGGCTTTCAGGACATTCGGGGCAAGGCTCTGGTCGGTCACGGGCTTGTCCAGCAAATCTGTTCTCTTCGTTTGAGCCTAGGCAAAGGCGGACAGGTTTCAAGTGGTCTTGGCAGACAATGCCGGCATTACCCTTGCAGAATGTCCAAACCGCTTTTGTGTTACCGCAACCACACGCAGTTTCCAAACTGTTTTATCATTTTTTCTGAGCGATTTGCGCTTTCCAAACCGCTTTGAAAATCGGGCAGGTGCAAGCCATTGGGCCGAAACGGAAACCAGGCGCTGATCGTGATCGCCCTTGACCTTGGCGCGCTGCGGCACTTCCATGCCACATGCTTTTGCACAAGGATGATGCGATGACTACGTTCCTCGTTCCTGACATGTCCTGCGGCCATTGCAAGGCGACTGTCGAAGCCGCCCTTGCGCGGGTCGAGGGGGCGGGATCCGTCACGGTTGACCTGACCTTGCGTCAGGTCACGGCCAGCGGGCCTGCGCCGGTGCCAGCCGTTCTGGCAGCCCTTGATGCGGCGGGCTATCCGGCGACGGTTGCAGCCGACTGACCCGCCGCCACCGGGCGCACGCTGACGTGATCGCCGAAGTGTTGCGCGCGCCGCACAGTTCGGCGAAAGCGTCGCAAAATCGTCATGATGCCGTCTTGCCTTCGCCCAGGCGTCCGGCAACATGAAGAAATCAACGCGCAAGAGCCAGCAGACGGAGCAGTTACATGGCCAAGAAACCTTCCCCTCAGCAACAGGGCGGGTCACAGACGCCGCCGCAGCAGCAGACCCAGCAAACGGGCTCCAGCCAGCAGCAGGGCAGCCAGACGATCTTCAAGGACTGGGCCGCGATCTGATATCGGCCTCCCCCTCCAACGGGCCAGCCAACAGGCTGGCTTTCGTCATCCGAGGCAGGCAATCCCGTGAGTGATCCGGTCTCGTCGATCCCCAACCTTGGCCCCGCGTCGGAAGTGGCGTTTGCAAAGGCCGGGATCACGTCAGCCGACGAGATCCGCGCCCTTGGCCCGGACGAGGCTTACAGACGGCTTTTGCTGTCCGGCTCGCGGCCACATTTCATCGGCTATTACGTGCTGGTCATGGGGCTGCAGGGCCGCTCGTGGAACGCCTGCAAGGGCGACGAAAAGAAGGCCCTGCGCCAACGCTTTGACACGCTTGTCGCCTCGCTGAACGGCACCGAGGCGAAGGGCCGGTCAGACCTTGAGCAGGCGTTGCAATTCTTCGGCGTCGTCGAGCGACCGCAGGCGGACGGAAAGCTGCCCGCCACGCAGGCGACGCGGCGCGTTCCGCCCAGACCGGAAGAGTCCGACTGACACGCTTGCCTGTTCAGCCGCGCGGCGGGCCTTTCATGCCGGCGACCGAAGTGCCGCAACCGCAGCGCTGGCGCGGTTGATCCAGTAGACCGACCAGACAATCAGCCCGACGAACTTCAGGCCATCCTCGACAACCACCTCTGCCGGTGAATACTCGACCAGGATGTCCACCAGGACCGACCCGCCCAAAAGCAGGATCGCCAGAATCAGGCCGGCCGTCGGTCCCCGCAAGATCGCCACCCGGTGCAGCACCGCGATTCCGGCCGCGATGACGAAGTAGCTGATCAGCACCAGGCGTTCGGGAAGGCCGACAATCTTGGGAAAGACCTCTTCGTGCAGCATCAGCAGATCATCCGTCGCGATCAGCAGCCCGAACAGGCCGATGGCACGCAAAAGGGCCGCATCCTGCGGGCTTTGAGCCGATGCAAACAGACAGATCGCCGCCGCGCTGAAGGTGGCAAGGATGCCAACGTAAGAGATGATCCCGGCAAATGGCGAATATTCGAAGACCACGGCGGGATCGCGCAGATACACCGAAACGTCGGCATCACCGAGCAGGAATAGGGTCGCGACGAAAAGCAGGAACAGTATGCTGGCCACGACCCCTGCCGCGACAGAGTTCGAAAGCCGGATACCCCTGCTGACCGCAGAAAACGCTAAAGTCATAAACAGTCCCTTTGACATGAACTCGTTACACGAAGGCAATAGACTGCAAACCAGCAGTATCTGCAGGTTGGACCGCGTCTCGCGGCCGATCAAGTTCTTTTATTGGGTCGCAGCCGTCGGAAGGCGGTGGCCACTTGCCCCCGCATGCGCCTTGCCGGCATCAACGATACGCGTCAACGATGTGGATGATGGTGCCCCCAGCAGGACTTGAACCCGCGACCCCCTGATTACAAATCAGGTGCTCTACCAGCTGAGCTATAGAGGCACATCGTTCAAATAACGTTCCGGCAGGCGTATCGCAAGGCTCAATCCCGGTTGGCGCGTGCCAGAAGTGCTACTGCGGCAAGGCCCACCGCCATCACCAGAAGCGCGGCGGGGGCGGCCTCGCTCAGCCGCTCGAGGCTGGCAAGCTCGAACACCCGCGTCGACAGGGTGTTGTAGTTGAACGGGCGCAGCAGCAGCGTGGCGGGCAGTTCCTTGACGCAATCGACGAACACCACCAGCAACGCCGTTGCAACCGATCCGCGCATCAGCGGCAGGTAGACCGAACTCAGCGCCCCGCCTGCGGTGCGGCCAAGCGACCGCGCCGCCATCGGCAACGAAGGCGAAACGCGCCCGAAGGCCGCATCCAGCGCGCCCTGTGCAATGCCGAAGAACCGCACGAGGTAGGCCAGCCCCAGCGCAAAGGCGGTGCCTGTGATCAGCAGTCCGGGGTCATGGCCAGTCAGCGCCTCGATCGCGTCGGCCAACCGGTGATCCAGCGCCGCCAAGGGGATCAGCAGCCCCAGCGCCAGCACCGCCCCCGGTGCGGCATAGCCAAGCAGCGTCACCGGCAGCACAACGCGCGCGATGCCGCGCCCGGCCATCCGCACGCCGTAAACCAGAAACAGCGCCGCCCCCACCGTGGCCAGCGAAGCCGCGCCCGCCACCACCAGCGTGTTGACCAGCGCCGCGCCCAGCCCCGGTGCCAGCCAGCCTTCGGGTGCAGCCAGCGAATTGCCCGCCATCACCATGACCGGCAACACGAAGCCGATCCCGAACGGCACCATGCAGGCGGCAAAGGCCAGCCAGCCGCGCGCGCCGCCAAGAGCGGCCGGCTCGATCGGGCGCACGCTGCGGTTCATCGCGTGAAACCGCGCATTGCGCCGCCCGATCCGCTCCAGCATCACCAGAAGGAAAATCAAGACCAGCACCACCCCGGCAATCTGCGCCGCCCCGCCCGCATTGCTGCCGTTCAGCCAGGTGGAGAAGATCCCCGTGGTCAGCGTCTGCACGCCGAAGTGGTAGACCGTGCCGTAATCGGCCACCGTCTCCATCAAGGCCAGCGCCACGCCTGCCGCGATGGCCGGGCGCGCCATTGGCAGGCCGACGCGCAGGAACAGGCCCCACGGCCCGACCCCAAGCGCCCGCGCGACGTGATAGGTGCAGCCCGGCTGTTCGCGGAACGCCGCCCGCGCCAGAAGATAGACGTAAGGGTAAAGCGCCGCCGAAAGCACCAGCACGGCGGCCCAGAGCGAGCGTGTCTGCGGAAACCAGTAGTCCCGCGCCGAGGCCCAGCCAAAACCGCTGCGCAGCGCGGTCTGCAACGGCCCGGCGTAATCGAGGAAATCAACCAGCGCATAGGCCCCGACATAGGCCGGAATCGCCAGCGGGAACAAAAGCGCATGGCTCAGCCAGCCCCGCCCCGGAAAGCGGTACATCGTCACCAGCCAAGCCGCCCCGGTCCCCGCCGCAGCCGTCAGCACCGCCACGCCCAGCATCAGGGTGAGCGTGGTCGCCAGATAACGCGGCAACACCGTCGCCATCAGGTGCGGCCAGATGTTTTCGGTCGGGTGAAACGCGATCCACAGGATCGAGGCAAGCGGCGCAAGCACGATCAGCGCGATCAGGACCGCCCCTGTCGACCACACTCCCATCGCGGCGCGGCGCGCCGGGGCATGAACTTGAGTGTTTTCATCAACCATCGCGGACAGGGCCTACAGGAAAGCGGTTTCCCTGTCCAGAAAACCCCGTATAGTTGCGCGCAACGGCCCGCAGCGGCCCGGGGCAGGCACAGGCAGATACAGGGCAAGATGCGCATCGTCTATCACCTTGGCGCACATTGCACTGACGAAGACCGGCTGGTGCGGTGCCTGCTGAAGAACCGCGCCGTGCTGGCCGAACAGGGCATCGCGATCCCTGCACCGACACGCTACCGCAAGCTGCTCCGCGACACCTCGATCGAGTTGAAGGGCGGTGCCGCCTCGGCCGAGATGCAGGGGTCGATCCTGGGACAGATCGTCGGGGAACAGGCGGCGGACCGGGTGGTGCTGAGTTGGGACAGCTTTCTGGGCTTTCCCACCTGGGCGGCACGCGACGGGCTTTACAGCTACAGTGGCGAACGCGCGCTCAGCTTCACGCAGATATTCCCGTTTCTGGACGCCGAGTTTCACCTGGCGATCCGCAACCCCGCAACCTTCCTGCCCGCGCTGCAGGAAAAGGTCTCGACCCGCAGCACCGAAGACATCCTGACCGGCCTCGATCCGCGCGGGCTGTTGTGGTCCGATACGGTGCGTCGCATCCTGCACCATTGCCCGAACGTGCCGCTGACCGTCTGGTGTGACGAGGACACGCCCCTGATCTGGAACGAGGTCTTGCAGGCTGTGTCGGGCCACGGCGCCGAGGTAAGCCTGACCGATACCGACGAGCTGATGTCCATCCTGCTGACGCCCGAAGGCTTTACCCGGATGCGCGCCTATGTCGCGGCACACCCGCCAGCGGGAGTGTCGCAACGCCGCCGGGTGATGACGGCGTTTCTGGAACGCTTCCAGCGCGACGACCAGATCACGGTGGAACTTGATACCCCCGGCTGGACGCAGGATCTGGTCGATGATCTGACCGCCCGCTATCACGCCGACGTGGCGTTGATCCGCACCATGCCCGGCGTGCGCTTCCTCTCGGCGTAAAGGTTACGCCATCCCGAGCGCGGTCTTGTACATTTCCATGATCGCTTCTTCTTCGGCAATCTCGTCGGGCTTGCGCTTGCGCAGGGCGATGACCTTGCGCATCACCTTGGTGTCGTAACCGCGGCCCTTGGCTTCGGCCATCAGCTCTTTCTGCTGCTCGGTCACGTCCTTCTTTTCGCTTTCCAGTTGCTCGTAGCGTTCGATGAACTGGCGCAGCTCGTCGGCGGTCACGGTGTAGGCATCGGTCGGGTCGGCCATCTGGTCCTCGTTCTGGGCTTCATGGGTCAGGGCATCCCCCCGCCGCGCGCTTCCTACCCCGTGCCGCGCCCCGGTTTCAAGCGCCGATCCGGCAACCGCCACCTTGTCAGCGGCAAGGCGAAGGGCTAACGCCTGACACGGAACCAACCGGAGAGCGACCACCACATGCAGGCATTGATCTGGATCGGCGCATTCGTCTCGCTTGTCGGGATTGCGGGGCTTGGCTACTGCATCATGCGGGCCATGAAGGCGCGGGGCGCGGGGTTGCCAGACGAAGCGATGCGGGCCGAATTGCAGCGCGTCGTGGTGATCAACATGGCGGCGCTGGGCGTGTCGGCGCTGGGGTTGATGTTGGTGGTCACGGGGATCCTGCTCGGCTGACGCGCCTAGCGGTTCAGGGCCGACAGGCGTGTGCCGTTGGCGATCAGGTCATCCAGAAACGGCGACGGCGCCCAGACCGGGTCTTCCTCGGCCCAAAGCCGCAGGTCGCGGCGCAGCACCATCAGGCCGCGACGGTCGGCCTGATACATCGCGCCCCCGCGCCAGCGCGGAAAGCCCTGCCCGGCGATCAGGCAATGGTCGATGTCGGATGGCTGCAGCGCGATGCCCGCCTCCAGCAGCTGCAAGCCGGCATTCGCCAGCGCGCCAAGCCAGCGGTTCAGAACCTCGGCCTCGGGCATCGGACGCAGATCGGCGCCAAGATCGGGCAGGGCTGCATCGGGCAGCCGCGCGCCAAAACCGTCCAGCGCCGCCGCGACCAGCCGTTTCGGCACGCCAAGCCCGGTCAGCCGGGCCAGCGCCGTGGCCCCGGCCGCCGCCAGACGCCGCCCCATGACCGGGCGCTCGCCCACCAGCACGGGCGGCACGCCCAGCCGGCGCAGCACGTCGGTCATGAGGGTTGCGGTCATTGACCCGACACCGGCGGGCAGCGCAAGTTCGCTGATCCGGCCAGACCGGGCCAGCGCCAGCCCGATATCGCCACTCGCCCCGCCCAGCACGACATGCACAGCGTCGGCGGCAAGGGCGGAACGCTCTGCCGCGCCGGGCGCCAGGACATGCACCACCACCCCCGCCGGGGCCAAAGCCTCCAGACCTTCGCCGGTCTTCAGCCGCGCCCGCGCAGCCGCATGTCCGGCCGCCGACAACCGCCCTGCCCGTTCCTCTGCCTGCATCCGTTCGGTGGCCCACGCGATGCCGCGTGCCAGCGCGGCCGCATCCTCGGCCACCCAGGTCACCGCAAATCCGCGCGTGACAGCCAGCAACGCAAGGCTCGCCATCCCCGGCCCGGTTCCGTGCAGGCCCAGATGCTGCACGTGGCCCCCCGAACCGCCCGACACCGAGGCCAGTCGCACCAGCGAGCGCCGCTCCGCTTCCACCGCCCAGCGAAGCGCGCGGGCATCGTCGGACGCTTCCATATCCTCGCGCGCCACGGCTTCCAGCGCCACGCCGTTTTCCAGCGGCAGCACCAGCGCCGCCTCGACGCAGTCGATCATCCGCCCGATCGCCGGCATCGCGCCCCGCTGGTCGCGTCGCGCCGCTGCCACCGCCGCCTGATAGGCCAGCGGATCGCCCGGCCCCCGGTCGGATTTCGGACGGCCAGCCAGATGGCGCGCAAGGGCGATTGCGGCTTCGGTTTCGCCTTCAGGCACGATTTGGTCGATCAGGCCGCTGTTCAGCGCCTCCTCGGCCGAGACTGCGCGCCCGGTCAGAAGCATCCGCAATGCCTCGGCCGCACCCACCAGATGCGGCAGCCGCTGCGTCGATCCGGCCTCGGGCGGCAGACCAAGTGCTATGTCGGGAAAAGCGATCCGGGTTCCTGCCCGCGCCACCCGCGCCCGCGCCGCCAGCGCCAGCTCCGCCCCCGGACCCATCGCCGATCCGTGCAGCGCAACCACGACCGGAACCGCGCAGCCCTGCACGCCAAGGCACAGCGCCGCAAGGTCGGGTGCCGCCCGATCCCGCTCGCCCGCGACCACGCTGCAGAAAACCGCGCCCTGCCCGCAGAGCACGATTGCCTCGGCCGCGCCCGGTGCCTGCACCACTGCCAGCAGCGCCGCCCGCATTGCTTGGGTCAGCGCGTTCGACGGCGGATGATCCAGCGTGACCACCAGCACCCCATCGCGCATCTCGGATCTTACGTCGTCCGCGGCCATGCCCGCTCCCTGCGCCCACCTGCGGCAACTAAAGCCGCAAGGGGGCCGCCGTGGCAAGCCATTGGCCGCACTCAATTTCACCGAAACACGTCAGCGAACCCGCAGGGCCAGTGCCTGACCTGCCGTCAAACCGGCATGTTGTCGAAATCCGCCTCGATTTCGCTGTCGCTGCGCGGGGCGATCTCGTGCCCGGGGATCAGGGCCGCAAGCGCCCGCATTTCGGCCAGAAGGATGTCCAGACCAATGGCCTCTGCGGCCATCCCCGCCTCGAACGCCCCGGGTTCTTGCGCGGGAATGGCCTTCGCGGGGGGCTTCGTCATTTCGCACACTCCTTGCAAAACGCGGTGTGGGGCAGGATGTCCAGCCGAGCTTCACTGATTTCGGCGCCGCAGCGCAGGCAGATGCCGTAGTCGTTCGCCTCGATGCGGTTGAGCGCGGCTTCGATCTGGCGCAGCTCGCGCTGGCTGACAAGGCCGGTTTCCTCCAGCACCTCGTCATCCTCGCGCTCGATCGCCGCGTCTTCCCAGTCGCGGTCCGGTTCCGCCTCCAGATCGCGCTCGATCGACTGCAACCGCGCTTTCAAGATCGCCAGTTGCGCTTGCAGCGCCAGCTTGCGCTCGGCCACGGGTCGTTTCATCTGGGCTTGCATCCTGCACTCCTTGTCCTCATCCTTACCCTAGCGCAACATAGCGCATGGCTCCTTGACTCAGGTCAATCGTTGCCGAGCTACATATTCAAGTCTTGCAATCTGATCCGTTTGCTCGCAAACCGGCGCACCGCGAAAGAGGATATGTCATGGTCCAGCCAGCCCCAAAGGTTCAGGCCTTCTTTGACGAGGCAACGAACACCATCACCTACCTCGTGCAGGACCCGCAGGGCCGCGGCGCGGCGGTGATCGATTCCGTCCTCGATTTCGACTATGCCTCGGGGCGGACCGACACGCGCTCGGCGGATGCGGTGATCGCGGCCATCACCGACCAGAACCTTGATCTGCAATGGATTCTGGAAACCCACGTCCATGCCGACCACCTGTCGGCCGCGCCCTATATCCAGGAACGGCTTGGCGGCAAGATCGGCATCGGCGAGCGGATCACCGTGGTGCAGGACACCTTTGGCAAGGTGTTCAACGAAGGCACCCGCTTTGCCCGCGACGGATCGCAGTTCGACCGGCTGTTTGCCGAAGGCGACAGTCTGATGATCGGCCAGTTGCGCGGCGAGGTGTTGCACACGCCCGGCCACACGCCAGCCTGCCTGACCTATGTGTTCGGTGACGCGGCGTTCGTCGGCGACACGCTGTTCATGCCGGATTTCGGCACCGCGCGCTGCGATTTTCCCGGCGGATCGGCCGAGGTGATGTTTGACAGCGTGCAGAAGATTCTTGCCCTGCCCGACAGCACGCGGATCTTCGTCGGGCATGACTACAAGGCACCGGGCCGTGACACCTTTGCCTGGGAAAGCACTGTCGGAGATCAGAAATCCCGCAATGTGCATATCGGTGCGGGGCGGCGGCGCGAAGATTTCGTGGCCCTGCGTCAGGCCCGCGATGCGACCTTGGCCATGCCGCGCCTGATCATCCCGTCCTTGCAGATCAACATGCGGGCAGGTCATATGCCGGAAGCGGAAGACAATGGTACCTCGTACCTGAAGGTTCCGCTGAATGGTTTGTAGGGCAGGACACCGGGGCACTGGCGATGATCGAGACTGACTGGCTCTGGGGGCTTGCCGGGGGTGCCCTGATCGGCACCGCGGGCGCGATCTTTCTGTTGATGAACGGGCGGGTGATGGGCGCCTCGGGGCTGGTTGGCGGCATCGTCGATGGCACGGACCGCGGGATGTGGCGCGAGACGGCGGCATTTCTTGGCGGCCTGATCCTTGCGCCCGCACTGCTGCGGCCGGTTTTCGCCACCGAAACGCACCTGACCGACAGCCTGCCGCTGATCCTTGTTGCGGGGCTGATGGTCGGGTTCGGGTCGCGCCTTGCCAATGGCTGCACCTCGGGCCACGGGGTTTGCGGCATCTCGCGGCTGTCGTTGCGCGGCATCGTTGCAACCGCGGTCTACATCGGCGCGGGCGGGGTGGTGATGGCCTTGCTGCGGCATCTGTGGGGGGTGATCTGATGCTGCGCGCGGTATCTGCCGGGGTCGCCGGTGCGGTGTTCGGGCTGGGGCTTGTGGTTTCGGGCATGACCGACACCACCAAGGTGCAGGGCTGGCTGGACGTGTTCGGCGACTGGGACCCGACGCTTGCCTTCGTGATGGGCGGCGCGATCGTGCCGATGGCGGTGGCCTGGCGGGTGGCGGCGCGTCGGCGCGTGTCGGTGCTGGGCACGGCCCTGCCGCGACTTGGCCCGCAGCGGCTTGATCCCGGCTTGATCTGGGGTTCGGTGCTGTTCGGTGCCGGCTGGGCCCTGGCCGGGCTTTGCCCAGGACCGGCGCTCGCCTCGCTGTCGTTCGGCGGCACGGGCGGCCTTGCATTCTTCGCCGCGATGCTGGTCGGCATGCTGGCAGCGGCCCCCTTCCGGGCTGCATTGCGCCGCGCTGCCGCCCCAACCTGACCCTGCTTCAAGCCCGTTTCAAAAAAGGACGCCACCGCATGGATATCCGCCCGCTCACGCCGGCCTACGCCGTTTCGCCGCAGATCGAACCGTCTGATCTTGCGGTGATAAAGGCGGCAGGCTTTACCACGATCATCGACAACCGCCCCGATGGCGAAATCCCTCCGCACCTGCACGGCACCGCGATGCAGACGGCCGCCGAGGCGATGGGCCTGCAGTTTGTCGCCAACCCGGTGATCGGCGGCGCGCTGACGATGGCCAATGTCACTGCCCAAAGGGCGGCGATCGACGCGGCCAGCGGCCCTGTTCTGGCCTATTGCGCGTCTGGCAACCGCTCGTCAGTGGTCTGGGCGCTGGCGCATGCCGGTCGTCTGCCCGCCGATGACCTGATCGGCATTCCCGCGCGCCACGGCTACCAGTTGGACCATCTTCGGCCGCAGATCGAGGCGCTTGCGGCCGCCAAGGGCTGATCCCGCGCCGCATCGGCCGCGACCGCCCGAGCCCTCAGACGGCGGCGCGCCAAACCTCCGGCTGGGCGGGGTTGGCGGCCGGCGCAGGGGCTGCGGCATCGGGCTTGCGCTGCGGCGGTGCCATCTGCGCAGCCCCTTGCGCCAGTTTGACCGCGCGCATCCCGCGGTTCTGCCCCAGCTTGCCGGCGGCCAGGCGTCGCCCATCCAGCGTTTCCAGCGAAACCGCATCCAGCGCGGCGGCGGGCAGCGGCAGCACCTCGCCTGCGGCCAGCGCCATCACCCGTGACAGCGGCAGCGACACCCGGCCAAGCACCGCAAGCAGCGTGCAATCGACCTGCATCACCTGCGCGCCAAGGGCCGAGGTGAACTGCGGCCCGGCCAGAGCCGCCACAGCGCTCGCGTCCACCGCCGGCCGCCTGCCGCGCCCCTGCGCGGGCAACGCCAGAATCACCTCGCCGGATTTCACGCCGCCGGCAAGCGCCACCTCGGCCACCAGGACGCGGTAGGCGTCATCTTCAAGCAGCAGGCCAAGCGGGCGCGCATCCTCAAGGTGGGACGCATAGCGAAACCCGCCGGCCCAGACCAGATCCGCCTCCTCGGCCAGGATATGCTCCATCTCCACCAGTGCCGCGTCGATCAGGCCCGCCACCATCGCGGCATCGGTCCGTGTCGGCTTGCGCCCCGGCGCGGGCTGCGGCGAGACGCGGCCGATCGTCTGCACCTCGATGAAGGCCGACAGCACCGGGGCCGACAGCATCAACAGGCCAAGGCCCGCCTCCGGCCCGTCGAGCAGCGCCAGAAGGGCGCGGTCGGGCGGGAGTTCCAGCACTTCGGCCAGCGATGCACGGCGCACCGACATGCGGCGAAATTCGACGTCAAGACCAAGCCGGTTGCGCGCCGCCCGCGCCAGCGCCAGCCGCCAGCCACGGTCCGCCCCCGGCGCACCATCCTGCTGGGCCGCTTCGGCCCGGTCGATCTTGCGGCGAATGACGTCGCTCATGCCCACCCCATGCTTCGCCTGAAGCCTAAGCGCATCAGCCTTATGAAAGGGTTAAGCTGCCTGCTTCTCCAGACGGATCGGCACCGTCACCCGGAACGCAGCGCCACCCTGCCCCGGCAGATAGGAAATCGTGCCACCAAGGTTCGCCATGATCTCGCGGCAGATCGCCAGACCAAGGCCGGCACCGCCCGCCCGGTTGCCATCGGTCAGCCGCGCGAATTTCTCGAAGATCAGTGCCTGCGCGTCCTTGGGAATCCCAAGACCGTTGTCGACAAAGTCCACGATCACCCGGCCACCGCGCAGGCGCACGGCGATGCGAAGCTGCGGGTGGTCCGAGCAACAATACTTCCGCGCATTGGCAATCAGGTTGATGAAGACCTGCGTCAGCCGGTCGGCATCGGTAAGCAGGTATACGTTTTCGGCCACCGGGTCGCGGTCGATCTCAAAGCTGCGCTCTGGCCGGGTCTGGCGCGCCGCGATCAAGGCCTTGTCGATCATCTCGTGCAGGTTGGTCAGCGTCAGATTCAGTTGAACCGTGCCGTTTTCCAGCACGCTCAGATCCAGCAGATCATCCAGAAGCCGCGTCAGCCGCTTGGCCTCATCATGGATGATACCGCCATATTTCACCACGGTTTCGGGGTCCAGCCCGCCTTCGGTCAGGATTTCCGAAAACGCCCGGATCGAGGTCATCGGCGTGCGCAGCTCGTGGCTGATCTGGCTCAGGAACGCATCCTTCTGGATCGACAGTTGCATCAGCTTGTCATTGGCCTCGCGCAGCGCGCCTGCGGTGCGGGTCAACTCCTCCTGCTTGCTTTCCAGTTGCGCCGAATACTCCATGATCTGCGCGCTTTCGCTGGCCACGGCCATCAGTTCCTCGACCGTCACGGTGGCGCGCCCGACAAGCTGGCTCAGCATCGCATGGGCGGTCGCTGCGCCGACCGAGCCGGACAGCCGAGCTTCCAGCGCGCCAAGGAATTCCGGCGTCGTGTCGGGCAGAAAGCCGGCCTTGCCCTGCGCCTTTGCCGCCGCCTGAAACAGCGCCAGCGCCGCGTCCTCGCCCAGAATACGCTGCGACATGACCAGGAGTTCCTCGGGTTCGGCCTGGCCATGCGCCCAGCGTCGCGGCCCGATCTGGCCTTCAAAGACGTTGACGAAGGCCGCGCCCTGCAACCGCTCCACCGGGCCGGGGAAGGTCAGCACCGAGCCAAGAAAGAACGCCGTCGCATTCAGCGCCATCGACCAGAACAGCGCGTGGATCATCGGATCAAGGCCCACCGTGCCAAACAGCGCATGCGGGCGCAGCCACGCCAGCCCGAAGGCGCCCTCGCTGAAGACCGAGGTGGACAGAACCGCCCCCGGCCCGAACGAGGGCAGAAACGACGTATAGCCCCAGATCACGAACCCGGTAAGAAGCCCCGCCACCGCACCCACCCGCGTGGCACCGCGCCAGAATATGCCGCCGATCAGCACCGGCAGCACCTGTGCCACGCCCAGGAACGCAATCAGTCCGATCGCCGCCAGTGCCGCCGACCCGCCAGAGAAATGGTAATAGGCATAGCCCAGCCCAAGCACGCCGACGATGCCGACGCGCCGCGCCATCAAGACCACGCCGCGCAGATCGTCGCCCCGCGCCCCGGCCCGGCTGAACCGCAGCCACAAGGGCATCACCAGATGGTTCGAAACCATCGTCGCCAGCGCAATCGCCTCGACAATCACCATCGACGTGGCCGAGGAAAACCCGCCCAGAAACGCCAGCATCGCCAACCCGCCCTGCCCTTCGGCCAAAGGCAGCGTCAGCACGAACATGTCGGGGTTTGACCCTACGGGCAGCCGCTCCAGCCCGATCACCGCAATCGGCACGATGAACAGGCTCATCAGCATCAGATACAGCGGAAACGCCCAGCTTGCCCGCGCCAGATGGCCTTCGTTCGCGTTCTCGACCACCATCACCTGAAACATCCGTGGCAGGCAGATCACGGCCGCCGCGGACAGAAAGATCAGTCCCGTCCAGCGCCCCGGCTCCATCTGCCAGGCCGACAGGTTCGCCGCGTCGATCTTTGCGATGGTTTCGCCGATCCCGCCGGCAACACCCCAGACGACAAAGGCCCCGACCGCCAGCAGCGCCACCAGCTTGACCACCGCCTCCACCGCAATCGCCGTGACGATGCCGTGGTGCTGCTCGTTGGCATCAAGGTTTCGGGTGCCGAACAGGATGGTGAACAGCGCCAGCCCGACCGCCACCCAGACCGCCGTCTGCTCGGCATCGGGCGGCAGAACGCCATCCGGCGTCTCGCTGGCAAAGACGCCGAACGACAGCACCACCGATTGCAGTTGCAGCGCAATGTAGGGCGTCGTCGCGATCACCACCATCACGGTGACGATGACCCCCAGCAAGTTCGACTTGCCGAACCGGGCAGAAATCAGATCGGCAATCGACGTTACCCGGTATTGCCGGCCGATCCTGACCAGCTTGCGCAGCAGCCACCACCAACCGATGAACACCAGTGTCGGGCCAAAGTAGATCGTCAGGAACTCCAGCCCCGACCGCGCCGCATAGCCAACCGCGCCATAGAACGTCCAGGCGGTGCAATAGATCGACAGCGACAGCGTGTAGATCAGCGGCGATTGCAGAAACCCCAGGCGCCCGCGGCGCGCGCGCCGCTCGGCCAGAAACGCCACCAGAAAGAGGACGATCACATAGGCCAGGCAGGCCGCGACAAGAATGTGGAACGGCATCTCAGTCGGTCTCGTCGCCAGCGGCCTCGCCCGACCGAAGGCCGGGGGCAAAGAGCGCCGCCACCACGATCAAAAGGCACCAGAGCGCAAAGAAATAGATCACATCGCTTGATGACAGCCGCCGCTCCGCCCCCTCATCGGCCCACAAGAGCGGCAGGATCAGAAGCGCCGCGCCGAACACCGGCAACAGCCGCGCCGCATCCCGCAACCGGCGTCGCCGGTAAGGTGCGCGGGCCAGAAACATCGGGCGCTTCAGCCGCCGCATCAGCGCGCCACCATGGCGCGAACCTCGGCCAGGATCTCGGCGTTGGAAAACGGCTTGGCCATGAACCCGTCCGCCCCCGCCAGGCTTGCGGCCTCGCGGTCGCGCTCCTGCCCGCGCGCGGTCAGCATCAAGACCTTGGTCGCCGCCGTCGCCGGATCGGCGCGCAGCGCGGCCAGCACCTCAAGCCCCGACAGCCCCGGCAGCATGTGGTCGAGGATGATCAGATCGGGCCGCGTCTCGGCCACCCGCGCCAACGCCGCCAGCCCATCAGCCACATGCGTCACCCGCCACCCATCGCGCGTCAGGATGAAGCGGATCGCCTCGGCAATGTTCGGCTCGTCCTCGACAAGGAGCACGTGCTGCGCCACTTCCGTTCCCCCCGGCCACCCCCGGCCTGTCCCACTATCAACCGAACTGCGCGCCCTGTCAAAGCCGCGAACGAGGCCGGCCCGGCTCATACCGCCTCGGTCAAGATCGACGGTTCGCGCCGTGCCGGGCAATCGGCCTGTGGGCAGATCCGGCAGGTCGACCCAACCCGCAGCGCCGCCCCCTCGCGCCCGGCGAGGGGCAGGATCAGCATCGACGCCTCGCGCAGTTCCGGCCCGCGCAGGCCCGCGGGGTGGCGCGTCTCGCAATACGCGATCACCCGGTGCCGCGCGCCGGTCTGCCCGGCCATCTCCACCACCGCCTCGATCGGCTGCATCGGTCGCCCAAGCGCTGCATAAAGCGGCCACAACGGACAGGCCGCCCCAAAGCGTGGAAGCTGGAACCCCGGCGAGGGCTTGCGAAACGTCAGCGTGCCTGACGCATCGCACACCACCAGCCCGAGCTTCGCCTCAGCCAGCGCCGCCAGCCGCCGCATCACCGCCGCCACCCCGACACCCAACCGCTCCGCCAGGGCCAGCGGGTCCGGTCCCGTCGCCTGCCACGCCGCAACGAACGCTGCCCTCGGCATGGCGCGCGCATCAAGTGCCGCCCGTGCCACATGCCCCGCCGCCAGCACCCGCGCGGCGCTGGAGGCCAGGCCCGCCACCTCACCTGCCACGCCGTGGCGCAACTCCTCGTCGCCGAACTGCCAGTCGCGCGACCGAAGCCAGCTTTCCATCTCCTCCTGCGGTGCCAGAAAGCCCTCGTCCGCCGCCCCCGATCCGGCATCAAGATAGGCCACCAGCGCCTCGGCGCCCCCCGCCATCCGCTCGCTGTCCTGATGCAGGTTGCGGTGGAACCGCTCGCGCCAGTCGGGCTCCAGATCTTCGGTCTCCGCAAGGATCGCCGCCGTGGAGCGGACCGAGGACAGTGCAGACAGCACCTCATGCAGCGCGTGGCTCAGATGCGGATCATGCGTCACGCGGTCGTTCAACGCCGCAAGCGCCCGCTCCAGGCGCATCACGCGGCCATGCTGCCCGGCCACCAGAACCGCCCAGCCCGGATAGCGGCCAACAAACTCCTCCAGCCGCTCGACCTCGGCCCCCGCCCCCTCCGACGCCGCCGCGGCCGCGCGCAGATCGTCCAGAAGCGCGGCCTCCCGGCCTGCGGAAAACGCCGTCCGCTCCAACCCCAGTGCCGCCCCCAACCGGTCCAGCATCTGCCCTGACACCCGCCGCCGGTTATGCTCGATCAGGTTGAGGTAGGAGGCCGAGATGCCCACCGTCGCCGCGACATCGGCTTGCCGCAGGCCAGCCGCCAGCCGCCGCTCGCGCAACCTCGTTCCGGTAAGGGCAGACAGCGGCATCGCGACCTCCAGTCAACGCTCACCGATTTACAGCCCGCCCCACAATTTACAAAGCCAATTTACAAAGCTGCGGCTCTACCAAGTCTGAAAGCCCGGATCGGCTTCCCCTTCGCCAAATATCCTCCGGGGGTGTGGGGGTGGAAAACCCCCGCCGCCTTCAATGCAAGACGCGCCCGAGGTTTCCCCCGGGCGCGCCGCCGTCTGGTCAGACGATCAGTTCGCCAGTGCCTTGTCGGTGATGGCGCTGGTCCAGGCGCCCGTCGGAGCCGCGGTGATCACCGGGTCAGACCCGCCAGCAAGCAGCGTCGCCACGGTCTTTTCCGCCGCCGCCACGTCCAGCGCGCCGTTCGAGCCCGCCGTCAGCTTGGCAACTTCGCCCATCATCCGCTTCTGATGCTGTTCGGTCTGTGCGCCGGTCTGGTCGTTCTCCAGCACGATCATCGCTGCCTCATCGGGGTTCGCCTCGGCATATTTCCAGCCTTTCATGCTGGCGCGCACGAACTTGACCATCTTTTCTTCAAAGGCAGGGTCGGCCAGCTTGTCTTCCAGAACGTAAAGCCCGTCCTCCAGCGTCGCCACGCCCATGTCCTGATACTTGAAGGTCACCAGCTCCTCCGGCTTGATGCCGGCGTCGATCACCTGCCAGTATTCGTTGTAGGTCATGGTCGAAATGCAGGCCGCCTGCTTTTGCAGCAAGGGATCGACGTTGAAGCCCTGCTTCAGCACCGTCACGCCACCAGGGCTGCCGTCGGTCGCAAGACCAAGCTGGCTCATCCATGACAGGAACGGATATTCGTTGCCGAAGAACCAGACGCCCAGTGTCTTGTCGGCGAAGTCCTTCGGCTCCTTGATGCCGGTCTCGGCCAGGCAGGTCAGCATCATGCCCGACGACGCGAAGGGCTGCGCGATGTTGACCAGCGGCAGGCCCTTTTCGCGGGCCGCCAGCGCCGAGGGCATCCAGTCCACCACCACATCGGCACCGCCGCCCGCGATCACCTGGGTCGGCGCGATGTCAGGGCCACCCGGAAGGATGGTGACGTTCAGCCCCTCTTCCTCATAGAACCCCTTGGCCTGCGCCACGTAATAGCCCGCGAACTGGGCCTGCGTGACCCACTTCAGTTGCAGCGTCACGTCCTCGGCCTGCGCGCTTGTCGCCAGTGCGGCAAGGAATGCGCCTGTCAGTAGCTTTTTCATCAACGTCTCCCGTGTTGAGGCCCTTTTGCGGGCCTTTGGTTAATGCCTTTGCGACGGGTGCCAGAAGGTCACCCACCGTTCGATCAGCGCGATCAGGCCATAAAAGGCCGACCCCGCCAATGCCGCCACCGCAATCTCGGCCCAGACCATGTCAAGGCCAAGCCGCCCCACCTCGGTCGAGATGCGAAACCCCATGCCATAGACCGGACTGCCGAAGAACTCGGCAACAATCGCGCCGATCAGGGCCAGAGTCGATGCAATTTTAAGCCCGTTGAACAGGAAGGGCATCGCCGCCGGCAGCCGCAGCTTGACCAGCGCCTGCCAGTAACTCGCCCCCCATGTCGCCATCAGGTCGCGCTGCATCCGCTCCGAGGCCTGCAATCCCGCCACCATGTTCACCAGCACCGGAAAGAACACCATCACCACGACCACCGCCGCCTTCGACTGCCAGTCGAACCCGAACCACATCACCAGAATCGGCGCCAGGCCGACGATCGGCAGCGCCGCGACAAAATTGCCCACCGGCAGCAAACCGCGCTGCAGAAAGGGCGACCGGTCGATCGCGATCGCGGTCAGCACAGCCGCCCCGCAGCCGATCACGAACCCCGGCAGCGCGCCCTTCAGGAAGGTCTGCGCGAAATCCACCCACAGCACCGGCAGCGATGTCGCCACCTTGGCCGCGATGGCACTTGGCGCGGGCAGGATCACCGGCGCCACGCCCAATCCCCGCACCAGCCCTTCCCAGACCACAAGGATGGTCGCGCCAAACAGCAGCGGCACGAACAGCCGCCCCGCCCCGGTTCTGGCCCATCCTGTCGCCGCCACCCGTACATTCAGCGCCCAGGCGGCCAGCCAGATCACCACCGTGCCCGCAATCCAGCTCATGCCGGCACCCCCATCCGCGCCCGCGCGAACCGCTCCACCGCGCCCACCGCCAGGATCAGCATCCCCGCCAGTATCGCCGCCGCGAACAGCGCCGCCCACATGATCAGGGGTTCGCCGAACTGCGACCCGATCAGCATCCGCGCCCCCAGGCCCTCGATGGCCCCGGTCGGCAATTCGCCAACGATGGTGCCGATCAGGCTTGCTGCGATGGCCACCTTCAGGCTGGCAAAGAAATACGGCATCGACGCGGGCAGCCGCAGCTTCACAAACGTCTGCACCTCATTCGCTCCATAGGTGCGCAAAAGATCCAGTTGCATCTGGTCCGGGCTGCGCAACCCCTTGACCATGCTTACCAATACCGGAAAGAAGCTCAGATAGGCCGCGATGATCGCCTTTGGCACATCGCGGTCCTGCACGCCCACCTGGTTCGCCACCACCAGGATCATCGGCGCCAGTGCCACGATGGGAATGGTCTGGCTGATGATCGCCCAGGGCATCACGCTCATGTCCATGACCCGGAACCGCACGATCGACATCGCCAGCGCCACGCCCAGCACGATCCCAAGGGCAAAGCCCATCATCGTGCCCTTGAACGTGACGAACCCGTGATAGACGAGGCTGCGCTTCGACGTCACCGCCTGCCCGGCCACACCCTTCCACAACTCCGCCGCCACCTGATGCGGCGGTGGCAGCAAGGGCCGCTCCTGCGCCATCGTCTGCGGAATGACCTCGGCCAGCGTCACCGTCGTGCCGGCCCGCTCCGCCTGGTCATAAACCCAGGTCGAATTCAGCCACACCGCGCCCAGATACCAGACCACCACGATCCCGGCGAGCACCGTCAGAACCGGCAGAACCCGGCTCATGCCGCCACCGCCCGCGATTCCATCTGTCCCCAAATATCCCCGCCGGAGGCTCCCACGCCCGCACCCCACACGCCGCTCAAGCCTTCGCTCCCGCCGGCCAGGCGATCATCGCCACCGCCACACAGCCAAGCGCCATCCCGGCAAGCTGCAATCCGGTCGGCCGCTCGCCAAAGACGAAGATCGCCATCACCGTGATCGCGACCAACTGGAAAATCGCCGACAGCGCAATCGCCAGCCCCAACCCGTTCAGCCGCATCACCTGCACCATCAGCCAGTTGCCAAGGCAGAACAGCGCCAGCGCCGCCAGCAGAACCGGCACCCCGCCCTTCACGGCATAGGTCTTCAACACCGCGTTGGCCGCCACGAACACCGCCGTCGCCGCGCCGAGCCAGACGAAACTCAAGCCGCTCACAGCCCACACTCCTTCATCGGGGCCTCACTCATCCGAATGCCCCGCCCGCAAGCCTTCCCGCACCCGGTGCGCAATCTCGATGAACGCCCGGCTGTCGCGAATGTCCAAGGGGCGCTCCTTCGGCAAAGGGCTGTCGATCACATCGGTGATCCGCCCCGGTCGCGGGCTCATCACCACGATCTTGGTCGACAGATACACCGCCTCGGGGATCGAATGGGTCACGAAGCCGATGGTCTTGCCGGTCCGCGCCCACAGCTTCAGCACTTCCTCGTTCAGCCGGTCGCGCACGATCTCGTCCAGCGCGCCGAAGGGCTCGTCCATCAGCAGGATATCGGCATCAAACGCCAAGGCCCGCGCGATGCTGGCGCGCTGCTGCATCCCGCCCGACAGTTGCCAGGGATATTTCTTCCCGAATCCCGCCAGTTCCACCAGATCCAGCACCCGCGCCACCCGGCTGTCCTGCTCGTCCCTTGAAAATCCCATGATCTCCAGCGGCAGCTTGATGTTGCCTGCAATCGTGCGCCACGGATACAGCCCCGCCGCCTGAAAGACATAGCCGTAAGCCCGCGCCTGCCGTGCGGCATCGGGCGTCATCCCGTTCACCGTCAGCGTGCCGCCCGTCGGGGTTTCCAACGCCGCGATCGCCCGCAGGAACGTGGTCTTGCCACATCCCGACGGCCCGATGAAGCTGACGAATTCGCCCCGGTTCACCGTCAGGTTCACGTCCTTCAGCGCATGAACCGGGCCATCCGCCGTCTGGAACACAAGGTTCAGCCCCTTCGCCTCGATCACCGCCTGATCGCCCCCGAGGTTGGTCGTATCCTTCACAAGGCCGCCCCTTCACAAATCCGTTGCTCGCGTCAGGCAGCCTTGAACGGCCGCCCCGACCTTCCCACGTCCTAACCCACAAAACCGCAGGACCGCCATGCAGACGACCCTCGCTTACGCCCCCACGCCCGACGACCTCGACGAGGTCTACTTCGACATCCCCATCATCACCCTCGCCGCGCCGCAAAGCGAGGACGAAGAGGCCGAACAGGGCGAACCCTGACCCCCCGTCAAACCCTCGTTAAACTCCCGTCGCGGGAACGCCCGTCCGCTGCACCGGGCGCGGCGCGGTCAGTTCCTTCCACGCGCTCAGCGCCCGGTTCACCGCCGGCCGCGCCTCGCGCGCAATGAACGTCCCGTGGCCTTCCTGCGTCCGCACCTCGCCGTCATGGATCGCCACCTGCCCCCGCGTCAACGTAAAGCGCGGCAGCCCGGTGACCTCCTTGCCCTCGAACACGTTGTAATCAATCGACGATTGCTGCTTTGACGCCGTGATCGTCTTCGATTTCTCCGGGTCCCACACCACCAGATCGGCGTCCGCGCCCACCAGCACCGCACCCTTCTTCGGGTAACAGTTCAGGATTTTGGCGATGTTTGTTGACGTAACCGCAACAAATTCGTTCATCGTCAACCGCCCCGTTCGCACCCCGTGGGTCCAGAGCATCGGCATCCGGTCCTCAAGCCCCCCAGTGCCATTCGGGATCTTGGCAAAATTGCCCACGCCGAACCGCTTCTGCTCGGTCGTGAAGGCGCAGTGATCCGTCGCCACCACGCTCAACGAGCCTGACTGCAACCCCGCCCACAGGCTGTCCTGATGCGCTTTCGACCGGAACGGCGGCGACATCACGCGCCGCGCGGCATGGTCCCAATCGGGGTGGAAATACTCGCTCTCGTCCAGGGTCAGGTGCTGAATCAGCGGCTCGCCCCAGACCCGCTTGCCCTGCATCCGCGCCCGCCGGATCGCCTCGTGGCTCTCCTCGCAAGAGGTATGCACCACATAAAGCGGCACCCCCGCCATGTCGGCAATCATGATTGCGCGGTTGGTCGCCTCGCCCTCAACCTGGGGCGGGCGGCTATAGGCATGCGCTTCCGGCCCGGTATTGCCCTCCGCCAGCAGTTTCGCCGTCAGTTCCGCCACCACGTCGCCGTTCTCGGCATGCACCATCGCAAGGCCACCCAGATCGCCCACCCGGCGGAACGACTGGAACATCTCGTCGTCGTTCACCATCAACGCGCCCTTGTAGGCCATGAAGTGCTTGAACGAGGTCATCCCGGCCTTGACGCTGTCGGCCATGTCGTCCCAGACCTTCTGCCCCCACCACGTCACCGCCATGTGGTAGGAATAATCGCAGGTCGCCCGCCCCGACTTGTTGTGCCACATCTGGGCTGCATCCATCAGCCCCTGCCCCTGCCCCGGCAGCACGAAATCGACAACCATCGTGGTCCCGCCACTCAGCGCCGCCCGCGTGCCGCTCTCGAAATCATCCGCCGAATAGGTGCCCATGAAGGGCATCTCCAGATGCGTATGCGGATCAATCCCGCCCGGCATCACATAGCAGCCGGTCGCGTCCAGCTCCGTCCCGCCCTTGAGGCCCTGCCCGATCTCGGTGATCATCCCGTTTTCAACCCGCACATCGGCCTTGTAGGTGAGGTCGGCAGTGACGACGGTGCCGTTCTTGATGATGGTGGTCATGGTGAGCCTCATTTCCGGATTTGCGAGATTACATCGACCCAGTCGAGAAAAAGAACTAACGTTGACGCAAGTCCTGCTCCAAGGGCGAGCCGAAAGAGCAACGCGGACGTCTTCAGCACCTTATCATTGTGTGCGATGTTGCGGTCGTTTCTCTCGATCAGTGTCGCCACGAGATAACCTTCTCGGCGCTCCCCGACATGGTTATTGAGCGATGCGCTGTTGGCACCGCTCCCAAAGATTCTCGTGGGCTTTGCCGAATAGAAGGCCAAGCCAATTGCGACCAAGAAACCTATGATTACAAACGGTTTAGACGCATCAACACTTTCTGCTCCATCGTTGCTAAGCAGGATACCGATTACAACCATTAGAACCGACGCAAACGCTACGGCTCTTTGGTCTGCTGCTGTTGTCAACTGATGCTGCTCTTCGAGATGGCGCTCAGTCTGACGAAGTACTTCCGCCAACGCATCGACTTCACTATATTGCTCGATATACCTGTTGTAGATGGGACTTTCTGTCATGACTGAAACCACAGGGCAGACTCCTCCGCCCCCTCCGCCGCCAGCACCTTCGGTACCTCTAGTAAGGCACGATCCACCGGTACGACGCTAGATTTGCGAGGTCGGTGGCTCACCCCACCACCTCCGCCACTTCCAGCACCGCATGCAGCAGCACATCCGTCCCCGCCGCCGCCCATTCCGGGCTGATCTCCTCGGCCTCGTTGTGGGAAAGCCCCCCCACACACGGGCACATCACCATCACCGTCGGCGCGACGCGGTTGATCCAGCAGGCGTCATGCCCGGCCCCGGACACGATATCCATGTGCGAATAGCCCAGCTTCTCTGCCGCCGCCCTAACGATCTTCACCAACCCCGGATCGAAGGTCACCGGGTCAAAATGCCCGACCTCCTCGATCTGGCAGCCCAACCCCAACTCCTTCGCCACCGCCTCAGCCGCCCGCATCACCTCGCCCTTCATCGCATCCAGCTTGCCCTGTTCGGGCGACCGGATATCGACGGTGAACACCACCTTCCCCGGAATCACATTGCGCGAGTTCGGGTGGACGAACACCTGCCCCACCGCCCCCACCGCGTTCGGCTGATGCGCCATCGCGATCTGATGCACCCGCTCGGTGATCCGCGCCATGCCCAGGCCCGCATTCACCCGCAGGTGCATCGGCGTCGATCCGGTGTGCGCATCCTTGCCGGTCAGCGTGATCTCCAGCCACCACAGCCCCTGCCCATGCGTGACAACGCCGATCTCCTTGCCCTCGGCCTCCAGGATCGGCCCCTGCTCGATATGCAACTCCAGCATCGCGTGCATCTTGCGCGCGCCGACCTTTTCGTCGCCCACCCAGCCGATCCGCGCCAGTTCATCCCCGAACGCCTTGCCTTCGGGGTCGCGGCGGCTTTTGGCATAGGCCTCGCTGTGGATGCCCGCGAACACGCCCGACGACAGCATCGCCGGGGCAAACCGCGCGCCTTCCTCGTTGGTCCAGTTCGTCACCACGATCGGATGCTTCGTCTTCACACCGAGATCGTTCAGCGTCCGCACCACCTCCAGCGCACCCAGCACACCAAGCACCCCGTCATAGCGCCCGCCGGTTGGCTGCGTGTCCAGATGGCTGCCCATATACACCGGCAACGCCGCCGCATCGGTCCCCGGACGGGTGGCGAACATGTTGCCCATCGTGTCGACGCCCAGCGTCATTCCCGCCGCCTCGCACCAGCGCTGGAACAGATGCCGCCCCTCGCTGTCGGCATCGGTCAGCGTCTGGCGGTTGCACCCCCCCGCCACGCCCGGCCCGATCAGCGCCATTTCCCCAAGGCTGTCCCACAGCCGCTGCGAATTGATCCTGAGGTTGTCCCCCAAACTGTTGGCGGTGGCTGGCATCTGACGCTCCCTGTCACGCGAGGCCATCCTGCCTCTTGCCGCGACTCGTTTCCTGACCGTATGGTCAAGGGGAAGCGCACCACAACCTGACCAACCGGTCAACGAAAATGTGACGGGAGCGGATGCCACCAGACGCCCAGATTTCACGCATCAAGCCGGGCCGTCGCACGGATATCCGGCGCGAAAACGAGCGCCTGATCCTCGACGCCGCCGAACGCGTGTTCGCCGAGGCGGGTTTCGGTGGTGCCACGATGCAGCTTATCGCCGACATGGCGGGCCTGCCAAAGGCCAACCTGCACTACTACTTCGCCACCAAGGAAGATCTCTACCGCCGCGTCGTCAGCCAGATCTTCGAGATCTGGCTCGATGCCGCCGCCTCGTTCGACAACGCGCCCGACCCGGCCACCGGCATCGGCGCCTATATCGACGCCAAGATGGACATCTCGCGCCGCCACCCGCATGGATCGAAGGTCTGGGCGTCCGAGGTGATGCACGGCGCCCCGGTGATCCAGGATTACCTTGAAACCACGCTGCGCGACTGGACCAACGGCCGCATCGCGGTGATCCAGACCTGGATCGACGAAGGCCGCATGGCGCCGATCGACCCGCGTCACCTGCTCTACATGCTCTGGGCTTCGACCCAGCACTACGCCGATTTCGGCCACCAGATCGAAACCCTGAACAACGGCCAGCCGCTCAGCGACCGGCAGTGGGCCGAGGCAAAGGCCAGCCTCAAGGCGATGATCCTGCGCGGCATCGGCGCGATCTGATGCGCGGGCGCGCCGATCTTGCGGCGGCCCGGCAAGGCGCTATGCTGACGCCACATTATCTGGAGCCGGTATTTTGAATGACGCCCTCGCGCCCGTTCCGCAAGGAGCCTACCCGATGACCCCCGATGTCGCCTATCTGGAGGCCGAGGCCGCCCGCCTTGTGTTCCCCCGGTTCACCGAAGACACCGCCTTGCGCCTCGGGCTGATGCTCGTCGAACTGGCGCGTGCCGACAAGTTGCCCGTGGTGATCGACATCCGCACTCCGAACCGCACGCTCTTTCACGCCAGCCTGCCCGGCTCGGCGCCGTTGAACGACCTCTGGGCGCTGCGAAAGTCGAATACCGCGCTGAAGTTTCAAGAACCCTCGCTTCTGGTCGGCACCCGAAACCGCGCCAAGGGCGAAGCTCTGGACCGGCACGGCCTGTCACCGTCCGACCATGCCGACAATGGCGGGGCGGTGCCGATCCGGGTCAAGGGTGCCGGCGTCGTGGCGGTGGTCACCGTATCCGGCCTGCCTCAGGTTGAAGATCACCAGCTTGTGGTGCGCGCCATCCTGGCAATGCTCGGCGGCTGAAGACCAAGCTCTGCATGGGCATGGGCATCGGCTGGCTGCGCAGACCCTGCGCTCTGCTTTTGGCGCTGGCCGTTCCGGTCGCGGTCTTGCGCGTCAGATCAGATAACTGAAAGACAATCGCGCCAGACGGTGGTCAGATCACAGTGATCAGCGTCCACATGCCCATCGCGTAATGCCCGGCGATATTGCAATACAGGATGTAGGTGCCCGGCAGCAGCTTGACGGTGACCGCCCCGGCATCGTGCGGACGCAGCTCCTTGACAAAAGCCACCCGCCCGGCGGCTGCCTCGTCGATCATCATCCTGTCAGCCAGATACGGCAGTTCCTTCGCCGGATCGGCGACCGGGGCGATCCCGAGGCTGTGGTAGAACTCCTGCGTATCGTTGAGGACCTGAAAGGTGACCTCTCCCGCCGGAACCTCCGCCTTGTCGACGGTGATCCCCATCGTCGCCATGTCGATCATCGCACCCGGCATGGCCATGCCCATCGGCAACATTCCGTCCGGCATCTCCATGGCCTCCGGACCCTTGTCCCACAGCGCGACCTTCACGACAGTCTGCGCCTCGGCCGCGAGGGTTGGCAGCAGCAACGCCACCAACGCTGCAATCAGCGCCCGTGTCCGATGTCTTGCAACTTGCATGGCCTTGTCCTCCGACGACCCGCGCGCTTAAATCAACCCTATCCAGCGGGTTCGGTTGTCAGTGTGCCACAGATTGCCCGCTGGACCAAACGTCCCGATCCAAGGCCGTCGGTTCCGCGCCGCGCGACCGGCATCACTTCATCTCCATCTCGACAAAGCTCATCACGCCTGCGCCGTCATTGACCACGTTGTGCTCCACCCCCTCGGAGCGGCGATACGCCGTGCCCGCTGGCACCATGACCCGCCGCTCGGCACCGCCCGGTTCTTCCAGCAGCATCGGGCAATCGGTCACCGCGACGATCACATAGTCATGCCCGTGCCGATGCCACCCCGTCTCGGCCCCCGGCGCAAAGTCGAACCGGGTGACACGCACCCGGTCGTCGTCAACCAGTACCGACGCCGTGCAGGTCTGTCGCATTCCAAAAGCCCCCAACCGTTAATATTTGCTGAACTCATATGCAAAACATAGCATTATCAGAGTGTTACCGGACTGTCCCATCGTGGGACACGCCTCATTCCAGCGTTTTCAGCACATCGCCAAGCGTCCCGATCAACTGGTCGATCTCCCCTTTCGAGATGATCAAAGGCGGGCTCATCGCGATGATATCCCCGGTCGTGCGGATCAGGATGCCCTTCTCATAGGCCTTCAGAAAGGCACTGAAAGCCCGCTTCGTCGGCTCCCCCGGAATGCCCTCCAGCTCCACTGCCCCGATCAATCCCATGTTGCGGATATCTATCACATGCGGCAGCCCCCGCAGCGAATGGATCGCCTCCTGCCAATACCCCTCCAGCTCCCGCGCCCGCTCAAACAGCCCCTCTTCCTTGTAGACCTCCAGCGTCGCGATCCCGCAGGCCGCCGCGATCGGATTGCCGGAATAGGTGTAGCCGTGAAACAGCTCGATCATATGCTCCGGCCCCTGCATGAAGGCGTCGTGCACCTCGGCCGTGGTCAGAACCGCGCCCATCGGGATCACCCCGTTGGTCAGACCCTTCGCCGTCGTCATCATGTCCGGCAGCACATCGAAATGCTGGGCAGCAAACGCCGACCCAAGCCGCCCGAACCCGGTGATGACCTCATCGAAGATCAGAAGGATGCCGTGCTTCCTGGTAATGGCGCGCAGCTTCTCCAGATATCCCTTCGGCGGCATCAGAACGCCCGTCGACCCCGCCATCGGCTCCACGATCACCGCGGCAATCGTCTCGGCCCCGTGCAGCGCCACGATCCGCTCCAGATCATCGGCCAGGGTCGCGCCATGTTCCGGCTGACCCTTGGTGAAGGCGTTGAGGTGCGGCAGGTGGGTGTGCGGCAGATGGTCGACGCCCGCCAGCAGCGTGCCAAAGAACTTGCGGTTGTTGACGATGCCACCAACCGAAATTCCGCCGAAGTTCACTCCGTGATAGCCCCGCTCGCGCCCGATCAGCCGGGTCCGCGTGCCTTCGCCCCGCGCCCGGTGATAGGCGATGGCCAGCTTCAGCGCTGTCTCCACACTTTCCGAACCGGAATTGGTGTAGAACACATGCTCGATCCCCTTCGGCGCGATGTCGATGATCCGGTTCGCCAGCTCGAACGCCACAGGATGCCCCATCTGGAACGCCGGGGCATAGTCCAGTTCCGCCGCCTGTTTCTGGATCGCCTCGACGATCTTTGGCCGGCAATGGCCCGCGTTGCAGCACCACAGCCCCGCCGTGCCGTCCAGCACCTGCCGCCCGTCACTGGTGGTGTAGTGCATGTCCTTCGCCGCCACGAACATGCGCGGGTTCTTCTTGAACTGCCGGTTCGCGGTGAACGGCATCCAGAAGGCGTTAAGGTCGTTCGGGGTGGGTTTGCGATCGAGCGCCATGGGTTTACGGTCCTTCATGCGGCGAATGATTTGACCTTTGGACGGCGGCCAAGCTATCCATGAGGTCCCTGGCGCCAAGCCTTCTCCCTTCGCAAAAGGTGCGTCAAGCCCGATGTCCCCGACCGCCCGCCCCCGCACCCGCATTCAGCAAAAGAACCGCGACACGATTCTGGATGCGGCGCTGGAGGTGTTTTCGATCCACGGCTTTCGCGGCGCGACCCTTGACCAGATCGCCGAGGTCGCAGGGCTGTCAAAGCCGAACCTGCTTTACTACTTTCCCTCGAAGGAAGCAGTGCATCAGGCGCTTCTGACCGGGCTTCTGGACACCTGGCTTGACCCGTTGCGCAAGATGAACCCAGGCGGCGATCCGGTCGCGGAAATCCTCGGCTACGTTCGCCGCAAGCTGGACCTTGCCCGTGACTTTCCCCGCGAAAGCCGGCTTTTCGCGGGGGAAATCCTGCAAGGCGCGCCCCGGATGCGAGACGCCATCGAGGGCGACCTGAAACACCTCGTCGATGAAAAGGCCGTTGTCCTGACCCGGTGGATGGACGAAGGCCGCATTGCGCGCGTGAACCCGGTGCATCTGATCTTCTCGATCTGGGCGCTGACCCAGCATTACGCGGATTTCGAGGTGCAGGTGCGCGCCGTCCTTGGCAGCGCGCACGATCCCTTTGCCGAAGCACAGGATTATCTCGACACGCTGTTTCGCAAGCTCCTCGCTCCAACCGATTGAATTTTAGGCGTTTCGGTGCTGCGTGAGGTTCTCGTTTCGCGTAAGGTCAGGGTTGGGGGCGTCGTCGACAAGGGGCGCAAGTCATGTCACCACTCACATCGCTGCGGTCACATCTGATGACTTCGGGCGCATTGCCACAGCCGCAACCAACCGCTGATTTTCGCGGCCCCGGTGTGGCCGTGCCGGAACCCGTATCGCAACCGCAGCATCGCACCGCCTTGCGTCAGGCCGAAACTCTGTCTGACACCGAACGGCACCTGACCCTGCCACCGCCAACCACGGCCGAAGCCGCTGCCGAAGCGGCACGGCGCGCCTACATCCATGCCAGCATCGCCGCCGGGGTGAATCCGTTGCCACTGTCCGGCCGCTGAGGTCAGGGATGCAGGGCGAAAAACCGCAGGATCTCGGCGTTGGCGCTGATTTCCTCGGTCTTGCCGTTTGACAAGCGCGCCTTGCGACCGCCGGGCCAGTGATGCGCCCCGCCTTCCACCGTTTCGACCCGCAGAACCACCCTGCCTTGCGCGGCGTAGTCGTCGACCCTGACCGCCGTTCCGTCATCACGCCGGTCGATCCGCCGGCTGGTCTGGACCAGAGGCCCCGGCCAACGTGCCACAAACGCCTGCGCCACCGCATCGACCGAGGCGAAATCAGTGCGTGTCAGGCTCTGGTCACCCTTGCCGCCCGCATAGGGCACCATCGGGTCTGCCGTGCCGTGGATGATAAGAAGCGGCACCGGCCCGGCAGGTTCCCGGCGCGCCACATCCATCGTCCCCGCCACGCCCGCCACCGCTTTGACACTGCGGGGAAAAGTCGCGGCAAATGTCTCGGCCATGATCGACCCGTTCGACATGCCGGTCAGATACACCCGGCCGGTATCAACCCTGAACCGGCGGCCCGCGTCCGCGATCACCGCTTGCAGGAACCCAAGATCGTCGACACCCTTGCGCGCCGCCCAGCCGCAGCAATAGCCGCCGTTCCAGGTAAGCAGCCGGTCGCCCCGCCGCCCGGTGCCAGCCGGAAAGACCACGGCATAGCCCGCCCGCACCGCATCGCGCCCAAGACCCGAGGCGCGGGCAAACTGGTCGGGGTCGCCACCCCCGCCGTGCAGTGCCACGATCATCGGTGGCGACGCCACGTCATCGGGCAGGACAATGACGTAATGCCTGTCGCCCACGTCCACTCTGGCAGTTTCCGCCAAAGCGGGGCCGGACATCAGGACAAGAGCCAGAAGAAATCGAATCATCACGCACCTCCGCTGCCCTTCACCTCTTACGGCGACGGCAGCGGGTTCCGTCGCGTCACATCGGAGGCGGCCCGTAAAGCTCGGCTGCGCGGCGTTCGAAGGCGCGCACGACGCGCTGCATCGCATCGTTGAACACGACGCCGATTATCCCTTGCAGGATCGCATTGCGAAACTCGAAGTCGACGTAGAAATCCACCTCGCAGCCGCCCTCGATCTCGCGGAAGGCCCAGGTGGATTTCATGTGGCGGAACGGACCTTCCAGATACTCGGTGTCGATCGTCCGCACCCCCGGTCGCAAGGTCACGCGGCTGCCAAAGCGTTCGCGAAACACCTTGAAGCTGATCACCAGATCCGCCTCCATCACCTCGCCGCCCTCGACCGGGGTGCGTGAACGGATGCGCGCCGCCGAATTCCACGGCAGGAATTTGGGATAGCTGCCGACGTCGGCCACCAGATCGTACATCTGCTGGGCGGTATAGGGCAGGCGTTTGGTTTCGTGGTGGGTGGGCATCGGCACGGCACAGGGGTTTTCCCCCATGTCGCCCGTCGGGCCCCAAGGGTCAAGCACCCTGCGCCGAGATGTCACCCTTTTCCGCCGCATCGGGGTAAATCGAAGGCGCCCTCTCGAAACGCGGGCCGAATGTCGTTAGGACTGTGGAACCAAGCAGGGGAAAGCCAGATGCCCGACCGGCCCTATGTGATCGACCAGATGATCAGCGCCAAGTCGATCGCCGCGCGGGTTGAAACGCTGGCGCGCGAAATCACCGCGCATTACGCCGGTACCGACAAGCTGATCGTCGTCGGCCTGTTGCGCGGGTCGTTCGTGTTCATCGCAGACCTTGTCCGCGAGATCGACCTGCCGGTGGAGGTCGACTTCCTCGAAGCGTCCAGCTACGGCGACGCGATGCATTCCAGCCGCGAGGTGCGGATCCTGAAAGACCTGCGCGGCGAGATTGCGGGCCGCGACGTGCTGGTGGTGGAAGACATCGTCGACACCGGCTTCACGCTGCATCACGTCAAGCGCCTCCTTCTCTCGCGCGAACCGAAGCGGCTGGAGGTGTGCGCGCTTCTGGACAAACCGTCGCGCCGCGAGGTGCCGATCAAGGCCACCTGGACCGGCTTCGAGATTCCCGATGAATTCGTCGTCGGCTACGGCATCGACTTTGCCCAACGCAACCGCAACCTGCCCTACATCGGCAAGGTCCGCTTCGTGGACAGCGCCAAGGACGAGGCGGCGGAATGAACATCATCCCGTGGCTGGTGCGCGCCAAACGCTGGGCGCAGAACCCGCCGTCGGAAGACCGGGTGAAACTGGTGTTCGTCGTGGTGGCCCTTTGCCTTCTTGTCGTGGGCTACGAATGGGCCTTTGGCTGGCCCGACTGGTTGGCGGTCAACCGCATGACCGCGAAACCGTGACTGGACAGCGCGGGCGCGAAGGCTAGGGTCGCGCAAAGGTTGTGCCCGGAGGCTTTCAGATGCGGATCTTGCGTTGGCTTGTTGCTGTGGGCGTGATCGGTGCCGGAGGCTTGTGGGTTCTGGCCCGCCCTGCGCCGCTTGCCGCCAGCGCGGTCGAAGGGCTTTCGGGCGATATCACGCGCGGCGAGGCGGTGTTCTGGGCCGCCGGCTGCGCCAGTTGCCATATGGCCGAAAAGGCCGAAGGCGACGCCGAACTGGTGCTGAAGGGGGGCCAGCGCTTTGCGTCGGAATTCGGCACCTTCCTGGCACCGAACATCAGTCAGGACGCCGAACACGGCATCGGCACCTGGTCGGCGCTTGATCTGGCCAACGCCATCACCCGCGGCGTCAGCCCGGAAGGCGAGCACCTTTATCCCGCCCTGCCCTATGCGTCCTATGCCAAGATGCAGATGCAGGACGTGGTCGATCTTTACGCCTTCATGCAGACCCTGCCCGCCGATCCGACCCCCAGCCAGCCCCACGAGATCGGTTTTCCGTTTTCGCAACGGGCCGCAGTCGGGGTGTGGAAGCTGATGTTCGTCAACACCGACTGGGCGCTGCCGGGCAACCTTACGCCAACCGCCGATCGTGGCCGCTATATTGCCGAGGCGCTTGCCCATTGCGGCGAGTGCCACACGCCGCGCAACGCGCTTGGCGCGCTTGACACGGCACGCTGGCTGGCCGGTGCCCCGAACCCGTCCGGCGACGGAAAGATCCCCAACATCACCCCGGCCAAACTGACCTGGTCGGCAGCGGACATCGTGCAATATCTGACCACCGGATTTACCCCGGAATACGATTCCGTCGGCGGCCACATGGCGCATGTGGTGGAAAACATGGCTCGCCTGCCCGAAAGCGACCGGCAGGCGGTGGCGGAATATCTGAAAGCGGTGCCAGCGGCGGAATGACGCCGAAACGGTCATAAACCTTAGGCATAAGGCTCGCTCATACTACGCCAATGCTATGGCCGCGCCCCTCGCCTTCGGGTGGAGTGGCTGGACTGAAACCCGGAATTCTCCGAAGGAGACCGCTGATGAGACACACCATCCTTCTGGCCGCCGCGCTATCGGCCCTCGCGTTCGGCGCGGTTGCGCAAGCGGAAGACCCGTTTGCCGACGCTGTCGAAATGCGCCACGGCCTGATGCTGCAAATGGCGACGGACATGGGCAAACTTGGCAGCATGGCCAAGGGCGAAGCGGTCTACGACGCCGCCATTGCCAGCCGGTCGGCCGAGAATGTCGCGGCGATCGCATCGGTCCTCAGCATGGACCAGTTCCCGGCCGGGTCCGAATACAAGGCTGCGGCCGACAGCTTTGCGCTGCCGGCGATCTGGGCCACGCCAGACGACTTCATGGCAAAGATCACCGATCTCAACACTGCCGCCGCAGCCCTGAAAGTTGCATCCGCGACCGATGTCGAAGGCCTGAAAGCCGGGATGGGTCAGGTCGGCGCCGCGTGCAGCGCCTGCCACAAGGCATATCGCCAGCCCGAAGACTAAGCCAAACGCCCCGCCCGACCCGTCGGGCGGGGCAAACCCTTGTCAGACCCGACCCAGCCGTTCCAGCCGGGCGGCCCGCAGTTGCGCAAAATCGTCACCCGCATGATAGCTTGACCGGGTAAGCGGCGTGGCCGAGACCATCAGGAACCCCTTGCCGTAGGCCGCCGTCTCATAGCCCTTGAATTCATCGGGGGTGACAAACCGGTCGACCCGGTGGTGCTTTGGGGTCGGTTGCAGATACTGCCCGATGGTCAGGAAATCGACGTCCGCCGCCCGCATGTCGTCCATCACCTGCAGCACGGACTGGCGGTCCTCACCCAGACCCACCATGATGCCGGACTTGGTGAACATCGTCGGGTCCAGTTCCTTCACCCGCTGCAACAGCCGCAGGCTGTGGAAATACCGTGCCCCTGGGCGCACTTCCGGATAAAGCCCCGGCACGGTTTCCAGGTTGTGGTTCAAGACGTCCGGGCGGGCGGCCACCACCGCCTCCAAAGCGTCCGGCCCGCATTTCAGAAAATCGGGGATCAGCACCTCGATCGTGGTTTCGGGTCTGCGGTGCCGGATCGCGCGGATTGTCTGGGCGAAATGGTCTGCCCCGCCGTCGGCCAGATCATCACGGTCAACGCTGGTGACAACCACGTGGTTCAGCCCGAGTTCCGCCACCGCATGGGCCACGCGACCCGGCTCGAACGCATCCAGCGTCTGCGGCTTGCCGGTCGCCACGTTGCAGAAGGTGCAGCCGCGCGTGCAGATCTCGCCCATGATCATCATGGTGGCGTGGCCCTGGCTCCAGCACTCGCCGACGTTCGGACAGCCGGCCTCTTCGCACACGGTCACCAGCTTTTTCTCGCGCAGGATGTCGCGGGTGCGCTTGTAGCCTTCCGATGTTGGCGCGCGAACGCGGATCCATTCGGGCTTTTTCGGCTGGGCATTGTCCGCCCGGTGCGCTTTTTCCGGGTGGCGTCCTTCGGGCAGTTTCAGATCTCGCACCGGAAAATTCCCCCTAACGCCGACCTCGTCGCACTGTAAGTTCCCCGTGCGGCGAAGGCAACCGGCGGAAGAGCGCGCGCGCCACGGCACAGGAAGGAACTTGCAGAAGAGATTGCTGGCCGAGGCGCCGGGAACAGCGATCCCGGTCCTTTCCGGGTGCGGCACCGCAGTATTGACGGGCTCGGAGGTCGGGATGCCTGGGATCAGCCTCGCCTTCGGCCTTGCCGTCGTCGCAGCCACTTGCGGCAGTGGCGCCATCTCGGGCGCACAGCTCAACCCGGCGGCGTCGCCGGGCATGGTTACCGCAGGCCGCATGTCGGTGGCCGAGTTCGCGGGCTACGGCGCGGCACAGGTGGCAGGCGCAATCGTCGGGGCCGGGGTGCTTGTCTCATCGCGTCGGGCACCGCGGGCCAGACGCCGGCTACCACCGGCCTTGGCGCAAACGGCTATGGACCCGGCGATCTGGGGGAACAAGCGCGCGGCCCCCTTGCTGGGTGGCCACTTGGCAGGTGCCGCACACCGCGCCGGCGAGACCCACGCCGATTGAGCAAGCGCAAGCGGCGCGCGCGCCATGCCGCATCCCGCTTGATGCAGATCAGGGTTATCGCACGGTGCCGACCCTAAAGACAAAGCGGCACTCAAGGAGCTTTGCTGATGTCGCTTGGCGAAACTGCGCTTGCCATCCTCGTCCTGCTGGTCGCACCCGGACCGACCAACACGCTTCTGTTTCTCGCCGGAACCGAGCGTGGCTGGGGCCGCAGCCTGCGCCTGATCCCGGCCGAACTGGCAGGCTATCTGACCGCGGTGATCCCGCTGATGCTGGTCGGGACCGGGCTTCTGGCCCGCTTTCCGGCACTGGAGCCGGCAATCACCATCCTTGCCGCAATCTGGGTCGCGATCCTTGCAGTTCGCCTGATCCGCCCGTCAAAGGCCACTCTTGCGGATGCCGTGGTCAGCGGGCGGCTGGTGTTTCTGACCACCCTCCTGAACCCCAAGGCGCTGATCTTCGGCCTTGTCCTGCTGCCTGGTCCGGCCGCACCCGCGACCCTCGCGGTTTTCGCGGTCGAGGTGGCCGTCGTCGCCGCCGGCTGGGCCGCCGCCGGCGCGGTTCTGGCCAAAGGACAGTCCGGTTGGCTTTTGGTGCTGCGGCGGGTGGCCGCGGTCTGGCTTGCCGTCGTCGCGGCCACCCTGATGCTGCGCGGCCTTTCCGCCTGACCTCAGCCGATCAGCGGCCCCGACCGGCCATAGGTTTCGTCATAATGCCGGCGCAACCGCTGCAACGCGATGCGCAGCACGATCTTGCCCGACCGCGCCGCCCAGCCCAACCGCTTTTCCGCGATCTCCAGCCCTTCCAGAAAACAGCAGCAGCGCAGCGCCACATCGCCCAGTCCCGGCCCAAGGTCGCGCAACGCCCCAGCCACCCGCGCGCGCGCCTGCGACGGCCCTTCCGCCAAGCCGCTGTCGGCCTGAAACCCGCCCCGATCCGCGCCGGTCAGGAAGCGGTCCCAGTTCTGCGCCACACGCGGCCCCATCTGCGCCAGTTCGAAATCCTCGCGCAGCCGCTCGCCCGCCTCGACCAGCTCCGCCTCCAGGAACGGCTTGCCGTCCTTGTCGCGCCGCCGCCCCAACACCCCGATCGGACTTTCCGCCAGATTGTAGCGCACCCGCCGCCGGACCCCCTCCTCGACGATGCTCCGCTCGCCCCAGGTGCGATGCTGGTCGGCAAAGCTCGCCGACGCCTCGGCCATACCGTGCCGGCGCCGATCCTCGTCGTCGATCATCCGCTTCAGCGCCGCGCGCCCGCTCGCGGTGATCTCGTAGGTCGACACCCGGCCGGCCTTGCGGCAGGCAATCCAGTCCTTCAACGTGAAGGCCTGCGCCACCGCACGGTCCAATACCCCGGTGCGCATGTTGCGCCCATCGGGAAACTCGCGCAGCACCACCGCCTTCTCCATCTCGGGCGCAATCGCCATCACCGCCCCCGGCTCTGCCAGGCGGCGCAGGATCCGGCGCCCCTCGCGGTCAAGGGCCTGTTCATCGACGGTGGTTTCGGTGTGGCGCATCAGGGCTGACATGGGCGGGGTGTCCTTTTTGGCTGGGTCGGCTTTCGTTGCTTCGAACATCCGGGAAAAGGCGTTCAACGCCTCGTCCAGAAGCGGGTCATCGCGACGGTTCTCATAGCGGCGGACCTGGCGCATGATGGTCGAGGCGTGCCGCCCCTCCCGTTTTGCCAGCGCCCGGAACGAGCATCCGTCTTCGGTGTGGTCAAGGTAAAGCCGCACCGCCGGCGGAAGCCAGTCGGGCAGGCGCGGATGCGTAAGGTCAGGCAATGCACTCTATCCGTTCTTCAGTTCACCTGCTTGCCGCACTGTCCAGCCAAGGACAGGGGCAACCTTGGGTCGAATTGGTTACCTGATCGTTAACTTTCTGATCGTTATTAATAATTCGCGGGAATTCCTAAAGAGTTTGGTAACCTCCGCGCGCTCGAAATGAGGTTTGCGCAACGCAGGGTTGAATGCGTGCATGGTAGGTGTCGATCAAAGAACGGAGTGTCCCAATGTCTGATTTCCGCACCATCCTCGCCAACCTGCGCCGCCCGCGGCTGTTGATGCGGGCGGCCCGCTTCGGGCTTGGCGACTACAGCCGAGAGCGTGACCTGCGCCGGCTGGTCAAGTGCGACCACTCGCCCGAACAGACCGTCCCGACCCTTCTGGTCGAGGAAGAGCGCCTCGAACAAACCCGCCTGCGTGGTGATCTGGGCTATTCTGTAGCGCGTCACATCGACGTGCTGATCGCCCTGCTGGCCGAGGCACAGCTTCTGCGCCGCGCCACCGGCGCCTGACGCTCAAACGAAAAGGGGCGGTCGCCCGCCCCTTGTTTTCCTTTATCCTTGCCAGACAGGCTCAGACAAATGCGTCCGGCATTTCGGCCTTGCGCTTGGCCACATAGGCGTCCAGCGCTTCGTGAATGCCCTCATCCAGCGCCGGTTGCTGGTAATCGCCCAACTGCTTTTTCACCCGCTCCGCCGCCAGCGCCTGCGTATCGCGCGCACCTTCCTCGGCCCAGGTCTCGAACGGCTTGTAATCGAACAGGTCCGACCGCCAGAACGCCGACTTGAAGTTCGCCTGCGTATGCTCGCAACCCAGGAAATGCCCGCCCGGCCCCACTTCGCGCAGCGCGTCCATCGCCTGCCCGTTGGTGTCCATCATCACGCCTTGGGCCAGATGGTGCAGCGTGCCAAGCTGGTCGGCATCCATCACGAACTTCTCGTAGGAACTGACAAGCCCGCCCTCCAGCCAGCCGCAGGCGTGCAGCATGAAGTTCACGCCCGCCAGCAGCGCCATGTTCAGGCTGTTCGCCGTCTCGTAGGCTGCCTGCGCATCGGGCAATTTCGACCCGCAGAACGACCCACCCGACCGGTAAGGCAGGTTCAACCGCCGCGCCAACTGCCCCGCGCCATAAGTGATGTGGGCGGCCTCCGGCGTGCCAAACGTCGGCGCGCCCGAGTTCATGTCGATCGAGGTCACGAAGGCGCCAAAGATCACCGGCGCACCGGGGCGCACCAACTGGCTGTAGGCCACTCCCGCCAGAACCTCGGCCAGAACCTGCGTCAGCGTCCCCGCCACCGTCACCGGCGCCATTGCGCCGCCCACGATGAACGGGCTGATGATCGCTGCCTGATTGGCCTTGGCATACACCTCCAGCGCGCCCATCATGATGCCATCAAACGTCAACGGCGAGTTGATGTTGATCAGGCTGGTCATCACCGTGTTCTGATCGACGAAATCATTGCCGAACAGGATCTTCGACATCGCCACTGAATCCTCGGCCCGGCTCGGCTCGGTGACCGACCCCATGTAGGGTTTGTCCGACAGCACCATATGCGCCAAGAGCATGTCCAGATGGCGCTTGTTCACCGGCACATCGGTCGGCTCGCAGACCGTGCCGCCGGAATGGTGCAGCCACTTCGACATGTAGCCCAGCTTCACGAAGTTCTGGAAATCGGCGATCGTGGCATAGCGCCGCCCGCCTTCGACGTCGCGCACGAAGGGCGGCCCGTAGACCGGTGCCAGCACCAGATTGCGCCCGCCAACCTCGACCTTGCGCTCAGGGTTGCGGGCGTGCTGGGTGAAAGACGACGGTGCGGTCGCACACAGCTTTCGCGCCAGACCGCGCGGAATATGCACCCGCTCGCCCTTCACATCCGCCCCCGCCGCGCGCCACAGATCCAGCGCGCCCGGATTCTCCACGAAATTCACGCCGATCTCTTCCAGAACGGTTTCCGCGTTCCACTCGATGATCTGCAGCGCCTCTTCGTTCAGGATCTCGAAGTTCGGGATGTTGCGCGTGATAAACCGCGCCGTCTCCAGCGACACCGCCGTCCGCTCTGCCCGCCGCGCCGAACCACCACCGCCGCGTGCCCTGCGCCCTGCCACTTCGTTCATCATCGCCTCCAACGCTTTTGCGTCCTTATGCCGCCAAACCGGTCGCTGCCCCGACTTGAAACCGCCGCTTGCTCTCCAAAACCGACACGATGGCCCGCAATAAACGACACCGGGTTTCCCCTTCGGCAAATATCCCACGGGGGTGCGGGGGTGTGAAACCCCCGCTTCGCACCGGTCGGCCTCTTGCGAAACGCCGTCTCAAAGGCTACGCGAGGCCATGACACATCACGACCGCCTCCTCATCATCGACTTCGGCTCGCAGGTGACGCAACTCATCGCGCGCCGCCTGCGCGAATTGAACGTCTACTGCGAAATCCACCCCTACAACCGCGTCGACGACGCCTTCCTCACGGCCTTCGCGCCAAAGGCGATCATCTTCTCGGGTGGCCCGGCCTCGGTCTTCGCCGAGGGCGCGCCGATGCCACCGGCCTCGGCCTTCACCGCCGCCGTGCCGATCCTCGGCATCTGCTACGGCCAGCAGGTGATGATGCACTGCCTCGGCGGCAAGGTGGAACGCGGCCACGGCACAGCCGAGTTCGGCCGTGCCTATGTCACCCCGACGGCACTCACCCATCCCATCCTCTCCGGTTGGTTCCCACCCGAAGACGGCCCCCTCGCCCGCGAACAGGTCTGGATGAGCCACGGCGACCATGTCTCTGAAATCGCTCCGGGTTTCTCGGTCTATGGCACCTCTCCGAACGCGCCGTTCGCCATCACCGCCGACCCCTCGCGCCACTTCTACGCCGTGCAGTTCCACCCCGAGGTGCACCACACCCCGAAGGGCGCGCAGCTTTACGAAAACTTCGTGCGTCTCGCCGGCTTCAAGGGTGACTGGACGATGGGCGCCTACCGCGAGGAAGCCATCGCCAAGATCAGGCAACAAGTGGGCGACGCCAAGGTGATCTGCGGCCTTTCCGGCGGCGTCGACAGCTCCGTCGCCGCCGTCCTGATCCACGAAGCGATCGGCGACCAGCTCACCTGCGTGTTCGTCGACCACGGCCTTCTGCGCCTTGGTGAAGCCGAACAGGTCGTCACCATGTTCCGCGACACCTACAACATCCCGCTGATCCACGCCGACGAATCTGCCCTGTTCCTCGGCGCGCTGGAAGGCGTCTCGGACCCGGAGGTAAAGCGCAAGACCATCGGCCGCCTCTTCATCGACGTATTCCAGAAACACGCGCACGAGGTCGGCGGTGCCACCTTCCTTGCGCAAGGCACGCTCTACCCCGACGTGATCGAAAGCGTCAGCTTCTCGGGCGGGCCGTCCGTCACCATCAAATCGCACCACAATGTCGGCGGGTTGCCGGAAAAGATGGGCCTCAAGCTCGTCGAACCCCTGCGCGAGCTTTTCAAGGACGAGGTCCGCGCGCTCGGCCGCGAACTTGGCCTGCCCGAACCCTTCGTCAAGCGCCACCCCTTCCCCGGCCCCGGCCTCGCGATCCGCTGCCCCGGCGAAATAACCACCGAGAAACTGGAAATCCTGCGTCGCGCCGATGCGGTCTACATCGACCAGATCCGCAAGCACGGGCTTTACGACGAAATCTGGCAAGCCTTTGCCGCCATCCTGCCGATGAAGACGGTGGGCGTGATGGGCGACGGGCGCACCTACGACTACGCCTTGGCCCTGCGTGCCGTCACGTCCGTCGATGGCATGACGGCAGACTACTACCCCTTCACTCATGACTTCCTTGGCGAAACCGCAACCCGGATCATTCAGGAAGTCCCCGGCATCAACCGCGTGTTCTATGACTGCACGTCGAAACCGCCCGGAACGATCGAACTGGAATAACGCCGCCTCGGCCTGACCAGGGGCGGAGTCGGCAGTCCGGGTCCGTGCGCCCCGTTCGACTTCGGCTGCCGTCGATTTGCGGGATTGACGCGACACGCCTGCGCCGCCTGTATGGCACCGGGTATGGCACCGGGGGGAACCGCACGATGCACGCCACACGCCTTCTCGCCACCGGCGACGTCCGCACCGTCAACGTCCCCGTTCCCACCCCCGGACCCGGCGAGGTTCTGGTGCGCGTCCTTGCCGCCGGCATCTGCGGCACCGACCGCCACCTTTTCAAGGGAGAGTTTCCCTGTGCGCCGCCCGTCACCCTCGGCCACGAATTTTCCGGCGAGGTTGCCGCCACCGGTGACGGCGTCACCCTTGCCCTCGGCACCCGCATGGCCTGCGATCCGAACATCGCCTGCGGCACCTGCGATGCCTGCCTGCGTGGCCGCGTCAACCTTTGCGCCCGCAACGTCGCCATCGGCATCCACCGCGACGGCGGCTTTGCCGACTACGCCGTGATCCCTGCCCACCGCGCCCTGCCGGTTGGCGATCTTGACCCCCACCATGCCGCCTTTGCCGAACCCCTGGCCTGCACGCTCCACGGCCTCGACCTCGGCGCGCCGCGCCCCGGCGAACGGGTGCTGGTGATCGGCGGCGGGGTGATCGGGATGCTGGCCGTGCAGCTTGCCGCCGGCGCCGGTGCCAACGTCACGCTGCTGACCCGCGACCCCGGCAAGCGCACCCTCGCGCAGCGCATCGGCGCCAGCCAGACCGCCGGCACCGAGGGCGAAGTGCGCGCGCTGCTCGGCCCCGGTGCCGACCTTGTGGTCGAATGTGCCGGCGTGCCGGAAACGGTCGAAATGGCCCCCCGTCTTGCCCGTGCGGGCGGCCGGGTTGTGGTTCTGGGCGTCCTGCCGAAAGGGGAACAGGTCCGCATCGAACCCTTTGACCTGCTCTTTCGGGAAATCAGCCTGATCCACAGCTTCATCAACCCCTTCACCCAATCCCGCGCTATCCAGCTTCTGCGCGACGGGCAGATCGGCGTGGCCCCGCTTGTGTCCCGCGTGATCCGCCTGTCCGAAGCCGCCCACGCCATCGCCAACCCGGCCCGTCCGGGCGAGGTGAAGGTGCTTGTCATCCCCGGCTGACTGGACAATCCGCCGTCGCCCGGCAAGGGTAGCGCCATGCCAGCCGTGTTCCGCCCCCTCGCCGCCGTGTCCTGGATGTCCGGTGCCATCGCCGCTTTCACCGCGATGGCCGTCGCCACGCGCGAGATCAAGCACATCCACGACACGTTCGAAATCCTCGCCTTCCGGTCTGCAATCGGCTTCGTCATCGTCTGCACCGTCGCCGCCGCGATGGGCCACCTGACCCGCGTCGGCACCGACCGGCTGCCCAGCCACGTCCTGCGCAACGTGTTCCACTTCACCGGCCAGTCGCTGTGGTTCTGGGCGATCACGATGATCCCGCTCGCCCAGGTCTTCGCGCTGGAGTTCACCTCGCCGATCTGGGTGATCCTGCTGTCGCCGCTGGTGCTTCGCGAACGTCTCACCCGCCCCCGCCTGATCGCCGCCGGCCTTGGCTTTCTTGGTATCCTGATCGTCGCGCGGCCCGATTTCGGCCACCTTGACCTTGGCGTGGCCGCCGCCATCGGTGCCGCCGTCTTCTTCGCCGCCACCACACTGATGACCAAGGCCCTCACCCGTGGCGAGGCGATCGTCACCATCCTCTTCTGGCTGACCCTGATGCAAACGGTGTTCGGCACCGTGGCCATGCTGGCCGAAGGGGCCTATACGCTTCCCACGCTGCAAACCCTGCCCTGGCTGATCCTCATCGCCATCGCGGGCGTCACCGCGCACCTGTGCCTGACCTCGGCCCTGTCGCTGGCGCCGGCCAGCTTTGTCGTGCCGATCGATTTTGTCCGCCTGCCGCTGATCGCCGCCATCGGTGCCGCCTTCTACGCCGAACCGGTGCAGGCCACGCTTTTCATCGGTGCCGCGCTGATCTTTCTTGGCAACTGGATCAACCTGCGCGCGGCGACACGGGCAACTCCGCCACAGGCGTGACTTCACGAAACCGCGACGCCGCGTCATTGATTGACCGGTATTGGGGCAAAGCCTAGCCTCTATGGTGGGGATATCTCAATTTCGGGATGAGACACATGAAACGCATACTCACCACGGCAGCCGCTCTGGCCGCCGCAGCCAGCGGGGCGCATGCCGGCGGGGTCGAGCGATCGTCCCAGTCGGTCGCGATCCTGTTCGAAGAAGGCCGCTACACAGAACTCAGCTTCGGTTCGTTTTCGCCTGACATCAGCGGCACGGCCTTTGGCGCATCATCGGGCGACATGGCGCCCAGCTTCACGTCCTACAGCCTTGGCTACAAGATGGACGTGGGCGACAGGATGGACTTTGCCTTGGTCATCGACCAGCCGATCGGGGCGGATGTCGACTACCCCGCAGGCACATTCTATCCGCTGGCCGGGTCGACCGCAAAACTCACGTCAAGCGCGATTACCGCCCTGTTGCGCTACCAGTTTGGCGGCAACATCTCGGCGATCGGCGGCCTGCGCTATGAAACCGTCAAGGGCGTGGTGGCGTTGCCGGGCTACACACTGTCGACCAACAATGACAGAGAACTGGGCTATGTGGTTGGTGTCGCGTGGGAAAAACCGGAAATAGCGGCCCGCGTCGCCCTGACCTACAACTCGTCGATCACCCATTCGCTCGAAGCGCTGGAACTTGGCGCCATCGAAACCACCTTCGACACCGAAGTTCCGCAATCGGTGAACCTGGAGTTCCAGACCGGCATCGCCAAGGATACGCTGCTGTTCGGCTCGATCCGTTGGGTGGACTGGTCGGTGTTCGACATTTCCCCGCCGATCTATACTTCCCCGCCGGGCAGCGGGCCGCTGGTTGCCTATCCGAAAGACCGCGTGACCTACAACCTCGGCATTGGCCGGCGCTTCAACGAAACCTGGTCGGGCGCAGTGCTCGTTGGGTATGAGCCGTCGGATGGCGAACTGAGCGGCAACCTTGGCCCGACCGACGGCTACAAGAGCATCGGCCTCGCCGCGACCTATTCGCTCGCCAACATGAAGATCACCGGCGGCGTTCGCTATGTCGATGTTGGCGATACCACCACAAACATCCTCGGCGGCAACTTCACCGACAATTCCGGCGTCGGCTTGGGCGTCAAGGTCGGCTACACGTTCTGACCTGCCCGCCAGACCCCGCCCCTGATCCGGGCGGGGTTTTTCGTTGTCCTTCCGCTGCCCCAAAGGTAACAGGGGTGCCGAAGGGGTGACGCGATGATCTACCAGTCCGGCAAGGATTACCTGTCCGCACCGCGCAAGCGCGTGCTTCTTTTCGGCATGTCGGGCCTTGGCAAGACGTATCTTGCCAACATGCTGCGCGATCAGGGTCCGGCCGGCAAAGGCTGGTTCCACTACTCGGTCGATTACCGCATCGGCACGCGGTACATGAACGAATACATCGCCGACAACTTCAAGCGCGAGGCGATGAAGGTTCCGCTCCTGCGTGAACTGCTGATGACGGACTCGGTCTACATCGCGTCGAACATCACCTTCAACAACCTTGCGCCGCTCTCGACCTACCTTGGCAAGCCCGGCGATCCGGCCAAGGGCGGCGTGCCATTTGCCGAATACATGAACCGCCAGGAACAGCACCGTCAGGCCGAGGTGGCCGCCATGCTCGACACCGCGCGCTTCATCGACCGCGCGCATGAGATCTATGGCTACCAGAACTTCGTCTGTGACACGTCCGGCTCGATCTGCGAGGTGGTCGATCCTGCCGATCCCGCCAATCCGGTGATGCGGCAACTGTCCGACACCTTGCTCCTCGTCTGGATCAAGGGGTCCGAGGATCACACGGCTGAACTGGTCCGCCGCTTCGACCGCGCCCCGAAACCGATGTATTATCAGCCGGCGTTTCTTCATGCGGCGTGGGAAGAATACCGCGCAACCCATTCTGTTACCGAAGAAACCTGTGATCCTGATGCCTTCGTGCGCTGGACCTACGCCCGCGCTCTCGCGCACCGCCAGCCGCGCTACGCAGCGATGGCCACATGGGGCGTGACGGTCACCGCCGAACAGGTGGCCGCGGTGAAAGACCCCGCCGGGTTCGACGCGATGCTGGCCACCGCCATCGACGCCGCCCGCTGACTGCCGCCGGAAAGGAAGCCCCTGACATGCCGATCACCCTGCCCGAGACCCTGCCCGCCTATGACGTTCTGCGGAACGAGGGCGTCATGGTCATGTCGCCCGAACGGGCGGCGCGGCAGGATATCCGGCCGCTGAAGATCGGCCTCCTGAACCTGATGCCAAAGAAGATCCAGACGGAAAACCAGTTCGCCCGTCTGATCGGCGCCACGCCCTTGCAGATCGACCTGCATCTGATCCGCATGTCAGAACACCAGACGCGCAATACCGCCGCCGAACACATGGCAACCTTCTACCGCCCGTTCCAGAAGGTGAAGCGCGAGAAGTTTGACGGTCTCATCATCACCGGCGCGCCCATCGAACATCTGCCGTTCGAAGAGGTGACCTATTGGGACGAGCTGTGCGAGGTGATGGACTGGACCCAGACCAACGTCCAATCCACCTTCGGCGTCTGCTGGGGCGGGATGGCGATGATCAACCACTTCCACGGCGTGCAGAAACACATGCTGCCGGCCAAGGCGTTCGGCTGCTTCCGCCACCGCAACCTCTGCCCGACCTCGCCCTACCTGCGCGGGTTCTCCGACGATTTCGTGATTCCCGTCTCGCGCTGGACCGAGATGCGCCAGACCGAAATCGACGCCGCCCCCGGGTTGAAGACCCTGCTCGGCTCCGACGAGGTTGGCCCCTGTCTGGTCGAAGATGCCGCCCACCGCGCGCTCTACATCTTCAACCACTTCGAATACGACAGCGAGACGCTGAAACAGGAATACGACCGCGACATCGCCAACGGCACGCCGATCAACGTGCCCTTGAACTACTATCCCGATGACAACCCCGCGATGCCGCCCCTGAACCGGTGGAGAAGTCACGCCCACCTTCTATATGGCAACTGGATCAACGAGATTTACCAGTCCACGCCCTATGACCCTGCCGAAATTGGCCGCTAGCGCCCTTCTGATCCTTGTCGTGATTGCGGCGGTGACGCATTGGCGCGCCAGCGCACGCGAAGCCACGGCCAACGCCGAATTTCCGCCCGACGGCCAGTTCGTCACGATCGAAGGCCACCGCATCCACTATGTCATGCGCGGCAGCGGCCCCGACCTTGTGCTGATCCACGGCGCCAGCGGTTCGCTGCGCGACTTCACCTTCGCCCTCGTTGACCGTCTGGCGCAAGATTACCGCGTCATCGCCTTCGACCGCCCCGGCCTTGGTCACTCCGACCCGATCCCGGATACCAGCCTCGCCGCCCAGGCCCGTGTCCTGAAAGCCGCCGCAGCCGCGCTTGGCGCGCCGCGTCCCATCGTCCTTGGCCAATCCTACGGTGGCGCGGTCGCGCTTGCCTGGGCGCTGTCCGGCGGGCCACAGGCGCTGGTCCTCGTCAGCGCCCCAAGCCTGCCCTGGCCCGGCGCCCTCGACATCTGGTATCGCGCGACCGCCAGCCTTCCCGGCCAGACGGTCCTCATCCCCCTCGCCTCGGCCTTCGTGCCGCAGTCCTACGTCACGAACGCAGTCAACGCCGTCTTTACCCCCGACCCGGTGCCCTCCGGCTACGACGCCTGGCTTGGCACTGAACTCACGCTCCGCCGCGCCTCGCTTGCCACCAACGCGGCCCAGGTGAACGCGCTTCGCGACGAGCTGGTGGCGATGGAACAGCGTTACGCCTCGCTCACGCTTCCGATCGAGCTGATCCACGGCACCGAAGACACCATCGTGCCGCTTGCCATCCACTCCGGCCCTCTCGCCGCGCGGCTTCGGAACGCCCACCTCACCACCATCTCCGGCGCCGGCCACATGCCGCACCACGTTCGCGCCGATATGGTCATCGCAGCCATCGCGCGGGCCGCATTGCGCTGACGCGCCCAATCGCCATACTGGCCGAAAACCCGGAGGACCCCATGGATCTGCCCTTCGACGGCGCCATCAGCCGCTACTTCCGCGAAAGCGCGCCCGCCGCCATCCGCAAGGCCATCGAAAAGGCCGGCAAGGATGACATACTGACCAAGTCCTATCCCTACCGGGAAGAAATGAAGGGCAAAGAGTACGACCTCCACATGGAAGGCCTGCAAATCCAGCTGGCCCGCCTGCAAGCCGACGTAAAGGCCACCGGCAAACGCATCGTGATGGTATTCGAAGGCCGCGACGCCGCCGGCAAGGGCGGCACCATCGAAGCGATGCGCGCCAACATGAACCCCCGCGTCGCCGCCATCGTGGCCCTTTCCAAACCCTCCGACCGCGAGGCCGCGCAATGGTATTTCCAGCGCTACGTCGACTGGCTTCCGGCCAAGGGCGAAATGGCGCTGTTCGACCGCTCCTGGTACAACCGCGCGATGATCGAGCATGTGTTCGGCTTTTGCAAACCCGACGAACGCGCGAAGTTCTTCCGCCAACTGCCTGATTTTGAGAACATGCTTGTCGACGAGGGCATCGTCGTCACCAAGTTCTGGCTCGAGGTCGGACGCGCCGAACAGTTGCGCCGCTTCCTCGCCCGCGAAGCTGACCCCCTGAAACAATGGAAACTGTCGTCGATTGATGTCGACGGCTTGCCGAAATGGGACGCCTACTCCGCTGCCATCGACGAGACGATGAAGAAATCCCACTTCAAGACCGCGCCCTGGACCGTGATCCTGTCCGATGACAAAAAGCGCGCCCGCATCGCCGCGATCCAGACCCTGCTGCACCAGATCGACTACGTCGGCAAGGACAAGGACGTGATCGGCACGATCGACAGCGCCATCTGCGGCGGCCCCGAGATCCGGTCGCACGAGGGATGAAGCGCGGCTACCACCACGGCAACCTCCGCCAGGCTCTGGTCGAGGCGGCGCTGGCGCTGATTGCCGAAAAAGGCCCGCAGGGCTTCACCCTGTCCGAGGCTGCGAAGGCCGCCGATGTGACCCCCGCCGCCGTCTACCGCCACTTCGCCGGGCGCGACGATCTTCTGGCCGAGGTCGCGCGCCAAGGCTACGACATCTTTGCAGCCCTGATGGAGTTCGCCTACAACAACGGCCAGCCCACTGCCCTTGCCGCGTTCGAGGCGACGGGCCGGGCCTATCTGGCCTTTGCCCGCAAGTATCCCGGCCACTATCAGGCGATGTTCGAAAGCGGCCTCAGCCCCGCCGACCACCCCGATCTTGCGCAGGTCGCCGCCAAGGCGCGGCAGGTGCTGGAACGCGCCGCCGAAAGCCTGTCGCAGCACATGCCCGCCGACAAGCGCCCGCCTGCGATCATGTTCTCGTCGCACATCTGGGCGCTCAGCCACGGCGTCGTGGAGCTGTTCATGCGCGGCGACCGCCAGAACGCGCCCTTCCCGCCCGAAGACCTGCTCGAAGCGGGAATAGGCATCTACCTCCGCGGGCTGGGGCTTTTGCCCGCCGACCGTTAGCGGAACAACACCAGCGCCGACGGGCTCCACGCCACGCGCACCTTGGTGCCAACCTCCAGCACAGGCCGCCCCGGCACGTTGCGCATCGACAGGCGCACTTCCACATCCGTGCCGCCCAGATAAACGTCGTAATAGGTCATGTCGCCGAAGTAGATCACCTCGTCGATCACCCCTTCCGTTTCCCGTTCCGCCGCCTTCTGGTCATCATACAGCAGCGTCAGCGTCTCGGGACGCATCCCAACCACCGGGCTTTCGCCCCGGACGGGTGGCGCGAGCGAGGCGTCCAGCGATACGCGGCCCAGACCCTTGGCCTCGATCTCGACCGTGTCGCCAGCTTCCGAAAGCACCGTCACCGGGATGAAGTTCATCGTGCCGATGAAATCCGCAACCTGCTTCGAATTGGGCCGGCGATACAGCGTCTCGGGGTCCGCCAGTTGCGCGATCTCGCCTTCGAACATCACCGCCACCCGGTCCGACATGACCAGCGCCTCTTCCTGGTCATGGGTGACCAGAATGAAGGTGATGCCGACCTGCCGTTGCAGCTTGATCAGTTCCACCTGCATGTGTTCGCGCATCTTCTTGTCCAGCGCCGACAGGGGTTCGTCCAGCAGCAGCACCTTCGGCTTCAGGATCAGCGCCCGCGCCAGGGCCACCCGCTGCCGCTGCCCGCCCGACAGCGCATGCGCCGCCCGCGCGCCAAAGCCGCGCAGGCCGACCATGTCCAGCGCCTCTTCCACCGCACGCGCCTTGTCGGCCTTCGACCTCGGGTCGCGGCGCAGGCCGAAGCCCACGTTTTCGGCCACCGACATATGCGGAAAGATCGCATAAGACTGGAACACCATGTTCGTCGGCCGCGCGTTCGGCGCGACATCGGCCATGTCCTTGCCGTCGATCATGATCACGCCAGACGAGATGTCCTCGAACCCCGCGATGGTGCGCAACAGCGTGGTCTTGCCACAGCCCGACGGCCCCAGCAGCGAAAAGAACTCGCCCGCCCGGATCGTGCCGTTGATCCCCCTCAGCGCATGGTAATCGCCATAATACTTATGCACGTCGCGGAACTCGATCATCGTCTTTTCGGTAATCGTCACAGGAAGCCTCCGGTATCCTTGCCACCGGTCTTCGCGATGCCGCGACGGCGGAAATATTCAGCAATGGCCAGCATGCAGATCGAGAACAGCACCAGCAGCGTCCCCAGCGCCAGCATCGACGGCACCTTCGCAGGGAAACGGAACTGGCCGAAGATATAGACCGACAGGATTGGCTGCCCCGATCCAAGGAAGTTCGAGATGATGAATTCGTCGATCGAGATGGTGAAGGTAATCAGGAACGACGACAGTATCCCCGGCATGACCAGTGGCAGCACGATCAGCCGGAACGTGCTCCACTGCGTCTCGCCCAGATCCAGCGACGCCTCCTCCAGCGACCGGTCCAGCGACTGAAACGCCGAGGTCAGGATCGCCACTGCAAACGGCATGCAGATCAGCACATGACCGAGGATGATGGTAAAGATCGACAGCGGAATCCCGATCGACAGCAGCACCACCAACAGCGCCATCGCGACGATCATCTCGGGCAGCACCAGCGGCACCATGATCAGCCCAAGTGCGGCAGGCTTGCCCGGCCAGCGATAGCGCACCGTCGCGCGTGCGGCAAAGACGCCCAACACCGTCGCCAGCGTGGCGCTCGACAGCGCGATGGTCAGGCTGTTCAGCAACGCCTTCTTCAACTGCGCATCGGCGAACATCTCGGTGAACCAGCGCGTCGTGAACCCGTTCAGCGGAAACGCGACGATCCGGCCATCGTTGAACGCAAAGAGCGGCAGGATGATGATCGGGCCATACAGAAACAGCAGATACAGGATCGCATAACCGCCAAGGAAGGGCGCCTTCTTCATTTCTGCCCCCCAAGGAATCGCCGGTTCAACAGCACGAAGACAAGGCTCACCATCCCCACCACGAACATCGCCGCCACCGCAATCGCCGACCCCTGGGCCTGATCACGGATCTTCAGCATCTGGCTTTCAATGAGGTTGGCGATCAACGGCACCTTGCCGCCCCCGATCAACTCGGGCGTCACATAATCGCCCACCGTCGGGATGAACACGATCAGCACCGCCGCAATCACCCCCGGCATGGTCAGCGGCAGCGTCACCCGGATGAAGGTCATCAACCGGCTCTCGCCCAGATCCTGCCCCGCCTCCAGCAGCGACCGGTCCACCTTTTCAAGGCTGACAAAGATCGGCAGCACCGCAAACGGCGCGTAAGCGTGGCTCAGCGTGATGATCATCGACAGCATGCCGTTGGACAGGATGTTCAAGGGCTCGTTGATCACCCCGATGTTGATCAGCGCGCTGTCGACGATGCCTTCATAGCCAAGGATCGTGCGCCACAGCGCCACGCGGATCACATAGCTGGTCCAGAACGGGATGGTGATCAGGAACAGCCACAGCGCCTTTTTCGAAGGCGAGACGTGAAAGCTTACGAAATAGGCAATCGGGTAGGCCAGCACCACGGTTACGAACGTCACCGCCAGCGACACATACAGCGACCGCAGCATCACCGACTGGTAGATCGGCTTTTGAAACAGCTCGGCAAAGTTCGACAGAGTAAAAGGCAGGCCAATCTCGCCCCGCCCGCCAGTCAGCACCGAATAGATCAGCACCGTCGCCAGCGGCGCGGCCAGAAGCAAAAGCGCATAAATCGCCGGTGGTGAAATCAGAAGCCAGCCGGTCCGGGCCTCTTTCCCCTGAGAACTTGCCATGTCGTCCCCTGTCGCCCGTGCAGCTTGACGCGCACCATTTGATCAAATCTAGCGCGGTTGCTCGCTTCAAGGCAAGGGGGCGCGAGCGGGCCTGCGAAATCAAACGAAAATCAGCGGCAGCCGCCGATGCCGCCACCGCAAGCCGGACCCTGCCCGCGAAAAGCCTCAGCCGGCAACGCGCTCGATCGCGATTGCCCGCTTTTTCAGCTCGTCATAAAGCGTCGGCACCACCCGCAGGCTGCCAACGGCCACCCGCAGCGCATCCGAAATCCGGGCCTCCGACGGGGCATCGCTGGCCACGCGCCACACCATGCGCCGCGTCACGCCATCATCATACACGATCTCGGTTCCGCCTGCGCGCGTCTTGCGCCAACCAAGAAAGTCCGCGCCGCCATGCGGCGCGTGAAAGGTCGACTGGTGTCCCATTTTTCGGGCTCTCTTTGTTTTTCTGCTCTGAGCGAAACTTGAGCCATCGCCGGCCCTTCGGTCAACCATCCGGGCCGGAAATTTCCTTCAACCGAGTCCTATCTGCCACAGTCAGGAATCCCGCCTGTCACACCGAAAGGTCGGATGGCGGGTTCGCCAGCAGATCGGCCAGCGTCCGCAGCGCCCGCTCGAACGCCTCGCGCGGCAGGCTGCCGGAGATCGCGATCCGCACCGCGCTTGGCGCGCGCCCGTTCACCAGCGCGTATTCGTCCGCCGATCGCACCAGAACGCCCCGCGCCTCGGCCATGCGGGTAAAGGTCGATGCCCGCCACCCCATCGGCAGGCGCAGCCAGACGAACGGCACCCCCGGTTGCCAATCAAGGTCGAACGCCCCGATGTGGTTCACCAGAATCTGCAACCGCTCGGCAAACTCCGCCTGCACCTTGCGCTTGATCGCGGCGGCGTCTCCTGACCGGAACAGATGCAGGCACAGGTCCGCCACCGGGCGCGACAGCGCGAAAAACCCGTGCTGCGCCGTCAGCCGCCCCGCCTCGCCCATCCCCGCCGGGCAGATCACATAGCCAAACCGCAAGGCCGCCGAAATCGTCTTGGACAGGCTGCCCACCAGCCAGACCCGCTCAGGCGCCAGCGCGCGCAAGCTCGGGATGTCGCTTTCCGCGACCGAATAGCAATCGTCCTCCAGCACCTGCAGGTCATAGCGCCGCGCGATTTCCGCGATCTGCTGGCGCCGTTCCACCGGCATCCGCCCGGTTGTCGGGTTCTGCGCCTCCGATGTCAGGCACAAGACCTGCGCGCCATGCCGTCGGCAGGCCGCCTCCAGCGCCTCGGGCACAATGCCCTGTTCGTCGATCTCCACCGGCACAACCTCGGCCCGCGCCGCCCGCGCCGCATAGCGAAAGCCGGGATAGGCCAGTTCCTCGATCAAGACGACGGGCCGCTCACCGCGCAGGCAGCAATCAAGGATCAGGTGAATCGCGTTCTGCCCGCCATGCGTCAGCGCCACGTCCTGCGGCCCGATCGGCCCAAGAAGTCGGTCGCCCATCCAGCCGACGATCTCGGCGCGCAACTCCGCCTCGCCACCCTGGCTGGTATAATCCAGCCAGCCCTGGCCGGTGGTCTCGGCCATCGCCAGAAGTGCGGCCCGGAACGCCTCGCGCTGGCCCACCTCGGCCACCTGCGGCGGGCGCAGGTCGACAAGGCCGGTGGTCCCGCCCGTCAACCGCTCGGTATAAAGCGCCTGCGTCGGCCCCAGACGCGGCGCCTGCGCCGCCACAAAGGTGCCGCGCCCCACGGTTGCCGCCAGCAGCCCCTCCTGCGTCGCAAGCTGGTAGGCCCGCGCCACCGTCCCCGGCGTCAGATGCAAGCGCCACGCCAGATCCCTGACCGTCGGCAGTTGCGCGTTGGGCGGCAGATCGCCGGTCCGGATCGCCTCACGCAAGGCGCGGCTCAGGCTCAGATACTTCGGTCCGGGAAATTGACTCAGATCCGGCGCCCAATTTGTATCAGTCACAATAAACCTCTGGCGCTTGCCTGTCCGGAATTGATACAAGGTATCTAAAGATTATCCGTGATTGTATCAACACAAAAGAAAGACGTACCGATGTCCCGCGCAACCACCCTCGCCCGCGCCACGACCACCACTCCCGGCCTGCTCCGCACGCTCCGCGATGCGCTGGTCACGTGGTCTGTCCGCCGCCGCGAACGCGCGATGCTGGCCCGTCTGGACGCACACCTCCTGCGCGACATCGGCCTCGATGCCGAAGGTGTGGCCGAGGAATGCAGCAAGCCCGGTTGGCGCGCCTGACACCCCCCGAATTCCCCTGACTGGGCCGGGCAACCGGCCCTATTTTTTTGCCCTGCGTCCACGCAGAACGAAAAAGGCCCGCCGAAGCGGGCCTTTCCCATGAAGCGATCGAAACTCAGCGCTTCGAGAACTGGAACGACTTGCGGGCCTTGGCCTTGCCGTATTTCTTCCGTTCCACGACGCGGCTGTCGCGGGTCAGGAAGCCTGCCGCTTTCAGCGCACCGCGCAGCGCGGGCTCATAGAGTTGCAGCGCCTTGGAAATCCCGTGCTTCACAGCACCGGCCTGGCCCGAAAGCCCGCCGCCAGCCACGGTGGCCATCACGTCGAACTGGCCTTCCACGTTGGCAATGGTGAACGGCTGGCGCAGGATCATCTGCAGCACCGGACGGGCGAAGTAAGCCGCCATTTCCTTGCCATTCACAACGACCTTGCCGGAGCCCGGCTTGATCCAGACGCGGGCGACCGCGTTCTTGCGCTTGCCCGTCGCATAGGACCGGCCCAGCTTGTCACGCACGGCCACACGGGGTGCCGCTGCCACGGCCGGAGCCGGGGTGCCAACGGCCGATTTCAGGTCGTCGAGGGTCTTGATATCGGCCATGGTCATGCGCTCCGGGTGTTCTTCGGGTTCAGCGCCGCGACGTCCAGGACGGTCGGCTGCTGCGCTTCATGCGGATGCGCCGCACCGGCGTAGACACGCAGGTTGGTCATCTGCACGCGGCCCAGACGGTTGCGGGTGATCATCCGCTCGACGGCCTTTTCCACCACACGCTCGGGGTGGTTGCCTTCCAGCACCTGCCGCGCGGTGCGCTGCTTGATGCCGCCCGGGTGGCCGGTGTGCCAGTAGTAGATCTTGTCGTTGCGCTTGTTGCCGGTCATCTGCACCTTGTCGGCGTTGATGACGATGACATTGTCACCCATGTCCATGTGCGGGGTGAAGGTCGGCTTGTTCTTGCCGCGCAGGATGTTGGCGACGATCGTGGCGAGGCGGCCCAGAACGATGCCTTCGGCGTCGATCAGGATCCACTTCTTCTCGATGTCGGCCGGAGTAGCCGTAAACGTTTTCATGCGGAGTGTCCCATGAGGATGACGGGGCACGCGCCCCAAAACTCGGATGACGGCTTATCCGCGAAACCGCCCCACAGGTCAAGGCCGCAAATCCACATAAAATCACACAAACACAATGGCTTGCACGAACGGTATCTTTTTACCCCAAGCGTCAGCGCAGTTTCGGCGGCTGATCGGGCCGCATCCCCGGCGCTGCGGGCGCCTCCGGCAGCTCCGGCTCCGGCAGGTCGAACCGCAGGCCCACCCGCGACATCGCGGCCACTCCCGGCTCGCCCGTGCGCAGGAACGCCACGTCCAGCTCGCCTGCCTCCACGCCTGAAAACACCAGCGCCTCGCCGACCGCCCGCGCCAGCGCCTCCTCCGCCCCCGGTGCGGCGTCCAGAAACGCCAGCAGATGGCCGCGCCGCCCGCCCGCATAACTCACGCCCGCCAGCACAGCACCAGACGCCAGCCCCGCCGCCTTGGCCAGCTTCGCGTCAAGGCCCGTCAACAACGCCTCCGGCAACCCCTTTGGCGCATGAAACGTCTCCGGTTTCCCCTCCGCCGCTTCGGGCCCCGTCTCCAGCGCCATCGCCAGCCAGTCCAGCGCCTCGGCGGACAGCAGCATCGACGACGGCGCCACGCCAAGGTTCACCCCCAGCCCGATGCCCTGCCCCTTCAGCATCCCCGCAATCACCCGCCCCGGCAGCGCTGCATAGGGCGCGATCCCGCCGGTAAAACTTGCCAACCGCTCCTCGCGGTCAAAGACCAGCACCACCGGCCCGCCTTCCAGATCGAACACCCGCGGTTCCACCTGCCCGCCCGAAACCTCCCGCTCCAGCAACAGGATCATCTCGCCATCCGCCAACCGCTCGTAGAACCGCAGCCGCAGCGCGTCGTTTTCGGGATCGGCGGACACAGCGGCATGGGCCGCGTCCAGCAGGGTCACAACATCAGCCATCCATCACCTCCCGCACCGCCAGGCGCAATTCCGGCACCAGCTCCGCCTCGAAAGCTCCGCCTCGAACCACGGGTGCCGCTTCAGCCACCCGGTATTGCGCCACGACGGATGCGGCAAGGGAAACACGCCGCGCGCTGCAAACCCGCGCCAATCCGCCACGGTTTCCGCCACATCGCGCGCGCCCGGAGGCCACCGGATCGCGGCACCGCCCACCGCCAGCATCAGGCGCACCTCGGGCAGGCCCGCCATCACCCGCCCCCGCCACCTCGCGGCGCAAACGGGCGGCGGCGGCAGGTCCGCCCCTTTTGCATCATGGCCGGGAAAGCAGAACGCCATCGGCACCACCGCCACGCGGCCTCGGTCATGAAGATCGGCCTCGCCCCCCCCGATCCAGTCGCGCAACCGCTCGCCCGACCGGTCGGTAAAGGGTCGCCCGCCGTCATGCACCCGCCGTCATGCACCCGCCGCCATGCACCCGCCGTCATGCACCCGCCGTCATGCACCCGCAGACCCGGCGCCTGCCCCGCGATCACCTGCCGAAACCTCGCCGAAACCGCGCCGATACCACGCCACTGGCCTTGGCTCATGCGCAGTCACGGTCGCCGCGAACCGCGCCGCGCACAGACGGCACGCCCGGATTTGGTCCACAATCTCCATCCCCAAAGCATCGTTGCCCCCGCACACCACCGCAACCCCACCCATTGCGACAAGCGCGCAATAGGGTCTAATGCCGCGCATGACTTCCCCTTCGCCAAATATCCCACGGGAGGTCCGGAGGGTGTGAAACCCTCCGGCCGCCTGCCCCACGCTCGACGCCAACCGACGGACCCCACCCATGTACCGCGTCTCGCCCTTCGTCAGCACCTTCGCCACCGCGCTTCTTGGCGGCGCGCTGATCGCCACGGTCTGGGTCAATCTCGCTCCGGCCAGCTATTATGACGCGATCGAGTTCCGGCTGCTCGACATCGACCTGCCGCACTGGATGGCCGCGCTGCCGGTCAGCCTGACGCCGTTCCTTCTGGTCTCGCATGTGCTGATGCCGCTGTTTCTCGCCTTCATCGGCAAAGAGCTGTGGGAGGCGCTGGTCCTCGAACGCGGCGCCCTGCGCGCGGGGCAATCGCTCCTGCCCCTCGGTCTCAGCCTCGGGGGGCTGGCGGGGGCTGCCCTGATGTGGCTCGCCGTCGGAACCCTGATCGAGACGGCCGAGGAAGCCAGCTTCGGCACCGGCTGGACCGTTCCCCTCGCCGGCGATGTCACGCTTGCCTACCTGATCGGGCGGCGGGCGTTCGGGCCGGGTCACCCGGCGCTGCATCTCCTCCTGCTTCTGACCATCGCCGCCGACATCGCGGCCCTCGTCCTCGTCGGGCTCACCCTGCCCGACCTCACGCCACGCCTTTTCTGGCTGGCGCTGCCCGTGGCCGCCTCGGTCGGCGTCTGGGCGCTCTACGGTCGCCACCCGCCACCTGACGCGGGCGAACGCCGCCGCCGCGCCACGCTCCTGCTGTGGCCCTACGCGCTTGCGGGGCTTGTGTCCTGGATCGGGGTTGCCGCCTCCGGCCTGCCGCCCGCGCTTGGCCTCCTGCCGGTGATCCCCGCCGTCGCCCATGCCGACCGCACCTTCGGCCTCTTCGCCGAGGCCGAGGCCTACCTCCGTGATCCGCTGAACCGGCTCGCGCAGGGCTTGGTGCGCCCGATGACCGTCGTCCTCTTCGCTTTCGGGCTCACCCGCGGCGGCGTCGACCTGCACGCCTTCGCGCCAACCACCGTGACACTCCTCGCCTCGGTCTGGATCGGTCGTCCGCTGGGCATGCTGATCGGTGGCGTGGGTCTGGCCTTTGTGCTGCGCCTGCGTCTGCCCGATGGGGTGGGCTTGCGCGATCTGATCGTCATCGCGGTCATCATGGGCATGGGCTTCACCGTGCCGATCCTGACGCTCGATCTGGCTCTTCCCGGTGGCGCGATGCAGGAAGCAGCCCGCCTTGGCCTTGCCATCAGCCTTCTTGCCGGCCCGGCCGCGATTGTTCTCGCCCGCCGCCTGCGCCCCACCGATGCGCGGATGCCACCGGGGTGATCCAAACGCCCCATCCCGCTCGCATCGCTTCCAAGATCAGAGACGGGATGTTAACGATATGGCATTAGCACCGGGTCGGGGCATCACCTGTCGCGGTGCCGCAAGGGACAGACATGATCGAGTTTCAGGGTGTGTCAAAATCCTTCTGGACCGGAACGCAGCGCAAGGTGATCCTTGATCGCGCGTCCTTTCGGGTTGAGCTTGGCAATTCGCTCGGCATCCTTGCCCCGAACGGCGCGGGCAAGACCACGCTGATCAACATGATGGCGGGGCTCGAAAAACCCGACGAAGGCCGCATCCTCAAGACCTCGCGCGTGTCGTTCCCGCTCGGCTTCATGGGCGGCGTCAACGGCAAGCACACCGCGCATGAAAACTGCCGCTACATCGCGCGGCTTTACGGCCTCGACCCCGACTATGTCGAAAGTTTCTGCCGCTGGGTCTGCGGCCTTGGCGAATACTTCGAAATGCCGCTCGCCACCTATTCCTCCGGAATGCGGGCGCGGTTTTCCTTCGCGCTCCTCCTCTCGATAGAATTCGACATCTACCTGATCGACGAAGGCATGCCCGCCTCCTCGGATGCCGAATTCAACCGCAAGGCCGGCAACATCCTGAAGGAGCGGTTGCAAAACGCCACCGTCGTCATCGTCTCGCACCAGGCCCAGACGCTCGAGAAATTCTGCCGCACCGCCGCCGTCCTGAAGAACGGCCGCCTGCACCAGTTCGAAACCCTAGAAGAAGCGAAGCGCCTCTATGACTACCAAACCTAAGGCCAGCCGCTTTCACATCCGCCGCACCGATCCGGTGCCGCCGCCGCGCGCGCCGCAGGTGACGGGCGAGATGCTGTTTGACAACCACCAGGACGGCTTTGGCGACACCGTGTTCCCGACCGCCACCCCGCGCGCGGTTCCCGCCGCCCAGACCGGCACCGTGTCGGTGACCAAGGTGCCCCGCGTCGATCCGGAGGTCGAGGCCACGCTTGCCGCCATCGCCGCCGAGGGGTTGACCGGGCGGCAGTTGCGCACCGCCCGGCGCATGGCGCAAAGCCAGAACCTGCAGCCGATGTCCGATCTTGATGCTGTCCGCCTGTTGCGCGCCGCCGGGATCGACCCGTTCAAACGCGCCTCGATGCTGGACATGATCAAGCCGAAGGCCGCCACGCCGCCTCCGCCCGCCGCCAACGACACCGCCAACGACACCGCCCCAAACCCCGCCGGCAGCCGTGCGCTGACCGCCCTGCCCGGTGACGGCGTGCGCCTGCCGCAGAACGTGCAGCCGATCCGCCTGCCCACCCCCGACCAGCGGGCCGAGGTCAACCAGGCCGCCGAAATCCTGCGCATGCAGCAGGATATCGCCCGCCGCCGCCGCCGCAAACTGGCGCTGCTTTGCGCGCGGATGTTCGTCTTCGTGCTGTTGCCCACCATCGTCGCCGGCTGGTATTACTACCGCGTCGCCACGCCGCTTTACGCCACCAAGTCGGAATTCGTGATCCAGCAGGCCGGTCCCGCCGCCGCCGCCGGGTTCAGCAGCCTGTTTTCCGGCACCGCCCTTGCCACCTCGCAGGACAGCATCGCCGTGCAGGGCTATCTGCAATCGCGCGACGCGATGCTGCGGCTCGATTCCGACGTGGGCTTCAAGGATCATTTCAAATCCCCCGCGATCGACCCGCTGCAACGCCTCGCCGCCGACGCCACGACCGAGGCCGCCTACAAGGTCTACAAGAAATTCGTCAAGATCGCCTACGACCCGACCGAAGGCATCATCAAGATGGAGGTGGTCGCCGCCGATCCGGCGCTTGCGGCCGCGTGGTCCAGCCAGCTCATTTCCTATGCCGAAGAACAGGTCGACCACCTGACCCAACGCCTGCGCGAAGACCAGATGCGCGACGCGCTCAAAAGCTACGGGACGGCGGAACAGGAACTGCAGCAGTCGCAGATGAACCTCATCGCGTTGCAGGAAAAATTCAAGATGCTGTCCTCGGCCACTGAAGTGGCGATGATCACCGGCCAGATCAGCACGCTAGAAGGCCAGCTCATGCAAGACCGCCTTGCGCTGGCGCAGATGGAATCCAACGCCTCGCCCAATCAGGCGCGGATGGACCCGGTGAAACGCCGCGTCACCACGCTCGAGGCGCAGATCGCCGATCTGCGCGCCCAGATGACCGAAGGCAGCGCCGAAACCGAAAGCCTCGCCCGCGTGCAGGGTGAACTTCTGGTGGCCGAAGCGGACGTCAAGACCCGCCAGATGATCCTCGCCCAGTCGCTGACCGCGATGGAGGTGTCGCGCACCGAGGCCAACCGGCAGGTGCGCTATCTGTCGCTGTCGGTCAGCCCCACCGTCACCGACGAACCGGCCTATCCCCGCGCCTTCGAGAATACGCTGGTCACGATGTTGATCATGCTTGGCATTTACCTCATGGTCTCGATGACCGCCGCGATCCTGCGGGAACAGGTCTCTGCTTGAGGACACCATGACTGATGTAAAGATCGGCGCGCTGACGGTCGGCAACGACCGTCCGCTTCTGGTGATTGCCGGGCCATGCCAGCTTGAAAGCCTCGACCACGCCCAGATGATCGCGGGCCGGATGGCCGAGGCGTGCAAGGCTGCGGGCGCGCAGTTCGTGTTCAAGGCCAGCTATGACAAGGCGAACCGCACATCGCTGAAGGGCCGCCGCGGCCTCGGGATGGAGGCGGGGCTCAAGGTTCTCGCCGCGATCCGCGCAATGGGGATGCCGGTGCTGACCGACATCCACGATGCCGCCCAGGCGCGCGAGGCGGCCACCGTCGTCGACGTGATCCAGATCCCCGCCTTCCTGTGCCGCCAGACCGATCTTCTGCTGACCGCAGGCGAAACCGGCGCGGTGGTCAACATCAAGAAAGGCCAGTTCCTCGCGCCGTGGGATATGGCCAACGTCGCTGAAAAGGTCGCCTCCACCGGCAATAGCCGCATCCTGCTCACCGAGCGCGGCGCCAGTTTCGGCTACAACACCCTTGTAGCCGACATGCGCTCGCTGCCGATCATGGCGCGGACCGGCTACCCTGTGATCATGGATGCCACCCATTCCGTGCAGCAACCCGGCGGGCAGGGCTCAAGCTCGGGCGGACAGCGCGAGTTTGCCCCCGTCATGGCGCGCTGCGCCGTGTCGGTCGGGATCGCCGGCGTGTTCATCGAAACCCACGAAGCGCCCGACACCGCACCTTCCGACGGCCCGAACATGATCCCGCTCGACCAGATGCCGGCGCTGGTGGTCAGCCTGATGGCCTTCGACCGGCTTGCCAAGGCCGATCCCCTGCGCGTCTGAGGGAACCGCTGCCCACCCGCGCCGTTGTTTCCACGCGCCGCAAACGGAGGTCGTGATGCCCGCTCCAAAAGCCACCATTTGCCTCTGGTTCGACACCGAAGCCGAGGCCGCCGCCCGCTTTTACGCCGAAACCTTCCCCGACAGTGCGGTCCACGCCGTCCACCGCGCGCCGGGTGACTATCCCTCCGGCAAGGCGGGCGATGTGCTGACCGTCGAATTCACCGTTGCGGGCATTCCCTGTCTCGGCCTGAATGGCGGCCCGGTGTTTCCGCAGACCGAGGCGTTTTCGGTCCAGATCGCCACTGACGATCAGGCCGAAACCGACCGCCTCTGGAACGCCATCGTCAGCAACGGCGGGCGCGAAAGCGATTGCGGCTGGTGCAAGGATCGCTGGGGCCTGTCGTGGCAGATCACGCCGCGCACCCTGACCGACGCCCTCGCCGCCGGAGGAGACGAGGCGAAACGCGCGTTCGCGGCGATGATGACCATGCAAAAGATCGACGTCGCCGCCATCGACGCGGCCCGCAAGGGTTAAGGCTTCTTGAATCAGGCTGCAGAAGCCATTGATATAATTGACACGACAACATGTCCCACCGTGGGACAAACGTCACACCACCTGTCCCGCGGCCCAGCCCGACGACCACGCCCACTGGAAGTTGTAGCCTCCGAGCCAGCCGGTCACGTCCACCACCTCGCCCACGAAGTAAAGCCCCGGCACCGCCTTCGCCGCCATCGTCCGCCCATCCAGCGCGTCGGTATCCACCCCGCCCAGCGTCACCTCCGCCGTCCGGTAGCCCTCCGACCCGACCGGCATCAACCGCCAGTCGCTGACCAGCGCGGCGACCCGCTCAAGGCTCGCCCCCGGCACCTCCGCCAACGGCCCGGTCACTCCCGACACCTCCTCCAGATGCCGCGCCAACCGCTCCGGCACCACCCGCCCCAGCGCGGTGCGCAATACCTCCCGCCCCGCCGCCGCCTTCGCCGCCCGCAACTCCGCCGCCATGTCCCGTCCTGGCGCGAGGTTCACCGAAATCGCCTCGCCCTCACGCCAGTAGCTCGAGATTTGCAGCACCGCCGGCCCCGACAGCCCCCGGTGTGTGAACAACACCGCCTCGTCGAACCCCTGCCGCCCGCACACCACCCGCGCGTCGACCGCCACCCCGGCCAAGGGCTGCATCCACGAAAGTTCCTGCTCGGCAAATGTCAGCGGAACCAACCCCGGCCGCGTTTCGACAAGCGGCAGTCCGAAGCGTTCCGCAACCTGATAGCCGAACCCCGTCGCCCCCATCTTCGGGATCGACTTGCCGCCCGTCGCCACCACCACCGACGCGGCCACCTGCCCGCCCCGCGCCGTGTCTACCCGAAAGCCCTTGTCTGCCCGGCTGACCCCTGCAACCCCGCAGCCCAGCCACAGCGTCACCCCGGCCCGTTCCATGTCGCGCACCAGCATCGACACGACCTGCGTGGCCGACCCGTCGCAGAATAGCTGCCCCAGCGCTTTTTCGTGCCACGCAATCCCCGCCGCATCCATCCGCGCGATGAAATCCCATTGCGTGAACCGCTTCAGCGCCGACAGCGCAAAGCGCGGATTCTTCGACAGGAACCGCTCCGGCGCGATGCCGAGGTTGGTGAAATTGCACCGCCCCCCACCCGAGATGCGGATCTTTTCGCCTGGCGCCTTGGCATGGTCGATGACCAGCACCCGGCGTCCGCGCCGCCCGGCCTCGATCGCGGCCATCATGCCCGCCGCACCCGCCCCAAGGATGATCACGTCCCAGTCCATGCGTCCGTCTAGCCGCCCCGCTCCGTCCCGGCAAGCGACGCATAAAATCGCACCCGACCCCCTTGCACCCTCATGGGGCAGCCGCTAAACACCCCGGCACGGTTGGGGCGTCGCCAAGTGGTAAGGCAGCGGTTTTTGGTACCGCCATTCCCAGGTTCGAATCCTGGCGCCCCAGCCAACCTCCCTTTCCTTCGATGTTGAACCAAGGGTAATCCGACGTGCGCACCTGCCTAATCGCCCTCGCTGGACTTGTGGCTCTCGGCGGCTGCGTCAGCAACACGGCCAGCATGCAGCTTTACCCGTTGAAGGGCAGCATCGCCGAAACCGATCCGACCCTCGTGATCGAGGCGACGGCAAGGAACGCCAGCGGCACCTCCGGCTCGCTGTCTTTCCAACTTCCGGAACGCGTAGATTGCCAGGGCACATGGTCGTCGCTGACCCCGCGCACCGTCTCCAGCTCGCGCGGCATGTCGCTGACCTGGCGCAAGACCGGCGGCGAGGTCGGCTCCGAGGTCGCAACCGTCGCAGGCGTCAACAACGGCGAGATCTACGCCGTCTGCGACGACGGCACCCGCGTGCAAGGCACCTTCATCATCGGCTCGGGCACCTCCAGCGGCACCGGCACCGCGACCGACACGAACGGGAACGTCTACAAGCTGTTGTTCTGAACTGGCGGCACTTGCTCGCGAATGCCCTACCCCGCGCGTCTGCTCCCGGGGCAGCCATGCGGGACGGAACGGTCATGGATCCGTCGGGTTTGGACGGAGACCAGCCACCCGAAAATTATCAAATTGATCTGGCGCAAGTCCCTGCGCGGCCACTTGTGCAAACCATCTGAACCTGCATCGGATATGGGAGACGGATCATGCGCATAATTGGGAGAGCTATAGCTGAAAGTTGGTGACGGGGGGATTGGGTGGCATATCAAGGCGTTGTTGACGCGCCGCAGTTCTCGCAGAGAAAAGGATATGCCACATGACGAAGGATACGGTTGTCGCGTTTCGCGCACCAGAAGGATT